>CAVSUC010000001.1:0-316960 GCA_963731075.1 uncultured Actinomycetota bacterium
TCGCGGCGGCGCTCGCGGACGTCAGACCCGGAGCGGGCAGGGGCTCTGCGCAGAGACGCGGAGGAGGTGCTCCGGGCGGCAGGTGCCGCGCCGTCGCTCCTCCTCGGCACGGCGCCGCCCGGGGCGCCCGAGGCGGAGGCGCCAGGCCGGGCCGACGCCCGACGCAGCGGGGTGTTCCGTCGGGACGGAGCCCTGTGGGAGCTGGCCTTCGAAGGGGTCACCGTGCGGCTGGCCGACGCCAAGGGTCTGCACGACCTGCGCTACCTGCTCTCCCACCCCGGCTCGCTGGTCCCGGCCTCCGCCCTGCGCCAGGCCGACGACCCGCAGGCAGGGCCGGCCAGCCGCGGGGTGGACCTGCTCGACGACCAGGCCCGCGCGGCGTACCGGAGACGGCTCGAGGAGCTCGACGCCGACCTCGACGAAGCCGTCCTCACCCACGACGACGGGCGCGCGGCCCGGGCGCAGGAGGAGCGCGCCGCCCTCGTCGCCGAGCTCAGCGCCGCCGCCGGCCTGGGCGGCCGGTGCCGCCGGATGGGCGACGACGTCGACCGGGCCCGCAAGAGCGTGACGATGCGGATCCGCAACGCGATCTCCCGGATCGACCGGGTGCATCCGGCTCTGGGCCGGCACCTGTCCCTGGCCGTGCGCACCGGTGCGCTCTGCAGCTATGAGCCCGACCAGGGCGTCGACTGGACCGTGTGACGACGTCACACGTCCTGTGACGCCTCCTGGTCAGAGCCGCCCGTCGGGGGCGACCGGACGCTGAGGAGTCGCCATGACCACCACCCAGACCCGCACTGAGCAGGAGCAGAAGGTGTGCGGCCAGACCTTCGCTGCCCTCGGCTCCCTGGGGGTCGTGATCCACGTCGCCCACGAGCTGCTCAGCCCCGACCAGGACGGCATGTCCGGGGCCCAGATCGCGATCCTGGTCGCCGTCGTGGTGGCCACGGTCGCCACGACGGCGGCGTGGTATCGCCTGGGCCGCGCGACCCGGCGGGCGATCGCTGTCGTGCTGGGCCTGGCCTGGGCCTTCGCAGCGAGCGATCACGTGGTCGGGATCGCCGAGGGCCGGGGCACCTGGCTCGACGGCACCGGCGTGCTCGCCGTCCTGGGCGGGATCGCTCTGGTCTTCGCGGCCTACTACGACTTCCGTCGCCCGCTGGACGGTGCGCTGTGACCGCCCTCGAGGAGCACGGGTTGCAGGAGGCGCTGTCGGCCGAGGATCTCGGCGCACAGGTCGAGGGCTTCGCCTTCCGGCTGCTCGGGTCGGTCGTCGCGATGATGGACCTCGCGACCATCAGGATCGGCAAGGACCTCGGGCTCTACGACGCGCTGGCCGAGCAGGGGCCGACCACCTCGGACGGACTGGCCGGGCTGTGCGAGGTCGACGAGCGCTATGCCCGTGAGTGGCTGGAGCAGCAGGCCGTGACCGGCATCCTCGAGGTCGATGACGTCAGCGCCGCCGCGGGGGAGCGGCGCTATGCACTCTCGGTGGCCCATGTGGCCGTCCTGGTCGACCGCACCTCGCCGGCGTACCTGGGGGCGCTCGGCAACGTGACCGACATGACTCTGGTGATGGGAGCGCTGGTGGACTCCTTCCGCGACGGCTCCGGGGTCCCGTGGGCGCAGTACGGCGACGCCGCCCGGACGATGCAGTCGGAGCTCAACCGGCCCGGCTACCTCACGTCACTGGCGCAGGAGTGGCTGCCGGCGATGCCCGACATCGAGCAGCGGCTCCGCTCGGGTGGTCCGTCCCGGGTGGCCGACGTGGCCTGTGGCACCGGCTGGTCATCGATCGCCTTCGCCCTGGCCTACCCCGACGTGGTCGTGGACGGCTTCGACGCCGACGACGCCTCCATCGCCGATGCCCGGCGCAACGCGGTCGAGGCAGGTGTCGGCGACCGGGTGCACTTCGAGGTCCGAGACGCCGTCGAGCCGGGGCTGCCCGAGGGTGCCTACGACCTCGTGGCCGCCTTCGAGTGCGTACACGACCTGTCGCAGCCGGTGGAGACGCTGAGCGCCATGCGGCGGCTCGCCCGCGACGACGGGTTCGTCCTGGTCGCGGACAACGCGGTCGACGAGGCCTTCACAGCCCCGGGCAGCGAGATCGACCGGCTGATCTATGCCAGCAGCGTGCTGGTGTGCCTCCCCACCGGCCGGGCGCACGCCCACTCCGCGGAGACCGGTGCGGTCATGCGGCCCTCCATGTTCGAGGCCTACGCCCACGCAGCCGGCTTCACGAAGGTCGCGGTGGCCGACGTCCCCCACCCCTTCTGGCGGTTCTACCGGCCCTCCTGAGCGCCACCCCACAGGCTGTTGATGTCGCCATGAGGCGGTCGGTGGATCCGGCTCGGTGGCGGGGGTGCGGGCCGGCGGCACTCGTCGAGAACCGAGCTGATCGAGGTGGTGGCGGTGGTCCTCATGACCACTGCCTGGCTGTGGTCTGCCTGGCGGTGCGGCAATGACTCCATCCTGCTGCCGGACAGCTCCCCGGTCTGCCCGGCTGGCAACACAGAACGCGACCACTTCCTGACCTGGGCGCCGGCTTGGCGAGCCGCCCTGTTCGTCATACCTGCGGCTACGCCGCGGGCCAGGTCCCGTTCGGGCTTGCGTCAATCTGGCGTCGGCATGACACGGCTGCTCAGGACCAGATATCGGGCGGCGTTGACCGTTGACGCATGTTGCCGCTCCGAGGCCGGCGAGCCCAACCTTGGCTCAGGCGGCGTCCTCGAGCGCCTTGAACTCCTCGTCGGTCAGCTCGATGGCCGCGGCAGCGGTGTTCGACTCCAGGTGGTCGACGCTGGACGTGCCCGGGATGGGGAGCACGACGGGGGAGCGCTTCAGCAGCCAGGCCAGCGCGAGCTGCGAGGGGGTGGATCCGTGCTCGCGCGAGATCTCGGCGAGGGGGCCGTCCTCCTTCGAGAGCTCACCGGTCGCCAGCGGGAACCACGGGATGAAGCCGATGTTCTCCTGCGTGCAGTGGTCGAGGAGCTCCTCGGCGTCGCGCTTCGCGAGGTTGTAGAGGTTCTGCACGGACACGATCTCCGCGGTCTTCTGGGCCTCCTGGAGCTGCGATACGTCGACCTCGGACAGCCCGATGTGACGGATCTTGCCCTCGTCCTGCAGCTCCTTGAGCTCACCGATCTGGTCGGCGACGGGGTAGTTCTCGTCGATGCGGTGCAGCTGGAACAGGTCGATCCGCTCCAGTCCGAGCCGGCGCAGGCTGAGCTCGACCTCCTGGCGCAGGTAGGCCGGTTGGCCGAGCGGGGTCCAGACGCCGGGGCCCTGGCGGGTCAGCCCGGCCTTGGTGGCGATGACGACGTCGTCGGCGTAGGGGTGCAGCGCCTCGCGCAGCAGGTCCTCGGCGACGTAGGGGCCGTAGGAGTCGGCGGTGTCGAAGAACGTCACGCCGATGTCGACCGCCCGGCGCAGCACGCGGAGCGCCTCGTCGTGGTCCTTGGGCGGCCCCCAGACGCCTTCGCCGGGGAGCTGCATCGTGCCGTAGCCGAGGCGTACGACGGGCAGGTCGCCGCCGAGCTGGAACGTGCCGGACGGTGCTGCGAGGTTCTCGTCGGTCATGGGGTCATCCTCTTTCGTCGATGGATCGGTCGTGGTCGATGCGCAGCAGCACGCCGCGCTCTCCGAACTCCCGGGTCTCCGTGGGTCGGAGTCCCGTGTGCTCCAGGAGTCGGGTGACGGCGGCCACCTGGTCGCCGGGACCCAGCTGCAACAGTGCCACGCCACCCATGGCGAGGTGCGCGGCGATGGCCGTCACGCAGTGGCGCACCACGATCAGCCCGTCGTCACCGCCGTCGATGGCGAGCAGCGGGTCCTCGGGGAACCGCTGCGTCTCCGCCCGCGGGACCCACGGCGGGTCGGCGATGATCAGCGGGAACGTCTCGTCGGCGGCGAGCACCTCGTCGATGCGGCCCTCTCGCATCTCCAGCCGGTCCTGCAGGCCGGCCGCCTCCGCATTCGAGCGCGTCAGCTCCGCCGCGGCGGGGTTGACGTCGACACACACCAGTCGTCGACCACCACCGCTGACCGCGAGCAGGCCGATCTGCCCGGCTCCGGAGCAGAGCTCGAGGACGTCGCCCGGGGGCAGGGAGGGGAGCAGGTCGGCGGCCCACCGCGACTGGTTCTCCGTCCACGTGCGGGGACGCAGGACGCGCTCGTCGAAGGCGATCCGGAGGCCGCCGAAGTCGACGGTCTCGCGCTGCAGGTCCGTCATCGCGCCGGGATCGACTTGTGCGTGCTGTCGCACCAGGGCTTGCGCGAGGACTTGCCGCACGTGCAGACGGCCACCACGGGGCGGGTCACGACGTGCTCCACGCCGTCCTCGTCGAGGACGCAGTCGGCTCCACGCACCAGCAGCGGCCCACCAGGGACCTGCCGCTCGATCGCGCCCTCGTTCACGACGCCTCCTCCAGGCTCGGCGTCCAGCCCTGCAGGAGCTCGGCCCCCGCTGTCGCGTCCATCAGCAGGCAGGAGGCCGCTCCGAACAGCACGTCCGCGCGGAGCGAGGGGTCATCCGCGACCATCGCACCGCAGATGTCCCTCGACGCGACGTGCTCGTGGACGGCGTCCGCCTCGACGTGCTCGTGGAAGTACGCCGCGACCGTGTCCGGCAGCCCGACCCGCTCGATGCCGGCCGCGATCTTGCGCGACGGGACCGAGCTCGACGCCTCGAAGGCCGCGAGGTGTCCCATCGCCGCGCCGCGCAGCCGTCGGTTGAGGCCGAACATGGTCATGATGTTGGCGCCGGCCAGGCTGAGTGCCGAGATGTCGTCGATGTAGGCGCCGTACGTCGGGTCGAGGCCCGCTGCCTCCAGGGCGTCGGCGTACAGGCGCGCGTGCAGCCGCTCTGGCCGACCGCCGCCGTACTCGTCGTACTGCAGCTCGGCCAGCGCCACCTTGGCCGGCCCGTCGAGCCGGGGGAGCACGAACGACTGCGGGTCGGACTCCTTGAGCTGCTGGATGCTGCGCTCGCGCAGGAACCAGACGATCTGCTCGCGCGAGGCGTGCCGGTGCAGGAACGCGGCCGGGGACGGGCTGTCGTCGGCAGCGACGAGGTCCAGGACCTGCTGGCCGATGTCGCCGGTGTCGGGTACGTCGCGCAGCAGGTCGCGAGTCCCCTCACGCAGCTCCCGCTCGAGGCGTCGCTCGAGCTCGCGCCGCAGTGCGATCAGGCCGAGGTCCCACTCGCGGTCGTCGGCGACGCCCTCGAAGCCGCGGAAGTGCAGCTCGTAGATCGTCCACAGCGCCAGCTGCGCGTCCGCGTCGTCGAGCAGGCTGTCGGGACCGAGGGCGACGGGCAGGGCCTCGTCGTCGGAGGTGAGGGTCGAGATGACATGCCTGCTGATGGGCCCGCGTTCGCGCGGCAGCTCCATGGGAACACCTCCGGTGAGTTCGGTGGATCCCCCCAGTACCCGCGCGCGCCCGGGATGCACATGTCGATCGGGTGAACACGGTCACGCGTCGACGCGGCGACCTCGTCTCGGCCCGACGCGTGTGACCGCCCTGGCGAAGAGGGTGACGGCCAGCGCGATGCCGACGCTCACGAGGCCGACCTGCGCATAGCCGCCCTCGTCCGGGTCGAGGAACGGGTAGGGGTACCACCCGACGATCGCCCCCGGACACGGCTGTCGGCCACGTAGGCCAGGAGCTCCCCGGCACGTGCGGAGGGAGGCCGTCACGGCTCGAAGCGGTAGCCCATCCCCGGCTCGTTCAGCAGGTGACGAGGACGGCCGGGGTCGGGCTCCAGCTTGCGGCGAAGCTGCCCCATGTAGAGGCGCAGGCTGCCCTGCGCCGTCTCGTAGCCAGGACCCCAGACCTCAGCCAGCAGCTCGTCCATCCCGAACGGCTTGGTCACGTAGTCGTCCGCCCCCGCGTCCAGGGCCTCGACCTTGTCGCTGCTGTCCGATCGTCCGGAGAGCACCAGGATCGGCACGCTGGTCCAGCCGCGCAGGCTGGTGATGACCGCCGTGCCTTCCATGTCCGGCAGCCCGAGGTCGAGCACGACCAGCTCCGGCCCCTGGTCGGCGGCGACGGTGAGGGCCTCGGTGCCGGTGCCGGCAGTACGGACGGCGTACCCGCGGGCCCGGAGGTTGATCGCGATCGCGCGCACGATCTGCGGCTCGTCGTCCACGACGGGCGCGACGCCGCACGTCTACTTCGAGTGGACGGAGGGGAACCCGGTCCGAAACTTCCTGCGGTTCCTCCTCTCGGCCAGGGCGAGATGGCGCCGACGACCCGCGAGGTGCTGAGGCGTGCGGAACCCGACCGTGAGCGGCGCCCGCACGTGCACGTCGAGTGAGGCTGGGCGGAGTTGAAGTCGCATCAGCTGAACCGGCGATCGCTTGTACTCTACCAAGGGGCTAGGTAGAGTACGCCTATGGGCAGTCCGCGCATGACCAAGCCGACACAGTTCGTCCTGCGTGCGCTGCTTGCCGATCCCGAGGCGGAGCTCTACGGGCTCGAGATCGGGGAGACCGCAGGACTGGCGAGCGGGACCGTACACCCGATCCTGGCCCGCCTCGAGGGGGTGGGCTGGGTTACCTCCAGGTGGGAGGACATCGACCCCGCGGTCGTCGGCAGGCCCGCCCGCCGCTACTACCGCCTCACCGGCGATGGTGCAGTCGCAGCCCGCGACGCCCTCGCCAAGGCCTGGCGGCCGACCAAGCGTCTGGCCCCGCATCCGCTGCCGGGGACGTCGTGAGCACCCCGCGACGCTCCGCGAGGCTCGCGGTGCGCGTCTCTACCGGCGTCCTGCCGGCTGGACGGATTCGCGATCGATATCGCCAAGAGCTCGACGCCGAGCTTCACGAGCTGGACCACTCCCAGCAGCTGTGCTTCGCCGCGGGAGTCGTATGGACGGCCTGGTCGCTGCGCCAGGCCGTCACCAAGGAGAACGCCATGGAAACCGAACACCCACCGGCGAAGAAGCCGCCACTGCACTGCCGCCTGCACCTCCACCACCATTACCGGATGGCCTCCACCGAGGACGGGCAGGTCTACATGAGGTGTGCGGACTGCGGCCACACCAAGGACAACTTCGTCGACCCCGAGGGGCCGGGCCTGATATCGCGCGGCCTGCCCATGTAGTGGGCCGCCCATGTAGTGGTGCGAATAGGTTTCAGTAGTCGGGTGGCTCTCGGCCGGTGGTGGTGCCCGCAGAGCAGGATCAGGTTGTCGAGGTTTGTCGGGCCGCCGTTTGCTCAGTGGACGATGCGGTGGGCGTGGGTCATCACCGGTGGTCTGGTGCAGTTCGGGAACCGGCAGTGCTTGTCTCGTATGACGAGGGCTCTCCAGATCGCCGGGGTGACGAGCGGGTGGCCTTCATCTGGGCACCGTCCTCGGCTGCCCCACGGCCACCGAACCGGAACCCACCGGCGCCGTCGAACTTGAACCACATCTCTCGGTCCCGGTGGGCGGCGCGCTCTTCCCGGTCCAGCTTTGGCGAGTCGGACCATCGCGGGTCCGGTGTTCTTGTGGCCGCCGGTGACGGCGGTGAGGAAGTCCTGGGTCGAGGCCCACCCCACGGGTTTGACCGCGTGGGTGGCGTCAAGCTCACCGACCACGTCGAGGACCAGGGCGTCGACTACGGACTTCAGCGACTCGGCTTCGGCGACGGTGTCCATCAGCTCGTCGCCGCGTCGGGCGGCCCACATGGTCTGCACGAGGTTGGCGATCCGATGCCAAATCTCGGCCAGCTCACGTGCGACACCGGCGGCATCGGGGGTGCCGGGCGGGGTGTTCGGGTGGCTGGTCATGAGTCCATTGAAGCACCGACCACTGACACTGATGGCCGAGAATTCGCCTTGTGCGCAGGGGATTCTCGAATCTCTCGAGAAAGTTTCGATGGCTCGGACTGTGTGCCAAAGTGAGGGTTTCGAGACGCTCGCGGGCGCTCGCTCCTCAAGCACCGGGGGCGGGTCGACCGACGGTCGACCTACGCGGTGACGAAGTCGGCCGGGTCGAGCTCGTCGCACCGGCGCTGGTACTCCTTGACCAGTCCGGGCCAGTTGGTGCTGATCCGCCCGCCGTCCTGGTGGTACCAGTTGTGGCAGCTGGCCCAGACGCTGTCGCTCAGCCGGCCCTGGATCTCGTCGTCGTAGCGCTGCTCGACGTCGGGGCGGACGACGATCGACTGCGCGTTCCGGCTCTCGGTGTGCCGCAGCAGCGTCGTGATCGCGCGCGCGGCCGCCTCGAGCATGTTGATGATCGAGCTGCCACCCAGGTTGGTGTTGGGGCCGTAGACGACGAACAGGTTGGGGAAGTCCGGCACGCACAGTCCCAGGAAGGCGTGGGCGCCCTTCTCCCACCGGGCGTGCAGGTCGGCCCCGCCGGTCCCCGTGACCTGGATCGGGGCGAGGAACTCGGTGGCCGCGAAGCCGGTGCCGTAGATGATGACGTCGACCTCGTGCACCGTGCCGTCGGCGCTGCGCACGCCCTGGGGAAGCACCTCGGTGACCGCCTCGGTGACGACGTCCACGTTGGGCTGGGCGAGGGCGGGGTACCAGTCGTTGGAGAACAGCACCCGCTTGCAGCCGAACGGGTAGTCCGGGACCAGCTTGGCGCGCAGCTCGGGGTCGCGGACCTGCGCGCGCAGCTGCGCGCGCCACCCGAGCTCGACCGCCTTCTTGAGCGGGGTGCCCTTGATCAGGGCCTTGTTGAACTGCTCGGTGACGACCCACGTGAGCTGGCGACCGAAGGCCTGGGTCCTCGGGAAGCGACGGAAGACGGTGCCGTGGGTGGAGGTGTACTCGCGGTCCGGCTTCGGCGCGACGTACGGCGCGGACCGCTGGAAGACCGTGATCGCCGCGGCCTCGGGCTGGATGCCGGGGACGAACTGGATCGCGCTCGCGCCGGTGCCGAGGACCGCGATGCGCTTGCCCTCCAGGTCCACCGCGTGGTCCCACTCGGCGGAGTGGAACGCAGGCCCGGCGAAGGTCTCGACGCCCGGGATCGGCGGGATGGAGGGGCGTGAGAGCTGGCCGACCGCGGTGACGAGGACGTCGGTGTCGATGGACTCACCCGACGCGGTGGTCAGGTGCCACGAGTGCTCGGTCTCGTCGTAGGTCGCTGCGGTCACCTCGACGCCGGTGCGGACCTGGTCCAGCACCCCCTGCTCCGCGGCCGTGCGCTCGATGTAGGCGAGGATCTCGTCCTGGCGGGAGTAGCGGTGCGGCCAGTCGGGGTTGGGCGAGAACGACCACGAGTACAGCGACGACGGCACGTCGCAGGCGGCGTTGGGGTAGGTGTTCTCGCGCCAGACGCCGCCGACGCCGTCCGCCTTCTCGAGGATCGTGACGTCGCGGTAGCCGGCCCGCTTGAGCTCGATGGCCGTGCCGAGTCCGCCGAATCCGGCGCCGATGATGGTGATCGAGGGCTGGGGCATGGATCGAACCCTAGGGCCACGTCCTCCGGAGCGGAGGTGTGTCTCAGACGGTCGGCTCGGTCAGCTGCGCGAGCAGCGTGCGGCCCTGCTCGGCGAACTTGTGCTCGACCAGCACCTCGTAGCGCGTCGCCACGACCTGCGAGACCGAGGTGAAGTCGCGCTGGCCGCGGGTGGCGCGATAGCCGGCGAAGGCGAACACCAGGCCGAAGACGGCGCCGAAGAGCATGGTGGACACGATGATGGCGATGGTGCCGCCGGTGCCGAACAGGGACAGCACGACCCCGACGAACAGGCCCATCCAGGCGCCGGAGGCCAGTCCGCCCAGAGCGACCTTGCTGTTCGTGAGGCGCCCGGTGACGCGCTCGACCTGCTTGAGGTCGGTGCCGACGATCAGGCAGTTCTGCACCGGGAACTCGTGGTCGGAGAGGAAGTCGACGGCCTTCTGGGCCTGCTCGTAGCGCTCGTAGACCCCGAGTGACATGGGGTACTCGAGGGTCAGGGCCGAGGTCGGGATCCGGAGGTTCTGCTGCTGGCTCATGGCTCCAGTGTCGCAGCCACCCGGTCACGCGCGCGTAGCCTGACGCCCATGCTGATCGTCGCCTGCGTACTCGCCGGGCTCGCCGCCCTCGTGCACGTCTACATCTTCGTGCTGGAGTCGCTCCGCTGGGAGGACCCTGCGACCCGCCGGACCTTCGGCACGACCGAGGAGACGGCTGTGATCACGCGGTCGCTCGCCTACAACCAGGGCTTCTACAACCTGTTCCTCGCCGTCGGCACGGGCGTGGGCATCGCCCTGGTGCCCAGCGGGCGGGACCCCGGCCTGGCGCTGATGCTGTTCGGCCTCGCGTCGATGGTCGCGGCGGCGACCGTGCTGATCACCTCGGACCGCTCCAAGGCGCGCGCGGCGCTCGTCCAGGCGCTGTTCCCCGGCCTGGCCCTGCTCGCCCTGCTGGTCTGGTCCCTCACCTGACCGGGCAGACCCCACCGCACGCCGGTCGAGCCGGTCGAAACCCGCCTGCGGCATGATCACCTCATGACCACTCTCACCGACCTCTTCTCCCTCGACGGCAAGGTCGCCGTCGTCACCGGCGCCTCCTCCGGGCTCGGCGTCGCCTTCGCCCAGGGCTTCGCGGAGGCGGGCGCCGACGTCGCCCTCGGCGCCCGCCGCGTCGACCGGCTCGGCGAGACGGCCGCGCTGGTCGAGGCCGCGGGCCGGCGCGCGATCTCGGTCGGGACCGACGTGGCCTCCCCGGAGGCGTGCACGGCGCTGGTCGAGGCCGCGATGGCGGAGTTCGGCCGGGTCGACATCCTCATCAACAACGCCGGCGTCGGCACCGCCGTACCCGCGACCCGCGAGACCCCCGAGCAGTTCCGCCAGGTCATCGACGTCAACCTCAACGGCTGCTACTGGATGGCCCAGGCGTGCGGCCGCGTGATGCAACCCGGCTCCTCCATCATCAACATCTCCTCGGTGCTCGGGCTCACGACCGCCGGGCTCCCGCAGGCGGCGTACGCCGCGTCCAAGGCCGGCCTGATCGGGCTGACCCGCGACCTCGCCCAGCAGTGGACCGGCCGCAAGGGCATCCGGGTGAACGCGATCGCGCCAGGCTTCTTCACCTCCGAGATGACCGACTCCTACCCGGAGGGCTACCTCGAGAGCCAGGGCGCCCGCATCCCCGTCGGCCGCAAGGGTGACCCGCGCGAGCTGGCCGCCACGGCGGTCTTCCTGGCGTCGGACGCCGCGGGCTACATCACCGGCCAGACGCTGCCCGTCGACGGCGGCATGACGATCACCTGAGTCGGCGCCGGCGCCGGCTCGTCCAGAGGCCGACCCACCCGACGAGCAGGACCAGCCAGCCCACCAGCGCCACCGAGCCGACCCCGAAGGTCGCCCCGGCGAAGAGCAGCAGGATGAGCAGCACGACGATCCCGTAGAAGAGGGTGGCCCCGCTGGGGCCCTCCTCGGTGGGCGGGTGCTGCTCGGTGCTCATCGGTCGACCTCTGGTTGATGGGGGGGTTTCGAGGGGCTCAACCGGCGGGGCTCAACCGGCGGTGGGGCCGACGGCGGACCGGGCCTGCCAGGCCGAGCGGACCATGTCCTCGAGGGAGTGGCGGTTCGCCCAGTCGAGGTCGCGGCCGGCGAGCTCGCCGGTGGCGACGATGCGGTCGGGGTCCCCGGCTCGGCGGGGACCGACGACGGGGGTGAAGTCGATCTCGGTCACCGTGCGGATGGCGTCCATGATCTCGCGGACCGAGGATCCCGTGCCGCTGCCGAGGTTGTAGACGGGCTCGAGCGATTCGCCGGCGGCCAGGTGCTGGGCCGCCACGACGTGGGCCGCCGCGAGGTCGCCCACGTGCACGTAGTCGCGCACGCAGGTGCCGTCGGGGGTGTTGTAGTCGTCGCCGTTGATCCGCGGGGTCTTCCCGGCGAGCAGCATCTCCAGCACGATCGGGAACAGGTTGTGGGGGCTGGTGTCGTAGAGGTCGTCGCTGCCGGAGCCGACCACGTTGAAGTAGCGCAGGGAGGTGTGCTTCAGGCCGGTCGCGCGGGCCTGGTCGCGGATGAGCCACTCGCCGATGAGCTTGCTCTCGCCGTACGGCGACTCGGGGACCGTCGGCGTCTCCTCGGTGACCAGCTCGGTCGGGGGAGTGCCGAAGGTCGCGGCGCTGGAGGAGAACACGATGGACCCGACGCCGGTGCGCTCCATGGCGAGCAGCAGGTTGACCGTCCCGGTGACGTTCTGGTCGTAGGTGTGCAGCGGCCGCTCGACCGAGACCCCGGCGTACTTGAACCCCGCGAGGTGCACCACGCCCTCGACGGCGTGCTCCTCCATCGTGGCCGTCAGCAGGGCCGTGTCCACAATGCTGCCCTCGACGAAGGGGACCTCCGGCCTCACGAACTCACGGTGTCCGCTGGAGAGGTCGTCGACCACGACGACGTCGAGCCCGACCTCCTGGAACGACCGCACCACGTGGGCGCCGATGTAGCCGGCGCCGCCGGTGACCAACCACGACATGGAAACCTCCTGGAAAAGGGGTGCATGGACTGCCGGGAATCTCGCGCGACGAGGAGTAACGTGCCTCTCGGTCCACAGCAGATTTGTCTCCGGGAGGCTCGATGGTACTGGCAGCGGACACCCAGCTCCGGCTCGACGCGAACTGGGTCGACTACGTTCTCGTAGCCATCTACTTCGCCTTCGTGCTGGGCATCGGCATCATGGCGAGACGCTCGGTCTCGAGCAGCATCGACTTCTTCCTCTCGGGCCGCTCGCTGCCCGCGTGGGTCACCGGCCTGGCCTTCATCTCCGCCAACCTCGGAGCGGTCGAGATCATCGGCATGTCGGCCAACGGCGCCCAGTTCGGGCTGCCGACGGTGCACTACTTCTGGATCGGCGCCGTCCCGGCGATGCTGTTCCTCGGTGTGGTGATGATGCCGTTCTACTACGGCTCCAAGGTCCGCTCGGTCCCGGAGTTCATGAACCGCCGCTTCGGCACGGAGGCCCACCTGGTCAACGCGATCAGCTTCGCGCTGGCGCAGCTGCTGATCGCGGGCATCAACCTCTACCTGCTGGCCAAGATCGTCGAGGTCCTCCTCGGCTGGCCGCTGTGGGTGGCCCTGCTGATCGCGGCGGCCGTGGTGCTGACCTACACCGCCCTCGGTGGTCTCTCGGCCGCGATCTACAACGAGGTGCTCCAGTTCTTCGTGATCGTGGCGGCGCTCGTGCCGCTGACCATCGTCGGCCTCTACAAGGTGGGCGGGTACGGCGGTCTGACCGACCGCATCAACAAGCTCGGTGACGCGCACGACCGGCTGAACTCCTGGCCCGGCACCAACCTGACCGGCATCGACAGCCCGCTGCTCTCGGTCATCGGCCTCGTCTTCGGTCTCGGCTTCGTGCTCTCGTTCGGCTACTGGACGACCAACTTCGTGGAGGTCCAGCGGGCGATGGCGTCCGACTCGATCTCCTCGGCCCAGCGGGCGCCGATCATCGGTGCCTTCCCGAAGATGTTCATCCCGTTCATCGTGATCTTCCCCGGCATGATCGCGGGCGTCATCGTGACCGAGCTGGCCTCGCCCAAGTCGGGGGCGACTCCCGACTACAACAACTCGATCCTCTACATGATGCGGGACCTGCTGCCCAACGGCATGCTGGGCATTGCCATCGCCGGTCTGCTGGCCTCGTTCATGGCCGGCATGGCGGCCAACATCTCGGCCTTCAACACGGTCTTCTCCTACGACCTGTGGCAGACCTACATCAAGAAGGACGAGGACGACAGCTACTACACCCGCGTCGGTCGGCTCGCGACCGTGGCGGCCACCCTGATCGCCATCGGCACCGCGATCTTCGCCTCCAGCTACTCCAACATCATGGACTACCTGCAGACGCTGTTCGGGTTCTTCAACGCTCCGCTGTTCGCCACCTTCATCCTCGGCATGTTCTGGAAGAAGATGACGCCGGCGGCCGGCTGGATCGGACTGGTCAGCGGCACGAGCGCGGCGATCCTGGTCGGGATCCTGAGCAAGGACGCCCTCGGCGGCCTGTCGATCGGAGCGATCGACGGACTGCAGGGACAGGGCGCCAGCTTCGTCGCGGCGGGTGCGGCCTTCGTGGTCGACATCGTGGTGAGCATCCTGGTGAGCCAGGTGACCACGCCGAAGCCCGAGTCCGAGCTGCGCGGCCTGGTCTACTCGTTGACGCCGAAGGAGGACTTCCACGACGCCAACGAGGGAGTGCTCGCGTGGTACCAGCAGCCCAACAAGCTCGCCGGTGTCGCCCTGGTCCTGGTCATCGCCCTCAACATCATCTTCTGGTAGGAGCTCAACATGGCCGAGAACACAGAGGCTTCGGGCGGGCAGCGCCACCGTGCGGGGCTCTTCGACATCCGCTTCATCATCGCCGCGCTGATCGGCGTCTACGGGCTGATCCTGCTCGTGACGGCGTTCTTCACCTCCGACACCCAGAAGGACAAGGCCGACGGCCTGAACATCAACCTCTACGCCGGGATCGGCATGATCGTGGTGTCCGGGCTGTTCATCCTCTGGTCGCAGCTGCGGCCGATCGTGGTGCCGGACGAGCCGAAGAGCGACGAAGCGGCCGACCGCCCTGCTCACTGACCTTCCTCCGGCCCGGCGCCGGCTCGCCGTGATGCTCCTCGCCGGGGTGCTGTGCGCCTTCATCGCGGGGGTCGGGTCGTTCGGCGTCCGCAAGCTGGCCGGTGGTGGCATCGCCGAGCAGTCGACACAGGGGCCGGTGCTGGTGGTGCCCGGGTACGGCGGTGACACCTCCGACCTGGACCCGCTCGTCCGCGAGCTCGAGAAGCAGGGGCGCAAAGCCGTCGTGTTCAGGCCGACCTCCGGCGGGACCGGTGACCTGCGCGTGCAGGCGCGGCGGCTCGGGGAGCTGGCGGAGCGGACCATGAAGAGCAACGACGCCGAGTCGGTCGACGTGGTCGGCTACTCCGCCGGCGGCGTGGTGGCGCGGCTCTACGTGCGGAACGAGGGCGGGGCGTCCGTCGTACGACGGGTGCTGACGCTGGGCTCCCCGCACCACGGCACCGACGTGGCCACGCTGGCCGAGGAGGCGGCCGGTGGCTGCCCGACGGCCTGCGAGCAGCTGACCATCGACAGCGACCTGCTGCGCCGGCTGAACGCCGGGGACGAGACGCCGAAGGGCCCGCGCTGGTTGACGGTCCGGACCTCGCTGGACAGGACGGTGACCCCGGTCGACTCGGCCGAGCTCGAGGGCGCCGTCAACGTCGAGGTGCAGGGACTGTGCCCGCACGCGACCACCTCGCACGGTGGGCTGCCCGGCGACCCCGTCGTGCTGGCAGCGCTGGGCAGCGCCCTGGGGACCGCCGCCCCCCGGGCCCCGCGCGAGGTCACCTGTTGACGTCGCGGGTGGCGAAGTTGGCCCACGCGGCGCCGGCGAACACGACCAGGTAGGCGAGCTGGGCGAGCACCCCGTGGAGCACGTCGCGCCACCGGATCGGGTCGCGGAACAGGTCGACGAACGAGAGCCAGTAGCGCGTGACCAGGTAGGGCTTGATCGAGTCCGCCGCGTCGAGTCCGAGCAGGACCGTCGAGGCCACCAGGAAGCCGATCGTGCCCAGAGCCGCCGCGACGGCCGAGTCGGTCATCGTGCTCAGCATCAGCGCGATGGCGGCGACCCCCAGCATGGCGAGGACCACGTAGGCGAACGCCATCGCCGTACGCTCCGCCATCTGGGTCTGGGTCAGCGTCGAGCCGGAGATGCTGACCACGCCGCCGGGGGCGTTGCCGAGCAGCAGCTTGCCCTCGACGTACGCCACCAGGGCGACGGCGATGGTCGCGAGGAACACGAAGGCGATGATGCTGGTCAGCTTGGCGACGAGCAGCCGCAACCGCGAGACGGGCCGGACCAGCAGGTAGCGCAGCGTGTCGGACTGCACCTCGCCGGCGATCGCGTCGCCGCCGACCACGGCCACCGCGACCGGGAGGAACAGCGGCAGCACGATGCCGAGGGCGGCCAGCGGGAACAGCGTGCCGTCGGTGAGCACGGCCGAGAGGAACGGCGGGCCGGTGCCCGGGCGCGGGCCCAGGTCGGTGAGGGCGAGGAGCACGGCGACGAGGGTCGGCAGGGCGTTCAGTGCGGCGATGGTGACCCAGGTCAGCGGGCGGCGCAGCATCTTGACCAGCTCGACGCGGATCACGAGGCGTCCTCCTGGCGGAGCGGCGCCTCGGTGGCCGCCAGCACGATCTCCTCGAGTCCCCGTCGCAGGGGGGCGATCTCCATCACCCGGACCCCGCCGGTGACGAGGCGGTGGTTCAGCGCGGCGGCGTCGTCGGCACGGACCAGCACGAGATCGGTGGTGCGGTGCTCCACCCGGCCGTCGAGCAGCGCCACCGTGGCCGCGACGTCGGGCGTCCGCACGCGGATCAGTCCGGTCTCGGTCTGCAGCGCCGTCATGTCCTCCTGGAGGACGAGCCGGCCCCGGTCGAGCACCCCGACGCGGGTGGACATCTGCTCGATCTCCGCGAGCAGGTGGCTGGAGAGGAAGATCGTGGTGCCGGACCGGTTGAGCCCGACCAGGAGCTCACGGATGTCGCGGATGCCCTGGGGGTCGAGGCCGTTGGTGGGCTCGTCGAGGATCAGCAGGGGCGGGCGGCGCATGAGCGCGGCCGCCAGCCCGA
Organism: uncultured Actinomycetota bacterium; assembly: GCA_963731075.1. Classification (GTDB taxonomy): domain Bacteria; phylum Actinomycetota; class Actinomycetes; order Propionibacteriales; family Nocardioidaceae; genus Marmoricola. Next base: position 16,572 of record CAVSUC010000001.1, read on the forward strand.
GTCGCTGGCGCATCCCCAGCGAGTAGGCCTTGGTCGGGCGGTCGTCGTCCGGGTCGAGACCGACCTGGTCGAGCACCTCGTGGATGCGGAGCCGGCGCTGCCGGCGTGGCACCTTGGGCCCGCCCGAGGCATCGAAGAGGGCCAGGTTGGCGCGGCCCGACAGGTGCGGATAGGCCCCCGGCCCCTCGACCAGGGCACCGACGCGGGGGAGAACGGACCTGGCGGCGTGGGGCATCGACTCGCCCAGGACCTCGGCCTCGCCCCGGGTGGCCAGCACAAGGCCGAGCAGCATCCGGACGGTGGTGGTCTTGCCCGACCCGTTGGCGCCGAGGAAGCCGTAGATGTCGCCCTCGCGCACGTCGAGATCGATGCTGTCGACCGCCCGCACGCTCCCGTAGCTCTTGGTGAGCCCACGTGTCCTGATCACTCGGTCCGCCTGACGTTCTGCACGAGGTCGATGGACGCCTGCCTCAGCGTCTCTGGTGAGACGGTGCCGGTGAGCAGAAAGTTCGCCCGGTCGCCGCGCACGAGCAGGACGGAGATCGGGCCGACCTCCAGGGAGATGCTGCGGCCGGCCTTGCGGGCGTCCCGGCTCTCCGCCAGCTGGTCGTGCAGGTCGTTGGCGGTGCCACGGCGCACCGGGACCGCGAGGATCGCGGTGGGTCCGCGCCCGTAGACGCCGACCGCGCCGAACGTCTCGGGGTTCCCGCGGCGCCGGAGGTCGGCGATGCTCTCCGGCGGGTCGAACGGCGCGAAGGCGTTGGCCCCGGCAGCCTCGTCGAGGGCGACGCCGCGGGAGAAGTCGAGCGAGTCGGAGAGCCGGAAGTCGGTCCGCTCGGGTCGGGGCGTCCCCATCGAGACCGCGATCAGCCGGGTGTTCAGGATCGGGACCGACCCGGCGGGATCGCCGTACACCTTGACCTGGAGCGGCAGGCCGGTCTTCTCGTCGGCCCAGACCTCCACCGCGGCGATCGTCGACCGCTCGTCGTCCGGCACCAGCCGCAGGCCAGCGGAGTCGTGCCCGGCCACGCGTCGCGACGGCAGCCGTGAGAGCTCGTCGGGCTTCGCGCCGGCCAGGAGTCGCCGCGCCAGCGAGGCGGGTACGACGTCGACGTCGTCGGGCAGCCGGACCGAGGAGTACGGCGTGAAGTTGACCTTGTTGTCCTCGTAGTTCCACCGCACGGTGAGGCCGCCGTCCCGGACGAGGTCGGACTCGCCGGTGGCCCGGATGCGGTCGAGGCGCCAGTTCTCGGAGTCGCGCCACCACACGCGCAGGTCCGTCTGCTCGCCCAGCACCCGGGCGACGCCTCCGAACTGTGAACCGGTCAACGGCACCTGGAGCGACCCCAACGAGCGCACCTCGCCGGACCAGCCAAGGCGGGAGGAGTCGTGGATCCGCGCGGCCAACCGGGTGGCGCTGATGTCGCTCTGGTGCACCGGCAGCACCCGCGTGGCGAGAGGGGCCGACGCCAGCACGACCGCGCCGGCCGTCACCGCGAGCCAGCGCGCGCCTGGGAACATTCCTTCACGTTACGACCCACCCCCAGACTGAACGACGGCATCGGCCGCGGCGCACCGGGACCGCGGAGCGGTAACATGCAGGCATGAGTCAGGTCCTTCTTCTTATCTAGCCGCGCCGGTGCCAACACCCCGCGCGGCTGCCCCTCGTGCCCGAGGGGCTTTTTTGCGCCCGGGCACGGCCATGCAGGACCACCCACGACGACGTGAGAGAGACCAGACGATGAGCCAGCAGGACGAGAGCCAGGTCCACCCGGACACCACCCGCGAGGGCTACGACGTGCACGCCACCGAGGCCCGCTGGCTGCCGGTGTGGGACGAGCTGGACCCCTTCCGTGCGGACGACGACAGCCCGCGCGAGAAGCGCTACGCGCTGACGATGTTCCCCTACCCCAGCGGCGACCTGCACATGGGCCACGCCGAGGTGACGGCGCTGCACGACGTGATCGCCCGCTACTGGTGGCAGCGCGGCTTCGAGGTGATGAACCCGATCGGGTGGGACTCCTTCGGGTTGCCGGCCGAGAACGCCGCCATCCAGCGCGACGAGCACCCGGCGGCGTACACCTACGCCAACATCGAGACCCAGGCCGCGTCGTTCAAGAAGTACGCCGTGAGCTTCGACTGGTCGCGTCGGCTGCACACGTCCGACCCGGAGTACTACCGCTGGACGCAGTGGCTGTTCCTGAAGCTGCGTGAGCGCGGACTGGCCTACCGCAAGTCGAGCCCGGTGAACTGGTGCCCCAACGACCAGACCGTGCTGGCCAACGAGCAGGTCGTCGACGGCCACTGCGAGCGCTGCGGCGCCGTGGTGACCAAGCGTGAGCTGACGCAGTGGTACTTCAAGATCACCGACTACGCCCAGGAGCTGCTGGACGACCTGGACGTGCTGGAGCCCACCTGGCCCGCGCGCGTGGTCACGGCCCAGCGCAACTGGATCGGTCGATCCGAAGGGGCGCACGTCGACTTCGAGGTCGCGACCGACCCTTCGACAGGCTCAGGACAAGCAGCGAGAAGGAGGGTCAGCGTCTACACGACGCGACCGGACACGCTGTTCGGCGCCACCTTCATGGTGGTGGCCGCCGACGCCGCGCTGGCCGGCGAGCTCGTCAGCGACCAGCAGCGCGGGGCCTACGAGGCCTACCTGGAGGAGACCCGGATGGCCTCCGACATCGACCGGCTCTCCACCGAGCGGCCGAAGACCGGCGTCTTCCTGGGCGCGTACGCCGTCAACCCGGTCAACGGCGCGTCGGTGCCGGTGTACGCCGCCGACTACGTGCTGGCCGACTACGGCACCGGCGCGATCATGGCCGTCCCCGGGCAGGACCAGCGCGACTGGGACTTCGCCAAGGAGCACGACCTGCCGGTCGTCCGCACCGTCCAGCCGCCCGACGGCTTCGAGGCCGACGGTGGCGAGGCGTTCACGGGCCAGGGACCCGCGATCAACTCCTCCAACGAGTCGATCTCGCTGGACGGGCTGCAGATCGCCGAGGCCAAGCGCACGATCATCGACTACCTGGAGGAGCAGGGTGGCGGTCGCGGTGCGATCAACTACCGCCTGCGCGACTGGCTGCTGTCACGGCAGCGCTTCTGGGGCTGCCCGATCCCGATCATCCACTGTCCCGTCGACGGCGAGGTCGCCGTCCCCGAGGAGCAGCTGCCGGTGGTGCTGCCCGAGCTGAAGGGCGCAGACCTGAAGCCGAAGGGCGTCTCGCCGCTGGCCGCGGCCGAGGACTGGGTCAACGTCGAGTGCCCGACGTGCGGCGGACCGGCCAAGCGCGACTCCGACACGATGGACACCTTCGTCGACTCGTCGTGGTACTTCCTGCGCTACTGCTCGCCCCACTACGAGGACGGCCCGTTCGACCCGGCCGCCACGAACGCCTGGATGCCGGCCGACATCTACGTCGGCGGTGTCGAGCACGCCGTCCTGCACCTGCTCTACGCGCGCTTCTTCACCAAGGCGCTGCGCGACATGGGCCTGCTGGAGGTCGGTGAGCCGTTCGCCTCGCAGCTGAACCAGGGCGTGGTGATCAACCAGGGCAAGAAGATGAGCAAGTCCCTGGGCAACGGCGTCGACCTGGGCCAGCAGCTCACCGAGTTCGGCGTGGACGCGGTCCGCCTGACCCTGGTGTTCGCCGGTCCGCCGGAGGACGACATCGACTGGGCCGACATGTCGCCCGCGGGGTCGCTGAGGTTCCTGCAGCGCGCGTGGCGGCTGTCCGGCGATGTCTCGTCGGAGGTGGGCGTCCCGTCGGCGTCGGGTGACCTGGCCCTGCGCCGGGTCACGCACCGCACGCTGCACGAGGCCGCCGAGCTGGTCGAGTCGTTCCGGTTCAACGTCATGGTGGCCCGGATGATGGAGCTGGTGAACGCCACCCGCAAGGCGATCGACTCCGGCCCAGGTGCCGACGACCCCGCCGTCCGGGAGGCGGCGGAGGCGGTGGCGATCCTGCTGTCCCTGGTCGCGCCGTACACCGCCGAGGAGATGTGGTCCCGCCTGGGCCACCAGCCCACCGTCGCGCGCGCCGGCTGGCCGGTCGTCGACGAGGCGCTGCTGGTCGAGGAGTCGGTCACCGCGGTCGTCCAGGTGCAGGGCAAGCTCCGCGCCCGCCTGGACGTCTCGCCCGACATCAGCGAGGCCGACCTGGAGGCCGCGGCGATGGCTGACGAGGCCGTCCAGCGCGCCCTCGAGGGCAAGCAGGTCCGCAAGGTGATCGTCCGCGCACCCAAGCTCGTCAACATCGTCGCCGGCTGAGCCACGGGGGAGCACGCAGCGGATGCGTCGCTGGGTGTCCTGGCGGCTGCGCTCACCTGGGCCGAGCAGCACCCGCCCGAGTCCATCCACGAGGCGGCCTTCTGGATCGGCGGTGGCGAGCAGGGTCTGCCGCTGGCCGGTGCCGGTGCACCCCTGGTGGCGGAGTTCTGCGTCGCCGAGTTCGCGGCGGCCATCGGTCGCACGACCGACTCCGGCAAGCTGGTGATCGCTTCGAGGGCGAGCTGGACCTGGCCGACGCCCTGGACTTCGACGCTGCCCTCTCGGCCGAGGCCGGACAGCTCGCGCTGGCCGGATCAACGGCATCGTTGGACGTACGACGGGCCTTGGCCGTCGGGTAGATCGCCCGGCACCAGCTCGCACTGGACCTCGCGGCGGGTGCAGCCGCAGACGATGGCGAGCGGGCCGCCGTGCGGAGGCCGCGCCAGGTGGTCCTCTACGTGCATCTGTCCGAGGACGCCGTCCGTGGCGAGGCCGGGCACCATCTGGCGAGGGTGACCAACACCCGCACGGGTGTGACCGCCGAACAGGTGAGGACGTGGTGCGCCAACCCGGACACCCAGGTCACGGTGAAGCCGGTGGTCGACCTGAACGCGCACATCCAGGTGAACGCCTACGAGGTCCCTCAACGACTCGAGGAACAGACCGACCTCCGTGATGACACCTGCACGTTCCCGTGGTGCCACCGAGCCGCCCACCGCGGCGGGCCGAGGTTTCGCCGCACTTCTACTGACCGCAGCGCCCCGGACCCCGCCGCACCTTCACCCCGACGGGGCCTCAAGGCACCCGTTAGCCTGCCGGGGTGCTGACCCTGCGCGGCCTCAACCGCACGCTGCTCCTGCGCCAGCACCTGCTCGAGCGGGTGGAGATGCCTGCGCTGGAGATGGTGGAGCAGCTCATCGGCCTGCAGGCGCAGGAGAACCTGCCGCCCTACCTCTCGCTGGCCGCGCGCCTCGAGGGGTTCGACCCGCAGGAGCTGTCCGGTGCCCTGGCACGCAAGGACGCGGTGCGGTTCCTGACGATGCGCGGGACGATCCACGTGCTCGTCCCGGACGACGCCCTGGCGCTGCGGGCGTGGGTGCAGCCGGCACTCGACCAGCAGAGCTCCTCCAACCAGATGGGCCGCCCGGCCAGGGGCGTCCCGGTCGCCGAGCTGGTCGCGACGACGCGACACCTGCTCGCCGGCGGTCCGCTGCCCGTGAAGCAGCTCGGGGAACGACTGGCCGAGCACTTCCCCGACGTCCCGGCCGCGGCGCTGGCGCACGTCGCGCGGGAACGGGTGCCGATGCTGCAGGTGCCGCCGCGGGGGCTGTGGAAGCAGTCGGGCGGCGTGGTCTACCAGACCGTCGAGGCATACCTGGGCCGACCGAGCATGGCCGTGGACGTCCACGAGCTCGTACGTCGCTACCTGCGCGCCTTCGGACCGGCCACCGCCGCCGACATGACGAGGTGGTCACGGGTGACGAGGCTCGGCCCGGTCTTCACCGAGATGAAGGACGAGCTGGCCGTGGTCGAGTGCGAGGACGGTCGCACGCGGTTCGACGTGCCGGGTGCGCCGTACGCCGAGGAGGACACGCACGCACCGGTCCGGCTGCTCGGCATCTACGACAACCTGTTCCTCTCCACGGCACACCGCGAGCACATCGTCCCGGTCGAGGTGCGGGCGCGCTGGTCGGGCACCAACGGAGGAGTGGGGCACACCGTCTTCGTCGACGGACTGATGGCCGGCCTGTGGTGGGTCCGGGGCGGCGAGGTGGTGACCGACGTCTTCACGAAGCTGTCGAAGGCGCAGCGCGCCGAGCTGGACGACGAGGTGCAGCGGGTCGTTGAGCTCCTCGCCCGCTGAGGCCGCCGCGACCTCATCGGCGTACGACGGCCGCCGGGCTAGTCCACAAGCAGCGTTCACGTGGGTGAAACACGACCGACACCCGGGGTGCGGAAGCGCCTCTACGTTGAGCACGTCGATCCTCCACCGCCGCTGCGACGCGGCTTCGTTCAAGGGATGCCCAAGTGAGTGGAAACAACGTTCGCCTCCAGGCGATCAAGGACGTCGAGGCCTACGTCGCGCCGGCTGTGAGCTTCGACCCGGGCGAGGAGCCCGGCAAGATCTTCGGCGAGAACGTCTTCAGCCTCTCCGCGATGCAGAAGCGGTTGCCGAAGGCCGTCTACAAGTCGGTCCTCAACACGATCGAGAAGTCGGCGCCGCTCGACTCCGACGTGGCGGACGCCGTCGCCTCGGCGATGAAGGACTGGGCGCTGGAGAAGGGCGCCACGCACTACGCGCACGTCTTCTACCCCTTGACCGGCCTCACCGCCGAGAAGCACGACAGCTTCCTGGACCCCGTCGGCGACGGCACGGCTTTCGCGTCGTTCTCCGGCAAGACGCTGATCCAGGGCGAGCCGGACGCGTCCAGCTTCCCGAACGGCGGCCTGCGCAACACCTTCGAGGCGCGCGGCTACACCGGGTGGGACGTGATGTCCCCGGCGTACGTGCTGGAGAACCCGAACGGCAACACCCTGTGCATCCCCACCATCTTCATCTCGATGACCGGTGAGGCGCTGGACCACAAGACACCCGTGCTGCGCTCGCAGCAGGCGATGGCCGTCCACGCCGAGCGCGTGCTCAGGCTGTTCGGTCACGAGGACTCCGAGCACGTGGTGTCCTACCTCGGTCCCGAGCAGGAGTACTTCCTGATCGACCGGCACTTCTTCCTGGCCCGCCCCGACCTCATCAACGCGGGCCGGACGCTGTTCGGCACGAGGCCGCCCAAGGGCCAGGAGTTCGACGACCACTACTTCGGCGCCATTCCCGAGCGGGTGCTGGCGTTCATGATGGACACCGAGCGGGAGCTGTTCAAGCTCGGCATCCCGGCCAAGACCCGGCACAACGAGGTGGCGCCCGGCCAGTTCGAGATCGCGCCGATGTTCGAGCGCGCCAACGTCGGGTCCGACCACCAGCAGCTGTTGATGACGACGTTCAAGTCCGTCGCCAAGAAGCACGGCATGGAGTGCCTCTTCCACGAGAAGCCCTTCGACGGCGTCAACGGCTCGGGCAAGCACGTCAACTTCTCGCTGGGCAACAGCGAGCTCGGCAGCCTGTTCGTGCCGGGCGACAGCCCCCACGACAACGCGCAGTTCCTGGTCTTCTGCGGCGCGATCATCCGCGCCGTCGACCTCTACAGCGGCCTGCTCCGCGTCTCCGTCGCCTCGGCGAGCAACGACCACCGGCTCGGCGCCAACGAGGCCCCGCCGGCGATCATCTCGATCTTCCTGGGGGAGCAGCTGGCCGACATCTTCGACCAGATCGCCAAGGGCGGCGCGACCCACTCCAAGGAGAAGGGCACGCTCACCATCGGCGTCGACACCCTGCCGAACCTCACCAAGGACCCGGGCGACCGGAACCGCACCTCACCGTTCGCGTTCACCGGCAACCGGTTCGAGTTCCGCGCGCCGGGCTCCAACCAGACCGTGGCCGGCCCGATGGTCATGCTCAACACGATCATGGCCGAGGCGCTCGACTACTGCGCCACCGAGCTGGAGAAGGCGGTCGAGCAGGGCACGGACTTCAACGAGGCGGTGCAGGAGCTGCTCACCGAGATCATCAGCAACCACGGCAAGGTCATCTTCAACGGCAACGGCTACTCCGAGGAGTGGCCGATCGAGGCCGAGCAGCGGGGGCTGAAGAACCTGCGGACCACGGTCGACGCCCTGCCCGAGCTGATCACGCCCGAGGCGATCGAGCTGTTCTCGACGTACGGCGTGTTCAACGAGCGAGAGATGCACAGCCGCTACGAGATCGGCCTCGAGCAGTACGTCCTCAGCATCAGCGTCGAGGCCAACCTGACCTACGAGATCGGCTCGACGACGATCCTGCCGGCGGCCCTGCGCTACCAGACCGAGCTGGCCACCAACGTGGCCGCGCTGAGGTCGGCGGGGGTGGAGGCCGACACCTCGACCCTCGAGGCGATCTCGGGGCCGCTGTCCGCCCTGCGCGCCGGCCTGGCGTCCCTGGCCGAGGCGAAGAGCCACGACCACGACCCGGACGGTCTCACGGCCGCGACGTACTGCCGCGACACCGTGCTGCCGGCCATGGCCGCGGTGCGCGAGGCGGCCGACGAGCTCGAGGCACTGGTGGCCGACGACCTCTGGTCGCTGCCGACCTACCAGGAGATGCTCTACATCCTCTGAGCGGTCAGAGCTCGGAGATCGCTTCCTTGATGGGGGCGTCGCCCGCGAGCACGTCGAAGGTCTTGCCGATCGTGTGGTCGGTCTCGATCGCCTCGGCCAGGACGTGGGCGACGTCGCCCCGCGTCACCGACCCGGGCTCGAGGTCGCCGAGCGTCACGCGCCCGGTGGGCACGTCGTCGGTCAGCCGGCCGGGGCGTACGACGGTCCAGTCGAGGTCACGACCGCGCACGTCGTCGTCCGCGGCCTGCTTGGCTCGCAGGTAGACCTGGAACACGTCGTCGGAGTCGGGATCGGCGCCCTCGGTGCCCATCGCCGAGACCATCACGTAGCGGCGTACGCCGGCGGCCTCCGCGGCGTCGGCCAGCATGATGGCCGCCCCCTTGTCGACGGTCTCCTTGCGCTGCGCGTCACCGTCGGCCCCACCGCCGGCCGCGAACACGACCGCGTCGGCCCCACGCACGATCTCGGTCATCTCGTCGACGTCGGTGTGCTCCAGGTCGATCATGGCGGGCTCGATGCCGTCCTGGTCGAGGTCGGGCACCTGCTCCGCCTTGCGGATCATGCCGACCGGCTGGTGGCCGGCCGCGGCGACCAGCCGGCCGAGCTGTCGGGCGATCTGTCCGTGGCCGCCGGCGATGACGATGCGCATGTCTGCTCCTGCTCCGTGGGGGGTGCTGCCTGTCCTTCGACCGTAGTACCCACCCGGTGCAGGCTCACGGCGTGGCCGTGCCGTGCACCTTCAACGCGTGCTTCCGGAAGGCGCGGCGAGCCAGTCGGGGGACGACGGCGCGGAGCGGTGCGGGAGCCGAGGACAGCATCATCGCCACGACCTCGGGATCGCCGTCGTGCTGGAGCATGCCGAGGACCAGCATCGCCTCGGACCGCCGGCCCTCCCGGCGGGCGGTCTCGCCGAGCCGGTCCCACTCCGCCTTGGTGACACAGCGGGCGGCGAGCGGCAGCAGCTCCGACTCCTCCGCGTCGAGGTGCTCCACCAGCCCGGTGTGGAGCCGGTCGTAGAGGGCGCCGAGCTCGTTGCCACTCTGCGGGTCAGCCGTCTGCTGCCAGGGGCCGCGCCGCTCGGCGATCAGCCCGAGCAGGCTGTCCACCTGCTCGTGCTGGGACTCCATCAGGTGCACGATCGGGGCCAGCTCGTCGGGGACGCGGTCGAGCAGGAGCGGCCAGAGCAGCTCGTCCTCCGTCGTGTGGTGGTGGTGCAGGGTGCGCTCGACCAGCTCGAGGTGGTCGGCCACGACCGCGGCACGCCTGGTGTCGCCGGCGTCGACGCCTCTCACCAACCCGCCCGCGAGCCTCAGCTCGCGCCGGAAGAACGAGTGGACGACGCCCATCTCGCGGGTGTCGAGCAGGGTCTGGGCGGTCTGGGTGGCGCTCATGCGTGGCTCCTCGGTTGGGGTTCGTGAGCGCCACCGTGTCGTCGCCCGCTTATCCCGCCCTTGTCGCGGGCTTATCGCCGCCGGTTAGCCTTCGGGCATGTCCGTCGCCCTGGTCACCGACTCGACCGCCTCGCTGTCCGCCGAGACGGCCGCCGAGCGCGGCATCACGGTGGTCCCGCTGCAGGTCGTGATCGGCGCCGCGTCCTACGACGAGTCCGGAGCCGAGGACAGCGTCACCCCGCAGATGCTCGCCGAGGCCCTCCGGGAGTGGACACCGGTCAGCACCTCGCGCCCGAATCCCGAGGCGATCCTCGAGACCTACGAGAAGCTCGTGGCCGACGGGGCGGAGTCGATCGTCTCGGTGCACATCTCGGCCGAGCTCAGCGGCACCTTCGAGTCCGCACAGCTCGCTGCCCGCCGCGCGCCGGTGCCGGTGACCGTCGTCGACTCCCGGCAGGTCGGCATGGGCACGGGGTACGCCGTGCTGGCCGCCGCCGACGCGATCGCGGACGGCGCCGACGCGACGACCGCTGCCGCCGCAGCCCGGCAGCGGGCGGCGGACACCACGTCGCTCTTCTACGTCGACACGCTGGAGTACCTCCGCCGTGGCGGACGCATGGGCGCGGCCGCGGCGCTGCTCGGCTCTGCGCTGGCGGTCAAGCCGATCCTCCGGGTGGAGGACGGCCGGGTCGGTCCCTTCGAGAAGGTCCGCACCTCGGCCAAGGCGCTCAGCCGGCTCGAGGAGCTGGCGGTCGAGGCGGCCGGCGAGGCCGACGTCGACGTCGCCGTCGCGCACCTCGCGAGCCCGGACCGCGCCGCGCAGCTCGCCGAGAAGCTGGGCTCGCGCCTCGCGGCGCAGCTGGGGGAGCGGGAGGTCTCGCTGGGAGAGATCGGCGCGGTCCTCGGCGCCCACGTCGGCCCGGGCATGGTGGCCGTGGCGGTGTCCCGCCGGAGCTGAGCCGGCCGTTTGCGGCTCACACTCGGGCCCGAGCAGCAGGTTGTCCACAGGCTCGCGCATCGGCCTTCCGCCGGCGTCCCGACCTTCCTAGCGTCGGGGCATGCACAGGCAGTCACAGGAGGAGGTCGCGGCTGCGGCTCGTCGTCGCCTCGAGCTGCTCGGTCGCGAGCTCGACCAGGCGGGGCTGCGACGCGTCGAGGAGCTCGACGACCCGGCGGATCCGGAGGCCGAGGTCCCGCTGCCCGAGCCCGTGACCGTGGCCCCGGTCGGTCGGCACGTGCGGCCGCCGCGACCCGGACCGGCGCAGCGCCTGGGCGGCTGGCTCGGTGACCAGGTCCCGGAGACCCTGCGCGGTCGCGTGGGCCTAGACCCGGGACCGGTCCTGCTGGTGGTGGCGCTGGTCGCGCTGGCGGTGACAGCCACCGCGTTCGTGGTGCTCCGGATGGGCGGCGACGCGCAGGCCGTGCCCGACCGGGCGGGGCTGCGGGCGCCCTCGGGTTCCCCGGCTCCTCTCCTGCCGGTGGCCTCCCCCCGAGCGGCCGGGGCGAGCGCGGGACCGAGTGGTGAGGTCACCGTCGACGTCGCCGGCAAGGTGCGCCACCCGGGCGTCGCCACGCTGCCCGCCGGGTCGCGCGTCGTCGACGCGCTCCGGAAGGCGGGCGGGGCGCGCGGCGGGGTCAACCTGTCCTCGCTCAACCTCGCGCGGGTGCTGGTCGACGGTGAGCAGATCCTGGTGGGGAAGCCGACGCCGCCCGGGGGCCTCGCGGCGAGTGCGAGCTCCTCGGCGCCGGATCCCACCGGGGCCCTGGTCAACCTCAACACCGCGACGGCCGAGCAGCTCGACGCCCTGCCCGGGGTCGGGCCGGTGACCGCGCAGAAGATCCTGGAGTGGCGAGCGGCGCACGGCGCCTTCTCCTCGGTCGACGAGCTGCTGGAGGTCGACGGCATCGGGGAGAAGACGCTCGCCGACCTCGCCCCGCACGCCACGCTGTGACGGCGCCCGTCGAGGCCGAGCGGTCGGTGCTCGTCGAGGCGGGCCCACGCATCGACCTGCGGGCGCCGGTCCTGGGCGTGGTGGCCTGGCTCACCGCCCTGCTCGCTCTGCTTGCGCCGGCCTGGGTGGTGGCGGGCGTGCTCGTGCTCGGGGGCGTGCGGGTCCTGCAGCGCCGCAGGCGGGGGCTGGAGGTGCTGAGCAGGCTCGCCTGGCTGGTGGCGGCCGCCGGGGTGGCTGCCTCCGCCCTGATGCGGGCCGAGGCCGTGCACGACAACGCCGTCGAGCGGCTCGCCGGACAGCACGCCAGCGTCGACGCCCAGGTGGTGGTGACCTCCGACCCGGTGCTGCACCGCGGGCGGTTCGAGGAGTACGTCGTCTTCCGCGCCCGCACCCAGGACCTCACCGGGCGGGGCGTGCGCCACCGGGTGCGCGCCCCGGTGCTGATCATCGCCGACCACCGCTGGCAGCACCTGACGCCGGGTTCCCGTGTGCTGGTCGAGGGCCGGTTGCAGCGTTCGACCACCCGTGACCTCGCCGGCGTCCTGAGCACGCGCGGGCCACCCCGGGTGGTCGGCCGTCCGGGAGCACTGCTGCGCGGTGCAGACCGGCTGCGTGCCTCCATCCGGGGTGCCGTGGAGCACCAGCCCCGTGGTCCTCGGGCGCTTGTGCCGGCGCTGGTCGACGGTGACGACGGGGGGATGCCGGACGAGCTCAGCGAGGCGTTCCGCACCTCCGGCCTGACCCACCTGCTCGCCGTGTCCGGGACCAACCTCACGCTGGTGGTCGGCTGCCTGCTGCTGCTCGCCCGCTGGGCCGGCGTCCGCGCCCGCGGCCTCGTCGCGGTGGGGGTGCTGGGAGTGGTGGGCTTCGTCCTGCTCGCGCGCACCGAGCCCAGCGTGGTCCGCGCCGCGGCCATGGGGTCGGTCGGGCTGGTCGGGATGGGTCACCACGGTCGCCGACGCGGCACCCGCGCGCTCGGCGTCGCGGTGCTGCTCCTCCTCCTGTTCGACCCGTGGCTGGCGCTGTCGCTGGGGTTCGCCCTCTCCGGGCTCGCCACGGCCGGGATCCTGTGGCTGGCACCGGGGTGGCGGGACCGGATGATGCGCTGGCTCCCGCGGTGGGTGGCCGAGGCGGTGGCCGTTCCGCTGGCCGCCCAGATCGCGTGCACCCCGCTCGTCGCCGCCATCTCCGGGCAGGTCAGCCTGGTGGCCGTCGTCGCCAACCTCCTCGCCGCCCCGGCCGTCGGTCCCGCCACCGTGCTCGGGCTGGCCGGTGGCGTGGTCGGCCTGGCGTCCGGCACGCTGGGCCGGTTCGTCGCGGCGCCGGCCGCGTGGTGCGCGGCCTGGATCATCGCCGTCGCGGTGCGCTGTGCCGACCTGCCGGTCGCCGCCGTGGGGTGGTCGGCCGGTCTCGTCGGGATCGCGCTGCTGACCGTGCTCTGCGTGCTGCTGGCCCTGTTCCTCGGGGCGCTACTGGCCCGTCGGGTGACCGCCGTGAGCCTGGGCGCGCTGATGGTGGTCGCGCTCCTCGTCCCGCTGCCGACCCCGGGGTGGCCTCCCCGTGGCTGGGTGATGGTGGCCTGCGACGTCGGCCAGGGGGACGGGCTGGTGCTCAACGCCGGCCGCGACGGCGCGGTGGTGGTCGACGCGGGTCCGGACCCGACCGCGATGGACCGCTGCCTGGGTCGGCTCGGCGTGCGCCGGGTGCCGCTGGTGGTGCTGACCCACTTCCACGCCGACCACGTCGACGGCCTCGAGGGCGTGCTGCACGGTCGTCAGGTGGGGGCGATCGAGGTGACGACCCTGGCCGACCCGCTCTCGGGCGTGCGGCTGGTGCAGGCGGCCGCGGCCGCGGCGGGGGTGCCGGTGCAGCGGGCGGCGTACGGCGAGACCAGGCAGCTGGGTCCGCTGCGGTGGCAGGTGATCGCGCCCTCCCGGGAGCCCTCCGCCGACTCGGAGTCCCCGCCCAACGACAGCAGCGTCGTGATGCTGGTGCAGACGCGCGGCCTGCGGATCCTGCTCATGGGCGACGAGGAGGACACCTCGCAGGACGACCTGCGCCGGTCGACCGGGGGACTTCGGGCCGACGTCCTCAAGGTGGCCCACCACGGCAGCGCCCGGCAGGACCCCGACCTCCTGCGCGGCCTCGGCGCCCGGCTGGCCGTCATCTCGGTCGGCGTCGACAACGACTACGGCCACCCCGCGCCATCCCTGATGGCGCTGCTGCGCGAGAGCCGGATGCGGGTGGCCCGCACCGACCGCGACGGCGACGTGGCCGTCGTGGTGGACCACGGCCTGCAGGTCACCGGCCGGGGCCGGCGTGGCCGGGACCCACCCTGATACTGGGCCCATGGCTGCCGTGACCTCCCGCCCCTTCTCCCAGGTCGACGTCTTCGCCTCCGGCGCGTTGACCGGCAACCCGGTGGCGGTGGTGCACGACGCCACGGGTCTCAGCGACACCGAGATGGCCGCGTTCGCCCGCTGGACGAACCTGTCCGAGACCACGTTCCTGCTGCCGCCCACGGACCCGGCGGCGGACTACCGGCTGCGGATCTTCACCCCGCTGCACGAGCTGCCGTTCGCCGGTCACCCCACGCTCGGGAGCGCCCACGCCTGGCTGGGCGCCGGGGGCCTCCCGGCCCGGGAGGGACGGCTCGTCCAGGAGTGCGGCCTGGGCCTGATCGAGCTGCGACGCGAGGACGACGCGATGGCCTTCCGCGCCCCCGACTTCCTGCGGTCGGGCGCGGTGGACGGCACCACCCTGCGGCAGGCCGTCGGGGCGCTCGGTGTCGCCGAGGACCGGGTGGTGCGGGCCGGCTGGATCGACAACGGGCCCGGCTGGCTGGGCCTCCAGCTCGCCAGCGCCGACGACGTGCTCGCGCTGGAGCCCGACTTCGCGGCCATGAGGGGACTCGAGCTCGGGGTCATCGGACCGCACGACGACGCCGGCCGGGGGAGGATCGGGGCCGACTACGAGGTGCGCGCGTTCTGCCCGGCGTACTCGGTCCCGGAGGACCCGGTGACGGGCAGCCTGAACGCGGGGTTCGCCCTGTGGCTGACCCGGGAGGGGCACCTGCCGCCGGACTACGTCGCTCGCCAGGGGACGGCGATGGGACGGGACGGCCGGGTGACGGTGAGCACCGACGACGGCGGCCGGGTCTGGGTCGGCGGTCGGTGCCGCACGCTCGTCGAGGGCACGCTGACCCTCTGACCGCCTCGTGTCGGGGCGGCGTGAGAAGGTGCCGTCATGGTCAACCCGAAGCCGGAGGACGTGCTCGGCCGGGTCACCCTGGTCACGGGCCCCGAGGAATTCCTGGGGGAGCGCGCCATCGCCGACGTCCGCACCGCGGTGCGCCGGCACGACGCCGAGGCGGAGTTCTCCGAGACCTCCGCCGGCTCGCTGACGATGGCCACGCTGGGCGAGCTGGCGGCTCCCTCGTTGTTCTCCACCACCCGCTGCGTCGTCGTACGCCGGCTCGAGGACCTGCCCGAGGAGTCGGCCCCCGGGCTGCTCGACTACGCCGGAGCCCCGGCCGAGGACATCGCGCTCGTGCTGGCCCACGGCGGCGGCCAGAAGGGCAGCGGGCTGCTGACCAAGCTCCGCAAGCTGGCCGCGGTCACCGAGGTGAAGTCCGCGCCGCTGACCGCTCGCGAGTTCCCGGGGTTCGTGGTCAACCAGCTCCGCGCCCGGCAGGTGCGGATCGACCCCGACGCCTCCGAGTTCCTGATCCAGGCCGTCGGGCAGGACCTGCGCTCGCTCTCGGCGGCCGCTGGCCAGCTGGCCGACGACTTCGAGGGTCGGCCGATCACCATGGAGATGGTGAAGAAGTACTTCGGTGGCCGTGCCGAGGCCAAGTCGTTCGCGGTGGCCGACCACACGATCTACGGGCACACGGCGAAGGCGCTCGAGGAGCTGCGCTGGGCGCTCGACGGCGGCACCGCGGCGGTGCTGGTGACCAGCGCCATGGCGGGCGGCCTGCGCAGCCTGGCGCGGTTCATGGCCGCGCCCCGAGGGATGCGCAACAACGACCTGATGCGCGAGGTCGGGGTCCCGGCCTGGAAGCTCGACACCCTCCGTCGCCAGTCCCACGGCTGGGACGACCACGGGCTCGGCCAGGCCATCCGGGCGGTGGCTCGCGCGGACGCCGACGTCAAGGGCCAGGCCAGCGACGCGGCGTACTCCCTGGAGAAGATGGTGCTCGACGTCGTGCGGGCCCGTCCGGCCCGCTGAACGGCTCCCCCGGGGCAGCACAAAGGCGCCGGACCCCGAGGGGTACGGCGCCTGTCGCGCTGGTCCCGGCGCCCGCTGGGGCCGCCGGTCAGACGGGCTGCCTCAGAGCGAGGAGACCGTCTTGTGGATGGCCGACTTGCGGTTCGCAGCCTGGTTCTTGTGGATGACGCCCTTGGAGGCGGCCTTGTCGAGACGCTTCGCGGCGTCGAGGGCGGCGACCTTCGCCTCGTCGGCGTTGCCGGCGGCAGCGGCCTCACGGAACTTGCGCACGGAGGTCTTCAGGGCGGACTTCACGGCCTTGTTGCGCTCGTGCGCCGCCAGGGTCTGCTTGTTGCGCTTGATCTGGGACTTGATGTTCGCCACTGCAGGCTCGCCTCATTTGGTGTGGAGATTGAAGATTCGGGGGTGGCCGGACCGGGTCCAGACACGAAGGGAGACGATATCAGCGTGCGCCGTCGGCGCCCAAATCGTCTCCGGGCGTGCCGGGGGGCCACACCAGGTCGTGTCGGGATCTTCGTTCCCGCTCGACCGCTTCCGGTCGAACCCACGGAGCTGACGGGTGTGCAGTTGAGCCGGGAGCCAGTGGGTACGACCCTGCGTATGACGACCGTCGCGGAGCTGTTGATCGAGTCCCTGGCCGAGTACGGCGTGACCACGGTCTGGGGAGTGGTCGGCGACGCCCTCAACCCCGTGACCGACGCCATCCGCCGCGAGGACCGGATCGAGTGGATCGGCGTACGCCACGAGGAGGCGGGCGCCTTCGCCGCCAGCGCCCAGGCGCAGCTGACAGGGCGCCTGAGCGTGTGCATGGGCACGGTCGGGCCCGGCGCCATCCATCTGCTCAACGGGCTCTACGACGCCAAGAAGTCACACGTGCCGGTCCTGGCGATCTGCGGCCAGGTGCCGCGCGAGGAGATGGGCAGCGAGTTCTTCCAGGAGGTCGACAACGACGCCCTGTTCGCCGACGTCGCCGTCTTCAACCGCACCGTGACCAGCGTCGACCAGCTGCCGATGCTCATCGAGCAGGCCGGCAACGCGGCGATCCAGGAGTCCGGGGTGGCCGTGCTCACCCTGCCCGGGGACGTGGGCGGGCTCGACCTGCCCAAGCACACGGCCGTCCCCAGGTTCGTGGACACCAGGCCGCGCAGCGTCCCCGCCCCCGACGTCGTCGAGCAGGCCGCGTCCGTCCTCAACGAGGCCGGGAAGGTCACCCTGCTGGTCGGGCAGGGCGCTCGCGACGCGCGCGCGGAGGTGCTCGACCTCGCCGAGCGGCTGGCCGCCCCGATCGTGCTGACCCTCAAGGCCAAGGAAGGGCTCGAGCGCGACAACCCCTACGAGGTCGGCCAGTCCGGCCTGCTCGGCAATCACGCGACGGCCAAGGCGTTCGAGGGCTGCGACGTCCTGTTCCTCGTCGGCACCGACTTCCCCTACCGGGACTTCCTGCCCAGCGGCAAGACCGTCGTCCAGCTGGACGTGCGCGGGTCGCACATCGGGCGGCGTACGCCGGTGGACCTCGCGCTGGTCGGTGATGCCGAGCTAGGGCTCCACGCCCTGCTGCCGCTGCTCGCACAGAAGACCGACCGCGGCCACCTCGACGCGGCGCTCGAGAGCTATGCGAAGTGGCGCGAGCGGCAGGCGCAGTTCACCGACCCGGCGTACGACCACAAGCCGAAGGGGCTGCTGCGGCGCAAGGTCGACAACCCGGACGCTCGCATCCGGCCCGAGCTGCTGGCGGCCGCACTCGACCGCCATGCCGCGGACGACGCGGTGTTCACCACCGACACCGGCATGGCCACCGTGTGGCTCTCGCGGTTCGTCCGGATGACCGGCAGCCGCCGTCTGGTGGGCTCGTTCAACCTGGGCTCGATGGCCAACGCGATGCCGCAGGCGCTCGGCGCCAGCGCCCTCGAGCGCGAGCGTCAGGTCGTGGCGTTCTGTGGCGACGGCGGCCTCTCGATGCTCATGGGTGACCTGATCACCGCCGTCACCTACGACCTCCCGGTCAAGCTTGTGGTCTTCGACAACGGGCGCCTCGGCATGGTCAAGCTGGAGATGGAGCAGGTCGGGTTGCCGGAGTACGGCACCGTGCTGCACAACCCCGACTTCGCCAGGGTCGCCGAGGCGATCGGGATGCGCGGCATCCGGGTGGAGCGGCCCGACGACGTCGACGCGGCCGTCAAGGAGGCGCTCGCCCACCCGGGGCCTGTCCTCCTCGACGTCCTCACCAACCCCGACGAGGTGGCGATCCCGCCGTCGCCCACCCTCGAGCAGGGCTGGGGCTTCGCGATCGCCAAGACCAAGGAGTTCGTGGACAGCGCCGAGTGAGCTCACCCGTTGTCGCCCCCACCGGTCGGGTGCGTAGGTTGGCTGGATGCGCGCTAATGACCTCGACCTGCTCCGTGCCGCCGGCCGGCTGAGCCTCACCCCGGACGGCGCGACGGCGGTCGTGTCGGTGCGGCGTCCCGACCTGGAGTCCGACACCTACCGCGCCGGCCTGTGGGTGGTGTCCCTCTCGGGTGGCCCCGCGCAGCGGCTGACGAACGGCGAGCACGACGACGCCCCCGTGGTCAGCCCGGATGGTCGACGGGTGGCGTTCCTGCGGTCGGGCCAGGACCGTCCGCCTCAGGTGCACGTCACTGGGATCGCGGGCGGGGAGCCGGTCTGCCTGACCGATCACCCGCTCGGTGCGGGAGCTCCGGCCTGGAGCCCCGACGGCCGTCGCCTGGCCTACAGCGCCCGCGTTCCCGAGCCGGGTCGCCACGGCAGCGAGGACGCCGAGGGGAAGAAGCACCCGCCGGAGGCCGAGCCCGCGCGCCGCGTCACCGAGCTGGCCTACCGGCTCGACAGCCTCGGCCACACCCGCGACCGGCGCCGGCACCTCTTCGTCCTCGACGTCCCCGACACCGATGGCGTCGTCGGTGGGGACCTGCCGTCGCTGCCGCTGACCCCGCGGCAGCTGACGACCGGTGACCACGACGACACGGAGCCGGCCTGGAGCCCCGACGGGTCACTGCTGGCGTTCGTGTCCTCGCGGCACGAGACCCGCGAGTCCGATCTCCGCTCGGCGGTCCACGTGGTCGCTGCCGACGCCGCCGACGATGCCCCAGCCGACTCCCGGGCCGACGCCGATCCGGCGGCCGTCACCGGTGACGGCCTGTCCGTCAACGGGGTCCAGTGGCTGCCCGACGGACGCATGGTGCTCGCCGCCGGGGCCGTGGGGCCCGACGGCCGCGACTTCGTCGGTCGCCCGAGCGGGGTCTGGACGAGCACCGAGCCGCACGACCCCGGGGTCACGATGCTGGAGCTCCTGGCCTTCACGACCGACGACCTCCTCCTCGACGTGGAGGGCGGCTCGGCCGACCTCGTGGTGTCGGGCTCCCGCGTCCTGGTGCGCGACGTGCACCGGGGCGGCGTACGCCTCCTGGCGCTGGACGCCGACGCTCCGACCGCCCCGCCGGAGGTGCTGCTCGAGGGCGAGCTGGTCGTGGGCGCCCACGCCGTGTCGACCGACGGCTCGACGGTGGCCGTCGTCGCCGCCGATCCGCAGCGAGCGGGCGACCTGGCCGTGGTGCGCGACGGGAGGCCGACCTGGCTCACCGACGTCAGCGCCCCGCTCCGGGAGGTGGGGATCCGCCCGCTGCGTGAGCTCGAGGCCACCTCGGTGGACGGCTACCCGGTGCACGGCTGGGTGGTCCTGCCTGACCCGGCGTCGTACGGCGAGGGCCCGCACCCGGTGCTCCTGAACATCCACGGTGGCCCGCACTCGCAGTACGACTGGGCGGTGTTCGACGAGGCCCAGGTGTACGCCGCGGCCGGCTACGCCGTCCTGATGTGCAACCCGCGCGGCTCCTCGGGCTACGGCACCGAGCACGCCCGCGCCGTGCGGCACGCGATGGGCAGCGTGGACGCCGACGACGTCATCGCGTTCCTGGACCACGCACTCGCGGACGACTCGCTGCCGCTGGACCGCGAGCAGCACGGCGTGATGGGCGGCTCGTACGGCGGCTACCTGACCGCCCTGCTGACCACCCGGACCGACCGCTTCGCCGCGGCCGTGGTCGAGCGTGGCTACCTCGACGCCACCTCGTTCGTCGGCTCCTCCGACATCGGCTGGTTCTTCCCCGGCGAGTACCACGGCTCCCCGGAGGCCATGCGCGAGCAGAGCCCGATGACCCACGTCGACCGGGTCACGACGCCCACCCTGGTGATCCACTCCGAGGCCGACTGGCGCTGCCCGGTCGAGCAGGGACAGCGCTGGTTCACCGCCCTCAAGGTGCAGGGCGTGCCCACCGAGCTGGTGCTGTTCCCCGGCGAGGGTCACGAGCTGAGCCGCAGCGGCCGCCCCCGGCACCGCCGACAGCGCTTCGAGCACATCCTGCGCTGGTGGGCCGAGCACCTTCCCGTCGGCTGAGGCTCGCCCCGTGCCCGAGCTCTCGCGCCCCCATCCCCGGTTCCGGGTGTCGTTCCTGGCCGCCGTGGACGAGTTCGTGTCCGAGGGACTAGCAGGGGAGGACACGATGATCGGCAGCGACCTCGCGCGGTTCGGCTCGCGCTGGCACACCGAGGGCGGTTTCGCGGCGTACGTCGACCGGACGCTCCGCGAGACCGTGGAGCCCCGCCAGGCGGGGTTCGTGCGCCAGACGGTGTGGTGGTGGACCGAGGGCACGGAGCACATCGGGCGCATCTCCGTGCGGCACGAGCTCACCGACCTCCTGCGGGAGCTCGGCGGCCACATCGGCTACGACGTACGCCGCAGCCGCCGGCGCGAGGGGCACGCGACCCGGATGCTCGCCGCGGTGCTGCCGGCGGCGGCCGGGCTGGGGATCGACCCGGCGCTGGTGACCTGCGACGTCGACAACGTCGGCTCGCGCCGGGTGATCGAGGCCAGCGGCGGAGCACTGGAGGACCAGCGGGGCACGCGGCTGCGCTACTGGGTGCCGACGACTCCGCACCCCTAGGCTGCCGCGCGTGACCGAACACCGCCTCGACCGGGAGCGCGACTCGACCGGCTGCTGACGTTCACCGACCCCGTGACCCACGCCCTGCAACGGGCCCGCGGCGGCGGCCGGCGACCCACCCCTATGGGAGAATGAGGGCGTCCCCTGCTCGCCAACGAGAGTCGTCTGTGCCCTCCGTGCCCCCGAACGCCGCCGCGCCCGTCCCGGGCAAGACCAACCCCGCGATCATCCGCAACTTCTGCATCATCGCCCACATCGACCACGGCAAGTCGACGCTGGCCGACCGGATGCTGCAGCTCACCGGGGTCGTGGACGCACGGGCCGCGCGGGCGCAGTACCTCGACCGGATGGACATCGAGCGCGAGCGCGGCATCACGATCAAGAGCCAGGCCGTGCGGATGCCATGGACGGTCGAGCCCGACAACGACGCGCTGGCCGAGCCGGACACCTACGTCCTGAACATGATCGACACCCCCGGGCACGTCGACTTCACCTACGAGGTCTCCCGCTCGCTCGAGGCGTGCGAGACGGCCGTGCTGCTCGTCGACGCAGCGCAGGGGATCGAGGCGCAGACGCTGGCCAACCTCTACCTCGCGCTCGGCGCCGACCTGCACGTCATCCCGGTGCTCAACAAGATCGACCTGCCCAACGCCCAGCCCGAGAAGTACGCCGCGGAGCTGGCCGGGATCATCGGCTGCAACGTCTCCGACGTGCTCCAGGTCTCGGCCAAGACCGGCTTCGGGGTCGAGCACCTGCTCAACGAGATCGTGGCCCAGACGCCGGCCCCGCAGGGTGACCCGGACGCGCCGCCCCGGGCGCTGATCTTCGACTCCGTCTACGACATCTACCGCGGCGTGGTCACCTACGTCCGGGTCGTCGACGGCAAGCTCTCCCACCGCGACCGGATCAAGATGATGTCGAACGGCGTCGTCCACGAGATGCTCGAGGTCGGCGTGATCAGCCCGGAGCCGGTCAAGGCCGGAGACCTCGGGGTCGGCGAGGTGGGCTACCTGATCACCGGGGTGAAGGACGTCCGCCAGTCCCGCGTCGGCGACACGGTGACCAGCCAGCACCACGGCGCCGCCACCCCGCTCGGCGGCTACAAGCACCCCAACCCGATGGTCTACTCGGGGCTCTACCCGATCGACGGCGACGACTACCCGACGCTGCGTGACGCGCTGGAGCGGCTGCAGCTCAACGACGCCGCGCTCGCCTACGAGCCCGAGACCTCCGGCGCGCTGGGCTTCGGCTTCCGCTGCGGCTTCCTCGGCCTGCTGCACATGGAGATCGTGCGCGAGCGCCTGGAGCGCGAGTTCAACCTCGACCTGATCTCGACCGCGCCCAACGTGGTCTACAGCGTGCTCATGGAGGACGGGAGCGAGCAGGAGGTCACCAACCCGAGCGAGTACCCCAACGCCGGCAAGATCGCCGAGGTGCGCGAGCCCGTCGTCAAGGCGACGATCCTCAGCCCCAGTGACTACATCGGCGTGATCATGGAGCTCTGCCAGGCCAAGCGCGGGCAGCTCGAGGGGATGGACTACATCTCCGAGGACCGGGTCGAGATGCGCTACACCCTGCCGATGGGCGAGATCGTCTTCGACTTCTTCGACCAGCTGAAGTCCAAGACCAAGGGCTACGCCTCGCTCGACTACGAGCCCACCGGTGAGCAGGCGGCCGACCTGGTCAAGGTCGACATCCTCCTCCAGGGCGAGACCGTCGACGCCTTCAGCGCGATCGTGCACCGCGACGCGGCGTACGGCTATGGCGTGATGCTGGCCGGCAAGCTGCGCGAGCTGATCCCACGCCAGCAGTTCGAGGTGCCCATCCAGGCGGCGATCGGCGCTCGCGTGATCGCCCGCGAGACCATCCGAGCGATCCGCAAGGACGTGCTCGCCAAGTGCTACGGCGGTGACATCACCCGCAAGCGCAAGCTGCTGGAGAAGCAGAAGGAGGGCAAGAAGCGGATGAAGATGGTGGGCCGGGTCGAGGTCCCCCAGGAGGCCTTCATCGCGGCCCTCTCCACCAGCGGACCGACGGACAAGACCAAGAAGTAGGCCCTCGCACGCGCCTGTCGCGTGCGGTCCCTCGGAGGCTCAGGCGTCGGCGGCCCGACCTTCGGGGGGACGTCGGCGCGGTGCTTGCCCTGCGGGGTCGGTCGTGGCCGGGTCGTCGGGGGGCGTCCCGCCGGAGGCCGAGGGGGTGGTCTCGGACGGAGCGGCGGCAGCGGCCGTGGCGGCGCCGTGCTCGGCCCGGGCGGCCGCGCTGGCCGAGGTCTGCCGGAGCTCGACCGCCGGCATCAGCAGCAGGATCAGGAACGCCAGCAGCATCACCACCCCACCGCAGAGCAGCACGAGGCTCATCGAGTCGGCGAAGCCGACCTTGAACGGGTGGGCGAGCAGCGAGCTCATCCGGTTGATCACCGACGAGTCGTCCTGGACCGAGGTGAAGATTCCGGTGCTCTTGCCCTGCAGCCCGGCCAGCACCTGGTCGTTGACCGGGGTGTGCGGGATCTTGCCCGCGGACGCCGCCTGCTCGATGCCCGGGGCCGCGGTCTTCACGGCGTCCTTGATGTTGTCGCCCAGGGTGCTGAACAGCAGCGAGAGGAACACCGCGACGCCGAGCGTTCCCCCGAGCTGGCGGAAGAAGGTGGCGGAGCTGGTGGCGACGCCGATCTCGCTCGGGGGCACGGCGTTCTGCACGATGATCGTCAGCGGCTGCATGCACTGCCCGATGCCGAGGCCGAGGAACACCATGCCGCCCATCACCCAGAGCAGGTTGGTGTCCGCGCCCACGAACGACAGCGCGATCATCGCGACCCCGGCCATGGCCGAGCCGATGATCGGGAAGATCCGGATCTTGCCGGTGCGCGAGGTGATCTGGCCGACGCCGATGCCGGCGCTCATCATGCCGACCACCATCGGCAGCATCATCAGGCCCGCCTTGGTGGGCGAGGCCCCGTGCACGATCTGCATGTACTGCGGGAGGATCGTGATCGCGCCGAACATGGCGGCGCCGACGATCACGCTGGCGCCGATGACCACGGCCGCCGCCCGCAGCCGGAAGATCCGCAGCGGGATCAGGGCGTCGTCGCCCATCGCCCGCTCGGCCAGCAGGAAGGTGACGATGCCGAGGGCGCCGATGGCGTAGCAGGCGAGCGAGCGGCCGGATCCCCAGCCCCACTCGCGCCCCTGCTCGGCGACGGTCAGCAGCGGCACCAGGGCCACCACCAGGGACATCGCCCCCCACCAGTCGATCCGAGCGACCCGCTTCACGTGGTGCAGGTGCAGGTTCTTCGTGACGACGAACAGCGCGGCGATGCCGATCGGCACGTTGACGAGGAAGACCCAGCGCCAGCCGGTGATCCCCAGGATCGAGTCCTGGCCGGCGAACAGCCCGCCGGCCACCGGGCCCAGCACGCTGGAGGTGGCGAAGACACCCATGAAGTAGCCGGTGTACTTCGCGCGCTCACGCGGCGAGACGATGTCGCCGATGATCGCGAGCACGAGCGTGAACAGGCCGCCGGCGCCCAGGCCCTGCACGGCGCGCAGGGCGGCCAGCATGTACATCGAGCTCGCGAACGAGCACGCGGCCGAGCCGACGATGAACAGCGAGATCGCGAACAGGAACAGCTTCTTGCGCCCGTAGAGGTCGCCGAGCTTGCCGTAGATCGGCGTCGTGATCGTCGAGGTGATCAGGTAGGCGGTGGTCACCCACGCCTGGATCGAGAGCCCGTGCAGGTCGTCGGCGATGGTGCGGATCGACGTACCGACGATGGACTGGTCGAGGGCGGCGAGGAACATACCGAGCAGCAGGCCCGAGAGGATCGTCAGGATCTGGGCGTGGCTGTACTCACCGGAGTCGTCGGTGGGGCTGTCGGGCGTGCCGCTGCTGGGGCGGGCAGTCGTGGCTGTCATGCAGACCTGTCTCTCGGGATCCGTCCGGGCGTCTCAGCGTTCGTACCCATCAGGTGGTTGCGCCAGACAACGGCCAGCCTACGTTCTCCGAGAAGTCCCCGTGGCCGATGGGACCACGGGTGCGATCATCGCCCGGTGACCGCACCCCGCCTCCCGGACGGCGTCCTCGGCATGGCGCGGCGGGGCCCCGACTGGGCCGACTGGGTCGACCGCCTGCCGGCGGTGCTCGCCGGGCTCCTCGAGGAGTGGGAGCTCCGCCCCGACGGCTGGATGATGCACGGCAACGTGGCGCTGGTGGTCCCCGTGCGCACGGCCGGTGACTCCCCGGCCGTGCTGAAGATCAGCTTCCCCGGCGACGAGGGCGAGCACGAGCACCTGGCGCTCCAGCGCTGGGGCGGGCGAGGGGCCGTGCGGCTGCTGCGCGCGGACCCCCATCGCTGGGCGATGCTCCTCGAGCGCCTGCGGCAGGAGCGCCTCGAGGAGATGTGGGACCTCGAGGCCTGCGAGGTCGTCGCCGGTCTCTACCCGCTGCTCCACGTCCCCGCCCTGCCCCAGCTCCGCCCGCTCACGGCGTACGTCGAGGGGTGGGCCGACCAGCTGGCCCTGCTGCCGCGCAACGCACCCCTCCCGCGACGCCTCGTCGAGCAGGCGATCTCGCTGTCCCGCGACTTCGTGACGGACCCGGCCAGCACCGGGACGCTCATCCACGGGGACCTGCACTACGAGAACGTGATGGGCGCGGACCGACTGCCCTGGCTGGCGATCGACCCGAAGCCGATGAGCGGGGACCCGCACTACGAGCCGGCGCCGATGCTGTGGAACCGGTTCGAGGAGCTGGCCGGCGACGTCCGGGACGGCGTACGCCGGCGCTTCCACGCCCTGGTCGACCACGCTGCCCTGGACGAGCACCGGGCCCGCGACTGGGTCGTCGTGCGCATGATGAACAACGCGCGCTGGCGGCTCCAGGAGGCGGAGGGGCAGCGCGTGGCCGCCTCGGACGACTACCTGACGACGTGCATCGCCGTGGCGAAGGCCGTCCAGGACTAGGAGCCGGTCGGCAGCCCGTCGCGTCGCCGCTGCAGGAAGGTCTGCTCGGCGGTGTTGCCGGCGAGCCCGATCGCCGCGTCGTACGCCGCCCGGGCCTCGTCCCACCGCGCCAGCCGGCGGAGCAGGTCGGCGCGCGTCGCGTGCCAGGCGTGGTACGCCGGGAGCGGGAGCGGGTCGACCAGCGCGAGCGCGACCTCGGGACCGTCGAGCTCGGCCACCGCGACGGCCCGGTTGAGCTCCACCACCGGGCTGGGCGCGACCGCGAGCAGCTGGTCGAAGAGCTGGACCACCTGCGACCAGGAGGTCATCGAGAAGTCCACGGCGTCGGTGTGCACGGCGTTGATCGCGGCCTGGAGCTGGTAGGGGCCTGGCCGGTTCAGGGCAAGGCAGGCACGCACCAGCCGGTGTCCCTCGTCGATCATCGCGGCGTCCCACCGCGTCCGGTCCTGCTCGTCGAGCGGGACGAGAACGCCGTCCTCCACCCGGGCGGCGGCACGCGACTCGACGAGCAGCATCAGGGCGAGCAGGCCGTCGACCTCCGGCAGCGGTCCGAGGGCGGGGGTGGCCGCGACCATCTCGCGCAGCTGCCGGGCCAGTCGGATCGCCTCTCCCGTGAGGTCGGTGCGCAGCGCCTCGCCCGAGGAGCCGAGGTAGCCCTCGTTGAAGACCAGGTAGAGCACCGCGAGCACCCCGGCGAGGCGGGCGGGCAGGTCCTCGGCCCCCGGCACCCGGTAGGGGATGTGCGCGGCCTTGATCTTCTGCTTCGAGCGGGTGATCCGTTGGGCCATCGTGGTCTCGGGGACCAGGAAGGCGGCGGCGATCTCGGCGACGGTGAGCCCGCCGAGCAGGCGCAGGGTGAGCGCCACCCGGTTCTCGGGCGCCAGAGCGGGGTGGCAGCAGGTGAAGACGAGCCGGAGCCGGTCGTCCTCGACGGGTCCGGTCGGCGCGGGCGGCTCGCCCGGGAGGCGGTCGTTCATGTGGGCGACCTCGGCGTACTTGTCGTGGCGGCGCTTCTCCCGACGGATCCGGTCCAGCGCCTTGTTGGCAGCCACGGTGGTGAGCCACCCACCCGGGTTGGGTGGCACACCCTCCGTCGGCCAGCGTTCCGCCGCGACGAGCAGGGCCTCGCCGGTGGCATCCTCGGCGAGGTCGAGGTCGCCGAACCGGCGGGCCAGGCTGGCCACGACGCGGCCGTGCTCGGCCCGGAAGACGGTCTCGAAGACGGTGTCGAGGTCGCCTCCGGGCTCCGGCACCGGCGGGCGTTCGCTCACTCGGCCTGGAAGGCGCGGACCTCGACGGCGCCCAGGCAGGCGGCCGACCCGCGCTTCGCGATCTCCAGCGCGGCGTCCCGATCGGGTGCCTCCACGACCCAGAAGCCGCCGAGCTGCTCCTTGGCCTCGGCGAACGGGCCGTCGGTGACCAGCACCTCGGTGCCGGTGGCGTCGACGACCGAGGCCCCCGACGGCGGCTCGAGCCCACCGGCGAACACCCAGCTGCCGTTGTCCTGGAGCTCCTTGTTGAAGGCGTCCACCTTCGCGAAGACCTCCTGCATGTCGACGTCGGCGTCCCAGCCGGGGTCGCCCTCGGGGTGGATGACGGAAATCATGTACTGCGCCATGTCGTGCTCCTCACGCGATTGCTTCGGGTCGGGGCGGTACGTCGTACCGCCCATCATGTCGACTGCTCCACGAACGGCCCACGTCGGATACGACAGGTCCCGCAGACTTTTTCCTCGGGGCGCCAGCAGCAACTCGCTCGCCACGCCCGCCCGGCGCTGAGAGGATCAGGGCATGGCACAGGTGATCTCCGTCAACGTCGGCACGGTGCGCGAGGCCTCGTGGGCCGGGCTTGGACGCACGGCCATGGACAAGCAGCCGGTGACCGGGGTGGTCCGGGCGTCCCGGCTCGGGCTCGAGGGCGACCAGGTCGGCGACACCAAGTTCCACGGCGGGGTCGACCAGGCGGTCTATGCCTTCGCCCGCGAGGACCTCGACTGGTGGGAGGGGGAGCTGGGCCGCGAGATCCGTGACGGGCAGTTCGCCGAGAACCTCACCACCCGCGGCATCGACGTCAACGAGTCGGAGGTGGGGGAGCGGTGGCTGGTCGGCAGCGTCCTCCTCGAGGTGGCGATGGTCCGGATCCCGTGCAACGACTTCAGGAACTGGCAGCAGCTGAGCGGCTACGACGACCGCTCCTGGGTCAAGCGCTTCGCCCAGCACGGGCGACCCGGTCCCTACCTCCGGGTGCTCCAGGAGGGCGACCTGCAGGCCGGCGACGACCTCACCGTCGTCCACCAGCCGGGCCACGGGGTCACCGTCTCCATGATGTTCCGGGCGCTGACCACCGAGCGGTCGCTGCTTCCCGAGCTGAGCAAGGTGGAGAACCTCGCCCGGGAGCCGCGCGCCAAGCTGGCGGCGTACGCCGGGTAGCCCGGTCCCGGTCCCGGTCCCGGTCGCGAAATCAGCCGGGGCTGAGCGACGTGACCAGGTCGTGCGCGCCGTCGGGGCGGGCGAGCTCGAAGTAGAACCGGGTCGAGCCGTCGGGCTGTGGCACGGCCGTGGCGTAGCGCAGCGCGCCGTCGGAGTCGTGGGAGCGCAGCACCGGCGCCTCGGGGTCCGCGAGCAACCGGCCGGTGGCGTCGCCGCGGGCGACCGAGGTGATCTCGTGCCAGTTGTCCTCGGCGGTCGGGCGTCCGTCGTAGAGAACGACGAGGGGGTCGTGGGAGAGGACCGTGGTCACCCGGGCCCCACGGGCGTCCCAGGTGCCCGGCGTCGGTTCGAGCACCGTGCCGTGCCGCGTCCAGGCGAGACCGTCGCTGCTGGTGAGGTACGCCGTGGACATGCGGTCCTCATGACCGGCCTCGGTCAGCGGGTGCTCGCACAGCCACATCTGCCACCGGCCGTCGTGCAGCGTGATGACCGGGTCCTTGACCGCGACGTCGGGGGACCCGGGGAGCACCACCGTCCGGTGACCGGTCGGCAGGTCCTCGGGTCGGTCGGCGTCCAGGGCCTCGACCCACCAGTGCTTGCTGTCCGGGGTCGCGCAGGAGAGGTAGAGCCGCCACCCGCCGTCGGGACGCTGCAGCACGACGGGCCGCTCGAAGGACTCCGCCCCGAAGTCGTCGCGGTAGACCTCGCACACCGGCTCGAAGACCACCCCGTCGTGCGAGCGAGCCACCACGGTGGCGATGCCGCGGCCGTCGGGCAGCGGCCGGCGTACGCGGTAGGCGAGGTAGGTGACGCCGTCGACCAGCACGGCCGACGCCGCTCCGGACCAGTTCCCGGGCCCTGCTCCCGGGGCCGGCACGACGACCTGAGGGGCGTCCAGCGTCGGGAGCGGGGTGTGCAGGAGGGTCATGATCTTAGTCTACTGAGGGACTCGTGTTGGGCCTGGTTGTCTGCGTCCACCAGTTGGCGGACCGATCGCCGAGCTCGCGGTGTCGGCCCCGAGGGTGGGGGTGCCAAGGCTTCCCCTGTGATCTAGGTTACCTACCAGTCACCCACACTTCGGTCCGGTCCTCCGGACCCGCCTGAGCAACCCAGGAGCACCTCATGTCGCCCGTGAACACCGACACCTCCTTCATCGAGAACCGTGCGCCCAACGTCGCGGTGATGTTCCGCGACCGGGTCTCGCAGAGCGCCCAGCGCGAGGCCTACAGCTATCCCACGGTCGACGGTCAGCCGTGGGCCACGGTGACGTGGCAGGAGGCCGGCGAGAAGGTCGACAAGATCGCCGCCGGACTGCTCGCGCTCGGCCTCGAGTCCGAGCAGCGGGTCGGGATCGCCTCGGGCACCCGCGTGGAGTGGATCCTCGCCGACCTCGCGGTGATGTGTGCGGGCGGGGCCACCACCACGGTCTACCCCTCGACCCACGCCGAGGACGTCGCCTACATCTTGTCCGACTCCGAGTCGCGCGTGGTCTTCGCCGAGGACCAGAGCCAGGTCGACAAGCTCCGCAAGCACAAGTCCGAGCTGCCCCACCTCGGCAAGGTCGTGGTCTTCGACCCCTCGGGGGACGCGGCCGAGCACGACGACTGGGTGATCACGCTCGACGAGCTGGTGGCCCTCGGCGAGAAGCACCTCGCCGCGAACCCCGACGCCGTGGACCAGGCGGTCGCCGCGATCGACTCCGACCAGCTGGCCACGCTGATCTACACCTCGGGCACGACCGGCCGCCCCAAGGGCGTCCGACTGCGGCACTCCTCGTGGACCTACGAGGGCGCTGCCATCCAGTCGCAGCAGATCCTCGACGAGACCGACGTGCAGTTCCTGTGGCTGCCGATGGCCCACTCGTTCGGCAAGGTCCTGCTCTCGACCCAGCTGGCCTGCGGCTTCGCGACCGCGGTCGACGGCCGCGTGGACAAGATCATCGAGAACCTCGCGATCGTGAAGCCGACCTTCATGGGCGCGGCGCCGCGCATCTTCGAGAAGGCGCACGCGCGCATCGTCACGATGCAGGCCGCCGAGGGAGGGGCCAAGGAGAAGATCTTCCTCAAGGCCTTCGAGGTCGGCCGCCAGGTCGTCGAGCTCCAGCGCCAGGGCAAGTCCGTCCCGCTGGCCCTGAAGGCCCAGCACGCGCTGTTCGACCGGCTGGTGTTCTCCAAGATCCGCGACCGCTTCGGTGGCCGGGTGCGGTTCTTCATCTCCGGCGCCGCCGCCCTCAACCGCGACATCGCCGACTGGTTCAACGCCGCGGGCATCCTCATCCTCGAGGGCTACGGGCTGACCGAGACCTCGGCCGGTGCCTTCGTCAACCACCCCGACGCCTACAAGATGGGCTCGGTGGGCTCGGCGTTCCCGGGCAGCCAGGTGCGTCTCGGGGAGGGCGACGAGATCCAGATCTCCGGTCCGCACGTCATGGACGGCTACCACAACATGCCGGAGGAGACCGCGAAGACGCTGACCGAGGACGGCTGGCTGCGCACCGGTGACAAGGGCTCGATCGACTCCGAGGGCTTCCTGACGATCACCGGTCGGATCAAGGAGCTGTTCAAGACCTCGGGCGGCAAGTACATCGCCCCGCCCGCGATCGAGGCCAAGTTCAAGGCCGTCTGCCCCTACGCCAGCCAGTTCATGGTCTTCGGCAACGAGCGCAACTACGTGGTCGCGCTGGTGACGCTCGACCCCGACGCGATCGCCGACTGGGCCAAGGAGAACGGCCTCGGCGGCAAGCCCTACGAGGAGATCGTCGCCGACGCCAAGACCCGCGAGCTCGTGCAGGGGTACGTCGACCAGCTGAACGCCCAGCTCAACCGCTGGGAGACCATCAAGAAGTTCGAGCTCCTCGACCACGACCTCACGGTGGAGTCCGGCGAGCTGACGCCCTCCATGAAGGTCAAGCGCAACGTGGTCGAGGACAACTACTCCGCGGAGATCGACAAGCTCTACGCCTGACGCACGCGTCCAGGCTGCGTGCCCGGTCCCAGCCACGGCCGGGGCCGGGCACAGCCATGTCACAGGAGCCCTTCCTCGCGTCGTCGCCGTGGCTGACCGCCCGGCCCGGTCAATCGCCGGTGAGGCGGGTCGCCTCCATCAGGTGGGCGACCTCGTGCTCGCGGTCCCCTCCTTCGCGCCGCAGGCCGGCGACGACGCCGGCCTGGTCGTCCTCGGAGCGGTTCTGGCTCAGCTTCGCCTTGCCCTCGACGCCTTCGATCGTGAACTCGATCCCGACGATCGCGCCCAGCTGCTTGTCGAGGTAGCGCTCCGGTGCGTCCTCGACCGACCAGGGGTCCGGGCGGCCCTGCTCGTGCTGGGTGGTGAGGTGGCTGACCGCCTCGCGCAGCCAGTCCTTGTCCTGGTGGACCTCGACCCGGCCGGTGAAGTGGACGGCGGTGTAGTTCCAGGTCGGCACCACCCGACCGTGCTCCTGCTTGGACGCGTACCACGCGGGTGACACGTAGGCCTGGGGTCCGCTGACCACGGCGAGGGCCGGGGAGCCGGCCTCGATGGACCTCCAGTGCGGGTTGGCGCGGGCCATGTGGAAGACGAGCCGCCCGTCGTCCCAGATGACGGGGAGGAGGGTGGCGGCCGGGTAGCCGTCAGCACCCACGGTGACGAGCTCGGCCGAGCCTGTCACGGCGACGAGCTCGCGCCACTCCGACTCCGGCATGACGTTGAAGCGGGGAACGTACATCGCACCAGCCTGCCACCTCCGCAGGGGCCGGTGTGAGACTGGTGGGATGCCATCCGTCCCGACCGGGGTGCCCTTCGGGGTCTACGTGCACGTGCCGTTCTGCGCGGTCCGGTGCGGCTACTGCGACTTCAACACCTACACCGCGACGGAGCTCGGCGGGGGCGGCTCCCAGGCGGCGTACGCCGGGCACGCGGTCGCGGAGGTCGCCCGGGCCGCGCGTGTGCTCGGGCCCGACCGACCCCGGGTGGAGACGGTCTTCTTCGGCGGGGGTACGCCGACCCTGCTGCCGGCCGCCGACCTCACCGGGATCCTCGCGGCGGTCGACGCCGAGCTCGGTCTGGCGCCCGGGGCCGAGGTGACCACCGAGGCCAACCCGGACAGCGTCACGCCGGCGGCACTGGCCACCCTGCGCCAGGGCGGCTTCAACCGGATCTCCTTCGGGATGCAGTCCGCCGTGCCCCATGTCCTCCGGGTCCTGGAGCGGACGCACGACCCGGCGAACGTGGCCCGCGCCGTCACCTGGGCCCGGGAGGCGGGCTTCGAGCAGGTCAGCCTGGACCTGATCTACGGGACGCCGGGGGAGTCGCTCGCCGACTGGCGGGCCTCGATCGACGCGGCGCTGGCCTGCGAGCCGGACCACGTCTCGGCGTACTCCCTGATCGTGGAGGACGGCACCCGCCTCGCCCGGCAGGTGCGCACCGGCGCGGTCCCGGCGCCGGACGACGACGACCTGGCGGAGAAGTACGTCCTGGCCGACGACGCGTTCACCGCGGCCGGGCTCGGGTGGTACGAGATCTCCAACTGGGCCCGCACGGAGGCGGCCCGCTGCCGGCACAACGAGCTCTACTGGCGCAGCGCGAGCTGGTGGGGCATCGGCCCCGGCGCGCACTCCCACGTCGAGGGGGAGCGGTGGTGGAACGTGAAGCACCCCAGCGCCTACGCCAGCCGGGTCCTCGCCGACGAGTCGCCCGCCCTCGACGGTGAGCACCTCGACGCCTCGACCCGGCACCTGGAGCGCGTGCTCCTGGAGGTCCGGCTGCGCGAGGGCCTCGACGTGTCACTCGTCGACCCGGGCCGGGTCGACGACGTGGTGGCCCGGGGTCTCGGCGTCCTCGACGCCGGCCACCTCGTGCTCACCCGCCCGGGCCGGCTGCTCGCCGACGCCGTGGTCCGCGACCTCGTCGACTGACCCCTCCTCCAGGGCGGCGGTCTCGCTGCGGCACGGCTGCATCGACACCGAGCACCTCCTGCTCGGGCTCGTCCGCGAAGGGGACGTGATCGTCCACGACAGCCTGGTCGCCGCCGGGGTGGATCCCGCGACCCTGCGCGCCGCCGTCGGCCAGGCCGTGCGCGAGGCCGGTTAGGGCTGCGTCACGAAGTCGATCAGCTCCTCGACCCGCCCGAGCAGCGCGGGGTCGAGGTCCTGGAAGCCGCGGACGCCGCCGAGGATGTGCTTCCACGCGCGGGCGATGTCGGCCTGCTCGCGGTGCGGCCAGCCGAAGCTCTGGCAGACACCGTGCTTCCACTCCACGTTGCGAGGGATCTGCGGCCACGCCTTCTTGCCGAGCCGCTCCGGCTTGACCGCCGCCCAGATGTCGATGAACGGGTGGCCGACGATCAGCACGTGCTGGCCCACCGGCGACTTCCGGACCGACGCCGCGATCCTGCTCTCCTTGGACCCCGGCACGAGGTGGTCGACGAGCACGCCGACGCGACGCTCGGGACCGGGGTCGAAGTCGCGCAGCTTCTCCCCGA
This sequence comes from uncultured Actinomycetota bacterium, assembly GCA_963731075.1. Lineage (GTDB taxonomy): Bacteria > Actinomycetota > Actinomycetes > Propionibacteriales > Nocardioidaceae > Marmoricola. Next base: position 50,430 of record CAVSUC010000001.1, read on the forward strand.
GGTCGTCGACACCCTCGAGGTACTCCACGACGACGCCCTCGATGCGCAGGTCGTCGCCCCAGACCTTCTCGACCAGCTCAGCGTCGTGGCGTCCCTCGACGAAGATCCGACTGGCCCGGGCGACCCGTGCCTTCACGTTCTGCACGGCGACCGAGCCGGACGCGGTGCGGGTCGGTGCGACGGGCCCCTTGCGGGTGGGGGCGACGAGGACGACGGGCCGGCCCTCGAGCAGGAACCCGGGGCCGAGCGGGAACGTACGCCGCTTGCGGCGCCGGTCCTCCAGCGTGAGCGTGCCCAGGTCGCGCTCGACCTGGACGATCTCGCCGCACCAGTCGGTGGTGACCTCCTCGACCACCAGGCCGAGGTCGGCGTCGATCTCGGTCGCGCGGCCGTTCCTCGGCGTACGCCAGTCGCTGGCGAGCACGTCGGAGCCGTAGCGGTCGTTCGGGGAGGTTGCCACCCGCCAACGCTAGGGCGACGACGCTCCCCGTCGGCGTACGGCGCGCTCAGGGCCGGCCCCAGTCCGGATAGTTACATGCAAACGGACGCTCCGAGAGCGGGATCGACAGTCCGTCCGCATGTAACTATCCGGCTTAGGGGTTGCGTCAGGAACGTTCGCGATATATCGTCGACATATCGAGACAGTGTCGGTGACGCCCGAGGAAGACGCCGGGCCCGACACCTCAGTGAAAGGAGATCTCGACATGGGACACCCAATGTGGACACCAGATTTCGAACCCACGCGTCGCCAGCACGGCGGCGGACGTGGACATGGACGGCGCGGCGGCCCCGGCGGCCGTGGCAGGGGCGGACCCTGGGGCGGCCCGATGGGCGGACCGCCGCCGTGGGTCGCGCAGATGTTCGGCCCCGAGTTCGGCGCCGGCCCCGGTGGCCGGGGCGGGCCGCGACGGTCACGCGTACGCCGCGGCGACGTCCGTTCGGCCATCCTCGACGTGCTGCACACCTCGGACGAGCCGGTCAACGGCTACCAGGTGATCCAGCAGATCGCCGAGCGCACCGACGGCGTGTGGAAGCCGAGCCCCGGCTCGGTCTACCCGACCATCGCCCAGCTGGAGGACGAGGGGCTCGTCGAGGACGCGCCCACCGGCCGCAAGGCCGTCCGGCTGACCGAGGCCGGCACCACCTACGTCACCGAGCACTCCGAGGAGATGGCGGCCGTGTGGGCGCCGTTCGCGGAGGAGGAGGACGACGACGAGGCGGTCAACTTCAAGCAGGTCATCGGCCAGACGGTCGGAGCGATCATCCAGGTCGCCACGACCGGCACGCCGGACCAGCGCGAGAAGGCCATCGACATCCTCGGGGACACGCGGCGGCGGCTCTACGGGCTGCTCGCCGAAGGTCCCGAGGACGGCAGCACGGAAGCCTCCGAGGAGGAGTGATGGACTCGCTGCGACTCAGTGACGCCGACCGGGGGTCGGCCCCTCACCGGGCGCCGCCGGTTCCCGGTCGCCGTGGCGCCCGTGCTGTTCCTGCTGGTGGCGGTCACGGTGCTGACGCACCTCCCGTTCGTGCTGCTCGGGCTGCTCGCGTGGTTCGTGCTGTCCCGGTGGTACGGCGTCGCCGCCCCGCCCTGGGCCCGGCACAGCGACCGCTTCCAGGGCCGCCTCCAGGGCCGCTTCCACGGCCGCCCGCACGCCCGGTCGTCGGCGCAGCCTCACTAGCCTCGGACCAGCACCGGCCCTAGCGTGGGGCTTCATCTCTCGGGAAGGAGCCCCACATGGCTGCCACCTCCGCCCACGCGGACGTCCAGGAGCGCGGGCTCGCCCGCTTCGCCCAGCGCATCGCCGGCTGGACCGAGAAGTGGTTCCCCGACGCCTACGTCTTCGCGCTGATCGGTGTCGTGGTCGTGACGGTGGCCGCGCTGCTGAACGGCTCCAGCCCCAAGGTGGTGGCCGAGTCGTTCGGCGGTGGCTTTTGGAACCTCGCCGAGTTCACCCTCCAGATGGCGATGGTGGTGCTGACCGGCTACATCGTCGCGACCTCGCCGCCGGCCGCGAAGGTGATCGCGCGCATCGCCCAGGTGCCTTCCTCGGCTCGCGGCGCCGTCGCGTTCGTGTCGCTGATCGCGTGCTCGGTCTCGATGCTCAACTGGGGGCTGAGCCTCGTCTTCAGCGGGTTGCTGGCCCGCGCCATCGCCCGGCGGTCGGACCTCGACGTCGACTACCGCGCGATCGGCGCCGCGGCGTACATGGGACTCGGCGCGGTCTGGGCGCTCGGGCTCTCCTCCTCCGCCGCCCAGCTCCAGGCCACGCCGGACTCGCTGCCGCCCGACCTGCTCAAGATCACCGGTGTGCTCGACTTCGGCGCCACCATCCTCACCTGGCAGTCGCTGACCATGGCGGGGGTCCTGATCGTGCTGACCGTGGTCATCTCGTGGCTGTCCGCGCCACAGGGAAGGTCGATCAGGACCGCCGAGGCGATGGGGGTCGACCTCGACGACACCGTCGACCCGCCCGCGCCGAGCACCCGGCCGGGAGAGTGGCTGGAGCGCTCGATGATCCTGCCGTTGTTCGTCGGCCTGCTGTCGCTGCTGTGGCTCGTCTACCAGTTCGTCGACAACCCGTTCCTGACGGTGATCAGCAGCCTGGACACCTACCTGCTCGTGTTCGTGGTCCTCGGGCTCGTGCTCCACGGCACCCCGCGCGGGTTCCTGGACGCGACCGCGAAGGCGGTGCCCACCACGGCGGGGGTGCTGGTGCAGTACCCGTTGTACGCCGCCATGGCGGCCGTGCTCACCGGCGCGGTCGGCCGCGGTGGGCTGTCCGTCTCCGAGCACCTCGCCGACCTGTTCACCGACCTCGGTGGAGGCGGTGGGTTCGCCGTGGTGATCGCGATCTACACCGCCGTCCTGGGCATCCTGGTGCCCTCCGGCGGCGGCAAGTGGCTGGTCGAGGCGCCCTACGTGATGCAGTCGGCGACCGACGTGCAGATGAACCTCGGCTGGACCGTGCAGATCTACAACGCCGCGGAGGCGCTGCCCAACCTCGTCAACCCGTTCTTCATGCTCCCGCTGCTGGCGGTCCTCGGCCTCCGGGCGCGCGACCTGATCGGGTTCACGTTCCTCCAGTTCATGTTCCACCTCCCGGTGGTGCTCCTGCTGCTGTGGCTGCTCGGCATGACCTTCGACTTCGTGGCGCCGGTCCAGCCGTAGGGCGTCTGGACGGCTGCCGGGAGGCTGGACAAGCCCGGAGCCGCGGAGCCCTCCGGGGCGCCCCGCCCAACCGCACGTCAGTCGCGCGCGGACTCCCAGCTCGTGCGCGTGAGGCGGTGCAGCACGGCCGGGCGGAGGGGGTGGTCCGCCGGGAGCTGGGGCTGCTCGAAGTCGTCGGCCGGGTCGCGGGTCATGCCCAGGCGGCGCATGACGGCGCGGGAGCGCGCGTTGCTGGCGGTCGTGATCGAGACGATCTCCTCGAGGCCGATCGTGTCGAAGCCGAAGGCCAGCGCCGCCAGGCCGCCCTCGGTGGCGTAGCCGTGGCCCCAGGCCGAGCACGACAGCCGCCAGCCGACCTCGACGGAGGGGTTGAAGTGGGCCTCGAAGGTCTGCCGGGCGAGGCCGACGAACCCGACCAGCTCGCCGGTCGCGCGCACCTCGGTCGCCCAGAGGCCGTAGCCGAGCGTCTCGAAGCTGTGCTCGGCCCGCCCGACCAGGGCGTCGCTCTGCGCGCGGTCGAGCGGTCCGCTGAGCAGCCGGGAGACCTCCGGGTCGGCGTTGATCGCGGCGAACGGCGCGAGGTCGTCGTCGGTCCAGCGCCGCAGGAGCAGGCGCTCGGTCTCGAGGCGGGGGCCGGCTCCCCGGGTCACAGGAGCGGCAGGCGCTTGGCGTCGCGGGGCAGGTGCTCGTAGCCCCGGCGTACGGCGGTGGCCAGGGCCTCGCGCGGATAGGGCCACGCCTCGGCCTCGAGCGCCTGGGCGAGGGGTACGCCGCGCCCGGCCAGGTCGCGGATGGTCTGCGCCACCACCCCGATCGAGGACCGTTGCTCGAAGACGAAGTCGCGACCGACGGGGGAGCCGTGACCGGGGATGACCACGGTGGCGGGGCCGACCAGCTCGAGGGTGAGGTCGAGGGCGTGCGGCCAGTCCAGCGGGAAGCAGTCGCCGCCGTACACCGGCATCCCCGACTCCTCGACGAGGTCGCCGGTGAGCAGGACGTCCGCGTCGTCGATGCGTACGACGAGGTCGCCGGCGGTGTGGCCCCGGCCCGGGTGGACGAGCTCGACCGACCGGTCGCCGAGGTCGATCGCCGTCACGGAGGAGAACGTGTGGTCGGCCGCGACGATCGGGGTGGCAGCGACCTCGTCGGCCCGCTCGTCGCCCCGTTCGACCATCTCCCGCTGGCGTCGCTCGCCGCTGGACACGGTGGTCTGCGCCGCCGACTCGTGGGCGGTGATCGGGATCTCGCCGTACTCCTCGCGGAAGGTGCTGTTGCCGAAGGTGTGGTCGAAGTGGTCGTGGGTGTTGACCAGCCCGACCACCGGACGTGACGAGAGCCGACGGAGGTCGTCCACCACCTCACGGGCGGCGACCGCCGACGCGTGCGTGTCGACGACCAGCAGCCCGGCCTCGCCCTCGACGACCGTGATGTTGACGTCCCACCACGCGTAGCGCGCGACCCACACGCGCTCTCCGACCTCTGTGAAATCCGGCACGCACAGGACCCTACGCACGGCTAGTAGGCTTGGCACTCCGGCCAGACGAGTGCCAGTGAACCGACGAGACCCGCGAGGAGGCGCCGTGCAGGAGGACCGCAGGCTCGCCGTGCTCCGGGCGATCGTCGAGGACTACGTCTCGACCCGCGAGCCGGTCGGCAGCAAGGCGCTCGTCGAGAGGCACCGCCTGGGGGTCTCGCCCGCCACCGTGCGCAACGACATGGCCGCGCTGGAGGAGGAGGGGCTGATCGCCCAGCCGCACACCAGCGCCGGCCGGATCCCCACCGACAAGGGCTACCGCTTCTTCGTGGACCGGCTGACCCAGGTCAAGCCGATGTCGGCCGCCGAGCGACGGGCGATCTCGACCTTCCTCGAGGGGGCGCACGACCTCGACGACGTGATCCAGCGCTCGGTCCGCGTGCTCGCGCAGCTGACGCAGCAGATCGCGATCGTGCAGTACCCCTCGCTGGCCCGCTCCAGCGTGCGTCACATCGAGCTGGTCTCGCTCAGCCCCCACCGGGTGCTGATCGTGCTCATCCTGTCCACCGGCCGGGTCGAGCAGCGCGTGATCGAGCTGCCCAACGAGCTGGCCCCCGAGAACCTGGCCACGCTGCGCTCGCGGATCCTGCACGCCGCCGTGGGCGAGCAGATCACCGTCGCCGCCAACGCCCTGGGCGCCCTCACCGAGCAGACCGACCACGTCGACCGCACCCACGTGGCCGTGATCGCCACCGCCCTGGTCGAGGCGATGTCCAACGAGCGCCAGACCGAGCGGGTGGTCGTCGGCGGCACGGCCAACCTGGCCCGGTTCGGCGACGGCTTCGACCAGTCCATCAAGCCGATGCTCGAGGCGCTCGAGGAGCACGTGGTGCTGCTCAAGCTGCTCGGCGAGGCGACCTCGTCCGACTCGATCACGGTGCGGATCGGCCACGAGGGCCCCTACACCGAGCTGGCCACCACCTCCGTGGTCGCCACGGGCTACGGCCCGGGTGAGGAGGCGGTCGGCTCGCTTGGCATCGTGGGACCCACCCGGATGGACTACCCGGGCTCGATGGCGGCCGTCCGCGCCGTCGCCCGCTACGTCTCGACGATCCTCGACCAGGCCTGACCCCCACCGCTTCGACCACCCGACCCCCGAACCCCAGCCGAAAGAATCAAACGTGAGCCAGGACCCCTACGAGATCCTCGGTGTCTCCCGGGACGCCGAGGCCGACGAGATCAAGAAGGCCTACCGCCGTCTGGCTCGTCAGCTCCACCCCGACGTGAACCCCGACCCCGCCACCCAGGAGAAGTTCAAGGAGGTCTCGGCCGCCTACGAGGTCCTCTCGGACCCCGAGAAGCGCCGGATGTACGACCTCGGCGGCGACCCCTTCGGCCGCGGCGGCGCCGGCGCCGGCCAGGGCGCGGGCTTCTCGTTCACCGACATCATGGACGCCTTCTTCGGCGGCCAGCCGGGCGCCGGCGGACAGGGCCGTGGACCCCGGCCGCGCATGCGCCGTGGCCAGGACGCCCTGGTCCGCATCGAGATCGAGCTCGCCGAGGCGGCCTTCGGGGTCACGCGTGAGCTCAAGGTCGACACCGCCGTCCTGTGCACCGTGTGCGAGGGCAGCGGCGCCGCCGCCGGGTCCCACCCGGTCACCTGCGAGACCTGCCACGGGCGGGGCGAGGTCCAGCACGTGCAGCGCTCGTTCCTCGGAGAGATCCGCACGGTGCGCCCGTGCGCGGCCTGCCGGGGCTTCGGCGAGATCATCCCCGAGCCGTGCCGCGAGTGCTCCGGTGACGGCCGGGTGCGTTCGCGCCGCTCGATCACCGTGAAGATCCCGCCGGGCGTGGACACCGGCACCCGCGTGCAGCTGACCGCCGAGGGCGAGGTCGGCCCCGGCGGCGGACCCGCCGGTGACCTGTACGTCGAGATCCACGTCGCCACGCACCCGGTCTTCACCCGCGACGGCACCGACCTCCGGTGCCACGTGACGGTGCCGATGACCGCCGCTGCCCTCGGTACGACGATCCAGCTGCCCCTGCTCGAGGCCGACGTGGCCGAGGCCGACTCCGACATGGAGCTGTGGGTCGACCTCGAGATCAGGCCGGGCACGCAGTCCGGCACGGAGACCGTGCTCCGCGGCCGCGGCGTACCCCATCTGCGGTCGCAGGTCCGCGGCGACGCGATCGTGACGGTCGAGGTCGAGACGCCGGGTCGCCTCGACTCCGCCCAGGAGGGGCTGCTCCGCGAGCTGGCCAAGCTGCGCCACGAGGAGTCGCCCGACGGGCACATCCACTCGCCGCAGAAGTCCGTCTTCGGGCGGCTCAAGGACGCCTTCAACCCGCGGTGACCCACCGATGACGTTGCCGGTCTTCCTCGGTCCCGTGACCGGATCGGGTGTGGGGGACAGCGTGGTCGTCGAGGGCGACGAGGCGCGGCACGCCGTCGTCGTACGCCGCACCCGCGTCGGCGAGGAGGTCGTGCTCGTCGACGGGGCGGGGACGGCGGCGCGCTGCGAGGTGACCAGCACGTCCAAGACCTCCCTGGTCGCCACCGTGCGCTCGGTCGCGCTCACCGACGCGCCCACCCCGCAGGTGACCGTCGTCCAGGCCATCCCCAAGGGCGACCGCGGCGAGCTTGCCGTGGAGGTGCTCACCGAGATCGGCGTGGACCGGATCGTGCCCTGGGCCGCGGCGCGCTCGGTCGGCGTCTGGCGCGGTGAACGGGCCGCGAAGTCGTTGGCCAAGTGGCAGTCGACCGCCCGCGAGTCGGGCAAGCAGTCCCGTCGGGCGTGGTTGCCGACCGTGAGCCCGGTGGCCTCGACCGAGGACGTCGTCGCCCTGGTCGCGGCGGCCGACCTGGCGGTCGTGCTCCACGAGGCCGCCTCGGCCCCGATGGCGGCGCTCTCCCTCGAGGGGGTCGGCTCGATCCTCGTGGTCGTGGGTCCGGAGGGCGGGATCACCGACGAGGAGCTCGCGGCCTTCGGTGGGGCGCACGTCGTGCGTCTGGGGGAGTCCGTGCTGCGTACGTCGACCGCCGGGGTCGCCGCGGTGGCCGCGCTCCTGTCCCGGACCTCCCGCTGGGCCTAGCCGTCCAGCGCCGCCCGGGCCTTGCGGAGCTCACGCTCGGCAGCACTGCCCAGGCTCGAACCGGCGTCCTCGGCCGCGACCCGCTCGAGCACGGCGATCGCGCGGGCGTTGCCCACCACGGAGCGGAGGGCGCTCATCGCGTGCGACCCGACCTCCGGGTCGTCGACGAGGCCGCCCAGCGTGTCCTCCACCTCGCGCACCCCCTTGTAGCGACGCAGCGAGTAGACGACCATCTGACGCGCGGTGCCGAGCCGGCGGTCGGTGCACAGGGCCCGCAGGTCCGGCAGGTCGTCGACGGTCGCCGCCATGCCGAGGGAGTCCCCGACCGCCCAGCCGGTGTTCGCCTCGATCGGAGCCCAGCGGAGGAAGGCGTGGCGCAACGGCACGAAGGCGACCGGACGTGCCCAGGGCCGTCGGAGGTGTCCCGCGACCGCCTCGACGAGGGTCGGGTCCTCGAGCTGCGGCAGGGCCTCGAGCAGCACCGGCATGGCGCCCCGCTCGTCCAGCGCCGAGGGGTCCCGGCGGCTGCCCGTGAGGCGCCCGAGGTCCTCGGCCCCCTCGATGCCGTGCGCGCGGAGCGAGGCCCTGAGCTGCTTCCACTCGTCGACCGGCATCGGCTCAGTCTCGCAGGACTCACCCGCCGGTGGGCTCCGCCGGGCGCTGTCTCCGCAGGAAGTCGAGCACCTTCTCCGCCGGCATCTCGCACGGCTTCAGGACGTCCTCGCCGCTGACGCGGTAGAGGTTGGCGCTGACCAGGTCACTGCCGTCGAGCGCCTCGGCGAGCACCTTCTCGGAGCGGCCGCCCGTGAGCACGGTGCGCGTCACGCCGTAGCGGCGCCCGTCGTACTCCACCACCGACCAGCCGGCCGGCAGCCGGTCGAAGAGGGCTCTCGCGTCGTCCACCCCTCCATGGTGCTCGTCGGCCACTAACGTGTCGCAGGTGAGTGAGGTGCGGGAGGCTCCCCGGCTCGACGCGAAGTACGTCGAGGCGACGGTGCACCGGTTGGAGGCGCGGATCCGCGCGCGGTTCCCCGACCGCAGGCTCGGCAACGCGGCGCACGACCTCGCGACGATGGTCCCGGCGATCCACTCGGGCTTCGACGAGTCGAAGAGGCGGATGAAGCGCGTGCGCACCGTCGTCGCGGATCGCCAGCGCCGTCATCGTGGTCCTGGTCCTCGTCGCTCTCGTGTTCGCGCTGCACGACGCGATCACGACCGGCACCGAGCACTCCTTCGACTGGGTGCCGCTGGTGGAGAGCCTGGTCAACGACCTCATCTTCGCGACCATCGCCGTGGTGTTCCTGTGGGCCGTGCCCGAGCGCCTCGAGCGGCGGTCGCTGCTGGCCCTGCTCCACCGCCTCCGGTCGCAGGCGCACGTGGTCGACATGCACCAGCTCGACAAGGACCCCGAGCAGGCGCGGGCGGACTACACGCCCACCCCGATGAGCCCGCCGCAGCGGATGAACGCCGAGGAGCTGCACCACTACTTCGACTACTGCAGCGAGCTGGTGTCGCTGATCGCGAAGACCGCGGCCCTGTGTGCGGAGCGGACGTCCGACTCGGTCGTGCTCCACACGGTGAGCGAGATCGAGACCCTGGCCGCCCAGATGTCGCAGAAGATCTGGCAGAAGATCTCGCTGCTGCCGGAGCACCAGTCCGACCGCTGACCTCCGCGCTCACCGTCCTTACTCGACGGTGACCTGCTTGGTGTCCTGGCTGGTCCCGTTGCCCTCCCCGTCGGACTCGTCGGTGTCGTGCACGACGAGGGTGTAGTCGCCCGGCGCGGCGGTCACGGTGAACGCGTAGGGCGACAGCATGCAGCACTCGCGGGCCGTGGTGAAGCCGTGGCGTACGACGGTGTCACCCCGCCTGAGCTCCCAGACGACGTTGGCCTCGAAGGTCGAGGCCTGCCCGGTGACCTCGAAGCGGGTCGCGACCGTGGCGCTCTCGCCGGGGGCCTCGATGGAGACCGGGGCGAGGACCGAGTCGGCGCTCGACCGCTGCGCCGGCACGGCGGCGTCGGTCATGAAGAGCTCGGAGATGGGCCCGCCGTTGAACGTGAGGCGAACGGGGAGGTCGGTCCCCGTGGCGGCATCGGCCGTCCACACCAGTGCCTGCACCGCACGTTCCTCGGCCCCCGCGTCCAACGCACCACCGGTGTCACCCGAAGCCATGACGAAGTCGATCAGGATCTCGTCCTCGCCCTGTGTGGCCTTCGGGACCAGGTCCGAGTAGGGCCACGACGAGGAGTAGTCAGGGTCCTGCGGCCGTCCGGAGGTCGCCTCGTCCACGGCCACCTGGAGCTCGCTCTTCGTCGTGCCGGGCACCCGGTGCGTCTCCTTGAACAGCCGCGGACCGGAGGCGGTCTCACCGACGTAGTAGACCGGGACGGTGACCGTGCGCGACGCCTGCGACTCGGGGGAGGCCTCCTGCGAGGTCCGTGGCGTCGACGGGCCGGCGGCCGGCGGGTCGTCGCCCTGCCGCCCGAGCCAGGCGGCGCCGCCGATGACCGCCACGGTCGCCACGGCCGCGGCGAGGGTCACCGGAAGCCAGCGGCCCGCGGCCGGCCGCCCGGCGCGGTCGGGGTTGCGGATCTCGTCGGTCCCGCGCCGGGGGTGCACGCCGGAGACCGCGTCGTCGAGCATCGCGCGCAGGTCGGAGTCGTCGTTCGGTGGCGTGCTCATGCGTTCTCCTCGAGGAGGGCGGACAGATGGGTGCGCAGCGCCGTCGCTCCACGGGAGGCGTGGCTCTTCACGGCGCCGGCGCTGATCCCCAGGGTCTGGGCGATCTCGCGCTCGGACAGGTCGAGGTAGTGGCGCAGCACCAGCACCTCGCGCTGGCGGCGCGGGAGTGCTTGGAGGGCGTCGACGACCGCCTGGCGCCGGGCGCCGACGACCAGGTCGTGGTCGGCCCCCGGGGTGGTCAGCGGCGTCTCCGGTGAGGCGTGGCGGGACACGACCCTCAGGTGGCGCAGCGTCGAGCGCGACCGGTTGACGACCGCCTGCCGCAGGTAGGCGGGAGGGTTCTGCGGCTCGTGGCCCCGGCGGAGCCCCTGGTAGACGGACACGAACGTGTCCTGCACGACCTCCTCCGCGCGACCCACGTCACCGAGGAGCAGGACGGCGAGGCGCACCAGCCGGACGTAGTGCTCGTCGTGCAGGTGCTCCAGCACGGAGTCGGCGTCGATGAGCACCCCCAGGGCGGGTGGGCCGGGCAGCTCCTCCGGCAGGACGATGGTCACGTTAGTGGGACGCCGTGGTCGCTCGGTTGGTTTACACGCCGTACGGGACGATCAGGCATGCTGTCCACATGAGCGACGCACCCGCTGACCAGGACTGCCTGTTCTGCAAGATCGTGGCCGGTGACATCGACGCCGACATCGTGCACGAGACGCCGACGACGCTCGCCCTTCGCGACCTGAACCCCCAGGCGCCGACCCACGTCCTCGTCATCCCGCGCAGCCACTACCCGAACGCCGCGTCGCTGGCCGACGCGGAGCCGGGGACCGCCGCCGACCTGCTCACCGCGGCGGCGGCCGTGGCCGACGGTGACGGGCTCGGCGACGGCTACCGGCTCGTCTTCAACACGGGCAAGGCCGCGCACCAGACGGTCTTCCACGCCCACCTGCACGTCCTCGGCGGCCGTCCGATGACCTGGCCGCCGGGATGACCCGTCGCCGGCATACGACGGCCCTGGCGGTCGCCGCCGCCCTGGCCCTCCTTGTCTCTGCCTGCGGCACGAGCGCGAACGACGCCTCCAGCAGCGGTGGGCCCAAGGCCGAGGCCACGGCCAGCCCGCACGCCGGTCACACCGAGCACTCCCAGAAGGCCGAGGCGGCCCCCGTGCGGCACAGGCCTCTGCGGGCGGGCGAGCGGAGGGTCACCGTCCGGATGCCCGAGGACTACACGCCGTCGGCTCCCACCGGCGTCGGCACCGACGACTACCGCTGCTTCCTGCTCGATCCCAAGGTGCCCAGCGACCAGTTCATCACCGGCTTCAACGTGCTCCCCGGCAACCCGGACGTCGTCCACCACGTGATCCTGTTCCGGGTCCCGCCGGACAAGGTGGCCGAGGCGGAGCAGAAGGACGCCTCGACGCCGGGCGAGGGCTGGACCTGCTTCGGCAACTCCGGGCTCGGCAACGGCCTCGAGATCGACGACGCACCGTGGCTGGGGGCGTGGGCACCGGGAGGCAGCGAGCAGATCTACAGCAAGGGCTTCGGCGAGCGCCTCGACCAGGGGTCCCGCGTGATCATGCAGGTGCACTACAACCTCCTGGCGGGCAAGAAGCCGGACCGCAGCGCCACCGAGCTGCGGCTGGCGAGCGCCTCCGGCACGATCGAGCCGCTCGAGACCCGGCTGCTGCCCGGACCGGTCGAGCTTCCCTGCCGGCCGGAGCACAGCGACGGCCAGCTGTGTGCCCGCCCGGCGGCTCTCGCGGACGTCAAGAAGCGCTTCGGTGAAGGGCCAGGGGCGACGGCCGACCTGCTGCACTACCTCTGCGGCCCGGTGAAGGCCGGGCCGGTGCAGTCCTGCACCCGGATGATCATGAAACCGGAGACGGTCCGTGGCGTCGCCGGGCACATGCACCTGCTCGGCAAGTCGATCAAGATCGAGGTCAATCCCGGCAAGCCGGGCGCACGAACCCTGCTCGACATCCCGGTCTGGGACTTCGACAACCAGGGCAGCAAGCCGATCAGGCCCGCCGTGCTCGAGGCGGGGGACACCATCAAGGTCACCTGTCGCCACAGCCAGGAGCTGCGTGACCGGCTGCCGTCCTTCCAGGGGATCCCCGACAAGTACGTCGTCTGGGGCGAGGGCACCACCGACGAGATGTGCCTCGCCATCCTGCTGGTCACCCGGCCCTGAACCTCGTTCCGTGTCCAGCCGCGATCAACCCGGATGCGTTGTCAGTGGGGCCTGCGTAGCATTGGCGAGCACGAACCCCCGACAGAAGGGCCGCCCCGCACCGGGGCATCCATGACTGAGACCAGCAAGGCCGACTCGCTCGGCACCAGCACACGCAGTGACGACCGGGCCCAGACCCAGCACACCGTCGTGGTGCCCAACAGCATCAACATGGTCTCGCTGCTCGGCCCGGGCGACGCCCACCTGACCCTGATGGAGAAGGCGTTCGCCGCCGATCTCCACGTCCGCGGCAACCAGATCACCCTGCGGGGCGAGCCCGCCGAGATCGCGCTCGCCGAGCGGATGCTCGAGGAGCTCGTGACCATCATCCGCACCGGCCAGGGCGTCACCCCCGAGACCGTCGAGCGGGTCATCACGATGCTGCGCGCCGAGACCACCGAGCGCCCCGCCGACGTGCTCTCGCTCAACATCTTGTCCAACCGCGGCCGCACGATCCGCCCCAAGACGCTCAACCAGAAGCGCTACGTCGACGCCATCGACAAGCACACGATCGTCTTCGGCATCGGCCCGGCCGGCACCGGCAAGACCTACCTCGCGATGGCCAAGGCCGTGCAGGCGCTCCAGGCCAAGAAGGTCAACCGGATCATCCTCACCCGCCCGGCGGTCGAGGCCGGCGAGCGCCTCGGCTTCCTGCCCGGCACGCTCACCGAGAAGATCGACCCCTACCTGCGCCCGCTGTACGACGCCCTCCACGACATGCTCGACCCCGAGACGATCCCGAAGCTGCTCGCGGCGGGGACGATCGAGGTCGCCCCGCTGGCCTTCATGCGTGGTCGGTCGCTGAACGACGCCTTCATCATCCTGGACGAGGCGCAGAACACCTCGCCCGAGCAGATGAAGATGTTCCTCACGCGCCTCGGCTTCGGCTCCAAGATCGTGGTCACCGGTGACGTCACGCAGGTCGACCTGCCCAGCGGCACCCGCAGCGGCCTGCGCGTCGTCGAGGAGATCCTCGAGGGCGTCGAGGACCTCAGCTTCAACCGGCTCACCGCCCACGACGTCGTGCGCCACCGGCTGGTGGGCAAGATCGTCGCCGCCTACGAGCAGTTCGACGCCGACCGTGAGACGCAGGATCGCGACCGCCGATGAGCATCGAGATCCAGAACGAGTCGGGCACCGAGCTCGACGAGCGCCGGATGCAGCGGCTGGCCCGGTTCACCCTGGACCGGATGCGCGTGCACCCGCTGGCCGAGCTGTGCGTGACCGCGGTCGACGAGGCCACCATCGCCGAGCTGAACGCGAAGTGGATGGAGAAGGACGGCCCCACCGACGTGCTCGCCTTCCCGATGGACGAGCTGCGCCCCGGCATGGTCAACGAGGAGCCCGAGGAGGGCATCCTCGGTGACCTCGTGCTGTGCCCGGCCGTGGCGGCCGAGCAGGCCCGGACCGCGGGCCACTCGACCACCGACGAGCTCGACCTGCTCACCGTGCACGGCATCCTGCACCTCCTCGGCTACGACCACGCGGAGCCCGAGGAGCACCGGGAGATGTTCGCCCTCCAGGCGCAGCTGCTCACGGAATGGCTCGGCCACGAGGCCGACCACCCGCCCACCGAAGCGTGATGCCCTCATGAGCGGACACAGTCCGGGCCTCGTCCTGCTGGTCGTCGCCCTGGTCGTGCTCGCCTCGACCCTGACGAGCGTGGAGGCGGCGCTCTCGTCGTTCTCGCGGGCGCGGGCCCTCGAGCTCGCGCACGAGCAGCGCCCGGGTGCTGTCCGGCTGCTGCGTCTGCTCGACAACTCCGCCCACCACCTCAACGCCCTGCTGGTCGTGCGGCTGCTCACGGAGACCTCCGCGGTGGTCCTCGGCACGGCGATGGTGCTCGACCTGCTCGGCCCTGACCGGTGGACCTCGGTGCTGGCGGCGGTCGGCCTGATGTTCATCGTGCTGTTCGTGGTCGTCGGCGTCGGGCCGCGCACGATCGGTCGCCAGCGCAGTGAGGACATCTCGCTGGCCACGGCCGGGCTGGTGCTGGGCCTGGGGCGCGTGCTCGGTCCGCTGCCACAGCTGCTGATCATGATCGGCAACGCCCTGACGCCCGGCAAGGGGTTCTCCGAGGGACCGTTCTCCTCCGAGGCCGAGCTGCGCGAGATGGTCGACCTCGCCGAGGCCTCCAGCCTGATCGAGTCGGGCGAGAGCAAGATGATCCACTCGGTCTTCGAGCTCGGCGACACCTACGCCCGCGAGGTCATGGTCCCGCGCACCGACGTGGTCTACATCGAGCGCACCAAGACCCTGCGCCAGGCGATGTCGCTCTTCCTGCGCAGCGGCTTCTCCCGGGTCCCGGTGGTGGGGGAGGACCTCGACGACATCGTCGGCTTCGCCTACATCAAGGACATCAGCAAGCGCGTCTTCGACCGGCAGGCGGCGCAGACCACCGAGCACGTCGAGTCGATGATGCGGCCGGTCTTCCACGTCCCCGACTCCAAGCCCGTCGACGACCTCCTCCGCGAGATGCAGGCCGACCGTCGGCACATCGCGGTCGTGGTCGACGAGTACGGCGGCACCGCCGGCATCGTGACGATCGAGGACATCCTCGAGGAGATCGTCGGTGAGATCACCGACGAGTTCGACGTCGAGGAGGAGTCCGTGGAGGAGCTCGAGGACGGCTCCCGCCGGGTGTCGGCGCGCTTCCCGGTCGACGACCTCGACGAGATCCTGGGCGTCGCGATCGAGGACGACGAGGTCGACTCCGTGGGTGGCCTGATGGCGAAGTACCTCGGCAAGGTCCCCATCCCCGGCTCCACCGTCGAGGTGGAGGGGCTGCGGTTCGCGGCCGAGGAGGCCAAGGGCCGCCGCAACCGGGTCGGCACCGTGCTGATCACGCCGCTCTCACTAGAGTGGCGCCCGTGACGTCGCCGGCTCCCGAGGACACCAAGCTCGTCGTGCTCGCCCGGGCGACCCGGGCCCGCACGGGCGCGGCCGAGGGGGCCGCTCTGCGGGACCTCGACGGGCGCACCTACGCGGCCGCGACGGTCGACCTTCCGTCGCTCCAGGTCTCGGCCGTGGGCGCCGCGGTGTCGATGGCCGTGGCCAGTGGGGCGAAGGGCCTCGAGGCCGTGGTCGTCCTCACCACGGGCGAGATCTCACCGGACGATCTGGACATCGTGCGCGATTTCGCCGGGCCCGGGGTGACCGTCCACCGTGGCTCCCCGGCCGGGGTGCTCGAGGACACGCGTCGCACCTGAGCACGGCCTGAGAAATCTGGCAGGATCGGGAATGCAGGATCTGAAAGGTTGGTTGTGGCGGTCAACCAGAGCCCGGGGAGAACATTCAGCATGATCGGCACGTCAAGGCACGAGCACGCCGTACGACGCCTCCAGACGTCGTACGACGCGATCGCGCCCGGATCGCCGGTGCGGCTGGCCAAGCGCACCTCCAACCTGTTCCGCGCCCGCGACGCGGTCTCCACGCCAGGGCTCGACGTCTCCGGCCTCGACGGCGTGATCAGCATCGACCCGGTCGCCCGCACGGCCGACGTGCAGGGGATGTGCACCTACGAGGACCTGGTCGACGCGACGCTGCCCCACGGCCTGATCCCGCTCGTGGTGCCCCAGCTGCGCACCATCACCCTCGGCGGCGCGGTGACCGGCCTCGGCATCGAGTCGACGTCGTTCCGCAGCGGCCTGCCCCACGAGTCCGTGCTGGAGATGGACATCTTCACCGGGTCGGGCGAGGTCGTGACCGCGACGCGGGACAACGACTACGCCGACCTGTTCATGACCTTCCCCAACTCCTACGGCTCGCTCGGCTACGCCACCCGGCTGCGCATCGAGCTCGAGCCCGTCCAGCCCCACGTCGCCCTGCGGCACGTGCGCTTCTCCGACGCGGCCGCCCTGCAGGACGCGATCGTCACGGTCACCGACACCGGTGAGTGGGACGGCGTGCCCGTCGACGGCCTCGACGGCACCGCCTTCGAGCCCGGCGTCCACGTCCTGACCCTGGCCCGGTGGGTCGACGCCGGTCCGGACGCCCGGCCCTCGGACTACGTCGGCCAGCAGATCTACTGGCGCTCGATCCAGGAGCGCGACACCGACCTGCTCACGATCTACGACTACCTGTGGCGCTGGGACACCGACTGGTTCTGGTGCTCGCAGGCGTTCGGCGCCCAGAACAAGGCCCTCCGCCGCATCTGGCCGCGCCGGATGCGCCGCTCGGAGACCTACCAACGCATCCTCGGCCTCGAGCGCCGCTTCGACATCGTCGCCCGGCTCGACCGGCGCGCCGGTCGCCCGCAGCGCGAGCGGGTGGTCCAGGACATCGAGGTGCCGGTCGCCCGGCTCGGTGAGTTCCTCGACTGGTTCGACGCCGAGGTCGGCATGCGCCCGGTGTGGCTGTGCCCGCTCAGGCTGCGCGGCGAGACGTCGTGGCCGTCGTACCCCCTGCAGGCGGGGTTGACCTACGTCAACGTCGGCTTCTGGGGCACGGTGCACGTCGGCGACGACGCCCCGAACAGCCCGGTCAACCGGGCGATCGAGCAGAAGGTGGCCGAGCTCGACGGCCACAAGTCCCTCTACTCCGAGTCGTTCTACGACCCGGCGACCTTCGAACGGCTCTACGACGGCGCCAACCTCGACGCCGTCAAGAAGCGATATGACCCCGACGACCGGCTGACCAGCCTCTACGACAAGGCGGTGCGACAGAGATGACCCAGATGAAAGACGCAGCATCCACGCTGGCGAACAGCAAGCTCACCCTGGCCCAGGTGTTCGAGTCGCTGCTCGCCCGACCGCTGCCCGTCCGCTTCACGGCGTACGACGGCAGCTCGTCGGGACCTGACGACGCCGTCGTCACGATCGAGCTCAAGAACGAGCGCGGCCTGTCCTACCTGATCACCGCTCCCGGCGACCTCGGCATGGCGCGCGCCTACGTGGCCGGCGACGTCGCGGTCCACGGCGTGCACCCGGGAGACCCCTACGAGGTGATGGTCCTGCTCCTGCGGGAGCTGAAGTTCCGGCGTCCCACGGCCGCCGAGGCGTTGACGATCATGCGCTCGATCGGTCTCTCGCACCTGGTCCCGCCGGCCCCGCCGCCCCAGGAGCACCTGCCGCGCTGGCGCCGGGTGATGGAGGGGATGCGCCACTCCCCGGAGCGCGACGCCGAGGTCATCCAGCACCACTACGACGTGTCCAACCGGTTCTACGAGCTGGTGCTCGGCCCGTCGATGACCTACACCTGCGCGCTCTACACGACCGGTGAGGAGACCCTGGAGGAGGCGCAGCACGCGAAGTACGACCTCGTCGCGCGCAAGCTCGACCTCCAGCCCGGGCAGCGACTGCTCGACGTCGGCTGCGGCTGGGGCGGCATGGTCCGCCACGCCGCGCGCGAGTACGGCGTCCGCGCCCTCGGCGTGACGCTCTCCCGAGAGCAGGCCGAGTGGGCCCAGGCCAAGATCAAGGAGGAGGGGCTCGACCACCTCGCGGAGGTGCGTCACCTCGACTACCGCGACGTCAAGGAGACCGGCTTCGACGCGATCAGCTCGATCGGCCTCACCGAGCACATCGGCGTCCACAACTACCCGTCGTACTTCAAGCTGCTGCACAGCAAGCTGGTGCCGGGTGGACGGATCCTCAACCACTGCATCACGCGGCCGATCAACAAGCCGGTCGTGACCGGTGCGTTCATCGACCGCTACGTCTTCCCCGACGGCGAGCTCACCGGCTCGGGCCGCATCATCACCGAGGCGCAGGACGCCGGCCTCGAGGTGCAGCACGAGGAGAACCTCCGCTTCCACTACGCGAAGACGCTGGCCGGCTGGGGCGCCAACCTGGAGAAGAACTGGGACGAGTGCGTCGCCGAGGTGGGCGAGGGCACGGCCCGGGTCTGGGGTCTCTACATGGCCGGCTCGCGGATGCACTTCGAGCGCAACGAGATCCAGCTCCACCAGGTGCTCGCGACGAGGACGGACCACGGGGTCAGCGGGTTCCCGCTGCGGCCCAACTGGATCGCCTGAGTAACCTTGGTCGGTGACCTCCCGAACCCCCTTCGACGCGCTGGTGCGTGCGCGCACCGTGCTCGGCGAGCACCTGGTGCGCCTCGTGCTCGACGTGCCGGAGGGGTTGGTCTCGACGGGCGTGCCTGACGAGTGGCTGGCGCTGACCGTCCCGGGTCAGTTCCAGACGCGCTACTACACGGTGCGCTCGCTCGCCGACGGGCAGCTGACGATCGACGTGGTCGTGCACGAGCACGGCCTGGTCACCGAATGGGCGCAGACCGACTGCGTGGGGGACGTCGTGGGTCTCGGGGTCCCCAAGGGCTCCTTCGAGCTGCCCGCCGACGCCGGCTGGCTGGTGCTGGCGGGTGACCTGACCGGGCTGCCGGCGGTGGCCCGGATCGCCGAGAGCGTCGGCTCGCTGCCACTGCAGATCCACGTCGAGGTGCCCGACGGGCCGATGCCCGACTACGTGGCGTCCCCGGTGACCTGGCACGACGCGCCGTCCGGCACGAGTGCCCTGGCGGACATCGTGCGAGGCGTCGACTGGCCCGCGGGTCCGGGCTACTTCTGGATGGCCGGCGAGTCCGCCCAGATGCGCGACATCCGCCGGCACGTGCGGCACGACCTCGGCTGGGACACCAAGCACTACGACGTGATGGGCTACTGGAGCGGCAGCCGCGGGCGTCAGGCCCGGCAGGTCGACCCGGGCCCGATCTATGCGCGGGGCCAGGCGATGGGACGGTCGAACGACGAGATCTGGGCCGACTACGACGCTGCTCGCGAGCGCGCATGAATGACACCGCTGCCGTGCCGTTCCGGTCCGGGTTCGCCTGCTTCGTGGGCCGGCCCAACGTCGGCAAGTCCACGCTCACCAACGCGATGGTCGGCACCAAGGTCGCCATCACGTCCTCCAAGCCGCAGACGACGCGGACCGTGGTGCGCGGGATCGTGCATCGGCCCGACTCCCAGCTGATCCTGGTCGACACCCCCGGCCTGCACCGGCCTCGCACGCTCCTCGGCGAGCGGCTGAACGACCTGGTGCACGGCACCTGGTCGGAGGTCGACGTGGTCGCCGTCTGCTTCCCGGCCAACGAGAAGCCAGGCCCTGGTGACCGGTTCCTGGTCAACGAGCTCGCCAAGGTCCGTCGTACGACCAAGTTCGCGGTGGCCACCAAGACCGACCTCGTCAGCTCCGAGGCCCTGGGGGAGCACCTGCTCGCCATCCAGCGGCTCGGGCAGGAGACCGGCACCGAGTGGGCCGAGATCGTGCCGGTGTCCGCCCAGAACGGCGACCAGGTCGCGCTGCTCACCGACCTGCTGATCGACCGGATGCCCGAGGGGCCGCAGCTCTATCCCGACGGCGAGCTCACCGACGCCCCCGAGGAGGCGATCGTCGCGGAGCTGATCCGGGAGGCGGCGCTCGAGGGCGTGCACGACGAGCTGCCGCACTCCATCGCCGTCCAGGTCGAGGAGATGGCGCTCAAGGAGGGTCGTCCCGCCGACAAGCCGCTGCTGCTGATCCACGCCAACCTCTTCGTCGAGCGCGACTCCCAGAAGGGCATCGTCATCGGCCACAAGGGCGCCAGGCTCCGCGAGGTCGGCACCGCCGCCCGCCACCAGATCGAGGCCATGCTCGGCACCCCCGTGTACCTGGACCTGCACGTGAAGATCGCCAAGGAGTGGCAGCGCGACCCCCGCCAGCTCCGCAAGCTCGGCTTCTGACCCCCCGGTGACCGGGCACTTTCGGGCGTACGGCGGCGCGAAACTGCCCGCTCGGCTGACATGTGTCATGGGGCAGTCGTGACGCACGGTCTGCGTGCCCACGCCCGGGCGCGGCCATGCTCGGAGCATGACGACAGACACCACCACAGCGGTGCGGCTGGCCGGGGTCACCAAGGAGTTCGGCGACGTGCAGGCGGTGCGGGGGATCGACCTCGAGATCCGGCCGGGCGAGATGGTCGCCTTCCTGGGGCCCAACGGCGCGGGCAAGACCACGACGATCGACATGATCCTCGGCCTCTCCCGTCCCACGAGCGGGACCGTCGAGGTCCTCGGGATGCAGCCGCGGCAGGCCATCGCCCGAGGGCTGGTCGCCGCGGTGATGCAGACGGGCGGGCTGCTCAAGGACCTGACCGTGCGGGAGACGGTGCAGTACACCGCCAGCCTGTTCGCCGACACCAAGCCGGTGGACGACGTGCTGGAGAGCGCCGGCATCACCGGCCTGGCCGACCGACGGGTGGCGAAGTGCTCCGGAGGTGAGCAGCAGCGACTCCGCTTCGCGATGGCGCTGCTCTCCGACCCGGCACTCCTGCTCCTCGACGAGCCGACCACCGGCATGGACGTCGAAGGGCGGCGGTCCTTCTGGTCGGCGATCCGCGAGGACGCGCAGCAGGGCCGCTCGGTGCTGTTCGCGACGCACTACCTCGAGGAGGCCGACCTCTACGCCGACCGGATCGTGCTGATCAGCAACGGCAGCATCGTGGCCGACGGCACCGGCAGCGAGATCAAGTCGCTGGCCAGCGGTCGCACGGTCCGGGCCACCCTCCCCGGGGCGGACGACGCGGCGCTCGCCGGGCTGGACGGGGTGGACAGCGTCGAGGTCCGCGGTGACCAGGTCTACGTGCACTCGAGCTCCAGCGACGCGGTGGCCCGCTACCTGCTCAACGAGACCGGCGCCCGCGACCTCGAGATCACCGCCCACGGGCTCGAGGACGCGTTCCTGAGCCTCACCGGCAGGACCGACGCGGCCTTCCGGGGCCGGGCCACGACCGACCAGAGCGACACCGATCACGAAGGAGCGCTTCGATGAGTGCCATCCAGGGCATCGACCCCAGCAGCCGCCGGGTGCCGCCGCTGGGCGGCTTCAACCTCACCCTGATCTCGATCGAGCTGCGGCGGATGCTGCGCAACCGTCGGAGCCTGTTCTTCGCGCTGGTGTTCCCGTCGCTGATGTACTTCATCTTCGGCTCCGGGAGCCAGGGCGCCGCGAAGCTGGGCGACGGCGCGGCGCCGGGGAGCAACGTCTCGGCGTACGTCATGGTCTCGATGGCGCTGTACGGCGGGGCGCTGATCGCGGCCTCGACCGGGGCCGGTGTCGCGGTCGAACGGGCCCTGGGCTGGTCCCGCCAGCTGCGCCTCACCCCGCTGAACCCGGGCGTCTACATCGTCATCAAGGCCGGCGTGGCCCTGGTGATGGGGGCCGCCGCCATCGCCGTGGTCAACGTCGTCGGCGCCGTCCAGGGCAAGCCGGAGATGCCGCTGATGACGTGGATCTGGTGCGGCCTGCTGACGCTGGCCTGCGTGATGACCTTCGCCGCCCTGGGCCTGTTCGTCGGCTACCTCGTCCCGGGCGAGAACGTGATGCAGTTCCTCGGGCCGGGCCTGGCCATCCTGTCGTTCCTGGGCGGGCTGTTCATCCCGCTGAGCCAGTACAGCCCGATGATCCGCGACATCGCCTACTGGACCCCGATGTACGGGGTCGCCGAGGTGGCCCGGGCCCCGCTCACCCACGACCTCCCGTGGTACGCCGTCGTCAACGCCGTCGCCTGGCTCGGCCTGTTCGTGGGCGGCGCCGCGTGGCGGATGAGCAAGGACACGGCGCGGGTCTGAGCGAGCGGTGGAGGGAGCAGGCGGCACTACCGTGAGCACCATGAGCGGCATGGTCAAGGGGGGACCGAACGGCTGGGGCGACGAAGGCGACCGCCCCGGCCGGTTCGGCATCTTCTTCATCTCGATCTGGACGCTGTTCCTGCTGCAACCGCTGCACACCGGCTGGCAGCACCGCGACGAGGTGTCCGGATGGGTCGGGATCGCAACGACGCTGCTGTTCGCCGCCGTCTACCTGACGATCTTCGCGCGACGCCGGATCTCGCTGCGCGGAGGCGCGCCGCACGCCGAGCTGGTGCCGGGGCTGCTCGCGATCGCCGGTGCCGCCGTCCTGGCCGTGGTGGCGTGCGTGGCCCTCGGCCAGACCGGCACCGCGACGGGCGTCTACCTCTGCGTGCTGTGCGCGATGACCCTGCCGCGCCACTGGTCCCTGCCGAGCGCCGTGGTGGTCGCGGCCGCGTTCTACCTGGCCGGCTTCCTGGTCCCGGGCTGGGACCACGACCCCGGCCTGCTGCTGAGCATGCTGGCCGCGACCGTGGCGGTGTGGGGCATCCAGCAGATGCTGGTCCGCAACACCCAGCTGGTCGCCTCGGAGAAGGAGAACCAGCGGCTGGCGGTCTCCGAGGAGCGCAGCCGGTTCGCCCGCGACCTGCACGACATCCTCGGTCACTCGCTGACGGTCATCACGGTCAAGGCCGAGCTGGCCAAGAAGCTGATGGACGTCGACCCGGAGCGGGCGCGGGCGGAGATCGACGACCTCGAGTGGCTCTCGCGCGACGCTCTGGCCGACGTACGCCGAGCGGTGGAGGGATACCGCGAGCTGACGCTGCCCGGCGAGATCACCCGCGCCCGCACCGCGCTCGCCGCCGCCGAGATCGAGGCCGACCTGCCCAACTCCGTGGACGACGTCCCCACCGACAAGCGCGAGCTCTTCGCGTGGACCATCCGCGAGGGCGTCACCAACGTGATCCGGCACAGCGGCGCGACGCGGTGCACGGTGGTGCTCGACCGCGACTGCGTCGAGATCCGCGACGACGGCGTCGGGCCGGCTCAGGAGTCCGTCGGGCAGGGCCTGACCGGTCTGCGCGAGCGGGCCCGGGCCATCGACGCGACCGTCGTAACCCGCACCCTGGAGCCCGGCTTCTCACTCTCGGTGGTGCTGCCGTGAGCGCCTCCTCGGTGGACCGGCCCATCCGGATCCTGCTGGCCGACGACCAGGCCCTCGTCAGGGGGGCGCTGTCCGCGCTGCTCGGTCTCGAGCCCGACATCGAGGTGGTGGCCGAGGTCGGACGCGGCGACGAGGTCGTTCCAGCCGTGCTCGAGCACCGTCCCGACGTCGCCCTGCTCGACGTCGAGATGCCGGGCCTGGACGGGATCTCCGCCGCCGCGAGGGTGCGTGAGCAGTCGCCGGGGACGCGCGTGCTGATCGTGACCACCTTCGGGCGGCCCGGCTTCCTGCACCGTGCGATGAAGTCCGGCGCCAGCGGGTTCGTCGTCAAGGACACGCCGGCCGCCCAGCTCGCCGACGCCGTACGCCGGGTGCACGCCGGGCTGCGCGTGGTCGACCCGTCCCTGGCCACCGACAGCCTGGTGGCGGGGGAGTCGCCGCTCACCACCCGCGAGACCGACGTGCTCCGGGCCGCCCGGGGCGGGGCGGCCGTGACCGCCATCGCCCGGGCCCTGTTCCTCTCGGAAGGCACCGTCCGCAACCATCTCTCCGCCGCGATCGGCAAGACGGGGGCGGCCAACCGGGCCGAGGCGCTCACCATCGCCGACGGCAACGGCTGGCTCTGACGGCGCTGTCACGGCCGGGCAGTAGCGTCAGCCCCGTGACCTGGGACGAGCTGTACGACGAGGCCTCGCGCGAGCGGCTCGTCGACGAGCCCACCAAGCGGGTCGACGCCCCGGAGCGGACCCCCTTCGAGCGTGACCGGGCGCGCGTCGTCCACTCGGCGTCGCTGCGGCGCCTGGCCGCGAAGACCCAGGTGCTCGGCCCGCAGGCCGACGACTTCGTGCGCAACCGGCTCACCCACAGCCTGGAGGTCGCCCAGATCGCGCGCGACCTGGCGCACCCGCTCGGCTGCCACCCTGACCTCGCCGAGACCGCCGCCCTCGCGCACGACATGGGGCACCCGCCGTTCGGCCACAACGGGGAGGTCGCGCTCGACGCGCTCGGCGCCGGCTGCGGCGGCTTCGAGGGCAACGCGCAGACGTTGCGCATCCTGACCCGGCTCGAGGCCAAGTCGGTGGACGCCGAGGGCCGCTCGGTCGGCCTCAACCTGACGCGCGCGACCCTGGACGCCTGCACGAAGTACCCCTGGGAGCGCTCGCCCGACGCCGGTGACGGCAAGTTCGGCGTCTACGACGACGACCGCGAGGTCTTCGACTGGCTGCGCCAGGGGGTGGACGGCCCGCGGCGGTGCGTCGAGGCGCAGGTGATGGACTTCGCCGACGACGTGGCCTACTCGGTGCACGACCTCGAGGACGGCGTCGTCGGTGGCCGGATCGACCTGGGGCTGCTGGACCACGCCGACGAGCGCGCGGCCACCTGGCAGACGGTCCGCGAGTGGTACCTCCCCGACGCCTCCGACGACCTGCTCGACGACGCGCTAGCCCGGGTGCGGTCCGTGACCTCCTGGCCGGGTTCGCCGTACGACGGGAGCCGCCGCGGCCTGGCCGCGCTGAAGAACCTGACCAGCGACCTGATCGGCATCTTCTGCGGGAGCGTCCACCGCGCCACCCGGGAGGAGCACGGCGACGGCCCCCTCGTGCGCCACGGCGCCGACCTCGTCGTGCCCCTCGCGACCGGGAACGAGATCGCCGTGCTCAAGGGCATCGCGGCCCACTACGTCATGCGGGCGCAGGACCGAGTCGAGCTGCTCGAGCGGCAGCGCGCGTTGTTGAGCGAGCTCTTCGACGCCCTGTGGCAGCGGGGGAGCGACGCCCTGGACCCCTCGTTCCGGGGCGACTTCGCGGAGTCGTGCGACGACGCCGCGCGCACGCGCGTGGTGATCGACCAGATCGCGAGCCTCACCGACGCCTCCGCTGTGACCCGGCACGCCCACCTGGTGCTCGGCCGGCCGGACGCGCGCGAGAGGCTGGGACCATGACGAACGACCCCCTGGTGTGGCTGCCGTTCCAGCCGGAGGTGCTGGGCGCCCTGCCGGGCTCGTTGCGCTACGAGCAGATCGACCCCGACGACCTGCCCGACACGGGTGACGAGGTGACGTTCTACGTCCTGCCCTACCGGTTCCGCCCTGCCGACGGGGAGGTGCTGGCCCGGCTGCCGAAGCTGGAGGTCGTGCAGACGATGTCGGCGGGCGTCGAGCACATCCAGCGCTACGTGCCCGCTCACGTGCAGCTGTGCAACGGCCGGGGCATCCACGACACCTCGACCGCCGAGCTGGCGCTGACGCTGGTCCTCAGCAGCCTGCGCGGGATCCCCGGCTTCGTGCACGACCAGGCGCGGGCGGCGTGGCACCCCGGACAGCGGGAGTCACTGGCCGACAAGGAGGTGCTGATCGTCGGCTACGGCCAGATCGGCGAGGCGATCGAGGCCCGGCTGCTGCCGTTCGAGGCCCGGGTGACGAGGGTCGCGCGCCGCGCGCGCGAGGGCGTGCACGCCATCTGGGAGCTGCCCGAGCTGCTGCCGGGGGCCGACGTGGTGGTGCTGATCGTGCCGGGCACAGAGGAGACCACCGGGCTCTTCGACGCGGAGATGCTCGGGCACCTCAAGGACGGTGCGCTGCTGGTCAACATCGCGCGCGGGCCGGTGGTGGACACCGACGCCCTGCTCGCAGAGCTGCGGCGCGAGCGGATCCACGCGGCGCTGGACGTGGTGGACCCGGAGCCTCTGCCCTCGGACCACCCGCTGTGGCAGGCGCCCAACCTGTTGCTCGTGCCGCACGTCGGCGGCAACAGCACCGCCATGGAGCCCCGGGCCCACACGCTCATCCGCGAGCAGCTCCACCGCTATGCCAGCGGGGGAGCCGCTCGCGAACGTGATGACCGGGGACTACTGAGGTCAGGGCAGCGTGCCCTTGGGGCCGTCGTTGTCCTGGAAGATCGTGCTCTCAGGGTTGAGCTTGTCGACCGGGTCCTTGGAGGTCGCGGACTTCACCTTGGCGGACGCCGCGTCGGCTGCGCCGGCGAGCTTCTCCTGGACGACGGGAGCCTTCTCCTTGGCGATGTCCACGGCCTGCTGGGTCTTCTCCTGCACCCGCGGGTCGTCCTTGACCTTGTTGAAGGTGCCACGGATCTGCTCGTAGCGCTCCTTGCCGGCCTTGGTGCCGAGCACGTAGCCGATGCCACCCGCGATGAGGAGGGGGAGTCTCTTGATGATCATTTCTTGTTCTCCTTCTGGGAGCCCTGCTCCCGCTCGTGTGCGCCCGAGGCGACAGCCTCGCGACGGATCTTGCGACCGACGGCAGCGTCCTTGCTGCGCTTCTTCTCGGCCTTCTTGATGTTGCGGGTGTCGCGAGCCGGGAGCTGGAGCTCCTCCTCGGCAGCGATGCCCGCCTGCAGCTGGCGGCCCCGTTCCAGCTCGGCGTCGAGCTCGGCGCCGAAGAGCAGGGCCAGGTTGGTGATCCACAGGAACAGCAGCCCGACCACGACGCCTGCGATGGGCCCGTAGGTCTTGGCGTAGTTCGCGAAGGTGGCCAGGTAGAGGCCGAACGCCACCGACGCCAGGATCCAGATGCCGATCGCGACGGCCGCGCCCACCGAGATCCAGCGGAACTTCGGCTGCTGCACGTTGGGCGTGACGTAGTAGAGCAGCCCCACGATGATGACCACGATCACCAGCAGCACGGGCCACTTGGCGATCGAGAACGCGAGCACGGCGGCGTCGCCGAGGCCGATGGCGTCCCCGACGGACTGGAGGACCGGGCCCGAGAGGATCAGCATCATCAGGGCCACGGCGACGAGGACCACGGCCACCAGCGTCAGCAGCAGCATCACCGGGCGGAGCTTCCAGAAGGGACGCCCCTCCTCGATCTCGTAGATGCGGTTGGTCGCCCGGCTGAAGGCGCCGACGTAGCCGGAGGCCGACCACAGGGCGGCCAGGATGCCGATGACGAGCCCGACGCTCGCACCGCTCGAGGTGGCGACCGAGTCGAGGAACTTGTTGAGCGGGGTCAGGATCTCCGGGGACACCAGCGGCTTGAGGATGTCCTTGACCGTCTGGACCGACTTCGCGCCCTGCCCGAACACGCCCACGGTGGAGATGAGCGCGATGATCGCGGGGAACAGCGCCAGCACGGCGTAGTACGTCAGGGCCGCGGCGAGGTCGGTGCACTGGTCCTCGGTGAACTCGTGCATGGTCTTGCGCAGCACGTAGAACCAGGACCGCTTGCTCAGGTCCGTGGGGGCGTCCGGCTTGCGCTCGTCGTCGGGAGCCGGCATCGCGTCCTCGGTGCGGGCCTCGTCCTGCTTGGCCTCGGACGCGCTCATCGGCGGCGTCGCAGCCAGATCAGGAGCCCGATGCCCACCAGGAGCGCGGCACCCGCTCCGATGAGCTCGGGCCGGGGCTTGCCGTCGTCGGTCGTCGAGAGGTCCTTGACCTCGGCGACCTTGACCTTGGTCTGCTCCTTGACATCCTCGATCTTGGCCTTGGACTGGGCCTTCACGTCCAGCTTGTGCGTCAGCTGGTCGACGGTCTCGGCGAGCTGCTCACGCTGGAGCTCGATGTCTTCCTGGATCTCTTCTGGTGTCTTGCTCATGCGCGCTGTCCCTTCACGGTGGCGAGGTCTTCCTTGACGCCTTCGAGGGCCTTCTCGGGCTGGAGCGGGGTCGCGGCGGCCACGGACTTCTTGCCCAGCAGGGCCAGGATCCCGGCCCCGGCGAACAGCACGAGGGTCACGATCAGGGCCGCCAGCCAGCCGTCCACCACGAGCGCGAGCGCGAGGATGATGGTGGCCAGCAGCGTGCCGAAGCCGAAGAAGGCCAGCAGGCCGGCGCCGCTGAACATGCCGACGCCGATGCCGACGCGCTTGCCCTTCTCGGCCACCTCGGCCTGGGCGAGACGGATCTCGGAGCGGATGAGCTCGGGGACCTGGGTGGTCAGCTGGTTGACGAGGGCGCCGAGCGTGGGATCGGGCCCCGAAGTGTGACTGAGGGTGGGTTCGGTCATGACACCCTCGTAGCCATTTGTGAACGATCTAAACCCCTTCGGTGTCGCAGACTTACGCAGTAAGCCGCACATCTGCACGCTCGCGATCATGCGGCCTGTGGAGGGCGTCGGAACCGGCGGGCCCGCCCCGTAGACTCCGCAGCGTGGCGGGCAGGATCAGGGAAGAGGACATCGCGGAGGTCCGCGAGAAGACGCGCATCGAGGACGTCGTCTCGTCCTACGTCACGCTGAGGAACGCCGGCGGCGGCTCGATGAAGGGCCTCTGCCCCTTCCACGACGAGAAGTCCGCGTCGTTCCACGTCACGCCGTCGCGGGGTTTCTACCACTGCTTCGGCTGCCAGGCCGGTGGCGACGTCATCAAGTTCGTGATGGAGATGGACGGCCTCGGGTTCACCGAGACCGTCGAGCGACTGGCCGAGAAGGTCGGCGTACAGCTGCGCTACGAGGAGGGTGGGGCCCCGCGCCCACGCTCCGGAGGGCCGCAGCGGCCTCGCCTGATCGAGGCGCACAAGCACGCCGGGGAGTGGTACGCCGAGCAGCTCGCCACCCCCGAAGCCCTCCAGGCCCGGCAGTTCCTCGACTCCCGCGGGTTCGACGCGGACGCCGCGCTGACCTTCGGGGTCGGCTTCTCGCCGCGCGGGGGAGAGGACCTGCTCCGCCACCTGCGCCAGAAGGGCTTCAAGGACGAGGAGCTCGTCACCAGCGGGCTGATCGGTGAGGGACGCGGTCTCTACGACCGGTTCCGGGGGCGGCTGATGTGGCCGATCCGCGACAGCAGCGGGGACACCATCGGTTTCGGGGCCCGGCGCATCTTCGACGACGACCGGATCGAGGCGAAGTACCTCAACACCCCCGAGACGCCGATCTACCACAAGAGCCAGGTCCTCTACGGCATCGACCTCGCCCGCCGGGAGATCGCGCGCGGCAGCCAGGCGGTCATCGTCGAGGGCTACACCGACGTGATGGCCTGCCACCTGGCCGGCGTCAAGACCGCGGTCGCGACCTGCGGCACCGCCTTCGGCGACGACCACGCGCGGGTCATCCGGCGGCTGCTGCACGACCACGACGAGTTCCGCGGCGAGGTGATCTTCACCTTCGACGGCGACGAGGCCGGCCAGAAGGCGGCGATCCGGGCCTTCGAGGGCGACCAGATCTTCGCCGGACAGACCTACGTCGCCGTGGAGCCGACCGGCCTCGACCCGTGTGACCTGCGCCTCCAGCAGGGCGACGCCGAGGTGCGCGAGCTGGTGGCTCGCCGGGTGCCGCTCTACCGGTTCGTCCTGGCCAACGTCGTGCAGCGCTACGACCTCGACCGCGCCGACGGTCGGGTCGACGCCATGCGCGAGGCGGCCAAGCTGGTCACCGCCATCCGCGACCGGTCCAAGGTCGACGCCTTCTCCCGCGAGCTCGCCGGCATGATCGGCATCGAGCCGGCCGACGTGCAGCGCGAGGTCCGTCGAGCCTCGCAGCGTGCCGCGCCCGCTCAGGCCCCGGACCAGGGAGCGACCCGGCAGGCCGCCGAGCTGCCCGACCCGCGCGACCCCCGGCTGATGCTGGAGCGCGAGACGCTCAAGCTCGTCGTGCAGTACCCCGCTGCGGTCGGGCGCACGGCCAAGGACGTGGACGCCCAGGACTTCACCCACGGCGCCTACCGCGCTCTCTGGTCCGGCGTCCAGGCCGCCGGTGGTCCGAGCGCCGCCGACGCCCAGTGGGCCTCGACCCTGCGGGACGCCCAGACCGACGAGCGGCTGCAGTCCCTGATCAGCGCGCTCACCGTCGAGCCGCTCCTGTCGGCGAAGGTGCCCGACGACGCCTACGTCGGCCAGCACGTGCACCGGCTGCGCGAGCTGACCGCGATGCGCCGCATCGCCGACCTCAAGTCACGCCTGCAGCGCACCAACCCGGTCGACGAGGCGACCGACTACAACCGGATGTTCGGTGAGCTGGTGGCCCTCGAGCAGCACCGCCGCAGCCTGCGCGAGCGCGCGCTGGAGAGCCAGTGAGGCTGTTCGACCGCAGCGGTGGGGTCCCCGCCGACGTCCTCGAGCGCGCCGGGCTCCCGCGGGGCGAGAGGCTCCTGGCCCAGGCACCGGCCGCGGACGGGTCATGGGTGCTCGGCACGCGCCTGCGCCTGGTCCTGGTCCGCCCCGACGACGCCACGCGGATCCCCTGGGAGCGTGTCGAGGACGCCGCCTGGGACAAGGAGGCCTCCCGGCTGCGGGTGACCGAGATCGGGGCGTACGGCGAGCAGCGGCCCGCCCACTCCTTCGAGATGGACGACCCGTCGCGGCTCCTCCAGCTCGTCCGCGAGCGCGTCACCGCCAGCATCGTGCTGCAGCGCCGGGTGCCCGTGCGGGGCCGGCTGGGGCTGACCATCATCGGCCGGCGCAGCCCGGCCGGCGGCCCGGTCAGCTGGATGCACGCCTACGACGCGGGGCTGGAGCCGGACGACCCCGAGGTGACCGTGGTCGCCGAGCGGGCGCTGCTCGACGCGCAGGCCGAGGTGGGCGAGCCCGAACCACACCCGATTTAGCAACTGCACGCCAGCGTTGCTAGGGTTTGCGGGCGCGATCCCCTGTAGCTCAATTGGCAGAGCATTCGACTGTTAATCGGAGGGTTGCTGGTTCGAGTCCAGCCGGGGGAGCGGTGAGCGGAGCCTCTGACCTCGATAGGTCAGAGGCTCTGCTGTTTGTTAATCGGAGGGTTGCTGGTTCGAGTCCAGCCGGGGGAGCGGTGAGCGGAGCCTCTGACCTCGATAGGTCAGAGGCTCTGCTGTTTGTTAATCGGAGGGTTGCTGGTTCGAGTCCAGCCGGGGGAGCGGTGAGCGGAGCCTCTGACCTCGATAGGTCAGAGGCTCTGCTGTTTGTTGATCGGAGGGTTGCTGGTTCGAGTCCAGCCGGGGGAGCGGTGAGACCAGGCCCTGATCCGTCACGGATCAGGGCTTGAGTCGTCGATCGGGCCTAGTCGCCCCAGCCCATCGGGAACACCTCGAACGGCGCGGCGAAGGCGACGCCCAGCCGCTGGCCGGTCGCGCGGCCGAAGCCTTCCAGGAACTCGGCCGGATCCCAGTTCTCCCAGCCGAGGCCGTCGATGTAGGCCTGGTGCGCCTTCAGCGACTCGACGCCGGCCTCGAAGGTGTCGGTGGTGTCGACCCCGTGGGTGGCGTCCGGCGACCCGGCGGCCCAGACGGCGCGGACGCCGCCCCACGGCTCGAGGTCGCCGCCCTGGCCGGTCAGCTGCTCCCCGAAGACCCAGCGGTTGCCCGCGTCACGCACGGCGTCGAGCACGGCCCGGCCGACGGCGATGTGGTCCGCCTGGTTGAGGTTGCGCCCGCCGAAGGTGTCCCGGAAGTTGCCGGTGATCACGATCTCCGGGCGGTGGCGCCGGATCTCGGCCGTCAGCAGGCGGCGCATCGGCACGCCGTACTCCAAGATGCCGTCCGGCTGGTGCAGGAAGTCGACGACGTCCACGCCGACGACGCGGGCCGACTCGACCTGCTCGGCCTCGCGGACCTCGCGACACCGGTCCGGGGGTAGGCCGTCGATGCCGGCCTCCCCGCTCGTCACCATGGTGTAGCCGACCCACTTGCCCTGGCCGGTCCAGCGCGCGACCGCGGCTGCCGCGCCGAACTCCATGTCGTCGGGGTGCGCCACGATGCACAGCGCGCGCTCCCAGGTCTCGTCGAGGGGCTCGAGGGGCGCGGGGACGGGGACTTCGCTCATGCCTCGAGGCTAGGCACTCTCCAGGCCCGTGCCTAGGTCTCGCCGCGGCAGGGTGAAGCTGAACCGGCTGCCGCCCGCGGGGTTGTCCTCGACCCAGATCCGGCCGCCGTGACGTTCCACGATCTGGCGGCAGGCGGCCAGGCCGATGCCGTGACCGGTCTCGGTGCTGTTCACGCGGGTGAACATGGAGAAGACGGACTCGCGGTGCTCCTCGGCGATGCCGGCGGCGTTGTCGGTGACGGTCACCAGCCACTCGGTCTCGCCCTCGTGCACCTCCACGCGGCAGTGGGGAGCCCGGTCGGGGGAGCGGTACTTGATGGTGTTCTGGATCAGGTTCTGCAGCACCTGCCGCAGCCGCGTGCCCTGCGCGAGCACCAGCGGGGTGTCGTCGGGCACCTCGACGACGGCGTGCGTCTGCGCGATCAGCTGCTCGAGGTCCTGCGTGACGTCGCGGACGAGGTCGGTGACCGACACCGGCTCCAGGTCGAGCAGTCCCGAGCCGCTGACCCGCGAGAAGTCCAGCAGCGAGCTGACCAGCTCCGACATCCGCTCCGCGGCCTGCGCCGCGCGCTGGATCCAGTCGTTGGCGTTCGGCTCCAGCACCTCGCCGTACTCGCTCGCCAGCAGCTCCATGTAGCCACGGATGGTCGCCAGCGGGGCCTGCAGGTCGTGGCTGGCCAGCATGGCGAACGCCTCGAGGTCGGCGTTGGACCGCTCGAGCATGGCCTTCTGTTCGTTGAGCTCCCGGTTGATCTGCTCGATCCGCGAGGACGCCTCGAGCTCCTCGGTCAGGTCCGCGACGTGGGAGACGAAGTGCAACGGCTTGCCACGGGCGTTGCGCACCATGCCCACGGACAGGTTGGTCCAGATCGTGCTGCCGTCGGCCCGCAGGTAGCGCTTGCGCAGGGAGTAGCGCGGGAGGTCGCCGTCGATCAGCTGCTGGAGCAGGTGGAGGTCGGCGTCGAGGTCCTCGGGGTGGGTGAGGCTCTGGAACGTGCGCTCCTGGAGCTCCTCGGCGCTGTAGCCGAGGATCCGGCACAGGGTGTCGTTGACCCGCATGAACGAACCATCGAGGCCGACCACGGCGATGCCGACAGGCGCGTTGTCGATGGTGAGCCGCCAGCGTTCTTCGGCTGCGGCAAGGGTGGACACGTGACCAACCCTATGCGGCCACTGGCCGAGATGTCGCCGCACCGGAACGCCCGGCCGACGGAGCACCTGCGCGGAATAGGTGGGAGCCCCGCGCGGCACTACCCTTGAGCAGTGAGTGACGGCGATATGACGACCCCCCGATTCGACGAGCTGGGGCTGGACCCGAAGGTGGAGAGGGTCCTCAGGGACGTCGGCTACGAGACCCCGTCCCCCATCCAGGCCGAGGCCATCCCGCCCCTGCTGGCGGGTCAGCACGTCGTCGGCCTCGCCCAGACCGGCACCGGCAAGACGGCCGCCTTCGCGCTGCCGATCCTCTCCCGCATCGACCTGTCGCAGACCTCGCCGCAGGTCCTGGTGCTGGCGCCGACGCGTGAGCTCGCCCTGCAGGTCTCGGAGGCGTTCGGTCGCTACGCGGCCCACCTCAAGGGGCTGCACGTCCTCCCGGTCTACGGCGGCCAGGGGTACGGCGTACAGCTCAGTGCCCTGCGCCGCGGCGTGCACGTGGTCGTCGGTACGCCGGGACGCGTCATGGACCACCTCGAGAAGGGCACGCTCGACCTGAGCCAGCTGCGCTTCGTGGTGCTCGACGAGGCCGACGAGATGCTCAACATGGGCTTCGCCGAGGACGTCGAGACGATCCTGGCCGGCACGCCCACCAACAAGCAGCTGGCCCTGTTCAGCGCCACCATCCCGCCGCAGATCCGTCGCATCATCAAGAAGTACGCGCCCGGTGCCACCGAGATCAGCGTGAAGTCGTCCTCCAGCACCGCGTCGAACGTGACCCAGCGCTACCTCAAGGTCGCGCATCCCCAGAAGCTCGACGCCCTGACCCGCATCCTCGAGGTCGAGAACTTCGACGGGATGATCATCTTCGTCCGCACCAAGCACGCCACCGAGGATCTCGCCGAGCGGCTGAGGGCGCGCGGGTTCTCCGCCGCGGCGATCAACGGAGACGTCGCCCAGGTGCAGCGCGAGCGCACGATCGACCAGCTGCGCAAGGGCAAGCTCGACATCCTCGTGGCCACCGACGTCGCCGCCCGCGGCCTCGACGTCGAGCGGATCAGCCACGTGATCAACCACGACATCCCGACCGACACCGAGTCCTACGTGCACCGCATCGGCCGCACGGGTCGCGCCGGCCGCAGCGGTGAGGCGATCTCGTTCGTGACGCCGCGCGAGAACTACCTGCTGCGCGCCATCGAGAAGGCCAACCGCACCACGCTGACGCAGATGAACCTCCCGACCGTCGAGGACGTCAACGCCTTCCGCGTGCAGAAGTTCACCGAGTCGATCGGCCAGGCGCTGGCCGACCCGCAGCTCGGCATCTTCCGCGAGCTCGTGCAGGCCTACGAGCAGGAGCACGACGTCCCGGCCGAGGACATCGCCGCCGCCATCGCGGTGCTCGCCCAGGACGGCGAGCCGCTGTTCCTCGAGGACATGCCCGAGCCGAAGACCCACGAGCGTCGCGAGCGCCGTGAGCCCGCCGGGGGACTGGTCCGCTGGCGCATCTCGGTCGGCAAGCGGCACCGCGTCGAGCCCCGGCAGATCGTCGGGGCGCTCGCCAACGAGGGTGGGCTCAAGCGCTCCGACTTCGGCCGCATCGACATCAAGCCCGGATTCTCGCTGGTCGAGCTCCCGCCCGACCTGTCCGCGGAGACG
The DNA here is from genome assembly GCA_963731075.1 of uncultured Actinomycetota bacterium. Lineage (GTDB taxonomy): Bacteria > Actinomycetota > Actinomycetes > Propionibacteriales > Nocardioidaceae > Marmoricola. The sequence continues at coordinate 85,301 of CAVSUC010000001.1, forward strand.
CTCGACAAGCTCGCCAGCACCCGCATCTCCGGGATCCTGATCGACCTCCAGCGCGACAAGGGACCGGCGCCCCGCTCCGGGCCGCCCAAGCGGTTCAACGACGGCGGGCCCAAGGACGGCGGAGCCCCGGGCTACGCCGGCAAGAAGCCCCGGCACAAGCACCGCGACGCCTGACCCGGCCAGGAAGCATCTCGAAACCCCCGTACGCCGAAGGGGCGGACCCACCCCAACGTCGGTTGAGCTTGTCGAAACCCCTCTACGTCGAGAAACAAGGGCGGCCCCCGACCGAGGAGGATCCGATGCACCTGGCGCGTCAGATCCTCCGCGTTCAAAGAGGCAGCCCACATCGTCAATCTTCGAGAATCCCCTGTGTGGACTGGGGTTCTGACCCGGGGGACTGTCAGTGCTCGGTGCTTGAATGGTCCTATGACCAGCACCGCACCTACTCCGATCGGGGACCTCGACGACCCCCTGGAGGTGCTGGTGTTCGCGCGCTCGTGCCAGCAGGCGGCGGACCTCGCTCAGAAGGAGCTGTTCGTCGCTGCGGTGACCTGGGCCGAGCAGCACCCGCCGGAGTCGATCGACCAGGCCGCGACCTGGATGTCCGCTGCGGGTGACACCGGCCTCCTGTTGGCCGGTGAGGGTGCACCGTTGGTGGCGGAGTTCTGCATCGCCGAGTTCGCCCTGGCCATCGGCCGGTCCACCGACTCCGGTCGGGCGTTCATCGCCCACGCGGTCGAGGTCAAGTACAGACTTCCCAGGACCTGGACCCGGATCATGCGCGGTGACCTCCAGGTGTGGCGGGCCCGGCGGATCGCCGAGCTCACCCTGGGTCTCTCACGCCGAGGCCGTCGCGTTCGTCGACTCAGCAGGTCGCACCGTTCGCGCACCGCATCGGTGTCGCGGCGATGGAGCGGCTGGTCGAGGAGGCGATCACCCGGTTCATGCCCGACCTCGCTGCGGAGCGGGCGGAGAAGGCCGCCGAGGGCAGGCACTTCGACATCCACGACGAGCAGGTGTCCTTCGAGGGCACCGTCCGGGTCGACGGTGAGCTCGACCTCGCCGACGCCTTGGACCTCGAGGAGGCCGTCTCCGCCGAGGCCGAAGCCCTCAGAGCAGCCGGCTCCACCGACTCGTTGGATGTCCGCCGCTCCCAGGCACTCGGGGCGATCAGCCGTCACCAGCTCGCCTTCGACCTCAACTGCGAAGTGGAAGCGGAGGCGCGGACATCCCCGGCGGCCGGGAAGCAGAAGAAGCCGCGCCAGGTGGTCCTCTACGTTCACCTCTCCGAGGCAGCCGTCCACGGGGTCGACGGTGAGCTTCACCTGGCGAGGGTCGAGAACACCCGGACCTTCGTCACCGCCGAGCAGGTCAAGTCCTGGTGCGCCAACCCCGATGCCCAGGTCGTGGTGAAGCAGGTGGTCGACCTGGCCGACAACATCCACGTCGAGGCCTACGAAGCACCCAAACGGCTCGATGAGCAGACCGGTCTGATCAACCACACCTGCGTGTTCCCGTGGTGCACCAGACCGGCGCGGAAGACCGACTCCGAGCATCCCATCCCCTATGCCAAGGGTGGGACGACCTCGAGTGACAACCAGGCTCCGGTGTGTCGACGCCACCACCGGTTGAAGACACATTCGACGTGGCGCTACACGATGCTCGAGGCCGGGTCCTATCTCTGGACGTCGCCGCACGGGTTCCAGTTCCTGCGCGACCACCACGGCACCCTCGACGTCAGCGCGGACCGGCGCCGGCCGCCGCGATGCGTCAGACCCACCGGACCAGTAGGTGCACCGCCCCGGACCCGCCGTACGACACCACCGGCGGGGCCACAGGCATGCCCGGGAGCTTCCTCTGGCCGGCGAACAGGTCCGAGAAGGCGTCACTCGCTGAGGGCACTAGGCTCAGCCACGCATGGGGAGGTAGCTCAGTCGGTTAGAGCAAAGGACTCATAATCCTTGGGTCGTGGGTTCGAGCCCCACCCTCCCTACCAGGTTCCAGAGCACGTCAACCTGCGCCCAGAGCGCGGCACCGAGGACGTTCCACAGCGAGCCGGCGCCCGGTCCCACCTCTGGCCTCGGAGTCGGCTTGTCGGACTGAGGACCGTCGGTTGTACTGGCTCGCATGCACCGAATCTTGCTGCGTGAGGCTGTCGTGGATGCGCACGCAGAAACGTTCGACGACGCGCGCCATCTCTGGGCGGCGGCGCTGTTGACCCAGGCACGCCAGGTGGAGGAGTTCCCGGAGTTCACAGCTCTTCCCGATGTAGCGTCAGTGTCGTGGGTCGGGCTGCAGAACATCGGCTCCGGCGTAGCCCGCTTCCATGTGGACATCGAGACGGACGACGTGACTGCTGAGGTGCTGCGCCTGACGAGGCTCGGTGCGGTGAAGGTCGCCGATGGTCGGACTTGGGTGGTCATGCGGGATCCTTCGGGCTTGCTGTTCGACGTGGTGCCTCATGAATCTCCGTGGTTCGCCGGGCGAGCGCGCGAGGTCTCGTACTGACGATGCCACCGACGGTCTCGCGAAGATGGTCGGAGGCAACGGCTTCATCAGGTGGGTCTCCGACGTAGTCTGCCGCCAACGTGCCGAGGCTGTGGAGCTGGCGAACCAGCTCTGACTTCGCCTCTCGGCGGTCAACACTCTCCGGCAGTAGAGCCACGACCCGGCGTCGTCGATCTCCCTGTCGCGGACGCTGATGTGCACGGTTTCCCTTGATCTCGCCGCCCCTCGACACGTCGCAGCAGCCTACCGCCGCCAGGTCCGGAGTACGCCGGTCTGCACGGACTGCCCGGTGGCGCTGGTCGCGCGGCGCGCACTGCGCATGCGGAGGCGTCCGGCACGATGAGGGACATGCCCGACCCGACGACAGCCCTACCGCAGACCTCCCCGCTCGAGGTCCTGCGGACCGTGTTCGGGTACGACGAGTTCCGCGGCGAGCAGGCACCCATCATCGACACGGTGGTCGCAGGCGGCGACGCCCTGGTTCTGATGCCGACCGGGGCCGGGAAGTCGCTGTGCTACCAGGTCCCGGCCCTCGTGCGTCCCGGGACCGGTGTCGTCATCTCACCGCTCATCGCGCTGATGCAGGACCAGGTCGACGCACTCGGCGCCCTCGGTGTCCGTGCTGCGTTCTTGAACTCCACCCAGGATCTCGAGGAACGCCGCCGGGTCGAGGCGGCCTATCTCGATGGTGAGCTCGACCTGCTCTACCTGGCCCCCGAGCGACTCTCGGTGGCCTCCACACTGCAGCTGCTCGCGCGCGGAACGATCGCCGTGTTCGCGATCGACGAGGCGCACTGTGTGTCCTCGTGGGGTCACGACTTCCGACCGGACTACCTGCTGCTGTCCGTCCTGGGGGAGCGGTGGCCCGAGGTGCCCCGCATCGCGCTCACCGCGACCGCGACAGCAGCAACCGCGGCCGAGATCGCGCACCGGCTCGACCTGGACTCCGCGACGAAGTTCGTCGCGAGCTTCGACCGACCCAACATCGAGTACCGGATCGTGTCCAAGGACAACCCGCGGGCTCAGCTGCTCACCATGCTGCGGACCGAGCACGCCGGGGACGCCGGCATCGTGTACTGCCTCTCGCGCAAGTCGGTCGAGGAGACGGCCTCCTACCTGGCCAAGAACGGCATCCCCGCCCTGCCGTACCACGCGGGACTGGACACCTCGGTGCGCGCCGAACACCAGGCGAGGTTCCTGCGCGAGCCCGGCCTGGTGATGACGGCGACCATCGCCTTCGGCATGGGCATCGACAAGCCAGACGTGCGCTTCGTCGCGCACCTGGACCTGCCGAAGTCCGTGGAGGGGTACTACCAGGAGACCGGCCGCGCCGGCCGCGACGGGCTCCCGGCCACGGCGTGGCTGGCCTACGGTCTCGCGGACGTCGTCCAGCAGCGCCGCATGATCGACAGCTCCGAGGGCGACGCCGCCCACCGCCGCCGCCTCGGTCAGCACCTCGACGCGATGCTCGCGCTCTGCGAGACGGTCGAGTGCCGACGCGTGCAGCTGCTGGCCTACTTCGGCCAGGACTCGACCCCCTGCGGGAACTGCGACACGTGCGCGACCCCGCCGCAGACCTGGGACGGGACCATCGCCGCCCAGAAGCTGCTCTCCGCCGTGGTCCGCCTCAGCCAGCGCGGGCAGCGCTACGGCGCCGGACACGTCATCGACATCTTGGTCGGCAACGCCACGGCGCGCGTGGTCCAGCTCGACCACACCACCTTGTCCGTGTTCGGCATCGGGACCGAGCTCGACGCGGCCGGTTGGCGCGGAGTCGTCCGTCAGCTCCTGGCGCGTCGTCTCCTGGCCGTGTCCGGAGATGGGTACGGCACCTTGCAGCTCACCGAGGCCTCCGCCGACGTCCTGCGTGGAGACCGCCCGGTCGCGCTGCGCACCGAGGCTCCGAAGTCCGCGCGCACACGCTCGTCGGGGAGCTCCCGCAAGGCGAAGGTCGACGAGGTCCCGCTGGACGCGGTCGGCGAGGCGCGGTTCGAGCGGCTCCGCGCCTGGCGTGCCGCGACCGCGAAGGAGGCCGGCCTCCCGGCCTACGTCGTCTTTCACGACGCGACCCTGCGGCAGGTCGCCGCCGAAGCGCCATCGACGCTGGACGCGCTCGGCGACGTCTCGGGCATCGGCGCGGGCAAGATCGAGAAGTGGGGCGCAGCTCTCCTCGAGCTGGTCGCCAGCTGAGGCCCCGGGCATAGCGTGCCCGCGCACGACGTTGCACCCGTGTGAGCGAGCACGAGTCCGTGGTGATCGGCGGCGGCCAGGCGGGACTGTCGGCGTCCTACCACCTCGCCAGGCGTGGCATCGACCACGTCCTGCTCGACGCCAACGGTCGCCCGGGCGGCGCGTGGCAGCACCGGTGGGACTCCCTGACCATGACCGACGTGCACGGCGTGGCCGCGCTGCCGGACTCGGAAGCACCGACCGCCGGCGGCGAGCGGGCCAACGTCGCCGTCGCGCGCTACTTCGCCGACTACGAGCGCGAGCACGACCTGCCCGTGGTCCGTCCGGTGCGGGTCGATCGGGTCGCCAGCGAGGGCGACCTGCTCGTCGTACGCTCCGGCGAGCGCACCTGGTCCGCCCCGACCCTCGTCAACGCCACCGGCACCTGGGACCGCCCCTTCGTCCCGCACTACCCGGGCATCGAGACCTTCGCGGGCGAGCAGGTGCACACCAGTCGCTACCCGGGCGCCGCGCACTTCGCCGGCCGACGGGTCCTCGTGGTCGGGGGAGGGGCCTCGGCCGTCCAGCTCCTCGGCGAGCTGGCTCCGGTGACCGAGACCCTGTGGGTCACCCGACGCCCGCCGGTGTGGCGCACCGACCAGTTCGACCGGGAGGCGGGGCACCGGGCGGTGGCCCTGGTCGAGGATCGGGTACGCCGGGGGCTGCCGCCGGCCAGCGTCGTCAGCGTGACCGGGCTGGCGCTGCGCGAGCAGGAACGACTGGCGGAGTCGCTGGGCGCCTACAACCGTCGGCCGATGTTCAGGGCGATCGAGCGGGACGGCGTCCGGTGGGCCGACGGCGGGTTCGAGCGGGTCGACGCCATCCTCTGGGCCACCGGCTTCCGGCCGGCCGTGAACCACCTCTCGCCGCTGCACCTACGCAGCCCGCTGGGCGGCATCCAGCTCGACGGCACGACGGCGGTGCTCGACTCCCGGGTGCAACTGGTCGGCTACGGCCCGTCGGCCAGCACGATCGGCGCCAACCGCGCCGGGCGGGCGGCCGCGATCGCTGTCGCGCGGCAGCTGTCGGCCGCCGCGGCCTGAGAGGGCGTACGCCGGGTCAGCGGATGCGGACCTTGCGGGTCACGACGAGCCCATGGGTGGTGTTCGTCTCGACCACCCGGAACCAGAAGGTGACGTCGCCCTTCGGCAGCTGGGTCAGGGTCGCGGCGGCTCGTCCGGCGTGCACCGGGAAGCTGCCGAGCGCCTTGCCCCGGATGCTGACCCGCATCTCCCCGTCGACGGCGTCGAGACCCGGGGCGCGTACGCCGGTGCTGAAGCTCATCCGTCCGGTCCCGGGTCGCGTGGTGATCGTGGCGACCGGCGTCGTCCGTGCGAAGTCGCTCCAGCGGGTCCGCGTCAGGATCGACTCGTACCCGGGTCGGGACAGCCGGACCCGCACGGCCAAGTGGGTGCCGAGGTCCGCCTCGGTGACGCGATAGGTGAGTGCGGACGCACCCGGGATCGCCCGGCCGTTGCGCAACCACCGCACGGTCAGCTGGGGACTCGGATTGCTGACAGGCCGGCCCAGGCTGAGCGTCTTGCCGAGCTCGACGTCGCCGACGACGGTGGGGGAGGCGGTCATCTCCAGCGATCCGAGGGCCACCTCGGCCGTCTCCGACGACGTGGCGGGCACAGCGGCGTAGCCGGACTTCGTGGCCGTGGTGGTGACCGAGATCCGCTTGGTCGCCAGGTCGGGGTCCATCGTCAAGCTCGGCGAGATGGCGCCGGCGATGGGCTCACCGTCAGCCAGCCACTGGTAGGCGACCTGGTCGGGTGTGGGGGTCCAGGTGCCCGGCGTGGCCGTCAGGGTCGCGTCGACGCGCGGATCACCGGTGATCGTGGGCTTCGCGGTGTTCGTGATCGTGCCCGGCTGGACGACGGCCGTCGGCGAGGAGATGACCGAGAGCATCGGGTAGCCCAGGTGGCGGGCGGTCACCCGGGCGGTGATCCGCTTGCCCTCCTGGGCCTTCGTCAGCGCCAGCGTGCTCGACGTGGCGCCGGAGATCCATGCGCCGTCCTGCGCCCACCGGTAGGTGAGGGAGGCGCCCGTGGGCTTCCAGGTGCCGGACGAGGCGGTCAGCACCGACCCGACCTTCGACGTGCCGCTGATCACCGGTGCCTTGGTGTTCAGCTGCCGCACGTCGTTGAAGTGCACGAAGCCGCTGGGCCAGCCCTTGGTGGTGCGGGTGACCCGCGCCCAGGAGAAGTCTCCTCCCCAGCTGTCCATCGAGACGATGATCTCGCTGGCGGACACGACGCGCTCGACGTACGCCACGTGACCGGCGCTGCCCGCGGGCGACACGCCCGCCTTCCACCAGGCCACCGCGCCGACGGCGGGGGTGCTGTTGGTGATCCGGCTCATCGCGGAGCCCCAGTTGGTGGCGTTGCCGCTGCCGGTCCAGGGGCGCGAGTTGGGCATCCCGCTCTGGATCATCCGGTAGGCGGCGTAGTTGGTGCAGTTGTGCCCGGAGTACATCCGCCAGTACATCTTGCCGCCGGCGTAGGAGTACCCGCTGGAGCTGTAGCCGGCCTTCGCGCAGGCGGTGTAGCCCTTGCACAGCGTGGTGACGGTGGCCGACGCCGGAACGGCTCCCAGCGTCACGCCGATCCCGGCTACGAGCAGCACGCTCGTGGCAAGGCAGACAAATCGACCGGGAATGTTCACTCGTGGGATTGTAGTGACAGAAATCGACTTGAGTGAAGCAATTGCTCAGTAGTCAAGACGACACGCCGGTGTCACCGCTCAAACTACAACCGTGTCATTATTTTTCGGCGATCACGACCGCCGCGAGGCCGGTTCCGCCAGGACGTGAAACGATCGGCCCATGGAGACCGTGCGCCCGATCGAGACCTGGCTCACCGACATGGACGGCGTCCTCGTGCACGAGGAGGACCCCATCGAGGGTGCCACCGAGTTCATCGAGGCGCTCAAGGAATCGGGCAAGAAGTTCCTGGTGCTCACCAACAACTCGATCTTCACGCCGCGCGACCTGCGGGCCCGGCTGCTGCGCAGCGGCATCGACGTGCCCGAGCAGGCGATCTGGACCTCGGCCCTCGCCACGGCCGACTTCCTCTCCGACCAGCGTCCCGACGGGAGTGCGTACGTCGTGGGCGAGGCGGGGCTGACCAACGCGCTGCACGACATCGGCTACGTGATGACCGACCGTGACCCCGACTACGTCGTGCTGGGGGAGACCCGCACCTACTCCTTCGAGGCGATCACCCGCGCGATCCGGCTGATCGAGGCCGGCGCGCGGTTCATCGCCACCAACCCCGACGTCAGCGGGCCCAGCATCAACGGCACCCTGCCGGCCACCGGGTCGGTCGCGGCCCTGATCAGCACGGCGACCGGCCGCACGCCGTACTTCGTGGGCAAGCCCAACCCGCTGATGATGCGCAGCGCGCTCAACCGCCTGGAGGCGCACTCCGAGACGACCGTGATGATCGGTGACCGGATGGACACCGACATCATCAGCGGCCTCGAGGCGGGCATCCGGACGGTGCTGGTGACGACGGGATCGACCCGACCGGACCAGGTCGAGACGTTCCCCTACCGGCCGACCCGCGTCATCGACTCGATCGCCGACCTCGTGGAGCTGGCCCGGCAGCCCGCGGGCGAGATGTGACCGCTCAGGTGGCGTTGCGGTAGGAGGGCGCCGTGTCCGAGCCCCACCAGGCCTCGCCCTCGTCGTTCCACTGGTCGTCGGTGTCCTGCTCGGGGCTCTCCCGGACCGCTGCCAGCAGGGCCGTCGGAGAGCTGGCGTAACCGGGGGTCAGGGCCGCGGTCAGGGCCTCCTCGCCCTTGCTGCGTGACATCTCCGGGGGCACGACCAGGAGGCAGAGCTCCCGGCGCTCGGAGGTGCCGAGGACGACCACGTGGGTGTCGTCGTGCGGGTCGTAGCCGACCTTGACGTAGCCACGGGCGGTGGGGACGCGCTTGGGGGAGTCGTCCCAGTCGGGCGGCGAGAAGAGCACGCGCACGATCCGGCCCAGCTCGGTCGGGAAGTTGTCCACCAGGTCGCCGAGCTCGGTGGTCAGGTCGCGGCTCTGCGGCCACCAGCCGCCGTCGAGTGGCTGCTTGCCCGGCGTCTCGCTCATGCGCAGCCGCAGCGGCTGGCGGGTGGGTCGGGCTGTGGGGTTGTTCGGCGTCGACATGACGTCCGCCTCTCGGCCGCGCAGGAAGGCTCCGAGGTGAAGGCTGCTTCAAGAACGGTCTGACCCAATCTACAGGTGTCGGGGCGCCGCGGCGCGCCACGGACCGGACCGTGACCGCCCTACGATCCCCCTGTGATCAAGTACATCGGCTCCAAGCGGGTGCTGGTGCCCGTCCTGGGCGGCATCGCCTCGGCCGCCGAGGTGTCGACCGCGGTCGACCTGTTCACCGGCACAACCCGGGTCGCTCAGGAGTTCAAGCGGCGTGGCATCGAGGTCACGGCCACCGACGTGGCGTCCTACAGCGAGGTGCTCAGCGACTGCTACGTCGCCACCGACGCCGACACCGTCGACCACGAGGCGCTGCAGCGGGAGATCGACCGGCTCAACGCCCTGCCGGGTGAGCGCGGCTACGTCACGCGCACGTTCTGCGAGGAGTCGCGCTACTTCCAGCCGCGCAACGGCGCGCGGATCGACGCGATCCGCGCCGCCATCGACCGCGACCACCCCGCGGGTCCGGTGCGGGCCATCCTGCTCACCGCGCTGCTGCTGGCCGCCGACCGGGTCGACTCCACGACCGGGCTGCAGATGGCCTACCTCAAGCAGTGGTCCCCGCGTTCGCACCGCGAGCTCGAGCTCGTCTGCTCCGGTGCTCCTCCCGGGTGTGGGCCACACGGTCCGCGGGGACGCGATGGAGACGGTCGACGACCTCGACCACGGTCGACCTGATGTACCTCGACCCGCCGTACAACCACCACCGCTACTTCACGAACTACCACGTCTGGGAGACCCTGGTGCGCTGGGACGAGCCCGGAGCACTACGGGATCGCCTGCAAGCGCGTCGACGCCCGCGACGACCGGCACCCGCAGCGTGTTCAACAGCAAGCACACGATGCCGGCCGCGCTGGCCGACCTGGTCGCCCGGGCCCGCGCCGACCTGCTGGTGGTCTCCTACAACGACGAGTCGTGGATCAGCCCGGAGCAGATGACCACCGCGCTGCTCGGCGGGCGGTCACGAGTCCGTGCAGGTGCTCGCCTTCGACTCCAAGCGGTACGTCGGTGCGCAGATCGGGATCCACGGGCCCACCGGCGAGAAGGTCGGTGAGGTCAAGCGGCTGCGCAACGTCGAGTACCTCTTCGTCGCGGGGGAGCGCGACCGCGTGGAGAGCGCGGTGAGCGCGCCGCTGGCCGTGGCCCGATGAGCGGCTCCGGGCGGCCCGCCGTACCCGGTGGACGAGGGATCCGGACCCCAGAAGTCCGAAATAGGCTTTCTGTACGGATTGATATGAATCGCGACAAATGTATGTGTACCGTTGGCAGTGGTTCGTCCCGGCCGGGAGGCCCCCAGACCACGGCGCTGGTCTCCCGGCCGGGCGTGCTGTCTGCGGTGTGACGCGGAGGTCAGTGACCCTCGGCGTGAGCGGCGTCGCGGATCTCGCCGACCAGCTCCTCGATGACGTCCTCGAGCGTGGCCGCCCCGACCACGGTGCCCTCGGCTGTCGACGACCCGCGCCATGTGGGCGCCCTTGGCCTGCAGCGTCTGCAGCGCGGTCGACCAGGGTGTCGGAGGTGCTGACGTTCGCGAACGAGCGGATCCACTTGTCCTCGACCATCCGGGCCCGCCCGTGCGGGTCCGACTGCAGCACGTCCTTGATGTGCAGGTAGCCCACCAGCTCGCCCTCCTCGCCGACGACCGGGAATCGGGAGTAGCCGGTGGTGGCGCAGATCAGCTCGACGTCAGAGGCACGGGCGCCACGCTGGACCGTCTCGATCTGGTCCAGCGGCAGCAGCACGTCCGCCACGGTGCGTGAGGTGAACCCCAGGGCGCCGGCCAGCCGTTCGTACTCGCCCTGGTCGAGCATCCCCTCGTCGTGCGACTCGTCGACCATCGCCTCGACCTCCTCGAGGGTGAAGGTCGAGATCACGTCACTGCGGGGCTCGACCTTGAACAGCCGGACGATGGAGTTCGCGGTCGCGTCGAGGCCGTAGACGATCGGCTTGAAGACCGTCACCATCGCCACCATCGGCGGTCCCAGCACCATGGCAGCTCGCTCCGGGCCGGCCAGGGCGAGGTTCTTGGGCACCATCTCGCCGAGGACGACGTGCAGGTAGACCACACAGACCAGGGCGATGGTGAAGGCCACCGGGTGCAGCCACGCATCCGGGAGGTGTACGGCGTGGAAGGCCGGCTCGATGAGGTGGGCCAGGGCCGGCTCGGCCACGGCGCCCAGGCCCAGGGAGCACACCGTGATGCCGAACTGGGCCGCCGCGATCATCTGCGAGAGGCCCTCCATCGCCCGCAGCGTGGTGCGGGCCACGCGCGAGCCCGCCGCCGCCTTCGGCTCGACCTTCGTACGCCGGGCCGACACGAGCGCGAACTCGGCGCCGACGAAGAACGCGTTCCCGAGCAGGAGCACGAGCCCGAGCCACAGCGCCGCCTGGGTGCTCATCGCTCCTCACGCAGCTTCGTGTCCGAGGAGCCGGTCGAGCCGTCGTCGGGCTCCGGCACCAGCCGCTTGATCGAGAGCCGGTCGACCCGGAGGCCGTCCATCCGCTCCACCTGCATCAGGGCGTGCTCCTGGACCGGCTCCTCGTCGTCGTCCTCGGGGATGACCAGCGGCAGCGGCACCAGCACCCGGTCGCCGCGGACCGGGATCCGGCCCAGCTCGCGCACCAGCAGGCCGGCCACGGTGTCGTAGGCCTCGTCCTCGGGGAGCCGGAGGCGGGTGGCCTCGGCCACCTCGTCGGGGCGCAGCAGCCCCGAGACGATCCACGCCCCGTCCGGGCGCTGGCGCAGGCGAGAGCCGTAGCGGTCGTGCTCGTCGGCGATGTCACCGACGATCTCCTCGACCACGTCCTCGAGCGTGACCACGCCGGCCGTCCCGCCGTACTCGTCGGACACGATCGCCATCTGGAAGCCCTCGCGGCGCAGCAGCGAGAGCAGTGGGTCCAGACGCAGCGACTCGGGGACGACGGTGGCCTCCACCATCACCTCGCGCACCAGCGTGTGCTGGCGCTCCGAGCGCGGGACCGCCACGGCCTGCTTGACGTGCACCGAGCCCACGACGTTGTCGGTGGTGCCCCGGATGACCGGGAACTTGGAGAACCCCGTGGAGATGGAGAGCTCGATGACCTCGCTCACCGGGTCGGTCGCGTCGACGCACGCCATCCGCACCCGCGGGGTCATGATCTCGCCGGCCGTGCGCGGGCCGAACGCGATCGAGCGCTGCACGAGGTGGGCGGTCTCGGAGTCCAGGGTGCCCTCGCTGGCCGAGCGGCCGGCCAGCGACGCGAGCTCGTCGGAGGATCGCGCGGACCTCAGCTCCTCCTGCGGCTCGACGCCGAGCGCCCGCACCAGGGCGTTGGCGGATCCGTTGAGCACCCGGATCGGGAAGTGCATCACCGTGGTGAACCCGCGGATGAAGACCTGGGTCTTGCGTGCGACCGGGAAGGGGATGGCGATGCCCAGCTTCTTGGGCACCAGCTCGCCGAACAGCATCGTCGCGATGGTCGCCAGGACGAGACCGAGCGTGACGGAGATGCCGGGGACGGCCCCCTCGGGGACTCCGACCGCCTCGAGCGGGGTCTCGAGCAGCGTCGCGATGGCCGGCTCGGCGAGGAAGCCGATCGCCAGGTTCGTCAGCGTGACGCCGATCTGAGCGCCGGACAGCTGGGTGGACAGCGAGCGCAGGGCCGAACGGACACCCTCGGCCTGCTTGTCACCCTCGCTTGCGGCCTTCTCCACCGCCGAGCGGTCGATGGCGACGAAGGAGTACTCCGCCGCCCCGAAGACGCCGCACGCGAGCACCAGGCCCACGGAGATCGCGAGCAGCAGCCATTCCATGGGGCCCATTGTTGCCTGTCGCGTCCCGGCCGCTCGCGGGCGGCCGGCCGTCCGCGGCGCACGGTCGCCCCGACGGGCTCCCGGGAACCGTGAGAGGGTCTCCGGACGTTGGACGGGTGAAGGGGTGGAGCACGTGCTGAGGTTCTCCGGTGTCGCGGTCAGCCACACCGGTCTCGTGCGGCCCGACAACGAGGACGCTGGGTTCCTCGGACCCACCTGCATGCTCGTGGCGGACGGGGTCGGCGGGGCGGCGGCCGGCGAGATCGCCTCGGCCACGACGGCGTACGTCGTCTCCGCCCTCGCGCTCTCCGACCCGCTGGCCGACCCGGTCAGCCTGCTCCGGACCGGCGTGCTCCTCGCCCAGGAGCAGGTCGCCGCGGGCGTGCTCCAGGACCCGGCGCGCACCGGGATGGCGACCACCCTGACGGCGCTGGCCACCGACGGGGTGACCTTCGGGCTGGCCCACGTCGGCGACTCCCGCGGGTACGTCGTCCGCGAGGGTCGGCTGACGCGCGTCACCACCGACCACACCTACGTGCAGCGACTGGTCGACGAGGGGAACCTCGACGAGGACGACGTGAGCAGCCACCCCTGGCGCAACGTGGTCATGCGCAGCGTCGACGGCACGGCCACGGAGGGCGGCGAGGTCACGCGGCTCCGGCTCGTCGCGGGCGACCGCGTCCTGCTCGCCAGCGACGGGCTCACGGATCTCGTCCCCGAGCGGCAGATCGAGTCGCTGCTCCTCCGGCACCACGACGACGCGGCGGTCGACGCCCTGGTGGCGGCTGCCCTCGCCGCCGGCGGCACCGACAACGTCACCTGCCTGCTCGCCACGGTCGTCGAGGGGCCGGCAGTGGTCGCGGACGGGTTGCTCGTCGGCACCCTCCGTGACCCGCGCAAGATCGTCGACGCAGCCGCCGTCCGGATGCCGCGACAGCGCCTGACGCCGGGCTCCTGCGTGCGACAATCCGCGCATGAGTGAGCTGGACCGTCCGCGCCTCGAGGGGTCGGTGGCCGTCCGCGGCGGTCGCCGCCTGTCCTTCGCCGAGTTCGGCGTCCCCCGCGGTTCCGCGATCGTGTGGATGCACGGCACGCCGGGCGCCCGCCGGCAGATCCCGGTCGAGGCGCGCCACTTCGCCGAGGACAACGACATCCGCATCATCGGCGTGGACCGGCCCGGGATCGGGTCCTCCACACCGCACCTCTACCGCGACATCCTCGACTGGACCGGTGACCTCGTGCATCTCTGCGACGTCCTCGACATCGAGAAGCTGCACGTGATCGGCTTGTCCGGTGGTGGGCCCTACGCACTCGCCGCCGGCGCCGCCCTGCCGGATCGGGTTCACGGGGTCGGCGTCCTCGGGGGAGTGGCCCCGACCCAGGGGCCGGACGCGATCAGCGGCGGACTGGTGTCCCTCGCGCCGTACGTCGCCCCGATGCTCTCGCTCGCCCGGGTTCCGCTGGGCTTCCTGATGGCGCAGGCCATCCGGCTCGTGCGTCCGGTCGCGGGACCCATCCTCGACGGGTACGCCGCGGTGCAGCCCCGCGGCGACAAGGAGCTGCTGGCCCGCCCGGAGTTCCGGGCCATGTTCCTCGACGACCTGCTCAACGGCTCCCGGTTCCAGGTGAGCGCGCCCCTGGCGGACGTCATGCTCTTCACCCGGCCGTGGGGTTTCGACATCGCCGACGTGCAGGTGCCGGTGCACTGGTGGCACGGCGACTCCGACCACATCATCCCGCACGCCCACGGCGAGCACGTGGCCGCGCGGCTGCCGCACGCCACCTTCACCACCATCCGGGGGGAGTCGCACCTCGGCGGTCTCGGAGCGGCGACCGAGGTGCTCACCCAGCTGATGGACCTCGGGCCGCGGGCCGCAGTCGTGTCATAGAGGACATAAGCGACACGCCCGAGACGGCTTTTGCGGGGATTGGCTGGCAGTTGGGCCTCCCATCGGTCACAATGGGCTCACAAGTTCACACGTTCATCAGAGTCACTGAGACTCCTCGCTTCATGTTCGAGACCGCTGGGGAAGGCGTACCTCGACGCCGGAGCAAGAGGAGGTCCATCGTGACTCGTTCAGCGACTCGTGGAGTTGTCTACATCCACTCGGCGCCGTCCGCGTTGTGCCCGCACGTCGAGTGGGCCGTCGGCGGCGTGCTCGGCCACGCCCCCAAGGTGGAGTGGACCCCGCAGCCGGCCCAGGCCGGGACCTACCGCTCGGAGTACTCCTGGGTGGGTGAGCAGGGCACCGGCGCGGCCATCACCTCGGCCCTGCGCGGCTGGAACCACCTGCGCTTCGAGGTCACCGAGGAGGCCACCTCCGGCACCGAGGGGGCCCGCTTCTGCGCCACCCCCGCGCTCGGCGTCTTCCACGCCGTCACCGGCCTGCACGGCGACATCATGATCCCCGAGGACCGGCTCAAGGCAGCGGTCGTCAAGGCCTCCCTGGGGGAGACGACCCTCGAGCTCGAGGTCGCCAAGCTGCTCGGCAAGCCGTGGGACGACGAGCTGGAGACCTTCCGGCACGCCGGCGACGGCGTCGCGGTCCGCTGGCTCCACCAGGTCGTGTGAGCGAACGGTCGCGGGAGCGCTAGAGGCGGTCGGTGACGTAGCCGACGAGGTCGCGCACCCGTACGAAGTCCTTGGCGTCCTCGTCCTCGATGCGTACGCCGAAGTGCCGCGCCGCGCCCTCGAGGATCTCCACCATCGACAGCGAGTCGATGCGGAGCTCGTCGACGAAGTGCCGGTCGGGCTGCACCTCAACCACCGGGACGTCGGTGACGAGCCGGATGATCTCGGCCAGCTGGGGGAGCACGTCGGAGGGGCGGACGACGGGTCCGTCGGTGCGCACAGACATGGGACGGACTCTAGTCGCCGGTGACTGTGACGGCTCTCACAGGGCGGCGGACAGGAGGGCTCAGGAGCCACACCGGCCCCATGACGGCGGCGAAATCTCTCGATCTGGCAGTGGTTGCCCACTATGCGGTGCGTGGGTGCCACTCATGGAACCAGTTCTGGTTGACTCACGTCCTGTTGCTTTCGACCACTTTCCCAGGAGTGCGCATGGAACAGGTTCCCCGCACGACGCCCGAGCTCCAGCGCATCACCATCCACGGCCACGAGCGGGCCTACGTGAAGACGGGCGAGGGGCCTGCGCTGCTCCTGCTGCACGGCCTGGGGTGCGACCACACGACCTGGTCGCCGATCGTCAACGACCTCGCCCGCCATTTCACCGTGATCGCTCCCGACCTGCTGGGACACGGGGTGAGCGCCAAGCCGCGGGCCGACTACTCCGTGGGCGGCTACGCCAACGGGATGCGCGACCTGCTCACCGTCCTGAACATCGACAAGGTGACGGTCGTCGGCCACAGCTTCGGCGGCGGCATCGCGATGCAGTTCGCCTACCAGTTCCCCGAGCGCACCGAGCGGATGATCCTGGTCGCTCCCGGGGGCCTCGGCCCCGAGGTCACCCCCGTCATCCGCGCGATCACCCTGCCCGGCTTCCACCAGGTCATGGGCATCGCGACGCTGCCCGGCATCCGCCACGTCGGCAAGGCCGGCATGCGTGCCCTCTCCCGGTCCGGGATCACCGCCGCCCGCGACCTCGGCGAGGTCGCGGAGATCTACGAGTCGTTCAGGGATCCCCGCTCGCGGGCTGCTATCCGGCACGTCGTCCGCGCCGTCGTGGACATGCGCGGCCAGATCATCACGATGGTCGACCGGGCCTACCTCACCCAGGCGATGCCGATGCTGGTCGTGTGGGGCGCCGACGACGTGGTGATCCCGTCACGTCACGCCGAGAACGTCGCGCGCATCGCTCCGGGAGCGGTGGTCGAGGTCCTGCCCAACAGCGGGCACTTCCCCCACAAGGACCATCCCGACCGGTTCGTCAAGATCGTCCAGGACTTCATCCGCGCGACCCAGCCGGCGGCGTACCACCGCGGGCGCTGGCGCCAGCTGCTGCGCAACGGGCCGGCCCAGCCGTCCAACCGCGCCGAGGCCGGCGAGGCCCCCCTCGCCCCCGTGGCCCAGCTGCCCCAGCACGCCTGAGCACGCCTGAGCCGCTCGAACGGTCAGGGCTGGACGCGCCGGCCGATCCGCTGCTCCTCGGCCGTGAGCGTGCGGGCCGTGGCCACCACGATCACGAGCCCGAGCACGACGAGGATCGCCCCGACGCCCTTGAACAGCGGGTCGAGGTCCTCGATGGCCGGCCACGAGAGCGCGAAGCAGAGCACCCCGAGGACCAGGGGCACGATCCCGCGCCTCACGGCGGCGGCCCACGGTGTGCTCAGCGACGTGCTCACGCGTCGCCGCCCTCCTGCTTGACGTCGGCGACGGCGGTCGGGTCGTCCACGCGGTACTTCGCGAAGGCCTCCGCGACCACCTCGGGCTTGACCTCGCCCCGGTCGGCGAGGGCGCGCAGCGACGCGACCACGACGCTCTCGGCGTCGACCTGGAAGAAGCGACGGGCGGCCGGGCGGGTGTCGGCGAAGCCGAACCCGTCGGTGCCGAGGACGTGGTAGTCGTTCGGCACCCAGCGCGCGATCTGCTCGGGCACGGCGCGCATGTAGTCGCTCACCGCCACGGCCGGGCCGGCCGAGTCCTCGAGCTTGGTCGTGAGGTACGGCACGCGGGCCTCGTCCTCGGGGTGGTTGAACGACCACCTCTCGGTCTCGAGCGCCTCCCGTGCCAGCTCGTTCCAGGAGGTCACCGACCAGAGCTCGGCGGCCACGCCCCAGTCGTCGGCCAGCAGCTGCTGCGCCTTCTGGATCCACGGGAAGCCCACGCCGGAGGCGAGCAGCTGGACCCGGGGAGCCTCACCGTTGCCGGACACCTCGGGGGCGTCGGCGTAGTGGTAGATGCCCTTGAGCAGCCCCTCGACATCGAGGTCGTCGGGCTCCTTGGGCATCGTGATCGGCTCGTTGTAGACCGTCACGTAGTAGATGACGTCCTCGCCCTGGGGGTGCTCCTCGCTGGTGGTGTACATCCGCCGCAGGCCGTCCTGCATGATGTGCGCGACCTCGTGGGCGAAGGCCGGGTCGTAGTGCACGACCGCGGGGTTGGTCGCCGCGAGCAGCGGTGAGTGTCCGTCGGCGTGCTGGAGCCCCTCGCCGGTCAGCGTGGTGCGACCGGCCGTGGCGCCGATCAGGAAGCCACGGGCGAGCTGGTCGGCCATCGCCCAGATCGAGTCACCGGTGCGCTGGAACCCGAACATCGAGTAGAAGATGTAGAACGGGATCATCACCTCGCCGTGGGTGGAGTACGCCGAGCCGGCCGCCGTCGCCGACGCCATCGCGCCAGCCTCGGAGATGCCCTCGTGGAGCAGCTGGCCCTTGACGTCCTCACGCCACTTGAGCAGCAGCTTGCGGTCGACGGACTCGTAGCGCTGGCCGCCCGGGTTGTAGACCTTGGCGCTCGGGAACATGGAGTCCATGCCGAACGTGCGGTACTCGTCCGGCGCGATCGGCACCAGTCGGTGGCCGATCTCCTTGTCCTTCATCCAGTCCCGGAGCAGCCGCACGACCGCCATCGTGGTGGCGATCTTGGCCTTGCCCGAGCCCTGCTTCAGCTCGGCGTAGAGGTCGTCGCCGGGCACCTTCAGCGGCTTGGCGCGCACGATCCGCTTGGGCAGCGACCCGCCGAGCTGGTGGCGGCGGTCCATCATGTACTCGATCTCGGGGGAGTCCTTGCCGGGGTGGAAGAACGGCGCGCCCCCGTTGGCCTCGTAGGCCTCGTCGATGTCCTTGTCGCTCATCGGCAGGTAGAGCCGGTCGCGGAACTTCTTGAAGTCGGCGGTCTTCAGCTTCTTCATCTGGTGGGTGGCGTTCTTGCCCTCGAGGGACTCGATCGTCCAGCCCTTGATGGTGTGCGCCAGGATCACGGTCGGCTGGCCGGCGTGCTTGGTGGCGGCGTCGAAGGCGGCGTACACCTTGCGGTAGTCGTGGCCCCCGCGCGGCAGCTTCTCGATCTGCTTGTCGGTCATGTGCTCGACCATCTTGCGCAGCCGAGGGTCGGCCCCGAAGAAGTGCTCGCGGTTGTAGGCGCCGTCCTCGACCGAGTAGGTCTGGAACGCACCGTCCGGCGTGCTGTTCATCTGGTTGACCAGGGCGCCGTCGACGTCGCGCGCCAGCAGCTCGTCCCACTCGCGGCCCCAGATCACCTTGATCACGTTCCAGCCGGCCCCGCGGAAGTTGGCCTCGAGCTCCTGGATGATCTTGCCGTTGCCGGTGACCGGCCCGTCGAGCTGCTGGAGGTTGCAGTTGATCACCCAGGTGAGGTTGTCGAGCTCCTCGCGGGCAGCGACCCGGATCGCCCCGAGCGACTCGGGCTCGGCCATCTCACCGTCTCCGAGGAACGCCCACACGTGCTGGTTCGAGGTGTCCTTGATCCCGCGGTTCTGCATGTAGCGGTTGAACCGCGCCTGGTAGATCGAGTTGATCGCGGTCAGGCCCATGGAGACGGTGGGGAACTCCCAGAACTCCGGCATCAGCCGCGGGTGGGGGTAGGACGGGAGGCCCTTGCCGACGCCGTGCTGCACCTCCTGGCGGAACCGGAGGAGCTGCTCCTCGGTGAGGCGGCCCTCGAGGTAGGCGCGGGAGTAGATGCCGGGGGAGGCGTGGCCCTGGATGTAGATCTGGTCGCCGCCGCCCGGCGCGTCCTTGCCCTTGAAGAAGTGGTTGAAGCCGACCTCGTAGAGGCTGGCCGCCGACTGGTAGGTCGCGATGTGGCCACCGACCTCGAGCCCGGGTCGGTTGGCGTCGGAGACCATCACCGCGGCGTTCCAGCGGATGAACGCGCGGATGCGGCGCTCCACCTCCTCGTCGCCGGGGAACCACGGCTCACGCTCGGGAGGGATGGTGTTGATGTAGTCGGTGCTGCGGAGCGCCGGGACGCCGACCTGGGCCTCGCGGGCCCGCTCCAGCAGACGGAGCATCAGGTAGCGCGCGCGGTCCCGGCCGCGGTCGCTGACCAGGGCGTCGAAGGAGGCCAGCCAGTCGGAGGTCTCGTCGGGGTCGATGTCGGGCAGCTGGGTCGGCAGGCCCTCGTGGATGACGGAGGCGCGCTGGATCGCAGCGGGCTTCGTGGAGGTGTCTTCGGAGTCGCTCACACCGTCATCGTGTCACTTTCGTGGGGCTGAGAAAATCTACTGCCCGGTACGCCGGACCGCCCCGCGTGGGCCGCGTCAGGAGGAGGTGGTTCCGGGGGACCTGTCGCCCCCGGGTCACAGCCCCCCGCGCACCCTCAGTGACAAGGACCGGAGCTCAGCCGTCGCACAGCGTGCGCAGGGCCAGTTCCGGGGATCCGTGGACAGGGCGGCACCGCGTCGTCGCATGATGGACGCGTGACGCGTGGGGTTGCGCCTGACCGGGAGGTCTAGTGGACTACGGTCACCGTGGGGCGCCCGATGACGGGCATCCCGCACCAGACGACGAGTGACTGGAGGCAAACAGGTGAGCCCGAGCGCAGACCGCGCGGACGTCCGGCTGGGTGAACGGCTGGGGTTGAAGCCCGGATCGGTCGTGCAAGAGCTCGGCTGGGACGACGACGTCGATGACTCGATCCGCGCGGAGATCGAGGAGACGATCGACTCCGACCTCGTGGACGGGAACTACGGCGACGTCGTCGACGTCGTCCTCCTGTGGTGGCGTGACGACGACGGTGACCTCGTCGACGCCCTGGTGGACTCTCTCACCGACCTCGTCCGGGGCGGTGCCATCTGGCTGGCGACCCCCAAGGTGGGTCGACCGGGGGCGGTGGACGCGGCCGATGTCGCCGAAGCGGCACCGATTGCGGGACTTTCCACGACGACGACCGTTGCAGTGGGTAAGGAATGGACGGGCACACGTCTCGTGGCGCCCAAGAACTGAACCCCGCCGCACAGGAGGACCTCGCCCGATGATCCGTCAGCTGCAGAACCAAGCCCTTCGTCATGCCCGCATGGTCAAGGTGATGGCGACCTCGGGGGTGATCCGCCCCTACGGCCCGCTGACGCTCGCCGGGATCGGCAAGACGATCCTCGACTGGGGCATCGGGTTCGCCGGTGGCATCGGCGCCCTCGCGATCCGCTCGCCCGAGGCGACCGGCCTGGTCGACGAGCTCGGCGAGCTCACCTGGCGCGAGATCGACGAGCGGTCCACCCGGCTGGGGCACGCCCTCAAGGACGCAGGGGTCTCCGAGGGCGACAGCGTGGCCGTGCTGTGCCGCAACCACCGCTACTTCGTCGACGCCTCGACGGCGCTGTCCAAGCTGGGCGCCGACATCCTCTACCTGAACACCGCGTTCTCCGCCCCCCAGCTGGGCGAGGTCTGCAAGCGCGAGAAGCCCGCGGCGATCATCTACGACGACGAGTTCACCGAGCTCATCGACAAGTCCGGCATCGACGTCACGCGGATCATCGCGTGGCACGACGGCGAGACGGAGGACGTCCCCTACGTCGAGGACCTGATCGAGAAGGGCTCGACCGAGAAGCACCCCGTCCCCGAGCACACCACCCGCCCCGTGATCCTCACCTCCGGCACCACCGGCACGCCCAAGGGCGCGCCTCGCGGCGAGTCCGGGATCGACGGCGCGGTCGCGCTGCTCTCGAAGATGCCGTTCAAGAGCGGCGGCGTGACCTACATCGTCGCCCCGCTGTTCCACACCTGGGGCTGGGCGCACCTCAACATGGCGATGCTGCTCGGCTCCACCATCGTGCTGCGTCGCAAGTTCACGCCCGAGGACTGCCTCGAGACGATCCAGAAGCACGACGTGGACGCCATGATCGTCATCCCGGTGATGATGCAGCGGATCATGAAGCTCTCCGAGGACGAGCGCTCCGGCGACTTCTCCCGGCTGCGGGTCGTCGCCGCGTCCGGCTCCGCCCTGCCCGGCGACCTGGCCACCGACTGGATGGACGCGTTCGGCGACAACCTCTACAACACCTACGGCTCGACCGAGGTCGCGTGGGCCACGATCGCCCAGCCGAAGGACATGCGCGAGGCCCCCGGGACGGCCGGCAAGGCGCCGTACAACACGGTCGTGAAGATCTACGACGAGAAGGACAACGAGGTCGCCCAGGGTGAGTCCGGCCGCATCTTCGTCGGCAACACGATGCTCTTCGGCGGCTACACCGGCGACGAGGACGAGGGCAAGGCCATGATCGACGGCCTGATGTCCAGCGGTGACGTCGGCCGGCTCGACGAGGACGGGCGGCTCTTCGTCGAGGGTCGTGACGACGAGATGATCGTCTCCGGCGGTGAGAACGTCTTCCCCAAGGAGGTCGAGGACTGCCTCTCGCGCCACGAGAACGTCGAGGACGTTGCGGCGATCGGGGTCGACGACGACGACTACGGCAAGCGCCTGCGGGCCTTCGTGGTCACGAAGGGCGACGTCGAGGAGAAGGCGCTCAAGGACCACGTGAAGGAGAACCTCGCGGGCTACAAGGTGCCCCGCGAGATCGTGTTCCTCGACGAGCTGCCCCGCAACTCCACCGGCAAGGTGCTCAAGAAGGACCTCAAGGACTACGACGAGAACGGCGAGCCGGGCGACTCGTCCGGTGACTCCTCAGGCGACTCGTCCAGTGACTCCTCGGGCGACTCCGGGGAGTCGGGGGACTGATGAGCGGTGCGTCACCGGTGACTGGCACCATGGCGGCATGACTCTGGCGATCGGCGACGCGGCCCCTGACTTCACCCTCAAGGACCAGCACGGCCAGGACGTCACGATGTCGTCGTACGCCGCGGGCAAGGCGGTCCTGGTCGTCTTCTACCCGTTCGCCTTCAGCGGGGTGTGCACCGGGGAGCTGACCGGCCTTCGTGACCGCCTCGGGGACTTCGAGACCGACGACAGCACGCTGATCGCCCTGAGCTGTGACCCGATGTACGCCCAGCGTGCGGTCGCCGACCGGGACGGCATCTTCTTCCCGCTGCTCAGCGACTTCTGGCCGCACGGAGTCACCGCCAAGGCCTACGGCGTCTTCGACGAGATCTCCGGGAGCCCGAAACGGTCGTCCTTCATCATCGACAAGGCCGGACGCGTGGGGTGGATGGTGCACAACGCGACCGGTGAGGCTCGCGACCTCGACGAGCACGCGGCCCGCCTCGCCGACCTGGTCTAGTTCTTTCGGATCATTTTTCCTTCACGTACTTGGATCAAAGCCGTCACTGGTGCACTCTTGCCAGTGTCGCGCCGCTGGTGACCCGAGACGCCAGCGGCGCGACTTCTTGCGTCCACGATCCAGGTGCCCGCTCTGGTGCCTCCGTGAGGTCGAGTGGGCCACCGGGCGAGGCTCCCGTAGTCTGTGCGCGCGATCGTGGCCCTCGTCTGCTGGGCCGCAGGTCCGGGGCGTATAGCTCAGCGGTAGAGCCCCTCGCTTACAACGAGGTGGTCGGGGGTTCGATCCCCTCTGCGCCCACCCAGCACGTTCCGGCGCATGTCCGGCTCAGGCTCCGGCGGACCGCTGGGGGCGCGCTGTGTAGGGTCCGAGCGTGATCGGCTCCCTGCTCGTCCTCGCCCTGTTCGGGGCCGTCCTCCTCAGCCTCTGGGCGGTCGTAGACGCCTCCCTCCAGCCCGACGTGGCCTATCGCGACGCCGGCCTGAGCAAGGGCTGGGTCACCGGGCTGCTGATCATGACCTGTGTCGTCGGGGCGCTCGTCTACTTCCCGGTGATCAAGCCGCGCCTGCGCCCGCACGCGCCGTGAACCTGTCGGTCCACGCCGACCGGGAAGGGTGAGCCCCGTGTCCAGTGCCGTCTACCTCGTCTGCCGGCCTCGCGATCCTGCTGGCCGCCGTGCTGCCCTCGGTCCTCAACCGGCTGGCGATCTCCCCGCCGATGGTGCTGCTGGCCGCGGGCGTGGGCATGGGTCTGCTGCCGCTCGGGACCGACGCCTCGGTCGACCCGATCGCCGGCCACGCGGTCATCGAGCAGGTCACCCAGTTCGCCGTGCTCCTCGCCCTGATGGGGGTCGGCCTCGCCCTGGACCGCCCGCTGCGGTGGCGCCACCCGCGGGACTGGCGTCGCTGGTCGGCGACCTGGCGCCTGCTGCTGGCGGCGATGCCGCTCACGATCGCCGGGGTCTGGCTGCTCGGCTGGTGGGGAATGGGCCTGGCGCCCGCGACCGCGTTGCTGCTGGGGGCCGTGCTCGCCCCGACCGACCCGGTGCTCGCCGGCGACGTCCAGGTGGGCGGCCCCGACGTGCAGACGCAGGAGGTGGACGAGAGCGACGAGCGCCACGAGGTGCGCTTCGCGCTGACCTCGGAGGCCGGGCTCAACGACGGTCTCGCGTTCCCGTTCGTCTACGCGGCGATCTTCCTGCTGGAGAAGGGCACGACCCTCTCCTGGGTCCCGGCCTGGGTGGCCTGGGACCTGGTCGGCAAGGTCGCGGTCGGGTTCGTGGTCGGCTCGCTGACCGGGTGGCTGCTCGCCAAGCTCGCGTTCCGCGCCCGGCGGGCGTCGTTGCGCCTGGCCGAGCAGGGGGAGCCGTTGCTGGCCCTGGCCGCGCTGGCCACGTCGTACGGCGCCTCGGAGCTGGTCGGTGGCTACGGCTTCATCGCGGTGTTCTGCTGCGGCATGGCGATGCGCAACGCGGAGCGCGGTCACGACTACCACGAGCAGATGCACGGCGTCGTCGAGCGCCTGGAGCGACTGCTGACCCTGCTCGTGCTGCTGTGCCTCGGCATCGCGATGAGCCGCGGGCTGCTGGAGCACCTCGACGGGCGCGGGGTGCTCGTCGGCGTGGCCCTGGTGTTCGTGCTGCGGCCGATCAGCGGCCTGGTCAGCCTGATGCCGTTCTCCCGTGCCGGGCACGGGATGGATCCCCGCGAGCGACTGGTCACCGGGTTCTTCGGGGTTCGCGGGATCGGGTCCCTGTTCTACCTCGCCTACGCGACCGGGCACGCGGAGTTCGAGGACCTGCCGTGGCTGTGGTCGACGGTGGCGTTCACGATCGGGCTCTCCGTGCTGGTGCACGGCGTGCTCGCCAAGCCGGCGATGGCCTGGCTGGAGGTCAACCGCCGGCGGCGGGAAGATCCAGACGGAACCGAGAGCCTGAGGGCGTCGCTGGGGAGTAGGTGAGGCGGCACCCGTTGGCCTCGGCCAGCCGGCCCACGATGTAGAGGCCGAAACCGCTCCCGGACTGCCGAGCGGCCACACCGGTCGTCGCGCGGGTGAAGCGGTCGAAGAGGCGGGGGACGAACTCCTCCGGCACGCCGGCTCCGTGGTCCTCGACCTCCAGGCTCAGCCTCCCGCCGTGGTTCTCGACGGTCACGGTCACGGGAGGTGCGCCGTACCGCAGCGCGTTGGTCACCAGGTTGGCGACCATCTGGCGCAGGTGGAACGGGTCGACGTGGGCCTCCGCGGAGTCGTCGACGTGCACCTCCACCTCCGAGGCGCCGTGCACGCCGGCGAGGGCCTCGGTCACCACCTCGCGCAGCTGGACCCGCAGTGGCCGGGTGGCGATCGTGCCGGAGTCGAAGTTGGCCATCGCGAGGATGTCGTCGAGCAGCGCCGAGAGACGTAGGGCGGCCGCGAAGGCCTTCTCGACCCGCGCCAGCCGGGCCGCCTCGGCGCTGTCGGCCCAGTGGTTGGTGAGCTCCTCGAGGTGCCCCAGGACCAGCGAGAGCGGCGTGCGTACGTCGTGGCCGACGACCCCGAGCACGTCGGCGTTGAGCTGGTTGACCTGGCGCAGCTCCGCGTTGACGCGCTCCATCTCCCGCGAGAGGACGCTGGAGGAGGTGACGTCCTGGATGGTGCCGGTCAGGCGGGAGACCACGCCGGCCGAGTCGTGCTCCGCTCGGACCCGGCTGTGCATCTCGCGGATCTCGCCCCCGGGCCCGACGAGCCGGTAGCGCAGGTCGTAGTCCCGACCGGACGCCATCGCGGCCGAGGAGACCTCCAGCACGCGGTCCCGGTCGTCGGGGTGGAGCTCGGGGACCAGGGAGTCGATGGCCGGGAAGAACGTCTCGGGGTCCTTGTGCATGAGGGTGTAGAGCTGGCGGGACCAGGTGGTCTGGCCGGTGCTCGGGTTCAGCGTCCAGCTGCCCATCTCCGCCAGCTCCTGGGCCTCGTCCAGCTCGCGCTGGGCCTCGACCTGGGCGGTCACGTCGGTAGTCATCACGAACAGGCCCAGCACCTGGCCGTCCGAGATGTCGGGGGAGTAGGACACCTGCGCGTGACGGGTGGCGCCCGACACGTCCACCAGCGTGCGCTGGAACGTCTGCTGCTCGCCTCGCAGGGCCGCCGTCATGTAGGGCATGTTGGCCTGGTAGACCGTCTCGCTGACGATCTCGCTGATGTGCATCCCCTTCAGTCGCTCCGGGGTGATGCCGAACCACTCGACGTACGCCTCGTTGGCGATGACGTTGTGCAGGCTCGCGTCCCAATAGCCGATCATCGCCGGCAGCCCGTCGAAGAGCACCCGCAGCGCCCGAGCCTCGGAGCCCGGGTCTGCCCCGCGGACGACGTCGGACTCTGGGGGGGAGGACACGGAGGTCATTGTGCTGTGACCGCACCTGAAGCATCAACCTTCAACAGGATGTGGACTCGGTGGTGCCCTCCTCTAGGGTGGCCGGTATTCCACCGTGAGGGGAGTCACACCTGTGATCGTGCCGTTCTCTGCCGCAGACTTTCTCGACCGGGCGCTGGCTGTGTACGCCGAGCGCACGGGCATCGTCGACGAGCCGGACCAGCCCGCCGACTCCCTCGGCGAGGTCACCTACGCCCGGGTCGGTGAGCTCGCCCGGGCCCAGGCGGCCAAGCTCGACGAGCTGGGCATCGGCTTCGGGGACAGGGTCGCCTACGTCTCGCACAACAGTGCCCGCCTCTACACCGCCTTCTTCGGCGTCGCCGGGCACGGGCGGGTGCTGGTGCCGGTCAACTTCCGGCTCTCGGTCGACGAGGTGACCTACATCGTCGAGCACTCCGGCGCTCGGGTCCTCTACGTCGATCCCGAGCTCGAGGAGGCCCTCGCCAGCGTCGAGTGCGAGCACAAGTTCGTGATCGGTCGCGACGAGGACATGTACGTCGAGGGGACCGACCCCGAGCCCTGGGAGCGTGACGAGAACGCCACGGCGACCATCAACTACACCTCGGGGACCACCGCCCGTCCCAAGGGCGTGCAGATCACCCACCGCAACATCTGGACCAACGCGGTCACCTTCGCGCTGCACGCCGGCGTCACCGACCGCGACGTCTACCTGCACACGCTGCCGATGTTCCACGCCAACGGGTGGGGCATGCCGTTCGCGATGACCGGGACGGGGGTCTCCCAGGTGGTCATCCGCAAGGTCGACGGCGCCGAGATCCTGCGGCGGGTGGAGAAGTATGGCGTGACCGTGATGTGCGCGGCTCCGGCCGTGGTCGCCTCCGTGCTCGAGGCCGCCGAGTCGTGGGAGGGTGAGATCCCGGGCCGCGACAAGGTC
The DNA here is from genome assembly GCA_963731075.1 of uncultured Actinomycetota bacterium. Taxonomy (GTDB): domain Bacteria; phylum Actinomycetota; class Actinomycetes; order Propionibacteriales; family Nocardioidaceae; genus Marmoricola. The sequence continues at coordinate 112,434 of CAVSUC010000001.1, forward strand.
CGGATCATCGTGGCCGGCGCCCCGCCCCCGACCAGGACCGTCGCCCGCGTGGAGGCCGAGCTCGGCTGGGAGTTCATCCAGATCTACGGTCTCACCGAGACCTCGCCGCTGCTCACGGTCAACCGCTCGCGGGCCGAGTGGGACGACCTGTCGGCGGAGGAGCGTGCTGCGAAGCTCGTGCGCGCGGGCCAGCCCGCCATCGGCGTGACCCTCGACATCGACGAGGGCGGCGAGGTGCTGGCGAGGTCCAACGTGATCCTCGAGGGCTACTGGGAGCAGCCGGAGGAGACCGAGGCCGCCCTGCGCGACGGCTGGTTCCACACCGGTGACGGCGGCGTGATCGGGGACGACGGCTACCTGACGATCCAGGACCGCAAGAAGGACGTGATCATCACCGGCGGCGAGAACGTCAGCTCGATCGAGGTGGAGGACGTGATCTTCTCCCACCCCGACGTGGCGGAGGTCGCCGTGATCGGCGTACCCGACGAGAAGTGGGGCGAGACGATCAAGGCGCTCGTGGTGAGGACCGAGGGGTCCGAGCTGACCGAGCAGGAGCTGATCGACTACTGCAAGGGCAAGGCGGCCCGCTACAAGGCGCCGTCGTCGGTCGAGTTCCGCGAGGAGCTCGCGCGCACGGCGACCGGGAAGCTGCAGAAGTTCAAGCTCCGCCAGCAGTACTGGGAAGGTCGCGACAGGCAGGTCAACTGACGTGGGCGACGACTACGCGCGCATCGACGTCACCGTCGACGTGGTGGCGCTCACCGAGGTCGGGGGAGAGCTGCGCCTGCTCGTCGTACGACGTGGGAAGCCGCCGTTCCAGGGCCGGTGGGCCCTGCCGGGCGGCTACCTCGAGGTCGACGAGGACCTCGCGGCCGGTGCTTCGCGCGAGCTCCACGAGGAGACCGGGATCGCGGTCCACGGCGACGAGCTGCACCAGATCGGGGCGTACGGCGAGCCCGGCCGTGACCCGCGCAACCGCACGATCAGCGTCGCCTTCCTGATCGAGCTCGACCACGAGATCGACGCCGAGGGTCGTGACGACGCGGCCGAGGCGGAGTGGCGGGCCGTGGAGGACCTCCTCGACGCCGACGACCTGGCCTTCGACCACGCGACGATCGTGCGCGACGCCCTCGAGCTGAGCCAGGGGGAGTCATGACGCTCACGTTCCTGCTGACCCGGATCCTCGCGCGGCTGCGCCAGGCGTTCGCCGCCTGCTTCCTGCTGCTCAGCGGCCGGCTGGCCCTCGAGTCCCGCCAGTGACCACGCTCGGAGAGGTCACCGCGCTGCTCGACGCGTGGTTCCCGCCGCAGCACGCGGACGACTGGGACGCCGTCGGCCTGGTCTGCGGCGATCCCGAGGCCGAGGTCCACCGGATCCTGCTGGCCGTCGACCCGGTCACGGTCGTGGCGGCCGAGGCGGTCGCGCTGGACGCGCAGCTGCTGGTCACCCACCACCCGCTCTTCCTCAAGGGCGTGCACGGGGTCGCGGCCACCGACCCGAAGGGGCGCGTCGTCCACCGGCTGCTGACCTCCGGGTGCGGCCTGTTCACGGCTCACACCAACGCCGACTCCCCGGCCGGCGGGGTCTCGGAGTCGCTCGCGCTGGCCCTCGGCCTGGTCGACGTCCGCCCGCTCGAGCCGGACCCGGCCCCGCCCCTGGACAAGATCGTGGTCTTCGCGCCCGCCTTCTCGGCCGAGGCGGTCCGGGCGGCGCTGGTCGACGCCGGGGCCGGGAGCATCGGGGACTACGACTCCTGCACGTGGACCACCACGGGCGAGGGGCGGTTCCGTCCCCTCGAGGGTGCCCACCCGGTGATCGGGGCCGTCGGTCGCACCGAGCTCGTGGACGAGGTGCGGATCGAGTCCGTGCTGCGGCGTCACCTGCGACCGGCCGTGGTGGCCGCGATGCTGGCCGCGCATCCCTACGAGGAGGTGGCCTACGACGTGCTGGAGCTGGCGTCGCTCGACGAGCCCGACCGCGGCTCGGGCCGGGTCGGTCGACTGGCACGACCGGTGACCCTGCGGGACTTCGCGGGCCACGTGGCCGAGGTGCTCCGCGAGACCGCCCACGGCGTACGCGTCGCCGGGGACCCCGACCAGCTGGTCGAGACCGTCGGGCTGTGCGGAGGCGCGGGCGACTTCCTGCTCGACCGGGCCCGCGCCGAGGGCGTGGACGTCTACCTGACCTCCGACCTGCGCCACCACCCTGCCTCGGAGCTGCGCGAGCACGGCGCTCCGGCGTTGGTCGACGTGGCGCACTGGGCGGCCGAGTCGACCTGGCTGCCGGTGCTCCGTGGTCGGCTGGCCGCCGCCCTGGGAGATACGGTGGAGGTCGTCGTCAGCACGACGAACACCGACCCGTGGACCTTCCGGGTCTAGATCCACAACTACATCAGGAGAATCCTCTGAAAGCCGACCCGTTCGTCCAGCTCAAGCTGCTCGACGTCCAGGAGCTCGACTCCCGGATCGACACCCTGAACCACCAGCTCTCGTCGATCCCGGAGGCGAACCAGCTGCGCGACCTGTCCGGGCGGCGTACGGCGGTCGCCAACTCGGTCCGCGACCTGCGCATCCAGGTCGACGACCTCACCGCCGAACAGAAGCGCGCCGACGCCGACGTGGAGCAGGTGAAGACCCGGCGCACGCGTGACCAGGGAATGATCGATGCCGGCCAGGTCAAGGACCCGAAGGCGCTCGAGCGGATGCTCGGGGAGCTGGAGTCGCTGCACCGCCGGATCGGCTCGCTCGAGGACACCGAGCTCGAGATCATGGAGCGGCTCGAGGAGGCGCAGGCCTCGCTCGAGCAGCGCTCGGCCGACCTGGCCGCGATGGAGGGCGAGGAGGCCGAGCTGCGGTCGGCGCTGGAGCAGAAGGCCGGCACGCTGACCTCCGAGGTCGAGCAGGTGACGGCCGACCGGAAGACCACGGTCTCCGGGATGCCGGCGGACCTGCTCGCGCTCTACGAGAAGCTGCGCGCCCAGAAGGGCGGGGTGGGGGCCGCCGCCCTCCGCCGTCGCCAGTGCGAGGGCTGCCGGCTGACGCTGAACGCCTCCGACCTGGGCATCATCGCCAAGTTGCCCACCGACGAGGTCGTGCGCTGCGAGGAGTGTGACCGGATCCTGGTGCGGACCGGGGAGTCCGGCCTGTGACTCCTCCGGCGGACGACGCCGACGCGCACGCCCCGGAGGCCCCCAAGCGCGGCTGGGGGCCGCCGGGCCTCGACCCCACCACTCTCGTCCTCGTCCGCCACGGCGTCACCGACCACACCACGGGCAAGCTCTTCTCCGGTGGCCTGGCCAGTGCCAACCCGCCGCTGAACGACGAGGGGCGCGAGCAGGCCCGGGCCACCGGCGAGTGGCTGGCCCCGCTGTCCGCGACGTTCGACGCGATGGTCAGCTCGCCGGTCCGACGCACCCGGGAGACCGCGGAGGTCCTGGCCCGGTTCCTCGACCTGGAGATCGAGGAGGAGCCCGGCATCGCGGAGATGGAGTTCGGCAGCTGGGACGGCCTGAGCTTCACCGAGGTCCACGAGCAGTTCCCCGACGAGCTGTCGGCCTGGCTGGGCGACCTCGAGTCCGCGCCGCACGGGGGCGAGAGCTTCCGGGTGGTCGAGAAGCGCGTCCTGGAAGGGCGTGACCGGATCGTCGCGTCGTACGCCGGGCAGACGGTCGTCGCGGTCAGCCACGTCACCCCGATCAAGACCCTTGTCGCGGACGCGCTGGGCGCCCCGCTCGACGCGGTCTACCGGATGGAGCTCGCCCCGGCCTCGGTCACGGTGATCTCCTACTTCAACGGCGGCCCCGACGGTGACCTCCCGATGGCCAACCTCCGCCTCTACAACGGCCGCCCCACCGGCGCCTTCGGCTGACGACCGACCCACCCCAGCGTCGGTGGCGGCTGGTCGGCGGGGGCTGGGTCGGTCCCTCGGCGTGGGGGTCTCGACTGGCTCACCCGGCGTGGGGCCGGGTCGGTGCGTCGGCGTACGTCGCGGGGGTGCGCCGGGCGACGACGAAGGGGGTGCCGGGGCAGGGGGTGACCTGCCAGCCCTCGGCGGAGGCGCGGGCGGGGCCGAGGTCGCGGATCAGGTCGCCGGTGACCCAGGTGCCGCTGGGGCACGCGACGACGCGGCCGGCGCGGTTGACGACCACGCAGTCGTCGTCGAGGAGGTCGAGGGCGTCGACGACCGAGAACAGGTGGAGCTCGAACCAGCGGGCGAGCACATCGACTCCGGCGACGCCGAGGAACCGGTCCGACACCGTCAGCGGGGCGGTGAAGGTGAGGGTGTACTGGTCGGTGCACAGGTAGTCGACGTAGGGCCCGGTGATGCCGCGCTCGCCCGTGCGCTGCGGCTCCTCGAACCACGCGAGCGTCGTGTAGTCGCGGAACGAGACCGAGTCCGGGTTGAGGTCGGCGGTCAGCCGGGTCGCGCCCGACAGGTCGTCGTCGGGCCCCGCGAGCCACCACTCGAGCCAGAACGGGTCCTCCTTCAAGACGTACGGCGCAACCACGACACCAGCGCCCGCGAGCGGCGGATCGGTGGTGGCGAGCAGCGCCAGGCAGTGCACCTCGATGGCGAGGTCGGCGCGGCGCGGATGGCTCTGCGCGAGCGGACCGGTCGCCAGCGCCGAGATGCCCTGCACCTCGGCGAAGCGCTGGTCGCAGAACGCGGTCACCGCGTCGGCGAGGACGTCTGCGGAGCGGGTCATCGGGACCTCCGGGCCTCGTGGTGGAGTGGACGCAGGGCCTGCACGAGCTGGTGGACGTGGCTCTCCAGGACGGCGCGGGCCGTGGCGCCGTCCCCCTGGGCGACCGCTTGCACCAGGCGCTCGTGGGCGTCCGCCGCGTCGCCGTGGGCCTCGGCGTGGGCGTGCACCAGCCACAGCAGGGGCCCGATCTCGGCCTGGAGCTCGATCTCCTCCCGCGCCAGCCGGGCCGACTGGGCCGCCACGGCCAGCTCGAGGTGGAAGGCCCCCTCGGCCCGCAGCCACTCGCTGGCCACCCGCCCGTCGCGTACGGCGGGGGCCAGCCCCTCCAGCCGGGCCACGTCCGAGTCGTCGGCCCGCTGCGAGGCCAGCGCGGCGCAGGTCCCGCCGACCGCCGCGTAGTGGTCGCCGAGGTCGCGGAGCTCGCCCTGCCCCAGTCCGCGCAGCCGGTCCAGCAACGCCGAGCGGCCGCCGTCGGCGGGGGAGCAGACGAAGGACCCACCCCGCCGGCCACGCGTGGTGCGCAGCAGGCCGGCCGTCCGGAGGCTGCCGAGCGCCTCGCGCACGGTCACGGTCGCGACCCCCAGCCGCTCGGCGAGCTCGGTCTCGGAGGGGAGCATCAGGCCGTCGGGGAGCACCCCGAGGCTGATCGCGTCCGTCAGCCGGCGGGTGATCACCTCCGCCCGACCCGCCGTCTCGAGGGGTGCGAAGACCGCGGCGTAGGTGCCGAGTCCCATCGAGAGCTCCGCCATCCCACACCTCCCTGTGCGGTGCCGAGCCGTCGGAGACGACGGCTGTGTAGCCCAGAGACAACGATCTGAGCACGGGGCTTGCCCTCAAAACATATGGGGCCATAGGTTTTGACGCCAGAGTGAGCCGGCGATCGGCGAACCGGCTCGACCCAAGGAGGCGCATGTCCTCGACAGTGACGACCGACCCGCGTCCCGGGTCGGCCGCGCCCGCCATCCGCCTGGCCGGGCTGCGCAAGGAGTTCCCCGGGCGGCCGCCGGTCGTGGCCGTCGACGGCGCTGACCTGACCATCGGGTCGGGCGAGTTCTTCTCGATGCTGGGACCCTCGGGATCGGGCAAGACGACGGTGCTGCGGATGATCGCGGGCTTCGAGCAGCCCACGGCCGGCACCATCGAGCTCGCCGGCGCGGACGTCACGGGGAAGGCGCCCTACGAGCGCGACGTGAACACGGTCTTCCAGGACTACGCGCTCTTCCCGCACATGAGCGTGCAGCAGAACGTGGAGTACGGCCTCCTGGTCAAGAAGGTCGGCCGGTCCGAGCGTCGCCAGCGGGCGGGGGAGGCGCTCGAGCAGGTGCGGCTGTCCTCGCTCGGCGACCGGCGGCCCACGCAGCTCTCCGGGGGACAGCGCCAGCGCGTCGCCCTGGCCCGGGCGCTGGTCAACCGGCCCGACGTCCTGCTGCTCGACGAGCCGCTCGGTGCCCTCGACCTCAAGCTGCGCGAGCAGATGCAGGTCGAGCTCAAGGAGATCCAGCGGGCCGTCGGCATCACCTTCCTGTTCGTCACCCACGACCAGGACGAGGCCCTCACGCTCAGCGACCGGATCGCGGTCTTCAACGACGGCCGGATCGAGCAGGTCGGCACCGCCCGCGAGATCTACGAGCAGCCTGCCAATGCCTTCGTGGCCGGTTTCGTCGGCACCTCCAACCTGCTGACGGGGGAGCAGGCGGAGCGCGCGACCGGGCGGCGAGGCACCTTCGGCATCCGTCCCGAGAAGCTCACGGTCGTCGCCGCCGCGGAGCCGGCCGACACTGGCGCCAAGGCATCGGTGGCCGGCACCATCGCCGAGGTCGTGTACGCCGGACCGGTGACCCGCTTCGTGGTCGACCTCGAGGGCGGCGGCCGGCTGATCGCCCTGGAGGAGAACGGCTCCGACGCCCGGCACGAGGCCCACGAGCGCGGCGACGCCGTACGCCTGCTCTGGCATCCCGAGCACCTGATCGAAGTTCCCGACACCAGCACGACCGACGACCCATCCACCGCACAAAGGAGTTCCTCGTGAGGACGACCACCAAGCTCGGCGCCGCCCTGATCTGCGCCACCCTGGCCCTGGCGGGCTGTGGCTCCGACAGCGGCTCGGACAAGAAGGGGGCGGGTGGCTTCGCCGTCCCCGACCTCAAGCCGCTGAAGAAGCTCGGCGACCCCGAGGGCGAGGTCAGCGTGCTGGCGTGGCCGGGGTACGTCGAGGACGGCAGCAACGACCCGAAGGTCGACTGGGTCTCCGACTTCGAGAAGGAGTCCGGCTGCAAGGTGACCATCAAGACGTTCGGCACCTCCGACGAGGCCGTGCAGCTGATGCGCACCGGGCAGTACGACGTGGTCTCGGCCTCGGGCGACGCCACCCTGCGGATGATCGCGGCCGGTGACGTCGAGCCGATGAACACCGACCTGATCAGCAACTACAAGGACATCTTCGACAGCCTCAAGGACCAGAAGTGGAACTCGGTCGACGGGCAGATGTACGGCATCCCGCACGGCCGTGGCGCCAACCTCCTGATGTACAACAAGGACAAGGTCTCGCCGGCGCCCGACTCGTGGTCGGCCGTGTTCGACGACGCCGGTGACTTCAAGGGCAAGGTCACGGCGTACGACTCGCCGATCTACATCGCCGACGCCGCGGTCTACCTGATGGCGACCAAGCCGGAGCTGAAGATCAAGGACCCCTACGCCCTCGACGAGAAGCAGCTCACCGCAGCCGTGGACCTGCTCAAGAAGCAGGGCGCCAACGTCGGGGAGTACTGGTCGGACTACCTCAAGGAGGTCCAGGCCTTCAAGAACGGCTCGATCGTCGTCGGCACGACCTGGCAGGTCATCGCCAACGTGGCCCAGGGCGAGAAGGCCCCCGTCGAGTCGGTGCTGCCCAAGGAGGGCTCGACCGGCTGGTCCGACACGTGGATGGTGGGCGCGAAGAGCAAGCACAAGACGTGTGGCTACAAGCTGATCGACCACCTCGTCTCGCCCAAGACCAACGCCGCCATCGCGGAGTACTTCGGTGAGGCGCCGGGCAACAAGCTGGCCTGCCAGGAGACGACGGACCCCAACCACTGCAAGACCTTCCACGCCGACGACGAGGACTACTTCTCCAAGGTGCGCTACTGGAACACCCCGATCGCGGCGTGCCTGGACGGCCGCACGGACGTGAAGTGCACCGACTACGCGGAGTGGACCAAGAAGTGGTCGGAGATCCGCGGCTGACGCCCGGGACACGGGTGACGTCATGAACCAGCGGAGAACGCCGTTCGGCCTGTTGGCCGCGCCGATGACCTGGCTGGTCGTGGCGTACCTCGGTGCCCTGGCGGCGATCTTCGCGACCGCGTTCTTCGACACGGACTCGTTCACCAACAAGGTGGTCGTGACCTTCACGACGGACAACTTCAAGGAGGTCTTCAGCTCGACCTACCTGCACATCATCGGGCGCACGCTGCTGATCGCCGCGCTCGTGACGATCCTCTGCATCGCCATCGCGGTGCCGTTCGCGTTCTTCATGGCGCGGGTGGCACCGCGGCGGCTGCGGGGCCTGCTGGTGGCGGCCGTGCTGGTGCCGCTGTGGGCGTCGTACCTCGTCAAGGCCTACGCCTGGCGGGCGATGCTCCAGCCCGAGGGGGTCATCGACTCGGTCTTCGGGGGTTCACCCGGCTACGGCACGGTCGCGGTGGTGCTGACGCTGACCTACCTGTGGCTGCCCTACATGATCCTGCCGGTGTACTCCGGGTTCGAGCGGCTGCCCGAGGCGCACCTGGAGGCCTCCGCGGACCTCGGTGCCTCGTCTCGTACGACGTTCCGCCGGGTGGTGCTCCCGTCGCTGACGCCCGCCATCGTGGCCGGGTCGATCTTCACCTTCTCGCTGAGCCTCGGCGACTACATCGCCGTCCAGATCGTCGGCGGCAAGCTGCAGGTGCTGGGCACCGCCGTACGCCAGAACATCGTGCTCGACCTGCCGTTCGCCGCTGCCCTGGGCACGGCCTCGGTCGTGATCATGGTGATCTACCTGACCCTCGCCGGGCGCACCGGCGCCCTGGACAACCTGTGACGACCGGGGAGACGCGATGAGGCTCGGACGGGGCGGGAGCGCGGGGCTGTGGGCGTTCGCGGCGGTGGTGCTGGCGTTCGTCTACGTGCCGATCGCGATCGTGCTCCTCAACTCGTTCAACTCCGACCGCACGTTCGGCTGGCCGCCGCCATCGTTCACCACCAAGTGGTGGTCGGCGGCCCTCCACGCCGAGGGGCCCAGGGAGGCGCTGTGGATGTCGGTGAAGGCGGGTCTCGGTGCCACGGTGATCGCCCTGGTGCTCGGGGCGCTGCTGGCCCTGGCGCTGACCCGCTTCGACTTCTTCGGCAAGCGGGTGATCAACCTGCTGGTGATCCTGCCGATCGCGCTGCCCGGCATCGTCACCGGCGTCGCGCTGCAGTCGATGATCCAGAACGTGCTGCAGCCCGTCCTCGGCGTCAACCCGGGGTTGTTCACGATCATCGTGGGGCACGCGACCTTCTGCATCGTGGTGGTCTTCAACAACGTCAGCGCGCGACTGCGACGCATGGGTGGCTCGCTCGAGGCGGCCTCGGCGGACCTCGGTGCCCGCCCGCTCCAGACCGCTCGCCTGGTGACCTTCCCGCTGCTGCGCTCGTCCCTGGTCGCGGGCGCCGTGCTGGCCTTCGGGCTGAGCTTCGACGAGATCGTGGTGACCACCTTCACCGCCGGCCCGGGCACGCCCACCCTGCCCATCTGGATCTTCAACAACCTCTTCCGCCCCAACCAGGCGCCCGTGGTCAACGTGGTCGCCGTCGTCCTGGTGGCGGTCTCCATCCTGCCCGTCTGGGCGGCCCAGCGGCTCGGCAGCGACTCGGCCGGGGGGCGGATCTGACGACCGGATAGTTACATGCATTCGGACGGTCGAACGGGCCGTTCAACCGTCCGACTGCATGTAACTATCCGGCTCTAGAGATCACTCACGACCACGTCGAGCTGGTTGCGCGGCGGGTCGAGCTCGACCGCCCAGCCCAGGTCACGCAGGACGTCGGCGAGGCGGGCCGGGGTCCTCGGCGCCGCGCCGCTCTCCAGCAGGGCACGGACCAGCCGTCCCTTGGTGGCCTTGTTGAAGTGGCTCACCACCTTGCGCTCGGACCCCACCTGCTGGAGCACGCGGACCGTCGCGAGCCGTCGCAGCAGGTCCGGCCGGGGTCGCCAGAAGGCGGCGTAGGTCGTCGAGCGGAGGTCGACGACGAGACCGTTCCCCGCCGCCTCGCGGACCACGGGGTCGAGCACGGCGCGCCAGTGAGCGGAGACCACGCCGAGGCCGGGCAGGTTCACCCCGCCCGCCAGCCGGTACGCCGGGATCCGGTCGCCGGGTCGCACCAGGCCGAACAGCGACGAGGTGATCGCCAGCGAGCGCGAGGCCCGCCGGCGGGAGGCCGGGTCGAGGGAGGCGAGGTCGAGGGACTCGTAGAGCACGCCGGTGTAGATCGCGTCCGCCCGGGCGGTGGGGCTGGCCGGCAGGTGGTGGTTGCGTCGTACGTCGTCGAGCTGGGTGGTGCCCAGCCCGAGCGTCCGGGCCGCCAGCTCGGGATCCGTGCCGCACAGCTCCACGAGGGCCGCCAACGCGCGCTCCCGCGGCCCGGTGAGGGCGGGGAAGGCCAGCTCATCGAGGGCCAGCGGCTTGCCCCGCCTCGGGGTCGCCTTGCCCTCCGAGGGTGGCAGCAGGATCAGCACCGCGCCAGCCTAGGAGGTCCGGCGGCGCCCGGGCGGCGAGGGGCGGGTGTCTAGGGTGGCGCCGTGGCCAACCGGGTTCTTCATGTCAAGGGTGCGACCGTCGACGAGCTGCGTCTCGGGGTGGCCGCCATCCAGCAGGAGCAGGGCCTCTCGGCCGACTTCCCCGCCGCGGTCGAGGCGGCCGCACGAGCCGCTGCCTCGTCCCCGCGAATGCCCGAGCGCGACCTGACCGACCTCGAGTTCCTCACCATCGACCCGGTCGGTGCGATGGACCTCGACCAGGCGATGCACCTCGAGGCCGACGGGGACGGGTACGTCGTGCACTACGCGATCGCCGACGTGATGGCCTTCCTGCAACCGGGCGACGCCGTCGACGCAGAGGCCCACCGAAGGGGCGAGTCGCTCTACGGCGCGGACAGCAAGATCCCGCTGCACCCGAAGGTGCTCAGCGAGGGAGCCGCCTCGCTGCTCCCCGACCAGGAGCGGCCGGCGTTCGTGTGGACCATCCGCCTCGACGCCTCCGGCGAGACCGTCGCCGCCACGGTGGAGCGAGCCCGCGTCCGCTCGCGCCAGCGGCTCGACTACGAGGGCGTGCAGCGCGAGCTGAACCGGGCCCCGGCCGGTTCGACGCTGGCCCTGCTCGAGGTGGTGGGCACGCTGCGGATGGCCAAGGAGGCCGAGCGCGGCGGGGTCTCGCTGCCGATGCCGGCCCAGGAGATCGACGTCCAGCCCGAGGGGTGGCGGCTGGAGTACCGCGAGATGCTTCCGGTCGAGTCGTGGAACGCGCAGATCTCGCTGCTGACCGGGTTCGCCGCCGCGTCGATCATGGTCACGGGGAAGGTCGGCATCCTGCGGACCCTCCCGCCCGCCCCGGAGTACGCCGTGAGCAAGCTCCGGCGCACCGCCCGTGCGCTGGGCATCGACTGGCCCGGCGGCCAGTCCCACCCCGACTTCATCCGCTCCCTCGACCCGTCCCACCCGGCCGAGGCCGCGATGGTCGTGGCCTGCACCTCGTTGCTGCGTGGAGCCGGCTACGCCTCCTTCGACGGCCAGGTGCCGGAGCAGCCGCTGCACGCGGCGCTGGCCTCGACGTACGCTCACGTGACCGCGCCACTGCGCCGCCTCGTCGACCGCTACGGCCTGGAGATCTGCGTCGCCCTCTCGGCGGGGGAGAGGGTGCCGCAGTGGGTGCTCGACCGGCTCGACGACCTGCCCGAGATCATGCAGGCGTCCGGTCGCAAGTCCCACGCCTACGAGAACGCCGTGCTCAACCTGGTCGAGGCCTGGACGCTGCAGTCACGGGTGGGCGAGAAGTTCGAGGGCGTGGTCACCGGGCTCGACCACGACGACGAGCGCAAGGGGACGGTGATGCTCCGCGAGCCGGCGGTCGAGGCGACCGTCGTCTCGCAGTCGCCGCTGCCGGTCGGCGAGGACGTCACCGTCACCCTGACCGAGGCCGACCCGGCCACGCGCAAGGTGCGCTTCGAGGCCTGAGCGCTCACTCCTCGGTGTCGAGCACGACGCAGAACGGGTGTCCGGCCGGGTCGAGCAGCACCCGGACGTTGTCCTGCGGCTGGTCCTCGGCCAGGCGCGCGCCCAGCTCGACCGCCTCGGCCACGGCCGAGTCGAGGTCGCCCACCTGGAAGTCGAAGTGCATCATCGTGCGCTGCTGACCGTCGGCCGGTGGCCACACCGGCGGCACGTAGTCGTCAGCCTGCTGGAAGACGACGTAGATCGAGCCCTGCGGCGCCGCCACGACCGACGTACCCGGCTCCTGGTGGACGACCGGCCACTCCAGCAGCTGCGAGTAGAACGCGGCCAGGGCCTCCGGGTCCGGCGCCTCGATCGCGTTGCCCCACCACATGTCCTTGGTCCGAGAGCGCATGCGACGAACCTAAGGGGTGCCCGTCACGCGGGACAACGGTCAGCGGTGCGCATCTGAGGAGCGGTCGGGGCCGTGGTCGATCGCATAGGCGTACTTCGTGTGCAGCGCGACCGGTGTGACCTCGTGCCCCGCGCGCCTGGCCTGGCGCTTGCGGTAGGTCAGGTTGAGCGCCTCGACGGCGATGGCGAAGGCGATGGGGCCGTAGATCAGCGGCTTGTCGACGTGTACGTCGAAGCCGTCGGCCACCAACGTCGAGCCGATGAGCACGAGGAAGCACAGGGCTAGCATCTTCACCGTCGGATGGGCGTTGACGAAGTCGCTGATCCGGGTGGCGAGGACCATCATCAGGCCGATCGACAGCATCACCGCGGCGATCATGATGTAGAGCTCGTCGACCATCCCGACCGCGGTGATCACCGAGTCGAGCGAGAACACCGCGTCGATCAGGATGATCTGCACGATGACCTTGGCGAACGTGGTCTGCGGCCCGTCGGAGCCCGTGTGCTCCTCCTCGCCCTCGAGCTTGGCGTGGATCTCGGTGACCGCCTTGTAGATGAGGAAGAGGCCGCCGACGATGAGGATCAGGTCGCGCCCGGACAGCGCGAGCGCCTCGACGTCGCCGACGGAGAACCAGGTCGCCGTCAGCCCGATGATCCACGAGGCCACGAAGAGCAGCAGGATCCGCATCACCAGCGCGAGCGCCAGGCCGACGATGCGGGCCCGCGGCCGCTGCGCCTCGGGCAGCCGGTTGGTCAGGATCGAGATGAACACGACGTTGTCGATGCCGAGCACGAGCTCGAGGGCGAACAGGGTCAGGAAGGCGATCCACAGGTCTGGGCTCGAGAAGAAGTCCACACCCCGCCAACGGGTGGGCCTTCTCGAGCGTTCCGGATGGCGGGTGAGGCTGCTCACCCCTATCCTTGGCAGGCGGACGGGCTGGCCGGGCGACCGCGTCACTCACGGGCGACCGTGTGGTGTCGAGGAAGGTCCGGGCTCCACAGGACGAGGTGGTGGGCAACACCCACCCGGGGTGACCCGCGGGATCAGTGCCACAGAAAACAGACCGCCTCCACTCCTCGGAGCGGAGGTAAGGGTGAAACGGTGGTGCAAGAGACCACCAGCGCGGCGGGAGACCGTCACGGCTAGGCAAACCCCACCTGGAGCAAGACCGAACAGTGAGTGTCCGAGGGCGGTCCGCCCGAGCTCACGGGTAGGTCGCTGGAGGGTGTCGGCAACGGCACCCCGAGATGGATGGTCGCCAACCGTGTCGTCGTGAGGCGGTGCGGTGAACAGAACCCGGCCTATGAGCCAGCCCGTCCGCACCAAGCGGCTCACCTGCGGTCTTGCAGTCAGGTGATGTCCAGAACGAGGGAGCTCACATGTCGCCGCATGCCGGGATCATCCCGGATCTCGGCCCCACATCTGGTCCGGGCTCCACTGGTGGTCGTAGGCGGCTCCCGGATCGATCGCGTCGGTGAGCACCGTCGCATCGTGCGGCGAGTCAGCGGACACGGCAATCGCTGCGGTGGGCATGTCCGTGCCGTCCTCGCTCCAGGCCGCGTACAGCAGGGTGGTGCCGTCTGGCGACCACGAGACCGTCTCGGGATACCACGCCAGCCCTTCGGCCACCGGTGGATTGATGACCTCCTCGGTCCCATCGGCAACTGTCACGAGGACGACCTCGTGCGATTCACGCGCACCCGCAGGGAGTCGCTGGTAGACGATGCGGTCACCGGTCGGCGACCACACGGGACCGATGCCGTGGTTGGCCTCGCCGACATCGCCGACGAGCAACCGTCTGTGGGCGCCATCGGCGTCGGCGAGCCAGAGCTCCTGCGCGTCGGATTCCCCGCCCTCGTAGGCCATGGTCGTGCCGTCCGGCGACCACGTGATGTGTGCGGCCTCGACGGAGCCGAGCCGGCGGACCTCACCGGTCGACACCGAGTAGACGGAGACCGGAGTGGACAGCGTCTGTGCCGCCCGATTCTTGCCCAGGTCGCCTGCGATCGTGAGCTCATCGGTGCCGGGGCGCCACTCCATGTCACTGGGACGGAGGCCCTGCAGCCGGCGGATCGCCCCCGTCTGCGTGTCGACCACCCACACCTCGCCGGTGCCCGCGATCGCGACCCACCGGCCGTCCGGTGACCAGATTCCGCACGGGTGCGCGTCGAAGCCGCTGAGCGCGTCGAAGCCGTCGAGCCCGATCACCTGCCGGGCTCCCGCCGCGCCGTCTCGGCCGACCGGGACGATCACGAGCGCGGCACCTCGGGCGTTGGTCGACGCCCCGCTCACGCGGCCGATCACCAGTCTCGTTCCATCGGGTGACCACGCCGGACACGCCTCGTTCGCTGCGTCGGAACCCGCGACCTCGAGTCGGCGAGCCTTCTCGCCAGGTCGGACGAGATAGATGTCACCACCTCCGCGGTCGACGCCGTACGCCACCCACCCGTTCAGGCCCGGGGGTGCCGGGGTCGGCGTGGGCTGCTGCACGGGGGCGGCTGGTCGGTCATCGGGACCGGTGAGTGACAGTGCGGATCCGGCGATCACCGCAGCGGTGGTGGCAGCGACCATGGCGACGGTGGCGGCCGCGATCGCGGCGCCGCGTCGACGGGCGCGACGGGTGGCTCGACGCTGGATCTCGCCGAAGTCCGGCGGCAGCGCACGTCCGGCCAGGGTGTCGGCAGCCTCGCGCAGGGGCGTGAACTCAGACACGGGGTCCCTCCTTGATGAGCAGCGTGGAGAGGGCGGCCCGACCCCGGGAGAGGCGCGCCTTGACCGTCCCGGTCGGCAGGCCGAGGGTGTCGGCCACCTGCTGCACGGTCAGGTCGCCCAGGTGATGCAGCGCGATCACCTCGCGCTGGCCCGCCGGAAGCCGGCGGAGTGCCTGGAGCAGGACGATGTGGCCATCGGTGTCACGGTCGCGGGGCTCCTGCACGAGCCGCGGAGCCAGGCCGACCAGGCGTTGGGCCCGCCGCCACCGGCTGCGGGCGAGATTGACTGCGACCGTACGCAACCAGGCCTCCGGATTGTCGGCGCCGAGCAGCCGCCGTGGCCGATCCAGCCCACGCACGAAGGCCTCCTGGACGACGTCCTCAGCCTCGGCGACGCTGCCGGTCACCGCGATGAGCTGCCCGAGCAGGCGCCGGTACGACGCGGCGTACAGCTCCTCGATCTCGATGTCGCTCACGCGGCACTTCCCTTCCCTTCCTAGGTGCGACTCAGGAGAGGGTGTGTTCGGTTGCATCCTGCCAAGAGTTTTCGGCGTCTGCTCATCTGAGGCACGTCGGTGATCGACGTTGTCGAGGGCCACGACGCAGCTCACTCGAGTGGTCGTCCAGCTCTGCTGTGCTCATGCTGCGGTCGAGACCTAGGCGCGGAGACCGGGCCGTGTGGCAGAGATGCACAACAGCACACCAGCCCCTGCGGTCGCCAGCCAGAAGATGACCAGGCCGTCGCCGAAGTCGCCGAGCGGATAGAGCGAGCCCCAGTCCAGGAAGTCACACACCACCACCGGCCCGATCACGGCGAGCACGACGCCGCCGGAGAGCGAGCCGCCGGGGGTGGCGATGGCGCGGCGTGAGGCCAGGGCGGCGAGACCGACGGTCAGGCCGATGGCCGCCAGCCCTATGAGCCACCAGGCGTCGACCTCGAGCGGCAGGTCGGTCGTGGCCACGAGGACCATCCAGAGGCCGAGGGGGATCAGCGCCGATGCGAGCCGCGCCGTACGCCGCCACCGGCCCCCGCGGGGTGTCACGGCGACGACCTCGAGGGGCACCTCGTCGAAGCAGAACGCGGCGCCGGCGGCGCAGACGGCGAGCAGCGCGGGGAGCAGGACCAGCGCGGTGGACGGCCACCGCTCGAGGGCGAGAGCCAGCAGGACGGCGCCGGCGCAGCACCCGAGCAGCGGCATCCAGGGGAGGCCGCGGCGCAGGTACCAGCCGACGAGCATCAGTCGTTGACCTGGTAGGGGATCGGCTTCGAGGACCGGTTGTCGTCGTTGCCGGTGGAGAAGACCAGCGTCAGCATGGTGAACCCGGTGAGCGGGATGCCGACCCCGGTCTGGTCGGCGAACGAGACGCCGGCGGCGGACGCCAGTCCTGCGAGGACGGTCGTGGCGGCCGCCGCCGCGGCCGCGGCGGCGACACCGTGCTTCCACACCGGGAGCCGCTCCGGGTCGGGGGTCGTCGCGATGGGGACGGTCTGGGGGCGGGTGGTGGCCTGCGTGGTGGTGGACATCTCGAGCTCCTCTTCCTCGGCGGGTCGCCGGTGCGACGCGCTCATGTCCACTCCACGAAGGGAGACCGTCGGATACGACAGGTCGACGAAGAAAAAAGAATCGTGGGCAGGCTGTCGTATCGACGGCATCCTGTTCGTGGAGGAGTGACAGGCGGTCATCGGGACCGCTCGAACTGAGGAGGACTGCGATGACGCACTACCTGATGGCCGTGCACGGCCCCGCCGAGATGGAGGAGTACGGCAACTACGGCTCGAAGGAGGAGATGGAGAAGGCGTTCGCCAGGACCGATGCCTTCAACGAGCAGCTGCGCGCTGACGGCCACTGGGTCTTCGCCGGCGGTCTCCAGTCGGCCTCGACGGCGACCGTCGTCGACGGCCAGGGCGAGACGCCGGTGATGACCGACGGTCCCTACCTGGAGACGAAGGAGCTCCTGGCGGGCTTCTGGGTGATCGAGGCACCCGACCTCGACGTGGCCCTGAAGCTCGCCGCCGCCGGTTCGAAGGCCTGCGGCGGAGTGGTCGAGGTCCGCCCGTTCGAGGGCTAGGCCAACCCGACCAGTGCCGCGGACCGGTCCCACAGCCCGTCGATGATCGACTGGTCGTGCGCCTGCTTGTTCTCGCGCCCGTCGGGGGTGAAGCGGCTGAAGTAGCGCCCGTTGACCTGCGGGTCGGCGCCACCCTCGGCGAGCGCGACGAGGGGCGCCGCCCCGTCAGGGACGCTGATCGTGGCGAACCGCTTCAGCGGCGAGCGGTAGACCAGGCCGACGAACCACGAGTCGCGGCCGAAGGAGCTGCCCACCGGACCCGGGTGCACGGCGACCGAGGCGATCCCCTCGCCGGACCACCGCTGGGTGATGCCGCGCGTGAAGACGATGTTCATCAGCTTGCCGGTCCCGTAGGCCGGGAACTCGATGGCTCGTCGGTGCTCGTAGTCGAGGTCGTCGAGCACGATCTTGCCCATCAGGTTGCCGATGCTGGAGGTGTTGACGACCAGCGACGAACCGGCCGCTGCCAGCTGGGGTCGCAGCAGGTTCGTCAGCAGGAACGGCGCCAGGTGGTTGATCTGGAAGTTGGGCTCGTGGCCGTCGTGGGTCGTCCTCGACGGGGAGAACGTGCCGCCGGCGTTGTTGAGCAGCACGTCGAGGGTGCCGACGCGCTCGGTGACCTGGGCCGCCAGGCGGCGTACGTCGTCGAGCCGGGAGAAGTCGGCGATGAGCGGCTCAGTGCCGACCGCCTCGGCGACCGGTCGCAGCTTCTCGGCGGAACGCCCCGTGACGTGGACCGTCGCACCCCGGTCGGCCAGCACGCGGGCGGCCTCCGCCCCGATCCCGTCGCTCGCTCCGGTCACCAGGACCGTGCGGCCCGCCATCGTCTGATCGCTCATGGCGCCACCGTAGCCGGGCGGACCGAGGCCTCCGGACCGTGTCCACGACGCCCCGTCCTGCCTGCTCGTCCACCTGGGGCAGGGGCCTCAGACGGCGAGCCGCCAGGCTGCGACATCGATGAGGAAGTGCGAGAGCACGAGCGCGCCCAGGTAGAACGTCGACACCGCGAGCGCGGCGCCGGCCCGGACCGGTAGGGCGCGTCGACGGACGAGGGCGTACGCCGAGGCCGTCGCCCATCCCAGGGCCGCCTCGGCCGGGATGACGTAGATGGCCACCCCGAGCACGCGGTGGGTGTCACCCGTGGGGTCCCACAGTCCCAGCGTGGGGGCGAGGAGCTCGGTCCCGAGGAAGATCAGGCCCGCGAACACGGCCGCGCGACCGGGGCGACCGTTGGCCAGCGCGACGGCGACGAACAGTGGTGCCACCCACATGGCGGCCATGGCGAGCGGGATCACGTCGTCGACGCGCGGACCGCCGGTGTCGGGGAAGCGCAACGTGCCCACGAGGCCGGCGAGCACCCAGTCCGGCAGCACCTGGAAGACCGACACCAGGGTCAGGAACCCGGCCAGTCCCAGCAGGTCGGACCGGCCCGTGGAGCGGTCCGTGGCGCGGCAGGCAACGAGCAGCGCCGCGACGTACGCCACCACGCACACGAGGACGCCCCAGCCCTGCGCCGGCGGGGTGAGTGACAGAGCGACGGCTCCGCCGACCAGCAGTGCGGCGTGGACGCCGATGACCGGCCCGAGCCCTCGTCTGCTCGGGCTGAGTCTGCTGGGGCTGAGGGTCGCGGGCACGGGTGACAACGTAGCGAGACGGCAGGATGCTGGGCATGCAGTGCTTCCACGACGTGCCGAGCAGGCTCGGGCCGCGCCCGGTGTGGCTGGCCTTCCTGAGCACGGTCTCGGACTGGCGGCGCCTCGTCGAGGGCGAGGACTGGGACCGTCTCATCGAGCGCGAGCGTCGGCCGTTCGGTCTCTTCACCGCCACCTCCGACCCGCGACACGACCTGTCAGCGTGGTCCGAGCTCACCGATCACTGCGTGGGGCGCGAGCTGGTGCTGACCGCCTCCTGGGGAACGAACACGACGCTGCTGGACGACCTGTTCGACGAGGTGGCGGTGGAGCGAGCGGTGCAACGACGTACTGGGTCGATGCCGTTGACGTCCTGGCACGACGACGAGCCGTTGGAGGAGGCGTTCGAGTTCTTCCTCACCTCGCCCGGAACGGACCTGCGCCACGGCGACAGCCCTGGGACGGACTGGGTGCGTATCGCCGTCGTGGTCGGCGAACCGAGCTGGCGCGATGAGCTGGCGTCGATGCTGAGTGCGCACGGAAGCTGAGCCAGGAGGACTTCATGGCTGAACGGAAGACTTCTGCCGGCGGTGGTCCGGGGCCGGGGAGGGATGCGCCGCGGTTCCGCGTCTGGCCGCCGGTGTCGATCGCGGTGCCGTGGGGAATCGGGTTCATCGTCGGCCGTGCCCTGGGCGAAGAGGGAGGCCTCGGCGCGGAAGCCACCCTGAGCGGGTGGCTCTGCATCGCTGCGTTCGCCGTCTGGAACGGCTGGTGCCTGGCACTGTTCGCGCGCGCCGGCACGGGGTTGCTGCCCGGCCAGTCCACGACCGGGCTGCTCACCACCGGGCCCTACCGGCTCTCGCGCAACCCGCTCTACGTCGGCCTGCTCGTGCTGTACGTCGGCGCCGCCCTCGTGGCTCACTCACTCGGCGCCCTCGTCCTCGTCCCGATCGCGTGGGCGGGACTGCACTGGGGTGCGGTGCTGCCGGAGGAGCGCTACCTGGCCGCCGAGCTGGGCGCGCCCTACGAGGCGTATCGAGGTCGCATCCGCCGTTGGCTGTAGCCGTTGCGTGGCAGTGCTCACCGGCTGTGGTCGTCCGCAGCCCTCAGGGGCCGTCGTCGGCGCAGCGGATCGTCCAGGTCGGACCGCCCTCGGCCGAGTCGTCCGACTCGTCCGGCTCGTCCGAGCCGTCGAGGTCGGTCGGCTGCGAAGCGAGGTCCTCGGTCGTGGCCAGATCGCGGGCGGGAGGTCCGCGGGAAGGATGCGCGGGCCCGAAGGCACCCTCGGGTCAGTCGTCTGGTGGCCGGTGGT
The DNA here is from genome assembly GCA_963731075.1 of uncultured Actinomycetota bacterium. Lineage (GTDB taxonomy): Bacteria > Actinomycetota > Actinomycetes > Propionibacteriales > Nocardioidaceae > Marmoricola. The sequence goes on from CAVSUC010000001.1 coordinate 132,482, forward strand.
CGGGTGGTTGGTGGTCGGGTGGCCAGGGGTCGGGTGGTTGTCGTCCGGTGGTGGTCATGCGTCTGGTGCCTGGTGGTGGGTGGAAGTTGAACTCGTTGGGTGCTTCGCTTCGGATGGTCCAGGGGGCGGCGTGGATGAGGCGGTGGTGGTGGCCGCAGAGCAGGATCATGTTCGAGAGGTTGTCGGTCCGCCGTCGGCCCAGTGGGTGATGTGGTGGGCGTGGGTCATCACCGGTGGTCTGGTGCAGTGGGGGAACCGGCAGTGCTGGTCGCTGGTGACGAGGGCTCGCCAGATGGCGGGGGTGACGAGGCGTTGCTGGCGGCCGACGTCGAGGACCATCGATCCCTGGCCGAGGACGACGGGGATGATCTCGGCGTCGCACGCCAGTCGCCGGATGGTTCCTGCTGAGAGGTCCTCGCCGGTCTCGCTGGTGCCATGACCGGTGCCGCGGGTGAGGTCGTCGAGGGTCATGGTGAGGGTGACTCTCGGGGTGGTGCCGTGGCAGTCGGGGAGCAGCGAGACCTTCGCCGCTGTGTTGCAGAGGTCGATGAGGGCGTCGAAGGTGCGGGCGCCGTGGTCGCGGGGGTCGCGCCCGTCGTGTGAGCACCCGGGGAGGTCGCAGGTGTCGGGGTCACACGTCGGCCCAGTCGCAGGGGTCGGCCTCGACAGGGCGAGCAGGGTGGTCTGGAGGGTGAGGCCGTCCTCGGCGGAGCCGTGGCCGCCGAAGCGGAACCCGCCGGCGCCGTCGAACCGCATCCAGACCTCACGGGTCAGGTGGGCGGCTGCGTTCCTGCACGTTCGAGGGCGCGTTCTTCCCTGCGGGCTTGGCCGTCGGGGTCGATGGTCTCGACCAGGTGGGCGCCGGCTTTGCGGAGGTCGGTGGCATCGAGGCGCTTGGCCTCATCGAGCAGCACTTGGACTCCGCGGCGGCGGAGGTCGGGGTCGCCGGGGAGGTGCTCGATCGTGCGGGTGATGACCTGGGCCTTGGGGGTGGAGAGCCACCCGTCGGCCAGGGCTTCGCCGACGGGGGCGAACAGTGGGGTCTGGATGGCGGTTGCGAGTCGGACGATGGCGGGGCCGGTTGCTTTGTGGCCGCCGGTGACGGCGGTGAGGAAGTCCTGGGTGGAGGCCCACCCGACGGGCTTGACCGCGTGGGTGGCGTCGATCTCTGTCGACCACGTCGAGCTCGAGGGCGTCCAGGGTGGAGCGGAGGGTCTCGATCTCGGCGATGGTGTCCATCAGCTCCTCGCCGCGTCGGGCCGCCCACAGGGTCTGGGACAACTCACCGATCTCTCTGCGGATCCGTGTCAGGGCACCCGGGACACCACTGGCACCGGGGGTGCCGGGTGGGGTGTTCGGGTGGGTGGTCATGAGGCAATTCAAGCATCGACCACTGACAGTCCCGGGGGCTCAGATGCCGTTGTCCACAAGGAGAATCTCGGAATCTTCAGATGCTTTTGGCTCGCTCGTCCGGGTCGGGTTCGGGGTTCGGCGCGAGGGGTTTCGACAGGCTCAACCGGCGGGGGTTCTGGGCGCTTCGCCAGCCTAACTCTGCTCGGCGTACGAGGTTTCGACAAGCTCAACCGACGGGGCTTGGACGCTGCACCGGCTTACCTCTGCCCGGCGTACGAGGGTTGCGAAGGACTCAGCCCGCAGCGAGCTCGGCCAGCCGGGCCAGTCCGGGGCCGACGTTGGCCTGGAGCCGGGCCAGGGCGTCGTCGAGCTCGGGTGAGCCGGGGTGCTCGGGGGGGACGCGGGCGGGGTTGAGGGGGACGCGGTCGGTCCACGCCTTGATGTCGGGCTCGGCGCCGAAGGACGCCGCGTTGCGCATGCCCCTGACGTTCATCCGCGCCCAGTCGGGGAGGGAGTTGCCGAACGACGAGGGCGGGCACAACCGGTTCTTCTCGGCGTCGTCGTCGCGCGTGGCCTCGACGTAGCCCGCCAGCGCGCCGCCGAAGCAGGGGAAGCCGGCCCTGATCGGTTGCAGCGTGATCGCCTCCGGTCCCCAGATCGGCAGGAGCGGCCTCATCCTCAGGCCGTCGGCTGCGCAGTTCACAATCAGCGCGTCGTCGGCGATGGTGACCGAGCCGTCGGTCAGGTCGATCCGGCCACGGCCGACGGAGGTGATGTGGCCCCGGCGTACGACGTTCTCGACGGTGCGCAGCCGCTCGAGCTCCCACATCCCCAAGGTCGGCGCCTTGGCCATGCTCGGCGTCACCGAGCGGTCGATGCGCAGCATGATGCCGGCGTCCTCGAGCGCTAGGAACAGTGCCGGCAGCGACTCCGCCTCGCCGGCCGCCCGCATCATCTGCGCGACCATGCCCAGGTAGATCGAAGGCTCCGGCTGGATCAGCGCCCGGTTGAGCATCCACGGGTCGCGCGACCGCACCCAGCAGATGGCGTCGGGATCCACCCCGCGCCCCAGCAGCCAGATGACGGCATCGGTCGCGGTCTTGCCGGAGCCGACGACGACGTACTGGCTCGGGTCGATCTCCGAGCTGACGAGGTCGTTGACCGGGATCACCTGCGCACCGTCGCCGACCTGGAACCTCGGTGGTGTCTCGGCGGGGATCTCGGGCGCCAGGTAGCGCGCGTCGACGATCCGGCACGACTCGGGCACTTCGAAGCGCTCGCCCGTCACGCGGGAGACGAAGCTGCGGTCGCCGACGTAGTCGCTGTCGCCGAAGAACTCCGCCCGTTCCGTCCCGACCATCCGCTCCGTCAGCACCTGGTCGTAGTAGCTGACGATCGTAGGCTGGTCGGCCCGTTCGTGGAGCCCCGCCTCCGGTCCCTCATGCTGGATGCGACCACCACCGAGCAGCGTCGACGCGACGCCGTAGAAGGTCGAGGACTGGTGCAGGCGGACGAACGGGTACGCCGCGCGCCAGTGGCCGCCGACGCCGTCGCGTCGGTCGACGAGCACGACGTGCGCGTCGGAGTGGTCGATGAGGGCGTCGGTGAACGCCATCCCCATGGCTCCGGCCCCGATCACCAGGTAGTCGGCCTCGAGACGTGTCATGGCGCTACCTGCTTCCTCGTCCTGCCTGCCCCGCGATCAGGACTTCTTGCTCTTCTTGCCCTTCTTGGCGCTCTTCTTCGACGCGCTGCCGCGGCGCGGGTCGAGGGCTGCTGCCGCGGAGGAGGCGCGGTCGGCCGCCTTGCGCGCGGCCTTGCGGGCGCGCTTGGTCTCCTTCTCGAGCAGGGACAGGCTGCGGGTGACCTGCTCGGTGACCTCGCGGGCCACCCGGTCCGCGGTCGTGCGCGCGATCTCCTCGATGGTCTGAGCCGACAGCTGGGCGGGCGACTTCTTCGCGGCGGTCTTCTTGGCCGGCGCCTTCTTGGCGGGCGCCTTCTTCGCAGCAGTCTTGGTCGCGGGGGCCTTCCTGGCCGATGTCTTCTTCGCGGCGGTCTTGGTCGCGGGGGCCTTCTTGGCGGGGGCCTTCTTCGTGGCGGTCTTCTTGGCCGGCGCCTTCCTGGCAGCAGCCTTCTTGGTCGAGGTCGTCGTGGTGGACGACTTCTTGGCCGGCGTGCTGGACGCCGCCTTCCGCGGTGTGGGCGCCGCGGTGGTGGGGGTGCTCTCGTTCGTGGACATCGGTGGTGCCTCCCTGTTGGTGGTGTGTACGTCGTTGAGTGGAATCGTTCTACAGCAGCCGGGTGACCTGGACGTCCACGAACATCCGCGAGGTGCCCGAGCCGGAGAAGATGCCGGACAGCGGCTTGACGTCGTTGTAGTCACGGCCGGTCGCCACGATCACGTGCCGGTCACCGGGCTCGGTGTCGTTGGTCGGGTCGAAGCCGCGCCAGCCGTCGTCCCACCACTCGACCCACGCGTGCGACTCGCCCTTGGCCGACTCGCCGACCACCGGGTCGACCTTCGGGTGCAGGTAGCCGGAGACGTAGCGCGTGGGGATGTCGATCGCCCGCAGGGCGCCGATCGCGATGTGCGCCATGTCCTGGCACACCCCCGACCGCTTCATCCAGGCGTGCGCACCGACGGCGTCGACCGTCGTGGAGCCGGAGACGTACTTCACCTCGCCGTAGACCAGCGCACAGACACCACGGGCCGCCTCGCTCGGCGACGCGCTGGACTTCGCGATGTCGCGGGCGGCCTGCACCAGGTCCTCGGTGGGCACGACGCGCTCGGGCAGGGCGAGGTACTCCGTGTGGAGGTCCGCGACGGCCTCGTCGCGGATCTCCTCCCAGCTCATCACCGGCTCGCCGATGGGAGCGCGGTCGGTGTGCACGGTCGCCGAGGAGGTGACCGTCAGGGACGTGTGCGGGTCGAGCACCTCGAAGGCGGTCACCTGCGAGCCCCAGTAGTCCTTGTAGGTGTAGGCCCACGGGGTGGGGGAGACCTCGACGCGTGAGTGGACGACGATCTGTCCCGGCAGGGTCACCGGCGTCAGCCGGGCCTCGTTGAACGAGGTGTTGGCCTTCCCGTCGTACTCGAAGCCCGTCGTGTGGGCGATCCGCAGCTGCATGCTCATCGAGAGGTCCTCTCGCGGTCGGGAGAGTGGCGCGTGCACCGGTGGCGCAGTGGGGCGTGGCGGAAGGTCATGCCCTCACTCCGTGCCACTCGGTTGCCTCGGCGCCGGCGAAGTAGCGCCGGCTGATCGCATCGGTCGCCAGCGCACACGTGCGTTGGAGGCGTTCCATCTCACCGGGCAGGTCGGCGACGTACTCGCTCAGGGAGCGGTACTCGAGCTCGGCCCGGGTGCGTCCGAGGAGGCGCTGGGCCTCGTTCTGGAAGCCGGCCCGGGTCCCGGCGGACTGCAGCCGCTCGAGCGAGCGCTCGGCCTGGCTGAGCCCGAACACCACCGACCGCGGGAACAGCCGGTCGAGCAGCAGGAACTCGGCGGCGCCGCGCTCGGTCTCCAGGCCCTTGTAGGTGCGGAGGAACGCCTCGTAGGCGCCGCAGGCACGCAGCGAGGTGCCCCAGGCGGAGCCCGAGGTGATCGACGCGGTGGCCACCAGGCGTGAGGTCATGTCGGCGCGCTCGATGGAGCGGCCGAGCACCAGGAACTGGTAGCCCTCGTCGCGCGTCATCGTCGCCTCGGCGATGCCGTTGATCTGCGCGGCCCGGTCGCGCACCCAGCGGAATGCGACGGGCGGCCGCATCGAGCGGAAGTGCCCGGACGGGATCGCGCGGTAGGTGGTGTTCATCGCCTCCCACATCGAGGTGGACAGCGTCTCGCGGGCTCGTCGCGCGCTCTCCCGGGCCGCCGCCAGGGTGGCGGAGATCGAGGCGCTCGAGGTCGGGTCGTAGGCCAGCAGCCGCATCACCTCGGTGGTGTCGATCGGCGCGGACTCGTCGAGCTCGACGCCCATGATCGAGAGCAGGTTGCGGCAGGTGGTCTCCTCGTCGACGCCCGGGTCCTCGAGGATCAGCTGCATCTGCACGTCCAGGATGCGCGCGGTGTCCTCGGCCCGCTCGACGTAGCGGCCGATCCAGAACAGGGACTCGGCGATGCGGCTCAGCATGCGGGGGCCTCCTGACCTTGCTGCTGCTGCTGCTGCTGTTGCTGGTCGTGCTGGGAGGAGAACGAGTCGAGGGCGGGCCCGACGTCCTGCGGGGCCGCGCTGACCTCGACGCGCTCCGGCTCGGGCCGGACCTGGTGGCGGCCGTGGCCGGCCAGCACCCAGGTGTCCTTGGAGCCGCCGCCGCGCGAGGAGTTCACGATCAGCTCGCCCTCGCCCAGGGCGACGCGGGTCAGGCCGCCGGGAAGCACCCAGACCCGGTGGCCGTCGTTGACGGCGAAGGGACGCAGGTCGACGTGGCGGGGGCGCATCATGCCGTTGACGTACGTCGGGACGGTGCTCAGCTGGATCACCGGCTGCGCGATCCACGAACGGGGGTCGGCCATCACCTTGACGCGGAGCTCGTCGAGCTCCTGCAGGGTCGCCTGCGGCCCGATGACGATGCCCTTGCCGCCCGAGCCGTCGACCGGCTTGAGCACCAGCTCGTCGAGGCGGTCCATCACCTCCTCGCGGTGGTCGGCGTCGCCGAGCCGCCAGGTGTCGACGTTCCGGAGGATCGGCTCCTCGCCGAGGTAGTAGCGCACAAGGTCCGGGAGGTAGGTGTAGATCAGCTTGTCGTCGGCCACCCCGTTGCCGACCGCGTTGGCGATCGTGACGTTGCCGGCGCGGGCGGCGTTGAGGAGGCCGGAGCAGCCGAGCAGCGAGTTGCTGCGGAAGTGCACCGGGTCGAGGAACTCGTCGTCGACCCGTCGGTAGATCACGTGCACCGGCTCGAGGCCCTGCGTCGTACGCATCATCACGCGGCCGCGACGGCACTCGAGGTCGCGACCCTCGACCAGCTCCACGCCCATCGTGCGGGCGAGCAGCGCGTGCTCGAAGTAGGCGCCGTTGAAGACGCCCGGGGTCAGCACCACCACGTTGGGCTCGGTGACACCGGCCGGGGCGGCGGCACGCAGGGCCGTCAGCAGCTTCTGCGGATAGCCGGCGACCGGGCGGATCCGGTGCTCGGCGAAGGTCTCGGGCAGCGCTGCTGCGATGGCGCGGCGGTTGGTCATCACGTAGGAGACACCGGAGGGCACGCGCACGTTGTCCTCCAGGACCCGGAACTCGCCCTGGTCGTCACGGATCAGGTCGATGCCGCTGACGTGCACCCGCACACCGTTGGGCGGCTCGATCCCCGCGGCGGCGCGGTGGAAGTGCGACGAGGTCGTGACCACGTTGCGCGGGACGACGCCGTCGCTGAGGACCCGTCCTGCGTCGTAGACGTCGGCGAGGAACTTCTCCAGCGTCGCCACCCGCTGCTGGACACCCGCCTCGACCTTGGTCCACTGGTCCATCTCGATGACGCGGGGGAGCACGTCGAGCGGGAAGGCGCGCTCCTCGCCACCGATGTCGAAGGTGACGCCCTGGTCCAGATAGCTGGACTGGAGGGCCTCGACCCTGCTCTGCAGCTCGGTCTGGCCCATCTCGTGCAGAGAGGGCTGCAGCTGGCTGTAGGGGGTGCGAAGGTCGGTCTCGACGTCGTACATCTCGTCGTAGGCCGAGCCCATGCCGGTTGAGTAGTCCTCGAACATGCTCGTCACCCCTGCGACCCTAGCGAGAACGATCGGCGGGCGCGTGCCGGGTCAGGGAAGCGTGAGAACCTCGGCGCCGTCGGCGGTCACCAGGAGCGTGTGCTCGAACTGTGCGCTGACCTTCCGGTCCCGGGTGACCACGGTCCAGTTGTCGTCCCACATGTCCCACGTGTGCGTGCCGAGGTTGAGCATCGGCTCGATGGTGAAGGTCATCCCCGCCTCGATGACCTGGTCGTACTGCGGGTCGTCGAAGTGCGGGATCACCAGGCCGGAGTGGAACGAGGACCCGATCCCGTGGCCGGTGAACTCGCGTACGACGCCGTAGTCGAACCTCTTCGCGTAGGACTCGATCACCCGGCCGATGACGTTGATCCGCCGCCCCGGGCGCACGGCGTTGATGGCCCGTCGCAGGGCCTCACGGGTCCGGTCGACCAGGTCGCGCACCTCCTCCGACACCCCGGGCGTGAGGAACGTGGCGTTGGTGTCGCCGTGCACGCCGTCGAGGTAGGCGGTGATGTCGATGTTCACGATGTCGCCGTCCTCGACGACGGTGCTGTCCGGGATGCCGTGGCAGACCACCTCGTTCACCGAGGAGCACAGCGACTTGGGAAAGCCCTTGTAGCCCAGCGTGGACGGGTAGGCGCCGTGGTCGCACAGGAACTCGTGACCGATGCGGTCGAGCTCGTCGGTGGTGACCCCCGGGACGACGTGCGCGCCCACCAGGTCCCGGGCCTGCGCCGCCAGCCGTCCGGCCACCCGCATCCGCTCGATGGTGTCGGCGTCCTTGACCTCCTGTCCGAGGAAGGGGGCCGGGCCGGCCTTGTCGACGTACTCCGGTCGCGGGATGCTCGCCGGCACCGGGCGGCGGGGGGAGATCTTCCCAGGGGCTATGGCAGTCACGGCGCCGAGTGTAGTTTCGCCCTCATGAGCGACACGGGCGAGTTCTGGTACTGCACCAAGCACCACAAGGTCGAGAAGAGCGGGGACGGGTGCACGGTCAACGACCGGCTCGGGCCCTACGACACCGAGGCCGAGGCCTCACGCGCGCTCGAGAAGGTCAAGGAGCGCAACGAGGCGTGGGACAACGACCCGAAGTGGAAGGACGACTGACCCCACCCCCGTTCAGCTCCCTGTCCAGCTCCCTGCTCAGTTCCCTGCTCAGCCGGTGAAGCTGCCGGTCAGCGTGGTCGTCACCCGTCCGTCGACGTGCTGGCTGTCGCCGGTCCCGTAGGTCCACCTGAAGCCGTGGGCCCGCCAGATCTTGACGACCGGGTGGGAGCTCGACCGCCAGGCGATCCTGGGGTGGCTGCGCGAGGCCCACCACGTGTTGGGCACCAGCCCGGTGGCCGAGCGGTAGGGGTTCTCCCAGGTGTTGACGTCGATGGCACGCCCGCGGGCGTGGGGCGAGAGGACGCCCGGCTTGTTGACCACGCTGCGGCAGTTGAAGCCCGAGGTGTTGTCGGCCCGCATCGACGCGTAGTCGTTGCCGCCGTGGAGCTTCTTGCTCCAGCCGAACCGGTCGACGCGGTACATCCGGCGGATCGGGTAGCCGCCGTTGTACATGTCGCGCAGCGCCCCCGCCGCGCGGTTCACGACCGCCGCGCTGAGCACCATCTCGCCGCGGTAGCGGTAGCCGCCGAAGCTCCAGTAGTTGATCCGCAGCACACGCAGGCTGGATCGCCCGACCGGGCAGCCGCTGTGCCAGGTGCGGCCGACCATGGAGCGCCACATGGCGTTGGAGATCTTGGAGACGACCGCATGGGCGCCGGCGCCCACGGCTCGGCCCTGGGCCGGGGTGGACACCGGCTTCGGTGCCGCGGCCGGGTAGGCGATCGGCGTGCCCGGGGGCAGGTTGTCGATGGAGAGGAAGTCGGAGGCCGCGGCGCGCCACCAGGTGCCCGCGGCGCCGCGCAGCCGCCACCTCGAGTCGAGGCGCGGCTTGACCGCCAGGCTGGCCTTGCCGTTGACGAGGCGGACCCGCTTGTAGTCGGTCCACGGACCGCCGCTGAGCCGGCGACGCACCGTCACCACTCCGTTGACCAGGCTGCCGTCGGAGGCCTTCCACGACATCTTCAGGGTGCCGGTCTTCTCGTCGACGAGCCGGGTCGGGCCGGACAGGGCCAGGGTGCTCGCGAGGACCTCGCCGGTGGCCTGCACCTCGGGGGAGAGGCTGGCCGCGTGCGTCTCGTCCCCGGCGTACGACGCCCGCCAGCTGCGCAGACCGGCCGGCAGGACGCCGTTCACGACCACCTGTCCGGCGCTGTCGGTCGTGCCCGTGCCGACGGCCTTCCACGTCGTCCACAGCCGCTCGAGGGTGACCGTGACGCCGGCCAGCGGGGCACCGTTCTCGTCCTGGAGCACGGCGGTGAAGGGCACCTGGTCGCCGGCGCGGCCCGTGGTCGGGGCGCTCAGCGAGAGCGTCGTGGCCGGCAGGTCGTCACCGATGACGGGGCTGACCGGACCGATCAGCGCGGTGGCCAGCACGAGCAGCAGGGTCAGGGGCCGCAGCACGAGACGAGCCGCGCGGGAGCCGAGGGTTGGTGCGATGTTCACGATGCCTCCGAGGCACGCCGGGCGGCGCGTGGACTCACGCTAATCGAGGACCCCTGCTCCCGTAAGGTCTTTGCCGTGGCCAAGCCGAAGGTGTCTCCCTGGGGGTTCGTCGGCCTCAGCGGGATGGCGTGCATGTTCTTCCTGGACCTCGGCACGGCCAACGTGGCGCCCTGGTGGGTGACGGTCCTGTTCATGCTGCTGTGGGTCGTCCTCTTCCTGGTGGCCCTGCGCTGGTTCGTCCCGCACCCCGAACGGGTCACCTGGCTGCCCGCGCTCGCCTTCGTCGTGTGGCTGCCCACGATCGTGTGGGGGACGCGGTCGCTCGGCTGGGGCTGACCGTCAGCCTCTCGGGCTCACCCGCAGCACCTCGTCGTGGCCGTCGGCGTTCGCCGTCGTCACCATCAGGTCGTCGTTGGGCAGTCGGCTGACCGAGCGGAGGCGGCCGTAGGTGCGCAGGGCGGCCGGGGCGCGCAGGCCGTGGAACACGCCTTTGGAGTCGTAGCGCATGAACATCAGCCGCTCGCCCTTGAGCGCGGCCACGGCGAGGGTCCCCTCGTAGGCCCCCCACGCCGATCCCTGCACCCACGCGGCGCCCGAGGTCGCGAGCGTGGGGCTGCCCGAGCGCCACCGCGCGCTCTGCTGGGCGCCGGGCAGGCTGTGGTCGGTCATCGGGGTGCTCTCGTCATAGCCGGGCACGGGGTTCCAGCCGTAGTTGTAGCCACCGCCGAGGCGGTTGACCTCGTCGTCGCGGCTGGTGCCGTGCTCGACCGACCACAGGGTCCCGTCCGCGCGCTGTGCCAGGCCCTGCACGTTGCGGTGCCCGTAGGTGAGCACGTAGCGCGTGTTGGCGTTGGACGAGGTGATGAACGGGTTGGCCGGCCACGGCTCGCCGGTGGTCCGGTCGAGCCGCAGGGTCTTGCCGCCCAGCGAGGTGAGGTCCTGCGGGTTCGTGCCGACGGCCGCGTCGCCGGTGCCGACGACCAGGGAGCCGTTCTTGGCGATCAGCAGCCGGCAGCCGCCGTGGCGCCCGCTGCTGGAGGGGAGGCCGGTGAGCAGCGTGTCGGTGAGCGTCGCCTCGGTCGCGGCGGTGTTGAGGTGCCACGCCAGGACCCTCACGTCGTGCCCGCCTCCGCTGGTGTTGCCTCCCTGGCAGGTGTAGAAGCGCCGGTTGGAGGTGTAGCCGGGGTCGACGACCAGGGACATCAGCCCGGTCTCGCCGTTGGCCCACACCGTCGAGGACGGGAACGTGACCCGCCGGAGCGTGCCCGCTCGCCACGTCAGCAGGCGCTTCGAGGCGCGCTCGGTGATGAGCACCCGTCCACCGCGGGTGTACTTCACGTCCCACGGCAGGTTGAGCCCGCTGACCATCCGGGTCACCCTGAGCTCGGGGACCGGCTTGGCGGCGGCGCGTGCGGCGGGCCGGCTCGGCGTACGGGAGGAGACGGCGGTCGAGGGGGCCGAGGGGGTCGAGGAGGCCGACTGGGCCGGGGCCGAGAGCGGGCCGGCGATGACGGTGGTGGCGCAGACCGCACCACAGAGGGTGAGAACGAGAGGTCGCATGCGGCAGGCTAGCCCGGCACGGTACATATCGCCCGGTGCACCCACCGGCTCAGGCCATCACTCCGACCGGTGAGATCGCGAGGTCGGGGAAGAGCGCGGGCACCGAGCGGTCCGGGAACCGCTTGCTCACGACCTCGCCCAGGACGTTGCGGTAGTCGGTGGTGACCTTGAGGTCGCCGTCGACCTGGGAGCCGCTGGCCAGGCCGGGCCAGCTGCCGTAGTACTGGCCGCCCTTCACGCCGGCGCCGGCGACGAGCATCATGTTGCCCCAGCCGTGGTCGAAGCCCGCGCTGCCGTTCTCGGCGACCCGGCGGCCGAACTCGGAGATGGTCACCACGGTGACCTTCGAGCGGAGCTCGCCGAGGTCGTCCATGAAGGCGGCCAGAGCCTGGGCCAGTCCCGAGATGTTGCTCTGCATCGTGCCCCACTGGATGGTGCCGTAGCCGGTGTGCAGGTCCCAGTTGCCGGCGTCGATGGCGATGACGTCGGTGCCGAGGTCGGCCCGGATCAGCTTGGCGGCGTTCTTCAGCGGCTCGGCGAACGGTGCCGCGTTCCACACCGTCGGGTACGGAACGGTCGAGTCGGCCATCGCCTTGAGCTTGGCGCCCGGACCCTGGGAGATGTTCACGGCCTCGTTGGCACCGTTGGCCAGCGGGCCCTTCGCGCCGGACCAGGCGGTCTGCAGCGAGGAGTAGCGGGGGATGGCGTTGCCCTCCGCGCCGGCGACCAGGAGGTCGTCGAGCTCGCTGGTGGCGAGGGTCGAGTTAGGGCCGACGAGGGCGGTGGTCGGGAAGTTCATGCCGAGCTGCACGGCGTCGAGCGTGCCGTTGGCGGGGCCGAGGCCGATCATCCGGTTGATCCAGCCGGTGCGCGCGTCGGAGCCGGGGGCGGCGTCCTCGACCTCCTCGATGGCTGAGAAGTGCGAGCGGTTGGGTACGGCGAGGCCGGTCGCCTGGATCGCCGCGAGCCCACCGGACTTCCACAGCGGCTCGAGCGGGGCCATCGCCGGGTGCAGCCCGAACATCGCGTCCTTGCAGAGCAGCGAGGCCGCCGGGACCGCGGTGGAGGGACGGGCCTTGTAGTAGGCCGGGTCGCCGTGGGGCACGACCAGGCCGAGGCCGTCGATCCCGCCGCGCAGGCTGATCACCACCATGGTGTTGCCGCCCGGGGTGCCGGCGAAGGTGGCCTGCATCATGGCGTCGCCGAACATCTGGGTGACGGCCATGCCGCCGCCGACGGCCGCGGCACCCTGGAGGATCGAACGGCGAGAGACCCGCGAGCGGGTGAAGTCGCTGCAGCAGCTGTTCTCCCCGGAGAGAGCGTGGTCGGTCATGGTGTGCCTCACGTGGTCATGTGGTCGGGGGAGTCGAGCAGGGTGTTGACGAGCCGGACGAACTTCCACGTCGCCGCCGAGTGGGTCGCGGTGATCGAGGTCGATGCGGTCAGCTCGGTGCTCTGGCACGCCGCCTTCAGCAGCCGTGCGTCGCTCGCACGGCCGAGGAAGGTGCGGCACAGCAGGTCCACGTAGGCGTCGAAGCGCATGGGCTTGGTCAGCCAGAAGGCGCCGTTGCGGTAGGTCGCCTGCGGCGGGTAGTAGCCGCCGGCCTGGTTCCGGTGCATGTGGTACGACGCGAACAGGCGCGACGCCGAGGACCACGGACGACCGGTGAGCGGCGGGCCGTCGGGTCGGGGCCAGGAGAAGATCCTCGCGCTGCCGTGCAGGTAGTTGGCGTGGAAGGCCCAGGAGTTGCCGTCCTTCGGGGTCGTGACCTGGACGTCGAGCGCCCGTGCCGTGGCCACGAGGTCCGCGACCGGCGTACGCACCTTGAGGCCCTCGGAGGTGAGGAACTCCGGGTTCGTGGCGAGCGCCTTCAGCACGGCCGAGATGTCGGTGCCCGAGCTCAGGTAGACCTCGGCCAGCGAGTCGACCAGGGCGTCCGAGGGGGCGTCCGAGACGAGGAACGTCGCCAGCTTGGTCATCAGGTTCCGGGCCGTGGCCGGGTGGTGGGCGAGGTACTTCAGGTAGGCCAACGTGGCCTCCTGGCCGTCGGCCGAGGCGTTGGGGTGGGTGAAGTCGAGCACCTGGACCGCGCCGGTGGTGTGCGCCGCGGGGTCGTACTTCGCGTCGTAGGTCTTGCCCCAGTCGACCGTGTAGCCGGAGAGGAGGACGGCCGAGGCCTTGACCATGTCCTCGGTGTAGCCGGCCCGGCGCCCGACGGTGTGCAGCTCGAGGAGCTCGCGGCCCTGGTTCTCGTTGGGCTTGTTCTTCACCGACTTCCAGTTGTCGAGGTACTGGCGCATCGCCGGGTGCAGCGACAGCTCGGTGAGCAGGTCCTCGAAGCGGCCCAGCGCGAGGCGGCGGATGGTCGCGTCGTAGTCGAACTGGTACATCCAGGCCCGGTCGTGGCCCGTGGAGATGTGCATGACGCTCGTCCAGAACTCGACCATCGTCTCGAGCACGGTCCGCTCGGAGTAGATGCGGCGCAGGATGCTCCAGTTGCCGAGGTCGTGGCCGTACTGCCACGCCTTCTTGCCGCCACCGGCGTTGGTGGCCACCTTCTCGGCCGCGGACAGGCGCAGCTCGGGGAACCAGCCGTCGATCTCGGCGATCTTCGCCGACTCCGGGATGGACCCCGGGTTCAGCTGGGCCGCCAGCCAGTCCTCGGTCGTGCCGGCGGCGCGGAGCTTGGCCAGGGCGTCCTGGCGGAAGCCGGTGCCGAAGCGGTTGAGGTGCAGACGCTCGCGGGCGGTCGCGATCGGCAGCCCGGCCGGGACCGGGGCCTGCGTGGGGGTCTGGGTGGGCGTCGGGGTGGTGCTGGGCGCAGAGTCGGCCGACGGGGTGGGCGTCGTGACCGGCTGCGGCGTGGGGGTCGGCTTGGGCTTGGGCTTGGGCTTCGGCTTCGGCTTCGGCTTGTGCTTGACGGCGTGGTGCTTCCTCTTCTTTTTCTTCTTTTTCTTGGTGAAGAAGATCGCCATGGGTCGTCCTTGCGAGCGGGGGCCGTCAGATGACGCAATCGTGACGGCTCAGCGCCCTAAATGTGGCGGAATACCTGTAAACGTCCTAAAACGGACATCATGTGAGACGAGACGCGCTCAGAAGGTGTGCTCCGGGCCGGGGAAGGCGCCCGACCGGACGTCCTCGGCGTACGCCCTGGCGCCGTCGAGGAGCACACCGTGCAGGTCGGCGTACTGCTTGACGAAGCGCGCCATCTTGCCGGTGCGCATCCCGAAGGCGTCCTGCCAGACCAGCACCTGTCCGTCACAGCCGACGCCCGCGCCGATGCCGATCGTGGGGATGGCCAGCTCCTTGGTCACGAGCGCAGCGACGTCGCCCGGGACCATCTCCATCACCACGGCGAAGGCGCCCGCCGCCTCGACGGCCCGGGCGTCGTCGAGGATCCGGTCGCTCGTCTCGCCCCGTCCCTGGACGCGGTAGCCGCCGAGGGCGTGCTCGCTCTGCGGGGTGAAGCCGATGTGGGCCATGACGGGTACGCCGCCGCGGCTGAGCAGCTCGATCTGCGGGGCCATCTCGCGGCCGCCCTCGAGCTTGATGGCATGGGCGCCACCCTCCTTCATGAACCGGACGGCGGTGTCGTAGGCCTGCTCCGGCGAGCGCTGGTAGGAGCCGAAGGGCAGGTCGCCCACCACCAGCGAGCGCTTCACCGACCGTGACACCGCGCGGGTCAGCGGGATCAGCTCGTCGACCGTGACCGGGAGTGAGGTCTCGTTGCCGTAGACGTTGTTGGACGCACTGTCCCCGACCAGGAGCACCTCGATGCCCGCCTCGTCGAAGACCTCGGCGGTGTACATGTCGTAGGCGGTCAGCATCGCGAACCGCTCGCCGCGCGCCTTCATCTCGCGCAGGTGCTGCGTGCGGATCCGCTTGGCCGGTGCGGCGGGCTTCGCCGACCCGCTCCCGTAGGGCGCCGTCTCTTCACTCATCGTCGAGCTCCTTGCATGTTCTCGAGGCTTCCTCACGAAGTCCCCGGACCGGGATCCACGCTAGCCCCGCCCGTCCGCCCACGGGGTGTCTCGTCGATCACAACCCCACGCCCCTCGAGCCTGTCGAACCCCTGCTGGGCGTGTTGAGAGGTTTCGACAAGCTCAACCGGCGGGTGGTGGCGGTCGGCTCGACCCAGTTGGACACGGTGATGCCGAATCCCTCGCGGCCATTCTCGGACATCCCTTCTGTAACACTGGTGACGTGGACTTCAACTCGGCCTACGCCCACGGGTTCGCCCGCGTGGCGGCCTGCACGGCGCCGGTGGCGATCGCCGATCCGGCGACGAACGCGGCGACCGTGCTCGCTGAGGCGCGCGCCTGCCACGACGAGGGTGTGGCCGTCGCGCTGTTCCCGGAGCTGTGCCTGAGCGGCTACGCGATCGACGACCTGGTGATGCAGGACGTGCTGCTCGCTGACGTCCTCGACGCGATCGCGACCCTGGTCGAGGCCAGCCAGGAGCTGCGCCCGGTGCTGGTGGTGGGAGCCCCGCTGCTCAAGGGCAACCGGATCTTCAACTGTGCCGTCGTGATCCATCGCGGTGTCGTGCTCGGCGTGGCCCCGAAGACGTTCCTGCCGACGTACCGCGAGTTCTACGAGGCGCGGCACTACGCGTCGGGTGAGGACCAGCGCGGCGAGAGCATCACCCTGGGGCGCACCGAGGTGCCGTTCGGACGGGACCTGATCTTCCGCGCCACCGACGTGCCGGGGCTCGCGCTGTTCGTGGAGATCTGCGAGGACATGTGGGTCCCCATCCCGCCGAGCTCCTACGCCGCCCTGGGCGGGGCCACCGTGCTCGCCAACCTGTCCGGGTCGCCGATCACCGTCGGCCGTGCCGAGGATCGCCGGCTCCTGGTGCGGTCCGCGAGCTTCCGCAACCTGGCCGCCTACCTCTACGCCGCCGGCGGCGAGGGGGAGTCGAGCACCGACCTGTCCTGGGACGGCCAGACGATGGTCTACGAGTGCGGCGACCTCCTCGGCGAGAGCGAGCGATTCCCCGAGGGGCCTCGACGCACCGTCGTGGACGTCGACCTCGACCGGATCCGCCAGGAGCGTCTGCGCCAAGGCACCTTCGACGACAACCGCCACCAGGCGCTCGTGGAGACCGGGGACTTCGCCGAGATCGAGTTCACCCTCGATCCGCCCGACGGGGACATCGGCCTGCGCCGCAAGGTCGACCGCTTCCCGTTCGTCCCCGACGACCCGGCGCGCCTGGCCCTGGACTGCTACGAGGCCTACAACATCCAGGTCTCCGGCCTCGAGCAGCGGCTCCGGGCGATCGGCCAGCCCAAGGTCGTCATCGGGGTCTCCGGGGGCCTGGACTCGACGCACGCGCTGATCGTCGCGGCCCAGGCGATGGACCGGATGGACCGCCCCCGCAGCGACATCCTCGCCTTCACGCTGCCGGGCTTCGCGACCGGAGACACGACCAAGGGCTACGCGACGAGGCTGGGAAAGGCGCTGGGGGTCAGCTTCGAGGAGATCGACATCCGCCCGGCCGCGAAGCAGCTGCTCAGCGACCTGGGCCACCCGTTCGCCTCCGGTGAGGAGGTCTACGACGTCACCTTCGAGAACGTCCAGGCCGGCCTGCGCACCGACTACCTCTTCCGGATCGCCAACCAGCGCAGGGGAATCGTCCTCGGCACCGGTGACCTCTCCGAGCTGGCCCTGGGGTGGTGCACCTACGGCGTCGGCGACCAGATGTCGCACTACACGGTCAACTCCGGGGTGCCGAAGACGCTCATCCAGCACCTGATCCGGTGGGTCGTCGACAGCGAGCAGCTCGGGCCGAAGGACGGCGAGGTCGGCGAGGTGCTCACGGCGATCATGGAGCAGGAGATCACTCCCGAGCTGATCCCGACCAAGGAGGGGGAGAAGGCCCAGAGCACCGAGGACTCGGTCGGTCCCTACGCCCTGCAGGACTTCACCCTCTTCCACGTGCTGAGGTACGGCGCGCGCCCCAGCAAGGTGGCCTTCATGGCCCGGCACGCGTGGGCCGACGCGGCGTCGGGGGAGTGGCCGCCCGGCTATCCCGAGAAGTCGCGCACCGCCTACGACCTCCCCGAGATCCGACGCTGGCTCGAGGTGTTCCTCAAGCGCTTCTTCAGCAGCCAGTTCAAGCGATCCGCGCTGCCCAACGGTCCCAAGGTGAGCGCCGGCGGCACGATGTCGCCCCGCGGGGACTGGCGGATGCCCAGCGACGCGAGCGCCGCGGCGTGGCTCCGCGAGCTCGAGAACGTGCCCCCGGACTGAGGCGGTCCCGAGCACCGTCCGGTGGCCGTTAGGCTCGCTCCATGGGCAAGCAGGAAGACTTCGTTCTCCGCGCACTCGAAGAGCGCGACGTCCGGTTCGTCAGGTTGTGGTTCACCGACGTGCTGGGCTACCTCAAGTCGGTGTCGGTCGCTCCCGCTGAGCTGGAGAACGCGTTCTCCGAGGGCATCGGGTTCGACGGGTCGGCGATCGAGGGCTTCGCCCGGGTGACGGAGGCCGACATGCTGGCCCACCCGGACCCGGCGACCTTCCAGCTGCTGCCGTGGCGGGGCGAGGGCCCCTCCACCGCGCGGATGTTCTGCGACATCATGATGCCGGACGGCTCTCCGTCGTACGCCGATCCGCGCTATGTCCTCAAGCGCACGCTGCAGAAGGCGGCCGACAAGGGTTTCACCTTCTACACCCACCCCGAGATCGAGTTCTACCTCTTCCAGGGCCGCCCCGGCATGGGCGAGGAGCCGGTCCCGGTCGACCGCAGCGGCTACTTCGACCACACCGCCCAGTCGCGCGGGTCGGACTTCCGTCGCGAGGCGATCAACATGCTCGAGTCGATGGGGATCTCGGTGGAGTTCAGCCACCACGAGGGCGGTCCCGGCCAGCAGGAGATCGACCTGCGGTACGCCGACGCCCTCTCGACCGCCGACAACATCATGACCTTCCGCACCGTGGTCCGTGAGGTCGCGCTGAGCCAGGGCATCTGGGCCAGCTTCATGCCCAAGCCGTTCACCACCCACCCCGGCTCCGGCATGCACACCCACGTGTCGCTGTTCGAGGGGGACACGAACGCCTTCTTCGAGGCCGGCGCGGAGTACCAGCTCTCCAAGACCGCCCGCCACTTCATCGCTGGCATCCTGCACCACGCCAGCGAGATCACCTGCGTCACCAACCAGTGGGTCAACTCCTACAAGCGGCTGATCGGCGGCGGCGAGGCACCGTCGTACAAGTCGTGGGGCCACAACAACCGCTCGGCAATGGTCCGCGTGCCGATGTACAAGCCCAACAAGGGCCAGTCCACCCGTGTCGAGCTGCGCACCATCGACGCCGCCTGCAACCCCTACCTCGCCTACGCGGTGGTGCTCGCCGCCGGCATGAAGGGCCTCGAGGAGGAGTACGAGCTCCCCCACGAGGCCGAGGACGACGTCTGGTCGCTCAACGACCGCGAGCGCAAGGCTCTCGGTCTCGAGCAGCTCCCCAAGACCCTGCACGACGCGATCCGCATCGCCGAGGACTCCGAGCTCCTCGCCGACACCCTCGGCGAGCACGTCTACGAGTTCTTCCTCCGCAACAAGCGAGCGGAGTGGGAGGAGTACCGCGGTCAGGTCTCCGCCTTCGAGCGCGACCGGATGCTCCCCGTCATCTGACTCCCCGTCGAAACCGGTGCGTGGGGGCAGTCCGCACCTCCCGCCGGTTGAGCTTGTCGAAACCCGGCGTGCCGCGGAGGAAACCCCACCACCGCCGGTTGAGCTTGTCGAAACCTCTCTGGAGGTCAGGGCGGCGGATCCGGGGACGCCGCCAGCTTCGGCAACAGGTCATATCTCCCGTTGATCAACGCCTCGCGCTTCTCACGACGCCAACCCTGGATCTGTTTCTCCATGGTGAAGGCGTCCCGGATTGAGTCGTACCAGCCTGACCAGACCAGCTCGACCGGTCGCCGACTCCGGGTGTACGACGCACCCTCGGTGTTGGTGTTGTGCTGCCAGAGCCGGCGTTCGAGGTTGAAGGTGCTTCCGACGTAGTAGGACCCGTCGACGCAACGCAGCATATAGACGTAGGGCATGCCTGGATCGTGATCCGAATGCGCGCGCTCGTCATTGGTGAGTTTGTGGCCTGTGGACAACTGGTTTCGACAGGCTCAACCGGCGGGGGTTTCGACAGGCTCAACCGGCGGGGGTTTCGACAGGCTCAACCGGCGGGGGCGGGGTTTGGTTTCGACAGGCTCAACCTGGCGGGGGTTTCGAGAGGTTCGACCGGCGGGGGCCTTCGAACTGAGTAGTTGTGCGGATGCCCGGGGCACCGCCTTCACGGGAGGGTCGGGGGATGGCCACCACGCGTACCCCGTTCGACGTCCCTGCCGAGCTCGTCACCGACCTGCGCCTGTGCGCGAGCGGGGTGACGGTCACGGTGCGGGGTGAGGTCGACGTGCACACGGCCCCCGCCCTGCGCGACCGGCTGGCGGAGGTCGTGAGCCAGGGCGAGGACCGGGTGGTGGTGTTCCTCGACGACGTGGCCTTCATGGACTCGGTCGGTCTCGGGGTCCTGGTCGCGGCCCACAAGGCGCAGCGGGCGCGGGGCGGCAGGCTGGAGATCGTCTGCGGGGAGCCCCGCGTGCTCCGGGTCCTGCACCTGACCGGCCTGCACCGTGTCCTCACCATTCACGAGGAGAGCCAGTGAGGAGCGCCCGGGTCGCCACCTGACGACATGGCGGCCTGAGGATAGATTCGCCCGGTGGCAACCGACGGCGACACCACCTGGGGCAACCTGGTGCGGCTGGGCTTCTCCGACACCGAGCGGGCGCAGCAGCTGTTCGGTGAGCTGGGGGAGGTCACCAGGCCGTTGGCGCCGCTGCTCGGGCGCAGCGCCGACCCGGACCTCGCGCTGAGTGCCCTGGTGGGGCTCGCGGACGCCGTCGACGACCGGCAGCGCCTGCTGCGTGAGGTGGCCGACGACGAGGGCACCTCGATGCGGCTGGTCTCCGTGCTCGGAGCCAGCCAGGCGCTGGGCGACCACCTGCGTCGTCACCCCGAGCACTGGCACGAGCTCACCGACCCGACGCTGGGGTCGACGCGGCCGCCGGCGTACGCCATCCGCGCCGGGCTGCTCCGTGCGGTCGGTGCCGACCCCGCCGACGAGCACCCGGTCTCCTCGCTGGCGTACGCCGACGCCCTCGACGCCCTCCGCGTGGAGTACCGCCGCGTCCTGCTGCGCCTGGCCTCCCGGGACCTGGCCCACCACCTCGGCGTCGACGACGCGGCCGCCGAGCTCGCCGACCTCGCCGCGGGGACGCTCGACGCGGCGCTCGCGGTGGCCCGGGCCAAGGTGGGCGACGCGGCGAAGGGGTGCCGGCTGGCCGTGGTCGCGATGGGCAAGTGCGGCGGTCACGAGCTGAACTACGTGAGCGACGTCGACGTGATCTTCGTGGCCGAGCCGGTGGAGGGCCACGGCGACGGGGCCGCGATGAAGGCGGCCGGGCAGCTGGCCTCGGTGATGATGCAGGTCTGCTCGGACCAGACGCGCGAGGGCACGATCTGGCCAGTCGACGCGGCCCTGCGCCCCGAGGGGAAGTCGGGACCGCTCGTGCGGACGGTGGCCAGCCACAGCGGCTACTACGAGCGCTGGGCCAAGACGTGGGAGTTCCAGGCCCTGCTCAAGGCGCGGCCGGTGGCGGGCGACCTGCCCCTCGGTCGCGAGTACGCCGAGGTCATCGGCCCCCTGGTCTGGTCGGCGGCCCAGCGCGACGGCTTCGTCGAGGAGGTGCAGCGGATGCGCCGGCGGGTCCTCGACCACATCCCCGCCGACCGGGCCGAGCGACAGCTCAAGCTCGGCTCCGGCGGCCTGCGCGACGTCGAGTTCGCGGTGCAGCTGCTGCAGATGGTCCACGGCCGGGCCGACGAGGAGGTGCGCTCCCCGACCACGCTGAGCGCGCTGGCCAAGCTGACCGAGCGGGGGTACGTCGGGCGCGAGGACGGTCGCGCCCTGCACGAGGCCTACTCGTTCCTGCGCACCCTCGAGCACCGCATCCAGCTCTTCCAGCTCCGCCGCACCCACGTGATGCCTGAGGACGAGCCATCGCTGCGGCGGCTGGGGCGCTCGCTCGGCTACACCAGGGAGCCGGTCAGCGAGCTGAACAAGCAGTGGCACTACCACCAGCGCGAGGTGCGCCGGCTGCACGAGAAGCTCTTCTACCGGCCGCTGCTCTCGGCGGTGGCGCGGGTCAGCGGCGAGGCCCGGCTCAGTCCCGAGGCCGCCCAGGCCCGGCTGTCGGCCCTCGGCTACCTCGACCCCAAGGCCGCCCTGCGCCACATCGAGGCGCTGACCAAGGGGGTGAGCCGCACCGCCCAGATCCAGCGGACCCTGCTGCCGGTGATGCTCGAGTGGTTCGCCGACGCCCCCGACCCGGATGCCGGGCTGTTCGGGTTCCGCAAGATCTCCGAGGCCCTGGGCTCGACGCCGTGGTACCTCCGGCTGCTCCGTGACGAGGGCCAGGCCGCCCAGCGGATGGCGCAGGTCCTGGCCACGAGCCGCTTCGCCACCGACCTGCTCCAGCGCGAGCCGCAGGGCGTGGCCATCCTGGGTGAGCAGGAGCGCCTCGAGCCGTTCGGTCGCGACGCCGTCCAGACGGAGATGAGGTCCGCGGCGGAGCGCCGGGACAACGCCCAGGACGCGGTGCTGGCGATCCGGGCGATCAGGCGCCGCGAGCTGTTGCGCATCAGCATCGCCGACCTGTGCGTGCCGTTCGGGGTCGCCGAGGTCGGCTACGCGCTCACCGACGTCACCAGCGCCACGCTGGACGCGACTCTCCAGGCGGCCATCCGCGGGGTCGAGACGGCCAAGGGGGCCGAGATGCCGACCCGGATGGCGATCGTGGCCATGGGTCGCTACGGCGGCTACGAGCTCGGCTACGGCAGCGACGCCGACGTGATGTTCGTGCACGAGCCGTTGCCCGGCGCGGACGGACAGCTGGCCAGCTCGATGGCGCAGGCGGTGGCCAACGACGTACGCCGGCTGCTGACCGAGCAGTCGCGCGACCCCTCCCTCGAGGTCGACACCGCCCTGCGCCCCGAGGGGCGCCAGGGACCGCTCGTGCGGACGCTCGACTCCTACGCGGCGTACTACGGGAAGTGGTCGGCCGTGTGGGAGGCGCAGGCGCTCCTGCGGGCGGCTCCGATCGTGGGGGACCCCGACCTGTGCGCCCGGTTCAAGGACCTGATCGACCCGCTCCGCTTCCCGGAGCAGGGGCTGACGCGCAGCGACGTGGTGGAGGTACGCCGGATCAAGGCGCGCGTGGACTCCGAGCGGCTGCCCCGGGGGGCCGACCCGGCCACCAACTTCAAGCTTGGCGGAGGGGGGCTCTCCGACGTGGAGTGGACCGTGCAGCTGCTGCAGATGGAGCACGCCGGTCGGATCCCGGAGCTGCGCACCACCAAGACGCTGGAGGCCCTGCAGGTCGCCGCCGAGAACGACCTGATCGCACTGGCCGACGCGGAGGGGCTGGCCGAGGCGTGGAGGTTCGCCAGCCGCGCCCGCAACGCGACCGTGCAGGTGCGGGGCAAGCCGGCGGACCAGCTGCCCCGCGACGCCCGGGAGCGCGCGGCGGTGGCCGCGATCCTGCAGTACCACCCGGGGGAGAGCGACGTGATGCTGAACGACTACCTGCGCTCCGCCCGGCGGGCCCGCAGCATCGTGGACCGCATCTTCTGGGAGTAAGACATCTGCTTCATCTGCTGAGAAATAAGATATGATCTTCAGATGTCGGAGATGAAGCCCTCGCCTGTCGTGGCCACCGTGATCGGCGACGTCGTCCGGTCGCGGGCGTCCACGGACCGTGAGGCGCTGCACGAGGTCCTGGCCCGGGTCCTCGACGAGGCCAACACCGAGCTGGCCCCCGCCGTACCCCTGCGGATCACGGTGGGTGACGAGTACCAGGGCTGCTTCGCGACTGTCGGCGAGGCGCTGCACGCCACGTCGTGGCTGCGGCTGCACCTCGCGCCGGCCATCGGGGTGCGCCACGGGATCGGCTGGGGACGCGTCGCCGTGCTCGCCGAGCGCCCCCGCGTCGAGGACGGTCCGGGCTGGTGGGCCGCCCGGGCGGCCATCGAGGAGGTGAAGCTCGAGGCGGGCCGCGCCGCGTCGCGACACCTGCGGACCGCCTACCGCCGCGCCGAGGAGGGGGACGCGGACGAGGGGCCGGACCCCGCGCCGGTCAACGCGGCCCTGATGTGTCAGGACCAGATGGTTGGCTCTCTCTCGGAGCGGTCGTTGCGGCTGCTGCGCGGCGCGTTCACCGGCAGGAGTCAGGTGGAGCTCGCCGAGGAGGAGAAGATCTCGGCCTCGGCGGTGTCGCAGCGGTTCCGCAACGACGGGTTGGCCGTGATCGTCGCGGCCGACGAGCTGTTGAGGAGCGTGTCATGAGCTGGATCGCCGTGCTGCTGGTGGGCCTGGCGGTGGCCGACCTGACCCACTCGATCAGGCCGGTGCGGTTCGTGAACGAGGGCATCGGTGCGCTCGTGGCGGTCTGGCTCGGTCTGCTCGCGGGCCTGACCGACCTGGGCGACCTGCTCGCCCTGGCCGTGGTCGCGGGCGTCGTCGTGCTGTGGCGCGAGGCCGTCTCCCGGTCCCTCGCCGGGTCGCCCGCCTGGATGCCACTCGTCGTCCTCGGCGGTGCCCTCGCGCTGGGGGTGCTGACGTCCCCCTGGGCCAGTCCGGCCGGCGGCCTGCTCGGCGACTGGCTCGACTCCGTGGGGGTGCCCGTGCTGCAGGGGCTCTCCGCCGACCGCGCCCTCGTGCTGGCGGGAGTGTTCCTGGCCCAGCTCAGCACGGGCAACGTCATCGTCCAGCTGGTCCTCACCGCGACCGGCACCACCAACCCGGCGCTCCACCACACCGCGGCCGATCCCGGGCAGCAGCTCAAGGGTGGGCGCCTGCTCGGCCCGATGGAACGCGTGTTCATCGTCGGGCTCGGCCTGGCCGGCCAGCTGACGGCCGCCAGCATCGTGGTGGCGGCCAAGGGGTTGCTGCGCTGGCCGGAGCTGCACTCCAAGCCCGAGCAGCAGTGGATCCACCGGTTGACGGAGTACTTCCTCGTCGGCAGCTTCGTCAGCTGGCTGGTGGCGCTGTCCTCGCTGGCGCTGCTCTCCGGGTGACCTCCCGGTCATGCTCGAAGGGGCGGGACAGATCTAGACCAGGGAGCCCGGCGTGGCCCCGTCCGAATCTCGAAATACGTGCATAACGACTATTCTCCCCGGGTGAAGCACAAGGGTGACCGGCCACCGACAACGCGGTTGGAGTGGGTCGGACTCGTCGTCCTGGTGGCGATGCCGGTGGGGTTCATCCTCGCGGTGGTCACGGGACACGTGGTGCTGGCCCTGGTCGTCCTGACCCCGATCGGTGCCTACGCCCAGTGGTCGATCTGGGTCGAGAACAGTCGTCTCCTGCGCCGCGCTGCGGCGCTCGGACCGGCACACTGATCCGGTGACCCGTCGCCCGTGCCCGTTCTGGGTCCCCGTCCTGATCCTTGTCCTGACCGTGGCGCAGCTGGCGGTCGCGGAGTGGTGGCCCGGGATCGAGCGGTTCGCCGACAAGGCCTTCGGGGCGAGGTTGATCGCCTACCCGTTGCTGATGCTGGTGGCGCCGGCGGCCTGGTGGCTGGCCGCGCGCCGCCGGCCCGAGGCCCCGCCGTACGGCGCCTTCGCGCTGGTGATGCTGCCGTTCCTGGTCGACGTGACCGGCAACAGCCTGGACCTCTACGACTCGGTGGTGTGGTGGGACGACTTCAACCACTACGTGAACTGGCTGTTCCTGCTTCTCGGCATCGGCCTGCTGGTGGCCGGCTCGGTCCGGCCCGACTGGGCGATGGTCGGCCTCGTCGCCGGCCTGGGCGCGATCCTGGCGATCGGCTGGGAGCTCGGGGAGTGGTACACGTTCATCCGGCACGGCACGGAGATCAGCACGGCCTACGAGGACACGCTCGGTGACCTGTCGCTCGGCACGTTGGGCGCGTTGTGCGCGGGGCTGCTGCTGCTGTGGCGGCGTCGTCGGACCGCCGCCTGAGTCGCGCTGGGGCGGGCGCTGGGGTCGTGGATGCCTGGGGAGTGGCTGCCTGGGGAGTGGCTGCCGGCCGTGGAGGCCACGACCGGCAGTCCCACCCAGGAGTACTGCTCGGTCAGGCGCTCTTGATCGCGGAGACCTCGAACTCGAGGGTGATCTTCTCGCTGACCAGCACGCCGCCGGTCTCGAGCGCGGCGTTCCAGGTGATGCCGAAGTCCTTGCGGTTGATGACCACGGAACCCTCGAACCCGACGCGGAGGTTGCCGAAGGGGTCGGTGGCTGCGCCCTCGAAGTCGAAGGGGACCGTGACGGACCTGGTGACGTCCTTGATGGTGAGGTCGCCGGTCAGCTCGAGGCTGGTGGCGCCGGTCCGCTCGACGCCGGTGGAGGCGAAGGTGATCTGCGGGAAGTGCTCCAGGTCGAGGAAGTCGTTGCTGCGCAGGTGACCGTCACGCTGCTCGCTGCGCGTGTCGATGCTGGCGACCTGGATGGTCAGCTGCGCCGAGGACTGGGAGAAGTCGGCGGCGTCGACGACGGCGCTGCCCTCGAACTCGTTGAACGAGCCGCGGACCTTGGTGACCATCGCGTGGCGGGCGATGAAGCCGATGCGGGTGTGCGAGGCGTCGATGACGTAGGTGCCGGACAGGTCGTCGATGGTGCTGGGGAGGTTGCTGGTGGTGGTCATGCGGTGCTCCTGAGGGATGCTCTTCGGCGTGCGCCGACTAGTGGGTGATGTGTCACTTACATCTGACTACAACTTAGGTGATGTGTCAACTATTCCGGGGTATGCTGGCGTCATGAGTTCCGAGGAGCGTTGGCTCAGTGCCGACGAGCAGCGCCTGTGGCGTGGGTGGCTGAGGCTGAACGCCCAGCTGGGCGCCACCCTCCAGCGCGAGCTACAGGACGACGCCGGGCTGTCGAACCCGGACTTCGAGGTGCTGGTCAACCTCACCGACACCGAGGAGGGACGCCTCCGGGTGAGCGACCTCGCCCAGCGGATGCTCTGGGAGCGCAGCCGGGTCTCGCACCACGTCACGCGGATGGAACGCCGCGGGATGGTGGAGCGCGTGGAGTGCCCGTCCGACAGGCGTGGCGCCTTCGTCGTGATCACGCCGGAGGGGCGGGCCGCGATCGAGGGGGCCGCCCCCGGCCACGTGGACGCCGTACGCCGGCTCGTGTTCGACGGGCTCCGCGACGACGACGTGGCCACCATGTCCGCCCTGGTGGACAAGCTCCTGGCCCGGGTGGACGAGCAGGTCCCGCAGGACTGAGCGCTAGCCTCGCGGGGTGACCCAGACGCTCAGGATCCCCGGGTTGGTGCTCACCGACCACCGGCTCTCGCTGCCGCTCGACCACCAGCAGCCCGACGGCGAGAAGATCGAGGTCTTCGCCCGCGAGGTCGCCGCCCCCGACGGACTCGACCGCCCGTTCCTGCTGTTCCTGCAGGGCGGGCCGGGCCAGGAGGCGCCGCGTCCCTCCGGGCGACCGGGCTCACCCGCGTGGCTCGACCGGGCGCTGCGCGACTTCCGGGTGCTGATGCTCGACCAGCGCGGCACCGGCCTCTCCACGCCGTACGGCGATCCGGGCACGGACGCGGAGGCCGACGCCACGCGGCTGACGCACTACCGGGCGGACGCCATCGTGCGCGATGCGGAGGCGTTCCGTCAGCACCTCGGGGTCGACCGGTGGAGCGTGCTGGGCCAGTCGTTCGGCGGGTTCTGCTCGCTGCACTACCTCAGCGTGGCTCCCGACAGCCTGCGCGAGGTGTTCTTCACCGGTGGGCTCCCACCCGTGGGTCGACCGGTCGACGACATCTATGCCCGGACCTTCGAGACCATGCGACAGCTCGACGCGCGCTACCACCGGCAGTTCCCGGGCGACCGCGACCGGCTGGCCGCCCTGCTCGACCTGTGCGACGCGGGTGAGGTCCTCACGCCGGGGGGCGACGTCGTCACCCGGCGGCTGGCCCGCACGATCGGCAGCCAGCTGGGCATGGACGGCGGGGCCGAGCTGGTCCACTACCTGCTGGAGCGGGACCCGCGCTCGCCCGCCTTCCGGCACGACCTCGACGCGATGCGTCCCTTCAACGGCCGCAACCCGCTCTACGCGGTCATCCACGAGTCGAGCTATGCCGACGGCGTCAGGACCGGCTGGTCCTCCGAGCGAGTCCAGCCCGACGACTTCGCCGGCGACTCGCTGCTCCTGACCGGCGAGCACCTGTTTCCGTGGCACTTCGAGGACTCCGCCGACCTCCGGCCGTACGCCGCGGTGGCGGACCTGCTCGCCGACCACGAGTGGCCCCGGCTCTTCGACGCCGACGTGCTCACGTCGGTGGACGTGCCGTGTGCAGCGGCCATCTACGCCGACGACCCGTTCGTCGATCGCGAGCTCTCCGGCCGGACGGCCGACCTGCTGCCGGGGATGCGTCGGTGGCTCACCGACGAATACCTCCACAACGGGCTGCGCAGCGGCGGCGACCGGGTCCTCGACCGGCTGATCGGCCTGGTGCGCGGGACGCTGTAGGCGACCTGGAAGTCAGGCCCGCACCGGACGGTCTGTGTCCTGTATGCGCGTCGGACCCGCCGACGCCCGGTAACGACGAGTTCCCGCCCACCACCTGGCCCGGGTTCCCGTCACCAGATGTTGCCGGCTCCCGGGCTGTACGACGCAGCCGTCACCGAGTCCGCGATCAGGGCCGAGGCCTTCACCACCCCGGAGAAGTCACACATGCCCGCGTCGACCTCGGCGAGGCCGGCGGAGACGCGGACCTGCGAGGCCGTGACCCGCACGTCGCCGCTCGTGGTGAGCTCGATCCCGCTCGGGGAGAGGCGCACTGAGTTGCCGCCGTCGTCGGAGATCTCGACGGATGAACCGGGTGCCGTCGACAGCACTCCGATGACGTAGGGGAAGTCCGGGTCGGCCGCCTCGAAGCCGACGAGGACCTCGTCGCCCACCTGGGGACGCCCGGCGACGTCCCGGATGGTCGGTGCCCACGTGGAGGGGGAGGCGGAGACGGAGGGGATGGTCAGCTGCACGCGGTGGGCCTGCTGCGGGTCGGTGGCGTTGACCACCGTCGCGCGGTAGACGCCGGGACAGGTGCGCTGGGGGCGTCGCGGGTGGGATGAGTTCATGGGGCCAGTGTCGAACCGCGGGCCGCCGAGCACCAGAGGCGTGCCGGTTGACACCTCCGGGCCCCGGTTCGATGGTGGGAGGAACCCACCGGATCCCACGAGGCGGCGACCATGGCTCCTGCCGAGATCGAAGCGGCGTCGGGCACTCCTTCGGCCTCGAGGTGGACGGCGGTGCCCGGGCGAGCACCTCGTGCTGGTCCTCGAGCACCTCGAGCCCGAGTGACCGGCACGGACCTCACGGCGACTCGTCGCTGAGCTGTTCGCACGTACGCGCTCCCTGGCCGTGGAGCCACCGGACGGCGTCGTGGGCCTCGGCTCGCGCCGCGATGTCGAGAGGGGTGGCCCGCTCCCAGCCGGGCAGCCAGTCGATCTCCGCGCCGAGCGAGGCGAGAGCCTGCGCGGTGGCGACCTGGTTGCCGTGGCAGGCCGACCAGAAGGCGTGGTTGATCCCGTCGGCCGAGGGCGGGTCCTCGCCGTGGACGAGCGCCAGCACGTCGTCGGTCATCCCGAGGGCGGCCAGGTCGAACAGCCCGGCCCTGGCGCCACGAGCCACGAGGGCGCGGGCAGCGTCCCACTGCGCGAAGGCCGTGGCGTCTCCCAAGGGGGTGCCGCCGGCGATCACGCCGCCGCCCGCGTCGATCTCGGCGCCGTGGTCCAGGAGCGCGTGGAGCGCGTCGACGTCGTCCGAGCTGGCCGCCCAGTGGAGCGGCGTCTCCTCGTGGGGCCCCCGGAACCGGGCGTTCACGTCGGCCCCGGCCTCGACGAGGGCGATCACGGTTCCTGTCACGTTCGGGAAGTGACCCGGCCAGTCCGTGGCCACGTGCAGCAAGGAGCGGCTCATGCCGTCGGGGTCGTCGTCACCCAGCCGCGCCGTGGCCAGGTCGGGGTGGGCGGCCAGCAGCCGTCGCAGCTCCTCGACGTCGCCGCTGCGGATCGCGGTCACGGCGGCGATCGCGCGGGGGTCGAGCGTGCTGATGGTGGTCATGGGGACCTCAGACGTCGATCACTTCGACGCCAGCTCATGCCTCTCGTCGTGGTGCCAGGACAGGTCCGGTCCTCAGGTTCCCCGGTCGAAGGACCGGCCTGCGTCGGGGACAGCGAAAGGAAGGAGCCACCGGCTCCTTCCACTCCCAACGTATAGCGCACCGGGGGGCTTGCGGCAAGGCCCGGGGCGTGGCGCAGACTCACCGTCGTGAACCCCCTGACCACCAGCGCGTTCGACCTGCCCGCACGCCTCGCCCCGAAGGCCGACCCCACGCTGATCGCCGCCGACGAGCGGCACTTCGCGGCGATCGCGGACACCCTCGAGACCTCGATCACCGACCTGTCCGAGCGACTGGACGCCGAGCTGAAGGCTCCCGGTGGGACCGGCCAGGAGGCGATGGACCGCGACGAGGAGATCCACCGGCTGACCGGGCGGCTGCGCACCCTGCGTCGCTTCGGCCTGGACCTGTGCCTGGGACACTTCGTCGAGACCGACGACGCGGAGCCGGTGTACGTCGGCCGGCTCGGCCTCACCGACCGTGACGGCCGCCGCCTCCTGCTCGACTGGCGCTCACCCGCCGCCGAGCCGTTCTTCGGAGCCACCCACGCCCACCCGATGGGACTGGCGAGTCGTCGTCGCTACCGCTGGACCCGCGGCCGGATCAGCGACTACTGGGACGAGGTGTTCAGCCCCGAGGGTTTGACCGGCCACGCCGCCGCGCTCGACGACCAGTCGGCCTTCATCGCCAGCCTGGGCAGCAACCGGTCGTCCCGCATGCGCGACGTGCTCGGCACCATCCAGGCCGACCAGGACGCGATCATCCGGGCGGGGTCGCGCGGTGCCCTGGTGGTCGACGGTGGCCCGGGCACCGGCAAGACAGTGGTCGCCCTGCACCGCACGGCGTACCTCCTCTACTCCGACCCGCGGCTCGGTCACCGGCGGGGCGGCGTCCTGTTCGTCGGTCCGCACCAGCCCTACCTGGCCTACGTGGCCGACGTCCTGCCCAGCCTCGGCGAGGAGGGGGTGCAGACCTGCACGCTGCGTGAGCTCGTGCCGCAGGGTGCAGCGGCGGTCGCCGAGGACGACCCGGAGGTGGCCCGGCTGAAGTCCTCGGTGGCGATGGTGCGGGCCATCGAGTCGGCCGTGCGGTTCTACGAGAAGCCGCCGACCGCGGGCATGGAGGTCGAGACGCCGTACGCCGACGTCTGGGTCAGCCCCGCCGACTGGGCCGACGCCTTCGAGGCGCCGCCGCCCGGCACGCCTCACAACGAGGCGCGCGACCAGGTCTGGGACGAGCTGCTCACCATCCTGGCGAGCAAGGTCGAGCAGGACCACGACGAGGACGAGGACGCCGAGCGGGCGGCGGAGCTCGTACGCCGGGCGATCGGCCGCAGTCCGGAGCTGGTCGAGGCCCTCGACCGGGCGTGGCCGCTCGTCGAGGCGTCGGACCTGGTCGGCGACCTGTGGGAGGTCCCGGCCTACCTGCGTCTGTGCGCGCCGTGGCTGGGCCCCGACGAGGTGCGTCGGCTCCAGCGGGACGAGGCCCAGGCGTGGACGCTGGCCGACCTGCCCCTGCTGGACGCCGCCCGGCACCGGCTGGGTGACCCCGAGGAGTCCCGCCGGCGTCGCCGTCACGAGGCCGCTGTCTCCGCCGAGCGCCGGCGGATGGACCGGGTGGTCGAGGAGCTCCTCCAGCTCGACGACGAGGACGGCATGATGGCCCAGCTCCGCCAGGACGGCATCCGTGACGCGCTGGTCGACGACGCGGCGCTGCCGGACGCCGACCAGGACCTGCTGGCCGGGCCCTTCGCGCACGTCGTGGTGGACGAGGCCCAGGAGCTGACCGACGCCGAGTGGCAGATGCTGCTCCTGCGTTGCCCGTCCCGGAGCCTGACCATCGTGGGCGACCGGGCCCAGGCCCGGCACGGCTTCACGGAGTCGTGGACCGAGCGGCTCGAGCGGGTCGGGCTCGAGCGGACCAGCCTGGCGTCCTTGAGCATCAACTACCGCACGCCCGAGGAGGTGATGGCCGAGGCCGAGCCCGTGATCCGCGCCGTGCTCCCCGGTGCCAACGTGCCGACCTCGGTCCGCAGCAGTGGCGTCCCGGTCGTGCACGGACCGCTTTCGGACCTGCCGTCGGTCCTGGAGTCCTGGCTCGCCGAGCACGACGACGGGATCGCCTGCGTCATCGGCGATCCGTCGTTCGAGGCGACGTCGCGCGTGCGGTCCCTGACCCCGGAGCTGTCGAAGGGACTGGAGTTCGACCTCGTCGTGCTGGTCGATCCCGAGTCGTTCGGCGCGGGCATCGAGGGGGCGGTCGACCGCTACGTGGCGATGACCCGCGCGACCCAGCAGCTCGTCATCCTCACCAGCGCCTGACCTCGCGGCTCGTCGAGCCTGACTCACCCGCTTAGTGGGGGAGTCCGAGATCGTGCGGCCGTGTGGGCACGTGGCCGCGGATCGGCGCGAGCGTGGGCCGCTTGGGCGAGATGTCGTCACCCATCGAGCGGCCGGTCAGCCGACGGTAGACCCAGGGACCGGCGAAGGTGCGTGCCCAGGACAGCTCCTCGAGCAACCGGTCCCTGCCCGCCGGCGCGGTGACCTCCGGCAGCGAGAGCTGCTCGAGGTCGTGCTCGATGCCGAGGGTGTCGAGGACGTGGGTCGCGCCCAGGAGGTGGCCGGCCGGCGACAGGTGGACCCGGTCGATGTCCCAGTAGCGCGGGTCGCGCGCCTGGCGCAGCCGCCAGTTGTCGACGAGCACGACGCCGTGGGCGTCGACCACCTCGCGGATGAGCTCGTTGAACACCGCGATCCTGCCGCGCAGGGCGCGGAAGGGACCCGAGGCCGCGACGCCGTGGGTGAAGAGCACCACCTCGGCCCCGGCCTGCACCGCCTGCGCGACGGCCGCGTCGATCGAGTCGACGAGGGCATCGATGTCCACGCGGGCATGGAGGAAGTCGTTGCCGGCTCCCTGGATGGTGAGGAGGTCAGGCTGCAGGGCCAGGGCCGGGGCCAGCTGCTCGTCCAGGATCTCGTCGACCGTGCGTCCCCTGATCGCGAGGTTCGCGTAGCCGAAGTCCTCGCACCGGGTGGCCAGCACCTCGGCGACGCGGTCGGCCCAGCCGCGCAGGCCGTTGGGCCGTTCCGGGGCCGGGTCGCCGAGGCCCTCGGTCCAGGAGTCCCCGATCGCGACGTACCGGCGGAAGGTCCGGGGTGCCTGGTCGGTCATGTCGGGTCGCGCGCCCGCGGCGCTGTTGACCTGGGACATGGGCGACTCCTTGACGCTGAGGAACTCTCGAGGTGGGCCGAGATCGGGCGGCGCGCGTCGGGCTGCCGACGATCGCGGACCAGATGACTCGTCACTATTCTGGCAGCCGCCCCGAGGGCGTTCACGAGCCCCCGCCCGGACGTCCGGACGGGGGCTCGGAGACGATGCGCAGCTCGGGTGTGCTGCGGCCCGGTCAGCGGGTCTGGCCCTCGACGGTGAAGCAGCCGTTCTCGAAGTACCCCTGCTTGCCGGCGGCGCCACTGATCCGCCAGTACGGCGTGATCCGGTGTGCGCCCTTGGGCAGCTTGATGACCGCGATGGTGCTGCGGGTCTGCCAGAACTCGGTGTGGTTGGCCAGGTTGCCCGGCCCGTAGACCTTCTCCTGCACCGGTCCACCGTCGATGGAGTAGCCGACCCGGACCTCGGCCAGGGTGTCGACGCCCATGTCGGTGGAGAGCTGGGCGATGACACGGCGGGCGGAGGTGCCGTTGTCGATCGCGACGCCGAGTCCCAGCGACTTCCACCCGTCGCCCGCAGCGACGGATCCCTGACGGAAGACGCAGCGCTCCTGGGCGTCGGGAACGGCCTCGGCCGAGCTCCCGAAGAGCACGACGGTCCCGGCGCCCCCCATCAGGGCTGCGGCGGCCACGGCTCCGGCCTTGGTGATCCTGG
Source organism: uncultured Actinomycetota bacterium (assembly GCA_963731075.1). Classification (GTDB taxonomy): domain Bacteria; phylum Actinomycetota; class Actinomycetes; order Propionibacteriales; family Nocardioidaceae; genus Marmoricola. The sequence continues at coordinate 165,738 of CAVSUC010000001.1, forward strand.
AGTAACGAGTACTCATGACTTCTCCTCAACTCGGGTGACCGCTTCTCGGTCGCTCACGTGGAAGAGGGGTGGGCCGTCGGCTGGATACGCGACGTGGGCCGGGTCACTCAGCGCCAGCCCGTGCGAAGAGCCCCCGCGCGGGCATCCCGGCGAGGGCTCTTCGGCGGTGCTGGTGGATCAGATGTCGTAGTAGAGCTCGAACTCGTGCGGGTGCGGACGCAGCTGCACGGGGAGGATCTCCTGGGTGCGCTTGAAGTCGATCCAGGTGTCGATCAGGTCGGGCGTGAACACGTTGCCCTGGGTCAGGAACTCGTGGTCGCGCTCGAGGTTGTCGAGCACGGCGTTGAGCGAGGTCGGGACCTGGTCGATGTCGGCCATCTCGTCCGGCGGCAGCTCGTAGATGTCCTTGTCGATCGGGTCGGACGGCTCGATCTTGTTCTGGATGCCGTCGATGCCGGCCAGCAGCAGCGCCGAGAAGGCGAGGTAGGGGTTGGCCGACGGGTCGGGGCAGCGGAACTCGATGCGCTTGGCCTTCGGGTTCGAGCCGGTGATCGGGATGCGCACGCAGGCCGACCGGTTGCGCTGGCTGTAGACCAGGCTGATCGGCGCCTCGAAGCCCGGCACCAGGCGGTGGTAGGAGTTCACCGTCGGGTTGGTGAACGCCAGCAGCGACGGCGCGTGCTTGAGGATGCCGCCGATGTAGTGGCGGGCCATGTCGGAGAGGCCGGCGTAGCCGGTCTCGTCGTAGAACAGGGACTCGCCACCGTTCCAGATCGACTGGTGCACGTGCATGCCCGAGCCGTTGTCACCGAAGATCGGCTTCGGCATGAAGGTCGCGGTCTTGCCGTTGCGCCAGGCGGTGTTGCGGACGATGTACTTGAACTTCATCACGTCGTCGGCGGCCTGGAGCAGCTCGGAGAACTTGTAGTTGATCTCGGCCTGGCCGGCGGTGCCGACCTCGTGGTGGGCCCGCTCGACCTGGAGACCGGAGTTCTCGAGCTCGATCACCATCTCGTCGCGGAGCTCGCCGAAGTGGTCGGTCGGGGCGACGGGGAAGTAGCCACCCTTGTACTTGACCTTGTAGCCGCGGTTGTCGTTCTCGAACGCGTCACCGGTGTTCCAGGCGCCGGCCGAGGAGTTGATCTCGTAGAAGCCGGTGTTGGCCTTGGTCTCGAAGCGCACGTTGTCGAAGACGTAGAACTCGGCCTCGGGCGCGAAGTACGCCGTGTCGCCGATGCCGGTGCTGGCCAGGTAGGCCATCGCCTTGCGGGCGATGTTGCGCGGGTCGCGGGAGTAGGCCTCGCCGGTGATCGGGTCGTGGATGAAGAAGTTGACGACCAGGGTCTTGGCGGAGCGGAAGGGGTCGAGGTACGCCGTGGTGGGGTCCGGGAACAGCGACATGTCCGACTCGTGGATCGCCTGGAAGCCGCGGATCGAGGACCCGTCGAAGCTCAGGCCGTCGTCGAAGACCGACTGGTCGAACGAGGACACGGGCACCGTGAAGTGCTGCATGATGCCGGGCAGGTCACAGAAGCGGACGTCGACCATGGCGACGCCCTCGTCCTTGATGTACTTCAGCAGCTCTTCGCTGTTCTGGAACATTCATCCTCCTTGGCCGCAGCGCGACCGCTAAAAAATGGTGAGTGTCGGCGACCCGCAACCAACAAAGTGCAAGCGCGCCGACGCGAACTTACGAACAGGCCGTTGCACGACCGTATCCACTTTGTTTCGACCATGTAACAGCGGACCACTCGGTGTGCACGCGGACGCCCAGGAGCCGGATAAGGTCGCGGCGTGCCTGAGTACGCCTCGTGGCGACGGCGGATCGCCGCGCTGATCATCGACTGGGCGGCGAGCACCCTCGTGACCATCGGCCTGATCGGGGCCGGCTCCTACGGGAACAACCCTGACTCGAGCTGGGTCGTCCTCGGTGTGTTCGCCCTCGAGGTGGCCGTGCTGACCACGCTCGCCGGCGGCTCCTTCGGCCAGCTGCTGGTCAAGCGTGCGGGTGCTCACCACCGAGGGACGACCGCTGAACCTGCTGCTGGCGTTCGTGCGCACCCTGTTGATCTGCGTGGTGATGCCGCCGCTGGTGTTCAAGCCCGACAGCGGTCGCGGGCTGCACGACCTGTGGACGGGCTCCGCGGCGTACGTGAAGCCCTAGCTCCTGGGAGGGTCAGCGGCCGCGCTGGTTCCCGCGCATGCCCTTCATGGAGGTCGGCATCGGGCCCTTGGGCATCGGGATCGCGGAGCGGTTGGCGTCCAGCGCCTTGATCCGCGCCAGCACGTCGGTCATCTGCGCCGGCTTGAGGTCCTTGCCGAGCTTGGTGACGTGGCGGGTGAGCTTGGCGAGGGGCACCTGGCCCGCGTCGTGCCCGACGACGACCTCGTGGATCGGCGTCTCGCTCGCGACCCGCTCGTGCTTGCGCCGCTCGGAGGTGAGCAGCGGGCGCAGGCGGTTGACGTTGCCCTCGCCGATCAGCACGATGCCGGGCGGCCCGACCACCCGGGTGACGACGTCCTGCTGCTTGGTGATCGCGATCGCGGGCTCGGTCTTCCAGCCGCGCTTGAGCATGCCGAGGGCCGCGGCGGCGGCGCCGGGCTTGCCCTCGATCTGGCTGATGGCGGCGGCCTGGGCGCGGCGGCCGAAGACGATCAGGGCGGCCAGGAAGCCGACCAGGACACCGAAGACGATGGGGAAGTAGAGCGAGCGGAAGACGAGGTACATCACCGCGAACCCGGCGAGGGCGGCGAGCAGGAACACCCCGGCCAGGACGAGCCCGATCTTGGGGTCGGACGTCTTGGTCATGGTGTAGCTCTGGCGAATCTGCTTGATCCGACCGACCTTGTTGGGGTCCTTCGGGGGCTTCGCCTTCTTCTTGGGCTTCTCGGCCATGCGTGGTGCCTATGCCTGTCTACGACGTCGGGTGAGTGCGGAGCCCCACTCTAGGTGGTGGACGACCTCAGGCGGTCGCCGCGGACGAGGTGGCGGCGCTCCGCGCGTCCATCGCCTGCCGGTAGAGCCGACCGGCGCGGTACGACGAGCGCACGAGCGGTCCGCTCAGGACGCCGGCGAAGCCGATCTCCTCGGCCTCGGTGGCCATCTCCACGAACTCCTCGGGCTTGACCCAGCGCTCCACGGGGTGGTGGCGGGGGGAGGGGCGGAGGTACTGCGTGATCGTGATCAGCTCGCACCCGGCCGCGTGCAGGTCGACCAGCGCCTGGTGGATCTCCTCGCGGGTCTCGCCCATGCCGAGGATCAGGTTGGACTTCGTCACCAGGCCGAAGTCGCGGGCCTGGGTGATGACGTCGAGGGAGCGGTCGTAGCGGAACGCCGGGCGGATGCGCTTGAAGATGCGCGGGACCGTCTCGACGTTGTGGGCCAGCACCTCGGGGCGGCTCTCGAAGACCTCCCGCAGCTGGTCCGGGTTGCCGTTGAAGTCCGGGATGAGGTTCTCCACGCCCGTGTCGGGGTTGAGCTCGTGGATCGCGCGCACCGTCTCGGCGTACAGCCAGGCACCACCGTCGGGCAGGTCGTCGCGGGCGACGCCGGTGATCGTGGCGTAGCGCAGGCCCATGGTCTGCACCGACTCGGCGACGCGTCGCGGCTCGTCGCGGTCGAGGGGCTCGGGCTTGCCGGTGTCGATCTGGCAGAAGTCGCAGCGCCGGGTGCACTGGTCGCCGCCGATGAGGAAGGTCGCCTCGCGGTCCTCCCAGCACTCGTAGATGTTGGGGCAGCCGGCCTCCTGGCACACCGTGTGCAGGCCCTCGGACTTCACCAGCTGCTTGAGCTCGGTGTACTGCGGGCCCATCTTGGCGCGGGTCTTGATCCACTCGGGCTTGCGCTCGATCGGGGTCGCGGCGTTGCGCACCTCGAGGCGGAGCAGCTTGCGTCCCTCGGGGACGGCGGTGCCCGAGGAGGAGGGTGCGGAGGTGGTGGGGGCGGCTTGTTCAGGCGCTTGAGTCACGTCCGCAACTGTACGTCGCGGCGGTTCGTCCACCGAACCGGAGCCGGTCCCGTGGTGGCCACCGACCGGGGCCGGGAGCGGCACTACGACGCTCAGTCCCGCGGGGTTGGCACCGGTGTCGGAGCTGGTGGCGGAGCTGACGGCGCCCCGTCCGGGCTGGCCCCTGGACCAGCAGCTCGACGCCCTGGAGACCGAGGTACGCCGAGCCGCCCGCGACCGTCGTCACGGGCAGCCGGAGACCGCGCACCCACCGAACCGCGAGGAGACGGCATGACCAGCGAGCCCACCGGACGCATCAGTCGCGACGGGGACCAGCGGGTGCTGCGGATCGTGAGGGAGTTCCGTGCCCCGATCGAGGACGTCTGGGCCGCGGTCACCGAGCCCGAGCGCCTGACCCGGTGGATCGGGACGTTCACCGGCGATCCCGCCTCGGGTCACGTGTCGTTCGCGATGACCGCCGAGGGACAGACCGAGGGGGACGACCTGGAGATCCGCGAGTGTGTCCCGCCGCGCGTGCTCCGCGTGACCTCGCAGGTCGGCGAGGAGCGGTGGCCGCTCGACCTCGTGCTCGAGGAGCGCGACGGCGTCACCACGCTCACCTTCTCCCAGCCCGGCATCGACCCGGTGGCGGCCGAGAGTGTCGGCCCCGGCTGGGAGTACTACCTCGACCGGCTGGTCGCGGTCGAGACCGGCGGCGACGTGACCGCGATCGACTTCGACCGCGACTACTACCCGGCGATGGTCGAGCACTACCGGGGGCAGGCCGACTGAGCCGGCCGGCTCAGACGTCGCGTCGCTGGAACCCGACCAGGGAGATCACCACGGCGATCCCGAGCAGGACGCCCAGGAACGTGCCCGACTCCAGGTGGGTCATCACCTGGGTCGAGCTGCAGCGCTCGCCGGGCGTGCAGCTGATCGTCGCGTCGAAGTACCGGTGGTGCGGCGCGAGCCAGCCCAGGGCGTTGTTGCCGACCGACCAGCGTCCGGCGCCCTCGATGGGCAGCAGGTTGACCGCGATCTCCCCGCCCACGCTGTAGATGAACAGCAGCGCGAGCGTGGCCACCGTGTGCCGGAAGACCGCGGTGAGCGCGAACGCGCCGAGCGCCGCTCCCATGCCCAGCGCGACCGCACGCACGACGTGCCACCCGACGTCGGTGACCTGGCCGGAGGGCAGTCCGAGTCCCCGCGCCTGCGCGACGGAGCCGATGCCGAGCCAGTAGCCGGTCAGCGCCACCAGGGTGACGAGTCCGGAGCCGATCACCACGGCGGCCGCCTTGGCCAGCCACAGCCGGACGCGACGGGGTTCGAACAGCAGCTGGTTCGTGAGCGACCCCGACGACCAGTCGGCTCCGACGAAGGTGCTGGCCGCGATCACCATCAGCCCGACCACGATCAGCGCGAGCGGCAGCCCCAGACCGCCCGGGGACAGGGCGGAGCGCAGGGTCAGCGGTTCGCGGGGGTAGTACGCCGAGGCTCCGGGGACCAGCGCGTCCGCGCACTTCTCGGCCGTGGCCGAGGGGCCGAGATAGCTGGTCGGGTCGGCCCGGCAGGCCCGCACCTGCTGCTGGATCTCGGAGCGCTGCCCCTCGAGGTCGGCCTGGGCCGTGGCGTTCGTGCGGTCGTCCGCGGTGAGCGGTCGCGTCTGCCAGGCGGTCGCCCCCACCAGCACGGCCGCCACCAGGATCGCCGCCAGCGCCAGCAGGCCGATGGCCCGACGTGAGCGGAACCGGTTGAGCTCGACGGCGAGGAGGCGCATCAGGAGACCTTCCCGTCAGCGTCGGACCCGGTGGTGCGGGGGACGTCCCTGACGGGGTCGCTCTCGGCCCGGCGCGCGGTCAGCTCGAGGAAGAACGACTCCAGGGTCGGCCGGATGGCCGTCAGCTCCTGGACGTAGACACCCTTGGCGGCGAGCAGGCGGGTGATCTGCTCCGGTCGCTCGTGGCCCTCGACGACGAGGTGGTCGGGCTCCCGCATCACGGCGTACCCGGCGGCCTCGAGGAAGTGCCTCGCGCCCTGGGGGTCGGCGACGCCGACGCGGGTGCGGGACACCTTCTCGCCCAGCAGGTCCTCGACGCGGCCCGAGGCGAGCAGGCGACCCTGGCCGACGATCGACACCGAGTGGCAGACCTGCTGGACCTCGGCGAGGATGTGGGAGCTGAGCAGCACGGTGACGCCGGACTCCGCGAGACCGCGGATGAGCTCACGGATGCCCTGGATGCCGGCCGGGTCGAGCCCGTTGGTCGGCTCGTCGAGGATCAGCAGGTCGGGGCTCTTGAGCAGCGCGGCGGCGATGGCCAGGCGCTGCTTCATCCCCGTCGAGTAGCCGCGGTAGTCCGAGCGCGCCCGGTCGGCGAGCCCGACCTGTTCGAGCGCGGAGTCGACCGTCGAGCGGGGCAGTCCGACCGACCTGGCCAGGAGGCTGAGGTTCTTGCGGCCGGAGAAGGTGGGGACGAAGCGCGGCTCCTCCACGACGGCGCCCACCCGGTCGATGACCTGGGGCAGGTGGTCGCGGACGGTGAGGCCGAAGAGCCTCATCTCACCCTTGGTGGGGCGGGCCAGTCCGAGCAGCATCCTGATCGTCGAGGTCTTGCCGGAGCCGTTGGGTCCGAGGAAGCCGTGCACCCCGCCGGTCGGCACGCTGAGGTCGAGCCCGTCCACGGCCACGATGCGGCGGCCGCCGGATCGGTAGACCTTGCGCAGTCCGCTCGTCTCGATCACGAGGTCAGTCACCCGTCGACACACCCTTCCGCCAGCCAGCACCAAGCATGGCCCAGGGGGGTGTCAGGCGAGGGGATTGAGGACCGGGACACGCAGGTCCGCGGAACCTGCTGCGGCAGCCGTGCGTCGGCCCGGTTCGGGGCGTGGCTCGTAGTCGGGCGTGGGGACGTAGGGCTCCCACGCCAGCAGGTCGGACAGGTGCCGCTCGACGAGCGGCAGGACCTCGGCGACGGTCACGTCACGGCCCAGCTCCTGGGAGAGCGTGGTCACGCCGGCGTCGGCGATGCCGCAGGGCACGAAGCAGTCGTACCAGGCGAGGTCGACGTCGCAGTTGAGCGCGAAACCGTGCATGGTGACCCCGCGGCTGACCCGGATGCCGATCGCCGCGATCTTGCGCTCGGGGCGGCCCTCAGCGGCCTGCAGCCACACGCCGCTGCGACCCGGCACCCGCGCGGTCGTGACGCCCAGCTCGGCGCAGACGGCGATCAGGGCCTCCTCGAGGCGGCGTACGTAGTCGACGACGAGGACGTGGTCGGGCAGCTTCACGATCGGGTAGCCGACCAGCTGGCCCGGACCGTGGAAGGTGATCTTGCCGCCGCGGTCGACCTCGATGACCTGCGCTGCCCGTCCTGGGCCCGTGGAGGCGTCAGGGCGCTCGTGTGGCTCGGTGCGCTTGCCGGCGGTGTAGACGGGGGAGTGCTCCAGCAGGATCACGGTGCCGGGTCCACCGGCCACGACCTCGGCGTGCACCTCACGCTGGCGGTCCCAGGCCTGCAGGTAGTCGACCGGCGCGTCGGTGAGCTCCTCGAAGACCAGTGCGTTCACTCCTCGAGGTTAACCCCCCCGGGTTCGCCTGTGGAAAACCGCGGCCGACCGGCAGGCGACGGGCAGGGTGGGCCCATGCGCAACCTCGCGGCGGTCCCGGTGCTGGTCGCCCTCCTCTGGCCGGCGCCTGCTCCGGCGCCTGCTCTTGCGCGTGAACCTGCGCGTGCCGGGACGACAGCCAGGACGGACCTGGTCGGAGGGCTGCGCGTGCTGCACGCCTGGGACGCCCGCCGCGCCGCGGCTTGGGCCGCCTCGGACACGTCGGCGCTTCGTTCGCTCTACGTCCGCGGGTCCGCGGCGGGCCGGGCCGACGTGCGCCTGCTGCGTGCCTACGAGTCGCACGGGTCCGTCGTACGCCGGTTGGTGACGCAGCTCTTCGCGGTCGCCGTCCTGCACCACGACCGCGGGACTCTGCGTCTGCGCGTGCTCGACCGCGTCGCGGGGGGAGAGGTCCTCCGGGACGGGCACGCGACCGCCCTGCCCAGCACGCCACCGGAGACGAGGATCCTCGTGCTGCGGCAGGTCTCCGGTCGCTGGCGGGTGGAGTCGGTCAGCGACGGAGTCACCGCCGGGTGACCGCCGGGGTCACCGGCTGGGGTTCAGGCCCTCGCGGATGACGGCGCCGACGTCGGGGTCGCGGTGGGTGAACCCGCTCTCCATCAGCGCCGCCGGGACACAGTTCACCGAGCTGAGCAGCTCGTTGGACATCTCGCCCGCAGCAGGCTTGATCACGAACGCCGGCACCCGGAGGAAGGCCGGTCGCCCGACCTGGTGTGCGAGCTCGCGGGTGAACTCGGCGTTGGTGGGAGCCCGCTCGGCGCACAGGTTGAACGGGCCGTCGGCGGTGTCGGTCTCCGCGAGGTGGACGACCGCGTCGACCCAGTCCCGCAGCGAGATCATCGGGACGTACTGGCTGCCGTCGCCGAGCGGGCCGCCGAGGCCGGCCTTGAAGAGCAGGCGCAGGGCCCCGAGCGGCTGGCTGCGGCGGTCGTAGACCGGGGACGTGCGCAGGATGCACACCCTGGCGCCGGCCGCGCGGGCCGGATCGGCGGCCGCCTGCCACGCGCGGGACACCCGGGTGAGGAGTGCGTCACCCCGGGAATCAGTGTCCTCGGTGACGCGTTCCACCCCGTGGTCGCCGTAGACCCCGATGCCGTTGCCGGCCAGGAAGACCGGCTTGGTCTCGCTCCTGGCGATCGCCTCGGCGAGCACCCGCGTGCTCGTCACCCGGCTCGACAAGAGGTTGTCGGCCCACTTCTTGGAGTGGGGGTTGCCGAGCGTGGGGGACCCGGCGAGGTTCACCACGACGTCGACGTTGTCCACGACCTCCGGCCCGAGCCGACCGGTGGCCGGGTCCCACCGGACCTCACCAGTTCCTGGGGCCCGTCGTACGAGAGGAGTGACGTCGTGACCGAGCGAGGTCAGTCGCTCCTGCAGCCGGGTGCCGAGGAACCCCGAGGAGCCAGCAATCAAGAAGCGCATGGCTCTACCGTCGCATGTCGCCGGTCACGGCCCTCCAGGTGTCGATCGACCGGCCGGAAGGAATAGGCTCCCCCCGTGAGTGATTTCGATGTTCTCGTCCTCGGTGCTGGCCCTGGTGGCTACGTCGCCGCCATCCGCGCGTCACAGCTCGGCCTCAAGGTCGGTGTCGTCGAGAAGAAGTACTGGGGCGGTGTCTGCCTCAACGTCGGCTGCATCCCCTCCAAGGCGCTGCTCCGCAACGCCGAGCTGTCGCACATCCTGACCCACGAGAAGGACAAGTTCGGGATCACCGGCGACGCCTCGATGGACTTCAAGCCGACCCACGCGCGCAGCCGCGAGGTCTCGGACTCCATCGTCAAGGGTGTGCACTTCTTGATGAAGAAGAACAAGATCGAGGAGATCGACGGCTGGGGCACCTTCGTCGACGCGAAGACCATCGAGGTCAAGGACGACGACGGCGAGACCCGCACGATCACCGGCGACAACATCATCATCGCCACCGGCGCGACGACCCGGCTGGTCCCCGGCACCGAGCTCTCCGACAACGTCGTCACCTACGAGGAGCAGATCCTCACCGACCAGCTCCCCGGATCCATCGTGATCGCCGGCTCCGGAGCCATCGGGGTCGAGTTCGCCTACGTGATGAAGAACTTCGGCGTCGACGTCACCATCGTGGAGTTCCTCGACCGGATGGTCCCGACCGAGGACGCCGAGATCTCCAAGGAGCTCGCCAAGCACTACAAGAAGCTGGGCGTGAAGGTCCTCCTCAAGACGAAGGTCGAGAAGATCGAGGACACCGGCGACACGGTGAAGGTGACCGTCTCCAAGGACGGCAAGGAGGAGGTCATCGAGACCGACAAGGTCCTCCAGGCCATCGGCTTCGCCCCCCGGCTCGACGGCTACGGCCTCGACAAGACCGGCGTGAAGACGACCGAGCGGGGTGCCATCGCCGTCGACGAGCGCGGTCGCACCAACGTCGACGGGGTCTACGCGATCGGTGACGTCACCGGCAAGCTGATGCTGGCCCACACCGCGGAGGCGATGGGCATCGTCACCGCCGAGACCATCGCCGACCACGACACCATCGAGATCGACTTCGACATGATCCCGCGCGCGACGTACTGCCAGCCCCAGATCGCGTCGTTCGGCTACTCCGAGGCGCAGGCCAAGGAGAAGGGGTACGACGTCAAGGTCGCCAAGTTCCCGTTCTCGGCCAACGGCAAGGCCAAGGGCCTCGGCGACACGTCCGGGTTCGTCAAGCTGGTGGCCGACGCGAAGTACAACGAGATCATCGGCGCCCACCTGATCGGCCCCGACGTCACCGAGCTCCTCCCCGCCCTCACCCTGGCCCAGAAGTGGGACCTGACCGCCGACGAGGTGGCCCGCAACGTCTTCGCCCACCCCACCCTCTCCGAGGCCGTCAAGGAGGCCGTCGAGGGGTTGGCCGGGCACATGATCCACATGTAGGTCCGGGACCTCACGAGGGCGGCCGCTCCACCGCACGACGGCCCCACGTGACGGCGTCGCGCACCTGTGGAACCACCGTCTGCGCCAGCTCGTGGTCTGGCCGCACGCCGAGGGAGTCGTTGACGGTGGAGAAGCAGAGCCGCAACGCGATGAACAGCGTGAGGGCGAGGATGCTCGGGTCGTCGTACCCGGCCGCGCGCAGCGCCTCTACGTCCTCGGCGGAGGTCCCGTTGGGGTCGGCCACCACCTTGCGGGCCCAGTCTGCGAGCGCCTTCTCCGAGGTGCTCAGCGCGGCGTCCGACCCCGTGAGGACACCGGCGGCGAGGTGCTCACTCGTGATGTGGGCCAGCTTCTGACCCCAGACGAGCGCGCAGTAGGAGTCGCCCAGGGTCGAGGCCGCCGCGGCGATCAGGATTCCGCGCTGACGCCGGCTCAGACCCGCGGACGACGCGGCCGTGCCCATTAGCTCGAACAGGCGGTCGTTGTCAGCGGGGAGATGTCCCCACAGCCGTGACCCGTTCATCACGAAGCCCATCTCCTCGACGTCCTCCTCGAAGAGCCGTCGCACCTCGGGTGTCTCCCGCACAGGTGCGAGGAACGAGGCGCTGTCCGGGACTGCAGTGGGCACGGCACGGTCTTGGCGGACGTCGGGCTTGCGGGCGACGTACCCGACCACGTCGATAACCGCACGCAGCGGCAGGCCGTCCCGGACGTGGCGAAGGGCAACCTCGGTGGCGTGGCGGACGAACGCCTCCTCACCGACCGCCTGGATCGCTTCGTACGCCGGGCCGGTGGAGGCGAGCGCGCGGGCGTACGCCTCCGGGTCGGCGAACTCCCACGCGAACGGGACCTGCAGGCGCTCCACCTCCTCGAACCCGTGACGGGCCAGCAGCTCCTCGCCCACCCCCGGGCGACCCAGGGACACCATCGCCGCCTGGTGGGCCACCTGGGGCTCGCTGGCCAGGCGGAACGGGGAGAGTGCCCAGGAGCCGGGCGAGGCCTTGATGTGGCCCCACACCGTGAAGCCGAGTCGACCTCCGGGGGCGAGCACCCGCCAGCTCTCGGACAGGGCGTCGGGGGTCGTGCCCCAGATGCCGCGGAAGCTGGTGACGACCTCGAAGCTCTCGTCGGCCCAGGGCAAGGACTGCATGTCGCCGACGCGCAGGTCTGCTGCGGGCAGTCGATCGCGGGCGACGGCGACCAGACGTGGCGACGCGTCGATCCCCGAGACGGTCGCGCCGCGCAGTGCGGCGAGCTCGAGCGCGAGCCCGGATCCGCAGGCGAGGTCGAGGACCCGGTCACCGGTGCCGATCGCGAGGCGGTGGTGCACGGCGACGTACTCCCGGCAGGCGGACGGCTCGCTCAGCGTCGCGAACTCGACGGCGCGGCGGCCCCACCCCTCGTCGACCTGACGCCATCTCCCGGTCCCTGGGACGGCAGGGGCCTGCTCTGCTGCTCGTTCAGCTCGCGACATGTGCTGCTCCTTCTCCTCGCGGGACGAGAGTTGACACCAGCGAGTGCAGCGCCGGGTTGTCCACGAGCGCCGCGGCGTGCGCAGCGGCCGACGCTGCCCCGTCCTGGCCGAGGTGGGCCCGGTGCACGTGTGATCGGACGACGAACTCGTGCATCCCGCCCCGGGAGGCCAGCGCTGCCAGCTGTTCCACCCGGGGCACGGCGTCGGGGTGACCGCCTGACACGGCCAGCTGGCAGGTCGCGTCGAGGATGTAGGCATCGATCCAGCGGTAGGTGTCCGGCCAACGGGTGCAGCGGTCGTGCGCCTCCCGGAGGCAGGAGACAGCGGCCGTGAGGTCACCGACCTCGGCCAGCAGCAGGCCCGTACCCCGGGCCGCGATTCCTTCCCAGCACGGGTCCTCGAGCTGGCACGCGAGGGCGAACGCGCGGGCGTACGCGTCGGTCGCGCGGTCATGCTGCCCGTCGAGCCGGTCCACCTCGGCACGAAGGCTCTGCGGCCAGGGCGCGAACGCGATCCACGAGGTCTCCTGCACGAGGTCGATCGAGTGCTCCAGCGAGGCGACCGCCCGGTCGTGGTCCTGCCGCAGGACGTGCACGCGGCCGATGAGGGAGGCCGACCAGGCCGCCTGCCTCTTCGAGCCGGAGGCCAGGGCCCGGTCGACCGAGCGGGTGAGGGTGTCCAGCGCGTCCGCGTAGTGGCCCATGTCGGACTGGTTCATCCCCTTGTTCCCCAGGATCGCGGACAGCTCGAGGTCGTCGTCGCCAACCGAGGACTCAGCCCGGTCCAGCCAACGGTCCGCTCGCTGACGACGGCCGGCCTGTACGTCGATGAACCCCAGCTCACGCATCACCCGCGCTGCAGCGTGGGCGTCGCCGGTTGCCTCGCTGGTGACCAGGGCCTCGTGCAGCACGGCCGCACCCTCCTCGTCCCGGCCACGGACGCCGTGGACCAGAGCGCTCCCGAGCGCGACGAGGGCGCGTAGTCGCAGCCCTCCGTCGTGGGCTGCGCCGGCCTCGCTGACCGCCCGGCGCAGGCACAGCAGTCCCGCGTCGACCGCACCGGCGTTGACCGCCGCCTGGCCCGCCTCGAGCTGTGCGGTGGCGGCGGCGCTGCCGCGGGTGGAGTGCTGGACCGAGGGGCGTGAGCCGTTGTCGGCAGCGGCACGGAGAGCGGGCGACGGTGTCGTGCCGAGCTCGGCACGGAACAGCTGTTCGCACCGCTCCGCCTGCCAGAGGGCGGCGGCATGGGCTCCGGTCGCGGCCAGGCTACGGACGAGGAGCACCTGGTTGGCCTCGTCCAGGGGGTTGCGGATCACCAGCTCCGTGGCCACGGCGACCGCAGCCTCGGGCCGGCCCGACCCGAGGCAGTGCAGGGCGTCCTCCCGGAGGAGTGCCTCGCAGGCGCTGGCGAGCCGGTAGCGCTCGACCTGCAGCCACGTCTCGAACGCGGGACACGCGTCCAGGGACAGGTTCTCCAGGAGGTCCTCGGTGAGGGAGGTCGAGCCGTCGACCACTCCGCTGAGGACCATGCCGACATCGGTGCGGACACCGGGGCCGAGGAGCACCGTGACCGGGTCGCCGCCGATCTCGGCGTACGGGGCCAGGCTGCGGCGCAGGTCTGCCAGGCTCCAGCGCAACGCGCCCAACGGGTCGGCGGCGTCAGGGAAAAGCAGTACCGACAGGCGTTGTCGGGACGGTGGCTGGTCGGTCAGCAGGAGGTAGGCGAGCAGGGCCCAGGACTTGCGGGCCCGAGGTGCAGGCGCCGGCGTGCCATCGGTCTCCACCGACGGCACACCGAGCAGCCTGACGACCGCGTCCATCTGGCGACGATAGCCCTAGCCGACCGGGACGCCGGCGGCCAAGGCCTTGACGTCCGCGGTGGACAGCGGGTTGCCGCCGATGCCCCAGCGCCCGCTCTTGACCTCCTCGACGATGACCCAGGTGACGGGACGCATGTTCTCGCCCTCGATCCCCACCATGGCCTCGGTCAGTCGCTCGACGATGTCGCGCTGCTGCGCCTCGTCGAAGACTCCTTCGATCAGCTTCACCTGGATCAGTGGCATGACAGCTCCTCCATCTCGTGTGTGCGGACCACCCGGACCGCACACACCACGCTGTCGGTGCGCCGTGTGAGCAGGCGTGTGAGGACTCGGTCGCCCTGCACATGGACGAAGAACTGCCTCCTCGCACACGACGTGACATGTGCGAGGAGGCAGTCTGGAGCCGCCAGGTGGGAGACCGGGACGCGACCCCTCAGACGTCGAAGCTGCCCGACTGCAGCCGTGCCTTGACGTCCTGCAGGAACCGACCCGCGTCGGCGCCGTCGACCAGCTGGTGGTCGTAGGTCAGCGCCAGGTAGACCATGTGGCGCACCGCGATCGTCTCGCCCAGGTTGGGGTCGTCGATGACGACGGCACGCTTCACCACCGTGCCCGGCCCGAGGATCGCCACCTGCGGCTTGTTGATGATCGGGGTGTCCCAGAGGGCGCCAACGCTGCCGAGGTTGGTGATCGTGAAGGTGCCACCGGACAGGTCGTCGGGACCGATCTTGTTGGTGCGGGTGCGGTCCGCCACATCGGCGATCTTCTTGGCCAGACCGGCGATCGAGAGGTCGCCCGCCTCCTTGACGACCGGGGTGAGCAGGCCCTTCTCGGTGTCCACCGCGAACGCGATGTTCTCGCTGTCGTGGTAGGTCACCTCGCCGGCCTCGAGGTCGATGGTGGCGTTCAGCGAGGGGTGCGACTTCAGAGCGTCGACCGCCGCCTTGGCGAAGAACGGCAGGTAGGACAGCTTCACGCCCTCGCGGGCCAGGAAGTCGGCCTTCACGCTGTCACGCAGCCGCGCGATGTTGGTGACGTCCACCTCGACGACCTGGGTCAGCTGGGCCGAGGTCTGCAGCGACTCCACCATTCGGGTGGCGATCACCTTGCGCAGCCGCGAGATCTTCTCGGTCTTGCCGCGCAACGGGCTCGGCGTCGACGCGGGAGCGCCCGAGGCCGGCTTCTCGGCGGCAGCGGGAGCCGCCTCCGACTTGCTCGACTCGGCCGCGGCCAGCACGTCCTGCTTGCGGATGCGGCCGCCGACGCCGGTGCCCTTGATGCCGGACAGGTCGACGCCGTGCTCCGAGGCCATCTTGCGGACCAGGGGAGTCACATAGCTGCCACCGTCCGAGGACGAGGCTGCACCCGACGGGCCCGACGCGGTGGAGGTGTCACTCTCGGCGGCCTTGGCCGACTGCGAGGTGGCCGTGGAGCCGCCGGACTGCTTGGGCTCCTTGGTGGGGGCGGGTGCCTCCTCCTTCTCGGACTCCTTCTTCGGCTCGGGGTCCGGCTCGGGCTCGGGCTCGGGCTCGGGCTCGGGCTCCGGTTCGGGCTCGGGCTCGGGCTCCGGTTCGGGCTCCGGTTCGGGCTCGGCCTCCCGGGAGGACTCGTCGGATGCGGAGTCGTCCGAGTCGTCCGCGTCGTCCGCGTCGTCCGAGGACCCGGAGCCGTCGCCGATGATGCAGAGCTCGGCACCGACCTCGACGGTCTCGTCCTCCTCGGCCTTGATCTCCTGCAGGGTGCCGGCGATCGGCGAGGGGATCTCGGTGTCGACCTTGTCGGTGGAGACCTCGACGAGGGGCTCGTCCACGGCGACCTCGTCACCCACGGACTTCAGCCACCGGGTGATCGTGCCCTCGGTGACCGACTCGCCCAGCGCGGGCAGCGTCACCGGGGTGCCGGCTCCGCTGCTCTTCTTGGGCTGCGCCGGCTTCTGCTCCTCCTCCTCGTCGGCCATGGACTCGTCCTCGGTCTCGTCGGAGGAGTCGTCCGCCTCCTCCGAGTCCGCGTCGGAGTCGGAGTCGTCGGAGTCGTCGGAGTCGTCGGAGTCGGAGTCGTCAGAGTCGGAGTCGTCGGACTCGTCGGAGTCGGACTCCTCGGAGGAGCCCCCTCCCTCACCCTCGTCGCCGATGATGCAGAGCTCGGCGCCGACCTCGACGGTCTCGTCCTCCTCGGCCTTGATCTCGAGGAGCGTGCCGGCGATCGGCGAGGGGATCTCGGTGTCGACCTTGTCGGTCGAGATCTCCACCAGGGGCTCGTCGACCTCGACGGTGTCACCCACCTGCTTGAGCCAACGTGTGACGGTGCCTTCGGTGACGGACTCGCCCAGCTCGGGGAGGTTCACGGGTGTCGACATCAGTTTCCTTTTTCTCGTTCGAACGTCTTCGTCGGATCGGTGGTGACTGGTGAGAGTCCAGCAGTTCAGGAGTGTGCGTGCAACGGTTTGCCGGCCAACGCGAGGTGCGCCTCGCCGAGAGCCTCGTTCTGGGTGGGGTGCGCATGCACGAGAGGGGCCACGTCCTCAGGGTAGGCATCCCAGTTGTAGATGAGCTGGGCCTCCCCGACGAGCTCGCCGATGCGCGCGCCCACCATGTGCACCCCGACGACGGGGCCGTCGGTGATGCGGACCAGCTTCACGAAGCCCTGGGTCGCGAGGATCTGGCTCTTGCCGTTCCCGCCGAGGTCGTAGGTCAGCGTCTGGACCGCCTCGCCGTGGCGCTCGCGGGCCTGGGCCTCGGTCAGGCCGACGGAGGCGACCTCGGGCTCGCAGTAGGTGACGCGCGGGATCCCGGTCTCGTCGATCGGCTCGGGGGACAGGCCGGCGATCTCCTCCGCGACGAACACGCCCTGGGCGAAACCGCGGTGGGCGAGCTGCAGGCCGGGGACGATGTCGCCGACGGCATAGACGCCCTCCACGCTGGTCCGGCAGCGCTCGTCGGTGGTGACGAAGCCGCGGTCCATGACGACGCCCTGCTCGTCGTACCCCAGCCCGTCGGTCACCGGCCCGCGCCCGACGGCGACCAGGAGCAGGTCGGCCTCGAAGGTCTTGCCTCCCTCGACGGTGACCGTGACGCCGGAGTCCGTCGCCTCGACGGACTCGAAGCGGGTGCCGGTCACGAAGCCGATCCCACGCTTGCGGAAGGCGCGCTCGAGGGCCTTGGAGGACTGCTCGTCCTCGCTGGGCACCAGGTGGGGGAGCGCCTCCACGACGGTGACGTCGGCCCCGAAGGAGCGCCACACGCTGGCGAACTCGCAGCCGATCACGCCGCCGCCGAGCACGACGACCGACGACGGCACGGTGTCGAGTCGCAGCGCCTGCTCGGAGGTGATCACCCGGGTGCCGTCGATCTCCAGCCCGGGCAGCGAGCGGGCGTAGGAGCCGGAGGCCAGGACGACCGACTTCCCGACGTACGACGTCCCGTCGACCTCGACCGTGTGGGGCCCGGTGAGCTTCCCGGTGCCCTCGAGGACGGTGATGCCGCGCCCCTTGATGAGTCCGGCGAGGCCCTTGAACAAGCGGTTCACCACACCGTCCTTGTAGGCGTTGACGCCGGGCATGTCGATGCCCTCGAGGCTGGCGCGTACCCCGAACCTCTCGGAGTCACGCGCCGCGTCCGCGACCTCGGCGGCGTGCAGGAGCGCCTTGGTGGGGATGCAGCCGACGTGCAGGCAGGTGCCGCCGAGCTTGTCCTTCTCGACCAGGGCGACGCTGAGCCCGAGCTGGGCCGCGCGCAGCGCGCACGCGTAGCCGCCGGATCCGGCACCCAGGATCACGACATCGAACTCGTTGGCCTCCGGCACGTCTGCCTCCTCCCCGTTCACGGCCTTCATCCAATCACCCGGCCACGCCGCGGTCGAAAACAGATCGGGTTACCGCGTGTGGCGACCGTCGATGCAGCACACTTGGCCCATGGGTCTGCTCGATCGATTTCGCAGGGGCCGGCGTGGTACGTCGGTCGGTGGCGGCGGCACCAGCCGCGCCTCCGACGACGCCGACCAGCGCCACCTGCTGGAGTTCATCTCGACGCGGCGCGGTGTCGAGGGCTTCGTCGAGCCGCGCACGACCGTCACCGACGTCACCCTGCTGCTGGTCGCGCACGACGGTGAGTGGACCCGTCGACGGGTTCCGTCCGTGCGCTGGGCCCACGAGTTCTCCAACAAGAACAGCGTGCCGAGCTATGACGCCGGCCTGGTCGGGATCCCCGACCGGATGCGGGACTACAACCGCCGCGAGAAGGAACGCCAGAGGGCGCAGCTCCACCGGGAGCTCGACGGCCCGACCGACAGCCCGGCGACCTAGCCGGCGACCGTCCGGTCGCTCTCCTCAGCACCCGGCTCCCCGGCGAGCGAGGCGGCGTAGGTGACCAGCGTCGAGATGGCGTAGCCGGTCGCCCCGGACGGCACGTGGCCCCATGGTCCGCCGGTGTTCCACGCCGGGCCGGCGATGTCGAGGTGCGCCCACGGCTTGTCGCCGACGAACTCGGAGAGGAAGGCCGCGGCGAACAGGGCCGAGCCCCAGCGCACCCAGTTGTGCTGCAGCAGGTCGGCGATCTTGGTCTCGCGCACCGCGTCGCGGCTCTCGTCGGGGATCGGCAGCCGCCAGAGCATCTCGCCGCTGGTCTCGGCCGCGGCGCTGACGGCCGCCGTCGTCGCGTCGTCGCCGAACAGCCCTGCGACCTTCTCGCCGAGGGCCACGATGCACGGGCCCGTCAGGGTCGCGACGTCGACCACGGAGGCGACGTCGCTCTCCGCCGCCATCGCCAGGGCATCGGCCAGGATCAGCCGGCCCTCGGCGTCGGTGTTGGTGACCTCGACCGTCTGGCCGTCGTACATCGTCAGCACGTCGCCGGGGCGCATGGCGGCGCCGGAGACCATGTTCTCGGCCATCGGGGCGTACGTCGTGACGGCCACCGGCAGGCCCAGCTCGGCGATCGCGAAGGTCGCGGCGATCACGGCGGCGGCGCCACCCATGTCGTACTTCATCGTCGCCATCGAGCTGCCGGGCTTGATGGTCAGGCCGCCGGAGTCGTAGGTGATGCCCTTGCCGACGAACGCCACGCTGGTCACGGCGTCCTCCGGCGTCCAGGTCAGACGGACCAGACGTGGCGGGTTCGCGGATCCCTGGCCGACGCCGAGGATGCCGCCGCAGCGGAGCGTCTCGAGCTCGTCGACGCCGAGCACCTCGATGCCGACCTTGGGCCTGCGGGTGCGTCCCGTCAGCTCCTTGCCCAGGGTGACCACCGCGTCCGCGAACAGCTCCGGCGTCAGGTCGTTCGGGGGGGTGTTCACCCAGTCACGCGCGCGGTTCGTGAGGTCGCCGAGGGTGCGGGCCGCCTCCAGCGCCGCGATCGCGTCCTGGCGCCGGGCGGCGTCGCTGAGGATCGACACCGCCGAGAGGCCGGCCTCGTCGGAGTTGGACTTGTAGCGCTTGAACGAGTAGCCGCCGAGGAGGAAGCCATCCGCGACCGCGCGCACGTGCTCGGCGTCGTGGGCCGGAAGTGCCAGGGCGACCGACGCCGCGTTGCCGATGTTGCGGGCCGCGACGCCGGCCGCCCGGCGTACGACCTCGGACGTCAGGGCGTCGCGCGCGCCCAGCCCGATCACGAGCAGCTGGCCGGCGACGATCGCCCCCGAGGTCGGCACCCGCAGCACCTCGCCGCTCTCGCCGCGGAAACCCATGGAGCTGAGCAGCGGCTTGAACCTGCGGCCGTACGCCGAGGCGACGTCCTCCGCACCCTGGCCCGCCTCGAGGTCGCCCTTCGACGTGCGGACCACGCCGATCACCACCAGGTCGGTGCGGGTCTTGGCCGGACTTCCCTTGCGCAGCGTGTACGTCGTCACGAGGGGTCATGCTAGGTGGTGACTCACGCCGCCGGACCGGTGGCAGACGGCTGGGGTAACTTTCCACGCATGTCGCTCACCCAGTCGCCGCTCCACGACCGCCACGTCGCTGCGGGGGCCAAGCTCGCCGAGTTCGGCGGGTGGGAGATGCCGCTGGAGTACCCCACCGGAGTCCTCAAGGAGCACGCGGCCGTCCGCGGGTCGGTGGGCGTCTTCGACGTCAGCCACCTCGGCAAGCTGGTGCTGCGGGGTGACGGAGCCGTGGCCTACCTCGACTCCTGCCTGTCCAACGACCTCGGCAAGATCGGTCCGGGCCGGGCGCAGTACACCCTCGCCTGCGACGACGCGTCCGGCGGGATCGTCGACGACCTCATCGCCTACTACCGCGACGACGACCACGTGCTGCTCGTGCCCAACGCGGCCAACGCGGCGGAGGTCGCCCGGCGGCTGTCCGCAGGGCTGCCGGACGCCCTGACCCTCACCGACCACCACCGGACCCACGCCGTGCTGGCCGTCCAGGGCACCAGGTCCGACGAGGTCCTGCGCGAGATCGGCCTCCCGGTCGGCCACGACTACATGTCCTTCGAGGTCGCCTCGTTCGAGGACCACGAGGTGGTCGTCTGCCGCACCGGCTACACGGGGGAGCGGGGCTACGAGCTGATCGCCGAGAACGCCGTGGCTCCGGCGCTGTGGGACGCGATCCTCGCGGCCGGCGAGCAGCACGGCATCCTGCCCTGCGGGCTCGGCGCGCGGGACACGCTCCGCACCGAGATGGGCTATCCGCTCCACGGCCAGGACATCAGCCTCGACGTGACCCCCAACGAGGGGCGGGTCGGCTGGGCCGTCGGCTGGTCGAAGCCGACGTTCTGGGGCAGGGACACGCTCGTGGCGGAGAAGGAGGCCGGCGTGCGCACCACGCTCCGCGGCCTCGTCGCGCAGGGCCGCGGCATCGCCAGGCCGGGGATGAGCGTCCGGATCACCCAGGACCTGCCGATCGGCCAGGTCACCTCGGGCACGTTCTCACCCACCCTGCGCAAGGGGATCGCGCTCGCCCTGATCAACAGCCAGATCCAGCTCGGGGCCGAGGTGCTGGTCGACGTCCGCGGCCGCGCCGAGGTCTTCGTCGTCACCAAGCCGCCGTTCGTCGAGACCGACGTCCGCGAGTCCTGACCCCACCACGTCCCACCGCAGAGAGGTGTCTCCCGTGACCAACACTCCCGAGCCGGCCTTCGGCAGCTCCGTCCGCAAGCCGGACCAGGTCCCGTGGTGGTGGCAGCTGCTCGATGCCGACGGCCGCGTCCTCAGCACGGAGCGCACCGAGTTCCCGACCCGCAGCGACGCGGAGACGTGGCTCGGCGAGGCCTACCCGGACCTCGCCGAGGACGGCGTCTCGGCGGTGACCCTGTTCGAGGGCGACCGCGAGGTCTACGGACCGATGGGGCTCGACGCAGGGACTCCTTAGGCGGCGAGCGCTTCCCGGCACAGGCTCCTCGGGGGAGCCGACGCTCGAGGCGTCAGCGGGGAGCGCCGCCGATCTTGACCTGGGGCTTGGGCATCCGCAGCCAGCGCAGCTGCAGGACGCGCAGCAGCGTGTAGAAGGTGGTGCCCTTCAAGGGGTCCTCGGGGAACTCGGCCTTCAGGGCGCGCCGCAGCCGGATCATCAGCCACAGGGTGTCGAGGGCCACGACCAGCAGCGTGGTGGTCCAGAGCGCGTTGCTGAAGGCGAGCAGCTGCTTGCTGCCGGAGTACTGCATGACCATGATCACGACCAGCAGCGGCAGCAGGAACTCCGCGATCGAGATGCGGGAGTCGACGTAGTTGCGGATGAACCGCTTGACCGGACCCTGGTCGCGCTTGGGCAGGTAGCGCTCGTCACCGGTCCGCATGCCCTGGCGGACCTTGGAGTTGGACTCCGTACGGCGCTCGCGCAGGAGCTTGGCCGCGGCCTTCTTGTCCGTGCCGGCCCGGGCGCGCTCCTTGCGGGCGGCCTCGGCCTCCCTGCGCGTCGGGGTCGGGCGCCCCTTGGCTCCGGGAGCCCTGGGCTCGAGGTCGGTGGGCTGGGCGTCGACTTTGCTGGTACGGCGGAACACGGGGCCTTCCGAGGCGTGGATGTGGAACGGGGCGAGTGGATCGTGGCGAGCGGCCAGCCTACCCGTCGCGGGTGCCGGGGTTGAGCGCCGATCACCCTCGTTCCGCTGGGCTCGGCCGGGTAAGTTGATCGCCATGAGCATGATGAAGCGGATCAGCACGATCTTCCGGGCCAAGGCGAACAGCGCCCTCGACCGCGCCGAGGACCCCAGGGAGACCCTCGACTACAGCTACCAGCGCCAGCTCGAGATGCTGACCAAGGTGCGTCGCGGCGTCGCCGACGTGGCGACCAGCCGCAAGCGCATCGAGCTCCAGCGCAACCAGCTCCAGTCGCAGTCGGACAAGCTCACCGAGCAGGCCCAGAAGGCGCTCGGCATGGGCCGCGAGGACCTCGCCCGCGAGGCACTGACGCGCAAGTCCGCGCTCACCAGCCAGCTCGGTGACCTCGAGGCCCAGCACACCCAGCTGCAGGGCGAGGAGGAGAAGCTCACCCTCGCGTCGCGCCGCCTCGAGGCGAAGGTCGAGTCCTTCCGCACCCGCAAGGAGACCATCAAGGCCTCCTACACCGCCGCCGAGGCCCAGACCCGCATCGGTGAGGCGTTCTCCGGCATCTCCGAGGAGATGGGCGACGTCGGCATGGCCGTCCAGCGCGCCGAGGACAAGACCCAGGCGATGCAGGCCCGCGCCGGAGCCATCGACGAGCTGATCGCCTCGGGTGCGCTCGACGACGCCAGCTCGATCAACCGCGGTGACGACATCAGCCGGGAGCTGGAGTCGATGAGCTCGCAGGCCGACGTCGAGTCCGAGCTGGCTGCCCTCAAGGGCAGCAGCCCGCAGGCCATCAACGCGGCCGAGACCCCGACGCCGGAGGACTCCGTCGTGGACGAGTCGCCGGTGGAGAAGGGACAGCAGCCGTGATCGTCCGCATCCTGGGCGAGGGACAGCTCGAGGTCGCCGACGACCAGCTCGACGCGCTCAACGTCCTCGACAGCGCCGTGGAGTCGGCCGTCGAGTCCGGTGACAGCGACGCGTTCTCCGCCTCGCTGGCCGCGCTCCTCGACGGCGTACGCCGGGCCGGCCAGCCGCTCGCCGACGACTCCCTCGACGACTCCGACCTGATCCTGCCGCCCGCGGACGCCACGATCGACGAGGTCCGCGAGCTGCTCGAGGGCGACGGACTGATCCCGGGTTGACCCCAGAAGTGATCTGGACATGAGTCGGGACCTGACCTGATGGCCCGCACCCGCTTCCTGCCGGACCGGGGCCTGACGCTCCGCATGACCGCGGTCATGTTCCTGCTCGGCGGCCTCTTCGTCGCCCTGGTGGTGCTGGCCGTCTACTTCGCCGGCGGCGGCCTCGGCTTCCTGATCGGGATCGCCGGCATCGGTTTCGCGTTCTTCCAGTGGTGGCGCTCCGACACCGTGGCCATGCGCTCGATGAACGCCTACGAGGTGGGTCCCGAGCAGGCGCCCGAGCTGCACGGCATGATCGACCGCCTCTGCCTGCTCGCCGACATGCCCAAGCCGCGGGTCGCGATCGCGGACACCGACCTGCCCAACGCCTTCGCGACCGGGCGCTCGCCGGAGCGCTCGGTGGTCTGCGTGACGACCGGCATCCTGCGCACCATCACCGCCGAGGAGCTCGAGGGGGTGCTCGCCCACGAGCTCTCGCACGTGGCGCACCGCGACGTCCTGGTGATGACGGTGGCCGCCTCCGCCGGCATCACGGCGGGCATGGTCACCCGCGGCGCGCAGTACGGCGCGCTGGGCCTCGGCGGGCGCTCGCGCAGCAACAACGACAGCAACAGCGGCGCGGCCCTGATCCTGCTGCTGGTGGTGAGCCTGGTCGTCTACGCGATCAGCTTCCTGTTCCTCCGGCTCCTCTCGCGCTACCGCGAGCTGTGTGCCGACCGGGCGGGCGCCTACCTCACCCAGAAGCCGTCGGCGCTCGCCTCGGCGCTGACCAAGATCAGCGGCCAGATGAACGCGGTCCCCGAGCAGGACCTGCGGGCCGCCAAGCCGATGAACGCGTTCTTCATCGCCCCCGCGGTCCGCGGCCTCTCGCTGGGGACGCTCACCGCCACCCACCCGCCGCTGGAGCAGCGGCTCGACCAGCTGGCGAAGATCGCGGCCAGCCTCGGGCAGCAGCGCTAGTGGGCTTCTGGGACGCGTTGCGCGGCCAGTCCCGGCCGGCCAGGCCCGACCTCGACTCGTTGTTCTCACTGCCGGCCGCCGCCCTCACGCTCGAGGCGAGCCTCGACCTGCACCCGACGGGGGTCGGTGCGGTGTGCTTCCGGGCCGCCGAGGGACAGGCCGCCGTGGTCACCCAGCAGGAGGCGTCGGCCCTCGTCGGCGTCGACGGCGGTCCCGCGACCGAGAGCCGGGTCGACGAGTACGGCTTCACCTGGATGACCGTGCGCACCACGCCCGAGGACACCAGCTCGCTGGTGACCGACCTGCACGCCGTGAACTCGGCCCTGGAGGCCGAGGGGTTCGGGCCCGGGCTGCTGTGCTCGACACTCGAGCTCCGGGACGCGGGCGGCACCTCGGCCTACCTGGTCTACCTCTACAAGCTCGGCACCTTCTACCCGTTCTGCCCGACCGGCGCGAGCACGCGCGACACCCTCAAGGAGCGCCAGGTGCGGGACGCCATCGGCGCCGACCTCCCGATCGAGCCCGACACGGCGCGCTGGATGCCCATCTGGGGGATCCAGCAGGTCTAGGACGTCGGAGACCCCCGAGGGTCAGTCGCGGTGGGACTTGCCCGGCAGGTCGAGCATCCGTTGCAGGGCGACCTTGGCCCAGTGCTCGGTGTCCGGGTCGACCTCGATCTGGTTGACGACCTGTCCCTCCGCGAGGGACTCGAGCGCCCAGACGAGGTGCGGCAGGTCGATGCGGTTCATCGTCGAGCAGTAGCAGACGGTCCGGTCCAGGAAGACGATGTCCTGCTCCGGATGGGCGTCGGCGAGGCGCTTGACCAGGTTGAGCTCGGTGCCGATCGCCCAGGACGAGCCGGGGGGTGCGGCCTCGACGGTCTTGATGATGAACTCGGTCGACCCGACCAGGTCGGCCTCCAGCACCACCTCGTGGCGGCACTCGGGGTGCACCAGGATCCTCACGTCCGGGATGGTCGCTCGCAGCTGGTGCACCACGTCGACCGAGAACCGGCCGTGCACCGAGCAGTGGCCCTTCCACAGGATCACGCGGGCGTCGCGAAGCTGCTGGGTGGTCAGGCCGCCCCCGGGCAGGAGCGGGTTCCAGACCACGCAGTCCTCCAGCGCGAACCCCATCTCCAGCACGGCGGTGTTGCGGCCCAGGTGCTGGTCGGGCAGGAACAGCACCTTGGTGTCCGGGCCCTTCTGCTCGAACGCCCACCCCATCGCCGCCTGGGCGTTGGAGGAGGTGCACACGGCCCCGTCGTGACGGCCGCAGAATGCCTTGATGTCGGCCGAGGAGTTCATGTAGGTGACGGGTACGACGACGTCGGCGATGCCCGCGTCGGTCAAGGCGTCCCAGGTGTCCTCGACCTGGGCGAGCCGGGCCATGTCGGCCATCGAGCACCCCGCGGCGAGGTCGGGAAGCACGACCTTCTGCTCGTGGCCGGTCAGGATGTCGGCCGACTCGGCCATGAAGTGCACGCCGCAGAAGACGATGTACTCCGCCTCCGGACGTGCGGCGGCGTCGCGGGCCAGCTTGAACGAGTCACCGGTGACGTCGGCGAAGGCGATCACCTCGTCGCGCTGGTAGTGGTGGCCCAGCACGAAGACCCGTTCACCGAGCCGTTCCTTGGCCCGGCGCGCGCGGGCGACCAGGTCCGGATCGGAGGCCGCGGGCAGGTCGCCGGGGCACTCCACACCCCGCTCCGAGGAGCGGTCCGTGCCCAGACCGAGAGGGAGCAGCGGCAGCTCGACCGTCGTCATGGAGGAATCCTCCCACCGCCCCCGCGCGGGGGCACCGTCGAGGGCGCACGGCAGGATGAGGTCATGCGCGTCGTCTTCGCTCCCGACAAGTTCGCCGGCACCCTGACCGCCCTGGAGGCCGCCACGGCGATGGCCACCGGCTGGGAGCGGCGGGCTCCCGGGGACGAGCTGGTGCAGGTCCCCATGTCCGACGGGGGGCCCGGGTTCGTCGACGTGCTCCACGTGGCGCTCGGCGGTGAGCTGCACGCGGTCACCGTCAGCGACCCCTACGGGAAGCCCACTCCGGCGGCCATCCTCCGGGTCGGCGACACGGCGTACGTCGAGAGCGCGCAGGCCGTCGGGCTGCACCTCACCGAGCCCGGCGACCGGGCGCCCGAGCGCGGCACGACGAGTGGACTCGGCGAGCTGCTGGCCCACGCGGTCGCAGGGGGCGCGACCCGCGTGATCGTCGGTCTCGGCGGGTCCGCGACCAACGACGGCGGCGCCGGACTGCTCGCGGCGCTGGGAGCCACCTCCGAGGGCGGCCCGCTCGACCAGGGGCCGGAGCGCTTCTCCCAGATCACCGCGGTCGATCTCACCGCTGCGCAGGACCGGATGCGCGAGGTCGAGCTCGTGCTGGCCAGCGACGTCGACAACCCGCTGCTGGGCATCAACGGGGCGACCAAGATCTACGGACCGCAGAAGGGACTGCCCGAGGAGCGACTGGTCACGGTGGACGGGTGGCTGCAGCACCTCGCAGAGGTCACCGACCGCAAGCTGGCCGCCCAGAAGGGCGCCGGCGCCGCGGGCGGGCTCGGCTTCGCGCTGATCCTCCTGGGCGGCACCCGCAGCCCCGGGGTCTCGGTGGTGGCCGAGGCGGTCGGGCTGGCCGAGAAGGTCCGCGACGCCGACCTGGTGGTGACGGGGGAGGGGGCCTTCGACTTCTCGTCGCGCTCGGGCAAGGTCCCCTACGGAGTCGCGGAGGTCGCCGCGCAGCACCTGGTGCCGTGCATCGCCCTGGCGGGGCAGGTACTGGTCGGCTCCCGCGAGATGAGGGCGCTGGGCGTGGAGTCGGCGTACTCCCTGGTCGACCTGGTGGGCGAGGAGCGCGCGCTCGGCGCCCCCGCGGAGGCCCTGGCGGACCTGGCGACGCGTACGGCGCGGACCTGGTCGCGCTGACGTCGAGGCTCGGCGCGCAGGCTGGGACGCGATGCATGGAATAACCGTCGATGTGCGACCATTGAGCAGTAGCAAGCGCACCCCATCAGCATCTGGAGAGCATCCATGACCGAGCAGCTCGAAACCGCACCCGAGACCCGCACCGACGGCATCAACGTCAGCGACACGGCGGCCGCCAAGGTCAAGAGCCTCCTGGAGCAGGAGGGCCGCGACGACCTGCAGCTGCGGATCGCCGTGCAGCCCGGCGGTTGCTCCGGCCTCCGCTACCAGCTCTTCTTCGACGAGCGGAACCTCGACGGTGACCTCGTCACCGACTTCGACGGCGTGGCCGTGGTGGTCGACCGGATGAGCATCCCCTACCTCAACGGCGCGACGATCGACTTCGTCGACTCCATCGAGAAGCAGGGCTTCACCATCGACAACCCCAACGCCGGCGGCTCCTGCGCCTGTGGAGACTCCTTCCACTGATCGCAGCCGCGCCAGACAGACAACAGTGGCGGTGCCCCCACGGGGGCACCGCCACTGTTGCGTCTGACCGAGCCTGCCGAAATGGGCGGCTCAGTCGAGGTGCAGGTGAAGCCGTGAGGCGAGGTGGGCAGCGGCGTCGCTGACCTCGATCTCGGGCTTGCGGACCTCACGGGGGTACTGGTCGAACAGGATCGACGGGGCCGGCATCGTGACGGCGGAGTTGTCGATCCGGGTGCGCGGGAGGGCGATGCTGCTCCCGCAGGCCGTGCAGTCGTCGTGCATCTGGTCGGCGGAGTCCTGGTCGTCGTAGGCGAGGCGCTCGTAGCTCATGTCTTCGACGGTAGGGGCTACCAACGGGTACCGCGGTGTGTACTGCTCGGTAGTCTTCGAGTCGCCGCCAGGTTTCACCTCGCCGTAACAATGACCGTCGAGAACCCCCTCCTCAAGGACGCCCATGTCGCTGCTCATCGCCGGATCCATCGCCACCGACCACCTGATGAACTTCGGTGGCCGGTTCGCCGACTCGCTGGTGGTGGAGCAGCTCGACAAGCTCTCGGTGTCCTTCCTCGTCGACGACCTGGAGATCCGGCGTGGCGGCTGCGCGGGCAACATCGCCTTCGGCCTCAGCCGGCTCGGCGTGGCCCCCGTGCTCGTCGGCGCGGCGGGCGAGGACTTCGCCGACTACCGGTCCTGGCTCGAGCGCCACGGGGTGGACTGCGACTCCGTGCGGATCTCCGAGGACCTGCACACCGCCCGCTTCGTGTGCACCACCGACTCCACGATGGCGCAGTTCGCGAGCTTCTACCCCGGGGCGATGAGCGAGGCCCGGCTGATCGAGCTCGGCCCGATCGTGCGGCGCGTGGGGGAGCCCAGCTTCGTGCTCGTGGGCCCGGACGACCCCCAGGCGATGGTCCGGCACACGCAGGAGTGCCGTCAGCGCGGCTTCGCCTTCGTCGCCGACCCGAGCCAGCAGCTGGCCTTCGGCGAGGGCGACATGATCCGGGAGCTGGTCGACGGAGCGTCCTACCTGTTCTCCAACGAGTACGAGTCGCACCTGATCGAGTCGAAGACCGGCTGGAGCGCCGCGGAGATCCAGTCCCGCGTCGGCACCCAGGTCATCACGCTCGGCGCGGCCGGGGTGCGCATCGTGGGGACCGACCAGACGACCATCGAGGTGCCCGCCGTGCCCGGTGTGGTGGCGGTCGAGCCGACCGGCGTCGGCGACGCGTTCCGCTCCGGCTTCCTGGCGGCGCTCGAGTGGCAGCTGCCCCACGAGCGCGCGGCGCAGGTGGGCTGCGTCCTCGCGGCGTACGTCGTCGAGCAGGTCGGGACGCAGGAGTACTCCTTCACCCACGACGAGTTCGTGGCCCGCGTCGCCGAGGCGTACGGCGCGGAGGCAGCCGACGACGTGCGCCCGCACCTCGGCCTCAGCTGAGTCGCCGCACCCGGTAGGTCGCCACGCCGTCGGGCGCGACCCGCGACCCGGCGTACTCCTGGCCCCGCATGCGGCACCACGCCTGCACGTCCACCGCGGCGGCGGGGTCGTCCGCGGCCAGCTCGATCGTGCCGCCCACCTCCAGTCGCCCGATCGCCTTCGCGAGCTCGATGACCGGGCGGGGACACGGCATGCCGCGGCAGTCGAGCGCGAGGTCGACCATCCCGTCGGTCACCGCGGCACCCCGGCCTCGGAGCGCAGCCGCTCGACCAGGGCGGGGAGCGCGGCCGCGAGCCGGTCCACCTCCGCGGCCGTGGTGTCCCGCCCGAGCGAGACGCGCACGTTGCCGTGGGTCAGCGCGCCCATCGCCGCCAGGACGTGGCTCGGCTCGAGCGTGCTCGCGGTGCAGGCGGAGCCGCTGGCCACGGCGAAGCCGAGCCGGTCGAGCTCGGTGACCAGCGCCTCGCCGTCGACGTAGAGGCAGGAGAAGGCGACCACGTGCGGAAGCCGCCGGTCGGGGGCGAGGAACACCTCGGTGTCCGGGATGGCGGCCACCGAGGCGGCGAGCTGGCCGGTCAGCTCGGTGTGCCGCCTGGCCAGGGCGAGCGAGTCGTCCCGCTGCTCGGCCAGGCCGGCGCGCAGGGCAGCGGCCGCGGCCAGGGCGGCGGGGACGTTCTCGAACCCCGTGGACCTCTCGTCCACGCGCTCGTCGCCCGGGAACGGGTTGCGCCAGCGCGTCGACCCGCGCACCAGCAGGACGCCGACGCCGGCCGGGCCGCCCCACTTGTGCGCAGACGCCGCGGCGGCGGCCCACCCGCCCGGCAGCGGGAGGTGTCCCGCGGACGCACACGCGTCGACGAAGACAGGTGCCTCGACGGCGGCCGCGATCTCCGCCACGGGGTGCAGGACCCCGACCTCCGGGTTGGCCGACTGGACGGCGAGCACGGCCGGCGCGCCGTGCTCCTCGATCGCCGCGCCGACGGACGCGGCAGACACCCGGCCGTGGTGGTCGACGGGGACGGTGGCGAATCGGCCGGACCGGGATGCATGCCAGGCCCCCGCGTGCAGGACCGCCGAGTGCTCGACGCTGGTGGCCAGCAGCAGGTCGCCCTGCCGGACACGCCCGGCGAGCAGGCCGAGGACGCCGAGGTGCACGGCCTGCGTGCCGCTCGCGGTGAAGGTGACCTCGTCGGGGCGGACGGCCAGGCACTCGGCCACGACGGCGCGCGCGTTGTCCAGCAGCAGCCGGGCCTCCCGAGCGGGACGGTGCAGTCGCCGCGGGTCGGCGTACCCGCGTCCGAGCGCCTGCTCCAGCACCTCGCGCGCGGCGGGGTGCAGCGGTTGCCCCGAGGCGTGGTCGAGATACGTGCCCGGAGCTTCACTCACAGCTCGAAACCTACCCGCGCCCTGCCCGCAGCACAGGGTGTCGTGAGTAGTAGGGTTCGTATGTCCTCAACTGGTCAGAAGTCCGTGTCAGCTTGGAGAAAGGGCTCGTCCGTGAGTCTGCAGCACCCCCCGCGGTTCCGCCGCCTGGCGCTAGGTGGCCTGATGGTCACGGCGCTGCTCCTCCTCAGCGGCTGCTCGGCCGAGACCGAGGGTGAGATCAAGCGTCTCGCCATGCCGCTCGGAGCGACCAAGGAAGCGCCCTACGTCCAGAACCTCTGGGACGGCTCGTGGCTGGCCGCGATGATCACCGGCGTCCTCGTCTGGGGCCTCATCTTCTACGCCTCGGTGCGCTATCGCCGCCGCAGCGAGAGCGAGATCCCGATCCAGACGCGCTACAACCTGCCGATCGAGATCTTCTACACGATCGCCCCGATCATGGTCGTGGTCGTCTTCTTCTACTTCACGCTGGATGCCCAGGACAAGGTCCTGCACGACGACAAGAACCCCGACGAGATCATCACGGTGGTCGGTCAGCAGTGGTCGTGGACGTTCAACTACAACGTCGACTACGACAAGGCCAAGAACAGCTACGAGGCAGCCGGGACCGGGGACGTCGTCCACGAGGGCGGCACCACCGCCAACCGGCCCACCCTGTGGCTGGCCAAGGACAAGAGCGTCGAGATCCACCTCGCCTCACCCGATGTCATCCACTCGTTCTGGGTACCCGCCTTCTTGTTCAAGATGGACGTCGTGCCCGGTCGCGACAACAACTTCGCCATCACGCCCACCCGGCTCGGCACCTTCCAGGGCCGGTGCGCCGAGCTCTGCGGCGTCTACCACTCGCGGATGCTGTTCAACGTCAAGGTCGTCGAGCAGGACGAGTACGACGCGCACCTCGCGGACCTCGCCGCGAAGGGCAACACCGGCCCGGCGACGGGCGGCCGCTACAGCATCACGACCCCGGGCCTCGAGCCCGCCGACAAAACCGGAGGAGAGTAGTGACTGCCGTCTCCGACGCCCCCACGGGCGCGCTCGTCGATCCGCCTCAGCACAGCCTGGGTCAGCAGCTGGTGCGCATCCTGACCACCACCGACCACAAGCTGATCGGCAAGCTCTACCTGACCACCTCGTTCATCTGGTTCCTCATCGGCGGCGTCATGGCGCTGCTGATCCGGTCCGAGCTGGCCTTCCCGGGTGAGCAGATCGTGAACGAGGAGCTCTACAACCAGCTGTTCACGATGCACGGCACGATCATGCTGCTGCTGTTCGCGACACCGCTGTTCTTCGGCTTCGGCAACGTGCTCATGCCGCTCCAGATCGGTTCGCCCGACGTGGCCTTCCCGCGGCTGAACATGCTGAGCTACTGGTTCTACCTCTTCGGCGGCCTGATCGCGGCGGCCGGCTTCCTGACCCCCGAGGGGGCAGCCGACTTCGGCTGGACGGCGTACACGCCGCTGTCCGACGCCATCCGCTCTCCGGGCGTCGGTGGCGACCTGTGGGTGATGGGCCTGTGGCTGGCCGGTCTCGGCACCATCCTCGGCGCGGTCAACTTCGTCACCACCATCATCTGCATGCGGGCCCCCGGCATGACCATGTTCCGGATGCCGATCTTCACCTGGAACACGCTGGTCACCAGCCTGCTCGTGCTGATCGCGTTCCCGATCTTCGCGGCCGCCCTGCTGGCGCTCGAGGCCGACCGGCAGCTCGGGGCCCACGTCTTCGACCCCGTCCACGGCGGGCCGATCCTGTGGCAGCACCTGTTCTGGTTCTTCGGGCACCCCGAGGTCTACATCATCGCGCTGCCCTTCTTCGGCATCATCACCGAGATCCTCCCGGTCTTCAGCCGCAAGCCGATCTTCGGCTACGTCGGCCTGGTCGGTGCGACCCTCGGCATCGCGATCCTCTCGGTCGCGGTCTGGGCCCACCACATGTTCGTCACCGGCGCGGTCGACCTGGCCTTCTTCTCCGGCATGACGTTCCTGATCGCCGTGCCGACCGGAGTGAAGTTCTTCAACTGGATCGGCACGATGTGGGGCGGCTCGATCTCCTTCGACACGCCCATGCTCTGGTCGGTGGGCTTCTTGACCACGTTCCTGTTCGGTGGCCTGACCGGCGTCATCCTGGCCTCGCCCCCGCTGGACTTCCACGTCTCCGACTCCTACTTCGTGGTGGCGCACTTCCACTACGTCGTGTTCGGCACGGTGGTGTTCGCGATGTTCGCCGGGTTCTACTTCTGGTGGCCCAAGATGACCGGCCGGATGCTCGACGAGCGGCTCGGCAAGATCCACTTCTGGCTGCTGTTCGTGGGCTTCCACACCACGTTCCTGGTCCAGCACTGGCTCGGCGTGGAGGGCATGCCGCGCCGCTACGCCGACTACTCCGCCTCGGACGGCTTCACGACCCTCAACCAGGTGTCCACCATCGGTGCGTTCCTGCTGGCGTCGTCGACCTTCCCGTTCCTGCTCAACGTCTACAAGACGATGAACGCGCCCAAGGTCACCGTCGACGACCCGTGGGGCTGGGGCCGTTCGCTCGAGTGGGCGACGAGCTGCCCGCCCCCGCGGCACAACTTCGTCACGCTGCCGCGCATCCGCTCCGAGTCACCCGCCTTCGACCTCCACCACCCGGAGATCGCCGCACTGGAGTACTCCGACAACGAGGGCCTCGGCGACGATGACACCGCCTCCGACGCGCCCGACACCCAAGGCCGGGGCCAGGCCCTCGGTGGAGAGGACGTGCGATGAAGGCCGAGAGCGTGATGTTCGGCGTCTGTGCGATCTTCGTGCTCGCGTTCACACCGGCCTACTGGTTCATCGCCGGCGACCCCACGGGGACGACGGCGCTCGCCATGACGACCCTGCTGCTCGCGCTGATCACCTTCTACCTGGGGTTCCACGCCCAGCGCATGGAGCCGCGTCCGGAGGACCGCAAGGAGGCCGAGGTCGCCGAGGGGGCCGGGGAGCTGGGCTTCTTCCCTCCGTACAGCTGGTGGCCGCTGTGGTGCGCCCTGTGCCTCGCCGCGATGACGGCGGGCGTGGCGGTCGGCTGGTGGCTGTTCGTCATCGGCGCGATCCTGGGCGCTGTGGCCCTGACCGGGCTGATCTTCGAGTTCTACCGCGGCGAGCACGCCCACTGAGCCACGCCACCGGCGTGACCATCGACACGCGGGTGGTGGGCGTGTTGTCAGGGCGCCGTTGTTAACCTGTTGAGGTCGTTCCTGTTTTCTTGACTGTGGAGTCCTCAAATGTCTCGTGGGTCCTTTCGAACTCGCCTGTCCCTGGCCGGTGTCGCCCTGACGCTGGCCGCGGTGACGGCCTGCTCCGGCCAGTCGACCGGCGGTGACGGCGACTCCACGACCGAGCCGAGGAGTGCCCCCGCCAAGGCGGAGCAGAAGTCCTCCCAGGTCGTCGTGGCGAGCAGCATCCGTCGCGGGTCGCAGGACATCGGCCTCGACCGCACGCTGAAGCTGCGGGCGAAGGCCGGGACCTTCAAGAGCGTCGAGGTCACCGGTCCGCAGGGCGTCGCGGTCAAGGGCCGCTTCTCCACCGACCGCACCCGCTGGGTCTCCTCGGGCCAGCTGCAGGCCGCCTCGCGCTACGTCGTGGCCACCACGGCCGCCGACGCCGACGGCCTGGAGAAGCGTGACCGCTACGCCTTCCGCACCCGCACGCTGACCCTCGACGAGCAGACCTACCCGAGCTTCGTGCCGGTGCAGGGCCAGACCGTCGGTGTCGGCATGCCGGTGATCGTGCGCTTCGACGTGCCGGTCACCGACAAGGCCTCGATCGAGAAGCACCTCAAGGTCGTCAGCAGCCCGGCGCAGACCGGCGCCTTCCACTGGATGAGCGACACCGAGGTCCACTGGCGCCCGCGCCAGTACTGGCGGCCCGGGACCGACGTGACGATCAAGGCCGACATCGCCGGCGTGCCGGCCGGCAACGGCATCTACGGCCAGAAGAACCGCCGCCTCAGCTTCCACGTCGGCGACTCGATGGTCAGCAAGGTCGACATGAACTCCCACCAGATGCGGGTCTTCAAGAACGGCAAGCTCCTCCGGACCCTGCCGATCACCACGGGCCAGCAGCCGAAGTTCACCACCCGCTCGGGCGTCAAGGTGATCGTCGAGAAGTACCGCCACAAGCGGATGAACTCCGAGACGATCGGCATCGACCCGGCCAGCGCCGACGGCTACGACCTCGACGACGTCGAGTACGCCATGCGCGTCACCTACTCGGGCGAGTTCGTGCACGCGGCGCCCTGGTCCGTCGGCCAGCAGGGCAACTCCAACGTCAGCCACGGCTGCACCGGCATGAGCACCGCCAACGCCGCGTGGCTCTACAACCAGTCCAAGGTCGGCGACGTCGTCGAGTACGTCGGCACCAACAAGCCGACCGACCTCACCAACGGCTTCGGCGACTGGAACGCCTCCTACGCCTCCTACCGGCAGGGCTCCGCGCTCAGCTGACCTGCCCGTCCTCGAGGGCGTGCAGCCGGCGCACCGTGGGTGAGGTCTCGACCTCGCCCGCGTCCGGGTAGGTGCCGAACAGCCGGTCGGCGGTGGCCGCGGTGGTCACCGTGAACCAGTAGTGCTCGTTCTTGTAGTGGTGCAGCCGGTGGTTGCGCCACACGGCTCGGAACGCCCGGGTCCGCGGCCGGTAGTCGCTGTGCACGAGGAAGTGCACCCACTCGTAGACGAACATCAGCACGCCCACGCTCACCAGGAACGTCGCACCGGCGGCCTGGCCGGGGAAGGCGAGGACCGCGACGACGACGTACGACGGCAGCAGCCACAGCTCGACCTGCCAGGGGATGAACACCAGCGGGATCAGCCGTGGGTCGGCGTGGTGGGCCCGGTGCTTGCGCGAGAGCAGGGAGTCGACCGGGACACCGCCCACCTTCCGCGGCCGCCAGTGCAGGATCACGACGTGGACGACCCATTCGATCACGGGGAAGAGGACGACCAGGGCGACCGGCACGACGAGCTCGGTCCAGGTGAAGGTGGGCCGCGTCGCTCGGTAGCCCACCGAGCCCGCCAGGAAGCCACCGATCAGCCAGGGGGAGGGGTGCCCCCAGAACTGTCGCCAGGCCTGGCTCAGCGACTGGGACGTGCGCCGGGAGCCGGTGACCCTCTCGTCGGCCACCAGGCGCTCGCGCGCCCGCGCCTCGATCTCGGGTGACGGTTT
Source organism: uncultured Actinomycetota bacterium (assembly GCA_963731075.1). Taxonomy (GTDB): domain Bacteria; phylum Actinomycetota; class Actinomycetes; order Propionibacteriales; family Nocardioidaceae; genus Marmoricola. The sequence continues at coordinate 200,969 of CAVSUC010000001.1, forward strand.
CGACATGAGAATCTCCTCGTGCGGGTGGCGGGAAGTCTGAAGCTCGGGTGGAGGGTCAGGGTCGGTCGGTGTCGAGCAGGGTCATCAGGCGCCCCAACGCCTCGGTGGCCGGGCGGAGCAGCTGGTCGGCAGCGGCGTGCGCGGCGTCTCGGTCACCGGCGGCGACCGCCTCGGCCAGCGCTCGGTAGCCGTCGAGGTTGTCCACCTCGGCGTCCATCACCGGCCCGAGCGCCGCGATCGCGGGCTCGTAGGCGAGCCGCAGGCTGTTGAAGAGCAACCGGAAGACGATCGAGTCGGCTGCGTCGACGACCGCGTCCCAGAAGGCCAGGGCGGCGTGCTGACGTGCCTCGGAGTCCGTCGCCCGCTCCAGGTGCGCCACGGCCTCCCGCAGGGCTGCAGCGGCGGCCGGGCCGGCGGTGGCAGCGGCCTCGGCGGCCACTGTCGGGGCGAGGGCCTGGCGGGCCTGCAGGATGCTGCGTCCGACGGCCGGGTCCAGCTCGCCGTCGCGGACCAGCAGCCGGGGGAGCAGGTCCAGTCCCGCGGAGGTGCGGAAGTCGCGCACGGTGGTGCTCCCACCGTGGCGTACGTCGATCAGCTGGGCCTGCGAGAGCCGCTGGAGCGCCTCGCGGACGGCGGGGCGGGAGACCCCCAGCACCTCGGCCAGGCGGCGCTCGCTGGGCAGCGCGTCCCCGGCCGCCAGCTCCCCGTCGACCACCTCGCCCAGCAGCTGGTCGAAGACGTCCTCGGGGACGAGGCGACGAGCGACGGGTTTCAGGGCCATGGCCATACCTTGAACGGCTGGACATCAGGTGGTCAAGTGGTCAGACCAGTATCTGACACGCGAGAAGAGGGGCCCGGGTGGACCCGGACCCCTCCTCGCGGTGGAGCTAGTGCTTGGTGCTGAGCTCGTCGCCGGCCACGTCGTGACGGCCGTCGAACTGGTGACCGTCGGCGGTGTGCCCCTCGAGCGGGAGCTCGTGCTCGTGCTCGATGGCGGCGTGGTGGTGCGCCTCCTCGAGCTCGGCCCGGGTCGGCTTCTGGATGTTGCTGCCGTACCAGTACGCCGAGAGCCGGGCGCGCAGCTTGTCCTTGCGAGCCGTCGGCGAGGGAACACCGTTGCTGTCGGTCCCGGACTCCGGCACGAACACCTCGTCGCGGTCACGTGCGGTGAGGGTGTAGGCGCGGGCCTCGGGCAGCGGCAGGTGCTTCTCGCTGTAGCCACCCTGGGCGTCGCGCATGATGACGCCGCTCTCGTAGCCGTGCAGCAGCGTCTCGTTGTCGTGCCGCTGCAGCGAGATGCACCATCGTCGGGTGATCAGGAACGCGATCACCGGGCCGATGAAGACGGCCCCTCGCATGAAGTAGGTGATCTGGTTGATGCTCAGGTTGAGCCGGATGGCGATGATGTCGTTGCCGCCGGCGGCCCACATCAGGCCGTAGAAGGTCATCAGGGCGACCATCAGGGCCGTGCGGGTCGGAGCGTTGCGCGGCCGCTGGAGCAGGTGGTGCTCCCGCTTGTCCTGGGTGATCCAGCCCTCGATGAAGGGCAGCATCATCAGGATCGTGAACATCAGTCCGGGCAGGATGATGATCGGGATCAACACGTTCCAGGACAGGGTGACGCCCCAGAAGTGCGACTCGATGCCCGGCATGATCCGTAGTGCCCCGTCGGGCCAGCCCATGTACCAGTCGGGCTGGGACCCGGCCGTCACCTCGGCCGGGACGTAGGGACCGAACCGCCAGACCGGGTTGATGCTCATCAACCCGCCCATCAGGACGAGCACGCCGAAGACGATGAAGAAGAACCCGCCCGCCTTGGCGGCGTAGACCGGGAGCATCGGGAAGCCGACGACGTTCTGCTCGGTGCGTCCGGGCCCGGGCCACTGGGTGTGCTTGTGGTAGACGAGCAGCAGCATGTGCGCCGCGATCAGGGCGATCAGCAGCCCGGGGATCAGCAGCACGTGGACGGTGAACAGGCGCGGGATGATCGACTCGCCGGGGAACTCGCCCCCGAAGAGGAAGAACGACATGTAGGTGCCGACCACGGGCATCGACTTCATGAAGCCGTCCGCGGCGCGGATGCCGGTGCCGGAGAGCAGGTCGTCCGGCAGCGAGTAGCCGGTGAAGCCCTCGAGGGTGCCGAGGAGCAGCAGCAGCGACCCGATCACCCAGTTGAGCTCGCGGGGCTTGCGGAAGGCGCCGGTGAAGTAGACCCGGAGCAGGTGGATCATCATCGAGGCGACGAAGATCATGGCTGCCCAGTGGTGCACCTGGCGCATCAGCAGGCCGGCGCGGACGTCGAAGGAGATGTTCAGGCTGGAGGCGTAGGCCTCGGACATGTGGATGCCGCGCAGCTGGTCGTAGGAGCCGTCGTAGACGACCTCGACCATGCTCGGGCCGGAACCACAGCGTCAGGAAGACGCCGGTGAGCAGCAGGACGACGAAGCTCCACAGCGCGATCTCGCCGAGCATGAACGACCAGTGGTCCGGGAAGACCTTGCGGAGGTTCTTCTTGGCGAGGCCGGCGAGCCCCAGGCGGTCGTCGGCCCAGGTGGCGGCGGCTCCTGCCTTGGACGGCTTGGAGGCCTTGGCCGGTGTCGTGCCGTTGGTCGTGGCGACGCCGTTACTTGAGCTCATAGTTGTCACGCTCCCAGAAGCTAGGACCAACAGGCTCGGTGAAGTCGCTGGTGGCTATCAGGTACCCATCGCTGTCCACGGCCAACGGTAGCTGGGGCAGGTGACGCGCGGCGGGTCCGAAGATGACCCGGCCGTTGTCGGCGAGGTCGAAGGTGGACTGGTGGCAGGGGCACAGCAGGTGGTGCGTCTGCTGTTCCCACAGGGAGATCGGGCACCCGACGTGGGTGCAGATCTTGGAGTAGCACAAGACGCCGTTGACGCCCCAGTTCTCGCGGCCCTTCGCGGGCTTGATGTCGTCCGGCTGCATCTTGACGATGATGACGGCGGCCTTGGCCTTCTGCTTCTGCAGCTCGGCGCCCTCGACCTTGGGCTCGCCGTCGGCGTCCTCCTCGAAGAAGACGGCGGGCTCACCGTTGATCAGCTGCCCGATCTCCATGTCGCCGGGCTTGATGGGGCTGCCGTCGACGTCCTGGACGACCCGCATGCCCTTCGCCCAGATGGTGTGCGTGAGGTTGTTGCCGGGGAGCGGACCGAGGTCGCGCAGCGGGATGATCGCCACCAGTCCCAGGGCCCCCATCGCGCCGAGCAGGGAGTTGCGGATCAGGGGGCGACGACCGATGCCGGACTCCTCGGTGCCGAGGGCCAGGGCGGCCAGGGTGGCCTCCTTGTCCTCGTCGGAGGAGCCGCCGGGGTGGCGGAACTCGACGATCTCGTGGTCGCCCATGAGCTTGCGGGCCCACTGGATGACGCCGATGCCGATGCACAGCAGCGCAAGCCCCAGGAACAGCCCCAGCGTCACGTTGGAGGCGCCGAAGCCGAGGATCACGCTCGGGTCGTCGCCGACCTTGAAGACGAAGTAGGACACGATGAACAGCAGCGTGAAGACGGTGCTGAGCCCGAACAGCGTGGAGATCTGGCGTTCCGCACGCTTCTCGGACTTCTCGTCGACGTCGGTCGGGCGGGGCAGGTGCTCGGGCAGGCCCGGGTCGGCGATCGGCTCGATCTCGGAGGCTGCGTGGTCGTGCTTCTCGACGGTCATGCCTGCCTCTTCTTCTTCGATCGGGTGGAGTTGGCCGCGATCCAGACGGCGACGCCGACGAGCCCTCCGATGCCGACGAGCCAGGCACCGAGACCCTCGGTGACGGGACCGAGCGAGCCGAGCGTGAAGCCGCCGTAGTTGGGGGTCTCCTCGTTCTTCTTCAGGTAGGCGATGACCTGGCGCTTGTCCTCCGGGGTCATCACCTCGTCGGAGAAGACGGGCATCTGCTGGGGGCCGGTGAGCATGGCCTCGAAGATGTGCTTCTCGCTGACGCCCTTGAGGGACGGGGCGAAGCGCCCGCGGGGGAGGGCGCCGCCGTTGCCGGCGAAGTTGTGGCACGCGGTGCAGTTGGTGCGGAAGAACTCGCCACCGCGGACGATGTCCTCGTTGGAGGAGCCGGCGGCGTCGTACTCCGACTCGGTCGGGACGTCGGGGCCGGGGCCGAGCGAGGACACGTAGGCGGCCAGCGCCTCGATCTCGTCGGCGTCGTAGACCGGGGGCTTCCGGACGGCCTGGGTGCCGGGCTGGGCCATCGGCATCCGGCCGGTGCCGACCTGGAAGTCGACCGCTGCGGCGCCGACGCCGATCAGGGAGGGGCCGTACTGGCCGCCGCTCTTGGTGGTGATGCCCTCGGCGTTCTTGCCGTGGCAGGAGGCGCACCCGACCAGGAACAGGGCGCGGCCCTTGGCCACGGTGTCCTCGTCGGCGCTGCGGGTCTGGCCCACCGCCGGGTCGAGCGCGGCGTACATCCCGCCGGTCATCAGCAGGCCGACCACCAGCACGAGCGGGGCGGCGAGCCGGCCGCGACGGCCGCGTGAGAGCCGCCCGGAGATCCGGTGGGAGAGGGTCTGCATGAGTCGCACCAGTGCGTCCTAACTCGTCAGTGCTACTTGATCAGGTACACGGTTGCGAACAGGGCGATCCAGACCACGTCGACGAAGTGCCAGTAGTACGACACGACGATCGCGGTCACGGCCTGCTCGTGGGTGAACTTGCGGGCGACCAGCGTGCGACCGATCACGAACAGGAAGGCGACCAGCCCACCCGTCACGTGCAGGCCGTGGAAGCCGGTGGCGAGGTAGAACACGGTGCCGTAGGCGGAGGACGGGATGGTCACGCCCTCGTGCACCAGCTCGGCGTACTCGAAGGCCTGGCCGGCGATGAAGATGGCGCCCATGGCGTAGGTGAGCACGAACCACTCGCGCAGTCCCCAGAGCCGGATCTGCAGCACCTTGCCGGCGCGGCCGACGATGCCCTTCTCCGCCTGGAAGACACCGAGCTGGCAGGTCAGCGACGACAGCACCAGGATCGTGGTGTTGACGGCCGAGAAGGGGACGTTGAGCTTGGTCGACTCCTGGGCCCAGAGCTCGGGGCTGACGGCCCTGATGGTGAAGTACGACGCGAACAGCGCCGCGAAGAACATGAGCTCGCTGGAGAGCCACACGATGGTGCCCACACTGACCATGCTGGGACGGTCGTGGTGCCCATGGAGCCGGGATGCCGGGATAGCCGCTGCTGTCGCCACACAAGCATTATTGCCCCCTGCTGGGAAGACGCCACACCTACCCCCGGTGTTTCGCTGTGAATGTGCTTCTAACCTCTAGGAGTGCCACCTTTCTCACCCTCCGCGGTCTTCACCGAGTGGGGGCTTCCACCGGTCCTCTTCGTGCTCGTCGTGTGGGCCACGGGGCTCTACGTCCTCGGTGTGTGGAAGCTGCACGAGCGCGGCGACCGGTGGCCCGTGGGACGCACCGCGGCGTTCGTGCTGGGCGGGATGGGCTCGTTCCTCTTCGCGACCAGCTCGGGCCTCGCGGCGTACGACACCACGCTGCTGAGCGCCCACATGGTGCAGCACATGATCCTGTCGATGGTGGTGCCGCTGTTCTGCGCCCTGGGGGCCCCGGTGACGCTCGCGCTGCGGACGCTGCCCCGGCGGCCGCGGTCGTGGCTGCTGGCGGTGCTCCACTCGCGGGTGGCCACGGCGCTGACCTTCCCGCCGCTGACCCTGGCTCTCTACGTGCTCAGCCCGTGGGCGCTCTACTTCTCGCCCTGGTACGACGGCACCCTGCACCACGAGCTGCTCCACGAGCTGATGCACGTGCACCTGGTCGTCGTGGGCGCGCTGTTCTTCACCCCGATCCTGGGCATCGACCCGGTCCCCGGTCGGGTGGGCTATCCCTTCCGGATGCTGATGCTGATGCTGACGCTGCCCTTCCACGCCTTCCTCGGCGTCACGATCATGGGCCAGACCGACCTGATCGGCGGCAGCTGGTATCCCTCCCTGCACGCCTCGATGCCGTGGCTGCCCGACGCCCACGCGGACCAGCACCTGGCCGGCGGCATCCTGTGGGCCTCGGGGGACCTCATCGGACTGTTGCTGTTCTCGGTCCTGTTCGTGCAGTGGGTGCGCTCGTCGATGCAGGAGGCCAGGCGCGAGGACCGGCGCCTGGACCGGCTCGAGCGGATCGAGCAGGCCGCCGGGGACACCCCGGCCGGCCGGGCGCCCAACCGGTAGCATCTGCCGCGTGACCAGCCCCCACGCGAACGCGTCCGCGACCCCGCTGAAGGTCGTCGTCTACAGCGACGACGTCGACACCCGCCAGCAGGTGATCCTGGCCCTCGGCAAGCGTCCCCACCCCGACCTGCCCGAGCTGCAGTACGTCGAGGTGGCGACCGAGCCGGTCGTCATCCAGCAGATGGACTCCGGCAGCATCGACCTGGCCATCCTCGACGGGGAGGCCGTCCCCGCCGGGGGCCTGGGCATCGCCCGCCAGCTCAAGGACGAGATCTACCGCTGCCCCCCGCTGCTGGTGCTCACCGGTCGCGTTCAGGACAACTGGCTGGCCACGTGGTCGCGCGCCGACGGCGTCGTCTCGCACCCGCTGGACCCGATCGAGCTCGCCGAGACCGTGATCCGGCTGCTGCGCTCGCGGGTCCCGGCCCAGTCTTGAGCGGCCAGCTGTGAGGGACCAGTCGTGAGGGGCCAGTCGTGAGGGGCCGGTCCTGATGGCCACGAGCACGACGTGGCCCGACGTGATCGGGTCGTTGATCGCCGGGGTGGACCTGGGCGCCGGGGACACCGCCTGGGTGATGGACGAGATCCTCTCCGGGCAGGCGACGCCGGTGCAGATCGCGGGCTTCGCCGTGGCGCTGCGCGCCAAGGGCGAGACGGTCGACGAGCTCCAGGGGCTGGTGGACGCGATGTACGCCCACGCCACGCCGCTCTTCGTCCCCGGCCGGCTGCTCGACGTGGTCGGCACGGGCGGGGACCGGTCGTTCTCGGTCAACATCTCGACGATGGCCGCCATCGTCGCGGCGGGGGCGGGCGCTCCCGTGGTCAAGCACGGCAACCGCTCGGCCTCGAGCAAGGCCGGCAGTGCCGACGTGCTGGAGCAGCTCGGGATCCGGCTCGACCTGCCCGCGGCGGACGTCGCGCGGGTGGCCGGGGAGGCGGGCATCACGTTCTGCTTCGCGGCCGCGTTCCACCCGCCCTGCGGCACGCGGCGACGGCCCGGGGCGAGCTCGGGGTGGGCACGACCTTCAACTTCCTGGGCCCGATCGCCAACCCTGCGAAGCCGGACGCCCAGGCCATCGGGTGCGCCGACCGCCGGATGGCGCCGGTGATGGCCGGTGTGTTCGCCCGGCGTGGCGTCGACGCGTGGGTCTTCCGCGGCGACGACGGCCTCGACGAGCTGACCACGACGACCACCTCGAGCCTGTGGGCGGTGAGCGGCGGCGAGGTCGTCGAGCACACGATCGACCCGGCCGCGGCTCGGGATCCCGAGCGGGGGACCGCCGAGGGGCTGCGCGGTCAGGACGCGGCGTACAACGCCGAGGTCGTACGCCGAGTGCTGGCCGGGGACACCGGGCCGGTCCGGGACGCCGTCCTGCTCAACGCGGGAGCGGCGCTGGCCGTGCACGCGGCCGACGAGCGGGACTCGATCGAGGAACGGCTGGCGGCCGGGCATCGTCCGCGCCACCGAGGCGGTCGACTCCGGCGCCGCGCAGGCGACCCTCGAGCGCTGGGTCGCGGCGACCCGCTGACCGGTCGGTCAGTCCAGGCCGAGGGAGAAGGCCGACTCCAGGTCGTGCTTGGAGTAGGTCCGGAACGCGATGTGGGTCTCGGTCTCCATCACGCCGGAGACCTTGTTGACCGAGTCGGCGATGACGCGGGCGACGTCGTCGTGGTCCTTGACGCGCACCAGGGCGATCAGGTCGATCTGGCCGGTGACGCTGTAGACCTCGCTGACGCCGTCGATGGCGGCGATGGCCTCGGCCACCTCCGGGATGCGCGCGACGTCGGCCTTCACGAACACGATGGCGGTGATCATGGGGTCAAGGTACCCGTACGCGACGCCCGCTCCGCGCCCCGTCACCTCAGGGCTGGTGCACCGTCGCCAGGTGACCGGCGCTCGTCGAACGGGGCCAGCGACACCCGCGAGGTGCTCCACGGCGTCGTGCACGGCGAGGTGCCGGGTGGCGCCGCGCACCGGGCAGACCCACTCGCCCTCGACGTGGACCAGGCGGACCCCCGGCTGCTCGAGCCAGCGCAGGATCTGCTCGGACTCCTCCGCGCTCGCGGCCGGGGTCGGCCCGGGGCCGGAGGCGACCGTCTCGGCGGAGTCCCGCAGCTGCTTGACCCAGACGCCGGCGTGGGCGTCGGGCGGGATCACCCCCGCGGCCGCCAGCCGGCCGTTGCGCACGACGTGGACCGCCCACCGACGGTCGTCCTCCCGTCGGGCGGCGACGAGCTCGCTGCACGAGGAGAGCGCACCCGAGTCGCTGCGTGCGCGACGCGGCCCGCACGAACGCCGAGAGCCGGTCACGGTGGACGCCGGCCTCCTCGAACCGCTCGTCGGCGGCCAGCCGGTCCATCCGGGCGGTGAGCGCCTCGACCACCTCGTCGGCGCGGTGCAGCAGGTTGTCGCGCACCGTGGCGACGACCTCGGCGTAGTCGTCCATCGAGACGCTGCCGTCGCACGGGCGAGAGGCAGCGGCCCATCTCCGCGAGCACGCAGGGCGACCGGGTCGGGGTGATCGGCAGCCGGTCGCTGCACTGCCGGATCGGGAAGGCCTCGTGCAGGGCGGTGAGGCACTTCTCGGCCTGGCGCCGGGAGGAGAACGGGCCGAGGTAGTCCGCGCCGTCCTCGGCGACCTGGCGGACCAGCGAGAGCCGGGGCCAGGGCTCGACGGTGAGCTTGAGCCAGTGCATCTTCTCGGGGTGGCGGCTGCGCCGGTTGTAGCGCGGCTTGTGGGCGGCGATCAGCCGCAGCTCGCGCACCCGCGCCTCCAGCGGGGTGGCGCACTCGATCCCGGTCACCGACGCCGCCAGGTTGACCATCTCGCCCATCCGGGAGCGGGTCTCGGAGGCGGTGAAGTAGGAGCGCACGCGGGTGCGCAGGTCGCGGGAGGTGCCGACGTAGAGCACCCGCTGCTGCTCGTCGCGGAACAGGTAGACGCCGGGGGAGTGGGGGAGGTGCTCGGCCAGGTGCCGCTTGCGGCGTACGGCGGGGCTGACGCGGGAGGTGAAGGTCTGCAGCTCCTCCAGCGTGTGCACCCCGAGGCCGCCGAGCCGCTCCATCAACCCGTGCAGGACGTCGACCGTGGCGCGGGCGTCGGACAGCGCCCGGTGGTTGGGGGTGGTGGCCGAGCCGAACGCCACGGCCAGCGAGCTCAGCTTGCAGTTGGGGGCGTCGTCACGGGTGATCACGCGGCGGGCCAGGCGGGCGGTGTCGAGCACCTCGAACGCCGGCCACGGCTCGACCCTGGGCCGTGGCGAAGTGCTTGAGGAAGCCGACGTCGAAGGGCGCGTTGTGCGGCGACCAGCACGGTGCCCTGCGCGAACTCCAGGAACGCCGGCAGCGTGGACTCGATCGGCGGGGACGAGGCCACCATGGAGTTGGTGATGCCGGTGAGCACGGCGATGAACGGCGGGATCTGCGCGTGCGGGTTGACCAGGGTCTGGAACTCGCCGAGCACCTCGCCGCCACGCACCTTCACCGCGCCGATCTCGGTGATCATCGCGCCGCCCTGGACCGAGGCGCCGGTGGTCTCGAGGTCCACCACGCAGAAGGTGATGTCGCGCAGCGGGCGGCCCAGCTCGTCGAAGCTCATCTGGGTGGCCCACCTGCTCATGCCCCGACGCTAGGCAGCAGCACTGACAAAACCCGGCAGGCAGGGCCGTGCGTGCCCTGACGGGAGGGGGACTGTCGGTGGTGGGTGGTGGAGTCGGCACATCACCTTCCCCGGTTGTGAAAGAGGAGCCCGAGATGAGCGTTCGCATCGACTGCGACAGCTGCCTGGTCCGAGGTCTGTCGTGCCACGACTGTGTCGTGACGGTCCTGCTCGGGCCACCGCCCGAGCTCAGCTTCGACGCCGAGGAGCAGCAGGCCCTCGACGTCCTCGCACAGTCGGGCCTGGTCCCACCGCTGCGGATGGTGACGCCCGTGGCCGGTCCGGAAGTGGAGTCGGCTTGACTGGGAGTGGCCGGTGTGACCTGTGTGACACCGGCGTGGTCGGACGCCACACCGACCGATGCCCGTTGCGGCTTTGTGACTTCGGGGCTTTGTCCCTAGTGTGTTGGGCTCATGGTCTCTGGACCAGTGGACCGACCGGGTTCACTCAGGGACCGCGCCGAGTTCGAATCAGACACCCCGGGGGGTGCGTGTCTGTGCCGGAGCCGGGGACCCAAGTTCCTGGGGTGAATCCGGTCCGAGTCGTCACTGAGAAGTGACGAGGACGACTGGTAGGGCGTTCTTTGGGCCCGAATCCGTCAGCTCACCTGGTAGGCGTACGACAAAGAGGACGACCGCCTGTGCCCGACGGCCGCACGTACAACCACGCCCGCGCAGCTGCACTCACGATTGACGACGCTCACCACGGTGGGCCTCGGCTTCACCCTGGCGAGCCCTGCAGCAGCTGCCCCCGAGACCAACGACATCGGTGCCGTGCAGGCCCGGGTCGACCGACTCTCCGCCAAGGCCGACGCCGCCCAGCGGCGTCACGACAAGGCGGAGGCCGCCCTGACCGGGGCGGAGAAGAAGCTCGACCGGTTGAGCAAGGGCATCTACGCCCAGCGCCGGCTGATGGACAGCGTCCGCGCCCAGGTCGCGAGCTCGACCGTCGGCCAGTACGACGCCACCGGTGGCGCCTCCGCCCCGACGGGCAAGCTCAGCGACGACTCCAAGGTCATGCTGACCAACGTCGCGTCGGTCTCCGAGGACACCGGCGCCCGCGGCGACCAGCTCGCCCGGTCCAACGATCGGCTGCAGCAGCTGCAGCGAGCGCCGGGTCGCCGTCCGTGACCAGGTGACCGCGCTCCGCGGCGTGGAGAAGAACCTGCACCAGCAGCAGGTCCGCGTCGACGCCAGGGCCGCGCAGGCCGGCACGACCCTCGCCGGCCTCCAGCAGAAGGCCGCCGAGGCCCGGGAGAAGGCTGCGGCCGCCAAGATGGCGAAGCTCGGTGGCCCCGTGCTCGCCTACGCCAAGTCCCAGGTCGGCAAGGCCTACGTCTACGGCGCTGCGGGCCCCGGCGCGTTCGACTGCTCGGGCCTGACCATGATGGCCTGGAAGCAGTCCGGCGTGAGCCTGCCCCACAGCTCGTCGGCGCAGTACGCTTCCGGAAGGCACATCTCTGAGAGCGAGCTTCAGCCCGGTGACCTGGTCTTCTACTACAGCCCGATCAGCCATGTCGGCCTCTACATCGGCAACGGCCAGATCGTGAACGCGCTCAACCCCGGCTCCGGCGTCCGGATCTCCGGGCTGCACGACATGCCGTACTCCGGTGCGGTCCGTCCTGGCTGACCACCACCCACGCAGAGCCGCTCGTCCGCACCGGACGGGCGGCTTCCTGCTTGTCCCGGCCGTTCTGCTCGCCCTCGTCGCGGGCCTGCTGGCCGGGTGCGACCACGAGGTCGACATCGCACCGCCCACGGCGTCCGCCGACGACGCGGCCGGCCGGTCGCAGCGGGCTCAGGAGGTCCTCGACCGCTTCGTCGACTCCGTGCAGGACGGCAGCCGGGAGGACGCGGCGGCGCTGGCCGGCCCCGGGGCCGCCCAGCTGCTCGGCTGGGTGCACGACAACGCCGAGGCGCTCCGGATCAGCGACCTGTCGGTGCGCTACGTCGACGAGGGCACGCCGCTCGGCGCGGAGCGAGCTGGCGACCGCCGGTCGGGGCGCCTGGCGCGGTGACGTGCAGCTGCAGTACCGCTATCGCGGCCTCGACCGCTCGCCGGCGAGGCTGGAGACCAGCGTGGTGTTCGTCCCGCAGGGCACGCAGGCTCGGATCGTCTCCTTCGGGGGCGCCGACGACCGCACCCCCCTGTGGCTCGCCGACCGGCTGAGCGTCGTACGCACGTCCCGATCACTGCTGGTGGTCGCCGGGCCGACGCCGGGACGGTACGCCGGGCTGGTCAGCCGGGCGCTCCGGCAGGTGGCGCACGTCCTCCCGGCCTGGCGCGGGTCCCTCCTGGTCGAGGTACCCGGCTCGCGCGCCGAGCTGGACCGGGTGCTCCAGGCGCAGCCGGGGCAGTACGACAACATCGCCGCCGTGACGACGACCGCCGACGGCTCGCTGACGCCCGGCGCCCCGGTGCGCGTGTTCGTGAACCCGAAGGTGTTCGACGGTCTCAAGGAGCGCGGCGCCCAGGTCGTGATGAGTCACGAGGCCACCCACGTCGCGACGGGCGCCACCTTCACCTCGATGCCCACGTGGCTGCTCGAGGGGTTCGCCGACTACGTCGCCCTCGACGACGCCGGCGTGTCCGTCTCGACGGCGGCCGGGCAGATCCTGCGGCGGATCCGGAAGACGGGGCTGCCCGACGGGCTGCCGACCAGTGCTGACCTGGAGCCGACGGCGAACGGCCTCGGCGCGACCTACGAGGAGGCTTGGCTCGCGTGCCGTTTCCTGGCGCAGGAGTTCGGCCAGGAGCAGCTGGTGCGCTTCTACCGGGTGGTCAGCAAGGGGGCCTCAGCTCCCGACGCCTTCCGCAGCGAGCTCGGCACCACCCAGCGCGCCTTCGTGGCGCGGTGGCGCGCCGACCTGGCCCGCCTTGCCGGCGTGGCACGCTGAGGGGCGTGACACCGCAGCCCCTGCCCAGCACGCGGCTGTGCCTGTGGCTGGTCGGCGTCGCGCTGCTCGTCCTGGCGGTCCTCGCGGCCGTCCTCGTCCCGTGGTCCTGGGTGCCCGGTGGGCACCTCGTGCCGGTGCGGCCCAGCGAGGTGTTCAGCACCTCGCCAGCTCAGCCGGGGCGAGGCCTACGCCTCGGCCCAGCGCCACCTCGGCTGGGCCAGCCTGGCCGTCTCCTGGTGGTGGGGCTGGCGCTCGGGCTGACCCGGCTCGGGGCCAGGCTGTCGCGCCTCGTCCCCGGCCCGTGGTGGCTGCGAGCCCTGGTCGCCACGCTCGCCGTGCTGGTGGTGGGGGAGCTGGTCACCGCGCCGTTCTCGCTGGCCAGCCGGGACAACGCCCTCGACGCCGGGCTGACCAACCAGGCGCTGAGCGGGTGGCTGCGCGACCAGGGCGTGTCCCTGCTCGTCGGCTGGGTCTTCGCCGCGGTGATGGTGCTGCTCGTGCTGGGGACGGCTCGCCGCTCGCCGCGCCGCTGGCCGCTGTGGACCGCTGTCGCGGGGGCGATCCTCACCGTGCTCGGCTCGTGGGTCTACCCGGTCGTCGTCGAGCCGCTGTTCAACCAGTTCACGCCGCTGGCCGACGGCACCCTGCGCACCCGGATCCTCGACCTGGCCCGGGAGGAGAAGGTCCCCGTCTCCGACGTGCTGGTCGCGGACGCATCCCGGCGTACGACGACCCTGAACGCCTACGTCTCCGGCTTCGGCAGCACGCGCCGGGTCGTGCTCTACGACAACCTGGTCGACAGCGTGCCGCAGCGCGAGACCCTCGCGGTGGTGGCGCACGAGCTCGGGCACGCGAAGAACCACGACGTGCTGACCGGGACCATCCTCGGTGCCGCGGGCGTGTTCCTCGGCAGCGGGCTGCTCGGGCTGGTGCTCGGCCGCCGTCGGCTCCTCGACCGGGCCGGGGCCGAGGACCCGGGCGGGCCCGAGCTCGTGGCGCTGCTGCTCGTGCTCGCGACCCTGGGGTCCCTGCTGGCGAGCCCGGTGCAGAACACGATCAGCCGCGCGATCGAGGCGCGCGCCGACCGGGCCTCGCTGGAGGCGACGGGGGACTACGCGGGCTTCGAGGCCCTGCAGCGGCGGTTGGCGACCCGGTCGCTGAGCGACGCCAGCCCGCCGGCGTGGAGCCAGTTCTGGTTCGGGTCGCACCCGACCGCGGTGCAGCGCATCGGTCTGGCACGGGCCCTGGAGCGGCAGGCGCGCTAGCAGCGCGGTCGGCCGGACGAACAGCGACTCCCGGCCCCGGCGCCACGTGGCGCCAGGACCGGGAGTCCGTGCTGGTCGGTTCACCACCCCCGGTAACGCGGGTGTGATGCTCAGACACTCCCGCCGAGGAACCGGCCAGCACACCTGCCCGGATGGGGCAGGTTGGTCGGTGGGGTGGGACTCAACAGGTCTTGGCGGTGCCCGACCCGGTCTTGACGGTGTTGCAGGTGGTCTGGAAGGCGCCCTTGATGAGGCCTCCGAAGGTGAAGATCAGGGCGACGACGAGGGCGGCGATGCCGGCGACGAGCAGGCCGTACTCCACGGCCGATGCCCCGTCCTCGATCTCGTCCCCGTCCTGCGAGCGATGGTGCCAGATGGTGCGGATGAGCTCGAGCATGTGGTGTTCCTTCCCTCTGGAACGCGGTCCAAGCGGTGGAGCCCGAGTTGTGGATGCCCGGATGGACCGGCCGGGCACGCTGTGAAGTTGTCGGCGCCGCTGCCAGGGTGCGCCCGGCCACGCCGCTGACGGCGGGCCGGACGCACGTGGACGGTGGCTCCCCACCCCCCGGTGTAGCGACCGTTGCAGCAGCCGCGGAGGAGGCACCGTGCACGCCTGCGCGGACGCAGGCGAACCCTTGAGCAGGTGCGGGTGCTCCCGGCCTGGCGGGACGGGAGCAAGAAGCCCGGGGCGGTCCGCGACGGACTACCCCGGGCCGCCGATCACGAGGATCAACAGGTCTTGGCGGCACCCGAGCCGGTCTTGACGGCGTTGCAGGTGCTCTGGAAGCTGTCCTTGATGACGCCTCCGAAGACGAAGACGACGGCGACGACGAGTGCGGCGATGCCGGCGACCAGCAGGCCGTACTCCACGGCGGACGCACCGTCCTGGTTGCGGCGGCTGGTGATGGAGCGGATGAACTCGAGCATGATGTTCCTTCCCTCGGGAACTAGTGGATTTGTGGGCCGCCCCAGCGGCCCGTTAAGAGAAGTATGCCAAAAGGGACAGAACGGGGCATCATCTTTCCGGTTTGAACCGAGTGACCCTTTTGGGTAGTTCCGGGACTAGTCCGTACGGACTATGCCGAAACCGAACGGTTTGTCTGTTGTGGAAGCGTGTGCCGTTCGTCGCCGGTGTGCATCGGGCTCAGGCGGCCCGGATCAGCCGAGTGCATCAGGCGGACGGGATCAGGTGGGCGGGGTGGCCGAGCTGATCAGGCCGAGCCGCATGGCGGTGACCAGGGCCTGCGCGCGGTTGGCCGCTCCGAGCTTCTCGTAGATGCGCCCGATGTGGCTCTTCGCCGTTGACTCGCTGAGGAACAGCCGCCCGGCGATCGCCGTCACGCCGAGACCCTCGGCGAGCAGCTCCAGGACCTGTCGCTCGCGGTCGGAGAGACGCGGTGCCCCGGAGCTCATCCGGCGGATCATCGCCTCGCCCAGGCCGGTGCAGGCGAAGGTGAGCGGCGCCACGGAGGCCTGCCGCGCGGCGCTGATCACCGTCGACGTCGGGGCGTCCTTGCCGACGAAGGCCGAGGCTCCGGCGTCCATCGCGGCAAAGAGCTGCTCGTCCCCGGCGTACATCGTGAGGACGACCAGGCCGATCTGCCGGCTCTCCTTCCGCAGGGCCCGGACCACGTCGAGCCCGGAGCCGTCGGGGAGGCGTACGTCGGTGACCACCACGTCCGGGTCGACCTCGCGGGCCAGGGCGATGCCCTCCTGGACCGTCTCGGCCTGGCCGACGATGTCGAAGCCGTCGGCCTTGCGCGAACGCGCCGGCCAGGCCCTGGCGGATCAGCTCGTGGTCGTCGATCAGCAGCACGGTCGTCATCGGCATCCGGGGTCGGGGCCCGGCCTCCTGCTGCAGGCTAGCGCGTGGGAGCGCCCACACGGACGAGGACGCGGGTTCCGGCGCGGTCGGGTTCCGGCTCCTCGACGACCAGCTCCGCGCCGATGCTGCGCGAGCGCTCCAGCATGATCTTCAGCCCCTGCGAGTCGGGCTTGGGCGCGTGCGCGTGGGTCCCGTCGTCGCCCACCTCGATCTCGGCCTGCGGAGACCGGACGGTGCAGCGCAGCCACAGGTTGGCGGCCCCGGAGTGCTTGCGGGCGTTCGCCATGGCCTCCTGCGCGATCCGGAGCAGCTCGTACTCGACGTCGCTCGGCAGCCGCGGGCCCTTCTCGTCGAGGGTCACGTGCACGGTCATGGGGGAGGTGGCGCTCACCTGGTTGGCGTAGGCCGACAGGCTCTCGCCGAGCCCGGCGCCCGCCGCGATCTCGTGACGCAGGTCGAAGATCGAGTGCCGCAGCTCGGTGACCACGCGGGTCACCTCCTGGCGCAGCTGCGCGATCTGCTCCTGCTGGGCCGGGTCGTCGGCGTTCGCGGCCAGGTTGTCGACGAGGTAGCCGAGCGACGCGACGTCCTGCGCCACGCCGTCGTGGACCTCGCGGGCGATCCGCTGGCGCTCCTGGCTCATGGCGGTGTCGCGCACGCGCCCGAACAGCAACGCGGCCTGGAGCTGTACGGCGTGCCGGGCCAGCCGGCCGCGGAGCTCCAGCGCGGCAGCCGACTCGATGGGTTGCAGGGTGTCGAGGACGAGCACGGCGATCATCTCGTCGTTGGCGGCCAGGGGGATGGCCACGTGCCGCTCGCGCAGCATCATCGCCTCGTACTCCCAGCACTTCGCGGACAGGGTCTCGGCCCAGGCCATCGGTGCCCGGCTGGGTCCCGACGGTGTAGCGCAGCGGGGCCATGGTCGCGTTGTGGGACCGCACGAAGACGCCGGCGCTGCGGGTCGGGCACCAGGCTGTCGGCCTCGTCCATGATCTGCTCGGCGATGTCGACCGCGTCCAGGCCGCCGCTGAGCTTGCCCGAGAGCGCCTCGAGCCTGCGGATCAGGCCCACGGCGCTGCGGTAGGACGCGTCCGCGTCACTGTTGCTCGCGGCCCGGCGCAGGGACGAGCCCATCAGCCCGATGCCCACCGCCGTGGCCATCCAGGTGAAGGCGCTCGCGGCCAGCTCGCGGTCCCAGCCCTGGACGACGACGACCGAGAGCACGATCAGGAGCGCGAACTCGGTGAGCGCCACGCGCAGCAGGCCGAGGACACCCAGGTCGAGGGCGCCGATCAGGGCGGGGATGACCAGGTAGGGCGTCACCGTGGCCTGGTCCGGGTAGGTGAGGGCGGCCAGGACGGCGACGGTCGCGCCCTCGAGCAGCGCCACCACCCACTCGGGGAACCGCCGGGTCAGGGACAGGCCGATGGCGATCGCGGCGGTCGCCACGACCATCAGTGCGCCGGTGAGGTACTCCCTCCCGGCGAGTGCCGCGATCGAGGTCAGGGCCGCGATCGTGAACACGCGGGCTGCCAGGGCGACCCGGCGGACTTCGGTCACACTCAGACTTTGCCCGAAAAACTGTTCATGATGTTGATCCCCGCCGGAGCGAGCACGGCAATGAACAGACAGGGCAGGATGCAGAAGATCAGCGGCACCAGGATCTTGACCGGCACCTTCTGGGCCATCTCCTCGGCCCACTGGCGGCGCTTGACGCGGATCTCGGAGGACTGCACGCGCAGCACCTGGCCGACCGGGATGCCGAACGCGTCCGCCTGGACCATGGCGCTCACGAAGGACCGCAGGTCCGGGAGGTCGGTGCGGTCGGCCATCGACCGCAGCGCGTCGGAGCGCCCTCGACCGATCTGCATCTCCTGCAGCATGCGGGCGAACTCGTCGGCCAGGGGGCCGTCGGTGTTGCGGGCGACCTGCGCGCACGCGGCGTCGAAGCCGAGGCCGGACTCCACCGAGATGGTGAGCAGGTCGATCGCGTCCGGCAGGGCCCGGCCCAGCAGCTCGGAGCGGTTGTAGGCCTGCTGGTAGAGGTAGAAGTTGGGGGCCATGTAGCCGGCGAGCGAGGCGCCGACGACGAAGAGCAGCATGATCAGGAAGCTCAGGCCCATCAGCACGGAGAGGACCACCGAGACGATCAGGGCCGCGGCGAAGCCGACGACCTTGCCGGCCATGACCCGCTCGACGGTCCATCCGAACGGGTTGCCCGCCTTCTCCAGCTTCTCGCGGATGCGCTCGCTGGCGTCCTCGGGCGTCAGCCGGCGACCCAGGGACTGCGTGCGCGAGAGCAGGGGGAACAGCACCCGGTCGGTGAACGTGGAGTCGAGCTCGCCCTTCATCTCCACCGGGGCCGCGGTCAGCGCCTCCAGCACGGCGATCGAGCGACCGACGCCCTCCCGCTCCTTGTGGATGCCGCCCACGGAGGCGAAGACCAGGAACAGGGCGGCGAAGATCATCACGAAGCCCAGGGGCAGGATCAAGCTGATCATCAGACGTCCACCTTCGCGACCTTGGTCATCCAGAACATGCCCACTGCCAGCAGCAGGGCCATCCCGCCCAGGAGGATGAACCCGAGCGCGGTGCTGTAGAGCGGGTGGACGTAGTCGGGCTTGCTCACCGTCAGGTAGAGCAGGAACCCGGGCGGCAGGCCGCCCAGCACGTAGCAGGACAGGCGACCCTCGGCGGAGAGGGCCTTGACGTGACGCCGCAGGAACTCGCGCTCGCGCAGCGTGGCGGCGACCGTCAGCAGCAGCTCGGCCAGGTTGCCGCCGACCTCGCGCTGGATCCGGATGGCCATCACGACCCACTCGAAGTCGCGGCTCTCCATGCGCTGGCCGACACCGTCGAGCGAGTCCTCGAGGGTGACGCCGAGCCGGGTCTCGATGACCACCCGGCGGAACTCGCCCGAGATGGGCTCCTGGCCCTCGCGCACGATGGTGTCGATCGACTGGGCCAGGGACAGTCCGGCCGAGAGGCTGCCGGACATCAGCTGCAGGGTGTCGGCCAGGCCGGTGCTGAAGGCGTTGAGGCGCTTCTGACGCTTCAGCTTCAGGTAGAGCGAGGGGCCGATGAGAGCCCCGGCGAAGACGACGATGCCGAGCACCAGGTTGGCGGAGGCGAGCAGCAGCGCCACGAGGGCTCCACCGACGCCGATCCCCGCGCGCATGAGCAGCCACTCGGCCGGTCGGACCTGCATGCCGGCGGCCTCGAGGCTGTGGGCGATGCGGGTCTCGAGGCTCTTGTTGCCGGCCAGCGCCCGTTCGGCCGCATGGCGCGCCTGGCCCGAGAACGCGTTGCCGGAGTCGGCCTCGCGACGGGGTCCGGACTGGCCCGGGACGGACATCACGCCGTACGCCTGGATCTGCTCGTTGAGGGTGAGGTTGGTCGCCTTCTTGGGACCGCCGAGGGCGAAGGTCCCGATCAGGCCGAGGAGGCCGAGCGCCATGGCGCCGACCGCGCCGTACATCACGTTGGGGGAGAGGTCGAGGGGGCTCGCGCTCACGGGCTGCGGCCCGGAGACCGCGGCCTTCTCGGCCCGGATGTCAGCGGCGGTCCGCACCGGGACGTAGGCGGCGGCGGTGAAGGTCTGCGCGCTGGTCGGCACCGAGACCTCGACGTTGGCGCTGGTCGTGTCGGAGCCGGCGGGGAGCTGGGCGGTGACCACGAGCTGGCGCGCCAGGGCGTCGGCCTCCTTGGCGAAGGCCGCCGTCAGGGCCTTGGGGTCGGCCGCGGTGAGCATCGTGCCCTTGCCCGCCGCGGCGATGTCGTTGAGCGGCTTGTTGCCCTCGTCGCCCTTCTGCAGGGAGACGACGTCCACGCTGGCGCCCGACTTCTTGATCGCGGTGAGCACGTCGGTGAGCGGGGTGGAGCTGGTGTCCTTGCCGTCGGAGAGCACGAGGATCTTGCGCTGCCCCGCCTTGGAACCGCCGGGACCGGCCGCCTTGAGGGCGCCGAGCACCCCGTCGTACAACGCGGTGCGAGCGCTCACCCTCAGGTGGGCGATCGCCGCGCGGGCAGCGTCGCGGTCCAGGGCGGGCGGTACGACGAGCTTGACCGTGCTGTCGAAGGTCAGGACGCCGACGCTGACGTTGGCGGGGACGGTCTTCAGGTAGGTCTGCGCGGCCCGCTTGGCCTCGCGCAGGCGGGTGCCGGACATGCTGGCGCTGGTGTCGATGGCCAGGATCGAGGTCCGCTCGACGACGCTGCTCCTGGAGGCCGCGCTCGCCGCGGACTCCACGTCCTTGCCGTCGATGGTCACGCTCACGCCCGGGAGGTCGACCTCGTCCGAGCCGGGCACCGACACGAGCAGCCGGACCGCTCCGTCGGTGGGGAGCGCGTGGTCGATCGCGGCGGTGGTGTCGTCGGCCGCCGAGGACGGCGAGGTGCCCCACAGCCCGAGGGCCAGCACCGCGAGGAGCAGGCCGACCAGGGTGCGGCGTACGACGAGCAGGCGACGTGTCATCGGTAGTCCGTCGTCGCGAAGACCCGCGGGTCGACCGTCACGTTGTTGTGCTGCATCTTCTCCAGGAACTTGGGCCGCAGCCCGGTGGCCTTGAGGGTGCCGAGCGAGCGGCCCTCGTTGTCGAAGCCGGCGGAGTTGTCGAACAGGAAGATGTCCTGCAGCGTGATGACGTCACCCTCCATCCGCTCGACCTCGGTGACGTGGGTGATGCGCCGGGTGCCGTCCTTGAGCCGCGCCTGGTGCACGATCAGGTCGACCGCGGAGGCGACCTGCTCACGGATGGCCCGGATGGGCAGGTCCATGCCGGCCATCAGCACCAGGGTCTCCAGGCGCGAGCACGTGTCGCGGGGCCCGTTGGAGTGGACCGTGCAGATCGACCCGTCGTGACCGGTGTTCATGGCCTGGAGCATGTCCAGCGCGGACGAGTCGCGGACCTCGCCGACGACGATGCGGTCGGGTCGCATGCGCAGGGCGTTGCGGACGAGGTCGCGGATCGTCACGGCACCCTTGCCCTCGATGTTGGACGGGCGGGACTCCAGCCGTACGACGTGGTCCTGCTTGAGCTGGAGCTCCGCCGCGTCCTCGATCGTCACGATGCGCTCGTCCGAGGGGATGAAGGACGAGAGCACGTTCAAGGTGGTGGTCTTGCCGGCACCGGTTCCACCGGAGACGACCACGTTGAGCCGCCCCCGCACGCAGGCGTCGAGGAAGTCGGCCGTCTTGTCGCTCAGCGAGCCGAACCGGATCAGGTCGTTGACCGTCAGCGGGTCGGCGGAGAACTTGCGGATCGTCAGCGTGCTGCCGTCGATCGCCAGGGGAGGGACGACGGCGTTCACACGGCTGCCGTCGGGGAGCCGGGCGTCGACCATGGGTGAGGACTCGTCGACGCGTCGGCCGATGCGAGAGACGATCTTGTCGATCGTGCGCCGCAGGTGGGCCTCGTCCTTGAACTTGCCGTCGACCTTGACGAGCTTGCCCTTGCGCTCGAGGTAGATGTCGAACGGGCCGTTGACCATGACCTCGGCGACGTCGACGTCGCGGAGGTAGGGCTCCAGCGGGCCGTAGCCGAGGATGTCGTCGGAGATGTCCTGGGTGATGCGCTCGCGGTCGAGCCGGGTCAGCGGGCGGTTGTTGCCGGCGAGCACGTCCGCCAGGACGGCGCGGACCTTGGACTCGAGCTCGGCGGCGTCGAGGTTGGCGTCGTAGAGCTGCGGGCCGAGCTGCTGCAGGAGCTCGGTGTGCACGTTCTCCTTGAGGTCGTCGAAGCGGTCCTTGACGGCCTCGGCGCGCGCGGCGGCCTTGCTGCCGCCGGACTTGTTGTTG
The DNA here is from genome assembly GCA_963731075.1 of uncultured Actinomycetota bacterium. Classification (GTDB taxonomy): domain Bacteria; phylum Actinomycetota; class Actinomycetes; order Propionibacteriales; family Nocardioidaceae; genus Marmoricola. The sequence goes on from CAVSUC010000001.1 coordinate 222,603, forward strand.
TTGCTACCTGTGCCGGACGTGCCGTTGCTGTCGCTGCTCGAGCCCGCGGTCGTGCCGTGGTTCGAGCCCGGGTGCGGGGCGGCGGACGGACCCGGGGCGGGCGGAGGCGTGTGGGTCGGCGGGGCGGAGACGTTGGAGGACGGTGCGTCGATGGGGACGTCGGCCCGCCGCTTCGGGCTGGGGGACAGGTCCCCGGGCTCGGTGGTGGCCGGGAGCTCGGTGGAGCCGTTCGCCTTCTCCGCGGGCGGACCCGTCGGCGTGAGGGTGCGGTTCATGGCGGCGAGACGCTCGCTGAGGCTGCTCATGGCGGTTCCTATGCCTTCTTCTGGCGCCCGAACAGGCCGCGCTTGGCGGGTGCGGCCTTCGCGACGTTCGGGTTGTCGCCGGCCAGCCGCTGCGCGAACTCCGCGAGGGCCTTCGCGACGGGGTGGTCGGGCTTGGACAAGACGATGGGCCGCCCGTGGTTGGTCGCGCTCGCCACCGCGGTGGAGCTGGGCAGGGAGACCTCGACGGGCATGCCGAGGATCTCCTCGACGTTGGCGAGCGAGAGGCCCACCTCGTCGTCGGCGCGGTTCAGCACGAGGTGACGTCCGTTGGGGACGAGCCGCAGGAGGTCGAGCGTCTCCAGGGCGACCTTGGTGTTCTTGATGGTGGGCACGTCCAGGGTGGCCACGATGACGCACTCGTCGGTCTCGTCGAAGGCGCCGAGCACCTGGTCGTCGAAGCCGGGAGGGGTGTCGATCACCACGTAGTCGAAGTGTCGACGCAGGATCTGGATGACGCTGCGCGCCAGGGTCGCCGTGACCAGGTCCCTGCCCTCGGGGTGCGTGGGCGCGGCCAGGATGGTGATGCCGCTCGCGTGGCGGGTCAGCAGGTTCTGGAGCAGGGCGTAGTCGAGGTCCTGCTCGGACTCGGCCGCCTCGGTGATGGTGTGCTCGGGGATGATCTGCATCGTGATCGCGACGTCGCCGAAGGCGAGGTCGAGGTCGACGACGCACACCTCGGCGCGGGTGCGCGCGAGCGCGACGCTGAGGTTGACCGACATCGTGGTCTTGCCCACGCCGCCCTTGGGCGAGAAGACGGTGATCACGCGCCCGTCGCGGTCGCCGGGGTCGGACGGACCGTGGATGGACTCCCAGGTCCCCTTGGCCCGGGCCAGCGCGAGGTTGAGGGCGCCGGGGTCGTCAGCGGCGACGACGGCGCCGATGCCGACCTGCATCGCCTGGGCGAAGACCTCGGGCGCGAGGTCGTGCCGGATGAGGATGACGCTGGTGGCCGGGTGCGCCGAACGGACGCGCTCGGCGAGCGCGGTGGAGATGGCCATGTCGACCGTGGGGCCGACCACGACCGCGGAGTGACCGCGGCCGGTGAGCAGCCCGTCGACGTCGTCGGGGCGGGAGACCACCGGCGAGCCGGCGGGCAGGGTCGTCACCAGGACGCCGGCAGTGGTGCTGTCGGGTTCGACGAGGATCGACATCGGGTTCCTTCCTAGAGCTACGGGCGGTGGGTGGTGCTGGTCATTCGCCCGGGGTCACCGGAAGAGGTTCGTGCCGTCGGTGCCCTTGGAGGCCGTGACCTGCGAGTCCTTGTTCATCAGCCCGAAGGCCAGCTCGCCGTTGCCGCCGGCGAACAGGATCCGCTCGGCCTCGCTCTGCGTCACCGCGAGGGTGAGCAGGGTCTTGGGCAGCTGCTCGCTGGTCTGGGCACCGGTGGAGTCGGTCGTGGTGGTGGCGACCACGGTCGTCGTACCGGCGCCGATGACCTCGACGTTGGGGAGCAGCAGGCGGGTGTAGGTGCCGGCCCCGGCCGAGCCGTTCATGAAGATCGCGACCTTGTCGCCGGGGTTGACGAAGCCGGCCACGCGGGCCGGGTCGCTCAGGTTGACCGAGATGGCGATCTTGCCCTTGGGGATGGTCAGCCCGGTGGCGGTGCCGGTGGCGCCGAACTTGGAGCTGATCAGCTGCTCACCCGGGTAGATGGCTGTGACCGCCACCTTGCCGGCGACCGGCTCGGTGCCGGTCAGCGCGTCGGGCAGCAGGTCCTTCTGCGAGACCGTGCTGGTCTCGATCTTGCCGGCGGCCTGCGCGGCCTCGACCGTCTCGCCCGGTGCGATCTGCTTGACGACGCGGAGCACCTGCACCGCGCCGTACCGCTCGTCGGCGCGGTTGTCCGCGCCCCGGACGTAGAGGAACACCAGCAACGTGCCGAGCGCGGCGATGACGGCTGCGACGGCGAGCAGGGCTTTTCTGCGATCCATGTTCGGGCGACCTACCTAGTTCGTGGGGAGAGCCGCGATGCACCACCACGACTCCCGTTGGCACCGTGAGACGACGTGCGTTTCACGACACCACTCAGGTTGCCGTATTGCGTCCGTTTTGTACGCAGAATCCGATACTGCTGGGCGTTCTGGGCCGAAATTTCCGATATTCAGTCTCGAAAATGCGGTCAGCGCACGTAGAGGGCGTCCACGTCGTCCCGGTGCTCGCGCATGACCACCCCGCGCTTGAGCTTCAGGCTGGGGGTCAGCTGGCCGCCCTCCTCGGTCCACGAGCTCGCCACGATGGCGAACCGGCGGATCGACTCGGCCTTGGAGACAGCCTTGTTCGCCTCCTCGACGGCGCCCTCGATCTCGGCGCGCAGGTCGGGGTTCTCGAGCAGGTCGGCGACGTCCGTCGACGTGCCGTGCTGCTCCGCCCAGGCCGGCAGGGTCTCGGGGTCGATCGTGACCAGAGCGGCGATGAAGGGCTGGCCGTCGCCGACCACGAGGCACTGGTCGACGAGGTGGTGGGCGCGGATGCGGTCCTCCAGCACCGCCGGTGCGACGTTCTTGCCGCCGGCCGTCACGAGGATCTCCTTCTTGCGGCCGGTGATCCGGACGAACCCCTCGTCGTCGATCTCCCCGACGTCGCCGGTGTGGAACCAGCCGTTGGCGTCCTTGGCCTCGGCGGTGGCGTCGTCGTTGTGCCAGTAGCCGGCGAACACCTGTCCACCCCGGAAGAGCAGCTCGCCGTCGTCGGCGACGCGCACGCTGGTGCCCTGCAGCGGCCGGCCGACCGTGCCGACCTTCTGGGCGCTCGGGAGGTTGGCGGTCAGCGCGGCGGTGGTCTCGGTCAGCCCGTAGCCCTCGAGGACGTTGACCCCGATGCCGCGGTAGAAGTGGCCCAGCCGCTCACCCAGCGGGGCGCCGCCGGAGATCGCGTAGGCGCACTGCCCGCCGAGGGCGGTGCGCAGCCGGGCGTAGACCAGGCGGTCGAAGACGCGGTGCTGGGCGCGCACGGACAGGCTCGTCCTCCCGGACTCCAGGCCGCGTGACCAGGCGATCGCCACGTCGGCGGCCCGACCGAAGACCTTGCCCTTCCCATCCGCGACGGCCCGCTGGGAGGCGGTGTTGAAGACCTTCTCGAAGACCCGGGGGACGGCGAGGATGAAGGTCGGCCGGAACTCGGAGAAGTCGTCGAGCAGGTTCTTGATGTCGGCCGAGTGCCCCATCCGGACGCGCGCCCTGACGCACCCGATCTGGATGATGCGGGCGAAGACGTGGGCCAGCGGCAGGAAGAGCAGCGTGGCCGCCGGGGGCGTGTCCCCGTCGTCAGCCGTCGGGTCGAAGAGCTCGTCGAGCTCCTCGATGGCGACCGTGAGCTCGAACATGAAGTTGCCGTGGGTGAGCAGGCAGCCCTTGGGCCGGCCCGTCGTGCCCGAGGTGTAGATGAGTGTGGCCAGGTCCTCCGGCCCGGACGACGTACGACGGGCCTCGAGCTCCGCGTCGCTGACGTCCTCGCCCAGCGTGCGGAGCACACCGAGCCCGTTGCCGTCGATGGACCACACGTGATGGAGCTCCGGCAGCCCGTCACGGACGCCCTTGACCCGCGAGCTGTGCTCCTGGGTCTCGGTGAACACGGCGCGCGCCCCGGAGTCGCTGAGGATCCACTCGACCTGGTCGGCGCTGGAGGTCTCGTAGACGGGCACGGTCGCGGCCCCCGCGAACCAGATGGCGTAGTCGAGGAGCGTCCACTCGTAGCGGGTGCGGGAGATCAGCGCGACCCGGTCCCCGGCCTCGATGCCGGCGGCGATGAGACCCTTGGCCACCCCGCGCACCTCGGCCAGGAACGTCGCGGCCGTCACGTCCGTCCACGCGCCCTCGAGGCGACGGGAGAACACCACGGTGTCGGCGTGCCCGGTGCCGTTGGTGACCACGTCGTCGGTCAGGTTCCCCGTCGAGGGGACCGTGACCTGCTGGGCTGTGGAGTACTCGCGCACGTGGCACCTCTCTTCGCGGGATCGACCCCGGGCCGCCCGGGGCGCCGGATCGCATCTGAACCGTACTCGGCCCGGACCGGTCGCGGGGCACTGGTGTGCTGGGTCGGACAGAGCGGGGTCCGTTAGCCTTTGGAGGGCCGGACCGGCATCCGAGCGGCACCGTTGCCGGCCGCCTCACCCGCAGCCTTCGACGTCAGGACCCGAACCATGGCCGAGCAGACCACGTCCAGCATCGTGATCGACGCCACCCCCGCCGAGGTGATGGGCGTGATCTCGGACTTCCCGGCGTACCCGGAGTGGGCGCAGGGGATGAAGAAGGTCGAGGTCACGTCCGTGGGCGCCGACGGGCGCGCCGAGCAGGTGCACTTCGAGCTCGAGGCAGCGCCGATCAAGGACACCTACACCCTGGGCTACGACTGGCACGGCGACTCCGCGGTCCGCTGGAACCTGGTCGAGGGCAAGATGCTCAAGGACATGCAGGGCGCCTACGAGCTCCGTCCGAGCGGCTCCGGCACCGAGGTGACCTACCGGCTCGCGGTCGAGCTGAGCATCCCGATGATCGGCATGCTGCGGCGCAAGGCCGAGAAGGTCATCATCGACACCGCGCTGAAGGGCCTGAAGAAGCGCGTCGAGTCGCTGGGCTGACCCGGCTCGTGACCGTTCGCATCGTCCTGTTCACGGGCAAGGGGGGTGTCGGCAAGACCACCAGCGCAGCCGGTACGGCGGCCCTGGCGGCTCGCGCCGGTCACCGCACCCTGGTGCTGTCCACCGACGCCGCCCACTCGCTCGGTGACGCCTTCGGGCTGACGGTGGTGGGATCGGAGCCGTTCGAGGTCGCCCCGGACCTGTGGGTGCACCAGGTCGACGCCCAGCGTCGGTTCGAGCGCTCCTGGGGCGAGATCCAGGGCTACCTGATGTCGGTCCTCGACGCGGCCGGCGTGGACCCCATCACGGCCGAGGAGCTGACGGTCATTCCCGGCGCCGAGGAGGTCCTCGCCCTCCTGGAGCTGCGCAGCCACGCGACGAGCGGCGCGTGGGACGTGATCGTCGTCGACTGCGCCCCGACGGCGGAGACCCTGCGCCTGCTGGCGCTGCCCGAGGCGCTCGGCTGGTACATGACCCGGGTGTTCGGGGTGCAGCGGCGCATGGTCCGCGCGCTGCGTCCCGTGCTCACCCGCGCCGCCGGGGTGCCCATGCCCGAGGACTCCGTGTTCGAGGCGGTGGAGCGGCTGCACCACGACCTCGAGGAGGTCCAGCAGATCCTGAGCGAGAAGGACTCCACGGTCCGGCTGGTGCTGACGCCGGAGTCGGTGGTGGTGGCCGAGGCGCGCCGGTCGCTGACGACCCTCTCGCTCTACGGCTACCGCGTCGACGGCGTGATCGCCAACCGGGTCTTCCCGGCGGGGGACGGTGACGCCTGGCGCGAGGGGTGGGTGGCCTCGCAGCAGGCGGTGCTCGCCGAGGTCAGGGAGTCCTTCGCCGAGCTGCCGGTGTGGCTGTCGGCGTACAGGCCCGGTGAGCCCGTCGGTATCGACGACCTGGCCGACCTCGCCGCGTCGGCGTACGACGGGGTGGACCCGCTGGCGGTGCCCACCGGCGAGGGGCCGATGACGATCACCCGGACCAGCACGGGCGCGGTCCTCCGCATCGCGCTGCCGTTCGCGCAGAAGCACGACGTCGACCTCGCCCGGCACGGCGACGAGCTGGTGGTGACGGTCGGCTCCTACCGCCGGCTGCTCGCCCTGCCCACGGCGCTGCGTCGGCACACCGTGGTGGCGGCGCGCGTGGAGGAGGGGTCGCTGCAGGTACGGTTCCGGTTCGAGCAGGAGGAGCAACCGTGAACGACTCGCAGGACATCCCGGGCGGTCCGCAGGAGCCGGTGGGCAGCGTCGGCGACGAGGCGGCGAAGCTGCTCGGTGCCCTGTCGGACTGGGCCAAGGACCAGGGCACGGACTACGCGGGCAGCGCGGCCGGGGCGGCCGGCTCGTTCGCGCACGCCGTCCAGGACGTCAGCGAGCACGTCGCCACGGGAGGCGAGGACTGCCGCTACTGTCCGGTCTGCCAGGTCATCCACGTCGTACGGCAGACCAGCCCCGAGGTGCGCGCGCACCTCGCGGTGGCCGCGAGCTCGTTGATGCACGCGGCCGCGGGCCTGCTGGCCACCGACACGACCGGGCAGCAGAAGTCGGCGTCGGTGGAGAAGATCGACCTCGACGCCGGAGCGGACTGGGACGAGGACCAATGAGCTACACCGTCGGAGTCGACGTGGGCGGCACCAAGATCGCCGCAGGCCTCGTGGACGAGCACGGCCAGCTGATCGCGCGCGACCGCACGGTCTCGCCGGCCACCGACCCGGCCGAGATCGTGCACACGATCGGCACGCTGGTGCGCTCGCTGGTGGGCTCCCACGAGGTGGAGGCGGTCGGCGTCTGCGCCGCCGGCTTCGTGGACAAGCAGCGCGCCACGGTGGTGTTCGCGCCCAACCTGGCCTGGCGTGACGAGCCGTTGAAGGAGCGCCTGCAGAAGGAGCTCGACCTGCCGGTCGTCGTCGAGAACGACGCCAACGCAGCGGCCTGGGGCGAGTTCACCTTCGGCGCCGGCGAGGACGTCGAGGACCTGCTGATGCTGACCATCGGCACCGGTGTCGGCGGTGGCGTCGTCATCGACGGCGAGCTGGTCCGCGGTGGGTTCGGCTTCGGTGGCGAGGTGGGCCACATCCAGATGGTGCCGGGCGGCGTGCTGTGCGGCTGCGGCAACCTCGGCTGCCTCGAGTCCTACGGCTCCGGCAACGCCCTGGTCCGGATGACCAAGGAGCACGCGGCCGAGAGCCCCGACGCCGCCCGGGCGCTCGTCGAGCAGGCGGGCGGCGACCTCGAGAAGATCACCGGCCCGCTGATCACGCAGGCGGCCCAGGCGGGGGACGCCTTCGCCGTCGAGCGGCTGGCGGAGCTCGGGGACTGGATCGGCCAGGGCGTCGCCACCCTCACCGCCGTGCTCGACCCGAACGTCGTGGTCATCGGCGGCGGGGTCGGGGAGGCCGGGGCCCTGCTGCTCGACCCGATCCGCACCAGCTTCGAGAGCCACGTGACCGTCGGCCGGCACCGACCGATCCTGGAGGTGCGCCAGGCCCGGCTCGGCAACGCCGGCGGCATGGTGGGTGTGGCGGACCTCGCGAGACGGCGGTGACCGGCCGGACGTCGTCGTCCCAGGCGCCCAACGCGACGTCCAGTGTCACCCGGTTGATGACCTGGATGCCCTACGTCCTCCTGGGCGGCCTGCTCCTCGTCCTGGTCCGGCTGGCCAGCGCGCCGGTCTCCAACGCCGACACGTTCTTCCACCTGCGCTACGGCCACGAGTTCCTCGACGGGTGGACCCCGTGGCACCCGGGCCACGTGTCTTCCTTCGGGCAGCGTGCCTGGGTCCCGACCCAGTGGGCCAGCCAGCTGCTGATGGCGGCGACCGAGTCGGCCTTCGGGCTGGCCGGCGTCGTCTGGCTCTCGGGGGTCGTCGTGCTCGTCACGGTGGTGGCGGTCTTCCTCGTCGCCCGGCAGTACGCCGACCCCCTCGCCTCGGCGGTGGTCGCGATCGTGGTCGTCCTGGCCACGAGCAACAACCTCACCCCGCGCCCGCAGGTCGTCAGCTATCTGCTGGTGCTCGTCGTCACCCACGTGTGGCTGCGCACCGCCCAGGACCTGCGGCCGCGCTGGTGGCTGGTCCCGGTCACGTGGGTCTGGGCGATGCTGCACGGCATGTGGCCGGTCGGGGCGCTGATCGGCTTCGTGGCGCTGGGCGGCATCGCGCTCGACCAGCGTTCCCGTCTCCGCGAGCTGCGCCCGACCCTGCTGAGGCTGCTCGCGGTCCCGGTCCTGTCGCTCGTGGTGGCCGGGATGACCCCGGTGGGACCACGGCTCTACGGCGCGGTGCTCCTCGTCGGGGGTCGGGCCGAGTTCCACGACGAGTGGGCGGCCACCGACTTCCACCAGCGCCAGGCCGCGGTGGTGGCCGTGATGGTCCTGGTGACCCTCCTGGTCTGGATGCTCGGCCCCTACGGTGGCCGCCCGACCTGGGTACCCGCCCTGCTGCTGGTCCTCGCCGCCGGCTGGAGCGCGTACGCCGTGCGCACGGTGCCCGTCGCCGCCGTCATGGCCGTGCCCTTCTTCGCCGCCGCCCTGCAGTCGCTGGTCGGGAGACAGCCGTCCGGCACCGCGCCGCGAGCGGCGAGTGGTCGCCGGCCTCGCCGTGGGAGCGGTGGCGCTGCTCGCCGCCGTCGTGCCGGTCACCGCCGACCAGCCGGCCGCCGTGCCGAGCTGGCTGGACCCGGCCCTGGACCGGCTGCCGAAGGGCACCGCCATCCAGACGGCCGACACCCTGGGCGGCTACGTGCTGTGGCGGCACCCGGACCTCGACCCGGTGATCGACGGCTACAGCGACGCCTACACGACCGAGCACCTGCAGGAGCAGCTCGACCTCCAGCTGCTGCGCCGGGGGTGGGACACCAGGCTCCGCCGCAGTGGCGTGGACTTCGCGCTGCTGCCCACCCGGAGCAGACTGGCCTATGCCCTCACCGAGCTCGAGGACTGGCAGGTCCTGCACACCTCCAAGGCGGTCACCATGCTGAAGGCACCGGAAGGGTGGGGGTCGTGAGCCTCTCCATCGGCGTCGACATCGGGGGCACCAAGGTGCTGGCCGCGGTCGTGGACGGCTTCGGCCGCGTGCTCGACACCGAGGCCACCAGCACGCCCGGTCCGGGGTCCGGGATCGAGAAGGCGACGGTCCAGGAGGTCGAGGACGCCCTCGTCGAGGTCGTCGAACGGCTGATCGCGCAGTACGGCCGGCTCACCGTCGGCGTCGCCGCTGCGGGCTTCGTGGCGCGCGACGGCGAGCGGGTGCGGTTCGCGCCGCACCTCCCGTGGCGCGACGAGCCGCTCGCCGAGCGACTGGGCAAGCGACTGGGGCACCGCGCGCAGGGCCGGGTCCTGGTCGACAACGACGCCTCGGCCGCGCTGTGGGCCGAGGCCCGCTTCGGGGCCGCCCAGGACACCACCGACGCGGTGATGGTCACGCTCGGCACCGGCATCGGCGGGTCACTCGTCGTGGGCGGCAGGCTGGTGCGGGGGGTCAACGGCATGGCGGGGGAGTACGGCCACATGCAGGTCGTCCCCGACGGACGCGAGTGCGAGTGCGGCGGCCGTGGCTGCTGGGAGCAGTACTGCTCCGGCCGGGCGCTGGCGCGCGCCGCGGCCGAGGGCGGGTGCGCGCTGACCGGGCCGGCGCTGATGATGGCGGCCCGCGAGGGTGACCCGGCGGCCGAGGCGGCGTACGCCGAGGTCGGGAAGTGGCTCGGCGTCGGGCTCGCGAACCTGACCGCGGCCCTCGACCCCCCGCTGGTCGTCGTCGGCGGTGGCGTCATCGCCGGGGGCGACCTGCTGCTGGAACCGGCGCGGAAGGCCCTCGAGGCGAGCCTCGTCGGAGCCGGTCACCGCGACCTGCCGTCGGTGGTGGGAGCGGTCCTCGGCCCGATGGCGGGCGTGGTGGGCGCCGCCGACCTCGCCCGGGTGGCGACCCGGCCTACTCGCGTCGGTAGGTGGGGGAGAGCTCCATCGCGAGTTGCTCGAGGAAGAGCCCGACGTCGGTGACGATGCCGCGGGCCTGTGAGGACCCGCGGTCGGCGAGCTTGGTCACGGTCGCGGGGTTGATGTCGACGCAGACGAGGGGCACCGAGGCCGGCAGGATGTTGCCGGTCGCGACGGAGTGCAGCATCGTCGCGACCATCAGGCAGAACCCGACGTTGCCGAGCTCGGCCCGCATCGCCCGCTGGCCCTCGATCACGTCGGTGTAGACGTCGGGGAGCGGGCCGTCGTCGCGCACCGAGCCGACGAGCACGAAGTCCTTGTCGTGCGTGACCAGCGCATGCATGATCCCGCTGGTCAGCACCCCCTGGTCGACGGCCTCGCGGACCGAGCCCGCCTTGCGGATCGTGTTGATGGCCCGGATGTGGTGCTCGTGGCCGTGCTCCACACCCTGGCCGCGCGCCAGGTCGATGCCCAGCGAGGTGCCGTAGAGCGCCGACTCGATGTCGTGGGTGGCGAGCGCGTTGCCGGCGAACAGCACGTCGACGTACCCCGCCTCGACGAGCGCGACCATCGCCGGCGCGGCCCCCGTGTGCACGACGCCGGGGCCGCCCACCCAGAGCACCTTCTGGCCGGCGGCCTTGGCCTCGCGCATGCCGTCGGCGACCGAGCGGACCAGCACGGCCTGCGGCTTCTCGCTCGACACGTCGGACTCCATGAACCCGAACGACCCCTCGTCCTTCGTGGTGATCGGCACCGCCACCTTGATGCCGGAGGCACCGCAGACGATCCGCATCCCGGTGCGTACGTCGGACATGGGCAGCGTGCGCACCTCGGTGCCGGCACTGTCGACGACCAGCCCGCAGTCCATCTCGGGGTTGGTCACCGGCACCCAGTGACCGTCGAGGCGCACCTGGGTCTCGAGGTTGGTGCTGGAGTAGAAGCCGTCGGGGAAGACGCCGTCCATGGTCGCCACCTCGACCTGGGCCTCACCGGGGTCGACCTGGTTGACGCCGTGGATCTGCAGGCGCATCAGGATGCGCTGCAGGGTGTCCTCGCGGGCGGCCGACACGTTGATCCGGGCGTACGACGGGTCGGCCGAGCCGTGCCCGATGTCGAACTGCTCGACGCGGTAGTCGCCGCCGTACTCGTCGATGTCGTTGAGCACCTTCGACAGCGCTGCGGTGTCGATCAGGTGACCCCGGATCTCCACGATCTCGTTGTGCGCCACGTGTTGCCTCCCAGCTGTTGTCGGTGGGGGCAGCCGCTAGAGCCTCGCCCCGTCGTCGTAGTCGTCCCCGGGTCCCGGCCTCATCGAGGCGACCAGGTAGACGAACCCTCCGACGAACCAGACCATGAGTATCAGACCCATCCAGGGTGCGAGGTCCAGGCCCGCCACGAGGGCGACCAGCACGAGGGCCGGCACCCCGAACAGCCCGGTCCAGGCCAGCAGCCTGGCCGGGGTCGGCCTCGGGAGAGGCGGCGGCACGGGCGGGACGAAGTGGTCCTCGCGCTCGACCGGGGCGGCCTCGGGCTCCTCGTCGGCGACCGGGGCGGGGGCGTCGAGGTCGCGCAGCGAGGGCGGTGCCTCGATCTCGGGCTCGTCGATCGTCGGACGCTCGCCGTAGTTGTCGATGATGGAGCGCCACAGGGCGTCCTCGTCGGACATCTGCTCGGGCGAGCTCCTCCGGGAGCTCGTCCCCGACAGGCTCGTCCTCGGGTTCCTGGGGTGTGGGCATGGGTGGGCCGGCGCTCGTCACACGGTCGCGGCGACGCGCTCGATGAAGGCGGCGGAGCCCTCGAAGATCTGCTCGGCGTCGTTGTCGAGCGTGGCGACGTGGTAGCTGTCGGCGAGGATCTCCTCGCGCTTGTCGTCCGATCCGAGGCCCGCCAGGATGATCCGCGCGGAGGACGGGTCGACCACGTGGTCCACGGCGGAGCGGAAGAGCAGGACGGGGCAGGTGATCCGGCCCAGGTCCCCCCGGAGGAGCTTGTAGCCCCGGAACATCGAGTCGGCGGCCCGGAGCGGGGTCCGGGTGTAGCCGTGCTCCTCGACGCCGGGCTTCTTGATGTCGTTGGCGATGCCGGGGAAGGACCCGATCACGTGCTTGAGCACGGGCAGCAGCTTCACGTCCTTGCGGACGGTCCCGACGGCCGGGTTGACCAGGACCAGGCCGGCCACCTCGTCGGGCCGGTCGGCCGCCAGGCGCAGGGCCAGGCCGCCGCCCATCGAGAGGCCGCAGACGAAGACGCGGTCGACCCGGGCGGCGAGCTCGTCGAAGGCCCGGGCCACCTCGCGGGACCAGTCGGCCCACGTGGTCGTGTTCATGTCCTGCCACGTGGTGCCGTGGCCGGGCAGCCGCGGCACGGACACGGCGTACCCCTGGGCGGCGAGGTGCTCGCCCCAGGCCCTCATCGACGCGGGCGAGCCGGTGAACCCGTGGCTGAGGAGGACGCCCACGCGACCCCGCGGCGAGGTGCCGTCGCCGTCGGAGAGGAATGGCTCGGCGAGGGGGTGGACGGTCACAGGATCTCCAGGGTCGCGCGCATCAGCGTGGTGGGCGCGGCAATCGTGTCACGCGCAGCCACAGCCGGGCTAGCACGTCGTCAGTTCCCGGTCCGGCTCCGCCCGGGCGAGCTCGGCAGGTCGATGGGAGGTGGCAACGTGCCCTAGGGTTCGACGGGTGAGAGGAAGGTGGCCAGCTTGTTCTACTGGTTCCTGAAGTGGATCGCCATCGGTCCGCTCCTGCGGGTGGTCTTCCGCCCGCGCGTCTCGGGTGGTGAGCACGTCCCCGAGGTGGGCCCGGCGATCCTCGCCAGCAACCACCTCTCCTACGCCGACTGGCTGTTCATGCCGCTCACCCTCACCCGTCGGGTCACCTTCGTGGCCAAGGCGGAGTACTTCAACAGCCCGGGCATCAAGGGCTGGTTCCAGAAGCGCTTCTTCTCCGGCGCCGGACAGGTGCCCATCGACCGTTCGGGCGCCTCGGCCGCCGAGGGTGCGCTCAGCGCCGCCAAGCGGGTGCTGGACGAGGGCGACCTCTTCGGCATCTACCCCGAGGGCACCCGGTCGCACGACGGGAGGCTCTACCGCGGCAAGACCGGTGTCGCCCGGCTGGCCCTCGAGACGGGCGTGCCCGTGATCCCGGTCGCCGTGGTCGGCACCGACGTCGTGGCGCCCCCCGGCAAGAAGTTCGGCACGTTCACGCGGCCGGTCGTGCACTTCGGCAAGCCGTTGGACTTCAGCCGCTACGAGGGCATGGAGAACGACCGCTACATCCTGCGGTCGATCACCGACGAGATCATGTACGAGATCATGCGGCTCTCCGGCCAGGAGTACGTCGACAAGTACGCCTCCGTGGCCAAGGACGAGCGCAAGGCCGCCGAGAAGGAGGCCGCCGCCGCGGCGCCGGTCGAGCCCGGACCGGACGCGAAGGCCTCCTGACCCGTGGCTGCCGGTGTCGCGCCGCACGGCCCGGTCCAGGACACGATGTTCCGTGCCCTGGGGGTGCTGCGTCTCCTCGTCCTGCTGAACGCCGTCGGGATCTACGCCTGGCGCTACCACGCCTACGACCACCCCCTGGTCGGCTGGGCCGTGATGGCCGGGCTGGTCGCGTGGACCGCGCTCGCCGTCTGGGCGTACGCCGCGGCCCGGCGCCGGGGGCCGGTGCTGCTGGTGGCGGACCTCCTCGTGGCCCTGTTCGCGATCGGGCTCTCGCCGTACGTCAAGGGTGAGGGGCTGCAGGCGACCCTTCCCGGCTTCTGGGTGATGGGCGTCGTCATCGCCTGGTCGATCCTGTGGCGGATGCCCGGGGGACTGGTGGCGGGCGTCCTGGTCTCGGTGGCCGACCTCAGCATCCGGGAGGAGTTCAGCCAGCAGGACTACGGCAACATCTTCCTGCTGATCCTGGGCGGGGCGATCGTGGGCTTCCTGTCCGGGCTGCTCCAGCAGATGGCGGCGCAGCGTGACCTGGCGGAGCGGGCGGCGGCCACCGCCGAGGAGCGGCAGCGGCTGGCCCGGGTGGTGCACGACGGCGTGCTCCAGGCGCTCGCGCTGGTGCAGCGCCGGGCCCCCGAGCTCGGACCAGACGGCGTCGAGCTGGGCCGGCTGGCCGGCGAGCAGGAGGTCCGGCTGCGTGGCCTGGTCCAGCGCGACTCCCGCGAGCTGGTCGGACCGCTCGGAGACCTCGACCTGGCGCAGCTCCTCTCCGCGCTGCAGTCCGCCGAGGTGCACGTCGCGGTGCCGGGAACGCCCGTGACGCTGCCGGCCGAGACGGCCGGAGAGGTGGTGGCGGCCGTCGAGTCCTGCCTGAGCAACGTGCGGCACCACGTCGGGCGCGAAGCCGACGCCTGGGTGCTGCTGGAGGAGCTCGACGACCGCTGGGTGGTCTCGGTCCGCGACGACGGCCCGGGGATCCCGGAGGGGCGGCTGGTGGCGTCGGCCCAGGAGGGACGTCTCGGCGTGCAGCAGTCCATCGTCGGACGGATGCAGGACCTCGGCGGCAGCGCCACGCTCCGCTCCGCTCCGGGGCAGGGGACCGAGTGGGAGCTCGAGATCCCTCGCGACCCGGTGATGAATCGGTGACGCCCCGGTGACGATCCATTCGGAGCACCCGTTCCTGGACCCCTCGGACTCCGTGCGCCGGCTGCGAGGCCGGCTCGGTGGGGCGGTCTCGCTCTGGACCGCCGGCTCCGCCTCGGCCCGTGCCGGCCTGACGGTGTCGTCGGTGATGGTCGCCGGCGGGTCGCCGGGGCGGCTGCTCGCCCTCGTGGACCCGGACAGCTCGTTGCGCGAGGCCCTCGAGGAGTCCGGGCGGGGCGTCGTGCACCTGCTGAGGTGGGAGCATCGCGACCTCGCCGAGGTCTTCGCCGGGCAGCTGCCCTCGCCCGGTGGGCCCTTCGTCGCGGGGGAGTGGGAGCAGACCGCGTTCGGCCCCCGGTTGGTGACCGCGCCCAGCTGGGCGACGGTGGAGGCCGAGTCGTTCGAGACCGTCGGCTGGTCCGACCTGGTCACCGCCCGCATCGTCGACCTCGTGGTCGGGGAGGACGAGGGATCGCTGGAGCACCGTCGCGGCCGCTACCTCCGCGCCACCCCGCCCGGAGGCTGAGCACCCCCCATGACTCGATGCGAGGAGACGCCGTGAAGATCGTCGTGCTCGACGACTACCAGCAGGTCGCGGCCTCGTTCGCCGCGTGGGAGTCGCTGGACGCCGAGGTCGTGTTCGTCCACGAGCACCTCACCGGCCCGGCGCTCGTCGACACGTTGCGCGAGGCGGCCGTGGTGGTGGCGATGCGGGAGCGCACGCCCTTCGACGCCGACCTGCTCGCCCGGTCCGACGTCGTCTCCCTGACACCTGCGGCTGAGCGACCGCACCCGCGGCGTCATCGGGGCGACCGAGCTGGCGCAGATGAAGCAGTCGGCGTACCTCGTGAACACCTCCCGCGGCCCCTCGTCGACGAGCCCGCCCTCGTCGCGGCCCTGGACTCCGGCGGCATCGCCGGCGCGGGCCTGGACGTCTACGACGAGGAGCCCCTCCCCGCCGACGACCCGCTCCGCAGCACGCCGAACACCGTCCTCACCCCCCACCTCGGCTACGTCACAGACGGCGGCTACCGCCTCTTCTACGGCGACGCCCTCGAGGACATCCACGCCTGGCAGTTCGGCACCCCCCTCCGCCAGCCGGCCCCACCCCCCGCCGGTTGAGCCTGTCGAAACCTCGTACGCCGAAGAGCAGGGGCGACCGTCGGACGGGGAAGGGGTGGCGCGGCTAGGGTGCGGCGGGTGGAGGAAGCGAAGCTGCGGGTGATGGTCGTGGACGACCACCCCATGTGGCGGGAGGGGGTGGCGCGCGACCTCGACGAGGCGGGGTTCGACGTGGTCGCCACCGCGGCCGACGGCAAGGACGCGATCAGCCGCTTCCCGGCGGCGCGGCCCGACGTGCTCGTCCTCGACCTGCAGATCCCTGACCCCAACGGGGTCGCCGTGACCGCCGAGGTGGTCCGCCAGAACCCCGCCGTCCGCGTGCTGATCCTCTCCGCCAGCGGCGAGCAGCAGGACGTGCTGGACGCGGTGAAGGCGGGTGCCACCGGCTACCTGGTGAAGTCGGCCTCGCGGTCCGAGCTGGTCGATGCCGTACGCCGGGTGGCGCTCGGCGACACCGTGTTCACGCCCGGGCTGGCCGGCCTCGTGCTCGGGGAGTACCGCCGCCTCTCCGACACCCCGGCCGCCGAGAAGGACGACGCCCCCCGCCTGACCGAGCGGGAGACCGAGGTGCTCCGCCTGGTGGCCAAGGGGCTGTCCTACAAGCAGATCGCCGAGCGGCTGTTCCTCTCGCACCGCACGGTCCAGAACCACGTGCAGAACACGCTGCGCAAGCTGCAGCTGCACAACCGGGTGCAGCTCGTCCGCTACGCCATCGAGCAGGGACTCGACGACGCCGACGGGAACGAGTGACACGCACGGCGGAGGGAGGCGCGCGCGGGAAGAACCACGCGTTGGGTAGCGTTGAGCAGCAGGACGGAAGAAGGAGCACGACATGGGTCTGGGAACTTTGCTGTTCCGCGCATCGCTCGGTGACGTGCTACGTGCCGAGCGGATGCGCCAGGGAATGACGCTGCGCGAGCTCTCGTCGTCCGCCCGCGTGAGCCTCGGCTACATCTCGGAGATCGAGCGCGGCCAGAAGGAAGCCTCCTCCGAGCTGCTCGCCGCCCTGTGCGAGGCCCTCGACGTCCCTCTCTCCGGCGTGCTGCGCGAGGTCAGCGACCACGTCGAGGCCCAGGAGCTCGCCCTCGAGGTCGTCACGGCCCCGACCGCGGCGGGCGGCGTCGTCGCCTCGGCGGCCTGAGGTTCGGACAGCTTCGACCAGCGGGTTTCGACAGGCTCAACCAGCGTGCGGTCTCGACAGCCCGAGCAGCGGGTTCGACCGGTGCGGGTGCTCAGCTGACCCCGGTCGCCCGCTCCAGGGCACCGAGCTCGTCGTCGAGGTGGGTGAGCAGTCGCTGCAGGTGAGGCACGCTCCGCCGGCAGCCGGTGAGCCCGAAGTCCATGTCGTCGGCATAGCTGTTGCAGGTGATGTTCAGCGCCATCCCGTTGATCGGGATCGACAGCGGGTAGGTGCCGGTCATCTTCGCGCCGTTGAGGTACATCGGCTTCTTCGGCCCCGGCACGTTGCTGATGATCAGGTTGAACGGCGGCCGGATGATGCCCTGCATCCGCAGCATCGGGGTGACGATCGACGGGGCCATGCCCAGCGCGCTCATCGCCATGATCTGGAGCTGGGTCATCGAGCCCAGGGCCGCCTTGCCGGTCTGCATCGAGGTGTGGATCGAGGCGAGCCGCTTGGCAGGGTCGTCGAGGTCGGTGCCCAGCTTGACCATCACGGCCCCGACCGCGTTGCCGCCGTCGCCCGCGCCGCTGCCCGAGCGCTTGGCGTTGAGGCCCACGGGGACCATCGAGACCAGCGGCGCGTCGGGGAGGGCGTTGTGCTCGACGAGGTAGGTCCGGATGGCGCCGGAGCACATCGCGAGGACGACGTCGTTGAGCGTCGTACCGCTCGCCCTGCCGATCGCTCGCAGCCGCTCGATCTCCCAGCCCTGGGCCGCGAACCGGCGTGAGCCGGTGATGGTGGTGTTGAACATCGTGCGGGGCGCGTAGAGCGACAGCGCGGAGGTCTCGTTCTTGAGCCCGTGCTTGAGCGTCTTGATCAGGGCGGCGGGCATGCCGGCCGCGTCGGCGGTGATGCCGAGGGCGGAGCGCATCGCGTCGAGGGGTACGCCGGCCAGGCTCGTCTCGGCCTCGTCGCGCGCCTTCCTGGTCTTCGCCCGGGGGCGCTCGGCCCACATCGGCGGCATGCCGCGCTCGTCGGGGTCGGTGCTCATCACGCTCTGCAGCAGCCGCATCGCGGAGATGCCGTCGACGAGGGAGTGGTGCAGCTTGGTGTAGAGCGCCACCCGACCGTCGCGCAGGCCCTCGATCAGGTGCGCCTCCCACAGCGGCCGCTCGCGGGCCAGCCGGGTGCTGTGCAGCCGGGAGCACAGCTCGAGGAGCTCCCGCACGCGTCCGGGCCTGGGCAGGGCGCTGTGCCGGAAGTGGTACTCCATGTCGAAGTGGTCGTCCTGGGTCCACACCCACTGGCCGGCCGTGGTCAGCCCGCGGGTGGGTCGCTTGAGGAACAGCGGCGCGATCGTGTCGACGTCGGACATCTGCTCGTAGAGCCTGCGGACGTAGTCGCGGGGTGCCCCCTCGGGCTTCTCGAAGAGCTGCAGCCCGCCGACGTGCATCGGCATCTGCCTGTTCTCCGCGAACAGGAAAGCTGCTGAAGTCGGGTCGATCGGAACCACCACGTTGTCTGCCTCTCGTCGACGCGCTACGGGACCCGCAGATCCTTGCGCGTTTCCTGCCGATTGAACACCTGGCTCCCGACCCCCCATATGCGTCGCAGGTCGGGGTATAGGTTCGGCGAGCACCCCGCAGTCGACTCACTGGAGGCACCATGTCGGGAACCAGCACCACGTCCGGAGCGCACGACTACGTCATCGTCGGGGCGGGGAGCGCCGGAGCGGTGCTCGCGGCCCGGCTGACCGAGGACCCCGGGGTGAGCGTCCTGCTGCTGGAGGCCGGTCCCGAGGCGGAGGCCGACGAGATCTCGATCCCGGCCGCCTTCCCGGCCCTGTTCAAGACCAAGTGGGACTGGAACTACGACACCACCGAGCAGAAGCAGCTGCACAACCGTCGCGCCTACTGGCCCCGGATGAAGGCCCTCGGCGGGTGCTCGTCGATGAACGCGATGATCTACATCCGCGGCAACCGGGCCGACTACGACTCCTGGCGCGACGAGTACGGCGCCGCCGGCTGGGGGTACGACGACGTCCTGCCCTACTTCAAGAAGGCCGAGGGCAACACCCGGCTCGGCGGCCAGTTCCACGGCCAGGACGGCCCCCTCCACGTCGAGGACCGGAGCTACACCCACGAGCTGACGAACCTGTGGGTGGAGAGCGCGGTCAGCGCCGGCGTGAAGCCCACCGACGACTTCAACGGGGCCGAGCAGGAGGGCGCCGGCCTCTACCAGGTGACCTGCCGCAACGGCCGTCGCTGGTCGGTCAACGAGGGCTACCTCAAGCCGGTGCGGCACCGCGAGAACCTGGACATCGAGACCGGTGCCTTCGCGACCCGGATCGTCGTCGAGGGGGAGCGGGCGACCGGTGTGACCTACCGGCTCGGCGGTCGTGAGATCACCGCGTCGGCCAACCGCGAGGTGCTGCTCTGCGGCGGCGCGGTCAACAGCCCCCACCTGCTGATGCTCTCCGGCATCGGCCCGTCCGCCCACCTGCGCGAGCACGGCGTCGACGTCGTCTCGGACCTCGCGGGTGTCGGACAGCGGCTCCAGGACCACCCGGCCGTGCCGCTGGTCTGGTACACCCGCGGCACCACCGACCTAGTGGAGTTCTCCAACGTCCGCAACCTGGTCCGCTGGAAGGCCCGCGGCACCGGTCCGCTGTCCTCGAACGTCGGTGAGGGTGGTGGCTTCCTGAAGACCAGGGAGGACCTTCCCGCGCCCGACATGCAGTACCACGTCGCTCCGGCCGGCTTCTACGACAATGGCCTCCACGAGCCGACCCGGCGCATGTTCACCGCGGCCCCCACCCTCGTCGGCGTCCGCAGCCGTGGCTCGCTGCGGCTCCGCTCCGCCGACCCGTCCTGGCACCCGGAGATCGACGCGGCGTACTTCGACGACGGCGCCGACCTGGACGCCATGCTGGCGGGCGTCAAGCGGGTCTGGGAGATCTGCGGGCAGGGACCGCTGGCCCGCTACCTCGACGAGCCGTGGCGACTGCCGTCGAGCCCGAGCGACGAGGACTTCGTCGAGCACATCCGCACCAACACCCAGACGCTCTACCACCCGGTGTCCACCTGCGCGATGGGCAGCGGCGAGGACGCCGTCGTCGACGCCGACCTCAAGGTCCGCGGCGTCGAGGGCCTGCGCGTCGTGGACGCCTCGGTGATGCCGGCCGTGCCCCGTGGCAACACCAACGCCCCCACCATCATGGTTGCCGAGAAGGCAGCCGACCTGATCAGGAGCTCACGATGACCGCAGATCTGCAGGCCGCACCCACCACGCAGGAGACCTTCGACTCGCTCAGCCCGATCACCGGTGACGTGGTCGGCACCTGGCCGGTCCACTCCACCGAGGACGTCAACGAGGCCGTGGCGCGCGCCCAGGAGGGCGCTGCGTGGTGGTCGGCGCTCAGCTTCGACGACCGGGCCGAGCGGTTGACCGCCTGGACGGGCGTGATGACCCGGCGCATCGCCCAGCTCGCCGACGTCGTGCACCAGGAGACCGGCAAGCCGCACAGCGACGCGACGCTCGAGGCGGCGCTCGCGCTGGACCACGTCGCGTGGGCGGCCAAGAACGCCCGCAAGGTCCTCGGCCGGCACAAGGTGTCCTCGGGCCTGGTGATGGCCAACCAGGCCGCGACCGTGCAGTACCAGCCGCTCGGCGTCATCGGGGTCATCGGCCCGTGGAACTACCCGGTCTTCACGCCGATGGGCTCGATCGCCTACGCGCTCGCCGCGGGCAACGCGGTCGTGTTCAAACCCAGCGAGCTCACGCCCGGCGTCGGCCACTGGCTGGCCGCGACCTTCAGCGAGGTCGTGCCGGACCACGCCGTCTTCCAGGTGGTGACGGGGCTCGGTGAGACCGGTGCCGCGCTGTGCCGGGCGGGTGTGAACAAGCTGGCCTTCACCGGGTCCACGGCGACCGGCAAGAAGGTGATGGCGACCTGCGCGGAGACGCTGACCCCGGTGGTCATCGAGGCGGGTGGCAAGGACGCCGTGCTGGTCGACGAGGACGCCGACCTCGACGCCGCGGCCGACGCCACGCTCTGGGGAGCGGCGAGCAACGCGGGCCAGACGTGCATCGGCGTCGAGCGGGTCTACGTCCACCAGCGCGTGTACGACGAGTTCCTCTCCCTGCTGCTCGACAAGGCGCGCGACCTGAGGGCCGAGGACACTCCCGACGCCAAGATCGGGCCGATCACCATGCCCAGCCAGCTGGCCGTGATCAGCTCCCACATCCGCGACGCGATCGACCGCGGCGGCCGGGCCCTGCTCGGCGGTCCGGAGGCGGTCGGCGAGCGGTTCGTGCAGCCGACCGTGCTGGTCGACGTGCCCGAGGACTCGCTGGCGGTCCAGGAGGAGACCTTCGGCCCGACCGTGACGGTGACCCGCGTCGCGGACATGGACGAGGCGGTCGCCAAGGCCAACGGCACCCGCTACGGGCTCGGGTCGACGGTGTTCTCGAAGGCCCGCGGCATGGAGCTCGCCTCCCGGATCCGCTCCGGCATGACCGCCGTCAACGGCGTCATCACCTTCGCGGCCATCCCCTCGCTGCCGTTCGGCGGCGTCGGCGACTCCGGCTTCGGGCGGATCCACGGCCCCGACGGCCTCAAGGAGTTCACCTACGCCAAGGCCATCGCCCGGCAGCGGTTCAAGCCGGTGCTCGCGCTGACCAGCTTCACCCGCAACGCCAAGGCCGACGGCCAGCTGACCCAGATCGTCACGATGCTCCACGGCCGTGGATCGACCCTCCAGAAGTAGCCGGTCGCGGGAACAGCTGACGCGGTACGGCGCGGCCGCCGCGCCCCACCTCGAGCTGGCGGTGGCGCGCGGGCGGACCTCGCTCAGGGCCCGGCGCGCGAGGCTGCGCTCGAAGGCCTTCCAGATCGCTCAGTGCGCGATCGCAGCCGGGGCCGCCTGGGTGCTTGCGAGTGACGTGTTCGGTCACCAGACGCCGTTCTTCGCGCCGATCGCGGCCGTGGTCAGCCTGGGCACGTCCTACGGGCAGCGCCTACGACGGGTCGCCGAGGTGACCCTCGGTGTGGCCATCGGCGTGTTCGTGGGCGACCTGCTGACGCACTGGCTCGGGTCGGGCGGTTGGCAGATCGCGCTGATCGTCTCGCTGGCCATGAGCACGGCCCTCCTGCTGGGCCAGGGCGTGCTCTTCGTCAACCAGGCGGCTGTGCAGGCCATCGTGGTGAGCACCCTGGTCCCGACCCCGGGGGCCGCCTTCATCCGCTGGACCGACGCCCTGATCGGTGGCGGGGTGGCGCTCGTCGCGGCGGCCGTCGTACCCCGGGCGCCGCTGCGACGGCCTCGCGAGCAGGCCGGCATCGTGGTCCGCAGGATCGCCCTGCTGCTGCGTGCCGCGAAGGAGAGCATCATCGACGGCGACGCCGAGCGCGCGCTGGACGTGCTGCGTGACGCCCGGTCGACCGACGACCTGGTGGTCGAGCTGCGCGCGGCCTCCGACGAGGGGCTCTCGGTCGTCCGCAGCTCGCCGTTCCGGCGTCGCCACAAGGGCCGGGTGCGGGCGATGGCCGAGCTGGTCGAGCCGCTCGACTTCGCGCTGCGCAACACGCGCGTGCTGGTGCGCCGGGTCGCGGTCGCGGCCTATCGGCGCGAGCCGATCCCCTCGTCGTACGCCATGCTGCTGGAGGACCTCGCCGGCTGCGCCGACGCGATCTCCGACGAGCTGGGCGCTGGGCGAGCGGCGACAGCTGTTCGCGACCGGCTGGTCAGGCTGGGACGGGCGACCTCTCACGTCGAGCAGACCACGGACCTCTCGGCCGAGGTGATCCTGGCGCAGGTGCGCTCGCTGGTGGCCGACCTGCTGGCCGTGACCGGGATGGACCCGCTCGTGGCGACCGACCAGATCCCGTTGATGGGGGACTGAGGCTCAGAGCTCGCGGACGACCGAGTCCACGACCGCCACCAGGTCGCCACCGGTGCGGGCGGCGACGTCGCGCTGCCGCTGGTAGGACGCGCCGCGGCGAGGGATGTCCTCGACGAGGGCGAGGTCGTCGACGCAGTGCAGCCGTGCGGCCACCGGGGCGAGGTGCTCGAGGAGGTCGTGCAGGTCCTCCTGCATCAGCCGCTCGTTGGAGTGCTCGTCGAGGATGATCCAGGCGTCGACGCCGTAGCGGGCCGCGCGCCACTTGTTCTCCTGCACGTGCCACGGCGGCAGGTGGGTGAGCTCCTCGCCGCGCTCGAGCCGGTCGGCGAGGTCGACGACGAGGCAGTGGATGAGCGCGACCAGGGCGCGCATCTCCCACAGGGTGGAGACGCCGTCGCAGATCCTGACCTCGACCGTGCCGAGGTGGGGAGCCGGGCGCACGTCCCAGCGGATCTCGTTGATCTCCTCGATCACGCCGGTGGTGATCAGGTCCTGCGCGTAGTGCTCGAACGCGTTCCAGGTCTCGAACTGGAACGGCAGCCCGGCCGTCGGCAGCTGCTGGAACATCATCGCGCGGTTGCTGGCGTAGCCCGTGTCGGTGCCGGCCCAGATGGGGGAGGAGGCCGAGAGCGCCTGGAGGTGGGGGTACCACTTGAGCAGGGCCGAGACGATCGGCATCACGTGCTCCCGGCGTACGCCGACATGGACGTGCACGCCCCAGATCAGCATCTGGCGGCCCCACCACTGGGTGCGCGCGATCAGCTCCTCGTAGCGGTGGCCCGGCGTCAGCAGCTGGTGCGACCACTCGGCGAACGGATGGGTGCCGGCGCAGTAGAGGTCGACCCCCATCTCGTCGGCGAGGGGGCGGACGATGTCGATCATCGAGGAGAGCTCGTCGACCGCCTCTCCCGTCGTACGGCAGATCCCGGTCGTCAGCTCGACGGTGTTGCGCAGCAGCTCCTTGTGGATCCGCGGCTCGGGTCCGTGCCGTTGCAGGCCCAGGTCGAACAGCTCGGAGGCGGCGTTGACCAGGTCACGGGACTTCTTGTCCACCAGCGCGAACTCCCACTCGACCCCCAGCGTGGGCTCGGGGGAGTCGACGAACTCGATGGTCACGCGGTCATCGTTCCACGTGGGCCCGCGGCGGGGCCGTGGTGCCCAGGGGAGTGGTGGTCAGGGCGTGGCGCTGGGGGCGGCGAGCGAGGCGGCCGCGGTGCGGGCGAACGAGCCGTCGGCGTTGCGGTAGCCCCTGCCACCGATGACGTAGACGACCAGTCCGGCCACGTTGCGCTCGACCTGGAGCGTCACCCGCCTGCCGTTCAGACCGGCGAACTCGTCGTGGTTGGACTCGACCGTGGCGTCACCGTCGAAGTCCGCGTTGGCGTGCGCGGCCAGGGTGGTGGCGTTGCCGAGGTCGAGGTTGGTGGTGCCGAGGCAGAAGGCGGCGCCGCACGCGTTCCAGGTGCCGTCGACCTGCACGAGCCTGGGGCCGGTCGGGGTCGGGGTGGGCTTGGGGGTCGGCTTCGGCGTGGGCTTGGGGGTCGGCCTCGGCGTCGAGCTCGGCTTGCTGGGGGTCGGCTTCCGGGTGGTGACGGTGTGCTTGGCCTTCCTGGCCTGGGCGGCCATGGCCTTCGCGATCTTGGCGTTGTCGGCCGCCTTGATCTCCGCCGCGGTCGGTGCCGGCGGGGGCGGGGAGGGCAGCGCGAAGACGCCGGTCTGGTAGCCGGCCGCGAAGGACAGGACCAGCTGGACGTAGTAGTCGGAGTGGTTGTAGCGGAAGGCGGCGCGCGCCATGCCCGCCGGGTCGGCGAGGCTGCCGCCGGCACCGCACAGGTAGACCGCCGAGCCGAGGGCGCTGTCGTCGATGTCGTCGGGGTTCTTCTTCCCGTCGCCGTCACCGTCCCGGGCCACGGCGCTCCACGTCTGCGGCAGGAACTGCATCTGGCCCACGGCGCGGTCCCAGACCTTGTCGCGGTCGAGCCGGCCGTGGTCGGAGTCGTGGATGGCGGCGAAGGCGCCGGCTCCGTTGAGCTGGGGACCGCGGATCTCGGGCCGGGAGACACCGTCGGAGCCGAGCTGGGCACCGCCGAAGCGACCGTGGTTGGACTCGACGCGGCCGATGGCGGCCAGCAGGGTCCAGGAGATGTGGCAGCCGGGGGCGGCCTTGGCCATCGTGGCCTCGGCGCGGTGGTAGGCGCGCAGAGCGGCCTCGGGAACGTCGTTGCTGCCGGTGTTGCTGATCTCGTAGAACTGCCGGTCGCTCCGGGTGCCGCGCGAGGGCCTTGTGCGCGCCCTTCCCGGACAGCAGCACCGCCCCGGGCACGACGGTCTGGGGCGTGGTCAGCTGCCAGTAGAAGCCATGCGCGACCACCGTGGGCACGACGCTCTGGCCGGTGGTCCCGGCGCTCTCGAGCGAGGCCTCGTCAGGGGTCGTCGCCGCCCCGGCCGCGACGCCGGTCGCGACGACCGTGGTGGACAGGGCCAGGGTGCTGAGCAGTGCCCAGAGGGACTTCATGTGATGACCTTTTGATGCGATTTCGGGAGGCAGTGCCCAGCCTAGGCACCCTCAGGCGTCAATCGCACCAGATGGGGGCAATCAGGCAAAATTAGTTGAAAAATACCGAACAGGACTAGACAGGTGGCCCGCTCAGCGCCGGCGGAGCCGGGCGAGCCAGTCGCGGTGCGACCCGTCGAAGGGGGGCCTGCCGTCCTCGACGGCGGCCAGGATCTCCTGCGAGCTGGCGACGGCCCGCTCGATGACCTCGTCGGGATAGCCCAGGGTGACCCGGTGCTCGGCGAACTCGTCCTCGTCGTCGACCCAGATGCGACCGGTGGTCCCGCGGATCACGTCCAGGTCGAGGTCGACCGCCCGGACCAGGTCCTCGCCGTGCCACACCGCCGGGGTGGCGATGTCGACGTAGGTGTCGAAGGGCCGCTTCAGGTCGTCGCCGTAGAAGGTGCCCAGCCACCACGCGTCGTGGGGCACCAGGGTCACGTGGTCCGCCGCCGCCTGGAAGGCGCGGCTCGGGCTGGCCAGCAGGGTCCCCTGGGTGATGCCGATCCAGGTGCCGTGGGCGTCGACCCCGAGGTGGATCCCGTCGAACTCCCAGTGGGGGTCGTCGGGCCACTTGCGGCACTCGACGCGGACGGGACGCGGCATGTCGCGAGGATACGTTGGACACGTGAGCCGGCCGGAGAACCAGACCGACGTTCCGTCGTACGACGACATCCGGCGGGCCGGTGAGCTGGTGGCGCCGTGGGTCCGTCGTACGCCGGTGATGGACGTGGAGGTGGGAGGACGCCGGGTCAGCCTCAAGCTCGAGCTGATGCAGCACGCCGGGTCCTTCAAGGTCCGCGGGGCCTTCACCTCGGTCCTCTCGGCCCCGGAGCCCCCGACGTCCCTGGTTGCGGCCTCGGGCGGCAACCACGGCCTGGCGGTGGCGTACGCCGGGCACGCGCTCGGCGTCGGGACGCGCATCTTCGTGCCGCGGACCGCCCCGGTCGTGAAGGTGCGGGCGATCGTTGCGCTCGGGGCCGAGGTGACCCAGGTCGGCACCACCTACGCGGAGGCGCTCGAGGCCAGCCGGGAGGCGGCCCAGCGGCCGGGCGCCCTGGCCCTGCACGCCTACGACGCCTGGGCGACAGTCGCCGGCCAGGGGACCCTGGGGCTGGAGCTCGCGGAGCAGCTGCCCGGTCTCGACACGGTCCTCGTGGCCGTCGGCGGCGGCGGTCTGGTCTCGGGGGTGGCGAACGCGCTGCCGGGGGTCTCGGTGGTGGGGGTCGAGCCGGCGACCTGCCCGACGCTGCACAGCGCGCTGGCCGCCGGCGGCCCGGTCCGGGTCGAGGTCGGGGGTGTGGCGGCCGACGCCCTCGGGGCCTCGCGGATCGGCGACATAGCGTATGCGACCGCGACCCGGCTCGGGACCCGCTCGGTGCTGGTCAGCGACGAGGCGATCGTGGCCGCGCGACGGTGGCTGTGGGACCACGCCCGGGTGGCCGCCGAGCCCGCCGGGGCCGCTGCCCTGGCCGCCCTGCTCAGCGGCGCCCACGTGCCCACGGAGGGGTGAGCGGATCTGCGTCATCGTCTGCGGCGGCAACGCGGACCCGGTCGGCCTCTGAGGAGGCGCCGGGACGTCATACGAACGGGTGCCTGGAGCCACCCATTCGTATGACGCACGGGGTCAGCCCTGGCGCGACTGCACGATCTTGCTGAACTGCTTGGCGACGACGTCCTGGTAGCGGGAGCCGGCGAGCTTGGCGAAGTGGTGCAGGGCGTGGGCGTCAGCGCCGACGAGCACGCGGGCCTTCCCCTTCAGGGCGCCGTCGAGGATGATCTTCGCGGCCTTCTCGGGGGTCATGCGCGCGAGCTTCTTCTCGAAGAGGGAGTCCAGCGCGGTGGCGTCCTGGCTGGCCGTCTTGCGGCCGTTGCGGGAGATGCCGGTCTTGATGCCGCCGGGGTGGATGCAGGTCACGCCCACCGGGTGTCCGGCGACGAGCATCTCCTCGCGGAGAGCCTCGGTGAAGCCGCGGACGGCGTACTTCGTGGCGTTGTAGGCGCTCTGCCCCGGCACGCTGACCAGGCCGAAGAGGCTGGACAGGTTGACCAGGTGGCCGTCACCCGAGGCGATCAGGTGCGGGAGGAACTCCTTGGTGCCGTTGACCACGCCGTTGAGGTTGACCCCGACGATCCAGTCGAAGTCCTCGTAGGACATCTCCTCGAAGTCGCCGGTCATGCTCACCCCGGCGTTGTTCACGAGCATGTTGACGCGGCCGAACTGGTCGGCCACCGCGGCGGCCCACTCGCCCACGGCGGCGCGGTCGGAGACGTCGACACGGTCGCTGCGGAGCTCGCGCACCCCGGCGGCCTTGAGCAGGTCGACGGTCTCGCCGAGGCCGGCCTCGTTCCAGTCGGAGACGGCGAGCAGCGCGCCCGCGCGGGCGGCCCGGAGGGCGAGCTGGCGACCGATGCCGGACCCGGCCCCGGTGATCACGACGACCTTGTTCTCGAGGGTCTTCATGCGGCGTTCTCCTTGGTCTCGGCGGTGGCGGCGTGACGGCTGGTCACGACGTACTGGTCCAGGTCGAAGTCGCTGAGCAGCGACCGGAACGCGAAGGTGGTGCGGGGCCACAGCGTGGTGTTGCGGCCGCGGGAGTCGAGGTACCAGCTGGCGCAGCCGCCGGTGTTCCACACCGTCCGCTGCATCCGGCGGTGGAGGTCCTCGTTCCAGGCCTGCTGAGCCTCGGGCGTGGGCTCGACGCTGGCAATCTCGTGCGAGCCCATCTTCTGCAGGGCCGAGAGGATGTAGGCGATCTGGCTCTCGATGATGAACACCATCGAGGAGTGCCCCAGGCCGGTGTTGGGACCGACGATCTGGAACAGGTTGGGGAAGCCGCTGATCGTGGTGCCCTTGTAGGCCGCCATCCCGTCCTCGCGCCAGGCGTCGGCCAGCGTCCGACCGTCGCGGCCCTTGATGTGCTCGGAGATGGGCTGCTCGGTGGTGTGGAAGCCGGTCGCCACGACGATGGCGTCCACCTCGCGGCTGGTGCCGTCCGCGGTGACGATGCCGGTCGGCGTGATCCTCGCGATGCCGTCGGTGACGAGGTCGACGTGGTCGGAGGCGAGCGCGGGGTAGTAGTCGTTCGAGATCAGGATCCGCTTGCAGCCGATCTGGTAGTCGGGGGTGACCGCGGCCCGCAGCTCCGGGTCGGAGATGCCCCGCTCGATGTTCTGGCGGGCCAGCTTCTTGGCCGGTGCCGCGAGGTTGGGGTTGACCACGAAGCCGGGGACGAAGCACTCGCGGCCCCAGTAGATGCCGGTGCGGTAGGCCTTCTGGAAGAACGGCACCCAGCGGAAGCCGAGCCTCTCGACGGGTCGGTAGGGCCGGTCCTTGCGGGGCATCACCCAGGGCGCGGTCCGCTGGTAGACGTCGAGGTGGCTGACCGTCCTGGCGATCTCGGGCACGATCTGGATCGACGAGGCACCGGTGCCGATCACGGCCACGCGCTTGCCGGCCAGGTCGTAGTCGTGGTTCCAGCGGGCCGAGTGGAAGATCTCGCCGGTGAAGGAGTCGATGCCCTCGACGTCGGGCAGCTTGGGCTCGGAGAGACCGCCCGAGCCGGTGATCACGACATCGGCCGTGACCTCGCCGTGGTCGGTGCCCACGTGCCAGACCTGGTCCTCCTCGTCCCAGACGAGCTCCTCGACCGTGACACCGAACCGGAAGTGGTCGAGCACTCCCGACTGCTCGGCCGTCCGCTCCAGGTAGGCCTGGATCTCCGGCTGCGGCGAGAACGAGCGCGACCACCCGGGGTTGGGGGCGAAGCTGAACGAGTAGAGCTGGCTGGGCACGTCGCACGCGGCACCGGGGTAGGTGTTGTCGCGCCAGGTGCCGCCGACGGTCTGGCCCTTGTCGACCACGACGAAGTCGGCGAACCCGCTCTCGCTGAGCTTGATCGCGGTGCCGAGGCCGGCGAAGCCCGCACCCACGACGAGCGTGTGCACGCGGGTCGGCAGGGGGGCGGCGGGGGAGCCGTTCTGGGTGCTGGTCTGGGTCATGCCCCGACTCTACAAAATATTGAACGATCGTCAATAGCGATGCTGAAAGCAGTTCAGTAAGATGCGCCACATGACCACCGGCCGCGTGCGGATGAGCCCCGACAGCCGGCGCGAGCAGCTGCTCGTGCTCGGCGTACGCCTCTTCGCCACGCGCTCGCTGGAGGACCTGTCGATCGAGACCCTGGCCGAGGAGGCGGGGATCTCGCGTGGGCTGCTCTACCACTACTTCGGCAACAAGCAGGAGTTCCACACCGCCGTGGTGCAGCGGGCGGCCGACGACCTCTTCGCGGTGACCGCGCCCAGCGGCGAGGGCCCCCCGCTGGAGCAGCTGGCCGGATCGCTGGAGCGCTACGTCGACTACGTGGCGGCCAACTTCCACGGCTACGTCTCGCTGCTGCGCGGCGCGGCCGGTGGCCACGAGGGACTGCGGGAGATCTACGAGGCGTCGCGGTCGGCGCTGACCGACCGGCTCTTCGAGGGGCCGGTGGCCGAGGAGGCCGCGGCCCTGGGGCTCAACGACACCCCCCAGGTCCGCCTGCTGGTGCACGGCTGGGCGGCCTTCACCGAGGACGTCGTCCTCGAGTGGGTCCGCGACAGCCGCGGCATCAGTCGCGACGAGCTGCTGCTGACCCTGTCGGCGTCGCTCCCGGGGATCCTGGCTCCGCTGCGCGAGCTCTGAGGTCCGCCTCCACGCCCGATGGACGACGGGCGAAGACCCAGAGCCTCATCGCCACGAACCGCAGCACCGTCACGCCGAGGTTCGCCGTGGTGAGTACGACGACCTCCACCCCCCTGCTCGTGGACCCGAGTGCCTCGAGCACCATCAGCGCTCCGGAGGTGACCGCCAGTCCGAGGGCGAAGATGACCAGCCCCTGCACCTGGTGGCGCAGGGCGTCGCGCGGACCCCTCACCCCGAAGGTGAAGCGTCGGTTGGCCCCGGTGTTCGCGACCGCGGTGACCAGCAGCGCGGTGAAGTTGGCCCACCACGGCGTCAAGGCCGACCTGGACGCGAGGTAGAGCAGCGCGTAGGCCAGGGTCGACGCGACGCCGATCACCAGGAAGATCCCCAGCTGCATGCCGAGCCGGCCGCGTCCCGCCTCGGAGCTCGTGCGGCCCAGCCGCTGCCCGATCTCCCGCAGGGGCAGCGTGCCCTTCACGAGCGAGCGTCCGAGGCGGGCCACGCCCTGGAGGTCGTCGATGGCCGTCCGCACGATGTCCACGCTGCTCTCCGGGTCGTCGGTCCAGTCGACGGGCACCTCGTGGATCCGCAGCCCGGCCCGCTCGGCGACCACGAGCAGCTCGGTGTCGAAGAACCAGGCGTTGTCCTCCACCAGGGGGAGCAGCTCGCGCGCCGCCGACCTCCGGATGGCCTTGAAGCCGCACTGCGCGTCGCTGAACCGGGCCCGCAGCGCCTGACGCAGGATCAGGTTGTAGCTGCGCGAGATGAACTCCCGCTTCGCCCCCCGCTCCACCCGGGAGGCCGGCGACAGCCGCGAGCCGATCGCGAGGTCGGAGTGACCGCTCACCAGCGGTGCGACCAGTGGCAGCAGCGCGGCCAGGTCGGTCGAGAGGTCGACGTCCATGTAGACCAGCACGTCGCTCTCGGACGCGCTCCACACCCGCTTGAGGGCCCGGCCGCGGCCCTTCTCGGCGAGGTGCACGACCGTGACCTCGGGATGGGTGTGGCTGAGCCGTCGGGCGATGAGAGCGGTCTGGTCGGTGCTCGCGTTGTCGGCGATGGTGACCCGGAAGGTCCACGGCATCGCGTGCAGGTGGTCCAGCACGCGCTCCACCGAGCCGGCCAGCTGGGCCTCCTCGTCGAAGACCGGGATCACCACGTCGAGCACCGTCCGGACCGCGCGCTCCGTGGTGCCCCCACTCCCGGGGACCGGCTGCGCCATCGCGCTCACTGGATCCCGCTCGAGAGGTCGTAGAGCGTGGTGCTGCCGACGGTGGTCGCGGTGAAGTTGGCCTGCACCCACGCGGTGATCTCGTTGGTGCCGCCCGCGCCCCCTCCTCCGCCTCCGACGCTGCTCGCGATGAAGTAGTGGACCTGGCCGTTCGCGACGTACTGCTTGAACTGGGCGAGCGTCGGGCTCGGGTCACTGCCGTTGAAGCCACCGATCGCCATCACCGGCTGCTCGCTGGCCAGCTGGTAGCCCGAGGCGTTGTTGGAGCCGATGGCCGCGGCGGTCCACGTGTAGGCGTCCGCGTCGGCCTTCAGCAGCGCGGTGACCTCGGCGCTGGGGGTGCTGCCGTTGAGCAGGCCGCCCATGCCGCCTCCGCGCGTGGCGGTCCGGCCGCCCGGAGGAGTTCCTTGGGCGGTGCCGGTCGGCGCCCCGCCGCGGAACCCTCCGGGGGCGCCAACGCCTCCGGGGCCTCCCTGGCCACCGGCCGTAGCGGGGCCGGCGGTGGGGATGGAGCCGGTGTGCGGGGTGGCGGCCGTGCTGACGGCGTACGCCGCGGGGCCGGCCAGGCCGGCGACCAGGGCCAGTCCGGCGGCGGCCAGGGCGAGCCTCCTGGGCAGGTGCCCGGCACCGGCGAGGGCCAGGGCGAAGACCATGCCGAGCACGACGATCGCCCACTTCAGCCACGGGAGGAAGTCGGCCGAGCGGTGCAGGAGGAACCAGGCGAAGACCGAGGTGAGCGCGACGGTGAAGGACATCAGGCCGGTGGCGACCAGCGAGCTGCGGTGCTCCCACAGGACCCGGGCGCCGATGCCGACCAGGGCGGCGACCGCGGGGGCGAGAGCGACGGTGTAGTAGGCGTGGAAGATGCCGGCCATGAAGCTGAACGTGAGAGCGGTGACGAGCAGCCAGGTGCCCCACAGGATGACGCCCGCGCGGACGCTGACCTGGCGACGGGCGAACCAGAGGGCCGCGACGCCGAGGACGAGGGCGGCGGGGAGCAGCCAGGCGACCTGGCCGCCGATCTCGCTGTTGAACAGCCGGGTGATGCCGGTGGTGCCCCAGCCACCGCCGGCACCGCCTCCGCCGCCACCGACGGAGCCGGTCTCGTTGCCGCTGAGCCGGCCGAGGCCGTTGTAGCCGAGGGTGAGCTCGAGGATGGAGTTGTCCTGCGAGCCGCCGATGTAGGGACGGCTGGCGGCGGGCCACAGCTCGACGATCGCGATCCACCAGCCGCCGGCGAGCAGCATCGCGCCGAGCGCGACGAGGAGGTGGCCGATCCGCTTGCCCCAGGAGGTGTTCGCGCACAGCAGGTAGACGAGCGCCAGCGCCGGGAGCACGAGGAACGCCTGCAGCATCTTGGTCAGGAACGCCAGCCCGACGAGCGCGCCGCCGAGGGCGAGCCAGCGGACCGGGTGCGCGTTCACCGAGGCCCGGGTGGCCTCGACGGCGCGGAGGGTCGTGGCGGCCGCGCCGACCAGCAGGAGGACGAGCATCGCGTCGGGGTTGTTGAACCGGAACATCAGCACGGCCACGGGGGTCAGCGCCATCACGGCACCGGCGATCAGCCCGGCGGCGGCGGATCCCGTCGTACGCCGGACCACCTGGTGCAGCAGCGCCACGGTGGCGACGCCCTCGAGCGCCTGCGGGACGAGGATGCTCCAGCCGGAGAGCCCGAAGAGCCGCACCGAGAGGGCCATCGGCCACAGCGCGAGCGGTGTCTTGTCGACCGTGATCGAGCTGGCCGCGTCGCTGGAGCCGAAGAAGAAGGCCTTCCACGACTCGGCGCCGGCCTGCACGGCCGCCGAGTAGAACGAGTTGGCCCAGCCGCTCGCGCCCAGCCCCCACAGGTAGAGCACGCCGGTGGCGACCAGCAGGCCGAGGAGGGCCGGGCGGGCCCAGGTCGGGTCCTCGCCGGGACCACGCCACACGCGGCGGATCCGGGCGGTGCTGGAGGCGGCACGGTTCGCGGCCGGGGACGGGCCGGTCGAGGTCAGGGAGTCACGGGCTGCGGGGGCCGGTCCGGTCGGCCGCGGCAGGGTGCTGGTGTTGTCCATGGCAGGACAGTGGCGGCGCGGCCTGCGACGGGGGTGTGCCGGTTCTGTGCCCTACCTGTGACCTGCATCGACGATCCACCGGCGACACGCAAGATCAGCGGGGCAGCCGCACGGTGAAGGTCGTGCTGCCGGGCCGCGACTCGACGTGGGCCGTGCCGCCGTGGGCCTGCGCGATCGCGGACACCAGCGACAGCCCGAGCCCGGCGCCGCCCGAGGCCCGGGTGCGGGACGAGTCGCCCCGGGTGAAGCGCTCGAAGACGTTCTCGGTCAGTCCCTCGGGGAGGCCGGGCCCGTCGTCGTGGACCACGATCCCCACGCCCTCCCCGTCCACGGCGGCCGAGACCGTCACCGTCGTGCCCGGAGGGGTGTGGTGCCGGGCGTTGCCGAGCAGGTTGGTGACCACCTGGTGCAGCCGCTGCTCGTCGCCCACCACCGTCACCGGCTCCTCCGGCAGGTCGAGCTGCCACTTGTGCTCCGGCGACAGGACGCGCGCGTCCACGACCGACTCGAGCAGCAGCCGGGTCACGTCGACCTCGACCCGCTCCAGCGGCCGGCCCGCGTCGAGCCGAGCGAGCAGCAGCAGGTCCTCCACCAGGCTGGACATCCGGTCGGCCTCGGTCTCCACCTTCGCCAGCGCGTTGGAGAGCGCGATCGGGTCGTCCGGCGTACGACGGGAGAGCTCGGCGTAGCCGTGGATGGTCGCCAGCGGCGTACGCAGCTCGTGGGACGCGTCGCCGACGAACTGCCGGACCTGGAGCTCGCTACGGTGCCGCGCCTCGAGGGAGGTCTCGACGTGCGCGAGCAGCACGTTCAGGGCGGCGCCCATGCGGCCGACCTCGGTGCGTTCGTCGGTGAGGCGTGCGGGCACGCGCTCGGTGAGGTCGATCTCGCCCGAGGACAGGGGCAGCTCTGCCACTGCGTGGGCCGTCTCGGCGACCTCGTTCAGGGGCCGGAGCTGACGGCGGACGAGCAGCGTGCCGAGCCCCGCGGCGGTCATCAGGCCGAGCAGTATCAGCAGGACCTCGTAGCCGATGAGTGAGTTCACCGTCCTGTCGACGTCGCGGGTGGGTAGTCCACTGACCAGGTGGCGGCCGTCGGGAGTGGTGACGACGGTGACTCGGTAGGAGCCCACGCCCGTCAGGTCCACGCCGTGGACGTCACCGTCGCGGGGGATCTTGGCCAGCTCCTCGAGGGCGGTCGTCGACAACGCGCGCTCGCCGTTTCGCTGCTCGGTCAAGACGACGCCCTGGGGGGTCGAGGAACCGCCGACCACGGCCAGCAGGGTCCCGGGTCCCTGGTTCCGGACGCTGGGCGGCGGCGCGTTGTCGCGGTCACCGTCATCACCCCCGGCGCGACGCACGGAGGAGAGGACGTTGGTGTCGAGGCGGTCGACGAGCGAGGTGTGGATGGCGATCGTCGTGATGGCCGCGATCAGGATGGACACCACGGCGACCAGAGCGACGGCCGTGGCGACCAGGCGCGCGGTGAGGGTGCGCGGCGTACGCATCAGTCGACGTGGGCCGGGTCGGCCGGCTTCAGCACGTACCCCGCACCGCGCATCGTGTGGATCATCGGCTCCCGGCCGGCGTCGATCTTCTTGCGCAGGTAGGAGATGTAGAGCTCGACCACGTTGGCCTGGCCGCCGAAGTCGTAGTTCCAGACGCGGTCGAGGATCTGCGCCTTGCTGAGGACCCGGCGGGGGTTGCGCATCAGGAAGCGCAGCAGCTCGAACTCGGTCGCCGTGAGGCTGATGTCCTCACCGTCGCGGCTGACCTCGTGGCTGTCCTCGTCGAGGGTGAGGTCGCCGACGTGGAGGGTCGAGTCGCTCTCGGCCTGGCGCGCACCGGCCCGGCGCATGAGCGCGCGGAGCCGGGCCACGACCTCCTCGAGCGAGAACGGCTTGGTGACGTAGTCGTCGCCGCCGGCGGTGAGCCCGGCGACGCGGTCCTCGACCGAGTCGCGGGCGGTGAGGAAGAGGACGGGTACGTCGGGCTGGTCGCCGCGCAGCCGGCGCAGTACCTCCATGCCGTCGAAGTCGGGGAGCATCATGTCGAGGACGACGGCGTCGGGGCGCTGGCGCTTCGCCGTACCGACGGCCCGGGTGCCCGTCAGCGCGACCTCGACCTCCCAGCCCTCGTAGCGCAGCGCCATCCGGAGCAGCTCGGCGATGTTCTCCTCGTCGTCGACCACCAGGACGCGCAGGGGCGTGCCGTCGACGCGGGTCAGCTCGGATGCAGGGCTCTTCATGGGGAACACTCTGGCGCCCGCGTCCGGGGAGAGTCCATGAGGCCGCTGTGTGTTTCCTGTGAACGCATCCGCTGGGACGTGGGCACCAACTCGCGAAGTCACAGGACAGGCACAGGTTGTCGGCGCACCATGGGCCCATGAACGACCTGCCTCCTGTCGTGGGACCCCTCCCGCCGCCTGACCCCGACCAGAGCCCGACCCAGGCGATGCCGGCCCAGTCGGCGCCGAACGCTGCTCCTGCTCCGGCTCCGCCGAAGGAGCGCCTGCGCGACCGGGTCTGGTCCCTCCGTGCGGTGATCGCCGTCGCACTCGCGTCGGTGATCGTAGGCGGCCTCGGTGGGGCGGCCCTGGCGAACGTCTCGAACGGCGACGACGGTCGCGCGGGCCCGGGCCGCTTCCAGCGCGGAGGCCCGGGAGGCCCGCCCGGCAGGTTCCACGGCGGCCACGGCCGCCGCGACGGCGGCCTCCAGGGCCGTGACCGGCGAGGGTTCGGACCGCGCGACCAGCGCGGGGTGCGGCCGGCCCAGCCCGGGCAGTCGCTCCCGCCCACTCCCAGCCCGACGCCGCCCGACTAGGTCGGCCGGTCGCGCCGCCACCCACCGCCGGGGGAGAATGGTGGCGCTGTGCGCATCCACTTCCCTCCCGGCCTGCCGGTCTCGGCCCGTCGCGACGACATCGCCGAGGCGATCCGCGACCACCAGGTGGTGATCGTCGCCGGGGAGACGGGGTCGGGGAAGACGACGCAGCTGCCCAAGATCTGCCTGGCGCTGGGTCGGGGCGACCCGACCGCCGAGGGGGGCGGGATGATCGGGCACACCCAGCCCCGCCGGATCGCGGCGCGCAGCGTGGCGGAGCGGATCGCAGAAGAGCTCGGCACCGAGCTGGGCGAGACGGTCGGCTACCAGGTGCGGTTCACGGACCGTACGTCGAAGCAGAGCCGCGTCAAGGTGATGACCGACGGCATCCTGCTCGCCGAGCTGCAGCGCGACCGGATGCTGAAGCGCTACGACACGGTGATCATCGACGAGGCCCACGAGCGCAGCCTCAACGTCGACTTCCTGCTCGGCTACCTCAAGCGCCTGCTGCCCCAGCGACCCGACCTCAAGCTGGTCATCACCTCGGCCACCATCGACCCCGAACGGTTCGCGGAGCACTTCGCGGACCCCCAGGGACGGCCGGCGCCGATCATCGAGGTGTCCGGGCGCACCTTCCCCGTCGACGTCCGCTACCGGCCCCTGCAGGAGGAGGCGTACGACGACGACGAGGGCGAGCCGGTCCTCCGCGACCAGACCGAGGCAATCCAGGACGCGGTCGAGGAGCTGATGAGGGACACGGCGGGCGACATCCTCGTCTTCCTCCCGGGCGAGCGGGAGATCCGTGACACCGAGGACGTGCTCCGCCGCAGGGCCGAGGGCGTCAAGGGGTTCGACATCGTGCCGCTGTTCTCCCGGCTCTCCTCCGCCGAGCAGCACAAGGTGTTCGAACGGCACACCCGGCGCCGGGTGATCCTGTCGACCAACGTGGCCGAGACCTCGCTGACCGTCCCCGGCATCACCGGCGTGATCGACACCGGCCTCGCCCGGATCAGCCGCTGGTCCTCACGCACCAAGGTGCAGCGCCTGCCCATCGAGCCGATCAGCCAGGCCTCCGCCCAGCAGCGGTCGGGCCGCTCCGGCCGCGTCGAGGCCGGGGTGGCGATCCGGCTCTACGCCGAGGAGGACTTCCTCGGCCGCCCGGAGTTCACCGAGCCGGAGATCCTGCGCACGTCGCTGGCCAGCGTCATCCTGCAGATGACCTCGCTCGGACTGGGCCAGGTCGAGCGGTTCCCGTTCGTCGACCCGCCGGACAGCCGGGCCGTCAAGGCCGGCGTACAGCTGCTGGAGGAGCTCGGCGCCCTGGTCCCCGATACCTCGACCGGCCGCCGGGGACCACGCCTGACCGGCACCGGTCGCACGCTGGCGCGCCTGCCCATCGATCCCCGGCTGGCGCGGATGATCTTCGAGGCCGACCGCCTGGGTTGCCTCGGCGACGTGCTGGTGATCACCGCGGCCCTGTCCATCCAGGACCCCCGGGAGCGTCCGGTGGAGCATCGCGCCCGCGCGGATCAGCTGCACGCCCGCTTCCGAGACCCCCGGTCGGACTTCATGGCCTGGCTCAACCTGTGGCGCCACCTGCGTGAGAAGCAGCAGGAGATGGGTTCGAGCGCCTTCCGGAGGGCGTGCCGCGAGGAGCACCTGAACTACCTGCGCATCCGGGAGTGGCAGGACTTCGAGTCCCAGCTGCGCCAGGTGGCGCGGCAGGTGGGGCTCAAGCCGGGGGAGCGGTCGACCGGCGCCGCGCCCGACGAGAGCGCCATCCACCAGGCCCTGCTCGCCGGGCTGCTGTCCCACATCGGGCTCCGGGACGTGGAGCGCCGCGACTACCTCGGCGCCCGCGGGGCGCGGTTCGCGATCTTCCCGGGCTCCGGGCTGTTCAAGTCCCAGCCCGACCTGGTGATGTCGGCCGAGCTGGTCGAGACCTCACGCCTGTGGGGCCGGCAGAACGCCGCCATCGATCCGTTGTGGGCGGAGCGGCTGGGTGGTGACCTGGTCAAGCGCACCTATTCCGAACCGCACTGGTCGAAGAAGCGGGAGTCGGCCCAGGCACACGAGCGGGTCACGCTGTACGGCGTGCCGCTCGTCGCCGACCGCACCGTTCCGCTCGGCCGGTTCCAGCCCGACGTCGCCCGCGAGCTCTTCATCCGGCACGCGCTCGTGCAGGGGGAGTGGCGGGCCCGACACCGGTTCTTCGAGACCAACCTCCGCCTGCTGGAGGAGGCGGAGGAGCTCGAGCACCGCGCCCGGCGCCACGACATCGTCGTCGACGAGGAGACCCTGTTCGACTTCTACGACGCCCGCATCGGGCCCGACGTCGTCTCCGGCGCCCACTTCGACACGTGGTGGAAGAAGGAGCGGCGCACCCGGCCCGACCTGCTGACCTTCGACCCCTCGATGCTCGTCCGCGACGTCGGCGAGGGCGTGGGCACCGACTTCCCCGACCAGTGGCACGAGGGGCCGATGACGCTGCCCCTGCGCTACCACTTCGAGCCGGGGCACGAGGCCGACGGCGTCACGATCGACCTGCCGCTCGCGACCCTGAACACCGTCGGGTCGGCGCCGTTCAGCTGGAACGTCCCGGGCCTGCGGCACGAGCTGGTGACCGCGCTGATCCGGTCGCTGCCCAAGCCGCTGCGGGTCAACTTCGTGCCGGCACCGGACGTGGCCCGGCGGTTCCTCGAGGCGGTCCCGCCGGGGGAGGAGCCGTTGGTGCCGGCCCTGTCGCGCTACCTCCGGTCGCTGACCGGCGTGCACGTCCCCCCGGAGGCGTGGGACGAGAGCAAGGTGCCCGACCATCTCCGCCCCACCTTCCGCGTCGTCGACGACAACGGCCAGGAGGTCGGCGTCGGCAAGGACCTCGAGGCCCTCAAGCAGCCGCTGCAGCCGTCCTTCGACCGCGCCATGCGCCAGGTCGCCGACGAGTCCGGCGTCAGCGCGACCGGCCAGACCGAGTGGACCTTCGGCACGATCGAGAGCTCCTTCACCCAGACCCGCGCGGGTCACGAGGTGCACGGGTTCCCGACCCTGGTCGACGAGGGACCCACCGTCGGGCTGCGGGTCGCCGCCTCGGCCGACGAGCAGGAGGCCCACCACCGCCTCGGCGTACGACGGCTGCTGCTGCTCTCGACGCCCTCACCGGCCGCCACCCTGCTCGTCGGCCTCGACAACACCGCCAAGCTCGGCCTGGCGGCGTCGCCGTACCCGAACGTGCGGGCGCTGCTCGACGACTGCGTCACCGCCGCGGCCGGGGAGCTCGTCGACCAGACCGCGACCGTGCGCGACCGGGCCGCCTTCGACGCCCTCGTGCAGCGCGCCCGTGCGGAGCTGGGCAGCGCCTCCTCCGGCGTGCTGGCCCAGGTGCTCAAGGTGCTGGGCGAGTGGCGCCCCGTGGAGAAGGCGCTGCACGGCCGCGTCGAGATGGCGATGCTGCCCTCGATGACCGACCTGCGCGCGCAGCTCGGACGCCTCGTCCACCCGGGGTTCATCGCCGACGCCGGCGCCGCGGCCCTGCGCGACTACCCCCGCTACCTCAGGGCGATGACCGCCCGGGTCGACCGGTTGCCCGACCTGGCCCGCGACCAGGAGCTGATGGGCCGCATCGCCTCCCTCCAGCAGGCCTGGCAGCACCGGGTCGACGCGCTCCCCGAGGGTCGCCCGCCGGGCGCCGACCTCCGCCGGGTGCGGTGGATGCTCGAGGAGTACCGCGTCAGCCTGTGGGCCCAGACGCTCGGCACCGCCCAGCCGGTCTCCGACGCCAGGATCCGTCGAGCGCTCGGCTAGGGGCTGCCGGGCGGGGTCGGACGGCAAAACGCTTCGGGGGGCCAGTCCCATCCACGGTCGCCCCGGAGGCCGCGCCGTCCGGCACGGCCCCATCAGCCCCTAGAGGTACGGCTGGGCGGCCACGAGGACGGCGTCGAAGACGTCCCGGGGCAGTGCCGCGCCCTCACGGCGTACGCCGGACGGGTCGAGGCGCAGGAGGCGGTTCAGGCGGACCTCGCTGGGGCGTCCGCGCGCGTCCCACGCACCGGTGCCGATGTCCATCCACTCGCGGCCGTCGCGGTGCTCCTGCGCCGCATCGACGTCGTGGTCCTTCGAGGTCAGGGCCAGGGCGAGGAGGACGCCGTCCTCCTGGCCGATGACCAGCACCGGGCGGTCCTTGCCCTGCGAGGCGTCCTCCTCGTAGGGGACCCAGGCCCACACGACCTCGCCCGGGTCGGGCCGGCCGTCGGCTCGGGGCGCGTAGCCGAAGCGGGGCACGACGGGCTTGACGGCGCGGATGTGCGGGAAACGGAACCGCATCGCCGGGTCTCCTCCGCCTGGTCTCGAGGTGGTGCGCCGGACCGGGAGCGCCTCACGGCGCGTGGCCGCTCGAAGCGGCTTTATGTGGGACCCGGGGCTGCCGCGGTCCGGCGCACGGCCGACTCTACAAGCCGCGGCCACATTGCGGCGGGAGTCGGTCAGCCCAGGGCGCCGGTCAGCTCGAGGTGCGCGGCCCGCTCCAGCTGGTCGGACAGCGTGAGCAGGCGCGAG
Source organism: uncultured Actinomycetota bacterium (assembly GCA_963731075.1). Taxonomy (GTDB): domain Bacteria; phylum Actinomycetota; class Actinomycetes; order Propionibacteriales; family Nocardioidaceae; genus Marmoricola. Next base: position 263,054 of record CAVSUC010000001.1, read on the forward strand.
GCCGAGACGTCCGAGGCGTACGACGACCCGTCGGCCGCCTCCTCGGGACCACGCTGCACGCGCCCCGCGGCGGCCACCCGGGCGAATGCCGCCGCGCGGAACAGGGTGTCGGCGAAGTCGCCCACCACGACGCCGCCCAGGACCTGGTCGACCAGGGCGCGGACCTCGTCCGGACCGGGCGGCTCGACCACGCCGGAGATGACCTCGGCCACCGGCACGTGCCGGCGCCCGCGGTCGAACTCGAGCGCGGCGGTCTGCGGGTCGGCGTAGACCCAGCTCCGCAGCAGGTAGAGCCGCCACACGGCGCCGGCCAGCGAGTCGGCCGCGGCTCCTGACCAGAGCTCCGCGAGCGTCTCCAGGCCCTCGGAGTCCGCGAGGTGGACCACGCGGGCGACCAGTGCCTCGTCGGCCCGGTCGCGGGCCCCGCGGACCAGTGCGGCGGCGGCCCGGTCGGCGGCCTCGCTGAGCACGGCCGGGTCGACGTCGCCCTCGATGGCCTCGAAGTGCTTGGCGCCGGGGAAGCGCGGTCGGTGGTGACGCCGCTCGGTCACCGCTCAGCCCAGCTTCGCCGCCGCGGCCTTGACCGCCAGCTCCATCGGGTCCATCCCGCGATCGTAGTTGTGGTCCTGTCCGTCGTGGTCCATCCGCACCAGGGTCAGGCGCGTGCCCGAGACCACCACGCCGAGGGAGTGGAAGTGGCCGTCGTCGCCCCGCTCATAGCTGGCGATGTACCACCAGCCCTTGCCGCGGGGCACGGAGACGTCGCTGATCGGCCCCACCTTGGGGGTGGCCTGCTTGATCCGCTGGAGGCAGTCCCGGTGCCAGGCCTCGACGACCTTGCCCGCGCGGACGGTGTTCTGGGCGTCCGGGAAGACGGCGACCTGCTGGCCGGCCGTGGAGCCGCCGGAGGTGGTGAAGGAGCGCGCGACCGCGCTCTCGGCCCCGATCGTGAGGAGGTCGAACTTCTGGCACAGCCCGAAGGGCCGCGCCCGGGCCGGCGCAGTGCGGCCCTGGGTCCACGTCGAGGTCTCGTTGAGCTGGGGCAGCTCCGCCGCGGTCAGCAGCGCGGTCGCTGGAGTCGTGGCGGGCCCGGCGGTGGGGGACGCCGAGGCGGAGGGCGAGGGCGTGGCGGAGGGCGCCGTCGAGGTCGACGCGGAGGGCTCGCCGGACGGCTCGTCGCTCGCCGTGGCCGCCGGGTCCTTCGTCTCGGCGGCCCGCGGCTCGCTGGGGTCGTCGTCCTTGCTGACCGAGCAGCCCGCGAGGGCGCCGCCGCCGACGACGGCGCCGACCGCGATGCTGACGACGAGGGCGCGGATGCGGGTGCGTGACATGGCGTCAGCGTAGAGGCCGGTCCGCCGCGTGCACGGCGGGTCAACGCGGCGTGGCGTGTCCCGATATCGTGGCGGGCGCCGGCCGTCGTGCGCGGGGTGGACACCGTCGGCTCAGTGATTCGCGTGGGGAAGGTCGTGGGAGCAGATGGTGGTCAGGAACCCGCGCCTGCGGGCGGTGGCGGCCGCGGCCGCTCTCGTCACGCTCGCGGCCGGCTGCTCCTCCGACGACACCCCGCCCAAGGCTGATCCCTCGGCCACGCCCGCCGGCCCGTCCGTCGTGACCTTCGCCGCCTACGGGCCCAAGCCGGTGATCGACGCCTACCGCGAGATCGCCGCGCGCTACATGGTCGACCACCCCACGGTGAAGGTGCGGATCCGCCCCTACGCGACCCACGAGGAGGCGTTGGGGGCGCTGCGCACCTCGACGGCCAAGGGTGACCCGCCCGACGTCTTCCTGATGGACCACGACGACCTGTCCGGGCTCGAGAACGACAAGGCCGTACGCCGGGTCGACGACCTGCTCGCCGAGCGGGAGGTCGACTTCGGGGACGGCTACACGCGCAACGGCCTCGAGGCGTTCAGCTCCGACGCCGCCCTGCAGTGCATGCCGTCCGACGTCTCGCCCATGGTCGTCTACTACAACCCCAAGCTGATCGAGCTCGACAAGATCGCGGATCCGGGCCGCAAGCCGGTGACGCAGCGGGGCGGCTGGTCGCTCGAGGAGTTCCAGCGGGCCGCCCTGCAGCCGCGCGGTCCGGGAGTGCGCGGTCTCTACATCGCCCCCGACCTCGAGCAGGTGGCCCCGTTCATCTGGTCCGGCGGTGGCGAGGTCGTCGACGACACGGACGAGCCGACCACCCTCAGCCTCTCCGACGGTGCCTCGGCCGGCGCCATGGAGAAGCTCCTCGAGATCGTGCGTGACCCGGCGCTGACCTTCAGCGAGTCGGCGGTGCACCGCCGGTCGGCTCTCGACCGGTTCAAGGCCGGCAAGCTCGGGATGATGCTGGGCTTCCGCGACCTCACGCCGATGCTGCGGGCCAACCAGAACCTCACCTTCGACGTGATGCCGCTGCCGAAGCTCTCGAGCGGCGCCACCATCGCCAAGATGACGGGGGCGTGCATCTCCTCGAGGTCCGAGGAGATCCCCAAGGCCGCCGACTTCCTGGCCGCGGTCATCGGTGACAAGGCCGCGTCCACGCTGGCCGCCACCGGCTACGTGATGCCGGCCAACCTCAACGTGGTGAACAGCGAGTCGTTCCTGCAGACCGGTCAAAGGCCGCTCAACTCGAGCGTCTTCGCCCGGGAGGTGCGCGACACCCGGCTGCTCCCGAGCACCCCGCGGTGGCCGCTCGTGCGTCGGGCCACGACGCGGCAGCTCACGGACCTGTTCTACGACCCCGTGATCGAGCCGCTCCAGGACCAGCTCGAGGCGATCGACGCCGCCTCCGTGCCACTGTTCAACCCGGCCGAGGCACCCAGCGCGAGCCCGTCACCCACGGACTGAGGGTCAGGGAGCCTCGGGTGTCGCGGCGGCGGGCTTGGGGTCGACGATGGCCTGCGCGAGCATCGGAGCCATGATCTCGACCTGCCAGCGGCGGGCGCCGAGCTCGGCCAGCTCGGCCGAGACGGCAGCCTCCATGTCGGCCCGGTCCGCCGACGGGGGCTTCCACAGCACCCGTCGCAGGTAGTCCGGGGTCAGCAGGTTCTCCACGGGCACCTTGCGCTCCTCGGCGAAGGCGTTCACCAGCTCGCGGGCGGTGGCCAGCCGGGCGGCGGCGACAGGGTCGCGCTCCGCCCACACGCGCGGGGCCGGCGGACCGTCGGAGCGCACGGTCAGCGGGGGCAGGTCGGAGTCACGCAGCTGGCGGGCCCGCTCCATGGCGGCGAGCCAGCGGTCGGCGTACCGCCGGGCACCCCGGCCGTGGAAGCCCTGGGTGTCGAGCAGCGCGGCCGTGGTGGTCGGCATCGCGTTGGCCGCGATGATGAGCGCGGAGTCGGGCACCAGCCGGCCCGGCGTGGTGTCGCGCTGCTGGGCGATCTCGTCGCGGGTGACCCACAGCTCGCGCACCGCCGCGAGGGCCCGACGGCCCTTGGCCTTGTGGATGCCGGACGTCCGTCTCCACGGGTCCTGGCGGGGCGGTGGGACGTGGTCGATCAGGTGCTGGAACTCCTGCGCGGCCCACTCGTCCTTCTCGGACTCCACCAGCTCGCCGGCGATGACGTCGCGCAGCTCGAGCAGCACCTCGACGTCGAGGGCGGCGTACTCCAGCCACGGGCCGGGCAACGGCCGACGGGACCAGTCGACCGCGGAGTGCTCCTTGCGCATGGACCGGCCCATGATGACCTCGACGAGCGTGGCCAGGCCGACGCGGGGATAGCCGAGCAGGCGCGCGGCGAGCTCGGTGTCGAAGAGCCGGGTCGGCACGAGGCCCACCTCGCGCAGGCAGGGGATGTCCTGGCTGGCGGCGTGCAGGATCCACTCGGCGTCGCCGAAGGCGGCCCCCAGCGCGGTCAGGTCGTCGAAGGCGATCGGGTCGACCAGGGCCGAGCCCGAGCCCTCGCGGCGCAGCTGGATCAGGTAGGCGCGGGGGGAGTAGCGGTAGCCCGAGGCGCGCTCGGCGTCGAGGGCGATCGGGCCGGTGCCGGCCGCCACCCGCTCGATGACCGACGCCAGCTGCGCGTCGGTGTCGGTGATGTCGGGCAGGCCGTCGCGCAGGGTGAGGAGCGGGACGGGCGGCTTGGGCTCGGCCGCGACCTCGCCGACCTCGGTGGGGTCAGTCGTCTCGGTGGGCTGGGCGTCGGGGGGCGGTGTGGTCTCGGTGTCCTCCGCCGGCATCAGCCCGGGCCACGTTGTCCACGTCGGGAGGGCATGGTGGCCACACCCTCGGGCACGGGCGGCAGTCCCACCGCCGTGCAGAGCAGCTCCCCCCACGCCTCGACGTGCGGGGTCAGGTCGCCGGAGGGGGACCAGGAGGCGCGGATCTCGAGCTGCGCGGTGGGCTCCTCGTCGGCCATCCCGCCGAAGCTCTCCGACGCGACGCAGGTGACGCTGCCGGAGGGGACGGTGAACTCGGCGCCGTGGGCCTCGAGCGCCTCGGTCAGCCAGCTCCACCCGACCCCGGCGAGCATGGGGTCGCTCGACCAGCTCGGGGTCGATCTCGGCGCGCGCGTAGGCCACGCAGCGGAAGGTGCCACCCCAGGCGTCGTTGCCGGCGGGGTCGTGGAGCAGGACGATGCGACCCGAGCCGACGTCCTCGCCCGCCACCGTGACGTCGGCCGACAGGGCGGACGCGAACGGGGCGATCCGCTGCGGAGCGGGCATCTCCTCGACGAACAGCTCGGAGCGGAACTTCGCGGCCCGCAGCTGGGTCACGGCGCGGCTGAACTCGGGAGGAGCCGCGGGTGGCTCGATGCGGGGTTGTTCGGGTGCCGCCATGTCGACAGGTTAGGCCGACCTCCCGGTGCCGGGCACTCGACTCGCCGCCTGACCTGCGAAGATCGGCCCATGCCCGCCGCGTCGACGAACAACCCAGAACTGCACGAATCGGCCTTCCTGAAAGCCGCTCGGAGCGAGCCGGTCCCGCACACGCCCGTGTGGTTCATGCGCCAGGCCGGCCGCTCGCTGCCGGAGTACCTCAAGGTGCGCGAGGGCATCACCATGCTCGACTCCTGCATGCGCCCCGAGCTGGTCGTGGAGATCACGATGCAGCCCGTACGCCGCTACGGCGTCGACGCGGCCATCTTCTTCTCCGACATCGTGCTGCCGCTCAAGGCGGTGGGGGTCGACCTCGACATCGTGCCCGGCGTCGGCCCGGTCGTCGCCCACCCGGTCAGCACCCTCGCCGACGTGGAGGCGATCCCCGACCTGACTCCCGAGCACGTCCCGTTCATCACCGAGGCGGTGCGCGGGCTGGTCGGCGAGCTCGGCAGCACGCCGCTGATCGGCTTCGCCGGTGCCCCGTTCACCGTGGCGTCCTACCTCGTCGAGGGCGGTCCGTCCAAGGAGCACGCCAAGACCAAGGCGCTGATGTTCGGCGCTCCCGACGTGTGGGAGGCGCTGATGCAGAAGATCTCCCGCATGGCGGCCGCCTACCTCGAGGTCCAGGTCGAGGCCGGCGCGTCGGCGGTCCAGCTCTTCGACTCATGGGCCGGCGCCGTCACGCGGCAGGACTACCGCACCCACGTGCTGCCGCACTCCGCCCGCGTGCTCGATCGGATCGGGGCCACCGGTGTGCCCCGCATCCACTTCGGTGTCGGGACCGGCGAGATCCTCGACCTGATGGGGGAGGCCGGCGCCGACGTGGTCGGGGTCGACTGGCGGGTGCCGCTGGCGGCCGGCATCGAGCGGGCGGGGGGCCGGGCCGTGCAGGGCAACCTGGACCCGACCCTGGTCTTCGCCCCGACCGAGGTGATGCTCCAGCGGGCCGAGGAGATCCTCGACGCGGGGGCCGCTGCGCCGGGACACATCTTCAACCTCGGGCACGGCGTGATCCCGTCGACCGATCCCGACCAGCTGGCCCGGCTCACGCACTTCGTGCAGGAGCACTCCCGCCGCTGAGCCGGAGACCGAGCCGGCGGCGTACGACCACCCAGAGGGGTACGCCGACCAGCCCGAGCAGCACCGCGAACGGCAGCACCGCTCCGGCGACCGTGAGCAGCGCGACGGCCGCCCCGGTGAAGGCGTCCCAGCCATCGGCGAGGCCGGCCAGGAACCCGCGTGCGTCCTCGCGTGGGGACACGAGGTCGGGCCGGTCGAGGAAGACCGTGATCGTGCTCAGCGACGTCTGGTCCGTCAGCCAGGCCTGCTGCGACTTCAGCGAGTCGAGGTCCGCCTGACGTCGGGCGAGGTCCGACTCGATCGCGATGATGTCGCGCAGCTCCTCGGCCCGGCCGAGCAGCAGCTCGATCTGCCGGATGCTGCGCTCGGCCGCGCGAACCCGCGCGTCGTTGTCGATCACCTTCGTGGTGACGTCGCGGGACTTGCGGCTCTGCTGCTCGACCTCACCCAGCCGGGCGAGGTCGTCCATGGCCTTGGAGAAGATCGGGGTGGGGACACGCAGCGCCAGGGTGGAGTCGACGATGCGCCCGTGGTCGTCGCTGCTGGACTGCTCGTCGGCGACGGTGCCCTCCCACGACGAGACGAGCCGCATCACCTCGGCGCGGGTCTTGTCGATGCTGGTCGAGTGCAGGGAGATCTCGCCGGTCGAGATCACCGCGCGGCTCAGGGCTGCCGGGGCGGCGGCCTGCTTCGTCGTGGAGGTCTCGCCCCCGGCTGCGAGCGGTGGAACCCGTGTCGGCGAGGCTCGAGTCGCCACCCCCGGACCCGCCCGCAGCCGTCGAGCCGGACGACCCGCTCTCGGACTTCGCATCCGAGCTGGACGGGCTCAGGCCGCACGAGGCGAGCAGGGCGACGAGGAGCACGACAGGGACGGCCACCGCGGCCCGCTTCATGAGGTTCATGGACCTGTGACGCGGTCCGCCCCACCCCGGTTCCCGCCGGGCCCGACCCACGGTTCCGGGCGAGGAGGGCTGTGCCACGCTTTCAGGCGTGGACGACCCGAGGACGCTGCGCATCGCCGTCGTCGGCGGCGGCGTGTCCGGGCTGGCGGCGGCCCACCGCCTGGGCCAGGAGCTGCCCGACGCGGAGATCGTCGTGCTCGAGGCCGCGGACCGGATCGGCGGCAGCCTGCACACGGCCGAGGTGGGCGGGGTGGTGGTCGACGTCGGGGCCGAGGCGATGCTCAACCGGCGACCCGAGGCCGTGGCCCTGGCCTCCGAGGTGGGGCTGGAGGCCGACCTGGTCCACCCCGCCACCATCTCGGCCAACCTGTGGAACCGGGGCCGTCTGGTGCCGATGCCCCGGACGATGATGGGCGTCCCGCTCGACCTGCGGGCGCTCGACGGGGTCATCTCCGCGAAGGGCCTCGCCCGCGCCGCGATGGACGCCGTGCTCCCGGCCACCGAGCTGGGCGATCGCGACGTCAGCGTCGGCGACCTGGTCGACGAGCGGCTGGGCAAGGAGATCGTCGACCGGCTGGTCGAGCCCCTCCTCGGCGGGGTGTACGCCGGTCACGCCCGCGAGCTCTCCGCCCGGGCCGCGGTGCCCCAGCTGGTGGCGCTGCTGGAGCGCGACCGTTCCCTGACCCGGGCGGCCGCCGCGGCGACGCCGTCACCCGACCCGGCCACCGACCGGCCCGTCTTCGCCGGCCTCCGTGGAGGGGTCGGCCGCCTCCCCGCCGCCATCGCCGCGGCGTCGACGGCGACCGTGCGCACCGGCGCGACCGTCCGCGACCTCGCCGGCCGGCCCGAGGGGGGCTGGAACCTGGTGGTGGGCTCGACCCACGACCCCGAGGTCCTCCAGGCCGACGCCGTCGTGCTCGCCACCCCGGCCCGGGCGACCGCGCGCCTGCTCAGCGACGTGGCTCCCTCGGCCGCGCTGGCGCTCGCGCGGATCGAGTACGCCTCGATGGCGATCGTGACCCTCGCCTTCCCGGCCCGCGCCTTCCCGCAGGTCGCCGGGTCGGGGTTCCTGGTGCCGCCCGTGGACGGCCGGTCGGTGAAGGCGGCGACCTTCTCCTTCGCCAAGTGGGACTGGGTCCGGCAGGCGGGCGCGGCCACGGGGGAGGAGCTGCTCGTGATGCGGTGCTCCCTGGGGCGCCACCGGGAGGAGAGGACCCTGCAGGTCGACGACGAGGAGCTGGTCGAGATCGCCCTGCGCGACCTCGCCGACGCCATCGGCCTGTCGGTGCGGCCGGCCGACCGCCACGTGCAGCGGTGGGGCGGTGCCCTGCCGCAGTACGCCGTGGGCCACCTCGACCGCGTGGCCGGCGTACGCCGGGAGCTGGAGGGCCTGACCGGCCTGGCCGTGTGCGGCTCGGCGTACGACGGCATCGGGATCCCGGCCTGCATCGCGGCCGCGCGGGTGGCGGTCGCGAAGATCGTCGGCGACCTGGGACCGGCCGCCTGACGCGTCCTCCCACCCCCTTGCGAGAATGGCCCCATGACCTCCACCGGGAAGCAGGCTCGCGCGCTCAACGACAGCATCCGCTACACGATGTGGTCGGTCTTCCGCCTCCGCGACGTTCTCGGGGAGGCGTCCGACCGCGGCGTCGAGGCGCGCGAGGTCGAGGAGCTCCTCGGCAAGCTCGAGGCCGACGACGTGGTGGTCCGCGGCGTCTACGACCTGAGCGGCCTGCGGGCCGACGCCGACCTGATGGTGTGGTGGCACTCCGAGGAGATCGAGAAGCTCCAGGACGCCTACCAGCGGTTCCGCCGCACCGCGTTCGGTCGCCGTCTCGACCCGGTCTGGTCGCAGGTCGCGCTGCACCGTCCCGCGGAGTTCAACAAGAGCCACATCCCGGCGTTCCTGGCCGGGGAGGAACCGCGCGACTACATCTGCGTCTACCCGTTCGTGCGCTCCTACGAGTGGTACCTCCTCGAGGACTCCGAGCGGCGCGCCATGCTCGCCGAGCACGGCCAGATGGCCCGCGAGTACAAGGACGTCCGCGCCAACACCGTGGCCAGCTTCGCGCTCGGCGACTACGAGTGGATGCTGGCGTTCGAGGCCGACGAGCTGCACCGCATCGTCGACCTGATGCGCCACCTGCGCGGGTCGACGGCCCGGCGGCACGTCCGCGAGGAGCTGCCCTTCTACACCGGCCGCCGTCGTACGCCGACCGAGCTGATCAGCGCCCTTCCCTGAGGAGAGACATCGTGACCACCTTCCGCACCACGCTCCTGAAGCTCGGCAACAACGTCGGCATCGAGGTCCCGGAGGAGGTCGTCGCCGGCTTCGGGGCCGGCAAGCGGGTCCCCGTCACCGTGACGCTCAACGGGTACAGCTACAGCTCCACCATCGCGGTGATGGGTGGCAGGTTCCTCGTCCCGGTCAGCGTGGCGCACCGGAAGGCCGCCGGCGTCGCGGGTGGCGAGGAGCACGACGTCACGCTCGAGCACGACGCTGGGCCGCGCACCGTCGAGGTGCCGCCCGACCTCGCGACCGCACTGGAGGACGCGGGTGTGCGCGCCGCGTTCGACGCCCTGTCCTACTCGCAGCGCAAGGAGCACGCCCGCTCGGTCGCGGAGGCCAAGAAGGCGGAGACCCGCGAACGACGGGTCAGCAAGGTCGTCGGCCAGCTGACCGGCTGAGTCAGGCGTTCTGGGGGGCGTCCTCGGGGCCGGACTCCGGTGTCAGGGTCATCGACACCGAGTTGATGCAGAAGCGCTGGTCGGTCGGGGTGCCGTAGCCCTCACCCTCGAAGACGTGGCCCAGGTGGGAGCCACAGTTGGCGCAGCGGACCTCGGTGCGGACGCTGCCGAACGAGCGGTCCTCGATGTACTCCACCCGGTCCTCGGCCAGCGGGGCGTAGAACGACGGCCACCCGCAGTGGGAGTCGAACTTGGTCTCCGAGCGGAACAGCTCGGCGCCGCAGGCGCGGCAGTCGTAGACACCGACGGTCTTGGTGTCGGTGTACTCACCCACGAACGGCGCCTCGGTCCCGGCCTTGCGCAGCACCTTGTACTCCGCGGGGGACAGCTGCTCGCGCCACTCGGCATCGCTCTTGTTCACCTGGTAGCTCATGATTCCCATCCTAGTGAGCGGGACAAGACGCTAGATTCCGACTGGAGCGCACGCCTCGGGGTACTGGCTCGCGGACGGGGACTTGACTGGTCCAGTGAACAACTGTTCACTGACATGTCGAGGACATGGCATGACCGATTTGCTCCGAACAGTTCCAGGAGGACACACACGCATGGTCGCTGAACGGGTTTCGTGGGCCGGAGTCCGCAAGGTCGGTGCCCGCCTCACCACACCGCTCCATCCGGACGACTACCTGTCGCTGATCAACCCGCTCTGGACCGCGCGCGAGCTGCGTGGCCGGGTCGAGAAGGTCATCCCGGAGACCGAGGACGCGGCCACCATCGTGATCCGCCCCGGCTGGGGGTGGCACTACGACCACAAGCCCGGTCAGTACGTCGGCATCGGGATCCAGGTCGAGGGCAAGTTCCACTGGCGCTCCTACTCGGTGTCCTCGCCCCCGCAGCAGGAGGGCCGCAGCCTCTCGATCACCGTGCGCGCGATGCCGGAGGGCTTCCTCTCCGAGCACCTCGTCAACGGCCTCGACCCCGGGACGATCATCCGGCTGGCGGCGCCCAACGGCGACTTCGTGCTGCCCGACCCGCCGCCCGAGAAGATCCTCTTCCTCGTCGCCGGCAGCGGGGTCACCCCGGTGATCGCGATGCTGCGCACCCTGAACCGCCGCGGCACCATGCCCGACGTGGTGATGGCCTACAGCTCCCCGACCAAGGAGCGGATGATCTTCCGCGACGAGCTCGTCGAGCTGAGCGAGAAGCACGACAAGCTCACGCTCCACGAGCAGCACACCGACGCCGAAGGTGTGCTGGAGATGGACGACCTCGAGCGCATCTGCCCGGACTGGAAGGAGCGCCAGACCTGGGCCTGTGGCCCCGGCCCGATGCTCGACGCCGCCGAGGAGCACTGGGAGAAGGCCGGCATCGAGGACGCCCTCCACCTCGAGCGGTTCAGCCTCGAGCTCGGCGGGGACGGCGGGGAGGGCGGCACGATCACCTTCCGCAACTCCAACAAGACGATCGACGCCGACGGTGCCACGACGGTGATGGAGGCCGGCGAGGAAGCCGGCATCGGCATGCCCTACGGATGCCGCATGGGCATCTGCCACACCTGCACGCTCACCCTGGTCGAGGGCACGGTGCGCGACCTGCGCAGCGGCGACGAGACCTCGGGACCCAACGAACCGATCCAGACCTGCGTCACCGCAGCAGCCGGTGACTGCACGCTCGACATCTGACCATCTCGCACGACGAACCACTGAAGGAGCCCACATGGCCATCGCAGACGTCAAGGAGTACACCCACCTCTCGCCCGAGGAGGTCGAGGAGCTGGGACGCGAGCTCGACGCGATCCGCGCCGACATCGAGGAGTCGCGCGGTGACGACGACGCGGCGTACATCAACGGGATGATCACGTTCCAGCGCAGGCTGGTCGTGGCCGCTCGGATCACCCTGTTCGCCAGCAAGTGGAAGCCGGCGTTCTTCGCCGGCGCCGCGATGCTCGGCGTGGCCAAGATCCTCGAGAACATGGAGATCGGCCACAACGTCATGCACGGCCAGTGGGACTGGATGAACGACCCCGAGATCCACTCCAGCACCTGGGACTGGGACACCGCCCAGCCCGGGGAGCAGTGGAAGCACTCGCACAACTACGTGCACCACCAGTTCACCAACGTCCTCGGCTTCGACAACGACATCGGCTACGGCATCCTCCGCATGGCCCGCGAGCAGAGGTGGAGCCCCTTCAACCTGGGGCAGCCGATCTACAACGCCCTGCTCGCCTCGCTGTTCCAGTGGGGAGTCGCGCTCCACGACCTCGACCTCGAGGCGATCCGCAAGGGCGAGAAGGACCCGAAGGTCATGAAGAAGCAGCTCGCACAGATCGGCCGCAAGGTCAGTCGTCAGTTCGCCAAGGACTACGTGCTCTTCCCGGCGCTGGCCGGTCCGGCCTTCATCCAGACCGCGAAGGCCAACGCCCTGGCCAACCTGAGCCGCAACCTGTGGTCCTACATGATCATCTTCTGCGGACACTTTCCGGACGGCGCCCTGCACTTCACCGAGGAGGAGGTCGAGGACGAGACCCGCGCGGAGTGGTACCTCCGGCAGATGCTGGGATCGGCCAACTTCACGGGCAGCCCCCTCCTGCACGTCATGTCCGGCAACCTGGGCTACCAGATCGAGCACCACCTGTTCCCGGACCTGCCGAGCAACCGCTACTCGGAGATCAGCGACCGGGTGCGGCCGCTGTGCGACAAGTACGGCATCCCGTACACCACCGGGCCGCTCTACAAGCAGTACGGCCAGGCGCTGCGGACGATCACGAAGCTGTCGCTGCCGAACAGCTTCACCAAGCCGAACCGTCGTGACTACCCCGAGACCCCCGAGGTCCCGAGGGGTCGCCGCAAGGACGGGGAGCGCGGAACGCGCCGCGTGGAGACCGGTGGATGGACTTCCAAGGCCTCCGCTTGATCGACATGCCCGCCGGGGGGCAGGACATGCACGCCGGCGACTTGCCGTTCGCCAGCCGCGGTGACCTCGGGCTGGACAAGCGCAAGGTGGCCCAGTGCGCGCTGAGCAGGATCTGCGGGGTGTGCGGCGAGAGCCTGGCGCGACCCGTGGCCTTCCTGGGCAGCGTGCTGGAGGCGGATCGCAACGCGTTCCACTTCCCGCCGTCGCACCCGCAGTGCGCCGAGGCCGCGCTGGCCGTCTGGTCCGACGGTCACAGCGTGGCGCTCGGCCACCAGTCCCCGCCCGAGCGGTGGGCGCTGGTGACGACGTCGGGGTTCGAGTTCGTCCGGCCCACGGCCGAGTCGGACGACCGCCGCCCGGTGTTCTCCCCGAACTCGGTCATCGAGACGCGCCTGCTCTAGACGCTGCCCCCACCGGGGGTCGCGTCGTAGATTGGCCGCCATGCCCACCGCTGCAGTCGAGGTCGACGCCGACGGTCAGGCGGTCCGGGTCTCCAGCCCGGACCGTGTGATCTACCCCGCCACCGAGTCCACGCCCGAGGTCAGCAAGCTCCAGGTCGTCGAGTACTACCTCAGCGTCTCCGACGGGATCATGCGTGCCCTGCGCGACCGGCCGGTGGCGCTGGAGCGATGGACCAGCGGGGTCCACGAGGGCATCACGCTGGCCACGGGACGCGGCGACAAGAGCGACGCGTTCTACAGCAAGCGGGTGCCCAAGGGCGCCCCGGCGTACGTCGAGACCACGCGCGTCGCCTTCCCGAGCGGGCGTCCGGCCGACGAGGTCTGCGTCACCAACCTGGCCACCGTCGCGTGGTGCGCGCAGATGGGCACGATCGTGTTCCACCCGTGGCCGACCCGGAGCGTGGACAACGACCACCCGGACGAGCTCCGCATCGACCTCGACCCGCAGCCCGGCACGACCTTCACCGACGCCGTGCGGGTGGCCGGGGTCGCCCGGGAGCTGCTCGAGGAGCTCGGCATCACCGGCTATCCCAAGACGAGCGGCAACCGCGGCGTGCACATCTACGTGCGCATCGACCCGCAGTGGGACTTCGTCGACGTCCGGCACGCGGCGATCGGCTTCGGTCGGGAGCTGGAGAAGCGGGACGCGGGCGTCACCACCAAGTGGTGGAAGGAGGAGCGCGGGGAGCGCATCTTCGTGGACTTCAACCAGAACTCGCGCGACCGCACCATCGCCTCGGCGTACTCCCTGCGTCCGCTGGCGGGGGCACCGGTCTCGACACCGGTGACCTGGGACGAGCTGGCCACCCTCACCTCGCCGAACGGGTTCAACCTGTTCACCGTCCCCGAGAGGATGGGCGACGGCGATCCCTGGGCCGGCATCGACGACGTCACGCACTCGATCGAGCCGCTGGTCAGGCTCTACGAGGAGTCCGGCGAGGGGGAGGCCAACTACCCGCCGGACTACCCGAAGATGCCGGGCGAGCCACCCCGGGTGCAGCCGTCGAAGAAGGTCGCGTCGCACTGGAACGAGCAGGGCGAGCGCATCGAGGAGTAGACGTGCCGTGGTCAGAGCCGCAGGTGGCTGACCGCGTCCCAGCCAGGGTCGTGCATGTCGTGGACGCTCGCCTTGCCCTGGTCCCAGGTCTTGGCGAGTCCCTTCACGGTCGGCAGCACGCTCGGCGGTGGAGTCGACGTAGACGTGCAGGGTCCGGACCCCGCCGGTGCTCAGGTGCGCGACGACCTGGCCGGAGGCGCCGAGCTCATGCTCCAGTCGCTCCTCGAAGAGGCGGAGCGGCTCGAGCGACCCCTCGTCCGGAAGGCCGTCGTCGGTGCTGTGCGCGTAGGGCAGCGCCACTCCGGCATAGGTGTCGAGATGCGGCGCGGTCAGCGGATGCAGGGGAGAGCGCACCATCGCGAGCAAGGGACCCTGCGGCGTCTCGCCTCGCAGCATCGCCCAGCCGGGTTGGCCGTCCCGGTCGAGGCGCTGCGCCTTGAGGTCGAGCACGACGGCCCGCAGCGCCGTGAGGCCGAAGCCGTCGAGCGGCGGGAACTCCACGGGCGCCACCTCGCCCAGCCAGAGCTCGGTGTCCACCTCGCCGAGGGCCGCGTCCAGGGCCAGGAAGGTGATCTGCAGCCGGCCCTCCTCGGACAGGTCGGAGAACGCCGAGTGGTGGACCTGCACGTCGAAGCGGCCGTTGCTCATCCGGGCGGAGACCCGGACCCGCGAGAATTCGACCTCCTGCATCTCGAGGCCCACGACGACCGCCTCGGGGTCAGCCAGGGGCGGCCGCGCGTCGACGTAGGACCAGGTGCCGTCGGCGTCGGGTGCGGCGAGCACGGCACGACGGGCCACCGCACGCAGGGCAGGATCACCCTCGGAGGTCAGCACCAGCACGTGCTCGGAGGTCTCGCCGGCGGTCAGCTCCCAGCCGAGCGCGCCGAGCGACTGCACCCGAAGGCTCATCGTCTCCGCGAAGGAGTGCGGGGCGAGCTGCCCGGAGACACTCTGCTCGGCGAGGGCTCGTCCCTCCGTCGTCCACCAGTCCCAGAAGGACGCGACGGGGCTGCCGGGGTCTCCTGAGGAACGTCGGCGGAACAGCGCCATCAGAAGCCGGAGATCCCTTCGCCCTCGCCGGCCTGCTCGTCGAAGTTCTCGTGCTCGAGGAGGTGCAGCACGGGGACGCCGAGCTTGCGGCGCGCCCGGGAGGTCCAGTCGACGTGGAAGAACTCGCTGACGACGTGCGGCCGGGTCAGGATGATCACCTCGCGGGCGTCGACCTCGGTGACCTTGGCGATCAGGGCATTGATCGGGTCGCTGGTGACCGGCTCACCGGTCGCTCGGCCACCGGCGGCCTCGATGGCCTTGACGGTGGAGTCCACGCCAGCGCGGCAGGTGTCGAGGAGCTCCTTGCGCAGCTCCTCGAGGTCCGAGTCGCCCACTTCCGCGACCGGGGCCGCCAGCATCTCGCCCATGGCCAGCGTCCCCATCGCCGACTCCACCCGCGCCGAGGCGTCCTCGACGGGAAGCATCACGTGGTAGCGCACCGGGTCCTCGATGTCCTCGTGCAGGCTGCGCACGTTGGTCGCGTCGGTGGCGGTGAAGGGCTGCTCGATGAGCAGGATGACGTCGTACTCGCTCATGACGCGTCTCCGGAGGTGTTCATACCGAGAACCTTAGTGAGGTCGTAGCTGACCGGTTGCTCCAGTTGCTCATATCCACAGGACTCGGGGTCGCGGTCGGGGCGCCAGCGCTTGAAGTGAGCCGTGTGCCGGAAGCGCCGGCCCTCCATCGCGTCGTACTTCACCTCGAGCACGCGCTCGGGTCGCAGCGGCGTGAAGGAGAGGTCCTTGCCGCCGCTCCAGCGGCTCTGCGTTCCTGGGACCCGGTCGGGGTTGGCGATGGCCCAGTCCTGCGCGCCCATCCACCGCCCCCACGGGTGCTCGGTGATCGGGCACTCCAGGGGCCGCAGCTCCTCGAGCAGCTCGGCGCGGCGCTGGGCCGTGAAGGAGGCGGAGACCCCGATGTGCTGCAGCTCGCCATCGGCGTACAGACCCAGGAGCATCGAGCCCAGCAGGGGCTTCTCGGGCGTCGAGGTCTTGTGCAGCCGGTAGCCGGCCAGCACGACGTCGGCGGTCCGCTCGTGCTTGACCTTGAGCATGGTGCGCGCGTTCTGCTGGTACGTCGCGCCCAGCGGCTTGGCCACCACGCCGTCGAGCCCGGCGCCCTCGAACTGCTCGAACCAGCCCTCGGCCTCCGTCGCGTCGGTCGTCGTGCGGGTGAGGTACGTCGGACCGGTGAGCCCGCCGAGCTCGGCCTCGAGCAGGCCGCGGCGCTCCGAGAAGGGCCGGTCGACCAGCGAGTCGTCGCCGAACGCGAGCGCGTCGAACGCGACGAAGGACGCCGGGGTCTTCTCGGCGAGCATGTTGATCCGCGACTCGGCCGGGTGGATGCGCTCCTGGAGCACCTCGAACTCCATCCGCGGGCCGATGGCCACGAACAGCTCCCCGTCGAGCACGCAGCGGTGGGGCAGCTGCTCGCGGATGGCCGCGACGACCTCGGGGAAGTAGCGGGTGAGCGGCTTGGTGTTGCGCGAGGTCAGCTCGACCTCGTCGCCGTCCTTGAACACGATGGTCCGGAACCCGTCGAACTTCGGCTCGAACGACAGCCCGCCGTCGAACTTCGCCGGGTCGGGGATCCCCTTCACCGCCTTGGCCAGCATCGGCTGCACGGGAGGCATCACGGGAAGATCCATGTCCACGACGCTAACCCAGCCTGACGAGTGCGTCGCGACGGCCCGCTAGGGGTTATCCGGGGGCAGACTCCGGTGAAGCGCCCGCGGCCAGCTTCCACTCGGCTGTGAGTGTGCGGGCCCGGGCGACGTCCTCGAGGTAGTCGACCTCGCCCCACTGCAGGCCCTTGATGGAGAGGGTCTCGACGCGACTCTCAGCGGCGATGGCGTCAATGACCTTCAAGTACCAGCTGGTGGTGCCTTCGGGCGTGCGCATCATCGTGTCAACAGCCTCGACGAAGCGCTGGGCGCCGCCCTCCCGGAACACGATCATCCCGATGGACTCGGCGTTGATCAGCACCGAGCCGAGCTGCTTGCCGATGCGCCGAAGGCGGCCGTCGGAGTCTCGGACGACCTTCATGTCGTCGTCGTCGTAGCCCTCCTCGCTCTCGTCCACCGTCACCGTGATCCCGGGGATCCCGGCCGTGACGACCTTCTCGGCGATCTCTCTGCTGATGACGGTGTCGCCGTTCAGCACCAGGCAGTCGCCGTCGAAAGCCTGCCTGGCGACCCACACCGTGCCGAGATTGTCCGCCACCTGGTAGAAGGGGTTGAACTGGGTCCGGACGTTCAGGTTGTCCGTACGCCGAGCCAGGTTCGCCTCCACCTGGTCGTCGCGGAAGCCTGTGACGACCAGGAACTCGTCGACCCCGGCCGCGGACAGGTGGTCCAGTTGCCAGTCGAGCAGCGTCTTCCCAGACAGCTCGATGAGGCACTTCGGGCGGTCAGTGGTGAGGGCTCCGAGTCGTGACCCACGACCGGCAGAAAGGATAATTGCGCGCATGGACGCAACTCTTGCGTGTCGTGACCCCAAATACCAGCGGGTCCGGCAACCTGCGTGGACGTCCACTTCACCCGGCCGCCGTGGAACGCCATACTCGGCCCATGTCCTACACCGTCACCGACCTGCTCCGACTGCCCGCGGGGGATGTGTCCCTCGCCGACCACGACCCGGGCGACACCTCCGGGTTCGACGGGGGCAAGAAGCAGGCCGAGAAGGCGCTGCGCGATCTCGGTGACGAGCTGACCGAGCTCCAGGAGAAGATGTTCGCCAATGCCTACGTCGGCGGCTCACGTCGGGTGCTGCTCGTGCTCCAGGGGATGGACACCTCCGGCAAGGGCGGTGTCATCGACCATGTGATCGGCCTGATGAGCCCCAACGGCGCCCAGCTCCACTCGTTCAAGAAGCCGACCGACGAGGAGCTCGAGCACGACTTCCTGTGGCGCGTCGAGAAGGCGCTGCCGGCCGCCGGCGTCGTCGGGGTCTTCGACCGCTCGCACTACGAGGACGTCCTGGTCGCCCGGGTCCACGAGCTCGCCGACGAGAAGGAGATCGAGCGGCGCTACGAGGCGATCGCCGACTTCGAGAAGTCCCTCGTCGACTCGGGCACCGTCGTGATCAAGTGCATGCTGCACGTCTCGTCCGACAAGCAGCGCGAGCGCCTTCTCGCGCGGCTCGACGACCCGGGGAAGCAGTGGAAGTTCAAGCCCGCCGACATCGACGAGCGGGCCCGCTGGGACGACTACCGCAAGGCCTACGAGATCGCGCTGGCCCGCACCAACACCGACGTCGCCCCGTGGTACGTCGTGCCGAGCGACAGCAAGTACTACCGCAACTGGGCGATCGGGCAGCTCCTGGTCGAGGCCCTGCGCGGGATGAAGCTGGAGTGGCCGGAGCCGTCGTACGACGTGGACGAGCAGAAGGCCCGGCTGGAGCAGGAGCACGCGGAGAGTTGAGGCACGTCCAGGCGACCCGTTACGTCACGCCTCTCCGCGAGGGCGGCTCGTTGCCCGGCGTCATCGAGGCGGACGACCTCGGCATCTACGTCTGCAAGTTCCGCGGAGCCGGGCAGGGACTGCGGGTGCTCGTCGCCGAGGTCGTCGTCGCGGGCGTGGCGCGGCTGGTCGACGTGCCCGTTCCGGACCTGGTGACCGTGGACCTGGCGCCGGAGATCGGCCGCTACGAGGCCGACCAGGAGGTGCAGGACCTCCTCAACCGCAGCCTCGGCCTCAACCTGGGGGTCGACCTGCTGCCGGGTGTCTTCGGCTACGACAGCGCCTACCAGCCCGACCGGGCGCTGGCCGGCCGCATCCTGTGGCTCGACGCGCTCTGCGCCAACGTCGACCGGTCCTGGCGCAACTCCAACCTGCTGGTCTGGCGCGGTGCGCTCTACGCCATCGACCACGGGGCCGCGCTCTACTTCCACTACGCGTGGCCCGGCGGGGGTGGCTCGCCGGAGCGGTTCGCCGCGCAGCCGTTCGACGTGAACGAGCACATCATGCGGCACTACGCCGCCGAGGCCGCGGCGCAGGACGAGGACCTCGCGGGCCGCGTCACGCCGGAGGCGCTCCACGCGATCCTGGCCGAGGTCCCCGACGAGTGGCTGGAGACCGTCCCGGGCGCAGAGTCGCCCGAGGCCGTGCGGCAGCGCTACGTGGACTACCTGCTCGCCCGGGTGGCGGCCCCGCGCGCGTGGCTCCCGTCCCCCGAGGAGCAGACGGCGTGAACGGCTACCAGTACGTCGCCCTGCGCTGCGTCCCCCGCGTCGACCGCGAGGAGTTCGTCAACGTCGGGGTCGTCCTCTACTGCCACGCCCTCGACTTCCTCGGATCGGTCTCCCACCTCGACGAGAGCCGCCTGCGGGCGCTGGACCCCGCCGTCGACGTGGACGCCGTGCGGCACGCACTCACGGCCGTCGAGCAGGTGTGCCGCGGCGAGGCACACGTCGACTTCGCGGTCGGCTCGCGAGCCACGGCGTACGGCGTGCGCGAGGGCCGCGACGACCAGAGCTCGCGCTTCGGCTTCCTGCGTGCCCCGAGGAGCACGGTGGTGCAGCCCGGTCCGGTGCACGGCGGGCTCACCGACGAGCCCGCGGCCGAGCTCCAGCGACTGCTCGAGCGCCTGGTGGGCTGACCGCCCGCTTGCTCGGGCCGGGAGACGCGGTCGACGGCACCCCATGTGCTGACCCATTGACTTCAAGATGATTTCGTGTGACCGTCGATTGACATGAAATCCACGCGCACCTACAGGATGGGCGCTCGCGCCGACACCGTTGCCGATACCCGCCGACGGATCGTCGCGGCGTTCTTCGAACTCGGCCGCGAGCGGATGATTCCCGACATCTCCCTGGAAGATGTCGCAGCGGCAGCCGGCGTCAGCGTCCAGACCATCCTGCGCCACTTCAAGAGTCGTGCCGGACTCGTGGAAGTGACGATGGACTACGCGATCACCACCGTGACCGAGGAGCGCCACACGCCCGTCGGCGACGTCGACGCAGCGGTCACGGCGATCGTCGGACACTACGAGGCCCGAGGACACACGGCCCTGCTGATGCTCGCCCAGGAGTCGTCGGACCCGCAGGTCGCCGAGCTGACCCGGCGCGGACGCGCGATGCACCGCACCTGGGTGGAGGACGTGTTCGCACCGTTCGCCGACCCGGGCGACCCCCTCATCGACCTGCTTGTCGTCGCGACCGACGTCTACACGTGGAAGCTGCTGCGCCTCGACCGCCGCTACTCACGGACGCGCACCGAACAGCTCATGCATCGCTTGGCGACCTCGATCCTCGAGGGCGCCCGACGCGAAGGAGAACCGTCATGAACGTCCTCTTCGTCACGTGGGACGGAGGTGGCAACGTCCCGCCCGCCCTCGGCATCGCCACCGAGCTGCACCGACGCGGCCACCGCGTCCGAGTGATGGGGCACCCCGTCCAACAGGCGCACGTGACGGGCGCAGGACTCGACTTCACCGCGTTCGACACCGCCCGGCCCTTCACCGCGACCGATGACAGCACCCCTCTCGACTACGTCGGCGTGTTCGGTGACCGGGCGATGGGGCGCGACGTCGTCGAGGAGCTGCGGCGCGAGCCCGCCGGCCTGGTGGTCGTCGACTGCATCCTGTTCGGGGCGATGCAGGCGGTCGCAACCGCAGGAGTGCCGTACGTCGTGCTCGAGCACATGTACGACGCCTACCTGGTCCGGAGGTGGCTGCGCGGCCCCATGGGACTCGGCATGGCCGTCAAGCGAATCCCCGCGCGAAGGCTCCTGAGCACCGCCGCGGCCCGGTTGGTGGCGTGCAGCGCGGAGCTGGATCCCGCTGCCGGCGGCTCGCAACCTGGCAACGTGCACTACACGGGACCTGTGGTGGCGGGTGTCTCGGCCGCGCCCGGCGAGCCGACCGTGCTCGTCAGTCTCAGCACCGTCAACTTCCCTGGCCAGGCTCGAGCGATGCAGAACATCCTCGACGCGCTCGGGACGATGGAGGTGCGTGGCATCGCCACGGTGGGCCCGTCGATCGGGACCGAGAACTTGACCGCTCCGTCGAACGTCGAGCTGCACGGTTTCGTCCCGCACTCCGAGCTGTTGCCGACGGTGTCGATGGTGATCGGGCACGGTGGCCACGCGACCACGATGGCGGCCCTGGCCCACGACCTCCCGGTGCTGGTGATGCCGATGCATCCGATGCTCGACCAGAAGATGGTCGGTCGGTCGTTGGTCGACGCCGGCGCGGGGCGACTCCTGTCCAAGACCGCGAAGCCCGCCGCGATCCGGGAGGCGGTGACCGACCTGATGGGCAACGATCGATATCGGGCTGCGGCCGCTCGGCTGGGCGCCCACATCCGCGCCGCGTCCGGTGCCAGCGCCGGCGCGGACCTGATCGAGTCGATCGGCGCCCGCCGGGCCGTCGCCTGAGCGGGTGCTGAGCAGGGGAGGGTCCTTTCGGACCCCCTCTCCGCGCTTCCGTCAGACGGGGACGAGCTCCACGGCGCCGACGGCGTAGCGGGCCAGGATGGTCCGGGCCAGCTCCGGGTCGCAGCCCAGCGGCTCCGAGACGGCCACCGCACCGGCTTCCATGGCCAGCTCGGCGGCGCGGTCCGGGAGGAAGCCCGGGGCCAGGAACATGGAGGCGACCGCGACGTGGCGTCGACCCTCGGCGCGGAAGGCACGCACGGCCTCACCGGTGGCCGGGGGAGCGGACGACGCGAACGCCGCCGTCACGGGCAGCTTGTGACGCGCTCCCCAGACCCGGGCGAGCCGCGAGACCGCCTGGTTGGCGACCGGGTCCGAGGAACCGGCGGCGGCGAGCACCAGGGCGTCGAGCTCGCGGACGCGCGCGTTGCTCAGGGCCTCACGCAGCCGGCGGTCGAGGACCTCGAGGAAGCTCGGCTCCAGGCCGAGGATCTTCGTCATCCGGATCTGCAGGTCGGGGTGGCGCTCGGTGGCGAGCGCGATGCTGCGGGGGACGTCGACCTTCGCGTGGTAGGCGTCGCTGAGCAGGAGCGGCACGACCACGATCTCGTCGTAGCCGGCCTTGACCAGGCGGTCGACGACCTTCCCGAAGTCGGGCTTGGCCAGCTCCAGGAACGCCGCCTCGATGCGCAGGTCGGGCCGCATGGCGCGGGTCTGCGCCACGAGGGCCTTGATGGTGGCGGACGAACGGGGGTCACGGCTGCCGTGGGCGAGAGTGATCAGTGCTGGAGCGGTCATGTCGATCGTTCTCCCTTCGTGGTCGTGCCGCGAACTTCGTCGTCGTTGGCGTGGTGGGGCCCTCGGTGCGGGCCTGGATGATGCGGGTCGGTTACTGGTGGATGCCGCACTCGGTCTTGTTGGTGCCGGCCCAACGGCCGGCGCGGGCGTCCTCGCCCTCCTCGACCCGGCGGGTGCACGGCCAGCAGCCGATGGACGGGTAGCCGTCGTACTGGAGCGGGTTCACGAGGATGCTGTTCTCAGCGATGTACTTCTCGACCTCCTCGTCCGACCAGCGCGCGATCGGGGAGACCTTGACCTTCTGCTTCTTCTCGTCCCAGCCCACGACCGGTGCGATCACGCGGTTGTGGGTCTCGGCGCGGCGCAGGCCGGTGGCCCAGGCGTCGTACTGCGCGAGGCCGTCGGCCAGTGGCTGCACCTTGCGGAGCTTGCAGCACAGGTCGGGGTCGGTCTTGTAGAGGTCCTTGCCGTAGGTCGCGTCCTGCTCGGTGACCGACTGGACCGGCGTGATGCTGATCAGGTTGACCGGCATCGTCGCCTCGACGGCGTCGCGGGTGCCGATGGTCTCGGCGAAGTGGTAGCCGGTGTCGAGGAAGACGACGTCCACGCCGGGGGCGACCTTGGCGGCGAGGTGGGAGAGGACGGCGTCGCTCATCGAGGAGGTCACGCAGAAGCGCGAGCCGAAGGTGGCCACGGCCCACTCGATGATGTCCTCGGCCGGCGCCAGCTCGAGCTCGGCGCCGACGATCGAGACGATCTCCCGGAGCTCGTCGATGCTGCGGCCCTCGGTGTCCGAGCCGCGGTAGGCACGGGCGGCCAGGGTGGTCGGGGCGGTCATCGAGTGCCTCCCACGGGATGAGCAGAGGCGGGGGGACGAAGCTGTCCGATCATGCTGACCTTGAACGCCCGCAGGCACGACCGGCATTCCCAGGCGCCGTGCGAGGAGCCCTCAGCGGCCTCGTGCGGGAAGAGGTTCTCGTCGCCGCAGTAGGGGCAGTGGAACGGGACGGCGCGGGCGCTCATACGAGTGACTTCTCTCCGCGCAGGAGGATCTCGTCGGCGCGGACCGTCCAGGCGGCGAAGCTCTCGCCGTCCTGCCGGTCGGTCAGGAAGTTCTCCACCACGGTGGTGATGTAGTCGTCCAGGCCGACGCTGGTGATCTTGTGGGCGCGCAGCTTCTTGCCGAAGCCGTTGGTCAGACCGAGGCTGCCACCGAGGTGGACCTGGAACCCCTCGACCTGCTCGCCCGCGTCGTCGAGGACGAGCATCCCCTTGAGGCCGATGTCGGCGACCTGCGTGCGGGCGCAGGCGTTGGGGCAGCCGTTGACGTTGACCGTGATCGGCGTGTCCAGCTCCGGGAAGCGCCGCTCGAGCTCGGAGACCAGGTCGATCGCGCGCTGCTTGGTGTCGACGATGGCGAGCTTGCAGAACTCGATGCCGGTGCAGGCCATCGTCGAGCGTCGCCAGTTGGAGGGGCGGGCCTCGAGGCCGATGGCGGCCAGGTCGGCGATGATCGGCTCGACGTCGGACTCCGACACCCCGAGCACGACCAGCTTCTGGTGTGCGGTCAGGCGGGCGCCGGACGCGGCGTACTTCTCGACCAGGTCACCGACGCCGGTCAGCGTGGCGCCGTTGATGCGGCCCGCGACGGGGGCGACGCCGATGTAGAACCTGCCGTCCTTCTGGAGGTGTACGCCGATGTGGTCGCCACCCTCCTGCGTCGCCTCGGGGGAGGGGCCGTCGAGCAGCGCCCGGCCGAGGTACTCCGTCTCGAGGATCTCGCGGAACCTCGTAACGCCCCAGTCGGCGACGAGGAACTTCAGACGGGCGCGCGCACGGAGCCGCCGGTAGCC
Source organism: uncultured Actinomycetota bacterium (assembly GCA_963731075.1). Classification (GTDB taxonomy): domain Bacteria; phylum Actinomycetota; class Actinomycetes; order Propionibacteriales; family Nocardioidaceae; genus Marmoricola. The sequence continues at coordinate 287,038 of CAVSUC010000001.1, forward strand.
GTAGTCGCGGAAGACCGAGACCACGCCCTCCCACGCATCGGCCACCTCGTCGAGCGGGATCCAGACGCCGAGCTTCTGCGCCAGCATCGGGTTGGTCGACAGCCCGCCGCCGACCCAGAGGTCGAAGCCGGGGCCGTGCTCGGGGTGCACCGTGCCGACGAACGACACGTCGTTGACCGACGGGACGCAGTCGAGGCTGGGGTGGCCGCTCGCGGAGGTCTTGAACTTGCGAGGCAGGTTGGAGTAGCGCGGGTCGCCGATGAAGCGGCGCTTGATCTCGTCCAGGGCCGGGGTGGCGTCGATGATCTCGTCGGCGGAGACGCCGGCCACGGGGGAGCCGAGGAACGGGCGCGGCGAGTCGCCGCACGCCTCGAGGCTGGTCATCCCGACGTTGTCCAGGCGGTCCCAGATCTCGGGGACGTTCTCCACCTCGATCCAGTGGTACTGGATGTTCTGCCGGTCGGTGATGTCGGCCGTGCCGCGGCCGAAGTCCGTGGAGATGCTGCCGAGGGCACGCAGCTTGGCCGCGTCCAGGAGCTCGCCGTCGCTGCGCACGCGGAGCATGAAGAACTCGTCGTCGAGCTCCTCCTCCTCGAGCATCGCGGTCTTGCCGCCGTCGAAGCCCGGGGCCCGCTGCGTGTAGAGGCCCATCCACCGGAACCGGCCGCGCAGGTCGGCGGGGTCGATGGAGGCGAAGCCCCGCTTGGAGTAGATGTTGATGATCCGGGCGCGGACGTTGAGGGGGTTGTCGTCCTTCTTGGACTGCTCGTTCTTGTTCAGCGGCTCCATGTAGCCGAGCGCCCACTGGCCCTCGCCCTTCTTGGGACGCGCGCGGCCAGAGCGTCCGACGCGGCCCTCGGCGGCGGCAGACTGGCTGGTGGGCGTGTCCGAAGTGGAGGTCATCAGTCCTCTGGTTCTCACAGGTTCGGTGGAGATCGGGCCTACGGGCGACGGCGGTGTCGCGGCGGTCGGTCCGACCCGGTGGCGGCCGTGCGTGACGGTGTCCTTGGAGGTGTCAGAGCGAGTGGCGACACATGCTGCTGCGGGTGCGACCGAGGTCCACGTGGCGACGGGCCACGAGCCAGGTCGAGGTGGCAGCGCTGATCATGTGTCGAGTCTCAGGTTTCGGACGCCTGTTTCACAAACGCAAATCTCATGCCGTGAGACAGGTGTCCGTAATCCGGACGTGCTCGCGGCGGCCCGGGACGCCGAAACGACGGTCCCCTAGGGTGGCCCCATGAGTGAAGAGAGCAGCGCAGCACCCGTCGGTTCAGGCGCGGACGGCACCTCCGAGAGCATCGCGAAGACGGCGTCGCAGGCCTACAACGCCGCCCTCGAGGTGATCGCCTCCGTCGAGCCCCGTGTGGCGGACGCCACACGCAAGGAGCTCGCCGACCAGCGCTCCTCCCTCAAGCTGATCGCCTCCGAGAACTACGCCTCGCCGGCCGTGCTGCTGACGATGGGCACCTGGTTCAGCGACAAGTACGCCGAGGGGACGGTCGGCCACCGCTTCTACGCGGCGTGCCAGAACGTCGACACCGTCGAGGCGCTGGCGGCCGAGCACGCGCGCGAGCTGTTCGGCGCGCCGTACGCCTATGCGCAGCCGCACTCCGGCATCGACGCCAACCTCGTCGCGTTCTGGTCCATCCTCGCCAACCGGGTGGAGACGCCGACCCTGGCCAAGCTGGGCGCGAAGAACGTCAACGAGCTCTCCGAGGCCGACTGGGAGTCCCTGCGCCACGAGTTCGGCAACCAGCGACTGCTCGGCATGTCGCTGGACGCGGGCGGGCACCTGACCCACGGCTTCCGGCCCAACATCAGCGGCAAGATGTTCCACCAGCAGCAGTACGGCACCGATCCCGAGACCGGGCTGCTCGACTACGACGTCGTCGCCGCCAAGGCTCGCGAGTTCAAGCCGCTGGTGCTGGTGGCCGGCTACTCGGCCTACCCGCGGCGGGTGAACTTCGCCAAGATGCGCGAGATCGCCGACGAGGTGGGCGCCGTGCTGATGGTCGACATGGCCCACTTCGCGGGCCTGGTCGCCGGCAAGGTGTTCACGGGTGACGAGGACCCCGTCCCGCACGCCCACCTCACCACCACGACGACGCACAAGTCGTTGCGTGGCCCCCGTGGTGGCCTGGTGCTGGCGCAGGAGGAGTTCGCCGCCGACGTCGACCGCGGGTGCCCGATGGTGCTCGGCGGGCCGCTCTCGCACGTGATGGCGGCCAAGGCCGTCGCGCTGGCCGAGGCGCGCCAGCCCTCGTTCCAGACCTACGCGCAGAACATCGCCGACAACGCCCAGTCGCTGGCCGGCGGTTTCCTCTCCCGCGGTGCCACGCTCGTCACCGGCGGCACGGACAACCACATCGTGCTGCTCGACGTGTCGTCGTACGGCCTCACCGGCCGGCAGGCCGAGTCGGCGCTGCTCGACGCCGGGGTGGTCACCAACCGCAACTCCGTCCCGGGCGACCCCAACGGCGCGTGGTACACCAGCGGCATCCGCTTCGGAACGCCCGCGCTGACCACCCGCGGCTTCGGGCACCAGGAGTTCGACACGGTGGCCGACCTCGTCCACCAGGTCCTGTCCAACACCACACCCGGCACCAACAAGGCCGGCGCGCCCTCGAAGGCGACGTACAGCACGGCCGACGGCATCGCCGACCGCGTGCAGGCCCAGGCCGACGAGATGCTCGGCCGGCACCCGCTCTACCCGGGCCTCGAGCTCACCTGACCCACAGGTAGGCCACCTCGGGGCGGCCACTGCCGCCGTAGCGCGGGGAGCGGGCCACGAGACCCTCGTCGGCCAGGTGCTCGAGGTAGCGCCTCGCCGTGACGCGCGAGGCACCGATGGACTCGGCGACCTCGGTGGCCGACAGACTGCTCGTGGACCCACGGAGGACGTCGGTCACCTGGCGCAGCGAGTCGACGCTCATCCCCTTGGGCAGCGGAGCGCCGGCCGACCGGCTGCGCAGGGCCCCGAAGGCCTGGTCGACGTCGTCCTGCACGACGACGTCCTCGACGATGTCGTCGAGCTGCTCCCGGTAGGCCGCGTAGTGCTCGAGCTTGGAGCGGAAGGTCGCGAACGAGAACGGCTTGAGGAGGTAGAGCACGACCCCCTGGGCCACGGCGCTGCGGACGACCTCGGTGTCGCGCGCGGAGGTGACCGCGATGACGTCGCACAGGTGCCCGGCGGCCCGGAGCCGGTTGAGCAGGGCCAGCCCGTGTCCGTCGGGCAGGTGCATGTCGAGCAGGATGAGGTCCACCTCGGGGTCCGTGGACAGGTGGCGGGCCGCCTCCCCGCCGGAGCGGGCGACGCCGGCCACCTCGAAGCCGTCGACCCGACGGACGTACTCCGCGTGGGCCTCCGCCGCCAGCTCCTCGTCCTCGACGACGAGCACGCGCACCGTCATGGCCGCCCCTCCCTGTGAGGGCCGAGCGTGACCGTGAACCGCGCGCCGCCCAGCGGGGACGCGTCCACCTGCACGGTGCCGCCGCGGCGTCGCGCCACCTGGCCGACGAGCGCCAGCCCGATGCCGCGTCCGCCCGCTGCCTTGGTGGACCAGCCGCGCTCGAGCACCCGCTCCGCGTCCTGCTCGGGTACGCCGGGGCCGCTGTCGTCGACCTCCACGACCAGCTGGCCCTCGTGCCCGGACATGCGCACCGCCACCCGGCGCACCTCCACCTCGCCGACGGCGTCCATCGCGTTGTCCACGAGGTTGCCCACCACGGTGACCAGCTCCCTCGGCGGCACCGGGAGCTCGTGCGGCAGCTCCTCGGCGGAGACGACGAGCTCGATGCCCCGCTCGGCCGCCTGGGCGGTCTTGCCGAGCAGCAGTGCGGCCAGCACGGGCTCCTCCACCGCCCCGACGATGCTGTCGGCCAGCTCCTGGGCCACGCGCAGCTCCTCGGTGGCGAAGTCGACGGCCTGGCCCGTCCGGCCCATCTCGATCAGGGAGACCACGGTGTGCAGCCGGTTGGCGGCCTCGTGGTTCTGCGCGCGCAGCGACTCGGTGAGCCCACGGACGGCGTCCAGCTCGCCGGTGACGGATTGCAGCTCGGTCCGGTCGCGCAGCGTGACCACGGCTCCGACCTCGGCGCCCTCCCAGAACGCCGGCGCGGAGCTGATCACCAGGACGTGCTCGCCGAGGACGTAGATCGTGTCCGGCTCCGGGGTCGCCCGTCCCGCGGCCGAGACCAGCCCCGGCGGCAGCCCGAGCTCGGCCAGGGAGCGACCCACCACGTCCTCGGGCAGGGACAGCAGCCGTCGGGCCTCCTCGTTGACCAGCTGCACGCGTCCGTCGGTGTCGACGAGCAGCAGTCCCTCGCGCACCGCGTGCAGGACGGCGCTGTAGTACTCGTACATCCGCGTCATCTCCCGCTCGCCCATCCCGTGGGTCTGGCGGCGCAGCCGGCGACTGATCAGCCACGCGCCGAGGAGCCCCACCGCGAGCGTCCCCAGCCCGGCGACCAGGATCGCCGGGAGGTCGCGCCGGAGCTGTCCGTCCACCCGGGTGATCGTGATCCCGACCGAGACGAGGGCCACCACCCGATCGCCGTCGCGCACCGGCACCACCGACCGGATGCTGGGGCCGAGCGTCCCGACGTACTCCTGGGTGAAGACGCCTCCCTCCGGCGCGCTCCCGAGGTCGCCGACGAACGGGCGGCCGATCTGCGCGGGGTCGGGGTGGGTGAAGCGCGTGCGGTCCAGGGCCATGACGACGATGAAGTCGACGTCGGTGTCGGCGCGGGCCCGCTCGGCGTACGGCTGCAAGGTGGCGGTGGGGTCGGAGGAGCGGCCACGACGAGCAGCAGGACCACGAGCACCTGGAGCAGCAGGATCTGGCGCGCGACCGGACTCTCGCGACCACGCCCGGGTCTCACCATGGCGGCATTGCGCCGCACCGGAGCGGCTTCCCACCGCTAGCGTGAACTCAACGAACACAAGGGTGACGCCGGTCACACGTGCCACGACGATGGTCGCGCCGCCACCCACTCGGCCAGACACGGAGGATCCCATGAGCACCACCCAGTCCGACACGTCGCACGCGCCACCGAAGCGCGACAAGACCCACTACCTCTACGTCGCCGTCATAGTCGCCATCATCCTCGGAGCCCTCCTCGGCTTCGTCGCACCGGACTTCGCCACCCGCCTGAAGTGGATCGGCGACGCCTTCATCGCGCTGATCAAGATGATGATCCAACCGGTGATCTTCTGCACCATCGTGCTCGGTGTGGGCTCGGTGAAGAGCGCGGCGAGCGTCGGCAAGGTGGGTGGCCTCGCGTTGGGCTACTTCCTCACGATGTCGACCGTGGCGCTGGCCATCGGACTGGTCGTCGGGAACCTGATCAAGCCGGGCTCGGGGCTCGAGCTCGGCGACATGGCGGGCGAGGGGGCCAAGCAGGCCGAGGGTGCGGGCTCCACGACCGAGTTCATCATCGGGATCGTGCCCTCCTCGCTGTTCTCCGCGTTGACCTCCGGTGACGTGCTGCAGACCCTGCTGGTGGCCCTGCTCGTCGGTTTCGCCCTGCAGTCGATGGGCCGTGCCGGCAAGCCCCTGCTGGTCGGCATCGGCCACCTGCAGCGGTTGGTCTTCCGGGTGCTCTCGATGGTGATGTGGGCTGCGCCCATCGGTGCCTTCGGAGCGATCGCGGCGGTCGTGGGCCAGACCGGGTTGGACGCCCTGAAGAGCCTGGCGGTGTTGATGATCGCCTTCTACGTGACCTGCTTCATCTTCGTCTTCGGCGTCCTCGGCACGATCCTCAAGGTGGTCACCGGGGTCAACATCTTCAGTCTCTTCAAGTACCTCGCCCGGGAGTTCCTGCTGATCCTGTCCACCTCCTCCTCGGAGTCGGCCCTGCCGCGGGTGATCGCCAAGATGGAGCACGCCGGGGTCGATCGGACGACGGTGGGCGTGGTCATCCCGACGGGCTACTCCTTCAACCTCGACGGGACCGCGATCTACCTCACCATGGCCTCGATCTTCGTCGCCGACGCCCTCGGGAAGCCGCTGGCGATCGGCGAGCAGATCTCCCTGCTCCTGTTCATGATCATCGCCTCGAAGGGCGCCGCCGGGGTCTCCGGCGCCGGCCTCGCCACGCTGGCCGGCGGACTGTCCTCCCACCGGCCCGAGCTGCTGGACGGCGTCGGGTTCATCGTCGGCATCGATCGGTTCATGTCCGAGGCACGGGCCCTGACCAACTTCGCCGGCAACTCGGTGGCCACGGTCCTGGTCGGCCACTGGACCGGCACCTACAACCGCGAACGCCTCGACCAGGTGCTCGCCGGCGAAGCTGCCCTTCGACGAGACGGACGATGCTCGACGACGACCACTCCGAGGGGGAGCGCAGCGACACCGTGGAGGGAGTCGACCGTGACCACGAGGCGTCCGAGCAGCGACCCTAGGCCTCAGGAGGGGCGGACCCGGTCCGTCTCCTCCAGCAGGTCGAGGCTGAACCGGGCGATGGCGGCCCGCTCGCGGGCGTCGGCGTGCAGCTCCGGGGTGGGGTCGGCGGCAAGGTGCTCGAACGGGAGCGTCGAGAGGCCGGTGAAGATCATCAGCTGGAGTGCGTGGGCGCGGCGTACGACGGCCTCCGGCACCTGGCACCCCTCCTCCCGCAACCCCTGCACGTAGGCGGGAAGGATGGTCTGCTCGAGGGCCGGGAGATCCTGGGCGGCGCAACGCCCGACCTGCACGTCCCCGACGAGCAGCTGCGCGAGGTCGAAGCCGACCGGGCCGAGGTTCCAGAAGCCGTAGTCGATGAGCACGAAGCCCTCCTGCCCGGCCCGGGCCAGGAGGTTGTTGGGGCACGCGTCCCCGTGGACGGTCGAGTGCGGTAGGGCGCAGAGCTCGGCTACGAGGTCGGGGGCGCGGTCGGCCGCCGCGAACAGCCCGGCCTTCAGGTCGGCGTCGAAGGCGTGAGCGACCAGGGGGTGCTCCCAGACACCGTCGTCGCGCAGCATCGGCAGGACCTGGGTCGACAGGCGCCCCCGGAGGTAGGTGTCGACGGACCAGGGGAACTCTCCGACCTCGGCCAGCTCCCTCACCCTCTGGCTGCCGGCGAGGCGGCCCAGCAGCCGGGCCGCCCGGCCGTAGGTCCCCAGGTCCCAGATGGCGTCCTCGGTCTCGACCACCTCGAGCCAGACGGCGGCGGACTTCTCGTCGAGGTCGAAGACCCCGACCGCGCGGGGCATCGTCAGTCCTTCGGGAAGGCGGTCGCCGAGGTCCGAGCGGTAGACCATGGCCTCGGTGCGCCAGGGCACGGTCGCCTCGGCGAAGTCGCGCAGCACGGGCGGGACCGACTGGAAGAGCGGCGAGCGCGACCAGGACTGCACGTGCTTCACGAAGAGGGCGAACGGCACCTCGGCAGCCCCGACCCGAGCGACGCCGCGGACCCAGTGGCGCGCGGCCGTGGTGATCGTCAGCAGGTCGTAGTCCACCTCCTCGACGACGGCGCTGAGCACCGACGTCTCCGCCGGTGCGCTGCCGAGCAGGTTCGCGACCATCAGGGTCAGCTGCTCGTCAGTCACGTCTGCGGTCCCGAGAGCAGTGCGGTCGTCCATGCCGGTCTCCCATGATCGGAAAGTGGATTTACCACCTCTCAAGAAGGTAAAGTGGCTTTATGACCAGCGTCAAGGGCTTTGCGGCGGAGGAGCTCCACGTCCCGCTCCTGATGGGCCTCTTGTTCCGGGAGGTCCGGGATGTCTATGCCACGGAGGACTGGGGTGGACTGCGCCAGTCGCACTTCCGGGTGATCTCCTCGGTCCCACCTGGGGGGATCAGCGTCACCGAGCTCGGGGAGCGTGTCGGGATGAGCAAGCAGGGGTGCGGGCAGTTCGTCACGGGGCTGGTGGAGAGCGGTCACCTCCGGGTGCAGCAGGACCCGGCCGACCGGCGCATCCGCCTGGTCCGGCGTACGCCGAAGGGGACGCGGCTGATCACCCGGGTGACGGCTCGCAACCTCGAGCTGGAGCAGGAGTGGTCGGCGCGCGTGGGGGAGCGGCGCTACCGGACCTTCCGGAGGGTGCTGGAGGAGCTCGCCGCCCGTGACTACAGCAGCGAGCGGTAGATCTGGAGGGTCTGCTCCGCGATGGCCGGCCAGCTGAACGACTGCTGCGCCCGGGCCCGTCCGGCCAGGCCCCGCTCGCGAGCGACCTCGGAGTCCTCGACCGCCTCGTTCAGCGCGGCGGCGAAGTCAGCGACGTAGCGGTCGGGGTCCAGCGGTGTGCCGGTGCCGTCGGTCGCCTGCTCGATGGGCACCAGCCAGCCGGTCTCGCCGTGGATGACGACCTCCGGGATGCCGCCCGTGGCCGTCGCCACGACGGCTGTCTCGCAGGCCATCGCCTCGAGGTTGACGATGCCGAGCGGCTCGTAGATCGACGGGCACGCAAAGACGGTCGCCGCCGTCAGCAGGGTCACCACGTCGGGGCGCGGGAGCATCTCGCGGATCCAGACCACACCCTCGCGGTCCTTCGCCAGGCCGTCGACCAGGCCCTGGACCTCGGCCTCGATCTCCTTGGTGTCGGGCGCCCCGGCGCACAGCACCAGCTGCACCTCCGGCGGGAGCTCGGCCGCGGCGCGGAGGAAGAGTGGCAGGCCCTTCTGCCGGGTGATCCGGCCGACGAAGATCACGCTGGGGCGGTTGGGGTCGACACCGAGCTCCTGCACGCGTCGGGCGTCGTGAACCGGCTGCCAGTCCTCGGTGTCGATGCCGTTGTGCACGACCTTGACGCGGTCGGGGTCGATGCCGGGATAGCTCCGCAGGATGTCGTCGCGCATCGCGGCGCTGACCCCGATGACGGCGTCCGCCGCCTCGTAGGCCGTCTTCTCGGCCCAGCTCGAGACGGCGTACCCGCCGCCGAGCTGCTCGGCCTTCCACGGGCGCATCGGCTCCAGGCTGTGTGCGGTGACGACGTGGGGCGCCCCGTGGAGCAGCTTGGCGAGGTGGCCGGCCATGTTGGCGTACCACGTGTGCGAGTGGACGACGTCGGTCCCGGTGATGCCCTCGACCATCTGCAGGTCGACGCCGAGCGTGCGGATGGCCGCGTTGGCGGTGGCCAGGCCCGGCGGGTCGGCGTACCCCGTGGTCCCCGCCTCGGCCCGCTCGTCGCCGAAGCAGTGGACCCGCGCGTCGACGCCGTCCACGGCCCGGAGGGCGCGCACCAGCTCCGCCACGTGGACGCCGGCGCCCCCGTAGACGTCGGGCGGGTACTCGCGGGACACGACATCGATGCGCATGTGCAGAACTTACTTCTCTTCAGCGTTTGGGGTCGACCGGTGTCTCCGCCCCCGACTAGGTTCGTTTCATGAGCGCCTCATCACCTCGCAAGAACGTCCTCGCCATCGTGCTGGCCGGAGGTGAGGGGAAGCGGCTGATGCCGCTGACCGCGGACCGCGCCAAACCCGCGGTGCCGTTCGGCGGCATCTACCGGCTGATCGACTTCGCCCTCTCGAACGTCGTCAACTCGGGCTACCTGAAGGTCGTCGTGCTGACGCAGTACAAGTCGCACAGCCTCGACCGGCACATCACCACGACCTGGCGGATGTCGACGCTGCTCGGCAACTACGTCACCCCGGTCCCGGCCCAGCAGCGCGTCGGCAAGCGGTGGTACCTCGGCAGCGCGGACGCGATCTACCAGTCCCTGAACCTTCTCACCGACGAGAAGCCCGACATCGTCGTCGTGGTCGGCGCCGACCACGTCTACCGGATGGACTTCTCCCAGATGGTCGACGCCCACGTGGAGTCCGGCGCCGGGTGCACCGTGGCCGCGATCCGGCAGCCGATCGAGCTCGCCGACCAGTTCGGCGTGATCGACATGGACCCGTCGTCCCCCGAGCGCATCCGCGCCTTCCTGGAGAAGCCGAAGGACCCGGTGGGCCTGGCCGACGCCCCCCACGAGGTGCTGGCGTCGATGGGCAACTACGTCTTCGACGCCGACGCGCTGCGCGACGCGGTGACCCGCGACGCGGAGCTGGAGCGCTCCAAGCACGACATGGGCGGCGACATCGTGCCGTGGTTCGTGGACCGCACGGAGTCCGGGGTCTACGACTACAAGAACAACGTGGTGCCCGGCTCCAACGACCGCGACCGCGGCTACTGGCGCGACGTCGGGACGATGCGGTCCTACTACGCGGCGCACATGGACCTGGTGGCGCCGCTGCCGGTGTTCAACCTCTACAACAGCGCGTGGCCGATCTACACCAGCTATGGCCCGCAGCCCCCGGCCAAGCTGGTCGAGGGAACGGCCGGCGCGCCCAGCACGGCCTACAACTCGATCCTGTCGCCGGGCGTGGTCGTGACGGGCGGCCAGGTCAGCAAGTCGGTGCTGTCGCCGGCCTGCTACGTCGACACCGCGGCCGAGGTCTCCGACTCGGTGCTGCTGCCGGGCGTGCGCGTGGGCGCCGGTGCGATCGTGCGCAACGCGATCATCGACAAGAACGTCGTGATCCCGCCCGGAGCGGAGATCGGTGTCTCGCAGGAGGACGACCTCGCCCGTGGGTTCGTGGTGGACGAGGGGCTGACGGTCCTGGCCAAGGGCCAGGTCGTGCCCGACCCGGTGGGGACCGGAGCCTGATGAGCGACTCCCGCGCCGGGACGCCGGCCCAGCCCGGCGACCTCGTCGACGTCCCGCACCTCGTCACCGCCTACTACACGGGCGTCCCCGACCCCGAGAACGTCGACGAGCAGGTCGCCTTCGGGACCAGCGGCCACCGCGGCTCCAGCCTGAAGACGTCGTTCAACGAGACGCACATCCTCGCCACCACGCAGGCCATCTGCGACTACCGCCGGGAGCAGGGGTACGACGGACCGCTGTTCATCGGCCGCGACACCCACGGGCTCTCCGAGCCGGCCTGGGCGACGGCGCTGGAGGTGCTCGTCGCCAACGAGGTGAACGTGCTGGTCGACGACCGCGACGGCTACACCCCGACGCCGGCCGTCTCGCACGCGATCCTGCGCGCCAACGTGGGCCGGTCCTCCGGCCTCGCGGACGGCATCGTGGTGACGCCGTCGCACAACCCGCCCAGTGACGGCGGCTTCAAGTACAACCCGCCCCACGGCGGCCCCGCCGACACCGACGCGACGAGCGTCATCGCGGCCCGGGCCAACGAGCTGATCACCGGTGGCCTGTCGGAGGTGAAGCGGGTGCCGTTCACGCGGGCCCGCGCGGCCGTCTCGGCGTACGACTTCCTCGGGACCTACGTCGACGACCTGCCGAACGTCCTCGACATCGACCGCATCCGCGAGGCGGGTGTGCGGATCGGCGCCGACCCGCTGGGGGGCGCGAGCGTCGCCTACTGGGGCGAGATCGCCGACCGGCACCGGCTCGACCTGACCGTGGTCAACCCGCTGGTGGACGCGACGTGGCGCTTCATGACGCTCGACTGGGACGAGAAGATCCGGATGGACTGCTCCTCGCCCTTCGCGATGGCGTCCCTGATCGGGCGCAAGGACGACTACGACATCGCCACCGGCAACGACGCCGACTCCGACCGGCACGGCATCGTGACCCCGGACGCCGGTCTGATGAACCCCAACCACTTCCTGGCCGTCGCGATCGGCTACCTCTTCGGCGGCGCCCGTCCCGACTGGCCGTCCGCGGCCAGGATCGGCAAGACGCTGGTGTCCTCCTCGATGATCGACCGGGTCGCGGCCTCGCTCGGCAAGCCGATGGTCGAGGTGCCGGTGGGGTTCAAGTGGTTCGTCCCCGGGCTGATCGACGGCTCCTTCGGCTTCGGCGGCGAGGAGTCCGCGGGCGCGTCGTTCCTGCGTCGCGACGGCAGCACGTGGACCACCGACAAGGACGGGCTGATCCTCGCCCTGCTGGCCTCGGAGATCCTCGCCGCCACCGGCCGGTCCCCGAGCGAGCACTACGCCGACCTCGTGGCGGAGCACGGTGAGCCGGCGTACGCCCGCATCGACGCGCCGGCCGACCGCGCCCAGAAGGCCAAGCTCGCCGCCCTCTCACCCGACGACGTGACCGCGACCTCGCTGGCCGGTGAGGAGATCACCGCGAAGCTGACCGAGGCGCCCGGCAACGGCGCCAAGATCGGCGGCCTCAAGGTGACCACCGAGTCCGCGTGGTTCGCGGCCCGCCCGTCCGGCACCGAGGACGTCTACAAGATCTACGCCGAGTCCTTCCAGGGCCCCGACCACCTCGCCCAGGTCCAGGCCGAGGCCAAGGAGGTCGTCTCCGCCGCGCTCGGGTAGGGGGTGCAGGTTTCCCGGGTCAGCCGGGGATTCCGGACGTTGTCAGGGGAAGCAACACCCATCAACGTCCAGGAATGGCCGCCAACCCTGCCCGGTATGTCCGACTGACCCGACGCCGACCTGCGACGGGGCCGCCCACCTCACAACCCCTCGAGCGCGGGCGGGCTCCGCAGATCCTCAGCCGACGACGGGCGTCGTCCGGTCCACGATCGAGCGCAGGTCGGTCCCGACCGGAAGTGTCCCGAGCGTCCCGTTGTAGTCCCCACCCAGCCGGGTGGCGCAGAACGCGTCGGCGATGGCCGGGGGAGCGAAGCGGAGCAGCAGGGACGCCTGCAGGCACGCCGCCATCTGGCCGGCCAGGCGCCGTGCCGAGACCTCGAGCGTCGTGGAGTCCGCCAGCATCGTCAGCACTCCCTCGATCGCGCGGTCGAGCCGAGGGTCCTCGCCCTGCGCGAGGCCGACCTCGGTGAGCCACGCCTCGAGCACCTCCGGCTCGCGGCCGAGCGCACGGAGGACGTCGAGCGCGTTGACGTTGCCCGATCCCTCCCAGATGGAGTTGAGCGGGGACTCGCGGAACAGCAGCGGCATCCCGGACTCCTCGACGTAGCCGTTGCCACCGAGACACTCCAGCGCCTCCGCCACCATCATCGGCGTCCGCTTGCACACCCAGAACTTCGCGAGCGGCAGCGCCAGGCGCCGGAAGGCGGCCTCGTGCGGGTCGGCGCGGTGGTCCACCGCCGTCGCCAGCCGCATCGCCAGCGCCGTCGCAGCCTCGGACTCGACGGCGAGGTCGGCGACCACGTTCTGCATCAGCGGCTTGTCGACGAGCAGGCCGCCGAACGCGGAGCGGTGCGCCACGTGCCACGACGCCTCCGCCAGCGCGTGCCGCATCAGCGAGGCCGAGCCCAGCACGCAGTCGAGCCGTGTCGCCGCCACCATCTCGATGATCGTGCGCACGCCGCGGCCCTCGTCCCCGAGCCGCTGCGCCCACGTGCCGTGGAACTCCAGCTCGGAGGAGGCGTTGGAGCGGTTGCCCAGCTTGTCCTTGAGGCGTACGACGTCCAACCGGTTGCGCTCGCCGGAGGGCAGCACCCGCGGGACCAGGAAGCAGCTCATGCCGCCCGGCGCCTGGGCCAGCACGAGGAACACGTCGTTCATCGGGGCGGAGGTGAACCACTTGTGGCCGTGCAGGGTGTACTCGCCGTCAACCGAGGTCGGCGAGGCCTGCGTCTCGTTGGCGCGTACGTCGGAGCCGCCCTGCTTCTCGGTCATCCCCATCCCGGCCAGCGCCCCGGTCTTCTCGGCCAGGGGGCGGAGGCCGAAGTCGTAGGAGCGCGCCGCCAGCTTCGGCGTCCACTCCTTCGCGATGGCGTCGTCGACGCGCAGGGCGGGGATCGCGGCGTACGTCATGGAGATGGGGCACCCGTGGCCCGGCTCGGTCTGCGACCAGGCGAAGAAGCCCGCGGCCCGACGGAGGTGGGCGTCCGGGCGGTCGGACTCCCACGGCGCGGCCTGCAGCCCGTGACCGACGCCGCGCTCGAGCAGCCAGTGCCACGACGGGTGGAAGCGCACCTCGTCGACGCGGTTGCCGTAGCGGTCGAACGGCACGAGCTCGGGGTGGTGCTCGTTGGCGAGCATGCCGTGCTCGCGCGCCTCGGCGGTGCCTGCCTCGGAGCCCAGGGGAACGAGGTCCTCGACCACGGAAGCGGACGCGTGTCGGGTGACCGCCTCCACCAGGGCGATGTCGGAGGTGACGACGTTGTGGCCGGCCAGGAGCGGGGCTTGGTTGCGAGCCACCCGGTTGTCGCCGGGATTCGACGGGGTCATGGCCTTACCGTAGTTGGCATGACGGCCGAGAGCAGCGCGCGATCGGGTCCGCGGACGCTTTCCTGGGAGTCCGTGCGCAGCGCCCTGTGGCGACTGGTCGTCTCGACGGTCGGCACGTGCATGCGCCACCGCGTCACCGGGCTCGCGGCCGAGGCGGCGTTCTTCGCCGTGCTCTCGCTGCCGCCGCTGATCTTCGCGCTCGCAGGATCGATCGGCTACATCTTCGCCCAGTTCAGCGACACCCAGATCGACGAGGTCCGCGAGACGGTGCTGTCCCTGGCCAGCCAGGCGCTGACTCCGCAGACGGTCGACAGCATCATCAAGCCCACGCTCAACGAGGTGCTCGACGGCGGCGGCCGCTACGACATCGTGTCGATCGGCTTCATCCTCGCGCTCTGGTCGGGCTCGCGGGCGCTGAACGTCTTCGTGGACACGATCACGATCATGTACGGCCTCGGTGGCCAGCGCGGCATCGTCCGCACCCGCGCGCTCTCCTTCCTCCTCTACGTGCTCGGGATGATCACCGGCGTCGTCACGATCCCGCTGGTGGTGGCCGGGCCCACGCTCGTGGCGAAGTGGCTGCCGGACCGCCTCTCGGCGCTGCACAACCTCTACTGGCCGCTCGTCCTGGTCCTCGGGGTCTGCTTCCTGGCCACGCTCTACCACGTGTCCGTCCCGGTCCGGACGGCCTGGCGCTACAACCTCCCGGGCGCCGTGTTCACCATGTTCTGCTGGGTGTTCGGCTCCGCGTTGCTGCGCTTCGTGCTGGTCGGTACGGCGCAGGGGTCCACCTCCATCTACGGTCCGCTGGCCGCCCCGATCGTGGTCCTGCTGTGGCTCTACCTCCTGTCGATCGCGGTGCTCATCGGCGCGGCGCTCAACGCGGCCTTCGACCAGATCTGGCCCCAGAAGGAGCTGACCTCGGCCCGCCTGGAGCGGATCCGGCGGCTCAAGCTCGAGAACGTCCTGCCCTGGCGCACCTCCCTGGAGGCGGCCGACGAGCCGGAGGTGCACGACCTGCCCGTCGAGCGTCCCGCCAGGGCCTCGGGGGATAACCCCGTGCGGCCCTCGGGAGGCGCGACGTAGATTGCGGTCATGACGGGAGTCCTTCCTTGACGGCAGCACGTGCCGCCCGCCCAGACCTCGAGGTGGCCTGCGTCCTGGAGCGCGAGGTCGGGGTGCTCGTGGTGCTCACCGACGCGGGGCCGGCCCGCGCGACGTACGGCGCCAGGATGCTCGGTGCGATCTGCCGGGACCGCTCGTGCGTGCCCAGCCCGGGGGACTGGGTCACCGTCCGGCGATGGAGCGACGGCCCCCTGACCATCGAGGACACCCTCACCCGGCCCCACCCGCCCCTGGCGCGGGTGCTCCCGCTGCGGAGCCCGCGCTCCGCGTGACCGACGGGCGCCACCGGGTGGACTGAGGGTCGCTGCCGGGCAGTCCGCCACCCGCGTGCCATGCTTCAGCCGTGGGAAACGTGACCCTGCCGACGCCTGTGTTCCTGGCGGGAGGCGCCTTGTGCCTGCTGGCCGGCTACCTCGTCGGCTCGGTGGTCGGACCCGACACTCCTGACCGCACCACCGGCAAGGTCGTGAGCTACTCGACGAGCACCTCGCGCCTGTGCCTGAAGGGTGACGCGATCAGCGACCAGGAGGGCGTCGACGCCGACGGGGAGCTGTGCGGCACGCTGCGGCGTACCCCCAACGCCACCCTTCCGCGCAAGGGCGACAACTTCCGGTTCGTCTCGGTGCAGACCTCGGGCGTGGTGGACGGGAAGACCCAGCGGCAGGTCGTCATCTACGGCGACGTCGTCGGCTGAGCTCCCCGTGGCCGACGACCTGACCCCGAAGGGCTTCACCGGCCTGCTCAAGCTGCCGGCCACGACGCGCTCGCCGTGGTGGGAGCTGACGCGCCGGCTGCTGATGGCGGTGGGTCTGCTGATCTTCACGGTCCTGCTCGTCTACCTCGACCGGTTGGGCTACCGCGACAGCACCGACATCCGGCCGGGTCACCCGAACGGGATCGTCGACCTCAGCGATGCGTTCTACTACACGACCGTCACGCTCAGCACGACCGGGTACGGCGACATCGCCCCGTTCTCGCAGCAGGCACGCCTGATCAACGCGTTCGTGATCACCCCCCTCCGCATCGCCTTCCTGGTGCTGTTGATCGGGACCACGCTCGAAGTGCTCGCCTCGCAGGGGCGAGAGATGTTCCGGGTCGCCCGGTGGAGGAAGAACATGGACAACCACGTCGTCGTCATCGGCTACGGCACCAAGGGTCGGAGCGCGGTCGACACCCTCGTCAACAACGGCACGTCGCGTGACTCGGTCGTGGTCGTCGACCCGGGGTCGGTGGCCCAGGAGGAGGCCCACGCCGACGGCCTGGCCATCGTCACGGGCGACGCGACCCGGCGCGAGGTGCTCCGCCGTGCCCACGTGGGGAGCGCCAAGCAGGTCATCATCACCACGGCCCGCGACGACACCACCGTGCTGGCCACCCTCACGGTGCGTCAGCTCAACCCCGACGCCTACATCGTGGCCGCGGTCCGCGAGGCCGACAACGTGCCGTTGGTCCGGCAGAGCGGCGCCGACTCGGTGATCACCTCCTCGGACGCGGTCGGCCGGTTGCTCGGCCTGGCGTCGTTCTCGCCCAACCTCGGCTCGGTGATGGAGGACCTGCTGACCTACGGCGAGGGCCTCGAGGTCGCGCAGCGCGACCTGCTGGTCAACGAGGTCGGCAAGGCGCCGCAGTCGCTGCCCGACCAGGTCATCGCCGTCGTGCGCGACGAGAAGGTATACCGCTACTTCGACCCGACGGTGACCCTGCTGGCCCGCGGCGACGAGCTGATCGTCGTACGCCCCGCCAAGGAGCTGCCGTGGGCCCCGCGCCCCGGCACCCACAACGAGGCCGGGTCCGACGAGGAGGAGTGAGCGTTCAGCCGGACGGTCCTCACCCCGGCTCGTAGCATGGGGCGAGCCGGCCCGTCAGGTCCGCGTCAGCGCAGGATGGGGATGGTTGTGAAGAGCACCGCGAAGCGGATCCTGGTCGAGGGAGCCGGTTGGATCCTCGTGCTCGTCGGGATCGCCGCGCTCGTCCTGCCCGGCCCGGGCCTACTGGCCCTGTTTGCCGGTGTGGCGCTGCTGGCCACGCAGTACGAGTGGGCCGAGCGCCGCCTCGAGCCCGTGAAGAAGGCCGCCCTGCGCACCGCCGCCGACAGCGTCAAGACCTGGCCGCGGATCCTGATGTCGACCCTCGGGGTGATCTGGCTGATCGCGCTCGGCATCTACTGGGGCATCGGCCCGGAGGCCCCGTCGTGGTGGCCCATCGCCGACACGTGGTGGTTGGTCGGTGGCTGGGGCACGGGCGCCACGCTGATCGGCTCGGGCATCCTCGCCGGCGCGATGGTCGTCTACAGCTATCTGAACTTCCGCGACATCAAGGACGAGGAGCACGCCGAGAAGGCCGCCTCGCGCGACTGAGTCCCGCGTCCCCCGCTGGCCTCGCCCCGGCCTGACCGCCTGACCGCCTGACGACAACTTTGCACTTTTTCGCGTTGCATAAGCATGTAAGTCGTGACTTTTGGGCATGCTAAGTCGTTGAATGGGCAAGCAAGCCGTTGGACGAGGCGTTGAGGGGCACGATGAGCGACATGGACGACCAGCCGCCCGGCTGGTACCGGGACCGCGGACGGCCCAACCGGCACCGCTACTGGGACGGCACGCGCTGGATCGGTCCGGTGGGGGAGAACCTCGACGTGTGGGCGCGCGTCCTGTGCGAGGAGCCCGAGTCCCAGGCCGCGTCCTGCTAGCAGGGCATTGTGGTTCCTGGTCGGACCGAACGGTTCCCCAATTCGGTCTAGTGCGGTGTCCACCCCAGCCGCGCCCGTGTTGTCACTCCGAGCGAGCGGCCCCCAGTATTGCCCCGACGATGGGGACTCTGCGATGCGAGTGATGTACGTAGCGGTGGTCGAGGTGGAGACCAAGCGTGAGGTCGACACGGAAGCTGCCATGAAGCTGTTGGGGGACTACGACCCCACGTTCGGTACGTCGGCCCGCGGCTGGGCCGAGGTGCAGCTGCGGCTGTCTGCGACCGGACTGGCGCACGCCTGCACGAAGGCCGCCGCCCTGGCCCGGGCCGCCATCGGCGCCGAGTCGATCGCCTGCCAGGTGATGACGCAGCAGGAGCACCGGGCCCGGCACGGGGGAGTCGTTCCCGAGGCCGACGGCTCGGCCACGGGTCGCCACGCCGCGGCTGAGCAGGCGCCGTGGCTGCCACGGCAGGCCTCGCAGCCGTGGGAGCGCTCGGACCGTCCGCCCGGGCGTCACTCGGCCTGAGGGTCGACCACTAGGTCGGTCGCGGACGCGGTCTCCTCGCGATGATCCACTCCCCGAGGAAGTCAGGGTGCTGTGCGGCGCGCATGGCCTGGGCGCGAAAGTAGAGGATCGCGCAGGAGGCCACGTCGTCGCCTCGGCGTGCCTCGGCGTGCATCGTCTCGAGGACACGCAGGTCGTGGCGCTCCTTGCCGGACCGTCCGTGCTCGGCCTCGGCCAGCACGATCCGCTCGATGGCGCGAGCGCGTGCGAAGGCGTAGATCTCCTGGACGCGGTGCCAGTCGATGTCGATGTCGGCAGTCATGGTGGTCGTCATCGCCCTGACCCGCATTCGCGGGCCGATGTCGTGACGGGCTGGTGGGTGTTCGATGACCTGAGAAACATGGGTGCTCGCTCCCGTAGCGCGGCATTCTCTTCTCGGCGGACCTCTTCACCGACTGGTGGAAGGTTGCCCGCGAGGATTCGGACAAAACCTTCTAAGTGGGACAACGCGTTACCTACGGGGAGGTCACGCACGGGTCTTCGGAGCATCTAGACTCCTGCCGGGGTCGCAACCAGGTGGGAGGCGACCATGGCGGGCGGCTACGGAACCGGTGGGCACGGCAGCCTCGCGAGCCGCGCCGGCGCGGCCCGTCCGGCGGACCCGCCCTCCCCGGCCCGGCACTGCTTCGTCAATGGCCAGCCAAGCCTCTTGGTCGAGTGGCGCCGAGGGCGCACAGGTTGGGAGGGCCGCGTGATCACAGTCTGCTGGGTCGACGCTGTCGGCTGGGCCACGGTCGAGCGCTGGCTCCCCGCGTCCGACGTCGCCGCCGAGCAGCCCGCCGTCCGCGGAGGGCCACCTGCCGCCAGACATGGAGGGAAGGCGGCAGGTGGCCGTGAGCTCTCGGGGTTTGGGTAGGACGAGCCCGAGAGCCTCTCCGCGAGCATCTTGGACTGCTCGGCCGAGAAGACGCGAACCAGTCAGGGCACCACTGGGACTGAGGTGGCGCAACGCACCCGACGGGACGCGTGGGGCTGTCTGTGCGGCGCTCGGTCTAGACACCGGCCGCGCTGCCCTCGACAGGGGAGCGATCGGCACCTCGAGTCGGGGCTGGTGAGGGCAGCACCACGTTGCGTGGTTCGATCGAGAGTTTTGTCCTGCAGCCGACGACCGGAGGACCGACCTACAGGTTTCGCGCGCTGCGCCCGGGGAACGATCTCCTGGCGTCTGCTCGGCTCGGGACCGTGCAGCGCGAACCCCTTCTACCGGACGGAGCTTCACAATGCTGTGGACCATTCTTGTCGTACTCGCGATCATCGCCCTGGTGCTCTTCATCCTGAGCCGCGTCCGTGGCGGCCGCGGCGGCGTCTGAGCACCTGGCCGCATAGCTGAGAACTCATAGAACCGCCCCCGGCACCAACCCTGCCGGGGGCGGTTCTGTATGCCGGCCAGTCGGTCGCTCCCAGTCAGAGTGGTCCTTCGTATGCCGACCAAAGTGTGGGCTGGCGCCCGCCGATCTCCCATACACATATTGGTCCGGCGCCTGTCAGGACACCGTGGGTCCCGAGGTTACGGTCCGATAGCTCCCGGTCTAGTCGGCTCATTTACGGCCTGCCGCGCACCTTTATTCCCCGCCTACGTTGGCGATCGACAGCGAACGCCTATCGCATATGGGGGACTTAATGACCAGGATCACGACAGCAGCACGGATCGGCATCGCGGCAGCCGGAGGTGCGGCGATGCTCACTCTCGGCATGTCGGCGCCCGTCATGGCTGCGCCGACCAACGGAGCCAACAGCGGCTGCCCAGCCGCCTACTGTCCCAGCGGCGTGGGCAAACCGTCGGGCAACGGCAAGGCCACGAACCAGCCGGCCGCCGGCACGAAGGGCAAGGCGGACTCGAAGAACCCCCCCGGACAGGCACCGGACGGGACCGACCACAACAACGGCTACGAGTGCGACGGCAACCAGGGCGTGGGCAAGACCAACCCCGCTCACAGTGGGTGCGACCAGAGCACGCCCGGCTCCTGACTTCGCCGCTCCGCAACGGACCGCCCCCGGCAAGCCCAGCCGGGGGCGGTTCTGGCGTCTCAGACGACGTGCAGGGGTGGTTGCACCCCCGAAGTGGCAGGAGTGGTTGCCCGCCCTCGCTGCGCCCGTAGTCGCGGCCGAGATCACAGGCGTTCTTCTTCTGCGCTCCCGATGGCGGCGTGACTCGATCACGAGTGACTCGACCCGCTACCTCCGGGCAGAGGGCCAAGACGTCACCGTCGAGGAGCATCGACTCATCGTCGGCAGCACCTCGAGGAGCCTCAGGGTGGGCAGGCGCGGGGTCTCGCAAGAAGGCGGCCAAGACACGGCGGGTCGATGGTCTCGTCGGGTTCGTGGTCGATGTGCTCGAGGTTTGAGGCGGTCTCGGTGGCTACAAGTCGTCACTAGGGAGGTCACGCCTGAAACCAGTAGCCGGGAGGTCGTTGACCTACCGTCCGCGGACCCCTGTGCTCAACCTGCAACCCCTGTCCGAAGCTCGGCGGTCACGCGCCGGGTGCAGTGAGAGCGAGGTGGGCTCATGGCTACGTCAGGCGCCGATCTCGGGGTCTGCTTCCTCACCCATCTGGCCGGGCTCGGCTCCCGTCTTCGGCTCAGACGGATCGGCTGCCGACTTGGTGTCTGGGTCCGGGACCACAGTGGGGTCGCCGTTTGGGTTCTGGCTCGGCTCGGCGTTCGGGTCGTCCGGTACGGGCGTCTCGATGGGTTCGTTCGGTGTGGTTGTCATGCCTTCGCAAGTACCCAAAAGAACCCCCAGGTCCTCCACCAGACCTGGGGCGATGATGCGTAGGCACTTCCGTGCGGCCGTCGTGGTGGCCATGCGCAACTCCCGCAGGTGGATGCCGCAGAACCGCTCATTCCGTACGTATCCGCACTGAATACAGAAAGGGGCCCTCGAAAGGGCCCCTCTGCGGTTTCACTGGTGGGCGATACTGGGTTTGAACATTTGAGAACGGGGCTACCACGAGACCTCGTCCGACGTCCATTTTCACTGTAAACTCGCAGGTCAGAGGGCATGTGAGCCGATGACAGGTCAGGACAGTGTTGGACAAGAAATGACGTCTATATTCCCCGCCTATTCCCCGAAAAGCGATACTGATGTGACAAAAGATCTTGAGCAAGCCTAGGACGCGACGCGGGTTCGGCCGGGTCGAGAAGCGAGTGAACGGCCGCTACCGCGCGGCCTACACCGGACCGGACCGCGAGCTCTACCGAGCGCCGATGACGTTCAGATCGAAGGACGACGCCATCGCCTGGCTCTCAGCGCGGCGGGCCGAGATCGAGATGCAGGTCTGGGCCCCGGAGATCGCAGCCCGCGGCACGGCCAGCCGAACGGTGCCGACCCTTCAGGCCTACGCCGACGTCTGGCTCGAGACGAGGAAGACCAAGGGGCGCGGGCTGCGGCCCACCACCCGGGCGCAGTACCGGATGCTCCTCGACAAGTTCATCTATCCCACGTTCGGCGAGGAGCGCATCGACAAGATCTCGAACGAGGACGTCAACGACTGGTACGACGCCCTGGCTCCGGGACGCGAGACGATCCGGTCCCAGTCCTACAGCCTGCTGCGCACGATCTTCGCCAGCGCCGCCTCCGAGCGTCCGCACCCCTTGATTCCCTACAACCCGGCGCACATCCGCGGCGCCGGCAACACGAAGCGGGTGCATCGCGTCGAGCCGGCGACGCTCGAGGAGCTTCGGGTGATCGTCGCGGAGCTCCCGAACCGCTACAAGCTGATGGCGCTCTTGGCCGCCTGGTGCGCCCTGCGCTTCGGAGAGCTCGCCGAGCTCCGCCGTGGCGACATCGACCTGCGGACCAACCGCGTGAAGATCCGGCGCGGTGTCGTTCGAGTCGATGGTGAGTTCATCATCGGTCAGCCCAAGTCCGACGCCGGGGTTCGTGACGTCGCGATCCCGCCCCACCTGATGCCTCTGGTGAAGGACCACCTGTCGAAGCACACTGCTCCCGGGAGGGACGCCCTGCTGTTTCCCGCGTCTGCCGACGAGAACTCCCACATGGCGCCGTCGACGCTGTACCGGGTCTACTACCCGGCTCGAGAAGCCGCCGGCCGCAAGGACCTGCGCTGGCACGACCTCCGCCACACGGGCGCCGTCCTGGCCGCCCAGACCGGCGCCACCCTGGCCGAGCTGATGGGTCGCCTCGGCCACACGACCCCCGGCGCCGCCATGCGCTACCAGCACGCGGCTGCCGACCGCGACGCGGAGATCGCTCGACGGCTCTCGGCGCTCGTCGAGCCGTCGGAGGCCGATGCCGGCGGATAGCCGGGCACTCGCTTGGCACAAGTCCCACCCTCCGGATATGGGCTATCTCCGACAGCGCGATATGGATACTTGTAGTCCGTGCCGGGGGGCCCAAACACGCCGACGGTTCGGGGCCAACGTCGACAAACGGAGTGACTGTTGTCGAAGGTTGTGCCGTGGTTGATCCGGGACGGGTGGAAGCCTTGGTCTTCCTTTCGGGCCGAATGCAGTCGTTCCTGGCTCAATGCAGGCGCGTTGGCTCAACCGACCGTGTCCACACAGGTTTAGCTCTCAGCGAGCAGCTCGTGAGCAATGCTGTTCACGCGGGTCGCGCTTCGCCGTTCGTGTTAGCGGCAACCAGGTGACAGGACAGGTTTCCCGCCATGGTTACAAGTGGTCTTGGTCCGCCTACCGCCGCATCCCTTTGCATCAGTGAAGTTAGCCCAGCACGACAGGCCCCAGGGCCCAGCGACTCGGGCGGCTGGTTCCAAGATCACATGCCTTGGAGAATGAAGCTGTTCGAGGCGTCTGGGACATACGTGACGGAACAGTTGCGGGCGCTATGTGGTCCCCGCCAGCAAAGTTGGCCTTGACCGCGTCGACCGAGCGTATGTATCCTGTCCATACAGCATCTGATAACTCAACAGTGGTGGAGCCTCACTAGGGCACAGGAGTGTCCATGTCTGCAACGAAAATTTCCATGAACATGTCGGATGAAACTCTCGCGGCACTTCGAGAACTCGCAGAGCGTTACAACGTGACTATGACAGAAGCCGCTCGGCGGGCGATCAGCGTCATGAAGTTGCTTGACGACAATCAAAGGGACGGTAACGACGTTCTTTTGCGGAATCCGAAAACGCGTGAGACAGATCGACTAATTTTCTCTTGATATGAGGTGAAGTCAAATGACAAAGGGCGGCCGAATCCGCCCCGGTTCGATCAGTGTCGCTAGAAATGATGAACTTCCTAGCGGAACGGTCCGGGGAGACGTAACGGGCTATGATCATGGCCCGGCCAGGCTTGAGGCGGAACTAGTCTCAAGCAACGACAATACCCAGCCAAACGATGAGCTTTGGCTGCGAATTGAGCGCTTAGAAAACAAGAAAGCCGATCAGCTGGTCCACCTTCGAGTGATCCAATGGACGTTCGGGTTGTTAGCTGGAGTAATCGTGCTTGGTTTGCTAATACTTGCCGGGTGCGCGTATTTTGATTTACCGACAGACGCAATAACGCATTTCTTGGCGTCCGTGCTGGCAATTTTAGCCGGTGGCATAGGCGCCATAGTTGGCTACCTCTTCGGGAGGGTGGCTACTTGACAAATTTCTGAAAACTGGGCTCCACTACTTGTTGAGATGTCTTTCACATATTGCGCGGACCAGATCACAACGTGCAATAGGCGATGAGGCCCTTTCTGCTGATGCCCGAATCCAGTCGACCCGCATGAAGTCGTAAATACTTCCTGCGATTTGCTGGTGCGTTTGCATCCGGGCGAGCCGTCGATGCGTTCTCGCCTCAAGGGCGGCATGGTCTCGGGGTGCCGTTCTGTTCGGTGTCGTGTCGCTCATCGCCGCCGGGCCGATGGGATGCGTCGCAGCGCGGACTCGAGCTCGTCGAGCCGTAGGCGGATGGAGCGGCGTCCGCATTGGTAGGCGGGGATGGTGCCGTCGCTGATCCGGCGCCGGATGGTCCGGGTGGACAGTGACATCATCTCGGCGGCTTCCTCGAGGCTGACGTAGACGGGGAGCTCGCGCTTCCTGGTCATCGTTCACCCCTCGCCGGGGTCTCCGACGTGGCGGAGGCGACGAAGCGTCGTGCTTCGCGCGACCAGGATGTAGATCCGGCCGCAGCCCTCGAAGCGGACCCAGCGGGGTCCGACGCGGCGGCGGCGCCAGTCGCGGACGGTGCCGTGCGCGGTGTGGATCAGGTCGCAGAACTCCTCGAAGGTGAGCAGCGCGTTGTCGTCCCAGTCGTCGGGGATGTGGATCGGGTTCATGGTGTCCTCCGGGTTAGTGAGGACGAGATGAGCGACCGGTCGAGACCGGGCGTCCGCGGATGACGCCGCGTGTCCTCATCATCCAAGGACCAAAGAGGGCCCTTCGGCGATCAATTCGGCCGAAGTTCGTCACTGGTCGTCATCGGTCGACACCCCTGGCAGGGCTGGTGGTGCGAGTCGGAGCGCGCTCCTCCAGGTGACGCCGGCGTATGAGCCCGGTCTCGGGAGCGACGTCGTACTCGGTGCCGCGGGGTGTGGCTTGGGGCCCGTAGCGGTCGATGTCGTCGGCGACGGTCTGCGCGGCGTGCGCGGGTCCGAGGTCGGCGCGGTCGCGGCTGAAGGTGGCGATCCACTGGGCGCGGGCTTCGTCGATGTTCTCGGCGACGAGGTGGGCGGTGTTGGCGTGGCGGCCGCGGGTCATGCCGACGTACGCCGCGGCTGCGCCGGTCGTCTCGCCGAGGAGCAGGTGGGCGCGGTCGACGGTCTCGCCCTGGGCGCCGTGGACGGTGGTGGCGTAGGCCAGCTCGACGTGTGCTCGCGCGTAGGCGGCTGGCAGGGTCCGGTCGCCGCTGCGGCCTCTTATGGTGAGGCCGCCGTCGGCGGTGGTGCTGGTGACGGTCCAGGTGTCGCGGTTCGCGACGTCGAGGTCGCGGTCGTTGCGACGGGTCGCGACCCGGTCACCGACCCCGATCTGTTCGCCCGCCTCGGTGGTGATGGCACCTGCATCCGAAGGGGTTCGGAGGTCGCGGATGGCGGCGTTCAGGGCGCCGACCTGGTCCCGGGTGTCCGCGATGACCATGCCGCCAGTGGCCTCGGTGTCGGACAGCTCGGCGAGAGCGGCCAGTCGTTCGACGTCGGTGGGATGCACGGTGATCTGGCCGCGGTCGAGCAGCGCGTCGAACACCTCGCCGGCGTGCTGACCAGTGCGCATGAGCAGGGTCAGGTCGGCGTACTCCGGGTCGGAGAAGCGGTGCACGGTGTCGAGCTCGAGTGATGCGTCGGGGCCAGTCCAGCGGGCTGCGTGGTCGAGTACGCCGCCGCGGCCGACGGCGGGGAGCTGGTGCCGGTCGCCGACGAAGGAAATGTGGGCGTCGGCTTCGTCGGCGATGGTGAGCAGCGCGAGCGCGGTGTCCTGGTCGAGCATGCCGGCTTCGTCGACGAGGAGGACGTCGCCCGGCAGGAGTCGGGCGAGGGCGTGGATGTCAGTGCGTGGCGTTTCGACGCGGGAGCGGTAGCCGTCGTCGTCCCAGCGGAAGCCGTGCTGGTGGATGAGCCAGGCCGCTGAGAAGGCGGCGGCGCCGATCTGCTGTTCGGCGACCCGTGCCGCTTTCAGGGTGGGCGTGACCACAACGAGTCGGCGCTCCTGCTTGTCCAGCAGTTCTGCAGCGGCTGCGAGTGTCGTGGTCTTGCCAGCTCCGGCGGCGCCTTCGATCACCAGCAACCGGTATGAACCGTTGAGCGCGGCGACGACTTCACGCTGCGTCGGATCGAGGTCGTGTCCGGTGAAGAATGAGCCGAGCGATGCTGGCTGTCCCTGGGACTCGGTGTTTCCGGCGCGGACGGCGAGACGGTTGACGAGGTCGGCTTCGACGTCGAGGACGTGTCGGGAGGTGAGGGAGCGGACGTGGTCGGGGACGTCGTCGCGATCCGAGAGCGGCTCGCACCGGTCGGACGGCTCGGGCGGTGAGGTCTTCGGCGAGCTCGCGGCGTACGGCGGTGGTGGCGACGATGTCGACCGAGGCGATGATGCGCTCGATCTCGCCGCGGATGTCGGCGGCGTTCCAGCTCGATCGCCGTGCGCCCAGCCGGGTGAGCGCGAGGTCGACCACGGCGTCCCGGTTCACTCGGCCGATGGGGGTCCCGATCCTCGTGTCGGTGCTCACCGTGCGGTCGTGGGCCGGGGGAGTGAACCCGAGGTCGTGGAGCTCCTCGACCCATCGTCGCTGGAGCGCGGCGCCGTCCACGGGGGCGACCTTGTCGGGGCGTGCTTCGGACCAGGCGCGGCGGTCCCAGGTCCTCCGCAGCTTGGGGCCGGGTTCCTGGTCGGGGTTCTCGCGGCGCCAGTGGGCTTCGTAGCGGTCGATGTTGCGGGTGATCTGGGTGGTGCGGGCGCTGAACGCTCCGGCGTACGGCGCGAGCTGGACGACCTCGCCGCTGTCGGGGTCCAGGGTGTAGCCGTGGGTGGCGAGCGCGTTGCGGAATCCGGGGTCGCACATCACGGCGGCGTGGCCGATCCCGTTGATGGCCTCGATGCTGTCCACCACACCGACCGAGTGCAGTCCTCGCCATCCGCCGGCGGCGAAGACGCGGGCGTTGATCTGCAGGTGGAGGTGGCGGTGCGGGTCACCGGCACGGGAGGTGTGGTGCCGTACGACGGCGGCCTCGAGCTGCTCGACCGGGACCTGGACCTGTCGGCCCCGCGGCCCGACCCGGGTGGTGGCGTGGTCGGCGAGCCAGCCGATGATCTCGGTCGCGGCCTTGTCCTGGGCGGCGTCGTAGGCGGCGGCGATCTCGGGGTGCAGGGTCGCGGCCAGCGACCAGGTCTTGGGGCCGTTGACCACGACCTCGACGAACCGCAGCGCGCGGTCGTCGGTTCGCAGCCGGCCCTTCGGCCTGCCGGTCTCGACGTCGTACCCGGCGACCCACTGCTCGTAGGCCGGTCCGTCCAGCGTTCCCGCGTGAGCGACCCCACCGTACGGGGGCAGTACGGGGGGCGTACCCCCCTCGGTGGTGGGCGTCGCGACGTACCTTTCCGCGAGGCCGGTGCCCTCGGCGAGGTAGTAGTCGTCGACGCGGGAGCGGTCGGCCTCGACGTAGGACCGGGCGGCGCCGGGGGCGCCGCGGTAGAACTTGACCCCACCATGCACGCCTCGTCACCGCCCGTCAGCCGTCGTCACTTAGCCTTGAAATGACTCACGGCCCACCCCGAGGGGTGGGCCGATCTACGGACCTTCGTAGCATGCGTGCCGCTCGATTTTGAAGGCTCTTCGAGCCTTGGCTGCCGGGTGCTTTCGAGGCTCGTCAGCTGGTCGTCAGTCGCTCAGGACGTTCGGACGACTCTGGGTGGTTGGAGTCGGTCGGGCGTGCGAGTTCTGGGAGTCGGAGTGCGGTGGTTGCTTCCGCGCGATCGTCGGGGTTGCCGTTGGACCGTGACTACATCTCGCCTGATCCCGTCCGCGGGTACCACGGCGGCGCGGGTGATGCCGAAGGACGGTGACAAGCGGGGGAGCGGAACCCAGGTTGTGAGTGGCCAACGACTCGCCTCATGGCGCCCAGGAAGCGCTGTCACGAAGGTGCCGCACACCGGCTCCCCTCTGTCGTCAAGAGGCGGATGGGAGCGCTGTCTCCTTGGTCGTCTTCCGGTGACGCGAGGTCGGTTGTAGCGTCGGTTTCGCGGGTCCGGGAAGTGGCTGATCCGAAGAGTCGATGTGCGGGGGCAGGTCGACCGCGCTGGATTCTTGAGACGCCCCGCAGTGCCCTCCCGGGCCCGCGCCAGCTGCTCGTTCGGCGTCGGCGACGAGCTGGCGGTAGATCGCATCAGAGATGCGTCGCTTGAGACAGCGCAGCGCTTCCATCGGCTTCTTGCCGTCGGCTCGCTTGCGTCGGTAGTAGGCGCGGCCCTCGGTGTCCAGGCGCAACTGAGTCACCGCGGCAATGTGGATCACGTGGTTCATCCGTCGATTCCCGGCCCGACAAAGGCGGTGACGGTTGTTCTCCCCGGAGGAGGCATCCAGGGGCGCGGTGCCGGTCCAGGAGGCGAACCGGTTGCGGTCGGCGAAGCGGGCGACATCACCAACATCGGCCAGGATCCTGGCGGCCACCACGGGCCCGATGCCGTGGATGTCCATCAGGCGTGAGTCACGTTCAAGGACCAATGCCTTGAGCTCGGCGGTCGCCTTCTTGATCCGGGTCTCGATCGCGATCAGGTCGGCGAGCTCCTCGGCCGCGACCCGTCGCCGGGTCTTGCCGGCGATGTCACGGGGTCGGACGGTGGCGAGCATGGCCTTGGCCTGGCCGGTGGTGATGTCGCGTTTCGCCTTGCCTGGCAGCAGTTCGGCGAGATGACGTTGAAGACGGCACACGGTCTGGACCCGCAGCCGGGTCAGCGCCTCACGCCGGTCGGTCAAGATCCGTAGGGCCTCGAGGTCACCATCGATCCTCACCACGCGCAGGGTGCTGGTGCGGACCGCAACGACCGCGATCGAGTGGGCGTCCAAGGCGTCGGTCTTGCGGTTGTGGCCGGTGTCGAACAGCCGGGCCCGGGCGGCGAGCTTGGGTGGCACATCGACCACGCGCTCGCCGGCCTCGAGCAGTCGTTGCGCCAACGGCAGACCAACACCAGTCGCACCCTCGATCGCCCACAGACGATCGGGCCACTGCCGCACATAGGCACGCATCCCGCGATAGCCGGCCTGGTCGGTGGTGAACCGGCCTTTGCCCAGCACTCGCTCACGGTCGTCGAGGACCTCGATCGTGGCCGACAACTTGTGGGGATCGACCCCGATGATGACCTGTCTCCATAGCGCTCTCCCGATCCTGTCCGGACTGATGGGTCGGCGAGTTGGGCATTGCTACTAAGAGCAGGGCAGTCCCCTCTGGAGCCACGCCTCGCACGGCGCCCGACGGGCGGCAAACCGGAAGAGAACCACACCCAGCAAGCCGGGTGGGCAACCCAAAAGAGAGCCATCCCGCCGGACACCTAGACCGAGTCTGGCCAGACACCGGCCCTACGGAAAGTCTCTAGTAACCCAGAAAGACACATGTGTACCCAATGACTTTCGGCACTCGTTACCGCAGGCAGGCGCCCGCGGTGGATTGCGCCAGAATCCCGGGCGGCTCACGCCGAGTAGCTGGCGACATTCCTCTTCTTGACCCCCCGTCGGTGTCCGGACAACACGGACACCGACGGGGGGGGTCAAGAAGAGGAATGTCGCCGAGCTACTCAGTCGCGCAATCCACGGGGCCGCTGCCTGCGGTGACGATTGCGAAAGTCATTGGGTACACATGTGCCTTTCTGGGTTACTCGACGCTTCCCGCAGGGCGGTGTGTGGCCAGATCGGTCTAGGTGTCCGGCGGGATGGCTCTCTTTTGGGTTGCCCACCCGGCTTGCTGGGTGTGGTTCTCTTCCGGTTTGCCGCCCGTCGGGCGCCGTGGCGAGGCGTGGCTCCAGAGGGGACTGCCCTGCTCTTAGTAGCAATGCCCACCTTGCCGATCCTATGCATCTGGCGGAGCGGAGGGACCTGGAACAGGTCATCATCGGGGTCGATCCCCACAA
>CAVSUC010000002.1:0-132683 GCA_963731075.1 uncultured Actinomycetota bacterium
ATCGTCCAGAGCCGCAAGCTCCAGCACGTTCGCTACGACGTACGCGGGCCGATCCTGGTCGAGGCCCAGCGCCTCGAGGCCGAGGGCCACAAGATCCTCAAGCTCAACATCGGCAACCCGGCGCCGTTCGGCTTCGAGGCGCCCGAGGCGATCGTCGCCGACATCGTGCACAACCTGCCCGAGGCCCAGGGCTACTCCGACTCGCGCGGGATCTACTCCGCACGCACGGCCGTGGCGCAGTACTACCAGTCCCACGGGCTCACCGACACCAACGTCGACGACGTCTTCATCGGCAACGGCGTCTCCGAGCTGATCTCGCTGGTGCTCCAGGCCTACCTCGACGACGGCAACGAGATCCTCGTGCCCGCGCCCGACTACCCGCTGTGGACCGGGGCCGTCTCGCTGTGCGGGGGCACCCCGGTGCACTACCGCTGCGACGAGGAGAACGGCTGGGACCCCGACCTCGCCGACATCGAGGCCAAGATCACCCCCGACACCAAGGGCCTGGTGATCATCAACCCGAACAACCCGACCGGCGCCGTCTACAGCGAGGGCACGGTCAAGGGCATGGTCGACATCGCCCGGCGCCACGAGCTGGTCATCTTCAGCGACGAGATCTACGAGAAGATCCTCTTCGACGACGCGGTGCACCACCACACCGCGTCGTACGTCGGGGGCGACGTGCTGTGCCTGACCTTCAGCGGCCTGTCCAAGGCCTACCGGGTGTGTGGCTACCGGGCCGGCTGGGTGATGGTGTCGGGTCCGCGGCACCTGGCCGAGGACTTCCTCGAGGGGCTCACCCTGCTCGCCAACATGCGGATGTGTGCCAACGTGCCGGCGCAGCACGCCATCCAGACGGCGCTGGGCGGCTACCAGTCGATCAACGAGTACATCCACCCCGGCGGCCGCTTCTACGAGCAGAGCAAGGCCGCCTGGCGCCAGCTCAACGAGATCCCCGGCGTCAGCTGCGTCGAGCCGCGCGGTGCCCTCTACTGCTTCCCGAGGCTGGATCCCGAGGTCTACCCGATCAAGGACGACGAGCAGTTCGTGATCGACCTGCTCCGCGCCAAGAAGATCCTCGTCACCCACGGCACCGGCTTCAACTGGTTCGAGCCCGACCACTTCCGCCTGGTCACCCTGCCCGACCTCGACACCCTCACCGAGGCGATCGGACGGATCGCCGACTTCCTGGCCACCCAGCGGGTCTAGCCGGAGCCCCGCGATCCGGCTGACCGGGACACCGGCGGCCTAGGATGGCCCCATGGCGCGCAAGATCGAGCGACTGACGCTGGATCACCTCGACCTGCTGGTCGGCGGGTGTCGCGAGTGCGTCTTCTGGGAGCTCGATCCCGTACGCCGGGAGGCCGTCCGCGGCCACGAGGTCGAGGAGAAGTCCGCCTGGGTCTCCATGGTGCTGCGTGAGTGGGGCTCGTGCGGCCGGGTGGCCCTCGTCGACGGCGAGGTCGTCGGCCACATGATCTGGGCGCCGCCGGTGCACGTACCCGCCTCGGACGGGTTCGCCACGGCGCCGATCAGCTCGGACGCGGTCATCCTCACCACGGCGTACGTCGATCCGGCCCACCGGCGCGGAGGCCTGGGCCGGATGATGATGCAGGGGATGGCCAAGGACCTCGTCCAGCGCGGCGGCGTCAAGGCGGTCGAGGCCTTCGGTGACACCCGCGGGCGCAGCGGCCACTGCGTCACCCCGGCCGACTTCCTGCTGGCCGTCGGGTTCTCCACCCACCGGGCCCACCCGGTCAACCCGCGGATGCGGATGGACCTGCGCACCACGATCAGCCTGCGCGAGGAGCTGGAGAAGGGCCTCGAGCGGCTGCTCGCCCCGGTGAAGCGGCCGGCCAAGCTGGGCCAGCCGACCCGGTCCTCCCGGGCCGCGGAGACCCTCAGACGCCCCTGAAGCTGTCCCGCAGCTCGCTGACCTGCAGGACTCCGGTGTGCGCGTCGACCTCGGGGCTGAGGTAGAACCGCTGCACCGAGACCACGATCGCCTCGGCCAGCACGTCGCGGAAGGCCGCATCGCCGAGGCGCTCGGCGTCGCCGGCGTTGGTCAGGTAGCCCGCGTCGAGCCGGATCGCGGGCATCCGCGTGCGTCGCAGGATCTCCCACGTCTTGGGGTGCCAGCGCAGGTCGACCAGGTCGCTGCGGGCGATGATCTCGCGCTGCACGAGCCCGGCGAAGCGCTCACCGACCGAGGACCAGGTGTTGTGGTTGGCGTCTCCGAAGAAGTACGTCGACACCCCGCACGCGTCCGGGTGCGGGGAGGCGTCCAGGGCCAGCGAGAGGAACAGGTCGGCGCCGGCCCGGTTGGCGAACGCCGCGCGCTCGGCCTCCTCGCCGGGGGTGGCCCGCCGGGGCGTGGTGAGGAAGGCCTGCACCCCGGTCGCGACGAGCCGGCCCTCCACCCGCTGGGCGAGGTCGTGCAGGATGGCATCCGATGCCTCGGCGTACTCCTCGGGGAGGTTGTGGCCCCGCCCGACGTCGATCACGACGATCTTGCCCCCGAGGTGGGGCCCGGCCTCGCGGATGCGCTCCTGGGCGCGGAGCGCGTTGGGTGCCCCGCCCTTGACCATCGGGCTCAACCGGGTCAGCGCCTTGAGGGTGGCGGGACCGCAGGTGCCGTCGGGCGGGATGCCGAAGTTGCGCTGGAACTCGCGGACGCCGTACTCGGTCTCGCTGCCGAAGTAGCCGTCGACGCGTCCCACCCGGAAGCCGAGGTCGAGCAGCCGGCCCTGGAGCGTGTAGACGTCGTCGCCGACCATCAGGCTGCCGGGGAGGTGGGTCAGGATCCGGTCGCCGAGGCGCCAGCGGGCCTCGTCGAGTCTCCGGAAGGTGAGCGGGCCGACGACGCCGTCGACGGTCAGGCCACGCTCCTGCTGGAAGGTCCGCACCGCGAGCTCGACCGGCTCGTCGAAGACCGGACCGTCCGAGAGCGGTTCGTCGA
Source organism: uncultured Actinomycetota bacterium (assembly GCA_963731075.1). Classification (GTDB taxonomy): domain Bacteria; phylum Actinomycetota; class Actinomycetes; order Propionibacteriales; family Nocardioidaceae; genus Marmoricola. The sequence goes on from CAVSUC010000002.1 coordinate 2,960, forward strand.
AGACCGTCCCGGTGGGGACAGCAGCATCGCCCAGAAGACCGATCCGGGTGAGCAGACCGATGATCTGGGCGACGGCGGGACCGGAGTCACCGTGTCGGAAGACCGAGTTCACGCAGCGACTGTAGTCCTGTGCCTCGCGCAGGTGCTCAGGCGATGAAGTCCGCGAGCTCCTTGAGCAGGGCGGCCTTGGGGCGGGCGCCGACGATCTGCTTGACGACCTCACCGTTCTGGTAGACGTTGAGCGTCGGGATGCCGTTGACGCGGTACGTCGAGGGCGTCACGGGGTTCTCGTCGACGTTCATCTTGACGAAGGTGACCTTCTCGCCGTGCTCGGCGGCGAGCTCGTCGAGGATGGGTCCGACCTGGCGGCACGGGCCACACCACTCAGCCCAGAAGTCCACCAGCACGGGCTTCTCGGACTTCAGGACCTCGGTCTCGAAGGTGTCGTCGGTGACGGCCTGCAGGTTGGACATCGGTTCTCCTCGTTGTGTTGACGTCGTGGGGGTTGCTGTGGGGGAACGCCCCCGGGACGGCATTTCTTCCCGGGGAGGGGTGGGTCAGGCCCTGGCGCCGACCGTGGCTGCGCCGGCCGAGGTGGTCAGCGAGAAGTCGAGGTCGGAGAGGTAGCGCTCGGCGTCCAGGGCGGCGGCACACCCGGTGCCGGCGGCGGTGATGGCCTGCCGGTAGTGGTGGTCGACGAGGTCGCCGCAGGCGAACACGCCGGTGACGTTGGTGCGCGTGGAGGGCGCGTCGACGAGCACGTAGCCCTCGTCGTCGAGCCGGACCTGGCCGTGCAGCAGCTCCGAGCGGGGGTCGTGGCCGATCGCCACGAACAGCCCGGTCGCGTCGAGCTCACGGGTCTCGCCGGTCTCGGTGTCGCGCAGGGTCACTCCGGTGACCTTGTCCTCGCCGTGGATCTCGGCGACCTCGGAGTTCCAGGCGAAGTCGATCTTCGGGTCGGCGAAGGCGCGCTCCTGCATGATCTTGGAGGCGCGCAGCTCGCCGCGGCGGTGGATCAGGGTGACCTTGGAGCCGAAGCGCGAGAGGAAGGTCGCCTCCTCGATCGCGGAGTCGCCACCACCCACGACGGCGATGTGCTGCTCGCGGAAGAAGAAGCCGTCGCAGGTCGCGCACCAGCTCACGCCGTGACCCGAGAGCCGGTCCTCGTCGGGGATGCCGAGCTTGCGGTAGCCCGAGCCCGTCGCCAGGATCACCGCGCGCGCCGAGAAGGTGCCCTCGGCGGTGGTGACGACCTTGGTCTCGCCGGTCAGGTCGAGCTCGATGACGTCGTCGGAGACGATCTCGGCGCCGAAGCGCTCGGCCTGCGCCCGCATCTCGTCCATCAGGGCCGGGCCCTGGATGCCCTCGCGGAAGCCGGGGAAGTTCTCCACCTCGGTGGTGTTCATCAGCGCACCACCCGCGGTGACCGAGCCCTCGAAGACCAGCGGCTCGAGGCTGGCGCGAGCGGCGTACACCGCTGCGGTGTAGCCGGCCGGGCCCGATCCCACGATGATCACGTCGCGGATCTCGCCGGCGGTGGAGCTGGTCTGTTCGGTCACTGCGACTCCTGGTCTGGATGCTGAGCGGGGTACGTCTGCTCAACAGATCCTAGGCACCGCGCATTCCGGTGCCGGCAGCGGCGCGACGGGCGGTGGCCGGTGGGTCAGGTGAGGGAGACGAGGCTCATGAGGTTGTCCTGCGGGAGGTCGGGCACAGCGGTCGCGGTCACGTTCATCGAGACCAGGTCGGCGCGACCGGACTGCACCGTCAGGAACGCCGTGTCGGAGGCGTCCCTCCCGGTCGAGATCCGCACCAGCGTCTCCCGCGGTGCCAGCGTGGTGGCGTCCACGGCGTACCACCGGCCGTCGATGGCCGCCTCGACGACCGCGTGGAAGTCCATCGGCGAGAGGCCGGGGGCATAGACCGCCACCAGGCGGGCGGGCACGTTGCGCGCCCGCAGCATCGCGATCACCAGGTGGGCGAAGTCCCGGCACACGCCCTGGCGCAGCAGCATCGTCTGGGTGGCGCCGTCGGTGGGCCGGCTCGATCCGCTGACGTAGTAGAGCTGCGTGCCGACCCAGGAGCTCACGGCGTCGAGCAGCTCCTTGCCCTCCAGGGTGGAGAACTCCGCCCAGGCCGTGGGCCCGAGCTCGTCGGACTCCGCGTAGCGGCTCGGGCGGCGGTAGACGATGTCGTCGACCGGGTCCACCTCCGCGGGGGCGGCCAGCCCGGCCACGTCGGCGGCGTAGGTGAGGGTCAGCCGGCCGGGAGGGGCCGTGCAGACGTGCAGCCGGCCCCCGTCGGCGACCTCGAGCTCGCGCACCGGGACCGGGTTCCCGTTCACGGTGATCGCGAGGTGCTCCGAGGCCAGCTCGGGACCCCGCGCGACCGCCACCGACCAGACCAGCTCGGCCGCCTCGCGCACGTCCAGCTCGACCTGGCAGGACACGGACCGCGTGCGGTGGGGGGCGCTCATGCCCCCATCCTTCCGCAGCGGCGGCCCCGCCCACACCTACGGGGTGAGGGTGGCCGAGTCGAGCGTGCGCGTGCCCTGGCAGTCCCAGGCCTCGACGAGCTGCTTCCCGTCGCGCGGCGGGTGGACGACGAGGACCGCCACGCGCCCGTCGTAGGTGATCGGGCTCGGGACCGCGTCGTCGGTGATCTCGGGTCCAGGGCAGCGCAGCGCTCCCAGGGCGGCGGCCGGGGACCGCGACGCGGTGTCGCCGCCGGCCTCCGACTCGCTTCCCCCGGAGGCCTTCTGGTCCGAGGTCAGGGGGGCGACCGCACCGGCCCGGCTCAGCCTGACCAGGCTGCCGACGTCGGAGGCGAAGGCGGTGGAGCGCACCTTCGGCAGCGCCTGCGCCCGTTCGGCGTCGCGTCGGGCAGTCGCGTCGGGGTCCGAGGGCGAGGCCGACCTGGCCTCGGACTTCGCCGCCGAGCTGCCGCCGGCGTCGCTGCTGGACGCGCTGTCGGACGACGACCCGCCGAAGACGCCCAGGTTCGAGGCCGCGACGCCACCGGCCCCGAGCACGATCACCGCCGCGGCCGCGGCGGTCAGCCGGGGGACCCAGCGGCGGCGGAGGGGTACGACGGTGTCGTCGTCGCCGGCAACACCGCCCGCCGCACGCTCCGCCACCAGCCGGGCCAGGGTGTCGTCGAGGCGGGCGGCGACGTCGGGAGGCATCGACTCGCCTGCGGGACCGGAGCCGAGCTCGGCGAGCAGGGCGCGGATGTGCGCGTCGTCCTCGGGTCGCTCCTGCTGGTCGTTCTCGTCACTCATGTCCGCTCACCTCCTCGCGTGGGTCGTCGTGCCGGTCCGTACGCCGGGCCGGCGGGTCTCCCGAGTGCGACGCATCGGGGGTCGGCGGGGTTCCCGGCGCGAGGTCGGCGAGCAGCACCGCCAGGCGGGCGCGGCCGCGGGCGCAGCGGCTCTTGATCGTCCCGGCGGGTACGTCGAGGATGCGACCCGCCTCCAGGACGGGGTAGCCCTCCATGTCCACCAGCACGAGCGCGGCCTTCTGGTCGGGCGGCAGCCGGTCCAGGGCGGCGAGCACCTGGTGCCGCCGGTCCCGGGCCAGCGCGTGCGCCTCGGGGTCGTCGGCGGCGTCGTGCCCGGCGAGGACGGCACCGCGGGCCGCGTGCTCCTCGAGGTCGTCGGGCAGCGGGTCGGCGGCGCGCACCTTGGCCCGCCGCAGCCGGTCCAGGCAGGCGTTGACCACGATGCGGTGCAGCCAGGTGGTCACGGCGGAGTCCCCGCGGAAGGTCTCGGCGCGACGGAAGGCGGAGATGAGGGCGTCCTGCAGGGCGTCGGCGGCGTCCTCGGGGTTCCCGGTGGTGCGGAGGGCGACGGCCCAGAGCCGGTCCCGGTGCCGGCCGAAGAGCCGGGCGAAGGCCTCCGGGTCGCCGGCGACGTGCGCCTCGAGCAGCGCGACGTCCTCGCGCCGGCTCTCGTCCTCGTTCCCGTCGGGCCCCTCCTCGGGGTCGGTCACGACCTGACCGAGATGTCGGTGATCTCACCCCGGAAGCCACCGGCGACCGCCGGCAGCCGGGTCAGCCAGACGAGCACGAACCGCGTCTTCGGCGCCGGGTCGAGGGTCACGGTCGCGCGCTCGGCGGCGTCGGCCCTGGCCGCGACCTTGTCGAGCTGGTCGAGCTTCTCCGGGGACTGGGTCACGCCGCCCGGGGCGGCGTACACCTCGAAGGAGGTGGGGGCGCCCTTGAACCGCACCGAGACCGACCGGGGCTGCTTCTCGCTGCCGAGGTCGACCATCAGGCCGACGCCGGACTTGAGCCCGCCGAGGGCCGGGTTGCCCCGGTAGGTCACCGTCGTCCACGACGTCGCGGGGTCCCCGTCGATGGCGTTCGGTGCGCTGTCCGGGTTCTCCGCGGGCGGTGTGGCGAAGGGGTCGAAGTCGCGCACGTCGGTGAGCTTGAGGGCCGCGCCCTTCGCCTTCGCCTTCGCGGCGTTGCTGGGGCTGGGGTCGCTCCCCGACGGGGTGTTGCCGTCCTCGCGGCCGCGGTTGAACGCGACCGCCATGGCGACGACCAGGACGAGGAGGACGCCGACCACGATCGCCATCCGCAGCCAGCCCCGGCCCTCCCTGCCCGTGTGGACCTCGGACTCCTCCTCCGGGTCCTGGTCGAAGGGCCAGAAGCCGGGCGGGGGAGCGCTGTGGCCGTTCCCGTTCTCGCTGCCGTTCCCGCTGCCGTTCCCGTGGCGACCACCCTGGCCGAGGCCGAGGTGCGTGCTCGTAGCGCTGCCCGGGTGGCCGCCGGCGTCGGACCCAGCGTCGGACCCGGCCTCGGACCTGGCGTCGGGCTGCGACCACGGTGACGACGTGAGCGACGACTGCTCGCGCGAGGAAGCCGGCACCCGACGCTCGGTGGAGGCGAAGAGCGGTCGCTCGGGGAGGTCGGGGAAGGGCGCCGGGGGCGGAGCCGGCTCCCAGGGCTGCTCCCGCTCGTTCCCCGGTGCGTGCAGGGGGGCGAGCGAGTCGGGACCCTCGTCGGTGGCCCGGAAGGTCTGCGTCGCGTCGGGGTCGATGGGCGTGGTGAGCTGGGTGGCCTCCGGGTCGTCGGTCGGGACCGCGGCGGGGGGCTCGGCGTGCATCGCGGCCGCGTCCATCGGCGCGCTCAGGGCGGGGTCACCGACGTAGTCCGCGAGAGCTGCGGCGATCTCGTGGGCCGTCTCGATCGGCATCGCGTGCTGCGAGCCCTCCTTGTGGAGCACCCGCTCACAGATGGCGTCGAGCGTGCGGGGCACCCCGGCCCGCACCTGCCGGGGCCGCAGCGGGCGGCGGGCCTCGCGCGGGGCCTTGGGTACGGCGGACCGGGCCACTCCTGGCCAGCGCCCGGTCAGCGCCGCGTAGAGGATGCCGGCCAGGTTGATCACGTCGGCCTCGCGCTCGTCCAGCTCGCCGTAGAGCGGGTCGGGCGGACGAGGCGTCTCCAGGCTGGCGTCCACGACGTACCCGATGAGCTTGACCGCTCCGGCGTGGGTGACCAGCACGGCCTCGGGGTTGAGCCGACCGTGCGCCACCCCCTGGGCGTGGCCCGCCGCGATCGCCTCGGCCACCTCCCGGGTCAGCCAGGCGGCCCGCGAGGGCGGCAGCGTGCCCTGCTGGAGCATCAGGTCCAGGGAGATGCCGTCACCCCACTCGTTGACCACCCAGGTGATCTCGCCCTCGTCGTCGCAGTCGAGCACCCGCAGCAGGTGGGGGTCGGTGACGGTGGCCGACACCCGGGCCGCATCGAGCAGACCGGGGGCGCGGGGGTCGGTGCTGGGCACGGCGTGGATGGCCACGCTGCGGGCCAGGATGGTGTCGGTGGCGCGCCAGAAGCGGGCGCCGGCGCTCTCGGCGAGGAGGTCGTCGAGGCGGTAGCGCCCGGCGATCACGGTGCCGGGTCCGACCGGTCCGGTCGTCACGTCACGCACCTCCCTGCTTCCTCGTCGTCACTTCGGTCCTCGCGCGGCGCAGCGGCGGTGTCGCTGACCGGCGGGCGGCTCCATCGTAGGTGGGGCCGGGTGCACACCCGGGCGCTTCCGGGGTCACCTCCTTCTGACCAGACGGCTCGTGACCAGCCTCGTGACGTCACTCACCTCGGTGATCCGCAGGATCCTGGCCACACCGACGTAGACGGCGACGAAACCGAGGCCGACCACGGCGAGGTCCAGCACGGCGTGCAGCTTGCCCTCGCCCGGCAGCAGGTCGGCCATGCCCTCCCGCAGCACCCAGGCGGCGCCGCCGCTCAGGGCCACCGCGATCGCCAGGCGCACCAGGAAGCGCACCAACCGCCGGCCGTCCAGCCCGCCGACGGTGCGCGAGAGCATCACGTAGGAGGTCAGCGCGCCCACCGCGTAGGAGCAGGCGTAGGCGACCACCAGCCGCGGAGCGGTCTCCGCGGGAGGGGCGCCACGGGTGAGCAGGACGGCCGCGACGATGTTGGTGGCCGCGATCGCGCACTGGATCCAGAACACCCTCCTGGTCTGCTCGAGGGCGTAGAACCCACGCAGCATCAGGTAGTGCGCGGTGAAGAGCACCAGCCCGATCCCGAACAGCGCCAGGGTGGGGGCGAAGTTGGCGAAGTCACGCCGGGCGCTGCCGTAGGCCCAGATCACGTTGGCGATGTCGAGCGACATGACGGAGAACATCACCGCGACCGGCACCACCAGCGCGTACGCCGAGCGGAGGGTGGAGGACACGGCCCGCCCGACGTCGGCCAGCCGGTCGTCCGCGGCGTACGACGAGAGCATCGGCAGCATCGCCGTGGCCAGGGACACGGTGATGATCGAGTGGGGGACCATGGTGAGCAGGAACGAGTTCGAGTAGATCGTGTAGCCGGTGCCCTCGGGGTTCCCGGGTCCACCCGTCCCGCCGGCGCCCGAGCCGACGGTGCCGCGGCTGGCCAGGCGGACGACGACGGTGTAGGCGACCTGGTTGACCACGACGAACAGCACCGTCCACACGCCGAGGCGCAGGGTGTGCCCCAGGCCGCTGCCGCGGAAGTCGAAGCGCGGCCGATAGCTGAAGCCGGCCGCCTTGAGGTAGGGCAGGAGCACGAGCAGCTGGACGACGATGCCGATCGTCGACCCGATCCCGAGCAGGGCCTCGGCGCCCGAGGAGAAGCCGCCCTGCTTCTCGGGCCCCTCGGCCGGCCCGATCGAGACGAGGTAGGTGACCAGGACCGCCACGGCCACCACGTTGTTGGCGATCGGCGCCCACATCATCGGCCCGAAGCGTCCGCGCGAGTTCAGGATCTGCCCGACCAGCACGAACATCCCGTAGAAGAAGACCTGCGGCAGGCAGTAGCGCGCGAACGCGATCACCGAGGCGAGCTGCGCCGAGCGGTCCGGGTCGAAGAAGTGCGGGTCCAGGAACAGCCGCATCAGCCACGGGGCGGCGACCACCAGCCCGACCGTGACCACCAGCAGGAACAGCCCGGCGAGGGTGATGATCCGGTTGGTGTAGGCCTCCCCGCCGTCGGGGTCGTTCCTCATCGCCCGGACCAGCTGCGGCACGAGCACCGCGTTGACGACCCCGCCGGCCAGCAGGATGTAGAGCATGTTCGGCACCGTGTTGGCGATGTTGAACACGTCGGCGTGCAGGCCGACGCCGAGCGCGGCCGCCAGCAGGATGCCGCGCACGAAGCCGCTCAGGCGAGACACCACGGTGCCGGCGGCCATCACGGCGCTCGAGGACAGCAGCGACCGTGAGCCGGGCTCGGGGACCTCGCTCACGAGGCCTCGTTCTGGCGCCAGCGGTGGCTGCTGACCCGCAGCACGATCCGGCGCACGATCATCACGGCGAGCAGGGCACCGCCGGCGAAGATGATGTACCAGATCAGGCGTCCCACCTGGCTGGTGCGCAGGCTGAAGGTCAGGGGCGTGCCGGCGCTCGCGCCCGCGGTGGTGACCGGTGTGATCGTCACGTCGTGGACGCCGACCCCGCTGGTCACCCGCAGCCGCAGGGTCGTGCGCTGGCCCGGCTGCATGCTGACCGGGTCCGGTGCGGCGACCTTGACCCGGGGGCTGTCCGTCCGGGCGCGGAGCCCGACCTTCACGGCCTGCTCCAGGCCGTTGACGAGCGTCACGGTGAGCGAGCCGGAGCCGCCGGAGAGGGTGACGAAGTCGCTGCCGGTGACCTCGACCCGGTCCATGTCGCTGCGAACGGTGGCGTCCAGCGCGAGCACCTGCTGCGCGGAGACGGGGGGGTTGGGCCGGGCCGTGTAGGACGAGGCCTGGAGCGCGGCGCCGGTGAGCCGGTCGGTGGCGTCGGTGTCCTTGGCCAGCAGGTCGTCGAGGACGGTGCTGGTCCGGGCGAGGACACGCGTCGCGCCGACGTTGGTGCCGCTGATCTCGCGGTCGCGCTGGGCGCGACCGTAGGGCAGCGTCGCGTCGTACGTCGTGGTGGCGCCGCGGGGTGTGGCCGTCATCTGGACCCACGGGGTGGCCAGCCCACCGAAGAAGTCGGCGCGTCGCCAGTTCGCCCCCGGGTCCCAGCCGGCGGGGAAGGTGACCACGACCGGTCGGGGGGTGCCGCGGCCCTTGGTCACCTCGAGCGCCGCCTCGGAGAGGATCCGCTGGCGCAGGGCCAGGGGGTCCCGGGGCCGGGTCGGCGCCGCGCCGCCGGCGGACGCGCGGGCGTCGCCGAGGACCATCTCCTGCCCGCTCGCCAGACGGGACAGCGGCGGGTCCTGCAACGCGCCGTGGTCGCTGAGGAGCATCAGCGAGTCGCGGGCGATGTCCGGGAGCAGGCCCGGGTCGAAGTAGCCGCTCGGGGGAGCCACGGTCGGCGCGCCGGACAGCCCCCAGGCCTTCATCCGGGTGGCGGCGAGACGGTCCGCGCGCGTGACCAGCCGGGCGCGGTGACGGGCGAGGGCGGCGACGTCGGGGTCGCTGTAGCCCAGGGTGAGCAGGGTGTTCGTCGGCGTGCGTGCGGTCGCCAGGAAGAGGTCCAGCACGCTGCGCGCGTCGTCGCGCTGCGGCTGGGTGGGGGTGCCGGGCTCGGGGGAGGCCGGCGCGCTCGGCGAGGCGCCGTCGCTGGGACTCGTGTCGCCGTCGCTCTGCTCGCCCGTCCCGGTGTCGCCCTCCGCGGCCGGTGCGTCGAGGGAGAGCGGCGGGTTGCCCCGGCTGAAGTCGTCGAGGGCGTCGATCACCGCCGGGTCGACGAGCCAGGTGAGCGGGGTGCTGCCCGCGGAGGCCCCGAAGGCGACCAGGCGCTGGAGCCGTCCCTCCGGTCCGGTCAGGCCGGCCCAGCGCGTGGGGCCGAAGAGGCTGCCGTCGTCGGCGCGCCGGGCGCGCTCGCGCAGGGGCAGCACGACCGAGACGGGGACGCTGCGCCTGCGGGCCGCGGCGGTGGGCACCAGCGGGATGAACGTCCGGGCCCTCCCGTCGGCGACCAGGTCGCGCCCGTCGGCGTTGGTCCCGAGCGCGTGCACCCCGATCCAGTAGACGCCCGGGTCACCGGTGATCCCGAGCGAGGTGACCGGCACGCGCAGGCGGAAGGGCACCGACCGGCCCGCAGGGAGGTCACCGACCGCGGCGTACGTCCCGGAGTCGGTGAGCCGCTCGCCCACCGCGACGCTGGCGGCGCTCGCGGCGGCCAGGGCCAGCGCGTTGCGGGTGGTGATCGGTCGCTGGGAGACGAACGGCGCGACGTTGACGTCGGTCCAGTCCTCCTTGGAGGTGTTCGCGACCACGCCGGCGAGGGTGATGGCGCCCTTGCGGGGGATCTCCGCGGGCGACATCGCCGTCAGCGTCACCGCGAGCGGGGTCGTCTCGCCGTCGTCGGCGGTGCGGGCCAGCCTCGGACGGGCCGTCTCCGACGCCGCCGCGGCCGACCCGGCCAGCAGCGGGGCCCCGGCCAGGCACGCCGCCGCGAGCACGGCCCCCAGCGCACGGGTCGTCCAGCGGGCGCGGCTCACGTCGGCGATGGTATCCGCGCCGACGGCACTAGAGTGGTCTCCCGTGTCCGAGGAGCCCCTGCTGATCAGCGACGTCCAGACTCGCGTGATCGCGGAGCTGGAGCGGATCGCGCCCGTGACCGCCGAGCTGGGCGCCCGGTTCGCGGCGGCCGGGGAGCAGATCGCGCTGGTCGGAGGCCCGGTCCGGGACGCGATGCTCGGTCGTCTCCAGAACGACCTCGACTTCACCACCTCGGCGCGTCCCGAGGTGACCGAGCGGCTGATCAAGGGCTGGGCCGACGCCACCTGGGACATCGGCCGCGCCTTCGGCACCATCGGCTGCCGGCGGGGGGAGTGGCAGGTCGAGATCACCACGTTCCGCTCGGAGGCCTACGACGCGACCAGCCGCAAGCCCAGCGTGGTGTACGGCGACTCGCTCGTCGGCGACCTGGCCCGGCGCGACTTCACGGTCAACTCGATGGCCCTCTCCCTGCCCGAGCAGCAGCTCGAGGACCCGTTCGGCGGCGTCCTCGACCTCGCCCACGGGGTGCTCCGCACGCCGGGGCGGCCCGAGGACTCCTTCTCCGACGACCCGCTGCGGATGATGCGGGCGGCCCGCTTCTCGGCCCAGCTCGGCTTCACCGTCGATCCCGGGGTCGTGGCCGCGATGACCGACATGGCCGAGAGGATCACCATCGTCTCGGCCGAGCGGGTGCGCGACGAGCTGGTCAAGACCCTCCTCGCCCCGGACCCGGTGGCCGGGCTCCGGCTGCTCGTCGACACCGGGATCGCCGGCCACGTGCTCCCCGAGCTGCCGGCGCTGGCCCTCGAGCGGGACGAGCACCATCGGCACAAGGACGTCTACGAGCACACGCTGACCGTGCTCGAGCAGTCGATCGACCTCGAGGACCGGCTCCGCGACCTCACCGGTGGCGGCCCCGACCTCGTCTCCCGCCTCGCGGCGCTGATGCACGACGTCGGCAAGCCGAGGACGCGTCGCTTCGCCGAGGACAACGTGGTCACCTTCCACCACCACGACGTCGTCGGCGCCAAGCTCACCCGCCGGCGGATGCAGGCGCTGAAGTTCTCCAGGGACCAGACCGACGCGGTGTCCCAGCTGGTCGAGCAGCACCTGCGCTTCCACGGCTACGGCTCGGGGGGGTGGACCGACTCCGCCGTACGCCGCTACGTCCGCGACGCCGGCGACCAGCTCGAGCGGCTGCACATCCTCACGCGCGCCGACTGCACCACCCGCAACCGGCGCAAGGCCGACGCGCTGCGGCGTACCTATGACGAGCTCGAGGAGCGGATCGCCCGTCTCTCCGAGGAGGAGGAGCTCGCGTCGCTCCGCCCCGACCTCGACGGCAACCAGATCATGGAGATCCTCGGCATCGGCCCGGGCCGCCAGGTCGGCGAGGCCTACCGCCACCTGCTCGACCTGCGCCTGGACCGCGGCCCGATGACCGAGGACGAGGCGCGCGCCGCCCTGCTGGAGTGGGCCGCCACCTCGCTGTAACGCGGAGTCATCGACGCTGAACACGTGGTGTACGCCGCACTCAGCGTCCACGACACCGCGTCAGAGCTGAGTCACCGAGCCCCAGCGCCGCAGCACCCAGCCGTCGGCGTCGCGCTCGAGCTCGACCGACTCGGTGTTGGCGAGCTCGTGCTCGCGCGCCCAGCGGGGCGTGAGGTTCCCCGCCAGGGTCGGTACGACGATCCCGAGGGCGGTCTGGTGGCCCACCACGAGCACCGTCTCCCCACGGTGGAGGTCGGCGATCTCGTCGAGCTGGCGCCGGTGCCGCTCGACCACGTCGGTCCCGGACTCGCCCCCGTCGAAGGCGGCGTCCAGCGTGCCCTCGCACCACTGGTCGCTGACGGCGTCGATGTGGCCGACGTCGAAGGCCGTCCCGAGCAGGGACCCGATGAACACCTCGCGCAGCGACGTGCAGGCCGTGACCGGCACGGTCAGGTGGGCGGCCACGATCTCGGCCGTCTGCACCGCCCGGGAGAGGTCGCTGGAGTAGATCGCGGCGATGCGCCGCCCCGTCAGCGAGTCGGCCAGCGTGTGCGCCTGGGCACGGCCCTCGGCCGTCAGCGAGCCGCCCTCGTCGGAGAACCAGTCCTCGACGAAGGCGGCCTTGGCGTGGCGCGCCACGACCAGGGTGGCGGGGCACTGCAGGTCGGACACGGGTCCATCAGACACCACTGGCCCGCTCCGGATCGGAACGGGCCAGCGGCGTGTGCCAGGTCTGGGCGGCTGCTCAGCCTTCCTTGATGACGCGGGTGTCGGCGAACCGGTCCGACACCGTGGGGCGCCGCTCGGGGTCGCTGCCGATCTGCACCGCGATCAAGATGATGATCACCAGCTCGGCCAGGCTCCCGATGAGCCCGCCCACCACCGGCACGATCGCCAGGGCCGGCAGCGCGAGCCACCAGTTGCGCTTGATGGACTCCTCGATCGTCGGCTTGCCGCCGGCGGCGCCCTCGACGTGCAGCTTCATCACCATCTTGCCCACCGTCTTGCCCTGGCTGGACTCCATGAACGCGAAGTAGCCGAGGTTGATGGCGACGCCGATGATGGCGCTGACGATGCTGGCGGCGTAGTCGGTGCCGCCGAAGCCCATGGTCCCGGCGCCGTCGAGGCCGATGATCCCGACCACGATGATCGCGACGATGATCGCGTTGACGACGCCGATCAGGATCCCGTCGATGAGGCGCGCCAGGAACCGGTCCAGGAGCTCACCGGGACGAGGTCCGGCGGCGAACTGGGGCGGCGGTGGCGGAGCCGCGGGGTAGCCACCGGGCTGCCCGGGAGGCTGCTGGTCGGAGGGCGGTGGCGGCGGCTGGCCCGCTCCGGCGCCGTAGGGGTTCTCGGGGGGAGGGGGAGGTGGAGTGCCTTCGCTCATGGTCGGAACCTTAGAAACTGCTGAGACGGTTGTCGATGGCCCTTTCGGACAATCTCACCGACGACGTCGGCGGAGGACGCAGGACGCGGGCTCCCCCCTCGAGGGGAACCCGCGTCCGGTGGCTCAGGGTGCGTCGTGCCTCAACGCTCCACGTCGCCGTTGATGAACGCCTCGACCGAGGCGCGACCCTCGTCGTCGGGGCGCTGCACGGGCGGGCTCTTCATCAGGTACGACGACGCCGACAGCAGGGCGCCGCCGATGCCGCGGTCCTTGGCGATCTTGGCGGCCCGGATGGCGTCGATGATGATGCCGGCCGAGTTGGGGGAGTCCCAGACCTCGAGCTTGTACTCGAGGTTCAGCGGCACGTCGCCGAAGGCACGACCCTCGAGGCGGACGTAGGCCCACTTGCGGTCGTCGAGCCACTGCACGTAGTCGGACGGACCGATGTGCACGTTGCGAGCGCCCAGGTCGTGGCCGATGTTGGAGGTGACGGCCTGGGTCTTGGAGACCTTCTTGGACTCCAGGCGGTCGCGCTCGAGCATGTTCTTGAAGTCCATGTTGCCGCCGACGTTGAGCTGGTAGGTGCGGTCCAGCACCACGCCGCGGTCCTCGAACAGCTTGGCCATCACGCGGTGGGTGATGGTGGCGCCGACCTGCGACTTGATGTCGTCGCCGATGATCGGGACGCCGGCGTCCTCGAACTTCTTGGCCCACACCGGGTCGGAGGCGATGAACACGGGCAGGGCGTTGACGAAGGCCACGCCCGCGTCGATGGCGCACTGCGCGTAGAACTTGTCGGCGTTCTCCGAGCCCACGGGCAGGTAGGCGACGAGCACGTCGGCCTTCGTGTCCTTGAGGACCTGGACGACGTCCACGGCCTCGGCGTCGGACTCCTCGATCGTCTCGCGGTAGTACTTGCCGAGCCCGTCGAGGGTGTGGCCGCGCTGCACGGTCACGCCGGTGGGGGGCACGTCGGCGAACTTGATCGTGTTGTTCTCGGAGTTGTTGATCGCGTCGGACAGGTCGAAGCCGACCTTCTTGGCGTCGACGTCGAACGCGGCGACGAACTCGACGTCGTTGACGTGGTAGTCACCGAACATCACGTGCATCAGGCCGGGCACCGAGCCGGCCGGGTCGGCGTCCTTGTAGTACTCGACGCCCTGGATCAGGGAGCTGGCGCAGTTGCCGACTCCCACGATGGCTACTCGTACCGATCCCATGTGGTTCTCCTCTTCGCTCACGACTGGTGCTCTGGCTGGGTGTGTGGTGCTGGGGTGGTGCTCCGCTTCGACGGCTTCGCCCGGGTGGAGCTCGGGCTCGGGGCCGGGGGTGGACTCGCGGGTGCAGGGGGAGCCGAGGGCGGCGACGTGCCGGAGCGGGGCTCGGGACCGCGCTCGGCCGCGATCAGGTCGGTCAGCCAGCGCACCTCGCGCTCGACCGACTCGATGGCGTGGCGCTGGAGCTCGCTGACGTAGCGGTCCTGCCCGGCCGGGCCACGACTGGTGCGGACCCGGTCGAGGCGCTCCTGCAGGCGGGATCGACGGCCCTCGAGGATGCGGAGCCGCACCTCGGAGTCGGTGCGCGAGAAGAACGCGAACCGCATGTTGAAGTCCTCGTCCTCCCAGGCGGAGGGGCCGACGTCGGTGATCTTGGCGCCGAAGTACTCCGCCCCGGCCGGGGTGATCTGGTAGACGATCCGCTGTCGGCGCGAGACGCCGAGCGGGGCGGTCGCCACCTCGGTGACCAGGCCGGCACGCAGCATCCGCTTGAGCGCGGGGTAGAGCGAGCCGTAGGACAGCAGCCGGGTCCACCCGAGCAGCAGGTTGAGGCGCTTGCGCAGCTCGTATCCGTGCAGCGGGGAGTCGTGGAGCAGGCCGAGGACAGCGAGCTCGAGCGTCGCCGCCTTGCTCACCATCTGCTCCACCTCCGGGTGTGACGTCGGTCATCCGCTGAGCGGAGTACCACCTCGTTCTATCGAGTGAACCTATCGCATCGATATATCGTGGGCGAATCGACGCACCGGTCGTCCGAAGGAGTCCCGGCTCATGGGGACAACCCGTACCCTTCGTCAGCAGACCGGCTTCGCAGCAACCCGAAAGAGTGTGTAGTGAGCGGTAACCGCAGCAACCCAGCCCCCAAGAAGAAGGCAGCCGCCGGCTCCGGCGCTGCCTCCAAGGGCTCCGCGAGCGGGTCCGGCACAGGCAGCAAGCCGACGACCGGTGCCCGGGTGCGGAAGATCCTGAAGTGGACCCTGGTCACCGGCCTGGTGTGCACGCTCGTCCTGGTGGCGATCGGCTACTTCGCCTACCGCAACACCACGATCCCGGACGCCAACAAGGCCTTCGAGGCGCAGTCGACGTTCGTCTACTACTCCGGCGGCAAGGGCAAGATCGGCCGCTTCGCCGACCAGAACCGCGAGTCGATCCCGCTGGCCGACATCCCGCAGTCGATGCAGGACGCCGCCATCGCCGCCGAGGACCGCACCTTCTACACCAACAGCGGCATCGACCCCAAGGGCATCCTGCGTGCCGCGTTCTCCAACGCCAAGGGCAACGCCACCCAGGGCGCCTCGACCATCACCCAGCAGTACGTCAAGATCCTCTACCTCACCCAGGAGCGCACCCTCAGCCGCAAGATCAAGGAGGCGTTCCTGTCCTTGAAGGTGCAGCAGGAGCAGTCGAAGTCGGCCATCCTCGAGGGCTACCTGAACACGATCTACTTCGGTCGCGGGGCGTACGGCGTGCAGGCGGCCGCCAACGCCTACTTCGACAAGCCGGCCAAGAAGCTGACGGCCCCCGAGTCGGCCATGCTGGCGGCCATCCTGAACTCGCCCACCTACCTCAATCCCGAGCGCGGTGCCGACGGTCGCGACGCGCTGATCGCGCGCTACGACTACGTGCTGCGCGGCATGGTCTCGATGGGCAACCTCGACGCCGCCGCCGCCGACAAGTACTCCGGCCACCTCCCCAAGCTGGGGAAGGCCCGGGTCAACAACCAGTACGAGGGCCAGCGCGGCTTCATGCTCACCATGGTCAAGGCCCAGCTGCGCAAGATCGGGTTCGACGACGCCGAGATCGACTCCGGCGGGCTGCGCGTGGAGACGACCTTCACCCGCAAGGCGATGAAGGCCTCCAAGGAGGGCGTGCTCGCCGAGAAGCCACCGGGCCTGAAGAAGCTGCACGTCGCGTCGGCCTCGGTCGACGTGAAGACCGGCGCCCTGCTCGGCTTCTACGGCGGCCAGAACTACCTCGACAGCCAGCTCAACTGGGCGGCGCTCGGCGGCTCCCCGGGATCGGCGTTCAAGCCCTTCGCCCTGGCGGCCGGTCTCAAGGCCGGGTTCGCGCTCAAGGACACCTTCGACGGCAACTCGCCGTACACCTTCGAGAACGGCAGCAAGGTCGTCAACGAGGGCGAGGGCACGGGCACCAACTACGGCTCCGCGATCAGTCTCACCAAGGCCACCGAGCAGTCGGTCAACACGGCGTACTCCGACCTCACGGAGTCCCTGCCCAACGGTCCCAAGGACATCCTCGACACGGCCGTGTCCATGGGCATCCCGCGCAAGACGCCCGGCCTGGAGGCCAACGACGCCATCGCGCTCGGCTCGGCCACCATCAGCCCGATCGTGATGGCCAACGCCTACGCGACCATCGCCAACGGGGGTGTGCACCACGACCTCTACATGGTCCGCAAGGTCTCGCGCGCCTCCGACGGCAAGGTGCTGTGGCGCACGCCCAAGAAGAAGAACCGGGCCCTGCCGGACGACATCGACCGCGACGTCAGCTTCGCGCTGCAGCAGGTGGTCTCCAACGGCACCGGCATGAACGCCCAGGCCCTCGGCCGCCCGGCGGCGGGCAAGACCGGCACGGCCACCAACAAGGACGGCGACGTGTCCTCGTCGTGGTTCGTGGGCTACACGCCGCAGGTCGCGACCGCCGTGATGTACGTCCGTGGCAAGGGCAACGAAGCCCTGAACGGCTACCTGTCCAGCTACTTCGGCGCCAACTTCCCGACCTACACCTGGCGCGCGGTCATGCAGCGGATGCTCGAGGGCTCGCCGACCGTGGACTTCCCGCCGGCCGCCAACGTCGACGGTGAGGCGCCCGTCGAGGGCCACGCGCCGTACACGCCCCCGCCGCCGAAGCCCACGCCGACCAAGAAGAAGGCCGACAAGCCGACCAAGCCGGCCGAGACCAAGACCCCCGAGCCCGGCCAGACCGATCCCCCGGCACCGAACCCGAGCCAGTCCCAGCAGGGCAAGCCCGCGTGCGAGCCGACGGACCCCAACTGCAACCCGTGACCGTTGCCCCCACGCGCGAGGACCCCTTCGCACGTCGGATGAGCGAGATCGTCGGCGGACCGGTCGGCGAGCACGCACGGCCCCACCGCTGGTGGACGCCCGTGCGCGTGCTGCTGGCCGGGTTCGCGGTGGTGTTCGCGCTGGGCCTGGTCCAGCACCAGCCGTGCCTGAAGACCAACTGGGCCGGTGACCAGGCCCGCTACGCCAAGGCGTGCTACTCCGACGTGCCCTACCTCTACACGGGGCGCGGGTACGCCGAGGGCCTGTGGCCCTACTCCGACTCCGGGGGCCGCTACGAGGTCACCGAGTACCCGGTCGGCATCTCCTACCTCGCCTTCCTCGCGGCCCGGCTGACCCAGCTCCACCCCAGCGGACCGGTGATGGAGGGCCGCCACCTCGGCGACCCGGGCCAGCTGTGGTCGCTGCCCGGGATGGCCGCCGAGGTGAACACCTACTTCCTGCTCACCGCCCTGCTGCTCTTCCTCTTCGGCCTGGCCGCGACCTGGTTCCTGGCCGGCACCCACCGCGGCCGGCCGTGGGACGCGCTCTACTTCGTGCTCTCGCCCTCCCTGCTGCTCACCGGGCTGATCAACTGGGACCTGATGGCCGTCGCCCTGGTGGCCGGCGCGCTCTGGGCCTGGGCGCGGGGCCGCCCGCTGCTGTCGGGGGTGCTGATCGGCCTCGGGGTGGCGACCAAGCTCTACCCGCTGTTCCTGCTCGGACCGATCCTGGTGGTGGCGTGGCGGCGCCGGCAGCTGGGTCGCTTCGGGCTGGCCGCCGCGGGCGCCGCGGGTGCCTGGGTGCTGGCCGACGCCCCGGCCTGGCTGACCGGGTTCGAGCAGTGGAAGGTCTTCTGGAGCTTCAACTCCGACCGCGGGGCCGACCTGGGCTCGGTGTGGCTGGTCCTCCAGCACCACGGCCACACGGTCACGGCGAGCACGATCAACCACTGGTCGTGGGCGCTGTTCGGCCTGGTCTGCGTCGGGGTCGCCGTGCTGGGCCTGCGGGCGCCCGTGACGCCCCGGGTCGCCCAGCTCGGGTTCCTGGTGGTGACCGGGTTCCTGCTGGTCAACAAGGTCTACTCGCCGCAGTACGTCCTGTGGCTGCTGCCGCTCGCGGTGCTGGCCCGTCCCCGGTGGCGCGACCTGCTCATCTGGCAGGCCGGCGAGCTCGTCTACCTGTTCAGTGGTCTGGATGTACCTCGGCGGCTGGCTGGCGGCCGGAGCGGGCGACCAGGTCCCGGCGTACGACTATGCGATCTGGGCCCGGGTCGCGACCCAGCTCTACCTGGTGGCGGTGGTCGTCCGCGACGTCCTGCGCCCCGAGCACGATCCGGTGCGTGAGGAACGCATAGTCCGGAGCGATCGGACCCTGCCGGAGACCGCTGAGGGGTCCGTTCGCGCCGGACCGTCCGGCTAGGAGATCTCGACCCGGTCGAAGTCGGTGGTGGTGAACCGCACCCGGCACTCGATCTCGTCGCCGACCGCGGGGACCGTGACGCCGTGCGGGACGAACAGCATCGAGGCCTGCATGTGCGGCGGCTCGGCGAACAGGCGCTGCTTCCCGGCCACGGTGTACGGCGACCGCACCAGCCCGGCCGCGTCGAGCCCGCCGCGGGCGATCGAGGCGGCCCGGGAGCGGATGGTGGCGTCCCCCGTCGGCGCCTCCAGGCCGATGCCGTGGGCGGTGCCCCCGGAGACGACCAGGATGGTGCCGTTGCGCGGGGCGGAGCGGCCGCGGTAGCCGTAGGTGTCGCCGCGCTGGACGGCGTGGGTGTCCAGGACGGTCGACCGCACCGAGAGGGCGCTGCGGTCACCGAGCCACAGGCCCGTGCCCATGCGCGGGCGGAAGGTGAACTCGGGATACTTCTGGCCCAGCAGGGTCAGCTCGACCTCGGTGACGTGGGAGACCCACACCGTGCGGGTGGCGAGCCCGGCCGCGACCACGTCGTTCATCAGGCGCTCGATCTCGCTCAGGTGGGACGTCTTCGCCAGGGGCAGGTGCAGCGCCACGCCCTCGACCTGCACGCCGCCCTGCCGGGCCACGCGCGAGCCCGCCTGTCGCAGCCCGGGCCCGGTGAACCCGTGGCGGAGCATCGAGGTCAGCCGCTCCAGCGCCACCCGCGGCCGCCGGCCACTCGCGGCGCCGTGCTCGGCCAGGGCGGTGAGGTCCTCGAGGCGGCCGACCGTGTGGATCACGCGGGGGTCGTCCGGCAGCGGGTTGGAGGGGCGCCAGGGGGTGAGGACGAGGATGGATCCGTCGTAGCGCTGCTCGACCTGATCGATCTCCTCGTAGGTCCCGACGGCCAGGGTGTCGACGCCCAGCCACTGGGCCTTGCGAGCGAGGCGGGAGAGCCCGAGGCCGTAGCCGTTGCCCTTCGCCACCGGCACCAGCCCGGGGTGCCGCTCGTGGACGTCCTGGAGGTGGGCGCGCCACCGGTCGCCGTCGACTCGGAGGATCAGGGACACGGGCTCAGCCTCGCCGCAACATGTAGACCTCGAACGCCTTGTAGAGGGCCCGGTTGAGCGGCAGGTCCCACTCCCCGGCGTACTCCACGGCCTCACCGCCGGTGCCGACCTTGAACTGGATCAGCCCGACGTGGTCGTCCTCGCTGTCGAGCGTGGCGGTGATGCCGCGCAGGTCGTAGACGTGCGCGCCGGCAGCCAGCGAGTCACGGATCATCTGCCACTGCACGGCGTTGGACCCGCGGACGTCGCGCTTCTCGGTGGAGGAGGCGCCGTAGGAGTACCACGTGTGGGTGCCCACCCGGATCCAGATGGTGCTCGCGACCAGGTCACCCTCGTGCCGGGCGAGGTAGAGCCGGATCCGGTCGGTCTCCTCGGTGCCCAACGCCTTGAACATGGTCTGGAAGTAGCCCAGCGGCCGCGGGGTGAAGCCGTCGCGCTCGGCGGTCTGCACGTAGAGCTCGTGGAAGGCGGTCAGGTCGGAGGTGTCGCCGCGCTCGACCTCGACGCCCAGCTTGGCGGCCTTCTTGATGTTGCGCCGCCACTGCTGGTTCATCCCCTTGAGGACGTCGTCCTCGCTGCGCGGGGTGCCCTCGTCGTCGACGAGCCGGATCCAGAAGTTGTACTGCGGCTGGCCGGCGGCGAACCCGCCCTCGACCGACTGCTGCCTCCAGCCGAGCTCACGGAGCTGCGCCACCACGCCGGCGCCCACCTGGCTGCGCGCAGTCGGCGCGAGCGCGGTCAGGCTGGTCACGGCCTCGTCGGCGATGCCCTCCTTGAGGGTCGCGGCGTCCCAGGTCCGCAGCACCACCGGCGGCCCGATCCGGATGCCGAACGCGCCCTTGCCCCGGAGGTGGGCGGCCATCGGGTCCAGCCAGGCACCGAGGTCCTCGCTGTCCCACGCCACGAGGGGACCCTCGGGCAGGTAGGCGAGGTAGCGCTTGACGCGAGGCAGCTGCCGGTAGAGCACCAGCGCGGCCCCGCGGATGTTCTCGCTCCCGGTGGCGCCGCGCTCGAACCACCCGATCGACTCGGACTCCCACTCGGGCTTCACCGCGGCCCACGCCGGGGTCTGCAGGAAGCTGGCCGCCCCAGCCGGTGTCCCGGCTGCCGGACGCGACAGGGAGCGGATGAGAGCGAGGTGCTCCTCGGCGGTGATCGTGCGCACGGTCAGGGCTTCGGAGGTCACCCGGCGAGCCTAACCGGGCGCCTGTGCGGGCGCGGGGCTAGCCCGCGGCCCGGTCGAGCAGCGCCCGGATGGTCGCGAAGGACGGGGCACCCGGGTCGATCAGGGTGAAGTGGTCGCCGGGGACGTCGACGTGCTCGGCCGTGCCGCCGGCGGCCTTCGCTGCCGTGACGTAGGTGGTGCTCTGCTCGGCCGGGACCACCTGGTCGTCGTGGGCGTGCACCGACCAGACCGGGGAGGTGGGTGGGACGAGCAGGGTGGGGTCGGCAAGGGCGTAGTTCTCGGGCGCCCGGGCCGGCGTGCCGCCCACGAAGCCGGTGACCTGGGAGGTCGAGCCGGGCCGGCGGGCCGCCAGCGTCAGGTTGAGCACGCCGGACAGGGAGATCACGCCCTGCAACGGGACGCGGGCCGCACCGCCGGGGGTCTTCGCCGTCCGCGACGCGGCCCAGGCGGCGAGCTGGCCGCCGGCGGAGTGGCCCAGCAGCACCACCTTCTCCTCCAGGCCCGACGGCATCCCCGTGGCGGTGAGGTGCTCGATGGCAGCGGCGACGTCGGCCAGCGTGGTCGGGACGCCACCCCCGCCCTGGACGCGGCGGTACTCGACGTTCCAGGTCGCGTGGCCGAGGGCGGTGAGCCGCTCGGCGAGGGGGTCCATCAGCTGGAGGCCGTAGCCCGGGAGCCAGTAGCCGCCGTGCAGGAGCACCACGGTGCTGGTCGGCGTGGCCTCGGGCAGGCGCAGCTCGGCGTACTGCGAGCCGTGCTCGTCGCCGTAGCGGATGCGCCGGGGCGACGCGTCCCGGTCACCGGAGCGCGAGCGGGGGGTGGCCTCGCCACAGCCGGCCGCCAGCCCGGCGAGACCCGAGGCTGCCAGCAGGCCCCGGCGGGTGAGTGTCAGACGCCGTGGTCGCGCAGCCACGCGAAGTCTGACTGGTGCTCGGCGGCGCCACCGGGGGTCTCGCAGATGACCGGAGCCCCGGCGTCGCGGACCAGGCCCGCGAAGTCGTGCTCGTCGAGCTGGCCGTTGCCGAAGTTGGCGTGCCGGTCGGCGCCCGAGTCGAAGGCGTCGCGGCTGTCGTTGGCGTGCACCAGGTCGATCCGGCCGGTGATCGAGCGGACCTTCTCCACCGCGGTCGGCAGCTCGATGCCGCCGGCCCAGGCGTGGCAGGTGTCCAGGCAGAAGCCCACCTTGTCGAACCCCTCGGCCTGGGAGATCGCGTCCCACACGCCGGCGATCCGGTCGAGGTGGCGCGCCATCGCGTTCTCGCCGCCCGCGGTGTTCTCGATGAGCAGCGGGATCTTGATGTCGGTGGCCTCGACCGCCTTGCGCCAGTTGTCGAAGCCCGTGGCGGGGTCGTCGGTCTTGTTGACGTGGCCGCCGTGCACGATCAGCCCCTTGGCGCCGATCTCGGCTGCGGCGTCCATGTGCTGCTGGAGCAGCTTGCGGCTGGGGATCCGGATGCGGTTGTTCGTGGTCGCCACGTTCACGATGTAGGGGGCGTGCACGTAGAGATCGACACCTGCCTCCTCCGCCGCGGCGCGCAGGCCGGCGGCACCTCCCGCGTGACGGATCTCGGGGCCCTTGTAGCCCTGCGGGTCACCGAGGAAGAACTGCACCAGCGAGGTGCCGCGGGCCGTGGCCTCCGCGACCGGGTCGGTCTGCTCGACGTGTGCGCCGATGGCGATCTGGGTGCTCGGGCTCATGGCTCCAGCCTAGGGTCAGGCCCTGAGCGACGCGACGTCGCCGGGGACGTGTACCGGGCTACCGTGGTCGGGTGTCCGGCCTTCGCGCGCAGCTGCAGGAGATGCCGCCTGCTCTGGCCGCCGCGCTCGTCGGTGCGGTGGCGCTCGGCGCCTGCGGTGGCGCCGTGGGCCTGGTCGTCGGGCTGTTCGCCCACCCGGCGACGGCGTGGTTCGCCGTGCTCGAGGTGGGCGTGCCGACCGCCGTCGCCGGATCCGTCCTCGGTCTGCTCGCCTGGGTGGCCGCGAAACGGTGGGGACGTCCACCGGCCAAGCGCGCCGCGCCGGAGTAGGCCGGGCCCACCTGTGGACGACGATTTCGTGGACCGGCGTACGCCTTGTTAACCTTGCGCGTCGCTCACCCCCGATGGGAGGGCGACACCGCACAGCCCTCCTGCCACGGAAACGCCGTGGCCGCCCGAGTCCGAAGGAGGTGGAGAACGCTATGCGCGCCTATGAACTCATGGTCATCCTCGATCCCAACCTCGAGGAACGCACCGTCCAGCCCTCGCTCGACACATACCTCAACGTCGTTCGCAACGACGGAGGCAGTGTCGACACCGTCGATGTCTGGGGCCGTCGTCGTCTCGCCTACGAGATCGACAAGAACGCCGAAGGCATCTACGCCGTCGTCACGCTGCAGGCCGAGCCTGCAACGGTCAAGGAGCTCGACCGTCAGCTCACGCTGAACGAGTCCGTGCTTCGCACCAAGGTCATCCGTCCCGACGCTCGCTGAACGCAGCGAACGAACAGCTAGCCACTAAGGGAGAAGCACATGGCAGGCGAGACCGTCATCACCGTCGTCGGCAACCTGACGGGAGACCCGGAGCTCCGGTTCACCCCGTCGGGCGCTGCGGTCGCGAACTTCACGATCGCCTCGACGCCGCGCGCGTTCGACAAGAACTCCAACGAGTGGAAGGACGGCGACACGCTGTTCCTCAACTGCTCGATCTGGCGCCAGGCGGCGGAGAACGTCGCCGAGTCGCTCCAGAAGGGGATGCGCGTCGTGGCCCAGGGGCGGCTCAAGCAGCGCTCCTACGAGACTCGCGAGGGTGAGAAGCGCACCGTCGTCGAGCTCGAGGTCGAAGAGGTCGGACCCAGCCTGAAGTACGCCACCGCCAAGGTCGCGCGCGTCCAGCGCAGTGGCGGGGGCGGCGGCTACAGCGGCGGCGGCGGGAACGCCGGCGGCGACGACCCGTGGGCCTCCAGCCCCTCCCAGGGCGCACCAGCCGCCCAGGGCTCCTCGCAGCCCGCCCGACAGGGTGGCGGCCAGGGTTCCTGGGGTGGACAGCAGGGCGGCCAGGCCGCTCCCGGTGGCCAGCCCCAGAACGACCCGTGGGCGACCGGCGGCTCGGACGAGCCCCCGTTCTGACCTGACGGCACCGCACCGACAACTCAACAGACCATCCCCAACCATTCCGGCGACAGCCGGGCTCACGAAGGAGCACCACAATGGCCAAGGCAGTGATTCGCAAGCCCAAGAAGAAGGTTTGCCAGTTCTGCAAGGAGAAGACGTCCTATGTCGACTACAAGGACACCAACCTCCTGCGCAAGTTCATCTCCGACCGCGGCAAGATCCGCGCGCGTCGGGTGACCGGCAACTGCGTACAGCACCAGCGCGACGTGGCTACGGCCGTGAAGAACGCTCGTGAGGTCGCACTGCTTCCCTACACGTCCACGGCTCGCTGAGAGGAGCTCGCGCAATGAAGCTCATCCTGACTCAGGAAGTCACGGGCCTCGGCTCGGCAGGCGACATCGTCGAGGTCAAGGACGGCTACGGCCGCAACTACCTCATCCCGCGCGGCTTCGGCATGCGCTGGACCCGCGGTGGCGAGAAGACGATCGACTCGATCAAGAAGGCCCGTGAGGCGCGCTCGGTGCGCGACTCCGACCACGCCGCCGAGGTCAAGTCCAAGCTCGAGGGCACGACGTACGCCGTCAAGGTCCGCGCCGGTGAGGGTGGCCGGCTCTTCGGCGCCGTCACCGCGGCTGACATCGCGGCCGCGATCACCGAGGCCGGTGGCGAGGTCGACAAGCGCACGATCATGGTCGGCAACCCGATCAAGTCGCTCGGCGCGCACACCGTCACGGTCCGGCTGCACGACGAGGTCGAGGCGCAGGTCAGCCTCAACGTCGTCTCCGCCTGATCCGAGCCCTGCAGAAGGCCGTCCCCCTCACGTCGAGGGTGGGCGGCCTTCTTCGCGTTCCACCGGCCGCTCGGCCGGCGGCACCAGCAGCGGGCCGGGTCCTCCGAGCCACTCGCGGCGGTGCACCCGGAACAGGAAGTAGACGAGAGCCACGTTGACCAGGGTCGAGACCAGCAACGTGGTGTTCTCCAGCTGGGGGACGTCGCCGCCCAGGGCGATCACGGGGAGTACGCCGACCACGGCGAACCCCCACACCAGCAGCCCGAACCGCTTGGCGACGTAGGAGTCGGCGGGGTGCTGCCGCGTGGCCGTCATCCCGATCTCGCGCGCCAGGAACAGGCAGAACGCGATCTGGGGCAGCGAGGCGGCCCACTCGCCGGAGGGGTCGAGCCGGTGCTGGAGCTGCGGGAACCACATCGGCACGCTCACCGCGGCGGCCACGCCGGCCAGCCAGCGGCTGGAGGCGAAGGTGTCGTCGGCCCGGGTCAGGGCGACGACGCCGAGCAGGACCAGCACCCAGCCGACCGGGTCCGGGAGGGCGTCGTACCGCGCCCAGGACGGAGAGGGGTTCGGGGGGAAGAGCGCGCTGCCGATCACGATCACCATCCCCATGGCGATCTTCTGCAGCGGCGACATGGCGCAAGCGTAGGCTCCCGCCTCATGGCGAGAGCGGCGACGGTCCAGCTGGCACCGGGGGTCTGGCGGATCCCCCTGATCGGTGACTGGGTCAACGGCTTCATGCTGCGCGACCCCGACGGCCAGGTCACCCTGATCGACATGGGGCTGCCCTCCTCGGGGGCGAAGGTGATGGCGGGCCTGCGCTCGGTCGGGTCGGGCCCGGGCGACGTGACCCGGCTGCTGCTGACCCACTGCCACCCCGACCATGCCGGCGGAGCCGGTCACGTCTCCCGGGAGACCGGCCGCCCGGTCGACGTGCACGCCGACGACGCGGAGTTCGTCCGCGCCGGCACCCAGCCCGACGCCGACCCGACCTCGCGTCTGGGCCGGCTGATGCAGCGGCTGCCCAGCCCGAAGCAGGAGAGGCTCACGGTCGGCGAGGAGCTCTCCGACGGGCAGGTGCTCCCCGTGGCCGGCGGCCTGCGCGTGGTGCACACCCCCGGGCACTCGCCGGGCCACGCGTCCTACCTGCACGAGGAGTCGGGGGTGCTGATCACCGGCGACGCGATCTTCAACGTGCTCGGCCGTCGGTGGCCGCTGAAGGTCCTGTGCTCGAACTTCACGATGACGAAGAAGACGGCGCACCGGCTGGGCGAGCTCGACTACACCACGGCCGCGTTCACCCACGGCCCCGAGATCCGCGACCAGGGCCGCGAAGCCATCCGCAGCTTCCTGGCCAGGACCTAGGCGCCGAGCCGCATCCAGCGGTCGCCGCGGGCGCGCAGCAGCAGCGTGACCGCCCGGCCACCCATGAAGAAGACCGCGAAGGCCGCCCACAGCCAGGTGAGGCCGCTGCCGCCGACCAGCCACGCCGCCGGAGCGAACAAGGCGAGCGTGAGCAGCTGGGCCCACGCGAGGTAGACGCCGTCCCCGGCCCCGATCAGCACCCCGTCGAGCACGAAGACGACGCCGGCCAGCGGCTGCGCGAGCGCGGCCACCAGCAGGACCGGGACGAGCAGGTCCTGCACGGCCGGGTCGCTGGTGAACAGCGGCCCGAGGAAGGGCGCGAGGGCGGCGAGCAGCACGCCGGTGACGAGCCCGCTCAGCCAGCCCCACTGCTCCATCCGCTGGGTGACGGCCCGGGTGCCCTCCGCGTCGGCGGCCCCGAGGTAGCGGCCGGTGATCGCCTGCGCGGCGATCGCGACGGCGTCCAGGGTGAACGCGAGGAACGTCCACAGCGTCAGCGCGAGCTGCATCGTGGCGAGGTCGGTGTCGCCCAGTCGCGCCGCGGCGTACGTCATGACGAGCAGGGAGGCCCGGAGCATCAGCGTGCGCACGATCAGGGGTATGCCGGCCCGGCCGGCCTGCCTGATGCCCGGGAGGTCCGGGCGCAGGGAGGCGGACTCGCGCCGCGCCGCCCGGACCACCACTGCGACCAGGGCCAGGGCCGAGCCCAGCTGGGCGACCAGGGTGCCCAGCGCGGAGCCGGCGATGCCCAGGCCGTCGAAGAGGCCGGCGCCGTAGACCAGCACCACGTTGAGGGCGATGTTGGCCAGGTTGCCCACGACCGCGACCACCAGGGGGGTCCGCGTGTCCTGCAGGCCGCGGAGCACGCCGGTGGCGGCCAGCATCAGCAGCAGGGGGACCACGCCCAGCAGCGCGATCCGCAGGTAGGTCGCGGTGAGCTCGGCGACCTGCTCGCCGGGCCCGAACAGGCCGACCAGCCGGCCGGTCAGGGGCAGGGCGAGCGCGGTCAGCAGGGTGCCGATCAACGTGGCCAGCCACAGGCCGTCGACCCCCTGGGTGAGCGCGGCACGGGTGTGGCCCGCCCCGACCTGCCGGGCGACCGAGGCGGTGGTGCCGTAGGCCAGGAAGATGCACAGGCTGACCAGGGTGCCCAGGACCGCCGACGCGATCCCGAGGGCGGCCAGCTGCGGGGTGCCGAGGTGGCCGACGACGGCCGAGTCGGCGAGCAGGAACATCGGCTCGGCGACCAGCGCGAGGAAGGCGGGCACGGCGAGCCGGAGGATCTCCCGGTCCTGGGCCCGGCGGCGACGCTTCCTGCGGGCGCGGGCGTCCCGCGGGAGCTCCTGCTCACCCTTCTCGGCCGTTACCACGCAGAGAGGCTAGGTGTAACGAAAACCTGTGTAAAACCCGGATTTTCTGTGGGTATCTCCCGGCGCCGGGGGCTTTGTCGACAAAGGTCTCGGGGGTGTCCAGATGGCGAACGGGTGAACACCGCTCGGCCAGAAATCTTTTCTCCACAAGGTGAATTCAGGAGAACCCGCAGGTCAGGGCCGGTATTGCCGGACGAACTATTTCTCTGTCCACAGGCTAGCCAACAGGCTGTCCGCGTCTCCGGCGGCGTGTTCCACACCATCAACAGGGTTATCCACAGGTGCCTGTGGATGACGCCCTTGGTGGGGCCCGTTCACGGGGCCTAAGGTGCGGCGTTCGGAGGCCGGAGAGCTGTCGGTGCGCACCCCTAGCCTCGGAGTGTCCGCAGCGAGGAGAGGGCCACCCGATGAGCATGACCGAGTCGACCGGAGGATCGTCCCAGGGCGCCTCCGGGGGCGCCTCCGGGGGGTCCGCCGGGGTCGCGATGAGCGAGTCCTGGGACAGCGAGCCGTTCCCGAGCAGCTTCGGTGACGACCCGGCCGGCAACCAGGAGCACTGGTCGGGCCGGATGCCGCCGCAGGACTCCGACGCCGAGCAGAGTGTCCTGGGCTCGATGCTCATCTCCAAGGACGCCATCGCCGACGTCAACGAGCAGATCGGCGGGGGTGACTTCTACCGCCCGGCACACGAGATGATCTACGACACGATCGTTGACCTCTACGGCCGTGGCGAGCCCGCCGACCCGGTGACCGTCTCGGCCGAGCTCCACCGCCGCGGCGAGCTGCAGAAGGTGGGCGGCGCCCCCTACCTGCACACGCTCTCGGCCAGCGTCCCGATCGCGGCCAACGCCGGCTACTACGCCACGATCGTGCGCGAGAAGGCGATCCTGCGCCGCCTCGTCGAAGCCGGGACCAAGATCGCGCAGCTCGGCTACGCCGGCGAGGGCGACGTCGACCAGACCGTCGACGTGGCCCAGCAGGAGATCTACGCCATCGGGGAGAAGCGGCAGCAGGAGGACTACGCGCCGCTGTCGGCGATCATGGAGGCCACCCTCGACGAGATCGAGTCGATCTCCAACAACGACGGCAGCACGGGCGGCGTCCCGACGGGCTTCGCCGACCTCGACGAGCTCGTCAACGGCTTCTCCGGCGGCCAGATGATCATCGTCGCCGCGCGTCCGGCGGTCGGCAAGTCGACGTTGGCCCTCGACTTCTGCCGGTCGGCCTCCATCCACAACAACCTGACCAGCGTGATCTTCAGCCTGGAGATGTCCAAGAGCGAGATCACGATGCGCCTGCTCTCGGCCGAGGCGAAGATCCCGCTCAACAACATCCGCAAGGGCCCGATGACCGACGAGGACTGGAACAAGCTCGGTCCCAAGATGGGCCAGGTCTCCGGGGCGCCGATGTTCATCGACGACAGCCCCAACATGACCATGATGGAGATCCGCGCCAAGGCTCGCCGGCTCAAGCAGCGCCACGACCTCAAGCTGATCGTGATCGACTACCTCCAGCTGATGTCCAGCGGCAAGAAGGTCGAGTCGCGCCAGGTCGAGGTCTCGGAGTTCTCCCGCCAGATCAAGCTCCTCGCCAAGGAGCTCGACGTCCCGATCGTGGCGCTCTCCCAGCTCAACCGTGGCCCGGAGCAGCGCTCGGACAAGCGCCCCATGATGAGCGACCTGCGCGAGTCGGGCTCGATCGAGCAGGACGCCGACATCGTGATGCTGCTGCACCGCGAGGACGTCTACGAGAAGGAGTCGCCCCGCGCCGGCGAGGCCGACATCATCGTGGCCAAGCACCGCAACGGCCCCACCCGCGACGTCGTGGTCAGCTTCCAGGGCCACTACAGCCGCTTCGTCGACATGGCCCACTGAGCCGGCTGACGTATCACGCGCTGACCGACGCCCTCCCCATGGATGTGGCGCGGACCCGCCCCGGCATCCGCAACCGCCACGGCGACGAACCCCTTGCACGAGGAGCTCGTCCGAGGACCCGGAGGTGCGTGATGGCCAGTACCGCAACCGCTCGCGCCACCTGGAGCGCTCCGTCGGTGCGCCAGGTGGGCCGCACGTTGGAGCGCCCGCGCCGCGCGTGCCGGCCCGTCGTCGCCGACGAGCCGACCTGCGCGTGCGGTCAGGCCCTGGAGTGCTCCCACACCGCGCACTGCCCGCGGTGTGGGGTCACGCTGCGTTCCTGAGGCTCAGAGGTCGAAGCGGTCGAGGTTCATGACCTTGTCCCAGGCGGCGACGAAGTCGGCGACGAACCTCGAGCGGGCGTCGTCGCTGGCGTAGACCTCGGCGATGGCGCGCAGCTCGGAGTTCGACCCGAAGACCAGGTCCGCGCGGCTGCCGGTCCACGTGACCTCGCCGGCCGCGTTGCGGGCCTCGAACGTCTCCTGCGAGTCGTCGGTGGCCTTCCACGTGGTGCCGAGGTCGAGCAGGTTGACGAAGAAGTCGTTGGTCAGCGTGCCCGGCCGGTCGGTGAGCACACCGAGCGAGGACCCCTTGGTGTTGGCGCCGAGCACCCGCAGGCCGCCGACGAGCACGGTCATCTCGGGAGCGCTCAGGGTCAGCAGGTTGGCCCGGTCGAGGAGGAGGTACTCCGCCGGCAGCCGGTGTCCCTTGCCGAGGTGGTTGCGGAACCCGTCCACCGTCGGCTCGAGGGCGTCGAAGGAGTCGATGTCGGTCTGCTCCTGCGAGGCGTCCGCGCGGCCGGGGGTGAAGGGGACCTCGATCTCCTGGCCGGCGTCGCGGGCGGCCTGCTCGATGCCCGCCGCGCCGCCGAGGACGATCAGGTCGGCGAGCGAGACCTGCGCGCCGGTCGAGCCGGAGTTGAACCTCTCCTGCACGCCCTCGAGCGTGCGCAGCACGGTGGCCAGCTCGTCGGGGTCGTTGACCTCCCAGCCGTTCTGCGGCTCGAGGCGGAGGCGGGCACCGTTGGCGCCGCCGCGCTTGTCGCCGCCCCGGAACGTCGAGGCCGACGCCCACGCGGTGGAGACGAGCTGGGAGACCGACAGGCCGGAGTCGAGGATCGAGGCCTTGAGGGAGGTGATGTCCTCGGCGCCGACCAGCTCGTGGGTGACGGCCGGGATCGGGTCCTGCCACAGCAGGGTCTCCTGCGGCACCTCCGGTCCGAGGTAGCGCACGACCGGGCCCATGTCGCGGTGCGTCAGCTTGAACCAGGCGCGGGCGAACGCGTCGGCGAACTCCTCGGGGTGCTCGTGGAAGCGCCGCGAGATCGGCTCGTAGACCGGGTCGAAGCGCAGCGCGAGGTCGGTGGTCAGCATGGTCGGCACCCGTCGGGCCGACTCGGGGGCCGGACCGGGCACGGCGTCCGCGCCGGCGCCGTCCTTCGGCTGCCACTGGTGGGCACCGGCGGGGCTCTTGCTGAGCTCCCACTCGAAGCCGAACAGGTGGTCGAAGAAGTCGTTGCTCCACTGCGTGGGGGTCGAGGTCCAGGTGACCTCGAGGCCGCTGGTGATGGCGTCCTCGCCCTTGCCGGAGCGGTAGGACCCCTTCCAGCCCAGGCCCATCTCCTCGAGCGGAGCGCCCTCGGGCTCGTCCCCGACGAACTCGTCCGGGTCGGCCGCGCCGTGGGTCTTGCCGAAGGTGTGGCCGCCGGCGATCAGCGCCACGGTCTCCTCGTCGTTCATCGCCATCCGGCGGAAGGTCTCGCGGATGTCGCGCGCCGAGGCCAGCGGGTCCGGGTTGCCGTTCGGTCCCTCGGGGTTGACGTAGATCAGGCCCATCTGGACGGCCGCCAGGGGGCTCTCGAGGTCGCGGTCGCCGGTGTAGCGCTCGTCGCCGAGCCACTCGGTCTCGGGACCCCAGTAGACGTCCTCGTCGGGCTCCCACACGTCCTCGCGACCGCCGGCGAAGCCGAAGGTCTCGAAGCCCATCGACTCCAGGGAGACGTTGCCGGTCAGCACGATCAGGTCGGCCCAGGAGAGGCTCTGGCCGTACTTCTTCTTCACCGGCCACAGCAGCCGGCGGGCCTTGTCCAGGTTGCCGTTGTCGGGCCAGCTGTTCAGCGGGGCGAACCGCTGCTGGCCGGCCCCGGCGCCGCCGCGGCCGTCGCTGATCCGGTAGGTGCCGGCACTGTGCCACGCCATCCGGATCATGAAGGGGCCGTAGTGGCCGAAGTCGGCGGGCCACCAGTCCTGGGAGGTGGTCAGCACCTCGGCGATGTCCTGCTTCACCGCCGCGAGGTCGAGGGAGCCGAACGCCGCGGCGTAGTCGAAGGACCCGCCGAGCGGGTTGGCCACGTCGGGGTTCTTCGCGAGGATCTTCAGGTTGAGGCGGTTGGGCCACCAGCCGCGGTTGTCGCCGCCCTGGGTCGGGTGCGGAGCCCGGCCGTGGTCGACGGGACAGGCCCTGCTGTCGCTGGGCTCGCCGGCGTCCTCGTTCATCTCGCCGACGACGGCATCGTGGTGCTCAGGCATGGGTGACCTTTCAGAGAGGGCGTTCAGGATGGTGGGGAGGAGCAGGCGGGGCACAGGCCCCAGTAGACGACCTCGGCCTCGTCGATCGTGAAGCCGTGGTCGTCGGAGGCCGTCAGGCAGGGCGTGACGCCGACGGCGCACTCCACGTCGACGATGAGCCCGCAGGAGCGGCAGACGAGGTGGTGGTGGTTGTCCGCGAGCTGGCTCTCGTAGCGGGCCACGGACCCGGACGGCTGGATCCGGCGTACGAGCCCGGCGGTCGTGAGCACGCGGAGGACGTCGTAGACGGCCTGGTGCGAGACCTCGCCCAGGTCGGCGCGCACGGTGCCGATGATCGTGTCGGTGTCGGCGTGCGGGTGGTCGCGTACGGCGGTCAGCACCGACAGGCGCGGCCGCGTCACCCGCAGACCGGCCTCGCGCAGCGTGGGCTCGAACTCCGATCGCGGTGGGCACGCTCCGGAGTCTGGTGCACTTTCTGGAATCAGTCAAGAAAACTTGAGCCCCGGGTGCGCGCCTGCGCGCGGGCGGTCCTGATGCGCGGGTGAGGGTCTCGAGGTCGAAGGCCCCGTGGTGGCGCTGGCCGTTGATGAAGAACGTCGGCGTGCCGGACACGCCGCTCACGTCGGCCGACTCCACGTCCTGGGCGACCCGGACCCGGTGCACCCCGCGCGTGATCTCGTCGTGGAACCGCTCCGGGTCGATGCCGACCTGCTCGGCGTACCGGATGAGGTCGGCGGGGCGCAGCTCGTCCTGGTGGCTCAGCAGCAGGTCGTGCATCTCCCAGAAGGCGCCCTGGGCGGCGGCGGCCTCCGCGGCCTCGGCGGCGACCTGCGCGCGCGGGTGCACGTCGGTCAGCGGCAGGTGCCGCCAGACGTAGCGGACCTCGCCGTCGCTGAGCAGGTCGCGGACGACGGGCTCGGCCTGGCCGCAGTAGGGACACTCGAAGTCGCCGAACTCGATCAGCGTGATCACGGCCTCCCGCGGCCCACGGATGTGGTCGCGCTCGACGTCGACCTCGGGGACCAGGTCCTGGATCAGGCTGGTGTCGCCGAGCAGCAGCCGCGCCCGGCGCTCCGCCGGCAGCAGGCCGATGACCCGCACCACCGCGAAGGTCAGCGCCGACGCGACGAGGACGGCCGACAGGGCGCCGAGCTTGGCCTCCGCGAGGTGCTCGCCCTCGAAGGCGCGGGTGGCGATCAGCAGGGCCACGGTGAAGCCGATACCGGCGATGGTTCCGCTGCCGAGCACCGCTCCCCAGCCGACGGGTGGCCGCACCCGGCCGCGGCTGACCAGGGTCACCAACCAGGAGGTGAGCAGGACCGCCACGGGCTTGCCGACGACGTACCCCAGCAGGACGCCGAGGGTGACGGGCGTCGTGTAGGCATGGGCGAGGAAGCCCGGGTCGAGGACGATCCCCGCGTTGGACAGGGCGAACAGCGGCACGATCACATAGCTGGTCCACGGGTGGTAGAACGCCTGCAGCCGGGCGTTCGGGGACAGCGTCGAGGTCAGGCTGGTGGTGGCGGACCGCGCGAGCTCCGGCGTCGGCTGCTCGCGGAACTCACGCACCAGGCCGGTGGCGTCCTCGAGCTCACCGCGGTCGGGGGTGTACGCCGGGGCGGCGAGCCCGATCGCCAGGCCGGCGACGAGCGGGTCGACGCCGCTGGTCATCAGCGCTCCCCAGATGACCACACCGAGGACCAGGAACGGCCACCGCTGCTGCATCCTCAGCCGGACCGCGAGCAGCAGCGCGCCGAACAGCACGACCGCGGCCAGCAGCGGCAGCATCACGATCTCGTCGCTGTAGACGAGCGCGATCACCACCAGGGCCGCGAGGTCGTCGACCACGAACACGGTGACCAGGAAGATCCGCACCCGGTCGGGGACGCGTCTCCCCAGCAGGGACAGCACACCCAGCGCCAGGGCCGTGTCGGTGGACATCGCGATGCCCCAGCCGTGGGCCGTCGCTGTCCCGGCGTTGAGGGCGAGGTAGACCAGCACCGGGACCACCATCGCCAGCAGGCCGACGGCGAGCGGGAGCAGGAAGCGGCGTCGCTCGCGGAGGTCGCCGAGGTCGAACTCGCGGCGGCTCTCCAGGCCCGACGACGAGGAAGAAGAAGGTCATCAGGCCGCTGTTGACCCACTCCCGCAGGTCGTAGGACATCCCGGCCGAGCCCAGCCGGACCTCGAGCTCGGTGTGCCACAGCGACTCGTAGGACGAGACGTCGACGTTCGCCCAGAGCAGGGCCAGGAGGACCGCTGCCACGAGGACCCCGGCGCTGCCGGACTCGGTGCGGAGGAAGGAGCGGAGCGGAGCGGACCGTCCGGTGCGCCACAGCGTGCGTCCCCGCCAGAACGCGGGATCGGGCGTCCGCTCCGTCATCGCGATCCCTTCGTCTGGCCGACAGTCAACCGCCTCAACCCGCGGGCGTCGCCCCCGATTCCGCGGCGATTCCGGGGTGGTCCGGCGTGGGTCGGGTCCGGACCCGTAGGTTGCGCTCATGACGCGCACAGCACTCGTCCTCGGTGGGGGCGGGATCACCGGCATCGCCTGGGAGCTCGGCCTGCTCAAGGGCCTCGCCGACGCAGGAGTGGACCTCACCGACGCCGACCTCGTCGTCGGCACCTCGGCGGGGTCGGTGGTCGGGGCCCAGATCACGACCGGGCAGTCGCTCGACGAGCTCTACGCGGGCCAGCTCGAGCCCCCGGACCGGGAGATCGGCGCCGAGCTCGGCCGCCTGACCCTGCTCCGGCTGGTGCCGGCGATGCTCTTCCCGGGCAGCCAGCAGCGCAAGCTGGCCCGGGTCGGGAAGCTGTCGATGAAGGCCCACCCGCCCGGTGGCGAGAAGCGCATCGAGGTGATCCGGTCGCGGATCCACGTCGAGCAGTGGCCCGAGCGCGAGCTGAAGGTCACCGCGGTCGAGGCGGAGAGCGGCGAGTTCGTCGCCTTCGACAAGGACAGCGGCGTCGACATCGTGCACGCGGTCGCGTCCAGCTGCGCCGTACCCCTCGTGTGGCCGGCGGTGACCATCGACGGCAAGCACTACGTCGACGGCGGCATGCGCTCGACCGCCAACGTCGACCTGGCCACGGGGGCGGACGTCGTCGTCGTGATCGCCCCGCTGCCGCAGTCGTTCAGCAAGGCGACCTCGATCCGGACCCAGCTCGCCGCGACCGGCGCTGCCCGCACCGCGGTGGTCACCCCCGACGAGAGGGCGCTGGTCGACATCGGCAAGAACGTCCTCGACCCGACCAAGCGCGCCGACGCCGCCCGCACCGGCCTGCGGCAGGCCGCCGACGTCGTGGACCAGGTGCGCAAGGCCTGGCTCTGACTCAGGCGCTGGGGGCGGGTGATGCGTCCGGTCAGCTGGGAGCCGGCAACGGCAGCACCGCGACCGGGCAGGTGGCGTGCTCCACGACGCCGACCGAGAGCATCCCGAAGAGCATCCGGGACACCCGGCCGGACTGGTGCGAGCCGACCACGAGGAGATCCATCCGCTCGCCCAGGGCGACCATGGCCGCCTGGGGAGCGCCGTTGGTGACCTCGGTGTGCACGTGGACGTCCGGGTACTTCTCCCCGAACCCGGCCATCGACTCGGCGAGGCCGAGCAGCTCGGACTCCAAGTCGATGACCACGGCCGGCATCGCGTAGCTGCCGTAGGCAGCGGCCGGCACGTCCTGGTAGCAGTGCAGCACGGTCAGCGGGAGCCGGCGCAGCGACGCCTGGCGGTAGGCGAACTCCAGCACCTGGAGTGACTCGGGCGAGGAGTCAGCCCCCACCAGCACGCCGTGGCGCACCAGGCCTGCGGGGCCGGGCCGGTGCACGACGACCGGGCACTCCGCGTGCCGGACGAGCGCGACACCGACGGAACCGAGCAGCAGGCTGCGCAGCTGGCCACGACCCCGCGAGCCGACGACGACGAGGCTGGCGTCCCGGGACAGCTCGAGCAGGACCTGGCGCGGGTCCTCGAGGCGGAACAGCTCGTGCACGTCCAGGTCGGGAGCCAGGCGTGCCACCTCCGCGTGGGCACGGGCCAACAGCTCGTGGCCGGCGACGCTCAGGGCGTCGCGGGCCTCCGGGGGAAAGACGATCTCGGCGGCGTCGTACGCCGGGGTCACCGCGTCGACCGCGTGGACGAGGGTGAGCGCGCGGTGCTCGACGACGGCCTGCCGACGGCCCACCTCAGGGCGCGATCGGCCAGGGCCGATCCGTCGATGCCGACGACGATGGTTCCTGCCTGGTGGTTCACGGCCACTCCTGCGGGTCGCGAGCGGTGGGTTGCCGGCTCGCCTCCAGCGTGCAACGGCCCTCCCGCTCCGAGGTCAGGGCTCAACGGTCCTCCGTCTCGGGACCAAAGGCCCTGACCCGGAGGCGCCGAACCGGGGGCACGATGGAAGGACCAACCAGACCCTCCGGAGGTGCAGCATGGCCGAGACCCGCGAGCTGAGCGTTCGTGAGTGCCAGGACCTGCTCCGTGCCGGAGTGGCCGGCCGGGTCGCCGTCTCCACGCCGACCGGTCCGCACATCGTGCCGGTCAACTACACGGTGGTGGACGACGCGATCGTGATCCGGACCTCGCCGTACAGCCTGCTCGGGACCTACGGGCGGGACACGACGTTCGCCTTCGAGATCGACGAGTTCGACCGGGACCGCGCCCGGGGCTGGAGCGTCCAGGCCCGGGGCCGGGTCGAGGGGGTCACCGACCGTGCCGAGCTCGAGCAGATCCGCGAGGACGGCCGAGCCCCAACCCTGGGCGGGCGGCTCCCGGCCGCTCTACCTGAGGCTGCGCTGGACCGAGCTCAGCGGCCGCCAGGTCGGCGAGCGGCTGGGACCCGGCGTACCGCACACTGTCGGGGTGAGCCCACACGAGCACCGACGCCTCGGCGGTGCCGCGGAGGCGCTGCTCGAGGCGGTCAGCGCGATCTCCTCCGACCTGGACCTGCGCAGCGTGCTGACGCGGATCGTCGAGGCGGCCACCAAGCTGACCGAGGCGAGGTACGGCGCGCTCGGGGTCATCGGCGCCGACGGCTCGCTCGTGGAGTTCGTGACCACCGGGATCGACGAGGAGACGCACCGTCTGATCGGCGACCTCCCCCGTGGCCGGGGCATCCTCGGCCTGCTGATCCACGAGCCCGAGGGCCTCCGGATGGCCGAGCTCGCGGCCCACCCGGCCTCGGTCGGCTTCCCGCCGCACCACCCGCCGATGGACACCTTTCTCGGCGTACCCGTGCGGATCCGGGGCACCGTCTTCGGCAACCTCTACCTGACCGAGAAGCACGGCGGCCGCGAGTTCACCGAGCAGGACGAGCAGCTGGTCGAGGCGCTGGCGCGTGCCGCCGGCTTCGTCATCGAGAACGCCCGCGCCTACGGCCTCAGCGAACGCCGTCGCCAGTGGCTGGAGGCGTCGGCGCAGCTGACCGAGACGCTGCAGCCGCCGATCGAGCTCGACCAGGCGCGGCAGGCCATCACCGACCTGGCGCGGTCGGTGTCCGGCGTCCGCGCCATCGCCCTGCTCGGCGAGCCCGACCAGGGCGACGACGGCTACCTCCTGGCCGTCTCCTGCGAGGTCGCGGACAGCGAGCTGGTCGGCAGCGTGCTGACGCGGATCTCCCGCGAGCACGACCACTCCGAGCTCGAGCCGGTGGAGCTGCAGCGTCGACGACCTGGCGGCGATCGTGATCCCGCTGCGCGCCCACCTGGCCGAGACCGGCGCGCTGGTGGCCCTGTTCGACCCCGTCCACGGGCCGCCCGGCCTCGACGAGCGGGAGCTGCTCGCCTCCTTCGCCGACCAGGCCAGCCTGGCCCTCGACCGGGCGCAGGCGGTGGTCGACCGGGAGGAGCTCGCGGTGATCTCCGACCGCGAGCGGATCGCCCGGGACCTGCACGACGTCGTCATCCAGCGGTTGTTCGCCACCGGGCTGCAGCTCCAGGGAGTGGCCTCGCTGGTGGGCGACCCGGCCATCGGCGACCGTCTCGAGCGCGCGGTCGACGACCTCGACCTCACCATCAAGGCGATCCGCGGCACCATCTTCGAGCTGCAGCACCGGCCGTCCGACTCGCTGCGGGCCGAGATCCGCAGCCTGGTCCGCGAGTACGTCCCGGTGCTGGGCTTCACCCCGGGCGTGCTCACCAGCGGCCCGATCGACAGCGCGGTGCCCGCCGCCGGTGCGCGAGCAGCTGCTGCCCGTGCTGCGGGAGGCGGTGTCCAACGTGGCCCGGCACGCGCTCGCCGACCAGGCCCAGATCGAGGTCGACGTCAGCGAGCGAGGAGCTGCGACTCACCGTCGTCGACGACGGCATCGGCCTGGCCGAGGACCGGGTGGAGAGCGGGCTGCGCAACGTACGCCGCCGGGCCGCCGGGCTGGGTGGCTCCGTCGAGCTGTCCCGCGCACGAGCCGCGCGGGACGACGCTGGTCTGGCGCGTGCCGCTGAGCGGGACCCGCTAGTCCGGGGTCGTCCGGACGTACGAGAGGGCCGGGCACCCACCAGGGGTGACCGGCCCCTCGTCCTCGGTGCTACCGCAGGACGGGGTTCTTCGCCACGATCGACTGGCGCGACCACCAGCTGCCGAGGCCCCACGTGTTGCCGGCGGAGACCAGGGCGAGTGCGACGACGGTCAGGCCACCGAGGATGTGGTCGTCGATGAGCGGGTTGGTGTCGGGCGGCATCGCCACGGTCCACATCATCAGGTAGAGCAGGCCGCCGGCGGCACCGGCGAAGCGCATCGCGACACCGAAGGTGAGGGCGACGCCGATCCCGAGCAGGGCCGAGCATGAACAGCCAGTTGACCCAGGCCTCGCCGGCGATGCGCGTTGTAGAAGCTCTTGAACGGGCCGTCGGCACCGAACTTCAGGAAGCCGAGCGTCGGGTTGCCGCCGTGGATCCAGGCGGCGTCACCGAAGCGGTCGACGGTGCCGTCCTCCGCCCTGCCGGTGGAGAACCCGAGGGCGAGCAGCTTGTCGAAGAAGGCCCACAGGAAGGTGAACCCGAAGGCGATCCGCAGCACCGCGAAGACGCGGCGGGTGACGGGTTGAGGTGGTTGGGCCGCGAGGCTGCGATGCCCTGGCCCCCGGCGGGGGTTGAGCTCGTGTGCTGGGTGACAGACATGACAGCGACCAATCTGTGTCGGGAACTTCTTCTACTGACCTCAGCCTCGCGGGTGCGGAGGCGCGGGATCAGGGGAGAGGTGCCCGTGCGCGAAGGTCCTAAGTCCTCAAAAGGCCCGAGCCGGTCAGGCCGCTCGGCGCTCGGGGCCGGGGCGGCGCCTCAGTGGTGCGGCGGCGGGGCCAGCAGCTTGGAGGCGAGCACCGCGGCCTGGGTGCGTCGCTCGAGGCCGAGCTTGGACAAGATGTTGGAGACGTAGTTCTTCACCGTCTTCTCGGCGAGGAACATCTGCTCGCCGATCTGGCGGTTGGTCAGGCCCTCGGCGATCAGCCCGAGCAGCTTGAGCTCCTGCTCGGTGAGGGCGGCCAGCTCGGGCGCGGTCGCCGGCCCGTTGCGCACCCGGTCGAGCACCCGCGCCGTCAGTGCCGGGTCGATCAGCGACTGCCCCGCCGCGACGGTCCGGATCGCGCTGACCAGGTCGCTGCTGCGGATCTCCTTGAGCACGTAGCCCGAGGCACCGGCCATGATCGCGGCGAACAGGGCCTCGTCATCGTCGTACGACGTCAGGATGAGCGCCTTGATCGACGGGTCGACGGCCCGCACCGCCCGGCAGACCTCGATGCCCGGAGCCGTCCGGGAGCCGGGCGTCGAGCACCGCGACGTGCGGGCGCAGGGCCGGGATCCGCGCGGTCGCCTCGGTCGCGGTGGCGGACTCGCCGACGACCTCGATGTCCTCGGTGCGCTCCAGCAGGAAGCGCAGGCCTTCGCGGACGACGTCGTGGTCGTCGAGCAGGTACACGCGGATCGGGTCGGCCATGCAGGCCTTTGTAGCAGGCCTCAGGCGTTGATCTGCCGGTTGCCCTTTCCACCGGTGACGCTCTCGGCCACGCCGACGAGGAGGACGGCCGCGACGATGGCGACGATGCCACCGAGGATGTTGAGCTCGCCGAAGTCACCGGTGCCGAGCGTGCTGGCGACGAGCCCGCCGATGAGCGAGCCGACGATGCCGAGCCCGAGCGTGGCCAGGATGCTGAGGTTCTGCTTGCCCGGGCTTGATCAGGCGCGCCACCGCGCCGACGAACAGACCGAAGACGATGAAGCCGATGATTCCGAACATGAGGTGTCCTCCCGTAGACGTGTGACACAACGCTAGCCGTGTGGTGGTTGTGAGTCTGTTCCGGGCGAGCCGGCGGGCGCCGAGTTGGTCCCTCTCCGGACACTGGGCCCGTGACCGGCTCCGTGGCTCGACGCGAGGACCCCTACCGCGTGGTGTGGGTGCTGGCTGCGCTCGGGGTGGTCGTGGTGCTGGTGCTCTCGGCGCTGGTGCTGGTGGGCGTCCGGTGGTGGGGCGGCAGCGGTGAGTGCCAGGTCACCGTGGGCGAGCGGACGGTCGAGCTGGGCTCGGGCGACGCCGAGGCTGCCTCGGCGGTCGCCGCCCGCGCGGTGCGCAAGCGCCTGTCCCCGGCGAAGGCCGAGCGGGCCGTGGCCGAGGTGTACGACGCGCCCGACGGGGACGTCCACCTCGTGACGGCCGCCCTGACCGGGAGGGTGCCGCGAGCGTTGTCGTGCCGCCACGGCGGGGCCGACGACGAGGAGGCGGACAGGCTCGACGCGGTGGGCCTGACCCGGCGGGCGGCCGCCGCCCGGCGGGACGTCTCGCGGGCCTTCGGCCCGCAGAAGCTGGGCGGCTTCGCCCCGGGCGGGGTGCGCTCGGGCCACATGGTCGGGTCGGCGCACTACGAGGGCCGTGCGGTCGACGTCTTCTTCCGGCCGGTCACGAAGGAGAACCGCGTCGAGGGATGGGCGATGGCGCAGTACCTCGTGGCCAACGCCGAACGGCTCGCGCTGAGCACGGTGATCTACGACGGCCGCATCTGGACGGCCCGGCGTTCGTTCCAGGGGTGGCGCACCTACCGCGTCGACCACTCCGGCCGATCGGCCGCGACGGTGGCCATTCTCGAGCACCGGGACCACGTCCACCTCGACGTGGCGGACTAGAACATGCTGCCGCCACCTCGGGCGATCGAGCCGGCGTCGTGGTCCTCCTTGCCGCACCGCAGGCACCGGAGGAAGGTGCCCCCGGACTCGCCGTCGGAACCGGCCGGGTAGCCGATCTTCGTCCAGTCGTGCCCCGCCAGCTTGCAGATGGTGAACCGCTTGAGGTTGTTCACGACCTCGACTCCTCCGGGATGGCCCGCAACCTCTCGAGGCGAGCCTCGAGGGCGGCGCGGCGGTGGGCGTTGCCGGGGAGGTTGACGTACGCCGAGCCGTGGGCCGCGAGCAGGGCGTCGTCGAGCCGGCGGACGGCGCCGGGCGGGTAGCGGTAGTCCATCCGCGCCGCGATCAGCTCCTCGTCGCCGCTGCGCAGGCCCTCGCCGAGCTCGTCGAGCGAGGTGATGCCGAGCTCGAGCAGCAGGCCGGAGATCCAGGCGTAGTGGTCGGTGCGCGACCAGCCCGACTCGGCGTACTGCCCGGCCAGGAACGCCGCGAGCTCGCGGGGGTCGATGCGCGGGTCGTTGTCGGCCACGCCGTCGCTGTCGGTGGTGCTGGTCACCGACTCGCGCAGGGTGTCGCGGATCGTGGAGAACTCGCGGTCGGCGAGCTCCAGCAGCCCGGCGGCGAGGGTGAAGCGGCGGTCGAAGTCGCGGGCGTGCTCGTCGGGCATGGTGCCCTTGTAGCGGATGTCGTGCTCGAACTCCGCCCACGCGTGCTGGAGCACCGTGCGGATCTGGACCTGGGCGGTGAACCCCCGCATCTGGTCGTACGACGGGTGCCCCTCACGGGCGGCGTCGAGGCCGATCAGCAGGTGTCGGCTGGCGTAGCCGAAGCGTCCCTCCTGCGCGGTCTCGCGGCCCATGTCGCGGTCGTCCTTGACCACCACCTGGTCGCGCAGCAGGTCGGCCACGGCCGAGACGTCGCTGTGCACGTAGGTGATCACGCGGATGCCGATCGTGTCGGTGATCTCGCGCAGGGGGTCGGTGTAGAGCGGCACGCCGTCGCGGGTGCGGCGCACCTTCTCGGCGAACGAGGCGATCGTCTTGGTGCGGCCGGTGACGCTGAGGTAGTTGATGCCGGCGTCGTCGAGGATCGAGGTGACCAGCGAGAGGAACTGCTCGCCGGCGGCGAGCAGGGCCGGGTGGCGCTGGGTGTACTCCCGCACCGGGTCGGCCACCGGGGCCGGCGGCTTGGGCGGCCGGGGGCTCGGGGTCAGTCCGGCGGGCAGCGTCGGGGTGACGATGTAGCCGGTCTCGAAGTCGCCGTACGTCGTGGTGTCGGCGGGCCGGGTGGCGGCGAACAGGGCGATGTAGGCGCACACGACGGCGTCGACCTGGTCCTCCACCACGCGCAGCTCGCTCTTGCGCGTGGCCGTCTCGACCTGGTGCCGGAGCACGACCCAGCCGGCCTCGGCCGGGGTGAGGTCGAGCGGTGGCTCGGCGGTCGCGAGCCCCTCGAGCAGGCCCATCAGGGTGAGCAGCTCCCCGCGCAGGCTCTCGAGGTCGCGGCCCGGCTTGTTCTTGTACTTCAGCGTCCGGCCCAGCGCGAACAGCGCGACCGTCGCGGGGTGCGGGTAGACCTCGATGGCCCGGCGCTTGCGGCCCGAGCGGGGGTTCATGTCGAGGCCGAGCGCCTGGGCGAGTCCGGCGCCGCGGGGCACGTCGCTGAACTCGGGCTTGCCGGTGTTGGCCGGGTGCGCGCCGGCGTCGAACTTCGCGAAGTCCTTGTTGAGCGCCGCCTCGGCCGGGCGGTTGCCGGTCGGGTTGGTGACGATGAGCGGAGCGTCCATGGCGACGAGGCAGTCCTGGTCGGCGTACGGCGCCAGCTCGGCCAGGATCTCCTCGTCGGTGCGCACGGCCGAGACGTGCACGAGCCGGCCGGAGTCGTCGACCACCGCGAGCCCGGTGGGTCGCTTCATCCCCCAGGCGAGGTCGACACCGATGTGGAACACAGCGCCCAGCCTGCCGCATCACGGCCCCGGACGTGTGAGCACCACGACGGGTGGGCACTCCCACGGGCATGAAGTCGACGCTGACCAGCATGGGCGACGAGTCGTTCGTGTCCCTGACCACGTTCCGCGCCTCCGGCGAACCGGTCTCCACGCCGGTGTGGATCGGCCACGACGGTGGTCAGCGCGCGGACGACGGTGACCTGCTGGTGCTGACGCCCTCGGACTCGGGCAAGGTCAAGCGCCTGCGGGCCGACCCCCGGGTCGAGCTGCGACCGTGCGACCGGCGCGGCCGCGTCGAGGAGGGGGCGCCCACCGCGCCCGGCGTCGTCGAGATCCTGGACGACGAGGCCGGGGTCGAGGCGGTGCGTGAGGTGATGCGCCGCAAGTACGGCGCGGAGTACGTCGTCTTCATGGTGATCGAGGCGATCGTGCGGCGACGCCGGCACACCGAGCGCGTCGGGTTGCGCATCCGTCCCGCCGGCTGAGGAATACCGCCTCGACGGGCCCGGTTCAGCTCCAGCCCGCCGTGTGCGGGACCGCGACGAAGGAGACGCCCGTGAAGATCCTCCACACCGCCGAGGCCCTGGCCACCGGAGCCGGCCGCGACGGCCACGTCCGTTCGACCGACGGCCGCATCGATCTCGATCTCGCGGTGCCGCAGGACATGGGTGGCTCCGGCAACGGCGCCGACCCGGAGGAGCTCTTCGCCGCCGGCTACTCCGCGTGCTTCCACTCCGCGCTCCAGGTCGTGGCCCGCAGCGCCAAGGCCGACCTCGGTGGTCATCCCCGACCTGCCCCACGACCAGGCGCAGGAGCTCGTCGAGAAGGCCCACCAGGTGTGCCCCTACTCCAACGCCACCCGCGGCAACATCGACGTGCACCTCAAGGTCTCGGACGACTAGCCCATGCCGTGCTGCGCCAGCGGGTGCAGCAGCTCGCGCTCCTCGTAGGACAGGTGTGAGAGCAGGGTGTCGGTGAGCAGGTCCACGGTGAGGCTGAACCTCTCCAGGGCCTCGCCGGTCCCGCCCGCCGGCACCGAGACCAGCTCGACCAGCGCCCGGTCCACCTGCTCCAGCACGTCGTGGATGACGACGTGCTCCTCGGCCAGGCGGTCGACGACCGGGGCCGCGGCCGGGTCGGCACGGCGCAGGTAGCGGAACATGCTGTGGTCCTCGAGGCTGTGGTGGCCGGTGACGATCCGGCAGTAGGACTCGCAGTAGGCACCGAGCGTCCAGTTGTTCTGCCGCATCGTCATGGTGTTGATGGCCGAGCGCGCCGGGGCGACCTCGAGGGCGAAGCGCCGGACGGTGTCGGGGTCGTCGGTGCCGAGGATGAAGGTGCTGATGCCCTCGTCGATCGCGAGCCCCGCGAGCTGCTCGGCCCAGTCAGCGGCGTGGCCCTGCAGGAAGCCGGAGCCCGTGCCGAAGCGGCCGAACACGTTGTACATCCGCCGGATCGCCTGCG
This sequence comes from uncultured Actinomycetota bacterium, assembly GCA_963731075.1. Classification (GTDB taxonomy): domain Bacteria; phylum Actinomycetota; class Actinomycetes; order Propionibacteriales; family Nocardioidaceae; genus Marmoricola. Next base: position 47,295 of record CAVSUC010000002.1, read on the forward strand.
GACCCCGGCCGTTGGCCTCGGCCCGGTCGTCGAGGCGGGCGTTGAGGTCGGCGAGGGCGGGCGGGTCGGCGTACCCCATCGAGGGGATCCAGGCGTTGGCCAGGTCTGCGGTGACCCGGATCATCCGCGGCTTGTAGGCGCCTATCCACAGGGGGATGTCGTGCGCCGGCCGCGGTCCCGCGTGCAGGCCGTCGACGCGGTAGTGCTCGCCCACCTCCCGGACGGTGCCGGTGCCCCACACGGCGCGGATGATCCCGATGGCCTCGACGAGCGCGTCCACGGCCTCGCCCGGCCTACGACGGGGACCGCCCGGCGGCGACGATCGAGGGAGGTCGCCAGAACGCGCCACGCCCCGACAGCATCGTCCAGGTGTCGAGGTGCTTGGCCTGGTAGGGGTGGTCCTGGATCGAGACCAGGTCGAGGCCGCTCACCTCGGCCAGCTGGGCCAGCTCCAGGGTGCGCTCGGCGGCTGCGGCATCGGGGCTGGGGAAGATCCCGAACTGGAGGTCATGGCCGTAGTCGGGCATGTCACGACCCTAGCGAGACGATCCTCGCCTGCAGCCTTCGCACGGTCGGTACCCCGCGGGAGGTCACCGGCACTCCGAGGCGCTTCTCCAGGACGTACGTCGCGCCGCTCGTCCGCGCCGGGTCGTCGACCGACACGGCGTGCGCGGCGTCGGCCCGGACGACCGTGAGGCCGCCCCTCGGAGCGAGCCAGGGGAGTGGCTCGGGAAATGGATCAGGTCCGTCGAAGAAGGAGACCTCGGCTTCGTCCGGGACCGCGTCGAGGTCGAGGGCCAGCAGCCACTCCACCGGTCGGGCGATGGCGACGTCGGCGTACCCGCAGACCGGCGTCAGCCTCACCGCGGCGTCGTTCGCCAGCGACTGAGGGTCGACGTCGGCCTCGAAGATCACCGTGCCGTTGACCTGGAAGCTGACGGCATCGCTCGCCCCCGCCTGCTCGAACGCTGCGAGCAGCTGGGGACGCGTCGGGCTGTGGCTCCGGCTCTGCCCGAGGTTGAGGTTGCGGAAGAAGGCGACGGCGGCGGTCACCGTCCGATGCTCTCAACCAGGGAGGGCTGCGTCGACGAGGAGGTCGCGGACCTCACCGGCGCGGCCCTCGACGTTGCAGAGCACGACGACGTGGGTGTCGGTGTCGGGCCAGCGCGCGGCGAGCACGTCGACGCCGGGGTCGCCGCCGCCGTGGCCGTAGCGGCCGTCGGGATAGATCAGGACGCCGTAGCCGAAGCTGAACCCGTCGCCGGCGTCGGCCTGTCGGGAGAGCACGCGGTCCTGATGGTCGCCGAGGAGGGAGCCGTCGGCGCACGCGTGCAGGAATCGGTCGACGTCCCTGGCGGTGCTCAAGGAGCCGCCGTCGCCCCCACCGATGACGGGGACGCTGTAGATGTTCGTGCGCCAGGGTGCGTCGGGATCGCTGCGCGGCAGGTAGCCGACCGCGACGTCCGGCACCACCTCGTCCATCCGGAAGAAGCCGCTCCCGGACATGCCTGCCCGGTCGAAGACGCGCTCCTGCACGACCTCGGGGAACGTCCGGCCGGTGATCTGCTCGACCACCAGGCCGAGGAGCACGAAGCCCGCGTTGGAGTACTGGCAGGTCTCGCCCGGTGGGCGGTACGGCGGCAGGTCGGCGAACAGCGGGAGGAAGTCGGCCGGCCGCTCGATGGAGTACGACGGACGCTCGGCCCACAACGCGCCGTAGTCCTCTTGGTAGCTCGGCGAGTCCTCGTCCTCCTCGAAGTAGTCCGCGATCCCGGAGGTGTGGGTCAACAGGTGGTGAGCCGTGACCTCGGGCAGCAGGGTCGAGGGCCGCCGAGCGGCGGGCAACAGGTCGACGACCCGCGCGTCGTACGTCAGCAGGCCCTCGGTGACGAGGTCGGCCACGGCCGCCGCGGTGAACATCTTGGTGAAGGAGGCGAGCGCGAACCGCGTCGCCGGCGTCACCCGGGTGCCGGCGGCTCGGTCGGCGAACCCCGTGCAGTGCTCGACCAGGGTCTCCCCGCCCCGGGTCAGCAGGAAGCTGCCGGACAGGTCGCGCTCCTGCTCCCAGGAGTCGAGCGTGTCCACCACGGCGGCGAGGGGATCGGCCATCAGCGCGCGACCGCCGCGAACGTGCCCTGCCCCACCCAGCGGGGCAGGGCACGGCGGACGTCCGTGGTCCCCTCGACGACGAGGGAGCCGTCGGCCAGGGCCTGGTCCCAGCTACGGTCCTCACCGCTCCCGGCAAGCAGCTCACGGACGACGAGCAGCGTCCACCGCTCGCCGAGGACCTCCATCACCGTGGCGACCGGAAAGAACTGGCCATTGCTGGTCATCGCGCTCCCCTTCCCCCGCCGCCTCCCCGCAGGCCTCCAGTAGACGCCCGATCGAGGCGCACCACCAGTTCATATCCGGCGCGCGTCGAGGAGCTCGACCGGGACCTCGACGCGCTGGCCGAGAGGTTCCGTGCGGCCGACGGCTCGATGGAGTGGGAGTACCTGGTCGTCACCGCAAGGCGTCGCTGAGCCGCCGCGCGACCCGTGCGATGAGCTCGTGGGGGATCGGCCGCTCGAGGGGGAACTTCAGCGTCCCCTGACCGGAGACGTAGGGACCGAGCTCCCGGGCGAGGTCCTCGTCGTCGGGTGCGGGGTAGAGGCTGAGGTGCTTCTTCCAGCCGGCGTAGTGCACGATCCGGCGCTCGCCGATCATCAGCGTCGGGATGTTGTAGGTGATGGCGTCCTCACCCTCGGGCACCGCCTGGTGGATGGTGGCGCGCACCGCCTCGAGCGCGTCGCGGACCTCGGGGGCCAGGGAGTCGAGGTAGTCCTCGACGCTGCTGAACCTCTGGGCCACGACCCTGCTCCGTTCAGCGCTTCGGCAGCAGGTCGTTCAACGTGCGCAGCCCGTCGGCGAGCGTCGGGAGCGCGTCGTCACCGACGGCCGTGTCGATCCCCGCGTAGCGCAGCGCGACCAGGCCGGCCGTCGCGAGCGAGAGCACGAGCCCCAGGGACGCGAGCAGGCTCCCGGCCACGATCGGGCGGCTGGCCCGGGCCAGCCCGACGATCGAGCTGACGAGGGCCAGCACGGCCAGCCCGCAGGCCAGCGCCAGCGTGAGCGAGAAGGGGACGGCCAGCACCGCGAGGAGCCCCGCGACGAAGCCGATCTCCGCCGCGGCCGAGGTGTGGACCGGCAGGGCCGGGGAGCTGGCGAACAGGACACCCAGTGCGGCATCGTCATCGAGGCCGGTGTCGCGTTCCGGCGGGGCCTGCCCGACCGGGCGCCCGAGGTCCTGAGTCGTCATGGGCGAAGCGTAGGTCCGCCGCCCGCCGTTCGGTCAGCGACGCACGGTCGCGGCGAACCACTTGTTCGTCCACGGGTGGTCGATGCGCACCCGCTGGCCGGTGCTCGGTGCGTGCAGCATCCGGATCTTGCCCTTGCTGCGACCGATGAACATGGCGGCGTGGTAGACGTGGCCGCCGTCGGTGAAGAACATCAGGTCCCCGCGGCGCAGCTTGCTCCTCGCGATCCGGTGGGCGAACCCGGACTGGGCCGCCGAGGTGCGAGGGATCTTCAGGCCGGCCCGGCGGAAGCTGTACTGCATCAGGCCGGAGCAGTCGAAGGCCTTGGGCCCCGCAGCGCCGTAGCGGTAGGCGTCCCCCCGCTGCTGCAGGGCGACCCGCACCGCCTTGCTGATCCGTTGGGCCCGGGTGTAGCCGGAGGCGTTGGAGGCCGGTGCGACCAGGGTGACGCCGGCGAGCAGCGTCAGGGTCAGGAGCGGCAGGAGGACGAGGGTGCGCAGGCTCGCGAACGAGGGCATGGGTGGTTCCTTCCCACGCCTGTGAGGTGAGCTGTCGGGTTGGGACTGGAAGTGCCCCGTCATCTGGCGATGACTTCACCCCGAGCGCGATCCGCGAGGATCGTGCGTGGAACCGTGGGTCCCCCACTCCTGCCCGCGTGTGTTCGGATGGACAGCCCGGGTGGGGCAGGACTCGGCGTACCCGGGATGCTGGTCGACCGGTGCAGGCTAACCCGCCGACGCGGCCAGGGGAACGGAAACGAGGGAGCATCGTGAGGTCACCACGCGCGGCCGTCGCCGCCACCCGCACCGAGCGCTCGGCGAGCAGGGTCGGCGACGACCTGGTGCCGGACGCCGACGTCGCGATGGACACCGGGTTCGACCTGCCGCGGCCACCGCACGAGGTGTGGCCGTGGATCGTCCAGCTCGGGAAGCGCCGCGCCGGGTGGTACCTGCCGCGCGCCGTCGAGCGCGTGATCCCTCCCTCGCGCCGGGCCGCCCGCGAGGTGCTGCCCCGGTGGCAGGACCTCGCCGTCGGCGACGTCATCCCCGACTACGGCGGCGCGGACGAGACCTTCGAGGTGGTCGAGATCGAGCCGGGGCGGCACCTGCTCTACCGCTCGCGGCGCGGCCGGACCGACGTCTCCTGGGCCATCACGCTGACGCCCTCGCCCGAAGGCACCCGTGTGCACCTGCGCCTCCGGCTCGCTCCCGTGCGCCGGGTCCGGCTGGCCGAGAGCGTGGGCGGGCTGTTCGATGCCCTGACCATCGCCGGGATGGCGGCCGGCCTCCGCGAACGTCTCGCGGAGGGCTGACTCAGAGCTCGACCGACTCGCTCTCGCCCACGTCGGGCTGCTGGCCGGTCACCTTGGACTTGGCGAAGGCCAGGGCCGTGGCCACCCGACCGCCGGGGCTGTCCCAGTACTCCGCCGAGTCGGCCTCGACGAGGAGCAGCTGCACCTTCTCGGAGTCCTTGCCCTCGGGGAACCACGCCTCCACGGTGGTGTTCCACAGCTCGTCGACCTTGGCCCGGTCGCGGCGCAGGCTGGCGTGGCCGGCCACCGAGAGCCAGGTGGAGCCGTCGGCGAAGGCGAGGTTGACGCGCTTCTCGGCGGTGACGTTGGCGGCCTGCTCGCTGGTGCCGTCGATGAAGAACCACGCGTCGCCGCTGTCGGTGACCTCCTGGGGCGTCATCGGGTGCGAGTGGAGGCGACCCTGGTCGCCCACGCCGATCGAGGTCACCATGCAGAAGCGCCCACCGCGCATGATCTCCACGACCTTCTCCTGGCCGAGTTCTCCGTGCTCTGACATTCGTGGCTCCTTCCGAGCTGGTGCTGGCTTCTCGAGAGTCGGAGTACCCGCATCCGGCGCCGCCACGCGGAGAGGGCGGGTCGGAATGTCGCCGCCCACCCGTCCGGTTTGTAACCACTCCCGCCGACTGTGACAAAACCCCCCGATGCCGGCGCGAACTCGCATAGCGTCGCGGGCATGACCCTCTCCCGACGAAACGTCCTGCGCGGAGCGGTGGCCATCGGGGCCGCCGGAGCCGTCGCCCCCGTGATCACCACCAGCGCCGAGGCGGCGTCGACCAGCACCCTCTACGACTGCGTCATCGTCGGCGCCGGACTGTCCGGCCTCGCGGCCGCCCGGAAGCTGACCGCGGCGGGCAGGAACGTCCTCGTGGTGGAGGCGCGTGACCGGCCGGGTGGGCGCGTCCAGAACATCGACAGCCTGAGCGGCAACCTGCACTTCGACGGTGGCGCAGAGTTCGTCGGGCCCACCCAGAACCACATCCAGGCGCTCGCGGACGAGTACGGCGTGGGCACCTTCCCGACGTACAACGAGGGCACCAGCCTCTACTGGAACAACGGCGTCATCCAGCAGTACCCCGCCGCCATCGGCATCCCGATCAACCAGTCCATCGGCGAGACCGCGCTCGGCATCGCCAAGCTCTCGGCGATCTGCCTGACGATCAAGCCCGGTGAGCCGTGGAAGCACCCGCTGGCGACCTACTGGGACTCGATCACCTTCAAGCAGTGGATCAACCAGACCGTGCTGACCGCCGACGCGCGGCTCCAGTTCTCCCTGATCTGCAGCTCGACGCTGTCGGTCGGTCCGGACGAGATCTCCGCGCTCTTCATGTTCAGCTACATCGCCGCTGCCGGCGACGCGAGCAACCCGGGCACGATGTTCCGCCTGCTCAACACCGACGGGGGCGCCCAGGAGCGCTTCTTCGACGGCGGAGCCGCTCGCGTGCCGATCGCGATGGCCGCCGAGCTCGCCTCGCGCATCGTCTACTCCGCCCCCGTCAGCTCGATCGACACCCGCTCCGGCAAGGCCCTGGTCACGACCAGCCAGGGCACCTTCAAGGGCAAGCGCGTCATCGTCGCGATGAGCCCGGCCATCGCCGGCCGGATCAGCTATCCCGGTGGCCTGACCACGGCCCGGAGCCGCCTGCACGCCGGCATGAAGATGGGCTACGAGGGCAAGTTCCAGGCGGCGTACGACACCCCGTTCTGGCGCACCCGTGGGCTCAGCGGCCAGGTCATCGGCAACGGCGACCCCATCGACGTCACCTTCGAGACCTACAGCCAGGGCAAGTACTGGCTGATGGGCTTCATCTCCGGCGACCACATGCAGCGGCTGGACAACGCCCAGGAGGCGCAGCTGCTCGAGGAGTGCATGGACAGCTTCGTGGACTACTTCGGCACCGACGCACGCACCCGGGCCGTCGACCGCGGCTACAAGCGCTGGGACCAGGACATGTACTCGTGGGGCGGCCCGACCGGGCTGCCCGCTCCCGGGCTGCTGGTCAAGGCGGGTACGGCGCTGCGGGCGCCCACCGGGCTGATCCACTGGGCCGGCACCGAGTCGGCGATCTACTGGCAGGGCTACATGGACGGTGCGGTGACCGCGGGCTACCGCACCGCCGACGAGGTGCAGGCCGCGATCGGCTGAGCCGACAGCTCAGCTGACCCAGAGAAGCACCAGGGCCGCGAGCGCCAGCACGGCGAGGCGCCAGGCCAGCAGCACCAGGAGGTGTCGGGTCTCCGGCGCCGGCTCGCTGATGACGGTGACGAACGTCCCCGTCTCGGACTCGGTGGTCGGGTTCGGGGCGGGCATCGACAGTGACCTGGACCGCGCGGGTCGCGCCTGGCCGAGCTCGGCCTCGACCCGTCGGGATCCGAGGAGGGCCCGCTGTCGCGGTAGTGCCACCCCGGCGTCAGCGGCCACCCAGCGGGGCCGGGAGCCGGCGCGCGGGCCGGAGTCCACCCAGGCCTCGTGGACGACGACCGCGCTGCGGGCGGAGAACAGCGCGTCGCGAAGGGGGTCGCAGCGGTAGACCGCGTCAGCGCGTGGCAGCCGTCCGCCTGCCAGCACGGGCTCCTGGCGCCACACCGCCAGCAGCGGACCCGTGCCGCGGGGCCGCGGGTCGCGCAGGACCACGGCGAACGCCCTCCGTGGCTCGGTCAGCGCCTCCTCGAACTCGCGCAGCGCGAGCCGGGTGCCGAGCAACCGGCTCGTGACCCGGGCCAGGGCCGCCGCGCCGAGGAGGTCCACGCCGAGCACGACGGCGCCCGGGGCGCCGGAGGCCACACAGGCCACGGTGACCGCGAGGGTGGCGGCCGCCCAGGCCAGCCACCGGTCGCGCTCCTCGTCGCCCACCGCCCGCAGGACGCGGCCGACCTTCGGGGCCGGGCGGGCGCGGGCCTTGAGGTCGGGTCTCGCCGGAGGAGCGGGGTCGCTGAGCACCCGGGTGGCCGCCTCGTGGGACCCCTCCTCGGCCAGCCACGGCTCGCCCTTCTCGACGAGGTCCTCGTTGACGCGCCGGAAGCGGATCGCCGAGGCGTTGGGCAGCAGCACGCCGACCCCGAGGGCACACAGGCCGACCGCGCCCAGCTCGGGACCACCGGCGAAGGTCGCCAGGACCAGGAGCACGACCACGACCTGCAGCACTCTGCCGCGCACCGGCACGGGGTCGCCGGCCAGCCAGGGGCGGACGGCCTCGACGTACGCCACGCACTCGACGCTGGTCAGCACCATGAACACGAGCAACAGCTCGAGAGCGCGGCCGAGCGAGTCGGCGGAGGCGACGAGGGCGGCGGAGCCGGCCATCACGGCGACTGCGCCGGCCACCGAAACGGTGAAGCTGGCCAGGGGCCCGGTCCGTTCGTGCCGCGCGGACGCGGCGGCATCGCTCACGGGGTGCATGCTCCCACGCCCTCCTCGTCGTCCGGCGCAGCTCGTGGTCGGTACGTTGCCACCTGTGACCGCGCTCAGGGAGGGGCGCGCCTCGTGGCGCGCGCGACTGAAGTCCAGGGGACCAGACCCTGTGCTGGTGGTCGACCTGCTGCAGAACGCCAAGACGGCGCTCGCCGGGGTGCTGGCCTGGGTGGTCGCCCTCGACGTGCTCGGGCTCGACCAGCCGTTCCTGGCGCCGTGGGCGGCCGTGCTGGTGGTGCACGCGACGGTCTACCGGACCGTCTCCCGCGGCGGCCAGCAGGTCGCGGCCACCTTCGCAGGGGTCTTCCTCGCCTGGGGGTGCGGCGGCCTGTTCGGCACCGGCCCCGCCGGCATGGCGGTGATGCTCGTGGTGGCGTTCCTGCTGGGGCGGCACCGCTGGCTGCGTGACGAGGCGGCGACCATCGCCACCACCGGCATCGTGGTCCTGGCGACCAACGCCATCGGGCAGTCCAACCTGCTGACCAGCCGCCTCCTGGACACCACCGTCGGCATCGTGGTCGGGCTGCTGGTCAACCTGCTGGTCTGGCCCCCGCTGCGTGACCGAGCCGCCTGGGCCCGGGCCGACGAGCTGCCGCACGAGCTGGCCGACGTGCTGGAGGACATGGCGGAGAGGATCGGGCCCGACCTGGCGGTCGCGGACGCCGAGGCCTGGGTGACCCGGCTGCGCCAGGTGGACGTGCGCATCGACGAGGCGTGGCGGCTCCTGGGCGAAGCGCGGGAGAGCGGTCGCTTCAACCCGCGTCGGAGCCGGCCCGCCGGCCTCGACGACCTGATGCGGACGCTGCACCTGATGGAGCAGGCCGTCGCCGACACCCTCAGCATGGCCCGGACCACCACGACCAGTGCCGAGAGCGAGACGCTCTGGCACGAGGACTTCCGGTCCACCTGGAAACGGCTCCTGACCGAGGCGGCCGCCGCGGCGCACGAGCAGGACGAGCAGCGGCTCCAGCAGGTGCGCACCGACCTGGGCCGGTTCGCCGACGAGCTCTCGACCGACTCGTTGCCGGGGTCGGCCTGGTACGAGTACGGCGGCCTGCTGGTCAACCTCCGCAACGTCGTCAGCTCCCTGGCCCAGGTGACCGAGTGGAGCAAGGGCTCGGCCCGCTCACCGCGGCGGAGCACGCGCGGTCGCCCCCGCCTCCGGGGTCCGGGGCGTCGTTTGCCCGAGCGTTCCGACGGGTACTCCGGTCGCGATGACGACACCACCTGAGGAACCCCTCCCTCGCCACCAGCGACCCGCGGGAGTCAGCGACGACACCGTCTCCGCCCTCGGCAAGCTCTCCGAGGCGCTCGAGGCCGTCGAGGACGCCCGCGGTCACCTCTACGCCTTCCACCGGCTGTGCGGCACCGCCGACCTGACCCTGGGCGAGGCCGTCTCGGAGCTCCGCGAGGCCGGTCACGCCGACCTCGCGGACGAGATCGAGCGCGACCTGGTCGGCCGCAACATCCTCGAGGGCCGGTGGAGCTTCCAGGTCGTCGAGGAGTACGACGACACCTACTACTCGGTGTTCAAGGGCCTCGAGCAACAGGCCCGCGGCCAGCTCGTCGAGGGCCGGCGTCACCTCTTCGAGGCCGAGATGAAGGAGGATCGTCGTACTCACCGGGCCCGGCACCACGAGGCGGTCCCGGACGACGGCGGCCCCCAGGGCAGCTCCCACCAGACGAAGGACAGTTGATGAAGCTCCAGCGCAGCGTCGAGACCACCGCCTCCCCGGCCGTCGTGTTCGCCTACCTCAGCGACTTCACCCACACCAACGAGTGGGACCCCGGCACGGTCAACACGACGCTGGAGTCGGGCGACGGGGGTGTCGGCACGACCTACCACAACACCTCGAAGTTCATGGGCCGCGAGACCGAGCTGACCTACGAGGTGGTCGAGCACCAGCCTGACAGCCGGTTCGCGCTCCGCGGCGAGAACACGTCGGTGGTCGCCCACGACACGATGGAGATCGTCCCGGCCGGGGCCGGCTCGAAGGTCACCTACACCGCCGACTTCGAGTTCAAGGGCATCGGCAAGTTCGTCGCGCCACTGCTGGCCCCGGCGCTGAAGAAGCTCGGCGACGAGGCCGAGCAGGGGTTGCGCGAGAGCCTCGGCAAGCTCTGAGGGAGCGCGTGGAGCGCCTGACTAGGTTGGACGCATGAGCTTCTCCAAGACCCTGGCCCGCGGGGTGGACACCGTCCTGGACCGCACCGTCGCGCCCGGGTTCACCAAGATCGGCCCCGCCGTACGCCGTCGCCTCCCGGGCTGGCCCGCCGACCCGGCCCGCGGTTCGATGACGGGGCGCGTCGCCCTCGTCACCGGTGCGACCTCCGGGCTCGGGCTCGCGACCGCCGAGGGGTTCGCCCGTCTCGGCGCCGAGGTCCGGCTCGTCGTACGCGACGTGGAGAAGGGGGCTCAGGTCAAGGCCCGGATCGAGGCCGACGTACCCGGAGCCACGGTGGCCGTGGACCGCTGCGACGTCTCGGACCTGGACGACGTACGCCGCTTCGCGGGTGAGCTCGACCTGGACCGCATCGACGTGCTCGTCCACAACGCCGGCGCGATGCCGGCCACCCGCACCGAGTCGCCCCAGGGACACGAGCTGTCGATGGCGCTGCACGTGCTCGGACCGCTGCTGATGACCGAGCTGCTCCGGCCGGTGCTGCGCGGCCACGACGCCCGGGTGCTGTTCGTGACCTCCGGCGGGATGTACGGCCAGAAGCTCCGCGCCGACGACCCGGAGTACACCCGCGGCGACTACGTCCCGACCACTTCCTACGCCCGCAGCAAGCGCGCCCAGGTCGAGCTGCTGCCCGTGCTGGCGAAGCGGTGGACCGGTGACGGCATCGGGGTGCACGCCACCCACCCCGGCTGGGCCGACACCCCGGGCGTCGTGGAGTCCCTCCCGACGTTCCACAAGCTCACCGGCCCCCTCCTCCGCGACGCCGCGGGCGGAGCCGACACGACGGTCTGGCTGGGCGCCGTACAGCCCCAGCCGCCGTCGGGCGAGCTGTGGCACGACCGTCGGGCCCGCCCGACGCACTTCCTGCCGAGCACCCGCACCGGGGACGCCGAGCGCACCGAGCTCTGGGAGTGGGCCAAGGACCAGACCGACCTCGACTGAGCCGAGGCAGGCGTCGAGACCGAGGAGGACGTCATCCGCAACGAGCCCATGCACCGGCTGGACGTGTTGGTCGGCTCATGGGAGACGACCATGCGGAACGCCTGGTTCCTGGAGCCGGCGGACCTGGAGGTGCCCGGCACGGCCACGGTGGAGTGGCGCCACGACGCCTTCGTGGTCTTCCGATGACGTGTCAGTCCGTGCACTGAGCCCATTCGCCGGCTCGCCAGTCCCCCGTGTCGGTGCGCCAGACGTCGAGGGGCGTCCATGCACCTCTGACGCAGTGCCGCTCCCAGCGGTTCCACTGGTGGGTTGTCGGCACGACGCCCGCCGTTCCCCTTCCCCATGCTCGCCATTCGTCGCATAGTGGATTGATGAACCTGCTCGCCGCTGTGCTGGCCCGCCTCGGCCACCGACGCTCCGCCGCGTCGCCTGCGCCCCCGCCGGCCGCGCCCCTCACCTCCGCGGAGCTCAATCGGCAGTGGCACAAGGACCGGGCCAAGGCCCGTGGGGGCGACCAACCCTGGAGCGCCGGCCAGCAGGACCAGGGCCAGCCCGGTCAGTCGTGGGGCGGCATCGGTGGTGATGGCCTCGGCGGCTAGGTCCGCCGCGTGGAAGCGTGACCGGTCCCGGAGCCGACGGCGAGCAGAGCCGCGTGAGCAGCAGGGCTAGCCGCCGGAGTTGATGGCTGTCGCGATGAAATCGTTCTGTTCACCGCTCGCTGGAGGTGGGGAGTCGCCCCGGACGGACGCCACCGTGTCCTCGAAAGCGATCACCTTCGGGAGGTGGAGGTACGCCTGGACCCCGGCGCGATCACGAAGCACCCGCCTCACCCATGACTACGCGACGGACCCTGCAGCGCCACGACACTCAGCAGCCACCAGCTCCTGGAGCTTCCGGAACGAGGACTCGGGGACGGGCGGGTCCGGGGCCTGGGAGAAGTAGGCGTGGCCGGTCGGGGTGAGCACCTGCACCCGATGGGGTCCGCCGGGGACGCGGACGGACGTCCAGCCCGGGGCTTCCTTGCTGTAGTTGCAGGTCTCGCAGAGGCCCTGTCCGTTCTCGGCCGACGTGGGGCCGCCGTCAGCGGCGCGGGTGATGTGGTCGAGGTGTCGGACGGGGGCGTCGCACCAGGGGGTGCGGCACGTCTGGTCGCGGGCGACGAGGAACTGGCGCAGCTCGCCGTCGAAGCTCCGGCTCCGCGAGTCCATCGCCACGAGCGACCCGTCGGTGGGGCGGGCGAAAAGGCGGCGGAGCCATACGCGGTCGGAGGCGCGGACGAGCTGCCGGGCCAGCGAAGCCGGGACGGGGCCGAAGCCGGTGAGGCGTCCGGGGGTGTCGTGGTCGCCGAACAGGACGTCGTCGGTCATCACCAGGTTGACCTCGAGCGGCACCGCGTCGGCCCGGCGCTGTCCCGTGACCCGCTCGACCAGGGTGTCGGCCATGATCTGGCCGCGACTGCGGGTGTCGCCGTGTCCCCGCAGGGAGTCGGCGTGCTGCGTGAGCGAGGCGTAGCAGGCGACGCCCTGGGCCACGGGCAGCAACCCGGTGAGGCAGCTCATCGTGTCCGGAGCAGGACGCAGGCTCACGTGTCGGTCGCCGTTGGCGCCGCGGACCCGGCGCAGCGCCGAACCCGGGTCGAGGCGGTAGCCGATGCTGCGGGCCTCCGCGCCCGCGGCCCGGTCGCCGAGATCGGGGAGGCGCGGGCCGAGCTCGACGTCGACCTGGGTGCGGTGCTCACGGGAGAGGACGGCGGTCTCGCGGACGACGACCGTGGCCCGCCACTCCGAGATGCGGCCGGCGGTGAGCATCGCCAGGGTCTGCGGCATCTCGTGCACCAGCGCCCGGGCGAACCCGAGGTCGCGGGCCCCGCGGTGCGGGCTCTGGCGCGTGGCCAGGGCGATCTCGGCGGCGAGCCCCCGGCACCGCTGGCGCGCAGGGACTCCTCGGGCGGCCTCGCTGGAGGCGCGGGCGTGGGCCAAGGTCATCGTCACCCGCGCCTGGGCGGCGGCCACCCCTGCCTTGAGGGACTCCAGCGCGCTCAGGTGCTCGACGAGCCCGGCCTCGTCAACGCCACGACCGTCCACCGTGGCGAGCGCGCCGAGGGCGTGATGCAGGCCCTCGACAGAGGGAGTCGTTGCCACGTCAGGATCGAACACATGTTCGAGTATACCGGAAGGCCAAGGGATGGGCAATGCCTCGGGGCGACGTGTCAGGAGGCATCCTGAGGACTAGGTTGGCCGCATGGACGACCACCGCGACGAGACCGACGCGGAGCGCTACGACCGCAACTGGTCAGAGCTGATGCAGGAGCTGCGGGTCGCCCAGACCGGGGTACAGGTGCTCGCCGGCTTCCTGCTGACCCTGCCGTTCAGCTCGCGCTTCTTCGACCTCGGCGACCGGCACCGCCTGGTCTACCTGGTGGCGTTCAGCCTGGCCATCATCACCGTCGGGGTGATGACCGCGCCCGTGGCGCTGCACCGCTTCCTGTTCGCCCACCACGAGAAGGACGTGCTGGTGCGGGTCGGCGACCTCTTCGCCAAGGCCGGGCTGGCCTCGATGGGACTGACCCTGGCCACGGTGGTCGTGCTCATCTTCGGCGTCGTCGTCAATGACGCCGCCGGTCTGGCCGCCGGTGCCGTGGTGCTGCTCTTCTACGGTGTGACATGGGTCGCTCTGCCTTTGAGCCTCGTCCGTCGGGGTACACCGTCCCGGTGACCAGTCGATCGTCGTCCTCGGAGACGGCCCAGCAGGCCCAGGAGCTCGCCCGCGCAGAGCGACAGGGGGCCGAGCGCGTGCGCGCCCAGCTCCGTGACGTCCTCGCGGACCGACGCCGGATCGTGCGCATGGGCGAGCACCAGATCGAGGTCGTCGAGGTCTCGGCGTTCAACGACCTGCTCGACGACGGGGAGTAGCGCGAAGCAGGCCTCAGTCCACGTGCTCGTCGTGCGGCCGGCCGGGTACGGCGAGCACGAGCGTCATGACGCCGCCACGGGCGTACTTCGCCAGTGCCTTCCGGTCGCGCCGTCGATCTCGATGGTGACCGGGACGGTGCGGGCGGTCGTCATCGTCGGGCTCTCAGCCCGCCGTGACCGGGCCGGCGTCGACGGCGTCGGGCGCGCCACCACGGCGGGTGACCTCGGCCCTGGCCCGGTCGATGCCACCGTGCTCGAGGGCGGCCACCTGCGACTCGCCCTCCCAGACGAGGTGGCCGAGACGGCGCACGGACACGGTCATCCGCGCGCCCAGGTGCTCGATGGCGCCCGGGACGTTGCGGCGCTCGGCAGGCAGCGGGACCGGGAGCACGTGGGCGGAGGCCAGCGAGCCCCAGCCCTCGACCTCCACCTGCCACCGGGCGCTCCGGCCGCGCAGGACCCAGCGCTCGTCGGTGACCTCGGCGTGCACGGGCGAGACGACCGGGTCCCCGAGGCGGAGCAGGCGCCCGCCCGGGAGGAGGACGACGAGGGCGGTGACTCGGGTGCGCAAGGGGCCGGCGGTCACGTCCCCGCCGGCGAAGGCGACGCACGCCTCGCGCTCGCGGAACCCCTGGGCCTGGCCCCACCACCACGCGTCGGGGAAGCCGCCCCTGCCCCAGTTCTTCTCGCCGTAGACCGACCAGCCGTCGAGCTCCCAGGTCTGGTCGCCGACGACCGCCGTGCCGCGGGCGGAGCCGCCGAGCAGCCAGGGATGCCAGTACTGGTTGAGGGCCGGGACCGACTGGAACACGCTCGACCCGCCGACGCTCCGGCGCGGCCAGGGCACGTGGTCGGTGACGGTCACATCGAGCCGGGCGTCCGGACCGAGGTCCACGTGCAGGTCGTCGGTGGTGCCGGCGAACGCCTCGCCCGCGAAGGCGCCGAGGTCGGTCGAGGAGGCGTGGCCCACGGGGTGCACGGTCGTGCGCAGGAATCCTGTCGGGTGCGCGGCCAGGCCGAGGGTCGCCCAGTGATCTCCGTCAGGACCGCGGTTGACACCGTTGAGCGCGATCAGCACGCGACCCGTGGCAGGATCCGTGAAGCGCCAGAAGTAGCCCTCCATCGCCACCCCGTGTCCCGGACGCGGGTCGCCGTACGGCAGGTCGGCGCCGGTGGCGCGGTAGGCCGACAGCGCACGTCGTAGTGTCGTCCTGCCGGGAAGGTCTGGGAGGGCCACGGCCCGATCATGTCAGCGCGCGCGGGAGGACTGCATGCAGCACACGGACTGGCTCCTGACCAAGGCCGAACGCGCCAACGAGCAGACGGTGCTGGACGACCGTCACCCCGGTGACGCGGCGTGGTCCGAGGGCAACCTGGTCAGGCCGCTGATCCACGGGGTGACGTACTTCGCGGAGCTCCACGAGCGGCTGGAGGCGACCCGCGAGGGTGACCTGGTCTTCTTCACCGACTGGCAGGGGGACGCCGACGAGCGGCTCACCGGCGAGCCCGGCAGCGAGGTGGTCGAGGTGCTCGCCTCGGCCGACGAGCGCGGGGTCGACGTCCGCGGCCTGATCTGGCGCTCGCACTCGGAGATGCTCAACTTCAACTCGTCCGAAAACCGGCTCCTCGGCCGCCAGCTCCAGGCTCGGGGCGCCGAGGCCCTGCTCGACATGCGCGTCCGGACCGGCGGCTCGCACCACCAGAAGATGGTCGTGATCCGCCACCGCGACCACCCGGAGCGCGACATCGCCTTCGTCGGCGGCATCGACCTGTGCCACTCGCGGCGCGACGACGCCCACCACCACGGTGACCAGCAGGCGCTGGAGATGGCCTCGGAGTACGGCGAGACCCCTCCCTGGCACGACGTGATGGCCGCCATCACCGGGCCCGCGGTGCACGACGTGGAGACGGTCTTCCGCGAGCGCTGGGAGGACCCGACCCGGCTCACGAGGCACCCCCTCTACTGGGCGCAGGACATGCTGCTGCGGATGGACATGACGCCCGACCCGCTTCCGGAGCAGTGGCCCGCACCCCCGTCGCCCGACGGTGCGACACAGGTGGTGCAGCTGCTGCGGACCTATCCCAACCTCCGTCGCGGTCGCGACTACCCGTTCGCGCGTGGCGGTGAACGCAGCGTGGCGCGTGGCTACACCAAGGCGGTCTCGCAGGCGCAGCACCTCATCTACATCGAGGACCAGTACCTCTGGGGCCAGCAGGTGGGCGACGTGTTCACCGAGGCCCTGCAAGGGAACCCCGACCTGCACGTGGTCGCGGTGGTGCCGCTGTTCACCGACCAGGAGGGCTTCATGGCCCGGACCCCGCAGATGCTGGGGCGGGCCCGGGCGATGCAGCAGATGGAGGACGCGGCGCCGGGACGGGTGGCGGTCTACGGCGTCGAGAACCACCAGGGCACGCCGGTCTACGTGCACGCCAAGGTGTGCGTCATGGACGACACCTGGGCGACCATCGGCTCGGACAACTTCAACCGCCGTTCGTGGACCCACGACTCGGAGCTGTCGGCCGTGGTGGTCGACCCGAGCGCCGACGACCACAGTCCCTACGCTCGCCGGCTGCGCCTGACCCTGGCCGCCGAGCACCTCGACCGTGAGGTCGACGACGACTCCCTGCTCGAGGTGATGGACGACTGCATCGACGCGACCGGCATGTTCACGGCGTACGCCGATGCAGCGCAGCGCCTCGACGCGTGGCACGACGGTGGCCAGATCGGCGACCGCCCGGCCGGGCGTCTTCGCAAGCTCCCGCTGCCCGACCTCAGCAGGCTCGAGCGCGCCGCGGCGACCGTTCCCTACCTGCTGCTGCACGACCCGGACGGCCGGCCCAAGCCGTTGCGCAAGAAGGACGGGTTCTAGCAGCATGACGACCGTGGAGACGAAGAGGAACGAGGCCGAGAGCCGCTACGAGGCGTACGTCGACGGCGAGCTCGCCGGCTCGGCCTACTACGAGCTCGACGACAAGCGGATCGTGTTCACCCACACCGAGGTCGACGACCGCTTCGAGGGGAAGGGCGTCGGCTCGGCGCTGGCCCGGTTCGCCCTCGACGACGTCCGGGCGTCCGTCGGCCGCCGCGTGGTGCCCCGCTGCCCGTTCATCAAGGGCTGGATCGAACGTCACCCGGAGTACGCCGATCTGGTGCACGGCTCCCGCGAGAGCTGACCAGCGACTGGCGTCGCCCTTGTCTGAGACCGTTTCGCGAGCAATGGTCGGGGGATGGCTGAGAACAGGATCACTGTCGAACGCACCATCAACGCCCCCAGCGCCGAGATCTTCGACGTGCTGAGCAACCCCGAGCGCCACGTCGACCTCGACGGCTCCGGGTTCGTGAAGTCCGAGGAGAAGACGGACCGCATCCAGCAGGTCGGCGACGTGTTCACCATGAACATGGAAGGCGACCACATGGGCGGGGAGTACCAGACCGAGAACCACGTGGTGGGCTACGACTCCAACAAGCTGCTCGCGTGGAAGACCGCGCCCGCCGGCGCGGAGCCTCCCGGCTGGCAGTGGGTCTGGGAGCTCGAGCCCGAGGGCTCCGACGCGACGCTGGTGCGGCACACCTACGACTGGGACGCCGTCACCGACCAGGACCTGCTGAAGAAGGTCGGCTTCCCGCTGGTCAAGCAGGAGCAGCTCGAGGACACCCTGGTGCGCCTCGACGAGGCCGTCACCGGGGGCTGACGGACCCGGTGGACCCCACGGCTACGGTGCGTCCATGACCGACGCGCCCGCCCCCGCCGTGCTCACCGAGCTCCGGGGCCACGTCCTCCTCGTCACGCTCAACCGCCCCGAGGCGCGCAACGCCGTCAACGCCGAGGTCACTCAGCGACTGGGTGACGCGCTGGAGCGGGCCGAGGGCGACGCGGAGATTCGCGTCGTCGTCCTGACCGGCGCCGGGGACCGGTCCTTCTGCGCCGGGGCAGACCTTCGCGCCATCTCCCGCGGCGAGTCGCTGAACCCGCCCGGGACGGAGCCGTGGGGCTTCGCCGGCTTCGTGAACCACCCGATCAGCAAGCCGGTCATCGCCGCCGTCAACGCGACCGCGCTGGGCGGCGGCACCGAGCTGGTGCTGGCCAGCGACCTCGCGGTGGCGGCCGAGTCGGCCACCTTCGGCCTGCCCGAGGTACGCCGCGGGCTGATGGCTGCGGCCGGCGGACTCATCCGGCTGCCCGAGCAGCTGCCGCGCAAGGTTGCGATGCACCTGATCCTCACCGGCGAGCCGATCGACGCCGAGACCGCCCTGCGGTGGGGACTGGTGAACGAGGTCGTCCCGGACGGGCGCGTGCTCGACGCGGCGCTCGACCTCGCGGAGGTGGTCGCGGCCAACGCGCCGCTGTCGGTGCAGGCGAGCAAGCGCATCGCCCTGGGCCTGCGCGACGGTGACCTCCCGGTCGAGCGCGAGGCCTGGCAGGCCAACCACGACGAGATGGTGGCGCTGTTCTCCAGCGAGGACGCGATGGAGGGCCCGCTGGCCTTCGCCGAGAAGCGCACGCCGGTCTGGAAGGCGCGCTGAGCATGGCTGTCGAGCACGTCGACGTGGTCGTGGTGGGAGCCGGGCTGTCCGGGATCGGGGCGGCGTACCGCCTGCAGACCGAGTGCCCCGACCGGTCCTTCGTCATCCTCGAGGCCCGCGAGACGATGGGCGGCACGTGGGACCTGTTCCGCTATCCGGGGGTGCGCTCGGACTCCGACATGTTCACGCTCGGCTACGGGTTCAAGCCGTGGGTGGCGGAGAAGGCCATCGCCGACGGGCCGACGATCCTGGGCTACATCCACGAGACGGCCGCCGAGTTCGGCATCGAGCAGCACATCCGCTACTCCACCCGGGTCACGGGCGCCGACTGGTCGACCGAGCAGGCCCGGTGGACGATCCGGCTCGAGACCGCGGACGGCCCGCGGGAGATGACGTGCGACTTCCTCTACTCGTGCGCGGGGTACTACGACTACGACCAGGCACACCTCCCCGACTTCGCGGGCGTGGAGTCCTTCGACGGCCGGCTGGTCCACCCACAGTTCTGGCCCGATGACCTGGACTACGCCGGGCAGCGGGTGGTGATCATCGGCAGCGGGGCCACCGCCGTGACGCTGGTTCCGGCGATGGCGGGTGAGGCGGCGCACGTGACGATGCTGCAGCGCAGCCCGAGCTGGATCTCCTCGCTCCCGCAGCACGACGCGGTCGCCGACCGGCTGCGAGCGCTGCTGCCTGCGCGGCTGGCGCACCGGGTGATCCGGAGCAAGAACATCGTCCAGCAGCTCGCGCTCTACCACCTGTGCCAGCGCTTCCCGGACCGCGCGCGCAAGGTGCTGCTCTCCCTGAACGCCGAGGTCCTCGACGCCGAGACGGTGGCCGAGCACTTCACGCCGTCCTACGACCCGTGGGACCAGCGGTTCTGCGTGGTGCCCGACGGCGACCTCTTCCGCGCGCTGAAGGCGGGCCGGGCCGAGATGGTCACCGACCACGTCGAGTCCTTCGTGCCGGAGGGCATCCGCCTGCGCAGCGGTCGCGTGCTCGAGGCCGACGTCGTGGTCAGCGCCACGGGGCTCAAGCTGCTGCCCCTCGGCGGCATCGCCCCGTCGGTCGACGGCGAGACCGTGGACCTCCACGAGCAGTTCGTGTGGCAGGGCGCGATGCTGACCGGCGTCCCCAACTTCGCGACCTGCATCGGTTACACCAACGCGTCGTGGACGTTGCGCGCCGACCTCACCCACCGGCTGGTGTGCCGGGTGCTCAACTTCATGGACCGGCACGGCCACGTCTCCGGCGTCCCCCGGCCGAGGGGGACGCTCCAGGAGCGGCCCCTGCTCGACCTCAGCTCGGGCTACATCCAGCGCTCGCTGGGACAGTTCCCGCGCCAGGGACACCGTGGTCCGTGGCGGGTGCGGCAGAACTACGTGCTCGACTCGCTGACCACGATGCGGCGCGGGCTGCGCGGGTCGATGGAGTTCACCTCCGGGTCCTCGGCGGACACCGCCGCATAACCCGGGCCCGGCCGGCGCGTTGAGTGCACATGCCCCTCACGCGCTCACGTGTCGCTGCCGCCTCCCTCTCGCTGGGCCTGGTGCCCGCCCTGCTCGCGGTGGCCCCGTCCGTGGGGCAGGCTCAGGCTGCGACGGCTGCGGCCCCGGCGTACACCGCCAAGATCACACGCACCGAGCACGGCATCCCGCACATCGAGGCCAAGGACTACGGTTCGCTCGGCTTCGGGTCGGGCTACGCGACGGCCGGGACGTCGATCTGCACGCTCGCCGACACCGTGCTGACCGGTCGCGGCCAGCGCTCGCGCTACCTCGGCGCCGAGGGGACGTACGACGACCAGGTGTCGATGACCGGCACCAACCTCCAGGTGGACACGCTCGTCACCGACCTGCACGACCGCTCGGTGGTGGAGAAGCTGCTGGCCTCGAAGGCCGGGCCGGGGACCGAGGCGCGCCAGATGGTCGCGGGGTACGCCGCCGGGTTCAACGCCTACCTGCGCAAGATCGGCGGCACCACCAAGGTGACCGACCCGACCTGCCGGGGCGCGGCGTACCTCAAGCCCGACGTCACCTCCCTCGACATCTGGTACGGCGTCTACCTCGCCAACCTGATCGCCTCCACCGGCCACTTCCTGCCGCAGATCACGGGCGCGACGCCGCCCAGCGCGAGCGATCCCGGGGTCCCGGAGCTGCCGGTCAAGGCCTCCTTCCAGAACGCGCCGACGCAGCTGCCCGACAAGGCCCGGCTGCTCAAGGCCCTGGGCAAGGACCCGAGGTCGCCGTTCGGCTCCAACGCGACGGCCATCGGTGGCGGCGCGTCGACCACCGGCCGCGGCATGGTGCTCGGCAACCCGCACTTCCCCTGGCGCAACCGCTACCGGTTCACCCAGCAGCAGCTGACGATCCCGGGGAAGTACGACGTCGCCGGCGCCAGCCTGATGGGCTCCCCGGTGGTCAACATCGGGTGGAACAAGGACGTCGCCTGGAGCCACACGGTCTCGACGGCCTACCGGTTCACGCCCTACGAGTACCAGACGCTTCCCACCTCCCTCGGTGGTGGCCCCACGTCGTACGTCACCAGCGACGGGGTCAAGCAGCTCGACAAGCGCGAGGTCAAGGTCACGGTGCGCGGGGCCGGCGGAACGTTGTCCACGGTGACGCGCAACCTCTACCGCACCGACCAGGGCTACGTCCTCGACGACCCCGCCACGTTGATGAACTGGACGCCCACGAGCTTCTTCGCGATCCGGGACGCCAACGGCGAGCAGCTGCGCACCATCGACACCTTCCTCGAGATGGGCAAGGCGACCAGCGCCTCGGACCTGCTCGCGCGGCAGGACAAGGGCGGTGGGATGCCGTGGGTGAACACGACGGCCGCGGACCGTGCCGGCAACGCGCTGTACGCCGACCACTCGGTCGTGCCGAACGTCTCGAACGCGCTGGCCCAGAAGTGCATGACGCCCGTCGGACGCGTCCTGTTCCAGGTGGCCGGGCTGCCCGGCCTCGACGGCACCCGCGCGAGCGCCGACTGCGCGTGGGGCACGGACGCCGACGCCCAGCGCCCCGGCATCCTCGGGCCGAAGAACCTGCCCTCCACCGTGCGCCGCGACTGGGTGATGAACGCCAACGACTCCTACTGGTTGCCCAACCCGGCCCAGAAGCTCGAGGGCTATGCCCGCATCATCGGCTGCGAGAAGTGCCAGCGCACGCTGCGTACGCGGATGGTCGACCGCTACGTCGTCGACGCGCTGGCCAAGGGGAGGATCAGCCCCACCCAGCTGCGCGGCTTCGAGCACCAGAACCGGGTGATGGGGGCCGAGGTGATGGGGGCAGGCGGCGACCTGGTGAAGGTGTGCGAGGCCGCCGACGGTGGCGACGCGTGCCCCGTCCTGGCCGCGTGGGACAAGACGTCCAACGTCGGCAGCCGCGGCAACCAGATCTTCGAGGAGTTCGTGACCCGGCTCCCGACCGTGCCGCTGCTGGGCACCGAGGCCTACTGGAAGGTCCCGTTCAGCGAGGCCGACCCGGTGAACACGCCGCGCGACCTCGACGAGAACAACCCCCAGGTGGTGCAGGCGATGAAGGACGCGATCGCCTTCCTGCGCAGCAAGTTGATCGCGATGAACGCGACGTGGGGCTCGCTCCAGGTCGCGGGCGACACCGGTGCGCCGGCCATCCCGCTCGGGGGTGGTCTCGGCGACGAGGCCGGCAACGCCAACGCCCTCGCCTCGCGCAACCCGGTCACCAACGCGAGCCGCTACAAGGCGATCACCTACGGCTCCTCGCACATCGAGGCGATCTCGTTCCTCGACGGGGGTGCGGTGGACGCGAGGACGATCCTGACCTACGGCCAGTCCGAGGACCCGACCTCGCCGTGGTCGAAGGACCAGACCGAGCTCTTCGGCCAGAAGAAGTGGGTCTCCTTCCCGTTCACCCCGGCCCAGGTGCTGGCCGACCGGATCTCCTCGGCGACGGTCACCGGCTAGGTCGCCGGGCGGGAGGCTGCCTCGGCGTACGAGCTAGTCGGTGAGCTCGGCGATGAGCAGCTCGACCCGCCGCAGGATCTCGTCGCGGATCGGGCGTACGGCCGCGATCCCCTGGCCGGCAGGATCGTCGAGGACCCAGTCCTCGTAGCGCTTTCCGGGAAAGTAGGGGCACTCGTCACCGCACCCCATCGTCACCACGACGTCGGAGGACCGGACGGCGTCGGGCGTGAGCACCTTCGGTTGCGAGCCCGCGATGGCGATGCCCTCCTCGGCCATCGCGGCCACGGCAACGGGGTTGATTCCCTCGGCCGGCCGAGAGCCGGCGGAGCGTACGTCGATCCGGTCGCCGGCGAGGTGCTCGAGGTAGCCCGCGGCCATCTGCGACCGACCCGCGTTGTGCACGCACACGAACAGGACGCTCGGCCGGGTGTCAGGCATGCGCCACCTCCGTGACAGGTTGCGGGAAGAGCAGGTGCACGAGACCGAGCGCGACGATGCCTCCCACGACCTGGGCCACGACGAACATCGGCACCGACGCCGGGGCGATGCCGGCGAAGGTGTCCGACAGCGTCCGGGCCACCGTCACCGCCGGGTTGGCGAAGCTGGTCGAGCTGGTGAACCAGTAGGCGGCGGTGATGTAGCCGCCCACGGCGAAGGCGACGTGGGCGCCGCGGCCCGAGCGGGTGGTCCCGAACACGACGAGGACCAGGCCGAGCGTCGCGACCGCCTCGCCGAGCCAGAGGTCGGGTCCGCTACGCGACCGCCCGGCGAGGTTCACGGCGTCGAGGCCGAACATCAGGTTGGCGAGCACGGTCCCGGCGAGCCCGCCGACGACCTGCGCGCCGGAGAAGACCAGCGCCTCACGGGTGGTGATCAGGCCGAGCAGCCGTTCGACGAGCGTGACGACCGGGTTGAACGCGGCCGACACGGGCTGCAGCGCCAGGATCAGCGCGACCAGCGCGGCCCCGGTGACCAGGCTGTTCTCGAGCAGCTGCAGGCCGACGTCGTCGGGGGAGAGCCGGACGGCCGCGATGCCGGAACCGACCACGGCCATCACCAGGAACGCCGTCCCGACCAGCTCGGAGCCGGCGCGGCGACCGAGCGACGACGCGGGGCGGGTCACCCGGTCACACCGCCGAGCAGCGCACCGAGGGAGGACAGCGCCTCGGGGCGCACCCGGTAGTAGACCCACACGCCACGCTTGCTCCGGTCGAGCAGGCCCGCGTCGTGCAGCACCTTGAGGTGGTGGCTGATCGTCGGCTGCGAGAGGTCGAACGCGTCGTTGAGGTCGCACACGCAGGCCTCCTGCTCGGCGTACGACGCCACCAGCGAGAGCAGCCGGAGCCTGACGGGGTCGGCCAGCGCCTTGAGCAGCGGCGCGATCCGGGTCGCCTCGTCCGCACTGAGCGGTTCCTTGAGCAACGGCGAGCAGCAGGCGACCGTCTCGGTCGGGGTGAGCAACGGCAGAGACATCGACATACATCAATATTGACAGACGTCTATGCCTGGTGGCAACTTGGTCGTCCCACCACCAGCGGAGGTTCCCGTGTCCCGAGTCCAGCTCGCCCTCAACGTCGACGACCTCGAGCAGTCGATCGCCTTCTACAGCAGGCTCCTCGGCACCGAGCCGGCCAAGGTCCGCGAGGGCTACGCCAACTTCGCGGTCGTGGAGCCACCCCTCAAGCTCGTCCTCATCGAGAACCCGGGCCGCGGAGGCTCGCTCAACCACCTCGGGGTCGAGGTCGCGGACACCGACACCGTCGATGCGGAGCAGACCCGCCTGGCGCAGGAGGGGCTCGCCTCGGTCGACGAGCGGAACTCCGTGTGCTGCTACGCCAAGCAGGACAAGTTCTGGGTGCAGGGCGCTCCCGACAGCGAGCGGTGGGAGGTCTACACGGTGCTGGCCGACAGCCAGGAGTTCGGCGACCACGCGGGCGAGAACGAGATGGTGGCGGGCTAGGAACGGCCCGTGGCCGCCACCACCCGGTAGCGGACGAAGGCCGGGAACGCGACGGCCGCCACCACCGTGGCGAGGATGACGAGCAGGCCACCACCGGCCGCGGTGGCGGCGGCGCCGATCGAGACCGCGACCGCGCCGTGGGCGACGTCCGCGATCCGGGGACCGCCCACGACCACGACGGTGAACACCCCCTGCAGCCGCCCGCGGACGGCGTCCGAGGCGGCGCTCTGCAGCATGCTGGTCCGGAACGCGGCCGAGGACATGTCGGCGGCGCCGCCGACGACGAGCATCAGCACGGCGAGCACCAGCATCGGCCAGCGCCAGTGGTCCGCCAGCCCGACGGCGGCACCGAAGCCGAGCATGGCCAGGCCCCACACCGTCACCGAGGCGAGGACGGCGACGCCCTGCCGCTCGACCCGCGACACCCACCCGGAGAACACCCCGCCGAGCACCGCGCCGGCGGGGATCCCCGCGAACAGCAGCGCGAACGCCAGCCCGCCGCCCTCGGGGCCGCCGAAGTCGATGTGGGCCATCTCGGGGAACAGCGCCCGCGGCATCCCGAAGACCATCGCGATGATGTCCACCAGGAACGACATCAGCAGCACCGGCTGCCCCTTGAGGTAGGCGAGGCCGTCGAGCACCGCCGTGAACCCGAGGCTCCCGGTCACTCCCTCGATCGGCAGCGGCGGCAGGGACAGCACCGCCCCCAGCGTCGGGATCAGCGTCAAGGTGTCGATCAGGTAGAGCCACGGGAAGCCGAAGACGGGGATCAGCGCTCCCGCGATCAACGGCCCGCCGATGGCGCCGGCCTGCATCACCGTCATGTTGAGGGAGTTGGCGGCCGGCAGCAGGTTGAGCGGCAGCAGCCGGGGGAGCACCGCGCTGCGGGTCGGCTGGTTGACCGCGAAGAAGGCCTGCTGCACCGAGAACAGGCTGAGCAGCAGCCAGACGTTGGTGTCGCCCTTCCAGGCCTGCAGCCAGAACAGGGTGCTGGTGCCGATCATGCCGAAGGTCGTGAAGATCAGCAGCGTGCGCCGGTCGATGACGTCGGCGAGCGCGCCGCCCCAGAGCCCGAAGACGACGAGGGGCACCAGGCCGAAGACGCCCGTGAGCCCGACGTACGCCGAGGAGCCGGTGTCGGCGTAGATCTGCGACGGCACCGCCACCACGGTGAGCTGCGCCCCGACGACCGTGACGACGTTCGCCGTCCACAGCCGTCGGAAGTGGGCGTTCCGCAGCGGCCGGGTGTCGGCCATCCAGGACGTCACGAGAATCTCTCGAGAGCGGCGGTGGGCATGCGGACAACTCTAGGCACTCGGTTGCGCCCGGCAACCGGGCGGTCCCGAGCCTCGACCGCCGCCGAACGGCCGTCGTACGGTCGACCCATGACGCCCGCGGAGATGCTCGAGCACTGCCTCGCGAAGCCGGGGGCGTGGGCGGACAACCCGTGGGGGCACGAGCACCCGGTCGTCAAGGTGCACGACAAGATCTTCGCGTTCATCGGCGACACCGAGGTGGGCGTGAAGAGCGGAGTGAGTCGCGAGGTGGCCGACGAGTGGCTGCAGCGCTACCCCGACGACGCCCGGGTGATGGCCTACATCGGGCGCTCGGGCTGGAACAACCTCGGGTTCAACGGGGCCATCGCCGACGACGAGGTGTGCGAGGCGGTCGACGAGTCCTACGCACTGGTGGTCGGCAAGCTGGCCAAGAAGCACCGACCGCCCGGCTGGGAGGGGTGAGCCCGGTGCGGGGCCCGGTGCGGGTGCTGGTTCCGAGCCTGGTCCGGGCCCGGGAGAGGCCTTCCCGGGCGGGATGCGGTCCGCGCAGTTCGACGGCGTGAAAGGATGCAGCCGCTGTCGGACTCGAGAAGTGGGGACGACCCCCTCTGACCGTCCCGAAGAGGATGTCCACACATGACCACCCCGTTCCCACCGGAGCTTCTCACCACCTTCCGCGCCCTCGCCGAGGTCGTGTACTCCGGCGAGTCCTACGACTCCGTGTACGACGCCCTGGCCCAGAGCACGGTCGAGTTCGTCGACGGCTGCGACCACGCCTCGGTGATGCTCCGCCGCCACGGGCGTGTCCAGACCGTCGGCGTCTCCGACGACCTCGCCCGCGAGATCGACGAGCTCGAGCGGTCCATGGACCAGGGGCCGTGCCTCGACGCCATCGACGAGTCCGAGCCCGACCAGCACATGTGCTCCGACCTCGCCTCCGGCAGCAGCCGGTGGCCCGAGCTGGCGGTCGCGGTGCTGGAGCGCACGCCGGTCAGGGGGATGGCGGGGTTCCGCATCCGACAGGACGGCCAGAAGGTCGGCGCCCTCAACGTCTTCAGCGACACCGCCGGCGCCCTGACGCAGCACTCCCTGGACCAGGCGATCATGCTCACGGCGTTCGCGTCGGTCACGCTGGCGGCGCTCGACCGCGGCGAGGAGGCCAGCACCCTGCGACGGGGCCTGGAGAGCAACCGCGAGATCGGCAAGGCGATCGGCCTGCTGATGGCGATGCACGACATCGACGACGACCAGGCCTTCCAGATGCTGTCCAAGGTCTCCCAGGAGATGAACATCAAGCTCGCGCAGGTCGCCTCCCAGGTCATCGACCACCACCGTCGGCGCGACGCCTGACCTTCACCGGGCGCGCTCGGCTCCGGAGTGCGGACGGTTCGTGATTTCCGCACCCGGCTGGGTACACGGAGGTCCGGTCGTCGAGAACACGGCGCCGCGACTGTGCGGCGTACGCCTCGGTGGCTTCTCGGACACGCTCCGTGAAGCGCCAGCGCGTCCGCCGCACGACCGGTTGACCACGAAATCGATCGAGGAGTGAACCGCATGGCTACAGAAGACAAGGCCAGCAACAAGGTCACCGACATCAAGGGCAAGGTCAAGGAGACGACCGGCAAGGCCACCGACAACGACTCGTTGGAGGCCGAGGGCAAGGGCGACCAGGCCAAGTCGTCGCTCAAGCAGGCCGGCGAGAACGTCAAGGACGCTTTCAAGAAGTAGTCCTCAGCAGACCTGTGTCGCGCCGACGGCTTTCATCCACCGTCAGCCGATCGGCGCGGCACAGACCAGCACCGGATTTGTCTGCCTCCCCCGGCCGTGGTCGGATCAGGAGCGTGCGACGCTCTGGCCTCTCGTGGCTCACCTCCGTGGTCGGCGGCAGCGTCCTGGTGCTCGCCGCGTCGGCCTGCAGCGTGCCGGGCTTCGGGCCGGACGCTGACGAGGCCGTCCAAGCGCTCGCCGGGGCGATGAACTCCGGCGACGTCAAGGGCGTCGACTTCGTGGGCGGCAGCAAGACCGCCGCCTTCACCACCCTGACCGCCGGCGTGGCGAGCACGTTGAAGGACGCCGACGTCTCCTCCGGCCAGGTCACCACGGACGGCGACTCCGCCACCGGCTCCCTCGACTGGCGCTGGAAGGTGGGCGCGAAGACGTGGTCCTACGACACCACGGTGAAGCTGACCAAGGGCAAGACCTCCGACGGCGACGCCTGGCTGGTGCGGTGGAGCCCGAAGATCGTGGAGCCGTCGCTGAAGACCGGCGAGCGCCTCACCGAGCAGACCATCAAGCCGGGGCGCGGAAGGATCCTCGGCGCCGGCGACAAGCCGATCGTCGCTCCGCGGCCCGTCGTGCGCGTCGGGATCGACAAGGCGAACGCCAAGCCGGTCCAGCTCGCCTCGTCCGCCCGCGCCCTGGCCAGGCTGGTGGACGTCGATGCCAAGGCCCTCGTCAAGCAGGTCGGGGCCACCGGGCCGAAGGCCTTCGTCCAGGCCATCGTCTACCGCCGCGACGAGGCTCCCGAGGCGGTGCTCGCGGGCCTGAAGGGGATCCCCGGAGCCGGCGCGATCTCCGACCGGGTCCCGCTGGCCCCCACCAAGGACTTCGCCTCGGCGATCCTGGGCACGGTCGGGCCGGCCACGGCGGAGCTGGTCAAGGACGGCAAGGGCCGGATCGAGGCCGGTGACGACGTCGGGCTCTCCGGCCTGCAGAAGAGGTACGACGAGCAGCTCGCCGGGACCCGCGGGACCCGGATCGTGGCCACCGTCCCGACCGGTGGGGGCGGTCCGCGATCGACCGGCCGGACCCTGTTCACCGTCAAGCCGGTGGCCGGCAAGGACCTGCGCACCACGATCGACCTCGCCACCCAGAGAACCGCGCAGCGGGCGCTGGCCGACGTCGGCCCGGCCAGCGCGCTGGTCGCGATCCGGCCCTCGACCGGGGAGCTCGTCGCCGTGGCGAGCGGACGCGGGTCCAAGGGCTACAACACGGCCACCGTGGGCCGCTACGCCCCCGGGTCGACCTTCAAGGTGGTCAGCTCACTGGCCCTGCTGCGGGCGGGCGTCACGCCGAGCACGACGGTCCCGTGCCCGCCGACCACGGTGGTCGACGGCAAGCGGTTCAAGAACTACGACGACTACCCGGCCTCAGGCCTGGGCCGGATCAGCTTCGAGGACGCGTTGGCCAACAGCTGCAACACGGCCTTCATCTCCCAACGCGGCAAGCTCGGCGCCGACTCGCTGGCGCAGGCCGCCGCGGCGCTGGGACTCGGCGTCGACCACGACACCGGCTTCCCGTCGTACTTCGGCGTCGTCGGCACGCCCGGCAGCGAGACGCAGGCGGCCGCGAGCATGATCGGCCAGGGAGCCGTCCTCGCCTCCCCGATGGCGATGGCGACGGTGGTGGCCTCGGTGGTCAAGGGGTCCGCGGTGCTGCCGATGCTGCTCCCTGACCAGCAGGTGGAGCAGAAGGCCCCCGCCGAACCGCTCACCGGGGGCGAGGCGAAGCAGCTGCGCACGATGATGCGCGCAGTGGTCGAGCGTGGCAGCGGGAGCGTGCTGGGAGACCTGCCCGGTGGTCCCGTGATCGCCAAGACCGGCACGGCCGAGTTCGGCGACAAGCCGCCGCTGCCCACGCACGCGTGGATGGTGGCCGGGCGCGACGACCTGGCCGTGGCGGTCTTCGTGGAGCGCGGCGACTCCGGCTCCGGCACCGCCGGGCCGATCCTGCACCGCTTCCTGGAGACCGCCGGGTTGCCGTAGGGTGACGTTGACAGATTCACTGTCAACGTCAGCGCTCGACGACCGGCCTGGAGGCAGCCGTGCCCACTCGCCAGCACTGGGCCCGTCGCAGCGAGCAGCTCGACCCGGTCCGTGACAGTCACCAGATCAGCCTGCACGTGTCGGCCCTCGACTTCCCGTGGGACAACCTGCAGGCCCTCTCGTTCGCGCTGTTCCGGACCTACGCCGTGCCCTCCATCGGCCGGCTGCTCGACCAGACCGAGCAGTTCACCACCCGGGTGCAGAAGAGGTACGACGACACCGGCCTCCTGCTCGAGGAGGTGCAGCGGCACGGCTTCGGCAGCACCCGGGGCCGGTCCGCCGTACGCCGGATCAACCAGATGCACGCGATGTACGACATCAGCAACGACGACCTGCGCTACGTCCTCGCCACGTTCGTGGTCGTGCCCAAGCGCTGGATCGACGACTTCGGCTTCCGCCGGATGACGCCTCACGAGATCGAGGCGACCACCAACTACTACCTCGACCTGGGTCGCCACATGGCCATCAAGGACCTGCCGGCGGACTTCGCCGGGTTCGAGCGGCTGCTGGACGACTACGAGCGCGAGCACTTCGCCTTCGACCCGGGCGGGCGGAGGGTCGCGGACTCCACCCTGGACCTGATGACCACCTTCCCGCCACACCGCTACGCGCCGAAGTGGGTGGTGAAGCGGTTCGCGTTCTCCCTGATGGACGAACCGCTGCTGCGGGCGTTCCGCTACCCCGTGCCGACCCGGTTCGAGCGTGCCTTCTTCGTGGGCGCGATGAAGGTCCGGGCCCGGCTGCTGCAGTTCTTCCCGTCCCGCTCGAAGCCGAAGTGGGTCAGTGCCTACGGCTACTTCCGCACCTACCCGGCGGGCTACGAGATCGACCACCTCGGCACCTTCCCGGGCGGGGGCGGCTGCCCCTCCCATGGAAATCCGGCAGAAACGACCGCGCCCTAGGCTCTCCCCATGCCGAGCCTGCAACACACCGTGCTCACCTGGATCGTGCCGCGGCTGCGACGCAACCTCCCGGTCGACGACCTCCCGGCCATGCGGGCCTCCCTCGCCGAGGAGAACCGGACGGTCCACGAGGGCCCGCCCGCCGACGTACGCACCTCGCACGAGGAGTCCATCAGCAACGGGCACGGGTTCCCCGTGTTCACGCTGTGGCCGGCGGGGACCCGCCTTCCCCGGCGCTCGGTGCTCTACCTGCACGGCGGGGCCTACATCCGTCCGGCCGACGCCCGGCACTGGCGCTTCCTCACCCGGATGGCCGACACGCTCGGCGCCCGGGCGGTGATGCCGGCCTACCCGTTGGCCCCCGAGTTCACCGTCGACGACTCGTTCGAGGCGATGCTGGCGATCTACGAGGAGGTCGCCGCGCACTCACCCGACGGCGTCGTGCTGGCCGGCGACTCCGCCGGTGGCGGCTACGCCCTCGCCCTGGCCGAGGCGCTCCGGGACCGAGGCGGGGTCCAGCCCGAGAGGCTCGTCCTGATCGCTCCCTGGGTCGACCTGACCGGCTCGGAGCCGGGGACCCTGGAGGCCGCCGCCCGCGACCCATGGCTGTCCTACCCGCACCTGTCGGTCTACGCGTCCTTCTGGGCCGGCACCGAGGATCCCGTGCGGCTCGCCGACCCCCGGGTCAGCCCGGGCCTCGGCGACCTGAGCGGCCTGCCGCCCGCGCTGGTGCTGTGCGGGACGCGCGACCTGCTCCAGCCGGGGTGCGACGCGCTGTTCGAGCGGGCGGACGCGGCCGGTTGGTCGCTGGAGTACGTCGTGGCCCCCGGCCTGATGCACGTCTACCCCCTGCTCCCCGTGCCGGAGGCACGCGCGGCGTTCGACCACATCGTGGGCTTCTGCACACACGTCTGAGCCGGGCCTGCAAGCACCTCGGCGGGGTTGGTGGGTGTCGTCGCCCGCTGGTCCATACCAAGGAATGTCCGTGTCTGTACCGAATGCGCCGGCGGGTGATACTCACCAGCAATGGACGCCACCGACGTGGCCGTGATCGGCGCGGGAGTCGCCGGGCTCACCTGCGCACGGGCGTTGGAGGAGTCCGGTCTGTCGGTGCGCGTTCTCGAGCGATCGGCCCGGGTGGGCGGTCGCGTGGGCACCGACCTGATCGACGGGTTCCGGTGCGACCGCGGCTTCCAGTGGCTCAACGCCGGTGACCCCGACATCCGCGGGTCGGTCGACGTCGCGGCGCTCAACCCCCGCCCGATCGAGCGCGGGATGGTCCTGGCGCACCCGGACGGCTACCGCATCCTGCAGGGGTCGCAGACCGCCCTGATCGCCGCGATCCGCTCGGGGATCGGGCAGCCCCAGGACATCGCCCGGCTGATGCGCTGGACCGACCCCGTCCGCAGGAGCCGCGAGCGCCTCCTCGGCGGCGCCGACATGACGCTCCTGGAGTCGCTGGACAAGCACCGCATCTCCGGCCGGATCCGCGAGGAGGTCCTGCGACCGTTCTTCCGCCTGGTCTTCGCCGACGAGGACCTGCGCACCTCCTACCAGTTCGCCATGCTCAGCATGCAGGCGCTGCTGGCGGGCATGCCCGCACTCCCGGCCCTGGGGATGCAGGCGCTGCCCAACCAGCTCTCCCTCGGCCTCGAGCGGCCCGTGGAGCACGGCGTCGACGTCCTCGGAGTCGTCCGGAGCGTGGGGGAGGGGGGCCGCATCTTCACCGACAACGGTGAGATCCCAGCCCGCGCGGTCGTCGTCGCGACCGACCCGGTGAACGCCTCCTCGCTGCTCGGCCTGGGGACCCCGACCATGCGGGGGCTGGCGACCTGGTGGTTCACCACCGACGTCCCGCCCACGACGATGAAGATGCCGTTCGTCAACCCCGTCGGCCCCTCGTCCGGGCCGATCTCGCACGCGGTGGTGGTCTCCAACATCGCCCCGCGCTACGCGCCGCCGGGACGCCACCTCGTGGCCGCCTGCTCGGTCTCGGCCCCGGGGACCGACGCCGGCACCGAGACCGAGGCCGACGTGCGCGCCCAGCTCGGCCAGGTCTTCCGCACCGACGCCTCGAGCTGGGGCCTGGTCACGCGCCACGTGAAGTCGGCGGCGTGGCCGGTGTCGCGGCCGCCGCTCATCCTGGGCCGTGAGGTCGACCTCGGCGACGGGCTGTTCGTCGCCGGTGACCACCGGGAGGCCGCGGGCATCGCCGGCGCCATGCGGGCCGGGCGTCGCGCGGCGGCTGCGGTCCTCGAGGAGCTCGGCGAGCCCGCGAAGCCCTAGCTGTCGGTCGCTCGCTCGGTCAGCGCCAGGGCCCGCTCGGCGGCGGGGCGGGCCAGCACGGCGTCCTCGGGGACGAGCCCGATCCTGGTCCGCCGGTCCAGCAGGTCCTCGACCGTGGTCGCGCCCTCGTGGGTGACCCCGAAGACCAGCTCGGCCAGCGTCGCCGGCAGCCCGGGCGCGACCGGCTCGAGCAGCTCGTTGGAGTGCAGCCCCGTCACGGCGATGGCGTTGGCGAGCACCTCGGAGGACTCGGTGCCGAAGCGGCGCACCAGCCGGGCGGGGGCACGTAGGGCGGCGAGCTCGTCGCGCGGGGCGGCCCCGAGCAGCGGCAGGGCCCGGGTCACGCACGGCCCGGACTCCAGGTGGGCCAGGGTGACGGCCCGGTCGACGGCGTCCTCGGCCATCTGGCGGTAGGTGGTCAGCTTGCCGCCGACGATCGTCACCACGCCGCTGCTCGAGACCAGGACGGCGTGCTTGCGGGAGAGGTCGGCGGTGGTGGTGCCGGTGTCCAGCAGCGGTCGCAGCCCGGCGTACGCCCCGACGACCTGGTCCCGGGTCACCGCCACCTGCAGGACGCTGTTGATCACCCGCAGCAGGAAGTCGATGTCCTCCTCCGGCGGTTCCGGGACGTCCGGGATCCGTCCGTCGACCTCCTCGTCGGTGAGGCCGACGTAGAAGGTCCCGTCGGGCTGGGGGAGCGCGAACACGAAGCGGTTGCTGGCCCCCGGGACCGGTGCCATCACCGCGCAGCGGACGCCCGGCAGGGTCTCCTTGCGGAGCACGACGTGGGTGCCGCGGCTCGGACGCAGCCGGATCTCCGGGACCAGCTGTCCGGCCCAGACCCCGGCGGCGTTGACGACGGTGCGGGCGCGGACGGTGCGGGACTCGCCGGTGCGGGCGTCGGTCAGCACCGCGCTCGGTGCCGGTCGGTGCGCTGACCCGCACCCGGGTGTGCACGTGGGCGCCGTGCGCCGCCGCGGTGCGGGCCACCCCGAGGACCAGGCGCACATCGTCCTCGAGCTGGCCGTCCCACGACAGGATCGCGCCCCGCAGCCCCTCCCGGCGTACGACGGGGGCGAGCGTGAGCGTCTCCGTCACGCCGATGCGGCGCGGCCGGGGCAGGGTCTCGCGACGGGTGCGGGCGGCGAGCCGGAGCAGGTCGCCCGCGCGGATGCCGCTGCGCGCCAGGCCCGCCTGGAACCGGGTGACGTCGGCGGTGAGCGGCATCAGCATGGGCAGCGCGCGGACCAGGTGCGGGGCGGTGGTCTGCATCAGGATGCCGCGCTCCACGGCGCTCTCGTGCGCCACGTCGAGCTGGCCCTTGGCCAGGTAGCGGAGGCCGCCGTGCACCAGCTTGGAGCTCCACCGGCTGGTGCCGAAGGCGACGTCCTCGGCGTCCACGGCCACGACGTCGAGCCCGCGGCTGGCCGCGTCCAGGGCGACGCCGGCGCCGGTGATGCCGAGCCCGATGACGAGG
This sequence comes from uncultured Actinomycetota bacterium, assembly GCA_963731075.1. Taxonomy (GTDB): domain Bacteria; phylum Actinomycetota; class Actinomycetes; order Propionibacteriales; family Nocardioidaceae; genus Marmoricola. The sequence continues at coordinate 81,549 of CAVSUC010000002.1, forward strand.
ACGTCGGTGGACTCGGGGATGCCGTCGAGGCCGACGTGGATCTTCCCGGCGGCCGCCGGTCGAGCACCCGCCGGTTGAGCTTGTCCGAACCCAGTCACGGCTTCAGGAACCTCTCGACGAGCAGGGCGAGCTCGGCGTCGAGCTCGGTGACGTCGGCGTCGCGCGACGGCGCGGTGTCGTCGGTCATCGTGTGGGCGGACAGGGCGAAGCCGTGGCACGCGAGGAGCAGGGAGCGCGCGAGGACGTCGGCGTCCCCGTCCCGGACCGAGCCCCCGCGCTGGCCCTCGCGCACCAGCTCGGCGAGGGCTACGGCGAGGAGCTCCTGACTGCGGCCGCGGCGGTCGAGCAGGTAGGGCAGCAGCAGCTCGGGGTCGACGTCGATGATGCGGCGCAGCAGCTCGTTGGCGCGCAGGCCGCGGACGGTGGCGACCACGCCGGCGCCGATCCGCTCGAGGGGGTCGCCCGCGGCGGTGAAGCCCTCGGCCTCGCCCACCACCCGCCCCCACTCGCGGGTCATCAGGTCGGCCAGCAGCGTCTGGGTGTCGGGCCAGCGCCGGTAGAGCGTCATCCGGCTCACGCCGGCCCGACGGGCGATGTCGGTCAGCGTCGTCCGGCTCCATCCGACGGCGAGGATCGCGCTGCGGGCAGCGTCGAGATAGCCGTCGTCGGCCGTCGGAGCAGTCGGCGCTTCCTGGGTGTTGTGACGAATAGACGTCATGTGTCACACTGTAACACATGAGCCCTTCGCAGCCGCCCGAGATGCACTGGTCCCGCTGGGGTGACCCGGCCGAGGCCGGCCCCCTCTCCGAGAGCGCGTTCGGCCTCGTGGACGCCTTCATCGGCACCAGCGAGACCCCGGCGGTCGACCCGTCCAGCGTGCAGCTGTCCGCCCCGCTCGGCGACCAGCTGGTGGCGGAGCTGATGGGGATCGTCGGGGCCGAGCACGTGTTCACCGACCACGAGACCCGGCTGCACCGCACCCGGGGCAAGTCGACCCCCGACCTGCTCAGGCTGCGCGGTGGTGACGGCTCCGACTCCCCGGACGCCGTCGTACGCCCCTCCACGCACGAGGAGGTGGCCGCCCTCATCGCCTGGGCGGTCGAGCGTCACGTGGCGCTGGTGCCGTTCGGGGGCGGCACCTCGGTGGTCGGCGGCCTGGTGGCCCGTCGCGAGGGGTTCTCCGGGGTCGTCTCCCTCGACCTGGTCCGGTTCGACCGGCTGCTCGCCGTCGACACCGACTCGATGACCGCGACCCTCGAGCCCGGCCTGCGCGGACCGCAGGCCGAGGCCCTCCTCGCCGAGCACGGGCTGACGCTGGGCCACTACCCGCAGTCCTTCGAGTACGCCTCGATCGGTGGCTTCGCGGTCACCCGCTCCTCGGGCCAGTCCTCCGCGGGCTACGGCCGGTTCGACGCGCTCGTGGTCGGCCTCCGGGTCGCCACCCCCCGGGGTGAGCTGGTCCTCGGCAGCTCCCCGGCCAACGCCGCCGGGCCCGACCTGCGCGAGGTCGTCATGGGCTCCGAGGGCGCCTTCGGCGTGGTCACGGCCGTGACCGTGCGCGTCCGCCGGGTGCCCGCCGTCAAGGTCTACGAGACCTGGCGCTGGGACTCCTTCGCGGCCGGGGCCACGGCGATGCGCACGCTCGCCCAGTCCGGCGTGCTCCCCACGGTGCTGCGCCTCTCCGACGAGGCCGAGACCTCGATCAACCTGGCCAAGCCGGCCGAGGTGGGCGGGGAGTCGGCGGGCGGGTGCCTGATGGTCACCGGCTACGAGGGCACCCAGGAGGCGGTCGACGCCAGGCGCGCCGCCTGCACCGCCCTGCTCTCCGGCCTGGGCGGCACCTCCCTCGGCGAGGACGAGGGCTGGTCGACCGGCCGGTTCCACGGGCCCTACCTGCGGGACTCGATGCTCGACGTCGGCGTGCTCGTGGAGACGCTGGAGACGGTCACGTTCTGGTCCCGCCTGCACCGGGTGTACGACGAGGTCGGGGCCGCCCTCACGGCCTCGCTCGGGGAGGGCACGCTCGTGCTCTGCCACATCTCCCACGTCTACGAGACCGGCGCCTCGCTCTACTTCACGGTCGCCGCGAAGCAGGCCGCCGACCCGATCGGGCAGTGGCTGGCCGCGAAGGCGGCGGCGTCCGACGCGATCATCGAGCACGGCGCCTCGATCACCCACCACCACGCCGTCGGTCAGGACCACAAGCCCTGGCTGGCCCGCGAGATCGGCCCGGTCGGCGTACGCATGCTCCGCGCCCTCAAGGCCGACCTCGACCCCTCCGGCGTCCTGAACCCCGGAGTGCTCATCCCCTGATGTGCGGCGGGCGCGGCCAGGCGCTCACGTCACCACCCGGCGGTGGGTCTACCGGCGGGTGGTGAAGGCCCAGACGGCGAGCTGGGCGTCCTGCTCGGCGCGGACCTGCCGGCCGCCTTCGTCGACGAGGCGGGCGGCATCGCCCGGCCCGAGGAGCCGCTCGCCGAGCATCACCCGACCGCGGGCCACGAAGACGTGCAGGCGCGGGGCCTCGGGCAGTCCGACCCGCTGCCCGGTGGCCAGGTCGGCGGCGTGCAGCGAGGTGCCCCGGGCCGCGATGGGCAGGCCGACCGGCCCGGAGCCCGAGGCCAGGCAGGTCCAGCCCTCGCCGACGCACACGTCGGTGGAGGAGGATAGCCCGGGACCAGGCCCGCCTCGTCGGGGCGCACCCACGTCTGCAGGAACCGCGTCGGCGTCCGGCCGTCGGAGACCTCGGCGTGCACCACCCCGCTGCCGGCGGAGAGTCGTTGCACCTGTCCGGCGCCGAGCACGCCCGAGCCCACGGTCGAGGTGTGCCGCAGCGCCCCCTCGAGCACCCAGGTGACGATCTCGAGGTCGGCGTGCGGGTGCTCGGCGTACCCCGTCCCCGGCGGCAGCAGCTCGTCGTTGTGCGCGACCAGTGTCTCGAAGCCGACGTTGTGAGGGTCGTAGTGCGACCCGAACGAGAACGAGTGCCACGTCGTGCGGCCCTCGGCGTCGGTGCGGAACCTCTCCCGCGCCAGCCGGTAGTCGATCACCCGGCCATGCTGTCACCCGCTCGGACTATCGGGAATCGGGCGGTGCTTGTTTACTCACCTGTCATGGGAGAGAACTTTCCGACGTTGCCGCGCGACTTCGTCTTCGGCACCAGCACCGCGTCCTACCAGATCGAGGGCGCCTGGGACGGGGACGGCAAGGGCGCGAGCATCTGGGACACGTTCGCCGCCGAGCCCGGGAGGATCAAGGACGCCAGCACCGGGAAGGTCGCGTGCGACCACTACCACCGCTACGTCGGCGACGTCGCGCTGATGAAGCGGCTGGGCGCCGGCGGCTACCGGTTCTCGATCTCGTGGCCGCGCATCCAGCCCGAGGGCCGCGGCCAGGCCAACAAGTGGGGGCTCGGCTTCTACGACCGCCTGGTCGACGAGCTGGCCGCCGCGGGCATCGAGCCGATGGCCACGCTCTACCACTGGGACCTCCCGCAGGCGGTCCAGGACGAGGGCGGCTGGGCGGCGCGCGAGACGGCCGAGCGGTTCGCGGAGTACGCCGCCATCTGCGCCGAGCGCCTCGGTGACCGGGTCGGGAAGTGGGTGCCGATCAACGAGCCCAACGTGGTCACGCTGCTCGGCCACGGGATCGGCGAGCACGCGCCCGGGCTGAAGCTCGGCTTCGGGGCCGTCCCCGTCGCGCACCACCTCAACCTGGCGCACGGCCTCGCGGTCCAGGCGCTCCGGGCCAACGGCGCCTCAGCGGTCGGTACGGCGAACAACCACGTCCCGGTGCGACCCGCGACCGAGGCCACCGCAGACAGGGAGGCGGCCGACCTCTTCGACTCCCTGTGGAACCGGCTGTTCGCGGCCCCGATGCTGCTCGGCAGCTATCCCGAGGGCTTCGCCGACCTGATGACCGGCCCGGTCGCCGAGGACCTGGCGACCATCCGGCAGCCGCTCGACTTCTACGGCCTCAACTACTACAACCCGATGAGCATCGGCGCCGCGGCCGAGGGCGCCGAGGTGCCGTTCGAGCAGCACGAGCTGACCGGCTACGCCACGACCGACTTCGGCTGGCCCGTCGTGCCCGAGGGGCTCCGCGAGGTGATCGACCAGCTGCGCGAGCGCTACCCCGACCTCCCGCCGCTCTACGTCACCGAGAACGGCTGCTCCTACGCGATGGGCCCCGACGAGGACGGCGTCGTCGACGACCAGCCCCGCATCGACTACCTCGAGAGCCACCTGGCCGCGGTGGCGGACGCGATCGCGGACGGCGCCGACGTGCGCGGCTACTACTGCTGGTCGCTGATGGACAACTTCGAGTGGGCCGAGGGCTACCGGCAGCGGTTCGGGCTGGTGCACGTCGACTACGACACCCTGCTGCGTACGCCGAAGCGCTCCTTCGACTGGTACGCCGAGCTGATCAGCGCGACCAACCGGACCGAGAAGGAGAAGGCGCGCAAGAAGAAGAAGGCCAAGGACGGGAAGAAGAAGGACAAAAAAGGACAAGAAGAAGGACAAGAAGAAGGACCGGTGACCGGACAGCCCGCCGGCCCCGGCGGACCGACCGCCCTGGCCGAGCCCACCCGGCCGGTCAGCAGGCGGTGGGTGCTGTGGCTGGCCCTGATCAGCATCGGTGTGTGGTCGGGCTTCTTCGGCCCGATCCAGGTGCTGCTGGCCCAGCAGGCGGAGGCGCTCAACCCGGCCCACAAGGAGGCGACGCTCTCCCTGGTGACCGGCGTGGGAGCGGCCGTGTCGACGGTGCTCAACCCGCTGTGGGGGGCGTTCAGCGACCGGACCGTGCTGCGCGTCGGTCGTCGGCTGCCGTGGGTGGTCGGCGGTCTGCTCGGCGGCGTGGTTGCCATGCTGGTGCTCTCGACGGCCCAGACGGTGCTGGTGATGGTGCTCGGCTGGGCCCTGGCCCAGGCCGGATTGAACGCCATGCTCGCCGCGCTCACGGCGACCGTCCCCGACCAGGTGCCGAGCCGGACGCGCGGTGCCGTCGGCGGCTGGCTCGCGATCGCCCAGACCGTCGGTGTGGTGGCGGGGTCCGGCATCGCCGCGGCCACGGGCAGCATCGCGGTGGGCTACCTCTCGACGGCTGGTGTGCTCGTCGTCCTCTCGCTGCCCTACCTGCTCGACAGCCGCGACCTCGCGCTCGACCCGGCGGCGCGCGAGCCGTTCGTGCTGGACCGGTTCGTGCGGTCGTTCTGGATCTCACCTCGGCTCCATCCGGACTTCGCCTGGGCCTGGGTGACGCGCTTCCTGATGAACCTCGGCAACGCGCTGGTGATCCTCTACCTCCTCTACTACCTCAAGGACGCCGTCGGCCTGGGCGACGACGAGGCGGAGGACCGGGTCTTCGTCCTCACCGCGGCGTACGGCGTGTGCACCGTGCTCACCGCCGTCGTCGGCGGGGTGTGGTCCGACCGGTTGCAGCGCCGCAAGGTCTTCGTGATCGCCTCGGGGCTGGTGGCGGCCGCGGCGCTGCTGGTGCTCGCCTTCGCGACGACGTGGACCGGCGCCGTCGTCGGGGCGGTGGTCCTCGGGATCGGCTTCGGCATCTACACCGCCGTGGACTTCGCCATGATCACCGAGGTGCTGCCCTCGCCCGACGACCGCGCCAAGGACCTCGGCGTCATCAACATCGCCAACGCCCTGCCGCAGGTGCTCGCGCCGGTCGTGGCGGCCGCGGTGCTGGGCCTCGGCCTCGGCTACTCCACGCTCTACGTCCTCGCCGCCGTCGTGAGCGTGCTGGGCTCGGTGCTCGTGGTCAACATCAGGTCCCTGGCCTGAGGGGCTTTCCTGAGACGCCTCAGGCGGCGGACGTGCCGAACCCGAACCTGGCGATGACAGTGCCGTCGGCGGCCAGCAGCACGGCCTCCCGGGCGTGCGCCTCCACGGGCGTCGGCACGACGGTCGACGCCTCGTCGCTGAGGGCGAGGTGGGGGATCGAGCCGTGCAGCGAGGTGGGGTGGCCGACCACCTCGGGGAAGGTACGCCGCAGGGTGCCGGCGATGCGGCGGAAGACGCCCACCGGCTCAGGAGGCAGGTACGCCGCACCGCTCGGGAACCGGGCCACCTCGCCCAGCACGAACGCGAACGGCACCAGCTCCGCGAAGATCTGACCCAGCTCCGCGACGAGACCCGCGTCCACCTGCGAGGCCACCAGGAAGGGGTCCAGCAGCGCGATGTGGGCGCCGGGAACGGCGTCCGCGAGCTCGGGGACCGGGATCACCAACCGGGTCACCTCCGGCTCCGGGGGTTCGACGTCGTCCACGCACTCACGCTAGTGCGTCGGGGACCGATGAGTTCCGAAAACGCGTCGATGGTGCTGGTCTCGACCCCTTTGGTGTGGTAGTCATCGCTACCAGCGGTTTCGTGCAGCGCAACAGCGAAGGGTCCGTCCGTGTGGGATTTCCTGGTTGACCGCTCCGACCAAGTCTGGACGCTCGCGTGGGGACATGCGCTGCTGGTCTTCGTCGCAGTCCTCATCGCGGCGGTCATCGGCGTCGCCGTCGCGGTCGGTGTGACGCGGGTGCCGCGCCTCGAGCCGGTCGCCAACGCGATCAGCTCGATCGGCCTGACCATCCCGTCCTTCGCCCTGGTCGGCATCCTGCTCCCCATCCTGGGGCTGGGCTTCTGGACGGCCCTGGTCTGCGTCGGCTTCTATGCGATCTTCCCCGTGCTCCGCAACGCGGTGGTGGGTCTGGCCGGGGTCAACCCCGACCTGCTCGAGTCCGCCAAGGGAATGGGGATGGGAGAGGCCAAGCAGCTGTTCCAGGTCCGTCTCCCGTTGGCGTGGCCGGTGATCCTCGCCGGCCTGCGCGTCTCCACGCAGATGTCGATGGGCGTCGCCGCCATCGCGGCGTACGTCCTGGGACCGGGCTTCGGCAGCTGGATCTTCACCGGCCTCACCCAGGCCGGCGGCAAGAACGGCACCAACTACGCGCTGAGTGCGACCATCGCCGTCGTGATCATCGCCCTGATCTTCGACCTCCTCCTCCTGCTCCTCGGCAGGATCACCATCTCGAAGGGAATCCGGGTCTGACATGACTACCACCGGCATGCACCGCAGCGACGATCCCAGCCCGTCCGACGACAGCTCGGAGCACCACGGCTCCGGCGAGATCAGCGGCGCCGAGATCCGTCTCGAGAAGGTCACCAAGAGGTACGGCGGTGGGCAGGCCGCGGCCGTCGACGGCCTCAGCCTGGTCATCCCCGCCGGCGAGATCGTGATGTTCGTCGGACCCTCGGGCTGCGGCAAGACCACCTCCCTGAAGATGATCAACCGGCTGATCGAGCCGACCTCGGGGTCGATCCACATCGGCGACAACGACATCTCCGGCCAGAGCGCGGACGAGCTCCGGCGCCACATCGGCTACGTCATCCAGGGCGGCAGCCTCTTCCCGCACATGACGGTCGCCAAGAACATCGCGATCGTCCCCAAGCTGCTCGGCTGGAAGGACGACCGCATCGACAAGCGGGTCGACGAGCTGCTCGACCTGGTCAACCTCGACCCGAGGAAGTACCGCGACCGCTACCCGCGCGAGCTCTCCGGCGGGCAGCAGCAGCGCGTCGGCGTCGCCCGTGGCCTGGCCGCGGACCCGCCCGTGATCCTGATGGACGAGCCCTTCGGCGCGGTCGACCCGATCACCCGCCAGCGGCTCCAGGACGAGCTGCTCTCGATCCAGCGCGAGCTGCACAAGACGATCGTGTGCGTCACCCACGACATCGACGAGGCGATCAAGCTCGGCGACCGGATCCTGATCCTCCAGGAGGGCGCGCAGGTCGCCCAGTACGACACCCCGGAGGCCATCTTGGCGAGCCCCGCCAACGACTTCGTCGCCGACTTCGTGGGCGCCGGTTCCACCCTGAAGCAGCTGAGCCTCTCGCGGATCTCCGAGGTCGAGCTGCGCCGGCCCACCACGGCGTCCATCGGTGAGCGCACCGCCGAGGTGAAGCAGCGGGCCGAGGCCAACGGTGACACCGCGGTGATCGTCCTCGACGACCAGGATCGTCCCACGGCGTGGCCCTGGCTCAGGCAGCTCAAGGGCGACACGATCCACCGCGGCGTGGAGGACCTGGTCAACCTCGACCACCGGGCCACCCTCAACGACGCGCTGGACACGATGCTCAGCAACAGCCACGGCGGAGCCGTGGTGACCGGTGACCGCGACCTCTACATCGGCGTCGTCGACTTCACGGCCGTCACCGACTTCATGCGCAAGCAGCAGGAGGCCTTGGAACGCGCCGGCAGCGGTGCGGTGGCGGCGGGGTCCGACCCCGAGGACGAGCACGTGGAAGAGATCACCGGCGACGACGGAGGGGAGTGACGGTGGCTGAGACCCGGGCTGTCGCCGCCGAAGGGGACGTGCCGCAGGGCCGGTCCGGCGATCGTGTGCGGTGGCGGGACCGGATCAACGCCGAGGCAGCGATCGTGCTCTTCGCGATTCCTGTCATCGTCGTGCTCGGCTTCGCCTCCTACGCCATCTGGCACGCCACGGCGACCCTCGACTCGGTCGAGGAGAGCTCGCTGGCCTGGCCCACGATCAGCAAGCAGATCTGGGGGCACGTCCGGCTCACCTTCGTCTCCGCGTTCTTCGTCGTGGTCATCGCGGTGCCGCTGGGTGTCCTGCTGACCCGCGGCAAGGCCAAGGCCGCCGCCCCGGTCGTCGTCGGCATCGCCAACGCGGGTCAGGCGGCCCCCTCGGTCGGACTGATCGTGCTGTTCGCGATGTGGCTCGGTTTCGGCTTCTGGACCGCGGTGTTCGCCCTGACCCTCTACGCGATCCTGCCGGTGCTGCGCAACACGATCGTCGGCCTCCAGGGCGTGGACGCCACCCTGGTCGAAGCCGGTCGCGGTGTGGGCATGTCGGCGTTCAGCGTGCTGCGCCGGATCGAGCTGCCCCTGGCCCTCCCGGTGATCATGTCGGGCGTCCGCACCGCCCTGGTGCTGCTCGTCGGCACCGCCACCTTGGCGACGTTCATCAACGGGGGCGGGCTCGGCGGCACCCTGCAGGCCGGGATCTCCCTGCTGCGCTACTCGGTGATCGTGTGGGGCGCCGTGCTGGTGGCCCTGCTGGCCCTGCTCATCGAGTGGCTCGGGCGCGTGCTCGAGCTGGTCGCCCGTCCGAAGGGAGTCTGAGATGTCCCGCACACGACCACGGATCCTGCTTGCCCTCGCCGCAGCGATGGTGTCGGTCCTCCTCGCCGGGTGCAGCCTGCCCACCGCCGGCGGCTTCGTGCCGACCGGCAAGCTCGCCGGACCCCTGCGCGACGTGAAGTCCCTGGACGGCGCCTCGATCGCGGTGGGGTCGAAGAACTTCACCGAGCAGATCCTGCTGGGCAAGATGGCGATCATCCTGATGCAGTCCGCAGGCGCGAACGTCACCGACCTGACCAACATCCCGGGCAGTGCGGCCGCACGGCAGGCGATGCTCGACGACCGGATCCAGGCGATGTGGGAGTACACCGGCACCGGGTGGATCACCTACCTCACCCACGAGAAGCCGATCCCGGACGAGAAGAAGCAGTACGACGCCGTCCGCAAGGAGGACCTGAAGAAGAACGCCCTGGTCTGGCTGCCGCCGGCTCCGATGAACAACACCTACGGGTTCGCGGTCACCAAGAAGTCCGCGGCCAAGTACAAGATCACCAAGCTCTCCGAGATCAAGAAGGTCCCGGTCGCCGAGCGCACGTTCTGCGTGGAGTCCGAGCTGATCAACCGCCCGGACGGGCTCAAGGGGATGCTGGAGAAGTACGGCGTCCCGCTGGGCAAGAGCAACGGTGTGCCGCAGGACAACCTGAAGACCTTCCAGACCGGTGCCATCTACGACGCCACCGCGAAGGGTGCCTGCACCTTCGGCGAGGTGTTCACCACCGACGGCCGGATCCTGGCGCTGAACCTGAAGGTGCTCGAGGACGACCGCAACTTCTTCCCGAAGTACAACGTCTCCATGGTCCTCACCGAGGACATTGCCAAGAAGTACCCCCAGATCGCCGACCTGCTGGCTCCACTGACCGAGAAGCTGACCAACGAGGTGCTCCTCAAGCTCAACGCGGAGATCGACGTCACCGGCCGGGAGCCGGCCGAGGTCGCCTTCGAGTGGCTGAAGAAGGAAGGGTTCGTCTCCGACGAGTAGGCGGGGTGATCCCGGTGCATCTGCCGGAATCGGCCGTAAGGTGCGGGGATGAAGCGTCCTCACCGGCCCATCGCACTGCTCGTTCTCGCCCTCGTCGCCGGTCTCCTGGCCGCCTCGGGCCCGTCGGCGACGGCCGCGCCCGTCGTCGTCACGCCCGACGTGGCCATCCTCCCGGCCGGGGCGCTGCCCGCGCTGCCCTACGTCGACTGGCCAAACAAGCGAATCGTGGACGGCAGCCGCCGGATCAGCATCGCCGGGATCAAGGCGCGGGTGACGGCGCTGCACAAGGTCGACGGGGGCTACCTGCTGGCCCGACGGATCACGGAGATCAACAACGACCTGGTCTTCGTCAGCAACGCCGGCGCCAGGCGGGTGCTCATCCCGGAGTGGGAGCGGAGGTCGCCGTTCGAGAGCCTCAACCCCGGGCTCGCGGTGAGCCACAACGGGGACAAGGTGATCACCAACGCCGCCGGCGACATCGGCGGCGAGACGCTGTACGCCGACACCAGGGTGCTCTCCCTGCCGGGAGGCAAGGTGCTCCGGAAGCGCTCCTTCGGCCCTGAGGGCGACGAGGGCTATGCCGGCATCCTCGGCTTCGGGGTGGACCGGGCGCTGATCACGGTGAACGGCAGCACCCAGTGGTGGAACCCGGCGAAGAACACGCTGTCCAGGATCAGCGGCGACGACTTCAGCGGAGCCGCGGACCTGACTGCCTGGCAGTGGGCCCTGACCGAGGAGAACACCGGGGACCAGACGGTGGGGAGCATCCCGCCCAGGACCTCGACGAGCTGGCCCGCCGTCCCCAACGACGAGGTGTTCGGGCCGTGGTCGCCGGACGACACCTTGGTGGTCGGCCTGGACAAGCTCACGTTCGAGCGCGGCGAGTCGACGAAGTACACCGTCTTCAGGGCGTCCGACGGCGCTGCCCTGTTGAGGATCAACGGCAACTTCCCGGCGCAGGTGAGCTGGGAGACCGACTCCTCCCTCCTGCTCCGCACGCGGATCGAGGGCTCCGACCCCGACACCTACCAGCTGATCCGGTGCACTCTCGCCGGTGTGTGCACCAAGGTCGGCCCCTCGACAACTGAGCTCGCCGGCTCGATCATCCCGGCGACGCGACGGAACAGCTGACATGAGGCGCACTTCCGTCCTCGCCCTTGCTCTGGTCGCCGGCGTGCTGGCCACCTCGGGACCGCCGGCCTCGGCCGCACCGGTCGACGTCACGCCTGACGTGGCCAACCTGGACGTCGGCCCACTGCCGGCACTGCCCTACGTGAACTGGCCGAGGAGGCAGATCGTGGACGGCAGTCGTCGCGTGAGCATCGCCGGCATCAGGGCGCGGGTCATCGGCCTGCACAAGGTCGACGGCGGCTACCTGCTGACCAGGCGCATCGGGAACCAGATCGAGAACGACGTGGTGTTCGTGAGCACCAAGGGGGCCCGGCGGGTTCTCGTCGAGCACTGGGAGGAGACCTTCTGGGGGCTGAAGACCGGGCTCGCCGTGAGCCACGACGGCGACAGGATCCTGGTGAACACCAACAGAGACGTGGGCGGTGAGGCGCCGTACATCGACACCCGGGTGGTGACGGTGCCGGGAGGCAGGGTGATCCGGACACGTGACTTCGGCGACGACGGCGTCGCGCTGCTGGCCTACGGGGTGGACCGTGCACTGTTGTCCGGCCTCGGCGGCACCTTCTGGTGGAACCCCGTGAAGGACACGGTGACGACCGTCGCGGAGCAGTCCTGGGGGGACTCCGCGGACCTGTCGGCGTGGCAGTCGGTCTTTCGCACGGGGGTCTTCGAGGACACCGTGTTCACCTTCGAGGGCATCCCTCCCCGCACCACGCCGAGCTGGACCTTCGAGGAGGAAGAGGTCAACGGGGGACCGTGGTCCCCGGATGACGCCTCGATGGTCTCCGTCGACAGGCCGATCGGGGAGGTCGAGAAGCTCCTCGAGGCGGCGACGTACACCGTCCACCGCACCTCCGACGGTGCCGCGAGGCTCCGTCTCCACGGGAAGTTCCCGCCCCAGGTCACCTGGGAGAGCGACTCCGCGCTGCTGCTGCGCACCCGCACGGGCGCTGACAGCGCACGTCGCTACCAGCTGATCCGGTGCACGCTCGCCGGCGTCTGCCAGAAGGTCGGGCCGTCGACCACGGAGCGCGACGGCTCGATCATCCCGGCCACCCGACGGAACAGCTGACCAGCAGCCACGTCAGGTCAGCGGGAGCCCGCCGCCGCCGCGAGTCGCATCCCTTGCTCGATGGCTCGCTCGGCGTCGAGCTCGGCCGCGAGGTCGGCGCCCCCGATCAGGTGGGCGGTGCGTCCGGCGTCCACGAGGTCGTCGTACAGGGTGCGCACCGACTCCTGTCCCGCGCACACCACCACGTCGTCCACCTCGAGCAGGCGCGCCTCACCGTCGACGGTGAGGTGCAGCCCGGCCTCGTCGATCAGCTCGTAGGTCGCTCCGCTCACCTGCTCGACGCCGGACTGCTTCAGCACGGCCCGGTGGGCCCAGCCGGAGGTCTTGCCGAGGTCCTGGCCGATCATCGAGGTCTTGCGCTGGACCAGGAAGACCTCGCGGGGGGAGGTGCGCGGCCGGCGCTCGCCGAGCCCGCCGTCGACATGACCCGCGAAGTGGTCGGCCGGCGCGCCGACGCCCCAGTGGGCGAGCCAGTCGTCGAGGTCCTCAGCGCTGTGGGTGAGCCAGTGCGAGACGTCGACACCGATCCCGCCCGCGCCGATCACCGCGACCCTCCGACCCGGGACGACCGCTCCGGCGAGCACCTCGGCGTAGGAGAGCGCGCGCTCGATCCCCGGGATCGCGGGCATCCGCGGCTCGACGCCGGTGGCGACGACGACCTCGTCGAAGTCCTCGAGGTCCTGCAGGGTCGCGGTCACGCCGAGCTGGACCTTGACGCCGAGCACCTCGAGCCGGCGCGTGAAGTAGCGCATCGTCTCGCCGAACTCCTCCTTGCCCGGGATCTGCATCGCCAGCCGGAACTGGCCACCCAGCTCCGCGTCCTTCTCGAACAGGGTGACCCGGAAGCCGCGCTCGGCGTAGGACGCGGCCGCGCTCAGCCCCGCCGGTCCCGCGCCCACCACCGCGACGCTGCTCGCCTCTCGCACGGGCAGGAGCACCAGCTCGGTCTCACGGCAGGCGCGCGGGTTGACCAGGCAGCTGGCCCGCTGGTTGGCGAACGCGTGGTCCAGGCACGCCTGGTTGCAGGCGATGCAGGTGTTGATCTCGTCGGCGCGCCCCTCGGCGGCCTTGAGGACGAACTCGGGGTCGGCGAGCAGCGGACGAGCCATCGAGACGAGGTCGGCGGTCCCGTCCGCGATCAGCTGGTCGGCCAGCTCAGGGGTGTTGATCCGGTTCGAGGCGCAGACCGGGATGCCGACCTCCTTCCGCAGCTGCCGGGTCGTCCACGTCCAGGCGCCGCGAGGGACCTGGGTGATGATCGTCGGCACCCGGGCCTCGTGCCAGCCGATGCCGGTGTTCAGGACGGTCGCGCCCGCCTGCTCGACGAGCAGGGCCAGCTCGGTCACCTCGTCCCAGGTCTGGCCGCCCTCGACCAGGTCGAGCAGGGAGATGCGGTAGATGATCGGGAAGCCGTCGCCGACGACCTCACGCGTGCGTCGCACCACCTCGACGGCGAAGCGCATCCGCCGGGCCGGCGTACCTCCCCAGGCGTCGTCGCGGTCGTTGGTGCGCTCGGCCAGGAACTGGTTGATCAGGTAGCCCTCGGAGCCCATCACCTCGACCGCGTCGTAGCCCGCGCGCTGGGCGAGGCCGGCGGTGTGTGCGAACGCCGTGGCTGTGCGGTCGACCTGCTTGGCCGACATCGCGGACGGGCTGAACGGCGTGATCGGCGACTTCCGGTCACTCGCCGACTGGGAGAACGGCGTGTAGCCGTAGCGCCCGGCGTGCAGCACCTGCAGCGCGATCGCGCCACCCTCCTCGTGCACGGCCCCGGTCACCTGCTTGTGCCGCTCGGCCTGGAGCCTCGTGGTCAGCTCGCTCGCGAACGGCTTGAGCCAGCCGCGCTTGGTGGGCGCGTAGCCGCCGGTGACGATCAGGCCCACCCCACCGCGGGCCCGCTCCGCGAAGTACACCGCGAGCTTCGGCACGTCCCACGCGAAGTCCTCCAGACCGGTGTGCATCGAGCCCATCACCGCGCGGTTGCGCAGGGTGAGGTCGCCGATCGTGATCGGTGCGAGCAGGTGCGGGTAGTCGTTCATGGTGCCTCTCCGTCGGTCGAGCCCCCGGTGTCGGTCGTGCCCTCGGTGTCGGTCGTGCTCTCGGTGTCGGCTGAGCCAGTCGAGACCCACGCCTCGACGTACTCGGTCAGCCACTCGATCCAGAACTGCTCCTGCTTGATGCCGCCGCGCAGCACCAGCCAGGTGTCGAGCTGCTGGCCGTCGAGCCCGGCGGGATCGGGGAACTGTCCTCGCTCGAGCTGCTCGAAGTGGGCCTTCCTCGTCCGGTGCTCGGCGACGAGCTCCTGGAGGTGCGTGAGCAGGCGGCTGCGGTCGCCGTACGACGCACCGCGCATCTTCACCGCGACCTCGGAGCGCAACCCGGCCGCCGGGGTCGGCGCGGCGACCCAGGCCGACAGCACGGCCCGGCCCTCACCGGTCACCGCGTAGCGCCGCTCGGTGCTGCGGGCGTCACCAGCCGTGGCGCGGAGCCAGCCGTCGGCCTCCATCCGGCGCAGCACCTTGTAGATCTGCTGGTGGGTGGCCCGCCAGAAGAAGCCGATCGAGCGGTCGAACCGGCGGGTGAGCTCGATGCCGGTGGCCGGTCGCTCACTGAGCGAGACCAGCAGCGCGTGCTCGAGTGCCATGTCAGGAGTCTGCGCGCGGGGCGCCTCTTGTGCAACAAGTTGCACAAGTGAGGTGGCTCTCACCGGAATACCCCGGAGGGGTATGGGGTTCTCGCCTCATGAGCATCCTGCCCCCGTCCTGGTCCACCGCGGTCAGCGCCACGCTGCACTGCCTCACCGGCTGCGCCATCGGCGAGGTGCTCGGCATGGTGCTGGCGACCTGGTGGGGCTGGGGCACGCTCGCCACGGTCGTGCTCTCGGTCGCGCTCGCCTTCTTCTTCGGCTACCTGCTGACCTACTCCTCCGTGCGTCGGCACGGTGTCTCGCCCAGTGAGGGCGTGCGACTGGCGCTGGCCTCGGACACGGTCTCGATCGGCTCGATGGAAGTCATCGACACCCTCTTCCTGCTGGTGGTGCCGGGGGCGATGGCGGCCGGCCTCGCGACCGGGCTGTTCTGGGTCAGCCTGGCGGTGTCCCTGGCCCTCGCGTTCGTCGTCACGGTGCCGGTCAACCACTGGCTGATCGCGCGTGGTCGTGGCCACGCAGTGGTCCACCGGCTGCACACCCAGTGAGACGAATGCAGGTGCATAAGGGGCGCTGAGGAGCAAAGCATCCCAGCCTGAACTGGACCCACTCCAGTGAGGGGAATTCGCCAATCCGGCCACCCTTCCGGGTCCGAACCCCCTGTGACCTGCTTCACACGGAGGCAGTCACACTCCCCGGAGGCACCACGCATGAGCGAGACAAATCGAAGGAAGTTCCTGGCCGTCACCGGCATGGGAGCGGTCGCGGGAACGGTCGGCCTCGCCGCCGGCCCCGCGTCGGCCGCGGTACGTCGTCAGGCCGGCAGTGCACAGGAGCCGGTGGTGGCCTACGTCGCGGACCACGGGTCCGACGAGCTGCACCTGATGGTCGGCGAGCGCGAGGTCGTCGTCCACGACCGCGACCTCGTCAACCGGATCCTCAACGCGGCGGGAGGCAACTGAGATGTCGTCACACCGCGAAGCACCGGAAATCTCCAAGGACCCGGTCGCCGACAGCACGGACGTCTACGCGTTCGTGAGCCCCGACAAGCCCGACACCGTCACGATCATCGCCAACTACATCCCGCTCCAGCAGCCTGACGGGGGACCGAACTTCTACGAGTTCGGCGACGACGTGCGCTACGAGATCAACATCTCCAACTTCGGCAAGGGGAAGGTGGACATCAAGTACCAGTTCACGTTCTCCACCAAGATCCGCAACGCCAACACGTTCCTCTACAACACGGGACCGATCACCAGCATCGGCGACGCCACCTGGAACCGGCCGCAGTACTACACGGTCACCCGCGTCATGGACGGCAAGTCCGTGGTGCTGGCGAAGAACCTGAGCTGTCCCGCCGGTGAACGTCGGCAAGCGGAGCACGCCGGACTACGCCAAGCTCTCGGCGCAGGCCGTGCACAAGGTCGGCAAGCGCACCTTCTTCGCCGGACAGCGCGCGGACGCCTTCCACGTGGACCTCGGCAGCGTCTTCGACCTGGGGGCGCTGCGGCCGTTCAACGAGGCGCACGTGATCCCGCTGGCGGCGATGGACGGCATCAACTCGGTGCAGTCCTACAACGTGCACACCATCGCCATGCAGGTGCCGATCTCGGACCTGACCCGCCACCGCAACACCCCCAAGGACGTGCTCGCCGCCGAGTCCGTCATCGGTGTGTGGTCGAGTGCGGGACGCAAGGGGTCGCGGGTCTACGACCAGAAGACGGGCACCTTCAAGGGCCACGGCTCCTACAAGCAGGTGTCCCGCCTGGGCAACCCGCTGTTCAACGAGGTGCTGGTGCCGATGGCCGAGAAGGACCTGTGGAACGCGCGGCCGCCGCTCAGCGACAAGAGCTACGCGAAGTACGTCAACAAGCCGGAGCTCGCCGGCCTGCTGCCGGCGCTCTACCCGAAGGCCTTCCCGAACCTGAAGGCCTACAAGAAGCCGCGGGCCGACCTCAACGCGATCCTGCTGACCGGGATCCCGAAGGGCGTCGTCGCCGGCTTCCAGAACTACACGGGCCCGGTGGAGTCGGACATGCTGCGGCTGAACGTGGCCGTCAAGCCGTCCGCGAAGCCGAACAGCCTGGGGCTGGTGGCCGGTGACGCGGCCGGCTTCCCGAACGGCCGGCGGATCGACGACGACGTGGTGACGATCGAGCTGCGGGCGATCGCCGGGCTCACGATCCCGCTGGTCGACCCGTCCTACACCCCGGACGGAGCGGCCAGTGCGATCACGGACGGCACGAAGAACACCAACGCCGCCGTCACGAAGTCGTTCCCCTACCTGGGTCTGCCCGGAGGCGGTTACCAGACCGTGCCCGGGACGACCAAGGCGTCATGACCGCGGCAGGTCGAGAACCCGTACGCCGGCCAGGGCTCGGTCCTGCTCGACATCGGCGGTGACGTCGGCGCGCTGGTCGTGACGATGCCGGCGTCGATGGTCGACGTGGAGGTCGAGATCCGCCCCACGGATCATGCAGCGGTCATGCGGACCACTCGGATCACTCGGGGGCCGGTCATCACCACCACCCCCACGTGGCCGTGGTGGCACGTCCGGTGCAGGGCGCGCTCGTGCCGTCGCTGGTCTTCGGCGAGCTGGTCGAGGGCGCCTACGAGCTCTACGTCAAGGGGACCGACGACGTACGGCTCACGGTGGATGTCCGCGGGGGTGAGGTGGCCAGCGCCACCTGGCCCGCCTGACCCGCTGGAGAAGGATCCGCCCGAGCCCGCTGTAACGCGGAGTTATCGACGCTGAACACGTGGTGTACGCCGCACTCAGCGTCCGTAACACCGCGTTACAGCGGGCGCAGGCGTTCCCAGGCGTTCTCAGGCGCGCGAATCGGGACGGCCCCGAACCGACGCTGACAGATCTGCTGTCAGGATGGCCCGTATGACGTACGCACTCGGTCAGGGCACCGGACCACTCAGGGGCATCAAGGTCGTCGAGATCGCGGGCATCGGGCCGAGCCCGCACGCCTGCATGATCCTGGCCGACCTCGGGGCCGACGTGATCCGGGTCGAGCGGCCCGGTGGGCAGATGCTCACCGGCGGCCCGAACGACCTGCTCAACCGCGGGCGGCCCAGCGTCGCGCTGAACCTGAAGGACCCCGAGGCGATCGCGACGGTGCTCGACCTGGTCGCCGAGGCTGACGTGCTCGTCGAGGGCATGCGCCCCGGCACCACCGAGCGCCTCGGCCTCGGACCCGACGAGTGCCTGGCCCGCAACCCGCGCCTGGTCTACGGCCGGATGACCGGGTGGGGCCAGGACGGTCCGCTCGCGAAGGCCGCCGGGCACGACATGAACTACATCGCCATCACCGGCGCCCTGTTCGGCATGGGCCAGGAGAAGACGCAGGCCGAACTTCCCGGCCAACCTGGTCGGCGACTTCGGCGGCGGTTCGACGTACCTCGTCATCGGCATCCTCGCCGCCCTCCTCGAGTCCCGCCTCAGCGGCGAGGGGCAGGTCGTCGACGCGGCCATCGTCGACGGCACGGCCAACCTCAACGTGATGGCCTCCGGGATGCTCGCCGGCGGCAACCTGAAGGAGGAGCGGGCGGCCAACCTGCTGGACGGCGGGATGCCGTTCTACGACCTCTACGAGACCTCCGACGGCCGGCACATGTCGGTCGGTCCGCTGGAACCCCAGTTCTACGAGGTGTTCGTGACGCTGCTCGGCATCGAGGACGCGCCGGACCGCTACGACCTCGACCAGTCGCCCGAGCTGCGGCGGCGGATCACCGAGGCGTTCCTCTCGCGCACGCTAGGCGGAGTGGACCGAGGTCTTCGAGGGCACCGACGCGTGCGTCGCGCCGATCCTCACCCTCAGCGAGGCGATGGACCACCCGCACATGGCGGCGCGCGAGGTGTTCGTCGAGCGCGAGGGGGTCCGGCAGCCCGCCCCGGCGCCGCGGTTCTCGCGTACGGCGGCCAGCCTCACCTCCCCGCCACCCGCGAAGCCCGGGATCGACACCCGGGAGGCGCTCACGGCCTGGGGCATCGGCGACGTCGACGGCCTGCTCGAACGGGGTGCTGCCGTCCAGGCGTGAGCGTCGGCGTGCCGGGTACCGTCGAGCGCATGGCTGAGAATCTCGAAGGAACAGTGGCGCTCGTGACCGGCGCCTCCAGCGGCATCGGACAGGCGACGGCCTCCTCGCTCGCCGCTCGGGGAGCCGCGGTCGCCCTCGTGGCGCGGCGGACCGATCGGCTGGAGGACCTCGCGACCTCCATCCGCGACGCCGGTGGCCGGGCGTTGACGATCACGGCCGACGTCACCGACCAGGAGCAGGCCCGACAGGCCGTCGAGACGACCGTGCAGGAGCTCGGTCGGCTCGACACCGTGATCAACAACGCCGGTGTGATGCTGCTCGGCCCGATCGTGGACGCCCCCGTGGAGGAGTGGGAGCGGATGGTCGACCTGAACATCAAGGGCCTGCTGTACGTCGCGCACGCGGCGCTAGCGCACCTGCTCTCGGCGGCCGAGAGCGGTCCGCGCCAGGTCGCCGACCTGGTGAACATCTCCTCGGTGGCGGGTCGCGTGCCGCGCAACGGCAGTGGTGTCTACAACGCCACCAAGCACGCCGTCGGCGCGTTCAGCGAGTCGCTGCGCCAGGAGATCACCGGCCGTCACGTCCGGGTCTCCCTGGTGGAGCCCGGCGCCGTCGCCACCGAGCTGGTCTCCCACAACCGGCCCGAGGTCCAGGAGGGGATGAGGTCCAGGTTCGAGGGGATGGAGCGGATGGAGTCCGAGGACATCGCCGAGACGATCGAGTTCATCGTCACCCGGCCCCGCCGCGTCGCCGTCAACGAGGTGCTGATCCGCCCCACCGAGCAGGAGGGCTGACGGGGTTCGTTCTTCACGGTCGGTTCCTCACGGTCGGCGCGCTGGCGACAGCGGGTGATGTCGGCCACACCCGTCCCGGATTGACGATGACAGCATTACTGTCACAATGAACACCTCATCGCCGTGCCCTGTGGTGCCCGCGTGAGTTCACCCGTGATGCAGCTCCGAGAGTTGGGAAGAACACATGCCGACAGAAGCGTTCGTGTACGACGCGCTCCGCACGCCCCGCGGCAAGGGGAAGAAGAACGGCAGCCTCCACGAGGTGAAGCCGGTCGACCTGGTGGTCGGGCTGCTCGAGGCAGTCCAGGACCGCAACCCCTCCCTCGACGTGAACCGCGTCGACGACGTCGTGCTCGGTGTGGTCTCGCCGGTCGGTGACCAGGGCGGCGACATCGCCAAGACGGCGGCGCTCGCGGCCGGCTACCCCGACACCGTGGCCGGCGTACAGCTGAACCGCTTCTGCGCCTCCGGGCTCGAGGCCGTCAACCAGGCCGCCTCCCGCGTGCGCGGCGGCTTCGAGGACCTGATCATCGCCGGCGGCGTCGAGTCGATGAGCCGCGTGGCCATGGGCAGCGACGGCGGCTCGTGGGCCTCCGACCCCGCCACCGCGTTCGCGACCACCTTCGTGCCCCAGGGCATCGGTGCCGACCTGATCGCCACCCTCGAGGGCTACTCCCGCGAGGACGTCGACACCTTCGCGGTCGAGTCCAACCACCGCGCCGCCAAGGCGTGGGCCGACGGCCGCTTCGCCGGCCAGATCGTGCCGGTCAAGGACGTCAACGGCGTGACCGTGCTCGACCACGACGAGTTCATCAAGCCCGAGTCGACCGTCGAGGGCCTCTCCAAGCTGAAGCCGTCCTTCGCCGGCATCGGCGACCAGGCCGGGTTCGACTCGGTGGCGCTGGAGAAGTACCACTGGGTCGAGAAGATCAACCACGTCCACCACGCCGGCAACAGCTCCGGCATCGTCGACGGCTCGGCCCTGATGGTGATCGGCAACGAGCAGGTCGGCACCGACCTCGGCCTCACCCCGCGGGCGCGGATCATCGCCACCGCGGTCTCCGGCGCCGACCCGACCATCATGCTCACCGGCCCGGCCCCGGCCAGCCGCAAGGCGCTCGCCAAGGCCGGTCTCGAGGTCGAGGACATCGACCTGTTCGAGATCAACGAGGCGTTCGCGGCCGTGGCCATGCGCTTCATGAAGGACATGGGCATCGACCACGAGATCACCAACGTCAACGGTGGCGCGATCGCGATGGGCCACCCGCTGGGTGCGACCGGCGCGATGATCCTCGGCACGCTGATCGACGAGCTCGAGCGCCGCGAGCTCAAGCGCGGCCTGGCCACGCTGTGCGTCGGCGGCGGCATGGGCATCGCCACGATCGTCGAGCTCGTCTAACCACCCTCTCCTGGTGGTTGCCGCACGCGTGTCGCGCAGCCACCCCTGACTGTTGCTAGGACTGACATGACCGAAACTGCTGTGAAGTACGACAAGGGCGAGGACGGCATCGTCGTCCTCACCCTCGATGACCCCAACTCGAGCGCCAACACGATGAACGACCTCTACCGGACGTCGATGGCCGAGGCGATCGACCGGCTGTACGCCGAGAAGGACGACGTCTCCGGTGTCGTGATCACCTCGGCCAAGAAGACGTTCTTCGCGGGCGGCGACCTCAAGGGCATGCTCGCCACGACGCCGGACGACGCGCAGGCCGTCTTCGAGATGTGCGAGGGGATCAAGGCCGACCTCCGTCGCCTCGAGACCTTCGGCAAGCCGGTCGTCTCGGCCATCAACGGTGCGGCCCTGGGCGGTGGCCTCGAGATCACCCTGGCCACCCACCACCGGATCGTGGTGGACGACCCCAAGATCGACCTCGGCCTTCCCGAGGCCACGCTCGGCCTGCTCCCCGGTGGCGGCGGTGTCACCCGCACCGTCCGCATGTTCGGCATCCAGTCGGCGCTGATGGACATCCTGCTCCAGGGCACCCGGTTCAAGCCGGCCGTGGCCAAGGAGAAGGGCCTCGTGGACGAGCTCGTCGCGACCCGCGAGGAGCTGGTCCCGGCCGCGAAGGCGTGGATCGAGGCCAACCAGGGCGACGCCAACGCGGCCAGCAACCCGTGGGACCGCGAGGGCTACCGGATGCCCGGTGGCTCCCCGTCCAGCCCCAAGCTCGCGGCGTTCCTCCCGGCGTTCCCGGCGATGCTGCGCAAGCAGACCAAGGGCGCCCTCTACCCCGCGCCGCGCGCGATCATGGCGGCCGCCATCGAAGGGGCCCAGGTCGACTTCGAGACCGCCAGCCGCATCGAGTCGCGCTACCTGGCCGAGCTGGTCACCGGCTCGAACAGCAAGAACATGATCCAGGCGTTCTTCTTCGACCTGTCCGCGATCAACGGCGGGTCGCTGCGTCCCGAGGGCGTCGCGAAGTTCACGGCCACCAAGGTCGGCGTACTCGGCGCCGGGATGATGGGCGCCGGCATCGCCTACTCGTGTGCGCGCTCCGGCATGGAGGTCGTCCTCAAGGACGTCGCCCAGGAGTCGGCCGACAAGGGCAAGGCCTACAGCGAGAACATCCTGAGCAAGGCCGTCTCCCGCGGCAAGATGGACGAGGCCAAGAAGGCCGAGATCCTCGACCGGATCACCGCCACCACCGAGGCGAACGACTTCAAGGGCGTCGACCTGGTCATCGAGGCCGTCTTCGAGGACCCGGCGCTCAAGGCCAAGGTCTTCGCGGAGATCCAGGACATCGTCAACCCCGACGCCCTGCTGTGCTCGAACACCTCGACGCTGCCGATCACCGAGCTCGCCGAGGGCGTCAGCCGTCCCGACGACTTCGTCGGGCTGCACTTCTTCTCGCCCGTCGACAAGATGCCGCTGGTCGAGATCATCCGGGGCGCCAAGACGACCGACGTGGCCGTGGCCCAGGCGCTCGACGTGGTCCAGCAGATCCGCAAGACGCCGATCGTGGTCAACGACAGCCGTGGCTTCTACACCAGCCGCGTCATCGGCACGATGGTCAACGAGGGCCTCGCCATGCTCGGTGAGGGCGTGCACCCGATGTCGGTGGAGCGCGCCGCGACCCAGGCCGGCTACCCGGTCGGGACGCTGCAGCTCTCCGACGAGCTCAACCTCGAGCTGATGGCCAAGATCCAGAAGGCGACCGTCGACGCCGCGGCCCGTGACGGCGTCGAGCTCCCGGAGCACCCGGCCACCGCGGTCGTCGCCCGGATGATCGAGGAGGGACGCCCGGGTCGCCTGCGGGGCAAGGGCTTCTACGACTACGACGAGGACGGCCGCCGCGGCTCGATCTGGCCCGGCCTCACCGAGCTGTTCCCCTCGAAGGACGAGCCGGCCGACATCGAGGACCTCAAGGACCGCTACCTGTTCATCGAGGCGCTCGAGACTGCGAAGTGCTTCGAGGAGGGCGTCATCGAGTCCTCGGCGGCGGCCAACATCGGCTCGATCATGGGCATCGGCTACCCGGCGCTGACCGGCGGCACGGCCCAGTTCATGCAGGGGTACGACGGCCCGACCGGCCACGGCCTCACCGGGTTCGTGGCCCGCGCCGAGCAGCTCGCCAAGACGTACGGCGAGCGCTTCGCCCCGACCGAGCGGCTCAAGGAGATGGCGGAGAAGGGCGAGCGCTTCCCCGCCTGAGTGACGTGACCTCCCCGGTCGACCGGGGATTACTGCAGGTCTGGCAATTCGGACACACGCCCTTCCCCCGTCGGGGAGAATGAGGTGTGGACGAGCTGACGGACCAGGGGCAACGACGGGTCGACATCCGGGGGCTCTGGGTCCGGTTCGGGGCCGTGGCCGCCGTCCGCGGGATCGACCTGACGGCCGAGGCGGGGCGGGCGACCGCGCTGCTGGGGCGCAACGGGGCCGGCAAGTCCACCACCATGCGCGTCCTGGCCGGGGTGATCCCGCCCACCGAGGGCAGCGTCGAGGTCGACGGGATCGACGTCGGCCGCGACCCGCTGGCCGTGAAGCGGCTGACCGGCTACTGCCCCGACGTGGGCGGCCTGGTGCCGCGCGCCACCCCGTGGGAGCACCTGCAGCTGTCCGCCCGACTGCGGCGCCTCGAGGACTGGGAGGACCGCGCCCACGACCTGCTCGAGCGCTTCGAGCTCGGGGACGCCGCCCACCGGGTCACCTCCGGCTTCAGCCACGGCATGGGCCGGCGGCTCTCGGTGATCCTGGCCAGCTTCCACGACCCGTCGGTCCTCCTGCTCGACGAGCCCTTCGACGGCGTGGACCCGCTCGGGGTCGACGCCACCCTCGAGGTGATCGCCGACGCCCGGGCGCGCGGCGCCGCCGTGCTCGTCTCCACGCACCTGCGCGACCTCGCCATGCAGGCCTGCGAGAACGCGCTCGTCCTGCGGGGCGGTTCGACCGTGGCCGAGCTGCGCGCCCACGAGCTCGTCGGTGAGGAGGGCGCAGGTGTCTACCGCGCTCTCCTGGACTGAGCTCCGCGACAGCCGCGAGGACCTCGGGTCGCTCCTGGCCTTCCGGAGCTCAGGCACCTCGCGCACCGGTCGGCGGCGGATGCGGATCGCCGGCGTCGCGGTGCTGCTCCTGACGGTGGCGGCGGTCCTCGGCCCGGCGTACCTCGGCGGCGAGACCCCCCGACCCCGCAGCGGCCAGATGATCGCGCTGCTGCCCTCGATGTGCCTGGGCTTCCTCGTGCTCGCGATCTTCACCGCCATCGCGTCGGCCGGCGGCCGCGAGCTCGTGCCGCGCGACCAGGCGGTCGCCTTCCCGGTGTCCACCACCACCGACCACTTCGGCGCGCTGCTGCTCGCGCCCCTCAACATCGCCTGGATCGCGCAGGCCTGGGCGCTGCTCGGCGTCACCGCCTACACCCTCGGCCCCCGGGGCCTGCTCGTCTACGAGCTCCCGGTCCTGCTGTGGATCCTGTCGGCCACCGCCCTCGCGCAGGTGGTCGGCTGGTTCGCCGAGGGCGTACGCCGCGGCCGCAACGGGATCGCCGTCTTCCGGGTCGTGATCGCCGTACTGGCCCTGGCCGCCGGCACCCTGCTCGTGACCGGGCTGCTCACGCCGATGCTCGACCACAGCCCGACGGCCCGCATCCTGGTGATGGTCCTGGACGGTCAGGGCGGCCGCTGGCTGCCCTACGGCACCGGGCTCGTCACGCTCGCCGTGGTCGCGCTCGCGTCGGCGGTCCTCGGGTCCTTGCCCGCACGCTGGGCGCTGGACCGGCCGATGCGCGAGGAGCTGCGCCTGGAGTCCGGTCGCCACGAGGCGCAGGCGATGCCCGGCTCGGACTTCATGATGCTGCTGCGGATCGACCGCGCCGCCGTCTGGCGGTCGGTCCCGCTGCGGCGGGGCCTGCTGGTGCTGGCGCTGATGCCGGGCGCCGTGGCGGTGGCCGGTCACCTCGAGTGGCAGATGCTGACGATCCTGCCGGGCCTGGTTGCCTCCGGCGGTGCGCTGCTCTTCGGCGTCAACACCTGGTGCCTCGACGGCAACGGCGCACTGTGGCGCGACAGCCTCCCGGTCCGGCCGCGGATCGTGTTCGCCGCGCGCGCGGTCGTCCTGCTGGAGGTGCTGCTGTGCTCCGCGGCGGCGACGTTGGTCCTGGCGGCGCTGCGGGCCGGGCGGCCCACGGCGGGCGAGATCACCGCCCTGCTGTGCTCGACGCTGGTGGTGTGCACCCAGGTGGTGGCAGCCGGCATGCGCTGGAGCATCGCCCGCCCCTTCGCAGTCGACCTCCGCAGTGCCCGCGCCACCCCTGCGCCGCCCGTGGTGATGGCGGGCTACAGCGCTCGCCTGGCCATGGCCACGACCGTCACCGGGCTGATCTTCTCCGGCCTGGCCGAGCTCGACGACGTGCGGTACGCCGTGATCGTGGCGGTGCTGATGCTCGTCTGGTCGGCCTGGCGCCTCGAGCGAGCGGCCCAGCGGTGGGACGACCCCGTCGTACGCTCCCGGGTCGTCTCGGTGGTCGCGGGCGGCTGATCCGTCCGCGCTGTCCGGCCGCGTGACCCCTCGGTAGGGTCGCGGCATGGACTTCTCACCCTCCCCCCGTGCCGCTGAGCTCATCTCCCTGGTGTCCGGTTTCGTGGCCGACGAGATCGAGCCCGTGGTCGAGGAGTACCACCGCCAGGTCAGCGACTCCGCTGCCACCGGGACGTGGGCCGAGTCCCCGATCCTGGGCGAGCTCCGGGCCAAGGCACGGGCCCAGGGGCTGTGGAACCTGTTCCTGCCGGTGGAGCACACGGGCCACTACGCGCAGCAGTTCGGCACCCACGGCGGTGAAGGGCTCTCGAACTCCGACTACGCCCCGCTGGCCGAGCAGATGGGCCGCGCGACGTCGCTGGCGCCGTACGTCTTCAACTCACAAGCGCCCGACACCGGCAACATGGAGGTGCTGCTCAAGTACGGCACCGACGCGCAGAAGGCCGAGTGGCTCGAGCCCCTGCTGGACGGGCAGATCCGCTCCGCGTTCACGATGACCGAGCCCGGCGTCGCCTCCTCGGACGCCACCAACATGGAGGCCACGGCCGTGGTGGACGGCGACGAGGTGGTCATCAACGGCCGCAAGTGGTGGTCGACGGGAGTGGGCCACCCGGACTGCAAGATCCTCGTGTTCATGGGGCTTCGCGCTCATCCTGGGGCGGACCCCGACGCCGACCGGCACCACCGGCACACCATGGTGCTCGTGCCGATCGACACCCCCGGCGTCAAGGTCGAGCGCCTGCTCTCCACCATGAACCTCTTCGACGAGCCCGTCGGCCACGGCGAGGTCAGCTTCGACGAGGTCCGCGTGCCCAAGGACAACATCCTGCTCGGCGAGGGCCGGGCCTTCGAGATCGCCCAGGGCCGGCTCGGCCCCGGTCGGGTCCACCACTGCATGCGCTTGATCGGCCAGGCCGAGGTGGCCCTGGAGCTGGCCATCAAGCGCGGCCTGTCGCGCACGGCGTTCGGGAAGCCGCTGGTGAACCTCGGCGGCAACCGCGAGCGCATCGCCGACGCCCGCATCGCCATCGACCAGGCCCGCCTGCTGGTGCTCAACGCCGCCTGGAAGCTCGACGTGGGCGGGCCGTTGAACGCGCTCAGCGAGGTCAGCCAGATCAAGGTCATCGTGCCCAACGTGGCGCAGCAGGTCATCGACATGGCCATCCAGCTGCACGGCGGCGGCGGCCTGTCGGCCGACGTGCCGCTGTCGGCGATGTGGACCAACGCCCGGGCCCTGCGCCTCGCGGACGGGCCCGACGAGGTGCACCGCGGGGTCGTGGCCCGGCTCGAGATCAGCAAGCACCAGTCATGAGCCGAGTGCTGGTCACCGGGGGCTCCTCCGGGCTGGGCGAGGCCCTCGTCAAGGCGTTCGTGGCGCGGGGTGACCAGGTGCTCGTGGGCGACCTGAACGAGCCGGTCCCGTCCGAGGCCACCACGGATGCGACAGGCTCGGCCGGCGGTGGTGCGGACTTCGTCCACCTCGACGTCCGCTCCGACGACGACTGGGCCGCGGCGTACGCCTGGGTCGACGAGCACTGGGGCGGCCTGGACGTGCTGGTGAACAACGCCGGCGTCGCGGGCGGCGGGCGCATCGACGTCGCCGGCATGGACGAGTGGCAGTGGATCACCGAGATCAACCTGTTCGGCGTCGTCCGCGGGACCCGGACCTTCGTGCCGATGTTCAAGGAGCAGGGCTCGGGCCACATCGTCAACGTGGCCTCGCTCGCGGGGCTGGTGCACCCGGCGGGGATGGCGTCCTACAACGCGGTGAAGGCCGGCGTGGTCGCGTTCAGCGAGACGACGGCGCACGAGCTCGCCGAGTGGGACGTGCACTGCTCGGTGGTGTGCCCGTCGTACTTCCGCACCCGGCTGGTCGAGAACATGCAGGGCACCGACACCGCCGTGGGGCGGGTGATCGGCGGCCTCGTCGACGCGGCGCCGCTCGGACCCGAGGACATCGCGGCTGCGGTGCTCGAGGGGATGGACCGCGGCGACGAGCTGATCCTGCCCGACGACGCGGCCCGGGCGGCGTACGACCTGAAGCAGACCGACCGTGCGGCGTACGACGTGGTGATGCGCAAGCAGGCGAAGCGCCTGAACGCGATGGAGAGGACCGAGGGATGAGCGACATCGATGGGGCCTCCGGCGTCCGCGACGAGGACAGCTTCGACGTCGAGGCGGTGCGCACCTGGCTGGCGGCGCAGGGCACCGAGCTCGACGACGACGTCGAGGTCCAGCAGTTCGGCGGCGGCGCCTCCAACCTCACCTACTCGCTGCGGGACGGGTCGCACGACCTGATCCTGCGGCGGCCTCCGGGCGGCCAGAAGGCGAAGGGCGCGCACGACATGTCGCGGGAGTACCGCATCCAGGACGGGCTGGCCGAGGTCTTCCCGCTCGTGCCCGAGATGGTGGCGCTGTGCCAGGACGAGTCGGTGATCGGCACGGACTTCTACGTGATGCAGCGGGTGGACGGGATCATCCCGCGGCGCGACTTCCCAGAGGGGGTGTCGCTGTCGGAGGAGGAGGCGCGCGCCCTGTGCGTCAACGCGCTCGACGTGCTGATCGACCTGCACCAGGTCGACGTCGACCAGACGCCGCTGGCGTCGATGAACAAGGGGACGGGCTACGTCGAGCGGCAGATCTCCGGCTGGTCGCGACGCTTCCGGGACGCGCACACCGAGGACGTCGGCGCCGAACATCAACAGCAGAGCGAGACCGTGATGGCCTGGCTGGCCGAGCACCAGCCCGACGACGTCGCGAGCTGCCTGATCCACAACGACTTCCGCTTCGACAACCTCGTCCTGGACCGGGAGGACCCCACGCGACCGGTCGGTGTCCTCGACTGGGAGATGGCCACCGTCGGCGACCCGCTGATGGACCTCGGCGGCACGCTCGCCTACTGGGTGCAGGACGACGACGACGAGTTCTTCCGGATGTTCCGGCGCCAGCCGACGAACCTGCCGGGGATGCTGTCGCGGCCCGAGGTCGTCGACTACTACTGCGAGCGGACCGGCTGGTCGGTGACACCGGAGCAGTGGCGCTTCTACGAGGTCTACGGGCTGTTCCGGCTCGGCGTCATCGCCCAGCAGATCTACTACCGCTTCTTCCACGGCCAGACCACCAACGAGGCCTACGCGGTCTTCGGCCCGGCCGCGAGGCACCTCGAGGAGCGCTGCAACACGATCATCGGCGCGTCCTCCTAGTGGGTCAGCTGCTGCTGGTGCGGCACGGGCAGGCGTCGTGGGCGGCCGACGACTACGACGTCCTCTCCGAGACCGGGTGGGAGCAGTCGCGGCTGCTGGGCCGGGCGCTGGCGGCCCGGGGGATCGAGCCCGACGTCGTGGTGGCGGGCGGCATGCGCCGGCACCGCGAGACCGCCGAGGCCTGCCTGGGCGAGCTCCCCACCTCCCCGGCGCTCGAGGTCGACGCGGGATGGGACGAGTTCGACCACGTCGCGATGCTGGCTGCGCACCCTGCCTCGTTCGAGGGGGCCAAGCCCACCCGGGCCGAGTTCCAGGAGTGGTTCGAGACGGCCACCGACCGCTGGACGGGAGGCGAGCACGACGAGGAGTACGCCGAGTCGTTCGGCGCCTTCACCGGCCGGGTGGACGCGGCGCTGCGTCGTACGGCCGAGGAGGTGGGGTCACGCACCGCGCTCGTCTTCACCAGCGGCGGGCCCGTCGCGTGGGCGACGGCCAGCCTCGTCACGGCCGAGCGCGAGGCCGCGGGCTCGCTGTGGCGCCGGCTGAACCCGGTGTGCGTCAACTCGGGGGTCACCCGCCTGGTCACCGGTCGGCGCGGGATCACGATGGTGACCTTCAACGAGCACGCGCACCTGGACGGCGTGCCCGACGTCCTCACCTACCGCTGAGGACCTCCTCGCGCGCCGCCCGCGCCTCAGCGTGACCGGCGCCGGGCGTCTCGAACTCGGGCACGATCGGCGAGGAGGCGTCGGGCAGCCGGGTGGCCATCGTGCAGTCCCCGCGGGAGATGCTGCACAGCAGCATGTCGTCGCCGCGACGGGTCCCGGTGCTCGAACCGCTGCCCGCCAGCAGCGCGACCGTGTCGTCGTCGAGCCACTGGAACAGATAGAACCGCTGCCCGCCGCGGCCGGCGGCCAGGGCCCAGGACGTGTGGAACGCGACGGCGTCTCCGGTGCGCGGGTCGAAGGTGCGCCGGCCGCTGCCTCGCCCGCTGGCGACCAGCGTGCGGCCGTCGACCACGAAGTCCTGCCCGATGGCGTCCCCCACGGTCCCGGAGTCGAGGGCCTCCCCGACGACGAGGGTGCGCGGCCGGGTGCGGAGCTCGGCCTGGTAGTCCTTCACCGAGACGATCGTCTGGCGACGGCTGGACACGTCGTAGCGGTAGAGGCGGACGCTGCTGAGCCGCTGGGTGCTGGTGCCGAGCCCCTTGCGGGATCCGTCGGTCCAGTCGATCTGGTCGCCGTGGACCGAGACGATGTGCGCGCAGCTGGGGCAGGTGCTCATCGGGCGCAGCGAGGCCCGGGCCACCCGATGGTGCGCGACCGTGTCGTAGACGACGAGCTCGGGCGGGTCCCCGTGGGGGCCGGTGCGGGAGTACTCCAGCCAGGCCAGGCGCGACCCCGACCAGTCCGCGACGATCCGGTCGTTGGGGCGGCCGGCGGGCGACCAGCCGATGCCCTGGTCCATCACGCGCCCCGGTGTGGTGAGGCCGATCTGGCGCAGGGTCGTGCCGTCGGTGAACCACAGCAGCCCGTCGAAGGTGGTGAACGCGGCGCCGTCGTCGGTGACGTCGAGGGAGAGCACGTCGACCCCGGTGCGGATGCTGCGGTCCCCGATGTGGATGGTCCGCCCCACGGCGTACGTCAGGGGGCGGGGCTGGCCCTTCGCGGCGGGCGCGGTGGCGATCACCGGGCTGGCGGGACCGTCGGCCCTCGGACGCAGGGCGAGCGCACCCGCGGCCGTCACCACCAGGGTGACGGCCAGTGCCGCGATCCGACGCCGTCGCATTCCTCCATCGTGCGGCTGGGTGGGGTCCGCGTAAAGGGTGGTGCAGGTTTCCCCGGCCAGCCGACAACCCCGCCCGATTGGTCCGGCGCGGTCACTCACACTCCGGAGGGCACCTTCCGCGGCCACCAGAACCGGTCGCCCAGCAGCAGCGCGAGGGCAGGCACCAGGACCGTGCGTACGACGAGCGTGTCCAGCAGCACGCCGACGCAGATGATGATGCCGAGCTGGGCCAGCAGCACGAGGGGGAGTACGCCGAGCACCGCGAACACCGCCGCCAGCAGGATGCCCGCACTCGTGATCACGCCCCCGGTCGCGGCCAGGGCGCGCAGCATCCCGTCCCGGGCGCCGTGACGAGCGGTCTCCTCCCAGCTGCGCGTCACGAGGAAGATGTTGTAGTCGACCCCGAGCGCCACCAGGAACAGGAACGCCAGCAACGGCACGCCCTCGCTGATGCCGCTGAACCCGAGGACGCCGGTGAACAGCCACCAGCTCGCGCCGAGCGAGGCGACGTAGGTGGCGAGCACGGTGCCGACCAGCAGGACCGGCGCCACCAGCGACCGCAGGAGGAGCACGAGAGCCCCCAGCACGAGCAGCAGGATGACCGGGAAGATCACCCAGCGGTCACGGGTCGCTCCCCGCCCCTCGTCCAGCGCCTCGGCCGCCGTGCCGCCGACGTGGCTGCGGCGGTCGACCTCGAGCAGGGCGCTGCGCAGGCGCTCGACGGTCGCCCCCGCGGCCGCACTGTCCGGGCCGTCGTCGAGCACCACGTCGAGCTCGGTCCAGCCGTTGCCGCTGCCTGCGGTGCGGACGGAGTCGACGCCGTCGAGGTCCTTCACCGCCGCGGTGGCCTCCTTCGGCGAACGGGTCAGCACCACGGCCGGGTCCGAGCTGCCGGCCGGGAAGGACTCGGCCAGCCGTTGACCGGCCGAGATCGCCTCCGGCTTCTGCAGGAACTGCTCCGCGGTGGGCAGTCCGAGCTTCACCCCGCTCAGGCCGGCGGCAAGCACCCCGAGGACGATCAGGGTGCCGACGACGAACACGGTCGTACGCCGGCTCACGGCGTCGCCCACCCGGCGCCACAGCGAGTTGCCGTCGGCCAGCGACTCCGAGCCGACGTGCGGCACCTTGGGCCAGAACACCCAGCGGCCGAAGAGGACCAGGGTGGCCGGCAGCGCGACCAGGGCGAAGGTCGCGGCGACGACGATCCCCACCGCACAGGCGATCCCGAGGCCGCGGGTCGTCGGGATCACCGACAGGGTGAGCGAGAGCACGCCGAGGACGACCGTGGTGGCGCTGGCGAGCACCGCGTGCGACGTACGCCGCAACGCGACGAGCATCGCCTCCCGCCGGTCCTCGTGCGATCTCAGCTCGTCGCGGTAGCGCGAGATGAGCAGCAGCGCGTAGTCGGTCCCCGCGCCGAACACGAGCACCGACAAGATCCCGGTGGTCGACTCGTCCCACGGGACCGACAGCCCGGCCAGTACCTGGGTGGCCAGGACCGAGGCGGTCTGGTCGGCCACCCCGACGACGAGGAGGGGGACCACCCACAGGACGGGGCTCCGGTAGGTGATCACCAGGAGGATCGCGACCACCCCCGCCGTGGCCGCCAGCAGCCGGAAGTCGGCGCCGTCGAACACGGCCGCGAGGTCCGCCTGCACCGCCGCGGGGCCCGTCACCTTGGCCCGCACGCCGTCCGGCACCGCGTCGTCGAGCTGCGCGCGCAGCGCCTTCACCGCGTCGGCGTTCTCGGTGGAGTCGGTCGTGTCGACCGAGACGATGCTGATCGCCGCCGTGCCGTCCTTGCTCGGCACCACCGAGGCTCGCTCCGGCACGCTGACCCGGTCCACGGAGAGGTCCGTGACCACCGTGCCGAGCTCGGCGACCGTGGCCTTGTCGAGCGTGCCGGTGAACAGGACCACCGCGACCGCGGAGTTCTTGGCGGGCAGCTCCTCACGCAGCTGGGCCGCGGTGGTGCTGTCGTAGCCGGACGGCAGCGCGTCGTCGACGGCCGCACGGTGCGTGGCCTGGCCCAGGCCGACGATGAGGAGGATGCCGAACCCCAGCACCACCAGGCTCACCAGGGTGCTCGCTCGTCCGACGATCAGTCGCTGGATGGTCTTCACGGGGATACAGTGCCCATATATCTCGGTTGATAACTAACTAAGTGAGTAACTTCGTGAGCGAATCTAGCAGTAGTCGCGGGCAGCCGTCCACCGGCGAGGGCCTGTCCTCGCGGCTGGAGGACAGCTCCACGCTGCACCTGCTGCGGACGCTCACCCAGCTCGCCGAGCAGGTGGCCCCGGCCGTGGCGCGGCGCGCCTCGCTGACCCGCAACGAGCTGCGGGCGCTCGAGCACCTGATGGACCAGCCGATGGGCCCCGTCGAGCTGAGCCGGATCCTGGGCGTCAGCTCGGCCGCCGCGTCGGGGATCATCGACCGGCTGGAGGCCCGCGGTCACGCCCTGCGGGAGTCGCACGTGAGCGACGGCCGGCGTACGTCGGTCACGATCAGCACCAGTGGCCGCGAAGAGGTGATCGGCTTCCTGATGCCGATGTTCCGCGAGCTCGCGGTCATCGACGCCGAGCTCGACGACCAGGACCGCGCCGCCGTCGACCGCTTCCTCGCCGGTGCCGTCCGGGCGCTGCGCACGCTCGTGTGACGTCGGCCCACGCTGCATGATCCGGAGCATTCGGACCCTGAATTCGACCGCCTGAGGGGCCGATCGCTCCGGACTATGGGGAATTGGGCAGGATGAGCGCATGGCTGACCCGAAGCGCAAGAACGTCCTGATCACCGGCGCGAGCAGCGGGCTGGGGGCGGAGATGGCGCGGCAGCTCGCGGCCAGGGGCCACGACCTCGCGCTGTGCGCGCGGCGGCTGGAGAACCTCGAGACCCTGAGGGCCGAGATCGCGGCCGCCAGCCCCGAGCGCCGGGTCGAGATCCGCGCGCTGGACGTCAACGACGACGACCAGGTCTTCGAGGTGTTCCGGGCCTTCCAGCAGGACTTCGGCACCATCGACCGGGTGATCATCAACGCGGGCATCGGCAAGGGTGCGCCGCTGGGCACCGGCCGCTACGACGCCAACCGTGAGACCGCGATGACCAACTTCGTCGCCGCGCTCGCCCAGTCGGAGGCCGCCATGGAGATCTTCCGGGCAGCAGGACGCCGGCCACTTCGTGATGGTCAGCTCGATGTCGGCCATGCGCGGGATGCCCAAGGCGATGACGACGTACGCCGCCACCAAGGCCGGCGTGGCCTCCATCGCCGAGGGGCTGCGCTACGAGCTCTACGGCAAGCCGATCAAGGTGACCGTGCTCTACCCGGGCTACATCGCCTCGGAGATGAACGACAAGGTCGACCCCACGAAGGTCAGGGGGATGGTGACCACCGAGGTCGGCGTCCGCGCGATGGTCGAGGTGATCGAGAAGGAGAAGGACTCGGCCTGCGTCCCCCCGCTGCCGTGGGCCCCGATGAGCAAGGTGATGAAGCACGCCCCGATCCCGGTGCTCAAGCGCTTCATGTGACCCGCCAAGGCCGGATAGTTACATGCGGTAGGACGGTCCGGAGCCGGCGTACGCCGTCCGACTGCATGTAACTATCCGTTTCTCAGGCCGACCCCGACCGCCCGACGAACCCGCTCTCGTAGGCGACGACGACGGCCTGGACGCGGTCGCGGACACCCAGCTTGCTGAGGATGCGTGCCACGTGGGTCTTCACGGTGGTCTCGGCCACGACGATCTCGGCGGCGATCTCCGCGTTGGACAGGCCGCGGGTGATCAGCCGGAGGACGTCGAGCTCGCGCTCGGTCAGCGGTGCGAGCACGGCCGGGAGGCCGGTGACGGCGACGGGCTCAGCGAAGCGCTCCACCAGCCGCTGGGTGATCGAGGGCTCGATCAGCGAGTCGCCGGTGGCCGCCGCGCGCACCGCGGCGATCAGTCGCGACGACGGGGCGTCCTTGAGGAGGAAGCCTGCCGCCCCGGCGCGGAGGGCGCGGTAGATGTACTCGTTCTGGTCGAAAGTCGTCAGCACGACGATCGTCGGCGGGTCCGGCTGGCGCAGGATCTGCTCGGTCGCGGCCAAGCCGTCGAGCTCCGGCATCCGGATGTCCATCAGCACCACCGCGGGCTTCACCAGGGCCGCCTGCCGGATCGCCTCGTGCCCGTTGACGGCCTCGCCGACGACCTCGATGTCGCCCTCGGCCTCCAGGATCACCCGGAAGCCGGTGCGCACGAGCTCCTGGTCGTCGGCGATGAGGACCCTGATCACGCCCTCATTGTGCCGACCCGCGGACCGGTGCGAGTCCTCCTTGAGGATGACGCGGCCGGTGAGGATCGTCCTCGCTGCTGACGCGGACTACGGGGCCGCGCTTGGGAGCGTGGTGCCAACGGGGTCAGTCAGACGCCGATTCGAAAGGAAAGCAGATGGACATCCTCAAGGGCATCCGGCCCCTCGACTACGTGCTGACGGCCGTCATGGTCGCCCTCGCCGCCCTGATCGGCTTCGAGAACGTCAACGCCGGGGCCGACGCCGACCTCGCCCACGCGCTCGACTCGCAGTCAGCGTTGATGATCCCGGTCTTCGTGCTCGCCGCCCTGCCGATCCTGTGGCGGCGCCGCAACATCCTCGCCGCCATCGCCGTCTCCTTCGCGGTGGTCGCCGTCAGCCTCCCGATGTTCGGGTGGGTCACCCGCTGCGGCTTCGCGCTGCCCCTCTCGATCGCGATGGCCTACGCCGTGGCCCGCTTCGCCGGCAGCAGGCAGAACCACCTGATCGGGCTCTTCGGGATCTTCGCGCTCCAGGTCGTGACGCTGGTGAAGGACTCCTCGACCGGTGGCCTGGGGGCCCTGGCGCTGGGGGTGCCGCTGGCCGCGGTCCTCTACGGGATCGGGATCTACGTCGAGTCTCGTTCCGCGAAGGCCGCGACGCCTACGCTGAGCCCCGAGCACGTTCACGCCTGAGGGGTCGAGCGATGAGTGAGGGCACCAGCGGGATCTTCCGGGGGATCCGTCCTGTCGACTGGGTGCTCGCGGGTGCCCTCACCGCACTCGGCATCGTGCTGATGATCGAGAACGTGGGCTTCTCCGAAGCGCATGCCGGGCGGGCGATCGCCGAAGGGTCGCATGGTCCACGAGCTGTCGTCCCACTCGTGGTGGATGGTCCCGGTCTTCGCGCTCGCGACCGTCCCCGTGCTGTGGTGGCGGCGCGACATCATCGCCGTGACCGGGATCGCCCTGGTGGTGATGGTGGTCCACGACCTCCTGTTCGGCTGGGTGACCCGGTGTGGCGCCGGGCTGCCGCTGGCGTTCGTGCTGGCCTACCTCGGCGCCGTCGGCCTGCAACGCCGGCGGGCCTGGATCGCCCTCGGCCTCACCACAGCGCTCGCGGCAGCGGCGCTCGTCGTCGACGCGACCACCGGCTTCGAGCCGATGGTGCTGGCGCTGCCGATCGTGCTGATCGTGTTCGGGATCGGCCGCGCGGTGCGCCACCGCACCGCGATGAGCGCCGAGCTCAGGGCCCGCACCGTCGAGCTCCGGCAGCTGCGCGACGAGCGAGTCGCGCTCGAGGTGGCGGGTGACCGCGTCCGGCTCTCCCAGCAGCTCGACGGGCTGCTCAAGGAGCGGCTCGGTCAGCTGACGACAGCGGCCGACTCAGGCCAGGACCTCGACGCCGCAGGGGCCAGGACGCTCTTCGAGTCGATCGAGAGCGACAGCCGCGCGACCCTCGACGGGATGCGCGAGATCGTGGGGCTGCTGCGCGGCGGCGACGTCGCCCTGGCGCCGGCACCCAGCGTCGCGCACCTCGATGCCTTGCTGGCCCGGCACCTCCAGGCTGACTCACGGCTGACCGTGACCGGCGACCCGCGCTCGCTGCCGGCGACGGTCGAGCTCTCGGCCTACCGCATCGTCGAGCACCTCGTGAACGTCCTGGCCGACCAGCCCGAGTCGCACATCGAGGTCGGCGTGCGCTTCGACGCCGACGCCCTCGAGATCCGGGTGAACGGTCCGGTCGACCGGACCGCCGACGTCAAGGCGGCCGTGGCCAGGGCCAGGGAGCGCGCCACGTTCCTCGGCGGATCGCTGGACATGAAGGTGAGCCGGGGACACGCCAACGCGGTCGCCCAGCTCCCGTGGCGGGATAGCGGCGTCACGGATGCGTCGGCTGGAGCAGGTCGCCGTCTTGGCAGGGGTTCTCCTCCTGCTGGTGGCGCCGATCCGCCTGCACGGGTGGCCGACGACCGTGCAGGGCAACCTGTCCACGGGCCTGGTCGTCGCGGCCGGCCTGGCGCTGATGTGGTGGCACACCCATCCGCGCGTGGCGTCCGTGGCGGCGCTCGTCCTCTTCCTGGCCGGTCTTGCGGTCGGCGGGGTCTGGTTTCCCGACACGGGAGTCGCGGTCTTCTCGGTGTGCTTCGCCGTGCTCGCGCTGGGCTGGTCGGGACGAGCGGCGTGGCTGGTGGCGCTGTGCGGCCTGGTCTACCTGGTGCCGTTCTACTACCTGGCCGAGATCAACAGCTGGGTCGCCACGGTGATGTTCACGGTGCCGCCGTACGTCGCGGGCACGGTGCTGCGGCTTCATCAGGAGACCGCCGACGAGCTGGCCCTGCGCGCCGAGGAGCTCGAGGACGAGCGCGAGCTGTTCGCCGAGATCGCTCTGCGTCACGAGCGGGCGCGGATCGCCAGCGAGCTGCACGACATCGTCGGCCACGCCATCAGCGTGATGGTGATCCAGGCAGCGGCGGGGCAGCGACTGGTCGACACCGACCCGGCGCGGGCCAGGGAGGCGTTCGCCGCGATCTCGGAGTCGGCCCGCCAGGGCAGCAAGGACCTCGAGCGGCTGGTCGAGCTTCTCGGCGGCCATGAGGACGACCAGGGCACGGGGGCCGATCTCTCGCTCGTCGAGGAGGTGGTGACGCGCGCCGGTCGCAGCGGGCTGCACGTCACCTGCCGCTTCGAGGGCGATCGCGAACGGGTGCCGCCGCCGGTCGCGCACCTGGCGTTCCGGGTGGTGCAGGAGAGCCTCACCAACGCGCTGAGGCATGCGCCGGGGGCCGACGTGCGCATCGTGATCAGCGTCGAGGCCGGTGGTCGCGGGCTCGCCGTCCGCGTCGAGAACGACGGCACCGCGCCCGGGCGACGCCGGCCTCGCAGGCACGGGGCGCGGTCTGGTCGGCCTGCGCGAGCGGATCCAGACCCTCGGCGGCCACCTCACCGCCGGGTCGACCGGCAGGGGTGGTTGGGCCGTCGAGGCGCGCCTGCCCGGCCGTTGAGGCCCGGCCTACCGGCGGGCGACGCTGAGGCCCACGGACAGCACGGTGTCCGCCTCGACGTCGATGCCCGCGGCCTGGCGGGCGGCGACCTTGAGGGGGAGCAGGTAGCAGCCGTCCTTGGGGTACATCGCGGTCGTGAACTCCGTGCCGTTGATGCGGACGACGACCGGCACCTGGCCCCAGTACTCGATCCCCCGGGCGGCGAACTTGATGTCGGCGCTCTCGTCCTCGGGAACGCGCAGGAAGTAGTACGGCGCCGGGCCGCGCCACTCCACGATCGGGCCCTCGAACTCGAAGTCCATCTCGCTCATCCGCGCAGTATGGCCCACCTAGCCGGGCCTGCGGCCGATCGCGTAGAGACGCTGGGTGGTCTCGTCCCGGGCGGTGAGCGGCCCGCGGAGATACCACTCGACGTCCACCAGCCCGGCCCCCTCGACCGCGGCAACCACCTCGGACGGCTCGTGCAGCACGAAGTCCAGGTCGACCTGGTGCTCGAACCAGTTGCCCACGTGGCGCACCTCCGAGCCGGCGTGCAGCCCGAGGACCAACCAGCCTCCGGGGACGAGCGGACCGGCCAGGGAGGCGACGGCGCCGGGCAGCTCGGAGGCGGCGAGGTGGACCAGGGAGTACCACCCCAGCACGGCCGCCCAGCCCGGGGCCCCCGACGGCGGGTCGAGGCGGTGGAGGTCCCCGACCTCGAAGCTCCGCCCGGGAAGCGGCGCCGCGCCACTTCGATCATCGCGGGGGACAGGTCGACGCCGCGCGCGTCGGCGCCCCGGTCGGCGAGGTGGGCGGTGACGTGCCCGGGCCCGCAGCCGACCTCCACGACGGGCGACCCTGCGGCGTGGGCGACCACCCGGTCGAGCAGCCAGGACTCGAAGGGCAGGCCCTGGAGCTCGTTGAACAGGTGCTCGGCGTAGTCGCTCGCCACGGCGTCGTACGACGAGCGCACCCGTGCGTCGCGCGCTTCGCCACCCTCGGCGATCACGGTCTCACGGTCGACGGGTGCCGGACCGGCGGCGGTCGACGGCGAGGCGACCTCCGGTGGGACAGGCCCCAGCCGGTGGACCCAGCGCGCGTCCTGCTGACCGGGCCGGCGCTCGAGCTCGCGCACCAGTGGCTCGGGGCGCGCGGCCATCCGGAGCAGGCAGGCCTCGACGTCGCCGCGGTCGACGAACGGGTGCAGCCGCTCGGTGCGG
Source organism: uncultured Actinomycetota bacterium (assembly GCA_963731075.1). Classification (GTDB taxonomy): domain Bacteria; phylum Actinomycetota; class Actinomycetes; order Propionibacteriales; family Nocardioidaceae; genus Marmoricola. The sequence goes on from CAVSUC010000002.1 coordinate 120,825, forward strand.
GTGCGCAGCTCGCCCGCGGCCTGGGGGCCGCGCAGCAGCAGGACCGTGAGCAGGGCGCGCTCGTCGGGCTCGAGCCGCAGCCGCTCCTCGAGGGTCTGGTGGTACTTCAGCGTCCGCCGGCCGGTGGCCGCCCAGACGATCCGCAGCAGCCCGCGGTCCTTCAGCGCCCGCGCCCTCGCCTCGACCGTCTGCTCGTCGAGGTCGACGACCGGGTCCCGGTTGTTCGACTGGTTGCAGGCGGTGCGCAGCGCGTTCGCGGTCAGGGGGTACGACGCCGGCACCGTCGTCTGCTTCTCCAGCAGGCTGCCGAGGATGCGCTGGTCGGTGTCGTCGAGGATCGGGAGCTCGCTCACGGCTCGACCCTATTCATCACCCTGCGCCTCGCGCCGCTCGTGCAGCCGCTGCTGCGCGGCGGGGAGGTAGGCCAGGCAGGGCGCGTCCGCCTCGGGGTGCTTCTCGACGAGGTGGAAGGTCCACCGGTCCATGGCCGCCATGAACCCGTTGTCGCCACCGGGACGGTAGGCCGACCATCGGAGGCGGCCGCGGGCGGTGCAGCGGGTGCAGCTGATCTTGTAGACGAACTGCTGCTCGGCGTCCAGCTCGATCCGGACCTGCGCCAGCGGGCCCGCCTCGGCGGCGGCCTTCCTCTCACGGGCGGAGCGGCTCGCAGTCATCGCGTGGAGCCTACGCCTGCACGAGCGGCGGGCGGCGTGCCTACCGGAGGCCCTCGTCGATCTCCGCCAGCGCCGCGGCGAGGCCGACGGTGGGCGACCAGCCCCAGGCCCGGGCCCGGTCGGCGAGGAAGTCCGCAGTCCACGCGGGGCCGTCGTCCCAGACGGGCTCCACCCCCAGGGCTGCGGTGACGGTCTCGTGGTAGTCGCGCACCGTTGCCCGCTCACCGGTCACGTTGACCGCGGTGCACCGGCCCTCGACCGGTCCCTGCGCAGCATCGGCCGCCAGGGGGATCCGCCCGGTGGCCACGTCGACGGTGAGCGTGACGAGGTCCGCAACGTGCACCCACGGGAACGTCTGGTCCGGGTTGGCGTGCCGCTCGCTCTCCTGGTCGCGGATCTCCGAAGGACGCAGGGTGTTCCAGACCGAGGTCTCGCCCGCGCCGAGGATGGCCGGGGGACGCACGAGGACCCGGGTGATGCCGTCCACGTCGGCCAGTGCGGCATCGGTGTCCCGCTTGGTCACCGAGTAGTCGTTGGCGTCGTCAGGGACCAGCGGCGAGTCCTCGCCGACGTCGCCGGCGCTGGGCGATCGGTCGTAGACGGCCGCGGTGGAGATGTGCACCAGTCGCTCGACCCCGGCGTCACGGGCGGCCCGGGCCAGCAGCGGGGTGCCCTCCACCGCGATCCGCTGCTGGGTCTCCCGGTCCGACCCCATCGGGTGGACGGTGGTGACCACCGCGGTCGCGCCGTCGACGACCGACGCGGCGAGCGAGGGGTCGAAGAAGTCGCCGACCCGCTCCTCGACGCCGGGGAGGTCGGGCGCGGTGCCGGCCCGGCGTACGACGGCCCGCACCCGGGCCCCGCGATCGGCGAGCTCGGCGCAGACACGGGCCCCGACGAGGCCGTTCGCCCCGGTGACCACGACGACAGGGGACTCGGTGGTGGACTCACTCATCCGATCACCTTGGCACGCGGGCCCAACCGGATCGGTGGGCGCACTCCTAGACGTCGGCCACCAGCGGCGCGACCTCCGTGCCGAGCAGCTCGATCCCGTGCAGGAGGTCGGCGTGCGCCAGCCGCGGGTTCGTCATCTGCAGGGACAGGCGGTCCACCCCGCCCAGCTGCTCGGAGACCCGGGTGATCTTGTCGGCGACGGTCCGGGGGTCGCCCATGAAGAAGGCGCCGTTCGGGCCGGACGTGGCGTCGAACTGCTGGCGGGTGGGGCGCGGGAAGCCGCGCTCCTGGGACACCTTGGTGAACATCTCCTCCCAGCCCGGGTAGATCGTGTCGGCCGCGGCCTGGGTGCTCTCGGCCACGAAGCCGAACACGTGCAGGCCGACCTTCAGCTGCTCCGGCGGGTGGCCGGCCTGGGCGCCGGCGCGCCGGTAGAGGTCGACGAGCGGGGCGAACTGGCGCGGCTCGCCACCGATGATGGCGACCATCAGCGGCAGCCCCAGGAAGCCCGCGCGGGCGAAGGACTCGGGGGTCCCACCGACGCCGACCCAGATCGGGAGCGGGTCCTGCAGCGGACGGGGGTAGACGCTCTGCCGCACCAGCGGTGCCCGGTGGCGCCCTGACCAGGTCACCTCCACCTCGTCGCGGATCTGCAGCAGCAGCTCGAGCTTCTCGGTGAACAGCGCGTCGTAGTCGGCGAGGTCGAGGCCGAAGAGCGGGAAGGCCTCGGTGAAGGAACCCCGGCCGACCACCAGGTCGATGCGCCCCTTCGAGATGAGGTCCAGCGTCGCGAACTGCTGGAACACCCGCACCGGGTCGTCGGCACTGAGCACCTTGACGGCGCTGCCGAGCCGGATGCGCTCGGTGCGGGCGGCCGCGGCGGCCAGGATGATCGTGGGGGCGGAGTCGAAGTACTCGCTGCGGTGGTGCTCGCCGATGCCGAAGGAGTAGAGACCCGACCGGTCGGCAAGGGTGATCTCCTCGAGGAGGTGCTCCATCCGCTCCTCGGGCCCGACCACGTGGCCGGTGGACGGGTCGGTCACGGTGGACACGAAGCTGTCGACACCCAGGTGCATGGGCACGATTGAACCACCGGCTACCTCAGCAGGAAGTGCAGCGCCCGCTCGGCACGGTCGGGGTCGGGCTCCTCACCGGCGATGTGCTCGACGTAGACGAAGCTCTCGACCACCCGCACGACCAGGAACGCGAGGTCCTCGAGGGGGTAGTCGCCCTCGAGGTGTCCCGCCTCCCGCTCACGCAGCAGGAGCGCGTGCACCGCCCCGATCAGCCGGTGCTGGAAGTCGTGGTCGCGCCGGGTGAGGATCCGCAGGGCGGTCTCGTGCTCGCGCTCGAGGAACGACCGCATGCCGTGGTGCTCGACGGTGAGCCGGGTGAACTCCGCCATCGCCGACGCGACGCGGGCCCCACCGCGTCCGCGGGCGTGCCGGTCGCACAGGGCGATGGTCGGCTCGGTGAGCGACCAGACGATCCCGGTGAGGATGGCGGTCCGGTTGCCCAGCCACCGGTGCAGCGTCACCCGGTTGACGCCGACCGTCGCGGCGACGTCGGCGAGCTCCACCCGCTGCCCGGCCACGAACGTGCGCCGGGCGACCCGGAACGCCTCGGCCTGGGGCGTGGCGGGTGGGCGCGTGGGCTCGGCTACCGCACGCCGTCCCACGTGGCCCGCTCCTCACCGTCGGGGTCGTCGACGGCGGTGACCTCCTCGGTGATCACGCCCGTGGTCCGCGTCGAGGAGGAGTACGGCGCCCACCCCGGGTCGCCCGACGTCACGAACGCGACCCAGGTGGAGTGCGCGGCGTCCGCGACCGCCTGCGACGGGGTGTCCCCGATCAGCGGCTTCGACTGCTCGAGCCCGATGTTGTCGAACACGAAGGGGATCTCGACGGCGTGGCACGCGCCGTACCGGTGGTTGTCCGCCGGCGCAGGCCGGTCGAACCGGTAGGCCCACGTGGTGCCGCCGCCGGCCTCGCGCGCCTCGGCGTGCCGGATCGCGGGCACCGCGAAGAACCAGTCGGTGACGACCGCGGCCATCACGTCGCCGGGCGAGGCGTCGGGACGGTTCTTGCGGTAGAGCTCGAGGCCCAGGGGCGGCAGGCCGTACGCCGCGGCGCCGCCCACCAGCGTCGGCTCGTCCACGAGGTCGATGGCGCCGGGCGCGACCAGGAACAGGCGGGACTCCTCGCGGTTGGAGCCGACGAGCACGGGCACGTCCGAGGCCACGCCGGCGGCGAAGGCGTCCAGCGGGTGCTCCCCGAGCACCGTGCCGTCGACCACCGGCGCGAACGGCAGCAGGCTCAGCGCGAGGGATCCCCACTTCGCCGGGTCGGGGGCGGTCTGCACCTCGACGACGAGGTCGGAGGCGGCGGAGACCAGCCGGGACAGCTCGACACCGGCGATCGCCTCGCGGGTCGGCTCGACGCCGAGCGTCGCGGCGAGGGTGCGGGTGACCGTCAGCCCGATCTCGGGGGTGAGCGTGTGCGCCGCCGCCCCGGACTGGGTGATGGCCTGCGCGAAGAGCCCCCGCGCCGACGGCATCGCCAGCAGGGTGGTGACGCTCATGGCCCCGGCGGACTCACCGGCGACGGTGACCCGCGCCGGGTCGCCCCCGAAGGCGGCCACGTTCTCCTGCACCCAGCGCAGCGCGGCGACCTGGTCCTGCAGGCCCAGGTTGGCGGTGCCGGCGGCCGCGTCGGCCTCGGTGTAGAGGAAGCCCTCGGCGGCCAGGCGGTAGTTGATCGTCACGCACACGACCCCGTCGCGGGCGAAGCTGGTCCCGTCGTACTCCAGGACCGAGCCGGAGCCGTTCATGAACGAGCCGCCGTGGATCCAGACCAGCACCGGCAGCCCGCCCTCACCCGCCGGGGCGGAGCTCGGGGTCCACACGTTGAGGTTGAGGCACTCCTCGCCCGGGATGACCTGCTCGCGCAGGAGGGGCTGGTACTGCGGCGGGTAGTCGCCCTTGGGAGCCGTCGGGCCGTACGCCGTCGCGTCGCGCACGCCGTCCCACGGCGGCACGGGCTGCGGTGGCGCCATCCGGTGCTCGCCGAACGGGGCCGCGGCGTACGGGATGCCGAGGAACCGGGCCACCCCGCCCTCGTCGGTGCCCCGGACCTGACCGCCACTGACCTGAACGTCCATCTGGTGCTCCCACTCCCTGCAACGTTTCGCTGATGTGTTGCAGTGTGCTCGTCGTCACGTCGGGGGTCAAGGGCCCGGCGTCGCGCGTAGGGTGCGGCAGGTGCTGAGTCCGACTCCCGTCGCCCGCGCCGCCGTCCGCTGGTCCCTGGGTCACGCCCTGCCGAACACCCTGCTGCGCCGGGCCGCGAAGAAGGGTGACCTGCACGGCCGGATGTACGTCGCGACGCACGCGCCGGGCTCCGCAGCGCTGGGCCCGGTGATGGACGAGCTGCGCACGCACGGTGCGTTCTACCGGGGCAGGTTCTCCTCGGTCAGCGTCGACAACGAGGCCGTCCGGGCGCTGCTGTCGAACCCCGACGCCGGCACCATGTTCGGCGTCGAGCAGGCCGACAGCCGTCTCGGCCGCCTGCACGCGTGGGCGATGCGGGACGCGCCGCTGGGGCCGCTCAACCCGCCCTCGCTGCTGGTGACCGAGCCGCCGGACCACACGCGCTACCGCAAGCTCGTCTCACGCGTCTTCAGCGTGCGGGCCGTCGAGAGGCTCCGCGGTCGGACGCAGCAGATCGCCACGGAGCTCCTCGACCGGATCGACCCGGGCAGCCCCGGCGACCTGGTCGCGTCCTACTGCAGCCAGCTGCCGGTCACCGTGATCGCCGAGATCCTCGGCGTCCCGGAGGCCGACCGCGAGAAGGTGCTCCGGTTCGGGGCCGCCGCGGCGCCCAGCCTCGACCTCGGCCTGTCCTGGCGGGAGTTCCTGCACGTCGAGTCGGCGCTGCGCGAGTTCGACGAGTGGCTGGGGCGCCACCTCGACACGCTGCGCCGCCACCCGGGCGACGACCTGCTCAGCCAGCTCGTCCGGGCGCAGGAGGACGGCGTCGGCCTCACCGACGCCGAGCTGCGCTCCACCGCCGGCCTGGTCCTCGCGGCCGGCTTCGAGACCACGGTCAACCTGCTCGGCAACGGCATCGCGCTGCTGGCGGCCGACCCCGAGCAGCTCCGGCTGCTCGCCGAGCGCGAGGAGCTCTGGCCCAACGCCGTCGACGAGGTGCTGCGGGTGGACCCGCCGGTGCTGCTCACCGGGCGGGTGGCCACGGCCGACACCGAGGTCGCCGGGGTCCCGCTGCCCCGGGGCTCGGTGATGGTCGGGCTGCTGGCCGGCGCGAACCGCGACCCGCGCGTGTTCCCGGACCCCGACACCTTCGACGTCGGTCGGGAGAACGCCCGCGAGCACGTCTCCTTCTCGGCCGGGCGGCACTACTGCCTCGGCGCCGCCCTGGCGCGGATGGAGGGCGAGGTCGGCCTGCGGACGCTGTTCGAGCGCTATCCCGACCTGCGGGTGGAGCGGGGCGCCGTACGCCGCGGCACCCGCATCCTGCGCGGCTACGAGCACCTGCCGGTCACCCTGCGACCGGAGGGTCAGCTCTCCTCGAGCAGGGCGACGACCTCGGGCGAGGCGTAGAACGGAGCGAGCTCGGCCCGCACGAGCCGCTCCAGGTCGCCCGTCTCCCGCAGCGCGTCGACCACGCCCGGTGCGATCCGGACGAGGTCGGCCACGACCACCTCCCGGTCGAGGTCGAGCTCGGCCAGCAGCTCGGTCGGGCTGTAGCCGCCGAACCGGTCGAAGAAGGCGTCGACGACGACCTCGCCGAGGTGGGTGACGTGCTCGTTGACGACCGTCGTGACCGCCAGGTCGTGCACGGCGTCGACCACCCCGACGATCTCGTCGCGGGTGGCGTGGTCGCGCAGTCCGGCCACGGGCTCCTGGGACAGCAGGTCCCAGACCTGCAGGACGGCCTCGCGGGTCGTCGGGTCGTTCAGCGTCTCGACGACGATGCGGTTCAGCCGGCGTACGGCGAAGGTGCCGCCCTTGCCGACCGTGTCGCCGATCAGCCCCTCGAACTGCTTGTCCGCGGCGCCCATCACCTTCGAGGCCGCGCTCGTGCCGAACGACAGCAGCGACCCCAGACCGGGCACCTTGTCGGCGACCGCCTGGTTGGCCTGCAGCACCTCGCCGACGACGCGGCCCATGAACCGCGACGCCATCATGGTGACGAGCGGGCTGTCGGTCAGCCGGTCGAGCGCCCGCTCCACGACGGGGGTCAGGGCCAGCAGCTCGTCGAGGACCGCCTCGACCCGCTCGCGCTCGACCAGGTCGCCCAACGGGTAGGGCTCGGCGGGTCCGTCGTACACCACGGTGGTGGCGAGCTCGACGATGCCGCTGACCGCGGCGCTCCCCGGCACGGTGGTCATGGCGCGCACCACGACGGCCTTGATCGCGTCGCGGTCGACGAGGTCGGCGAGCTGGTGCTGCCCGGCCGCGTCCAGCAGCCCGTCGGCGAGGCGCGACACGGTGGCCTCGAGCTCGGGACCGCTGAGGCGTTCGAGGTGGTGGGCGACCTGGGCGTCCAGCAGCCTCCGGGCGACGGACTCGGCTCGCGAGCGGCTGGTGGGCACGGTCGAACGGTACGACGCGCCCGGTGGCGGGCTGCTAGTGCGTCTCCTCGGAACGCTCGACCAGCCGCCGCAGCGTGCGTTCGAGGGTGGCCAGCTCCCGCTGCTCGAGGTCGTCCACCAGCACGCTGGTGTAGGGCGCGTCCGTCATCAGCACGGCGCTGAGCTCGCGCTGGGTCAGCGGCCCGGGAAGCAACCGGCTGAGGGCCTTGGTCCTCAGGTAGCTCATCCCGATCTCCTCGGAGACCACGGCCCGGCGGTCGTGCAGCTCGAGCACCAGGCTGCGCATCGCCTGCCACGCGCTGGTGGAGTGGTGGCTGAGCTCAGGCATCGAGATGCCATTTGCTTGTGGTCATACAACTATCTTGTAGACCTACGAGTAAAGACGTCCCAGCGGTCAGCCCCAGGGGTGGGTCGCGAGCACCGTGGTCGTCCCGGGTGCGACCTCGGTGAAGCCGCCGTCGGTCACGACCACGGGTGCCGTCTGCAGGAGACGGTCCCACTCCGCCTCGTCGACGGGCGTCACCGTCACCGGCGCTCCCGCGTCGACCCACCCCGCCGCCCGGTCGCCCGGGATCGACTGGAGCACGAGCTGCGCCGCGTGACCGACCTGGGCCGCGGCCTTGCCCGTGGTCAGCACGACCCGCGGGTTGAGCACGAGGTGCACGTCCGCGACGTCGGGCGGCCCGGGTGTCCCGGATCTCTCCGTGTCCTCGAGCGTCAGGCCACCGACCTGCAGGCGGGCGATCTCCGGGTCGACCTCGTCGACGGGTCCGGGCACGTGGACCGCCACGTCCACGTCGTACGCGCGATGGACGAGCACCCCGGGGACGGCCAGCTGGCGGGTCCAGCCGGCGCCGCGGGCCCGGCGTACGACCTTGCGGATCGGGCCCGACCGCCAGCGCTCCGTGCGGGCCCGGGTCTCCTCGTCGGCCTCGTCCCCGGTGAAGGCGGCCAGCGCGACGGCCACGGCCGAGGCGGTCGCCCGCAGGACGGCGGTGTGCTGCGGCGCCGGGTCCTTCTCGACGCGGACGACGACCTGCATCGCCCAGGGGACACCGGGGCCGTCGAGGTCGCTGTCGTCGGGGATCACGCGAGGAACGGGCTGACCAGGCCCGGGACGGCGGCGTCGGCGAGGGCGACGGCCATCGCCTCGGGCACGTCGATGGCGGCGTAGGCCTGCTGGCCGGCGGCGGTCGTCGCGACCAGCGTCACCAGCCCGGCCCGGCGCTGGAACCACGACTGCTGGAGGTTCCAGCCGATGATGCCCGAGCGCTGCAGGACGTCACGGCGGCCACGCAGCGTGCCGGAGCGTACGACGAGGTAGCCCTCGGTGAGCCCGTGGCCCAGGCGTCGGTAGCGGTCTGCGGCCAGGGCCAGCCCGACCGGGAAGGTCAGCAGCGTCGGCAGTACTACCCACCAGGGAAGCCGCGTCGTGACCGCCAGGACCAGCGCGACGACGGGGAGCACGGCGGCCCCGACCAGGGCGCGGGTGTAGCGCCGTCGGCGAGCGGCGGCCCCGTGCCGCTGGAGCACGAGGTCGAGCGGGGTGGTGTCGTCGATGACCTCGGCGCCGACCGCGTGCACGACCGCCACGGGGGCCGGCGGGACGAGCTGGGTGCTGCTCCGCTCGTCCTTGGAGATGCCCGTGACCACGGCGCTGAGCCGGCCCGCGCCCGCGAGTCGGAGGCCCAGCTGCTCTCCCACCTCGAGCCCGCGGACCCGCTGCCGCTCGAGGCTGGTCTCGGTGGTGGTGAGCAGTCCGCGGCGGATGTGGAAGGTGCGGCCACGGGCGTCGCGGGAGAGGGTGAACCCCCAGTTGGAGACGAGGTAGCCGAGCACGGCGAAGACGGCGCCCAGCAGGATGAAGGCCAGCGGGACGAGCACCACGACGAGGACGATCGAGATGCCGGTGAGCGCCTGCCCGGCCTGGTCCTCGGTGACGATCTCGAGGTTGGCCCGGTCCAGGAACTGACCCAGGATCGCCAACAGGCCGGCGGCGATCACGTTGCCCGAGCTGGTCAGCGGCGCGTAGCGGACCCAGCGCGGGTCGAGGCGCACCAGGACCGGGTCGGCCTGCTGGGGCTCCACGATGGCGCCGTCCGTGACCTCGGGGGCGGTCCGGGCGTCGGTGCGGTGCAGCAGCGCGGCCCGCATCTCACGAGCCTCGGCGACCGGCAGCGAGTCGAGGGCGAACTTGTCGTCGTCCTGCTTGGCACCGCTCGCGGTGCCGATCTCCACCTTGGCGAGCCCGAGGATGCGGTGGATGGGCGAGGAGGTGAGCTCCACGGCGCGCACGCGGTCGAGCCGGGCGGTGAGCACCTTCTTGCCGATCAGCCCGCGTTGGAGCTCGACCTGCGTCGGCGTGATCCGGAAGGTGGTGGTCAGGAACCGCATCACCCCCAGGAGGACGGGGATCCCGACACCGATGAACTGCCACCAGTTGTCGTCGCCCGTGCCGCCGAGCACGAAGATGCCGATCAGGAACGGGAAGAACTTCATCAGCTCGAGCAACGGGTGGACGAGCAGCATCCGCGGGTCCAGGCGGCGCCACGGGAAGGTCTCGACGAGCGGCGGTGGTGGCGGGGGTGCCGACTCGCTCACGTGGCGTCCCCCGCCTCGGCCTCCGTGCGTCGGGTGAGGTCGTCGACGAGGCGGTCGGCCACCGGCTTGTCGATCAGCGTGATGGTCAGCGGACCGGCCGCGGACGCCGTGGTCACGGTGACCGAGGCGAGGTCGAGCAGCCGGCCGATGACGCTCTGCTCGAAGTCGACGGTCTGCACCCGCGACATGGGGGCGATCCGGCGCTCGCGCGAGAGCCACCCGGTCTGCGTGTAGACGGCCGTGTCGGTGCTCTCCCAGCGGTGGATGCGGTAGCGCACGCGCGGCATCCACACGACGTAGGCGATCGCCACCACGGCGTACACCGGCCACGCCCAGAGGGGCACGGGGAACCAGTCGAAGACCTTGGCGAGGACGAGCACCACGAGGACCACCAGGGCCCTGACCGCCGCCCCCGCCGCCCACAGCATCGGAGCCTTGGCCGAGACCTGGTGGGCAGGCTCGCGCAGCGCGGGGTTGCCGGTCGGGTGGGCGGCTGCGTCGGTCACGGTCCCACCCTCCCACCACTCGTGTCAGGATCACCGGCATGGATGCTGACGTCATCGTCGTGGGGGCGGGCCTCGCCGGTCTCGCGGCCGCCGCCGAGCTCGCCGACGCGGGCAAGTCCGTGCTGCTGCTCGACCAGGAGCCGGAGCAGAGCCTGGGCGGCCAGGCGTTCTGGTCGCTCGGCGGCCTGTTCCTGGTGGACACCCCCGAGCAGCGGCGGATGGGCATCAAGGACTCCTACGAGCTCGCCCTCCAGGACTGGATGGGCAGCGCGCAGTTCGACCGGGAGAGCGACTACTGGCCCCGCCGCTGGGCCGAGGCCTACGTCGCGTTCGCGGCCGGCGAGAAGCGCCAGTGGCTGCACGACCAGGGCCTGCGGGTCTTCCCCGTGGTCGGCTGGGCCGAGCGCGGCGACGGTCGCGCGGGCGGGCACGGCAACTCGGTGCCGCGCTTCCACCTGACGTGGGGCACCGGTCCCGGCGTCGTCGCGCCGTTCGAGCGTCGGGTCCGCGAGGCCGTGGCCGCGGGGCTGGTCACCTTCGGCTTCCGGCACCGGGTCGATGCCCTCGTCAAGGAGGGTGGCGTCGTGACCGGCGTACGCGGCGCGACGCTGGCCCCCGACGGGATGGTCCGTGGCGCGGCCTCCAACCGTGACGAGGTCGGGGAGTTCGAGTACGCCGCCCAGGCCGTGATCGTCACCTCCGGCGGCATCGGCGGCGACCTCGACCTGGTCCGCCGCAACTGGCCCGTCGACCGGCTCGGCAACCCGCCGGAGAACATGGTCATCGGCGTCCCGGCGCACGTGGACGGGCGGATGATCCAGATCACCCAGGACTCCGGCGGCGAGGTGATCAACCCGGACCGGATGTGGCACTACACCGAGGGCATCCGCAACTGGGACCCGATCTGGGACAAGCACGGCATCCGCATCCTGCCCGGGCCCTCGTCGGTCTGGCTGTCCGCGACCGGCGAGCGGTTCCCCGCGCCGTACCTCCCCGGCTTCGACACGCTCGGCACCCTGGGCGCGATCATGCGCACCGGCTACGACTACTCGTGGTTCGTGCTGACCCAGAAGGTGATCGAGAAGGAGTTCGCGCTGTCCGGCTCGGAGCAGAACCCCGACCTGACCGGCAAGGACATCAAGCTGCTCCTCTCCCGCGTCCGCCCCGGGGCGCCCGGTCCGGTGGAGGCGTTCAAGCGGCACGGCGAGGACTTCGTGGTCGCCGACTCGTTGACCGAGCTCGTCGCGGGGATGAACCGGGTCGCCGGCTCCTCGCTGATCACCGAGGAGTCGCTGCGCCGGACGCTGACCGAGCGCGACCGCCAGGTCGACAACGCCTTCTCCAAGGACACCCAGGTCACCTTCATCCGCGGCCACCGCAACTACCGCGGCGACAAGCTCATCCGGACCGCCTCGCCGCACAAGTTCCTCGACCCGAAGAACGGGCCGCTGATCGCCGTACGCCTCAACATCTTGTCCCGCAAGACCCTCGGCGGCCTGCACACCGACCTC
>CAVSUC010000003.1:0-131420 GCA_963731075.1 uncultured Actinomycetota bacterium
CTGGATGGTCAAGAAGTTCCAGGGCAACAACGGCGTCGACCTGAGCAAGGACAAGATCGCGCTCCAGCGCCTCAACGAGGCCGCCGAGAAGGCGAAGATCGAGCTGTCCTCCTCCAGCGAGACCACCGTGCACCTGCCCTACATCACCCACGGCGAGTCCGGCCCGCTGCACTTCGAGGAGAAGCTGACCCGCAGCGAGTTCCAGAAGCTCACCGCGGACCTGCTCGAGCGCACCAAGGCGCCGTTCCGCAACGTCATCAAGGACGCCGGCCTCGACGTGAGCAAGATCGACCACGTCGTGCTGGTCGGTGGCTCCACCCGGATGCCCGCCGTCGCGGACGTCGTGCGCGAGCTCACCGGTGGCAAGGAGCCCAACAAGGGCGTCAACCCCGACGAGGTCGTCGCCATCGGTGCCGCCCTCCAGGCCGGCGTGCTCAAGGGTGAGGTCAAGGACGTCCTGCTCCTCGACGTGACCCCGCTGAGCCTCGGCATCGAGACCAAGGGTGGCGTGATGACCAGCCTGATCGAGCGCAACACCACGATCCCGACCAAGCGCTCGGAGATCTTCACCACCGCTGACGACAACCAGCCGTCGGTGGAGATCAAGGTCGCGCAGGGTGAGCGCCAGATGTGGGCGGCCAACCAGCCGCTCGGCAACTTCGAGCTCACCGGCCTGCCGCCGGCCCCGCGTGGCGTGCCGAAGATCGAGGTCACCTTCGACATCGACGCCAACGGCATCGTGCACGTGTCCGCCAAGGACCAGGGCACCGGCAAGGAGCAGTCGATGACGATCTCCGGCGGCAGCGCGCTGTCCAAGGACGACATCGAGAAGATGGTCCGCGACGCCGAGCAGTACGCCGAGGAGGACGCCAAGCGTCGCGAGGCCGTGGAGTCGCGCAACCAGGCCGACTCGCTCGTCTACTCGACCGAGAAGTTCCTCTCCGAGAACGACGAGAAGCTGCCCGAGGACGTGAAGACCGAGGTCCAGGCCGACGTCGACGCCCTCAAGAAGCTGCTCGAGGACGAGGGCACCGAGAACGACGCCTTCACCGCCGCGATCAGCAAGCTCGGCGAGTCCAGCCAGAAGATGGGTGCGGCGATCTACGCCGCGAGCGAGGCCGAGGCCGCCGCGTCGGCGGGCGCCGAGGCCGGAGCGCCCACCGACGGTGACGAGGACGTCGTCGACGCCGAGATCGTCGACGAGGACGGCCCCGCACGGAGGGTGAGGACGGGGAGTCCAAGTGACCTCTCCCGACGACCTGACCTCGAGCCGGAGAGAGGCCACCGCCGAGGGGGAGCCGCAGGAGACTGCGGCTCCCCGCCGGGGGGGCGAGCACCGCCGCCCCGGCGGCGACGCCCGAGGCGCACCCCGACGAGTCGGGCTGCTTCCCGGACGAGCGACGAGCCGCCGGCCGAGGGCGCCGACGTCTCGGCGGGCGACGAGCTGATCCTGGCCCAGACCGCCCTGGCCGAGCGCACGCTCGACCTGCAGCGGCTCCAGGCCGAGTTCCTGAACTACAAGCGACGGGTCGAGCGCGACCGTGAGCTGGTGCAGCAGAACGCCGTCTACTCGGTGCTCAGCGGCCTGCTCCCGGTGCTCGACGACATCGACCGGGCGCGCGAGCACGGTGAGCTCGAGGGCGGCTTCAAGGCCGTCGCCGACTCGCTGGACCGCACCGTGTCCTCGCTGGGGCTGACCAAGTTCGGCACCAAGGGCGACGAGTTCGACCCGAGGCTGCACGAGGCCCTGATGCACGGGCTCTCGCCGGAGGTCACCACCACGACCGTCGACGTGGTGGCCCATGCGGGATATCGCATCGGTGACCGCGTCGTACGCGCCGCGAAGGTCACCGTGCTGGATCCTGAGAGCTGATCGCCACGTGGTGTCGAGGCGGGCCGGACGGCCCTCCTCGACCGCCGAGACCCGGGAGGAGGGGTGCACCGATGAACAACGCTGACTGGGCCAACAAGGACTTCTACCAGGTCCTGGGCGTGGCCAAGGACGCCGACCAGGCGGCCATCAAGAAGGCCTACCGCAAGCTGGCCAGGGAGAACCACCCCGACGGACACCCCGGGGACAAGGCGGCCGAGGACCGGTTCAAGGCGGTCGCCGAGGCCTACGACGTCATCGGGGACACCGAGAAGCGCAAGAAGTACGACGAGACCCGCTCGATGTTCGCCGGCGGCGGTTTCGGCGGCGGCTTCCCGGGAGGCTTCGGCGGTGGTCGCACCACCACACGGCGGTGCCGAGGGGTTCGACGTCTCCGACCTGTTCGGCGACCTCTTCAACCGTGGCGGCGGTGGCGGCTTCGGCGGCCAGGCCCGCGCACCGCGCCCCGCCCGGGGCGCCGACCTGGAGACCGACGTGACCGTCGACTTCGTCGACGCCATGGAGGGCTCGACCATCAGCCTGCGCCTCAGCTCCGACGCGCCGTGCCCCACCTGCTCGGGGACCGGCGGCAAGCCCGGCACGCGGCCCCACGTCTGCGGCACCTGCGACGGCGCCGGCACGGTGGTGAGCTCCGTCGGTGGCGGGTTCTCGATGAACGAGACCTGCCCCGAGTGCCACGGCCGCCAGCTGGTGTACGACGAGGCCTGCCCGACCTGCCACGGCTCCGGTCGCGGGCTGTCCAACCGCACCATCTCCGCTCGCATCCCGGCCGGCGTCAAGGACGGGCAGCGCATCCGCCTCAAGGGCAAGGGCGCCAGCGGCGAGAACGGCGGCCCGGCCGGTGACCTCTTGGTCACCGTGCACGTCCGCAGCCACGGCCTCTTCGGGCGCAAGGGTGACAACCTGACGCTCACGGTGCCGATCGGCTTCGACGAGGCCGCGCTCGGGGCCGAGATCAAGGTCCCCACGCTGGGTGGCTCACCGGTCACCCTCCGCATCCCGGCCGGCACGCCCAACGGGCGGGTGATGCGCGTCCGTGGTCGCGGTGCCACCCGCAAGGACGGTGCCAAGGGCGACCTGCTGGTGACCCTCGACGTCCAGGTCCCGACCGACCTCGACGACGCCACCCGCGAGGCCGTGACGGCCTACCGCGAGGCGCGCAAGGACGAGGACCCACGGGCCCGGCTGTTCGCGGGAGGTGCGTGATGCCGCTGACGGGTGGCCGCAGCGGCCAGGGGCGTGGCGCCGGGCGGGTGCCGGGGCCGACGGTCCCGGTCTACGTCATCAGCGTCGCGGCCGAGCTCACCGGTCTGCACCCGCAGACGTTGCGCCAGTACGACCGCGTGGGCCTGGTCTCGCCGGGTCGCACCGGCGGCGGCGGCCGCCGCTACTCGCTGCGTGACATCGAGCTGCTGCGTGAGGTGGCGGAGCTGACCGCGGCCGGCATCGGCCTCGAGGGCGTCCGTCGCATCCTCGAGCTCGAGCACCAGGTGGCGGCCCTGCGCGGTCGCAACAGCGAGCTGCGCAGCCAGGTGGCCGAGCTCCAGGCCGCGCTCGAGGCCACCCTGGGATCGCTGCGGGAGCGGCGTCCCAACCTGCCGGCGCTGCGTCCGCCGCCCCGGCCGATCAGCCGCTTCGACGACCTGCCCTGAGCGCGTGACCGTCCCGGCCGCCGGCTGCCGCCGAGCGCCGTGTGCGGCATCTCAGTGACCTGCGGGTCGTCCAGCCGTTAGTGTCAGCGACGGCCCGACGGGCCGGCTGAGGACAGGTGAGAGATGCCGCTGGAGATCGACTGGTTCTTCCAGCACGTCGACTGGCTCCACCTCGTCTCGGTCCCGATCTTCACCGGCATCGTGGGCTGGCTGATCAACTGGACCGGCCTGATCATGCTGTTCTCCCCGGTGCAGTTCCGCGGCATCAAGATCCCCGGCATGAGGCAGCTCTCGCGCGTCCTGCCGCGCAAGCTCCAGGAGGTCCCGGGCATCCTCCAGGGCGGCGTCGGCTGGCAGGGCATCGTCCCCGCCCGGGCCGCCAAGATGGGCAGCATCGCGGTGGACAAGGCGATCGCGAAGCTGGGCACGCCGAAGGAGTTCTACCAGCAGCTCGAGCCGGACCAGATCGCCGAGCACATCGTGACGGTCTTCGAGCCCGACATGCCCGCCATGATCGAGCAGATCATGCTGCGCGAGCACCCGGCGCTGTGGCGTGACCTCCCGCCCCGGGCCCGCCAGGCCGTCGTGGCCCGCGTGCAGGGGCAGCTGCCCGGCATCGTGCACACGGTGACCGACGAGATCGGCGAGCACATCGACCAGCTCCTCGACCCCAAGATCATGGTGATCAACCACTTCCAGAAGAACCCCGCCCTGGTGGTGCGGATCTTCCGCGACTTCGGCCAGCGCGAGCTGAACCTGATGGTGGCCTTCGGCTTCATCTTCGGTTTCGGGCTGGGCGTCCCGGTCGCCGTGGTCGACCACTGGTTCGGGATCTGGTGGCTGCTCCCGGTGCTCGGCGTGATCGTCGGCTGGGCGACCAACGCCTCGGGCATGTGGCTGATCTTCGAGCCCCCGGAGCCGCGCCGGATCCTGGGCATCAAGGTCCACGGGCTGTTCCTGCGCCGCCAGGACGAGGCCGCGGAGGTCTACGCCCAGATCATCGCCGACGACGTGATCACCCTGGAGAACATCGGCAACTTCCTGCTCGACGGGCCGCGCGGCGACCGCACCCACCAGATGCTCGCCGACGCGCTGCGGCCGGCCATCGACGGTGCGGCGGGTCCCGCCCGCGGCGCGGTGCGCATCGCCGTCGGCACCACCCGCTTCGACAACATCCGCGAGGCCGTGGCCCTGGAGGCGGCCGACCGCACCATCAAGCCCTTCCGGGACCCGGAGTTCAACCGCCAGCAGTCGGAGAAGATCTACGCCCTGATCGCCACCCGCACCAAGGAGCTGCCCCCGCGCGACTTCGTGGAGATGATGCGTGCGGCCATCCGCGAGGATGAGTGGATGCTCTACGCACACGGTGCCGTGATGGGCTTCGCGGGCGGAGTGCTGCACCTGGCGATCTTCGGAGTGGGAGGAGCGACATGAGCGAGACCGACGACGGTGCGGCCGGACCCGACGCGCGTCGACGGGCCTCGCCGGCGATCTGGGACGAGGCCACCGAGGCGATCCCGGGCATGGCCCGCATCGCGTCCAGGGCGGCGCTCCGCTCGGCGGCGTGGGGACTGGGCTCCGGCGTGCGGACCAGCCGGCTGGTCGTGCGCGCGCTGACCGACCCGCAGACCGCCAACGAGCTCGTGCAGGAGGTCGCCCGCGACCTGTCGGAGGCCAGTCGCACGGTCAGCGACGTGGCACGGGCCGTGTCGGCCGGCGTACCCATCCCCAAGGCGTTGCTCGACGCCACCGTCTCGCTGTCCTCGGTCGTGCTGGCCGACAGCACGCCGCGGGAGCCGGAGCCCGAGCAGTCCCTGCGCGAGCGGGGCGAGAGCCTGCTGCAGCGCTCGCGGGACGTGTGGAGCGAGGAGGAGACCCATCCGGCGTACGCCCGGATCCTCGAGGACCTGGCCCCCGACGAGGCCCGCATCCTGCTGCTCCTGCTGCGCGGCGGTCCACAGCCCTCCGTCGACGTCCGAACCGGTGGACCGGTCGGGCTGGTCAGCTCGGCCCTGGTGGCGCCGGGGATGTCGATGATCGGGGCCCGGGCCGGTTGCCGCTACCTCGACGAGGTGCCGGCCTACCTCAACAACCTGTTCCGGCTGGGGCTGATCTGGTTCTCCCGCGAGCAGCTCGAGGACCCGATGGAGTACCAGGTCGTCGAGGCCCAGCCCGACGTCCTGGAGGCGATGCACTCGGTGCGGTTCCCCAAGGTGGTGCGCCGCAGCATCCACCTGACGCCGTTCGGCACCGGTTTCTGCCGGGCCTGCCTGGTGGACGCGGACGAGGCCCCCCAGCTCCCGCTGCACCAGATCCCGGAGGACTAGCCGTCACGGGACGACCGTGGTGCACCATTGACCAGCGCCCACCGGGACCTGGTAGGTAGGTCCCGGTGGGCGCTTCGTCAGACGCGGTCCGTGCAGGTCAGAGAATGGCCTTCAGGATCGCCTTCGAGGGCTTGTGCGGTGCCGCCGCGGTGGCTGCCGGAGCCGCCACACCGACCGCCATCACCGAGATCAGCGTTGCTGCAACAACACTCATGACGCGAATACGAATTCTGCTCATTTACAACTCCTTGTGCTAGTTACGGGGGGTGAGTCCATTGTTATCCGCCGTGCGGTTAATGGACGATGACCCATTCGGACTATCTTTATCGGGCTTGTCCGAAATATCCGGACAGAGTTGAGTCCGATGCCGGCACGTCCGCAGAACTCTGCCCGGAAATGGTGGACGAACGCCCGAGATCCTGAGTGCGCCGAATGCCGCATTTGTGGGACGCAGGAGGCCCGTGGGACACCAGCGATCTCGTGAGGCGTCGGTGACTCTCAGGCGGGTACCAGTCACCACCGCGTCGGAGCAGTGGACGGAAATTGGCCAAAGTTGAGGGGAATGGACTCAACTTCGGGCACGTTGGACCGACGTAGGCCCCCATCGATCAGGAGACACATCGTGGACGCATCCCGGCTCACCTCGCGCAGCGTCGAGGTGATCAACGCTGCCAGCACCCTCGCCGTCAACGACGGCAACCCCCAGGTCGACCCCGTGCACCTCGCCGTGGCGCTGCTGCGCCAGGAGCGGGGCATCACGCCGTCGCTCCTCGACCGGGCCGGAGCCGACGTCGGCGAGGTCGGCCGCGCGCTCGACCAGGCGCTGCGCACCCTGCCGAAGGCCTCGGGATCGACGGTCCAGACGCCCGCCGCCTCCGCCTCCCTGACCCGCGTGCTGGCACGGTCCCTCGAGCTGATCGCGGAGATGAAGGACGACTACGTCGCGACCGAGCACCTGCTGCTCTCCCTCGTCCTCGTCGACAGCCCGGTCCGCACGCTGCTCGCGGAGGCTGGCGTCACCGAGCCGGTGCTGCGGGAGGCGATCGCGGCCGTCCGGGGCAACCGCCGGGTGACCAGCCAGGAGGCCGAGGCCACCTACGAGGCCCTCGAGAAGTACGCCGTCGACCTCACCGGTCGCGCCGAGGAGGGCAAGCTCGACCCCGTCATCGGCCGCGACGCCGAGATCCGCCGCGTCATCCAGGTGCTCTCCCGGCGCACCAAGAACAACCCGGTGCTGATCGGCGAGCCCGGCGTCGGCAAGACCGCCGTGGTGGAGGGCCTGGCCCAGCGGGTGGTCGCCGGTGACGTCCCCGACTCCCTCAAGGGGCGGCGGGTGCTGAGCCTCGACCTGGCCGCGATGGTGGCGGGTGCGAAGTACCGCGGCGAGTTCGAGGAGCGCCTCAAGGCCGTCCTCGAGGAGATCAAGTCCAGCGCCGGCCAGGTGATCACCTTCATCGACGAGCTGCACACGGTCGTCGGTGCCGGAGCGGGCGGCGACTCCGCCATGGACGCCGGCAACATGCTCAAGCCGATGCTCGCCCGCGGCGAGCTGCACCTGATCGGTGCGACCACCCTCGACGAGTACCGCGAGCGCATCGAGAAGGACCCCGCCCTGGAGCGACGCTTCCAGCAGGTCTTCGTGGGCGAGCCCAGCGTCGAGGACACCGTCGCCATCCTCCGCGGCCTGCAGGAGAAGTACGAGGCGCACCACGGGGTGAAGATCACCGACGCGGCGCTCGTAGCAGCGGCGATGCTCTCCGACCGCTACATCCCCGGGCGTCAGCTCCCCGACAAGGCCATCGACCTCGTCGACGAGTCGGCCTCGCGGCTCCGGATGGAGATCGAGAGCTCCCCGGTCGAGGTCGACCAGCTCCGCCGCGCCGTGGACCGGATGCGGATGGAGGAGCTGGCCCTCGGGCGCGAGACCGACGAGGCCTCGCGTGACCGGCTCGAGCGCCTGCGGGCGGACCTCGCCGACAAGGAGGAGGAGCTCCGGGGGCTCGAGGCCCGCTGGGCCCGCGAGAAGGCCGCCCTCGAGGGGTCGGGCGAGCTGCGCAAGCAGATCGACGAGCTGCGCGTGGAGGCCGAGCGGCTGCAGCGCTCCGGCGACCTCGGCGCCGCCTCCGAGGTGCTCTACGGCCGGATCCCCGCGCTGGAGAAGCAGATCGAGGACGCCGAGTCCGCGAGCGCCCGCGGCGACGCGGGCTCGGGCGAGCCGGCGATGGTCAGCGAGGAGGTCGGGCCGGAGGAGATCGCCGAGGTCGTCGAGGCCTGGACCGGCATCCCGACCGGGCGGCTGCTCGAGGGGGAGACCGCCAAGCTGCTCCGGATGGAGGACATCATCGGGCGGCGGCTGGTGGGCCAGCGCGCCGCGGTGGCCGCGGTCTCCGACGCCGTACGCCGCTCGCGCGCGGGCATCTCCGACCCCCACCGGCCGACCGGCTCCTTCCTGTTCCTCGGACCGACCGGCGTCGGCAAGACCGAGCTGGCCAAGTCGCTGGCCGACTTCCTCTTCGACGACGAGCGCGCGATCGTGCGCATCGACATGAGCGAGTACTCCGAGAAGCACTCGGTCTCCCGGCTGGTCGGTGCCCCTCCGGGCTACGTCGGCTACGACGAGGGCGGCCAGCTCACCGAGGCCGTACGCCGGCGGCCCTACTCCGTCGTCCTGCTGGACGAGGTGGAGAAGGCCCACCCCGAGGTCTTCGACATCCTGCTCCAGGTGCTCGACGACGGGCGGCTGACCGACGGCCAGGGGCGCACGGTCGACTTCCGCAACACGCTGCTGATCCTGACCAGCAACCTCGGCTCCACCTACCTGGTGGACCCGACCCTGGACCAGGAGAAGAAGCACGAGTCGGTGATGGCCGTGGTGCGCCAGGCGTTCAAGCCGGAGTTCCTGAACCGGCTCGACGAGGTCGTCATGTTCGACGCCCTGGGCAAGGCCGAGCTCGCGCAC
Organism: uncultured Actinomycetota bacterium; assembly: GCA_963731075.1. Lineage (GTDB taxonomy): Bacteria > Actinomycetota > Actinomycetes > Propionibacteriales > Nocardioidaceae > Marmoricola. Next base: position 8,830 of record CAVSUC010000003.1, read on the forward strand.
ATCGTGGACCTCCAGCTGGCGGCCTTCGACGCCCGGCTGGCACCGCGCCGGATCACCGTGACCGTGACGGACGCCGCGCGACAGTGGCTGACCGACCACGGCTACGACCCCGCCTACGGTGCCCGTCCGTTGCGTCGGCTCGTGCAGACCGCCATCGGTGACCCGCTGGCACGGCTGCTGATCGGCGGCGAGGTGACCGACGGCCAGTCGGTCGCGGTGGACCACGAGGAGGGCGCCGCCGAGCTCCGGCTCACCGTCGGATGAGGCGGGGATGGCACCGGGTGGGGGTCTGCTTGGTTCAATGGACCCCGTGAGTGCCCATGAGTGAGACCGCCCCACCCGACCGCCCGCGCCAGCTGACCATGGCAGCCGGGTTCGTGATCGGCGGTTCGGTGCTGCTCGTGCTGTCGATCTTCGACACCATCACCGGCCTGCACTCGGTCGAGATGCGCGAGGAGATCTCCCAGCTGGTCACCTCGCCCACCGGTGAGGGACTCGGCCTGAGCGTCGGCGAGACGCTGTCCGCGATGCGCATGGGCCTGTTCGTCGCCGCCGCGTGCGCGGCCGCCGCCGCGGTGCTCGGGCGTCTACGCGCTGCAGCGCAACCGGGCGGCCCGGTTGGCGCTCACCGTCCTGGCCGTGCCGATCCTGCTCACCGCCCCGCTGACGGGCGGACTGATCGGCGCACTGGTCGCGGCCGCCTCGCTGGCGCTGTGGAGCGGCCCGGCCCGCGACTGGTTCGCCGGCCGCCCCGTCCGCGAGGTCGCACCCGTCCCCGCCCGTCGTGAGTCGGACCAGGGCCAGGGCTCGCGGTGGCCGGGCACGCCGCCCACCGACGACCGCACCACCCCAGGGTCCACCGACGGGCCGACCGACTGGCCGCCCCCCGGTGACCAGCCGACCGAGGGGCCCACCGACCGGCCCACCGACCGGCCCGTCCCGGAGGTCTCGTCCCTCTCCACCAGCGGCCCGTCCACGGCTCCGGTGGCCACGAGTGGCTTCGGCGCCCCCGCGACCCGCAGCGACGGTCCCCAGGGCTGGCCGCCCCCGGCGTACGCCACGGTGGCGCGGAGCAACGCCGTGCCGGTCTCGGTCAAGGTCGCCTGCATCCTGACCTGGGTCTTCTCCGGGGTCGTCGCGCTGCTGTACGCCGGGATGCTGGTCGCCCTGGTCGCCGCGCAGGACCGGATGGTCGACTACGTCGTCCAGCAGCCGGCCTGGCAGCGCTCCGACCTCCAGCAGGACATCCTGGTACCGGTGCTGTGGGTCGGCTGCCTGATGTTCCTGGGCTGGGCCCTGGGTGCGTGCGTCCTGGCCTGGTTCACCTGGCGCCGCCAGGGCTGGGCGCGCTGGATGCTCGTCGCCAGCGCGGGCGCCACGCTGGTCGCCGCGATGTTCGCCTTCCCGATCGGCCTGCTCCACCAGCTCGCGGCCGTGCTCACCATCTCCGGGCTGCTCGGCGCCGGCGCCCGGGCCTGGTTCTCGCCCCGGCCCTGGTCCCCGGGACCGCCGCCTCCTGGGGCGTCCTCCGGCCTTCCGCATCAGGGCCCGGACGCCGGCTCGCAGCTGCCGGGACCGCCGCCTCCGGGGCACTACCCCACCGGCCCGTCGGACCAGGGTGCGTCGACGCCGGGAGGCCGGCCGCCCGTCTGGTGACCGGCGAGCGTCGCTCTCAGCCCAGCCGGAGGTCGGCGGCCTGCAGCCGCTGCAGCCCCTCGACGATCACGTCCTGCTCCTTGCAGAACGCCCAGCGCACCAGGTGTCGCCCGTGGGGTGAGCCGTCCTCGTAGAAGACCTGCGCGGGGATCGCCACGACCTTGGCGCGCTCGGCCATCGCGGCGCAGAAGGCGACGCTGTCAGCATGGCCGAACGACGCGATGTCGGTGATCACGAAGTAGGTCCCCTGTGGGACGTGCACCTGCATCCCGAGAGCGTCGAGGCCCTCGCAGAGGACGTCTCGCCGGCGGGCCAGCTCGTCGCGCAGGCCCTCGTGGAACGCCGCCTCGTGGTCCAGGGCGTGGGCCACGGCAGGCTGGAACGGGGCGCCGGAGGAGTAGGACAGCCAGTTCTTGGCACCCTCGACGGCCGCCACCAGGTCGGCGGGACCGGTGGCCCAGCCGATCTTCCAGCCGGTGAAGGAGAACGTCTTGCCGGAGCTGGAGATGGACAGGGTCCGGTCGAACATCCCGGGCAGGGTGGCGATCGGGACGTGCTCGTGGTCGTCGAAGGTCAGGTGCTCGTAGACCTCGTCCGTCACCACCACGAGGTCGTGGCGTCGTGCGACGTCGGCGACCGCCTCGAGCTCGGCCCGGTCGAAGACGTGGCCCGTCGGGTTGTGCGGGCTGTTCAGCAGGATCACCCTGGTCCTGTCGCTGACCGCCGCCTCGAGCTCGGCGGGGTCGAGCCGGAAGTCCGGTGCGCGCAGGGTCACCGGTCGTCGTACGCCGCCGACGAACTGGATCATCGCGCGATAGCTGTCGTAGTAGGGCTCGCACACCACGACCTCGTCGCCCGGGTCGACGAGCCCCAGCATGGCGGCTGCGATGGCCTCGGTGGCACCGGTCGTGACCACGACCTGCTCGCGCCCCAGGTCCAGCCCGTAGTGCCGCTGCTGGTGCCGGGCGATGGCGTCGACGAGCTCGGGAGCCCCGTGGCCGGGCGGGTACTGGTTGCGACCGGCCCGCATGGCGTCGTACGCCGCCTCGACCACGGAGGCGGGACCGCTCAGGTCGGGGAACCCCTGGCCGAGGTTGACCGACCCCGTGCGCACGGCCAGCGCCGACATCTCCGCGAAGATCGTGCTGCCGACCCCGCGCAGGCGCTGGGCTGCTCGGGTCTCGCGACCGGTCTGCTCTGCACTCACGCCCTCGAACCTAACTGCTGGTGTGCCGGACGCGCCCCGGGGTCGTCCTCCACAATGGCCGGATGACGGGCACCGGTCCTCGCGTTCGGCCACCTGGTCAGGACGGTCGAGAAGGCCGGCGGGTAGCCTCCGCGCATGGTCCCGACCCCAACAAGTGACGCGAGCCTCGCGGCCGACGTCGACGCGTGCTGCCGCCTCACCGGGGAGTTCACGCTCCGCTCGGGCCAGGTCGCCTCGGAGTACTTCGACAAGTACCTCTTCGAGGCCGACCCCGTCCTGCTGGCCCGGGTGGTGGAGCAGATGCTCGCCCTCGTGCCCGACGGCACCGAGCTGCTCGGCGGCCTCGAGCTCGGCGGCGTGCCGATCGTCACCGTCCTCAGTGCCCGCACCGGCGTGCCCGCGCTGTTCGTGCGCAAGCAGGCCAAGACCTACGGCACGAACAAGCTCGCCGAGGGCCTCCCGGTCGACGGCCGCCGGGTCACCCTCGTCGAGGACGTGATCACCACCGGTGGCGCCGTCCGCGACGCCACCCGCGAGCTGCGCGCCGCCGGCGCGATCGTCGAGACGGTCGTCTGCGCGATCGACCGCAGCCCCGAGGGCGAGAACCCCCTCGCCGACGTGGGCCTCGAGGTCCGCCCGGTGCTCACCAAGGCCCAGCTGGACGCTGCCCGCGGCTGACGGCCCGGGAGAGGTCCCGCCCCCTGCGGCCTAGCTGGCCTGCTCGGCCTCCTGGCGCCGGTGCTTCCACCACTCGTAGACGATCGGGATCACCGAGAAGGCCAGGATCGCGATGATCGCCTTGTCGATGTTCTCGCCGATGCCGGGGAAGCTGCGCCCGAGGAAGTAGCCCATCAGGGTGATGCTCAGGACCCACAGGGCCGCGCCGACGGCGCTCCAGAGGAAGAAGCGGTTGCGCTTCATCCGCGTCACGCCCGCCACCACGGTGATGTAGGTCCGCACGAACGGCACGAACCGGCCGATCACCAGGGCCTTGTTGCCGTGCTTGTCGAAGAACGCGTCGGTCTGGTCGAAGTACTTCTTCTTCAGGATCTTGCCGTTGCGCTGGTAGAGCGGCGGTCCGATCCCTCGGCCGATCTCGTAGCCGAGCACGTTGCCGGCGAAGGCCGCGGCGCCGAGCAGCACGATCGCGACCAGCAGGTCGGTGGCGTGCGGACCGGGCACGATGCCGTTGCGGGTGGCGACGAACAGGCCCACCGCGAACAGCAGGGTGTCGCCGGGGAGGAACGGGAAGAACAGCCCGCACTCGATCAGGACGATCACCAGGCACACCCAGAAGAACGAGGTGCCGAACTGGTCGAGCAACCAGTTGGGGTCCATCCACTTGATGCCGAAGAGCAGCGGCTGCAGGCCAATCACCGGTCGAGCGTATCTGGGGCGACCTGACCCCCACCTGACCGGATCCGGTGCAGCGGCTCGGCGCCCTACGCTTGCGGCTGTGACCTCAGGGGATTCGCCCGCCGACCCGCGCGCGCCGTACGACCCGATGCCGCACGGCCCCGAGGAGGTCGGTGTCGGTCCGTGGACCGGACCGCTGCCCGAGGGCGAGCAGTGGGACCCGGAGCTGCTGGCCGGGGGAGACCGGCGCAACGTCGTGGACCGCTACCGCTACTGGCGGCTCGAGGCGATCGTGGCCGACCTCGACACCCGGCGGCACGACTTCCACGTCGCCATCGAGAACTGGCAGCACGACTTCAACATCGGCACCATCGTGCGCACCGCCAACGCGTTCCTCGCCCGCGAGGTGCACATCGTGGGGAAGCGGCGGTGGAACCGCCGCGGCGCGATGGTGACCGACCGCTACCAGCACGTGCGCCACCACCCGAGCGCCGAGGACCTCGCGGCGTACCTCCACGAGCGGGGGGTGCAGCTGATGGGTGTGGACAACCTGCCCGGCTCCGAGCACCTCGAGACCTGGGAGATGCCGCGCTCGGTCTGCCTGCTGTTCGGGCAGGAGGGGCCTGGGCTCTCGGAGGAGGCGCGCGAGGTCTGCGACGGGACCTTCTCGATCGCCCAGTTCGGCTCGACCCGGTCCATCAACGCCTCGGCGGCCGCGGCGATCGCGATGCACGCGTGGGTCGACCGGTACGCCGACCTGGGCTCTGCCTGGCGCGGCTGACTCAGGTCGGCCGGGTCAGGAGGAGGCGGTCAGGCACCGGATGAACCGGTCGCCCGCGTCCCACCCCTGCTTGCCGGGCGCCTGCCAGAAGCCGCCGTCCTTGCCGGTCAGCTCCTTGCACCGCTGACGGGCCAGCGCCGTGTAGGTCGTCGCGTTCGGGTAGGCGTCGCCCGCCGCAGGGTAGACGGCCTCGACGCGGTAGGCGTGCGGCAGCGAGCAGGAGATGTCGGCACCGGCCTCGTTCTGGCAGATCCGCAGCTGCTCGGGCACGCCGCCGGCGAGCAGCGGCAGACCCTGGGGGAGCGGGAGCAGCTTCGCCCCACCGCGGGCGAGCACGTCGCAGCGGATCCAGCGCGCGCCCCGCTTCAGCTGGGCCTGGGTGGGCGTGTAGAGCGTCCACGTCAGGATCGAGGTCGCCCGGTCGGCCAGGGTGCCGCCCGCGACCCGGCGGTAGGCCGGCTCGCAGACCTTCCTGGCCAGTCGCTGGCGTCGGGCGACCGGCGTCTTCGGGGTGACCGGCCGGGGTCGGAAGCCGACGTAGGCGACCACCGTCGTGTGCCGCTTGCTGCACGCGACCCGGCGCCCGTCGGCGACCGAGGCCCGGGACTGCGCGGCGAAGATCAGGAAGCACTGTCCGGCCTTCGGCGCCCCGAAGCCGGGATCGGGCGGAGGCGCCTTCTTCACCGGCTTGCTGGTGGCCTTGCCGCTCCCCGGCTCCCGGGCCGCGCCGCCCCCCGTCGTGCCGGCGCCGGAGCACCCGCTCAGCAGCAGCCCGAGGACCAGTGCGAGGAGAGCTGCACGCCGGAGGCGTTGAGCGGACATGTCACTCCGGTGCGGTGGCTGTCTGGGGCGGGTACTGCGGTCGGCTCGTGGATCTTTGCACGATCGACCCGGAGTCGGGGAGCGGATGAGTCCATTAGGGTTGGTGGCGCTACCCGCCGTACCCCTGAGGACTCCGAGGAGACCGCACCATGCCCATCGCCACCCCCGAGAAGTATGCCGAGATGCTGGACGCCGCGAAGCAGCAGGCCTTCGCCTTCCCGGCCATCAACGTGTCGTCCTCGCAGACCCTCAACGCCGCGCTGGCCGGTTTCGCCGAGGCGGGCAGCGACGGGATCATCCAGGTGTCGACCGGGGGCGCGGAGTACCTCTCCGGCCCGACGATCAAGAACATGGTCTCCGGCTCCGCGGCGTTCGCGGCGTACGCCCACGAGGTGGCGAAGAGCTATCCCGTCAACATCGCGCTGCACACCGACCACTGCCCCAAGGACAAGCTCGACGGCTTCGTCCGCCCGCTGCTCGAGATCTCGCTCGAGCGTGTGCGCAACGGGGAGAACCCGCTGTTCCAGTCGCACATGTGGGACGGGTCGGCCGTGCCGCTCGAGGAGAACCTCGAGATCGCGCAGGAGCTGCTGAAGAAGGCGGCCGAGGCGCGGATCGTGCTCGAGGTGGAGATCGGCGTCGTCGGCGGCGAGGAGGACGGCGTCGAGGGCGGTGGCGGCGAGCAGCTCTACAGCACCACCGAGGACGCGCTGGCCACCGTGGCCGCGCTCGGCACCGGCGAGAACGGCCGCTACCTGACCGCGCTCACCTTCGGCAACGTGCACGGCGTGTACAAGCCCGGCAACGTCAAGCTGCGCCCCGAGATCCTGCAGAAGGCCCAGCAGGCGGTCGCCGAGAAGCTCGGCCTGCCCGCCGACTCCAAGCCGTTCGACCTGGTCTTCCACGGCGGCTCGGGCTCGACCGCGGAGGAGATCGGCGCGGCCGTCGACTACGGCGTGATCAAGATGAACGTCGACACCGACACCCAGTACGCCTTCACCCGCCCGGTCGCCGGCCACATGCTCGCCAACTACGACGGCGTGCTGAAGATCGACGGCGAGGTCGGCAACAAGAAGGTCTACGACCCCCGCGCCTGGGGCAAGGCCGCCGAGGCCGGCATGGCCGCCCGGGTCCTCGAGGCCTGCGAGAACCTGCGCAGCGTGGGTCACTCGGTCGGCTGACCCCGCTCCACACCCCCCGCGCCACACCAGCTGTAACGCGGAGTTATTGACGCTGAACAAGTGGTGTACGACGCACCCAGCGTCCACAACACCGCGTTACAGCTGAAGTCGGGAGCGTCGAAGCGACGACCGGTCGGCGTCCACAGGCCGGTGTCGCCGACCCGTCGTCCACAGGCCCACGACCCTTCCTGGCTCACCTCGCCCGACGGGGCCGAGGGTCGCGGCATGCGACCACGCCTCCGTGCCCTGGCCTCGGTGCAGGGCGGACTCGTCACCCGGGCCCAGGCCGTGGAGTGCGACTACACCGAGCGTGAGCTCCGCACGCTCACCGCCGTGCACGGTCCCTGGGTCATCGTGCGTCGTGGCGTGTACGCCGAGCGCGAGCTGTGGGACTCGCTGACCGGGTACGACGAGCAGGCCGCCCTGCGCGACCGGGCCGTGCACCTCACGCTGACCACCGAGCACCTGATGAGCCACGACTCAGCGGCCAGGGCACTGCACATCCCGATGCTCCGCCCGCGGCACGAGCTGAGCCACGTGACCCGCGAGGGTGTCGGAGGGAGCCGGACCGAGCGGGGTGTCAAGCACCACCTGACCAGGCTGGGCCTGCTCGACACGGTCCCGATCGACGGCATGACCGTCACCGGGCCGGCCCGCACGGCGGTCGACCTGGGACGGGAGCACGGGTTCGACACGGGTGCCATCGCCTGCGACGCCGTGCTCCACCGGGGGCTGGGGACCGGCCTGGTGAAGGACGACCTGCGCGCCGTGGCCAGGACCATGTGGTGCTGGCCGGGCATCACGAAGGCCAAGGCGGCGATCGAGGTGGCAGACGCGGGAGCGGAGTCGCCCGGCGAGACCTTGCTGAGGCTGCTGGTCCTGGAGCTCGGCATCGGCGTGCCGGACGCGCAGTTCCCGATGCGGGTCAGCCGGGGCGTCGTCTGGATCGACGTCCGCGTCGGGTGCCACATGTTCGAGTTCGACGGACGGTTGAAGTTCCGCCGGGTCGAGCAGGGCGGCGTCGCCGAGCGTCCGGTCGAGGACGTCGTGTGGGACGAGCGCGAGCGGCAGCTCCAGGTCTGTGCCGAGGGGGTGGGCATGTCGCGGGTGACCTGGGACGAGCTGTTCGGCGCCGCGCGCACGGCGACGCTGGCGCGCCTGCGGTCGGAGTACGCCGTCACGCTCGCGCGGTTCGGCCACGCGCTGCCCCCACACCTGGCCGCCTTCGCCGAGAAGATGCGCGGCCGTCGCCGTCCGGCCTGAGGCGAGCCGCACGGCGCCGAGTCGGGCGGGGCGCCTCTACCGCGGTGATGTCGACGCTGAGTGCGTCGTACACCCCTTGTTCAGCGTCAATAACTCCGCGTTACAGCTGCTCCGCCGGCCGCAGCCTCAGGTAGGCACCCCGGCCCGGTGGGCGCCGCCGGGGGCCGGCGCGGCGGCGGCCCTCTCGGCGGCGATGCGGACCTGGTGCGAGGGGCGGGCGAAGGAGATGGCGGCCACGAAGCCGATCACCAGGATCCCCGCCGGGAGCAGCATCGACTGGGCCATGGCGTGGGCGAAGGGGGCGAGCACCTGCTGGGGGAGGTTGCCGCCACCGGCCTCGCTGGGCGAGAAGTCCAGGCCCTGCGCGGACAGGCGCGAGTCCATCAGCACGGCGATCGCGGCCGAGCCGAGGACCGCGCCGACCTGGCGGGTGGCGTTGTAGATCCCGGCCCCCGCACCGGCCTGGTGCATCGGCAGGTTGCGGGTCGCCGTGGCGGAGGTCGGCGCCCAGACGAACGCGTTGCCGATGCCGAGCAGGGCGATCGGCAGCAGCAGCTCCCAGGTCGCCGAGTCGGGCGTCATCACGCGGCTCAGCCAGAGCAGCGAGCTGCTGGCCGCGGCGAACCCGATGCCGGTGATCAGCCGCGGGTGGACGGAGTCGGTGAGCTTGCCGACCCAGGGAGCGAGCACGATGGACATCAGCGCCATCGGGACCAGCAGCAGCGCCGAGCCGGTCGGGGACAGCCCGCGGACCAGCTGGGCGTAGAGGAAGATCGGGAAGGCCAGCGCGGTGATCGCGCACCCCATCGCCGAGATCGCCACGTTGGCGAGGCTGAAGTTGCGGTCGCGGAACAGCTGCAGCGGGACCAGCGGCTCCTTGGTGTTGCGCGCCTGCCACCCGATGAACACCGCGAAGATCAGCACGCCGCCGATGATCAGCGCCGGGACCGAGATGATGCCGGTGATCGTGCCCCAGTCGTACTGGTGGCCCTCCTGGATCCCGAACACGAGCATGAACATCGCCGCGCCCGACAGGACTACCCCCAGCCAGTCGAAGCGGTGGTTGTTGGTCGTCAGGCGTCGGCACCAGGCGCCACGCCAGCACGAAGCCGACGATGCCGACCGGGATGTTGATGAAGAAGATCCACTCCCAACCCAGGGCGTCGACGAGGACGCCGCCGAGGATCGGGCCGACCAGCGTCGCGACGCCCGCGGTGGCGCCCCACAGGGCCATCGCCTGGCCGCGGCGCTCGGAGGGGAAGATGCGGGTGATGATCGCCATCGTCTGCGGCGTGATCATCGCGGCCCCGAAGCCCTGGAAGACCCGGGCGACGATCAGGCCCTCGACGGTGCCGGTGAGGCCGCACCACAGCGACGAGAGCGTGAACACCGTCAGGCCGAGCAGGTAGAGGTTCTTCGGGCCGTAGCGATCGCCGAGGCGGCCGGTGATCAGCACCGGCACGGCGTACGCCAGCAGGTAGGCGCTGGTCACCCACACCACCTGGTTCACGTCGGCCTGGAGGTCGCCGATGATCGCGGGCGTGGCCACCGAGACGATCGTGGAGTCGACCAGGATCATGAAGAAGCCGAGGCACAGGGCGAACAGCGCGGGCCAGGGACTCACGTCCGGCGACGGGGCGTCCGACCCGTTCGAGGCGGAGGGCTGGGCGGAGGGGGAAGTGCTGGTGGACATGAAGACACCCAACACCCGAGCGCCGACAATCCATCCCGGGGTGGAGACGGCCCCGGGACCACCGGCGGGGGCGTGACACGATCGGCACCATGAGCGACTCACACCTCGGCCGCGACCTGATCGCCGGACCGCCCCCCACCCTGCTCCCGGTCGACCCCGCCGCCGCCGAGATCGCCGGCGGCGACCAGGCCCGCGACGTCGTACGCCGCCACCCGGAGTCCCCGATCGCCTGGGCCACCCTCGCGGAGGAGTCGCTCGCCGACGCCGACGAGGACGACGTGACCGCCTACGCCTACGCCCGGGTCGGCTACCACCGCAGCCTGGACTCGCTGCGCCGCAACGGCTGGAAGGGCCACGGGCCGGTGCCGTGGGAGCACGAGCCGAACCGCGGCTTCCTGCGCGCCCTCGCCGCGCTCGCCGAGGCCGCCGGCCGCATCGGCGAGGACCACGAGCGCGACCGCTGCGACCAGTTCCTCCTCGACTCCAGTCCCGAGGGACACGCCGAGCTGACCTGATCAGGGGGTGTGGCCCCGGTCACATCGGTCTAGAGTTCCGTGCCATGTCAGAAACGAACCGCTCGGGCGGACCTGATGGCGCCCCACCCACCAACAAGACCCTGATCATCGTCGCCGCGGTGCTCCTCGCGATCCCGATCGTGGCGCTGACGTGGGTGAGCAGCTATGCCCGGGAGACCCCGCGCCTGTGGGGGTTCCCGTTCTTCTTCTGGTACCAGTTCCTCTGGGTGTTCATCTGCGCGGGCTGCACCTACACCGCGCACCGCCTGGTGCTGGCCGCCCGTACGCCGGGAGCCGGGACCACCGGCCAGCCGGGCCGCATCGCGCCGTCGGGCGGCGAGCAGGAGGGCGAGCGATGATCCCCCTCGCCGCACGCACCGACGTCGACTGGGTCGCCCTGTCGGTGCTCATCGTGCTGTTCGTCGTGGTCACGGTGCTCGGCTTCATGGCCAGCCGCTTCAAGAAGGGCGACTCGCTGGAGTCGCTCGACGAGTGGGGCCTCGGCGGTCGCACGTTCGGCACCTGGGTCACCTGGTTCCTGCTCGGCGGCGACCTCTACACGGCGTACACCTTCGTCGCGGTGCCGGCCGCGATGTTCGCCATGGGCTCGGTCGCGGGCTTCTTCGCGGTGCCCTACACGATCGTGCTCTACCCGATCATCTTCATCTTCATGGCCCGGCTGCTGGTCGGTCAGCCACCGGCACGGCTACGTCACGACGGCCGACTTCGTGCGCGGTCGCTACGACTCGCGGATCCTCTCGCTCGCCGTCGCCGTCACCGGCTTCGTCGCGACGATGCCCTACATCGCGCTCCAGCTGGTCGGCATCCAGGCGGTGCTCGACGTGGTCGGCCTCGGCGGTGGCGGCAACTGGCTCGCCAAGGACGCGCCGCTGCTGATCGCGTTCGTGCTGCTGGCGGCCTACACCTACACCTCCGGCCTGCGCGCCCCGGCGGTGATCGCGTTCGTCAAGGACGCCCTGATCTACCTGGTGATCATCGTCGCGATCATCTACCTGCCGACGCAGATCGACGGCGGCTGGGAGGGCATCTTCGGCGCCGCCAAGGACAAGATGGCCGCGACCAACGAGGCGACCGGGAAGCCCAACGGCTCGTTCATCCCCGTCAGCGGGCAGATGTGGGCCTACGCCACCCTGGCGCTGGGCTCGGCGATGGCGCTGTTCATGTATCCGCACTCGGTCACCGCGACCCTGTCCTCCAACAGCCGCACGACGATCCGGCGCAACGCCTCGATCCTCCCGGCGTACTCCTTCGTGCTGGGCCTGCTCGCCCTGCTCGGCTGGGTGGCGATCGCGGCCGGCACGCAGCCGATCGGCGTCGACGGCAAGCCCAACCCGCAGCTGGTCATCCCGCAGCTGTTCGAGGACTCGTTCGCGAGCTGGTTCGCGGGCATCGCGTTCGCAGCCGTGGCGATCGGTGCGCTGGTGCCGGCGGCGATCATGTCGATCGCGGCGGCGAACACGTTCACGCGCAACATCTACAAGGAGTGGCTCAAGCCACAGCGCGACCCACGGCCGAGGAGGCCAAGGTCTCCAAGCTCGCCTCGCTGGTCGTCAAGGCGTTCGCGCTGATGTTCGTGCTGACGATGGACAAGCAGAACGCCATCAACTTCCAGCTCCTCGGCGGCATCTGGATCCTGCAGACCTTCCCGGTGATCGTGTTCAGCCTCTACACGCGCTGGTTCCACAAGTGGGCGCTGCTGGCCGGCTGGGCGGTGGGCATCGTCTACGGCACCATCGCGGCGTACCGCGTCGTCAACCCGGTCACCGGCAAGCACTTCGGCGGCTCGCTGGCCGAGATCCCGGGCCTGGGCGACCTCGGGTACGTCGCGATGACCGCCTTCGCGCTCAACCTGGTGATCACGGTCGTGCTGTCGTTCGCGCTCAACGCGGCGAAGGTGTCCAACGGGTCCGACGAGACCACGACCGGTGACTACTTCGCCGACGCGGGCGACCCGCGGGTGGAGAAGAACCGGGCGGTGGTCGAGGGCGAGACGCCCTAGGTGGAGGGCACGATCATCGAGTAGGCGCCCTGCTCGAGGTGCCAGGACCGGCGTCGCTCCGGGCCGCTGATCTCACCGTCGGCGGCCAGGAAGAAGTCCTCGCCGGACACGGTGACCTGGCGGGCGCGCAGGGTGATCACGTCCTGGCGCTCGTCGTGCTCGCCCTTGCGCAGCTGCCAGACGTAGGCGAGGCGCTCGAGGGGACCGGTCGCGAAGGAGACCATGACGTCGAGCTTGCCGTCGGTCGGGTCGGCGTCGGGCGTGAGCTCGGTGCCGCCGCCGACGCTGGTGCCGTTGGCGACCGCGATCATCAAGATGTGCTGGTCCATGTCGGAGATGACCTCGCCGTCCGCCTCGATGCGCAGCCGCACGAACGGCGGGCGTAGGGCGGCCATCGCCGCGCCGATCGGATAGCCGAGGATGCCGAAGCCGTAGGGCCCGAGCCGGTGCTTCCACCGGGCGCCACGTCGGCTGGCCTGCGCACTCGCGCCGGCGTGCACGCTGTTGACCACCACACCGCCCAGCTCGTCGAGGATGAGGTCCATCCGGCGAGGCACGCCGCTGAGCAGGGCCGCCGCGGCCTCGCCCGGGTCGAGCGGGATGCCGAGGGCGCGCGCGAAGTCGTTGCCGGTGCCGAGCGGGATCAGCCCGAGGGTGCGCTCGGGGAGCTCGTGGCGGCGGTGCAGGGCCGTGATCACCGCGTGCAGGCTGCCGTCACCACCGGCCACCACGATCCGGCGGCAGCCGGCCCGGTGGAGCACGCCGTCGAGCTCACCGGGGTTCTGGGTGGAGACGACCTCCACGTCGGCGTCCTCGCGCAGCACGCCGAGGGCGAGCTCGAGGCCCTCCTCGCGGCCCCCGCCGGCGTCGACGTTGGTGATCAGCAGGAGGGGGTCCACGCCGCCACTGTAGAGGGGTGGTGGCGGCCGCGTCCCGCCGATCGAATGGTCGTCGGAGCCTGCTCTTGGTAGCGTGACGTCGCAATGAGCCCCGGTGCCCTTGCACTCGGGCTCTCGTGTCTCCCGGGGTCGGGCGCCGGTCCAGAGATGACTCGACACCCGCTGATGGAGGGGTGCACATGCCCGCGATCGTCGTACTCGGAGCCCAGTGGGGTGACGAAGGCAAAGGCAAGGCGACCGACCTTCTCACCACCGACGACTCCATCGACTTCTGTGTCCGCACCAGCGGCGGCCACAACGCCGGCCACACGATCGTGGTCAACGGCGAGAAGTTCGCGACCCACCTGCTGCCCAGTGGCATCCTCACGCCGGAGTGCACCTCGGTCATCGCCAACGGGGTGGTGATCTCTCCCGAGGCGCTGTTCCGTGAGCTCGACGCGCTGATCGAGCGCCAGGTCGACATGGGGCCGCTCGTGGTCAGCGCCAACGCCCACGTGATCGCGTCGTACCACTCGACCGTGGACAAGGTCACCGAGCGCTTCCTGGGCAAGAACAAGATCGGCACGACCGGACGCGGCATCGGCCCGGCGTACGCCGACAAGATCAACCGCGTCGGGATCCGCGTCGCCGACCTGTTCGACGAGGAGATCCTGCGCGAGAAGGTGGAGGCCGCCCTCGAGGTCAAGAACCACCTGCTCACCAAGGTGTACAACCGGCGCGCGATCACCGTCGATGAGGTCGTGGAGGAGCTGCGCGGCTTCGCCGACCGGCTCGAGCCGATGGTGGCCGACACCTCGCTGCTGCTCAACAACGCGCTCGACGACGACAAGACCGTGCTCTTCGAGGGGGCGCAGGCGACGATGCTCGACGTCGACCACGGCACCTACCCGTTCGTCACGAGCAGCAACCCGGTCTCCGGCGGGGTCTGCGTCGGCGCCGGCGTCGGTCCCACGCGGATCGACCGCGTCATCGGCGTGATCAAGGCCTACACGACGCGCGTCGGGTCGGGCCCCTTCCCGACCGAGCTGTTCGACGACGACGGCGCCAAGCTCTGGGAGATCGGCGGCGAGGTCGGGGTCTCGACCGGGCGCGACCGGCGCTGCGGCTGGTACGACGCCGTGGTCGCGCGCTACGCCACCCGCGTCAACGGGCTCACCGAGTTCTTCATGACCAAGCTGGACGTGCTCAGCGCCTGGGAGAGCATTCCGGTCTGCGTGGCCTACGACATCGACGGCGTACGCCACGACGAGATGCCGATGACCCAGTCGCTGTTCCACCGCGCGAAGCCGATCTACGAGCACCTCGACGGGTGGGGTGACGACATCTCCGGCTGCCGCACCTTCGAGGAGCTGCCGAAGAACGCCCAGCGCTATGTGCGCGCCCTCGAGGAGATGTCCGGCACCCGCTTCTGGGCCGTCGGCGTCGGCCCGGGGCGCGAGCAGACGCTCGTCGTCAGCTGAGGTTCGGCGCTCACTCCCGCTGCAACGCGGTGTTGTCGACGCTGAGTGCGTCGTACACCACGTGTTCAGCGTCCATAACTCCGCGTTACAGCTGGTTGCGGGGCGGGTTCAGGGGCGACGGCTCAGCGAGTGGAACAGGTCGCTGGCGGCGGAGGTGAGCTGGTCGGGGGTGAGGGCGACCTCGCCGGAGAGCCAGGCGCCGACCAGCTCGGCGAAGCCCGCGATGTAGACGAGGCCGTGGAGGCGGGCGCGGTCGGAGGGCCAGGCCCGGTCGCCGTACAGCTGGGCGGCCTCCTGGGCGACGAGGTCGGCGAAGCTGCCGATCAGCTCGTGGCGCCGGGCGCGCATGCGGGGGGTGGCGCTGGAGTGCACGGTCGCCACCAGTCCCAGCGCCGGGTCGTCGCTGACGAGGCTGACGAAGGCGGCCATCACGGCGTGCACCCGCTCCTCGGGCGTCCCCGGTGTCGCCTCGATGGTGACCCGGGTGACCCGGGCGATCCGGTCGCAGACGTGGTCGAGCGCCGCGAGCATCGCGTCCTCGCGCTGCGGGAAGCTCTCGTAGAAGTAGCGCTCCGTCAGCCCGGCCCGGGCGCAGATGGCCGTCATGGTCGTCCCGGCCTCGCCGCCGGCGGCCAGCAGGGCGACGGTGGCGTCGACCAGGCGCTCGCGTCGCTCCTGGGCGCGCTCCGACGCCGACTTCCCCCCGTAGGTGCGGACCGGTGTGCTCACCGGAGCATCTTGACGTGGAGTCGTCGATCGCACAAACTGACAGGCCATCCTGTCAGATGACGTCCGGAGGTGGCATGACCCTCGTCCGAGCAGCAACGGTCCCCTCGGGACGACCGGCTCCCCGGCGTCGGGCGCTGCCGGTGGTCGGTGCGACGCTGTCCTACGTCCGCGCTCCGCTGCGGATGATGCAGGCGCAGTACGACGGCTACGGCCCGGTCTCCGAGCTCGACCTCATGGGCCGCCGCTGGACCCTGCTGCTCGGGCCGGACGCGTGCGCCGTGGCGTTGCGGAACGCCGACAAGGCCTTCGCGAGCGGGCCGGGCTGGGGTCAGCTCGTCGGCCCCTTCTTCGACCGCGGGCTGATGCTGCTCGACTTCGAGGAGCACCACCAGCACCGGCGACTCATGCAGGAGGCGTTCACCCGGCCCCGGCTGGCGGGGTACGTCGAGGCGATGGGCCCGGCGGTCGCGGCCGGCCTGGACGCGTGGGAGCCCGGTGAGGACTTCCGGCTCTACCCGGCCGTCAAGGAGCTCACCCTCGACCTGGCCACGCGGGTGTTCATGGGCAGCACCGACGCGTCCGATCCCGACGTGGTGCACGAGCTCGACGAGGTCAACCGGGCCTTCGTGGCCTGCGTGCAGGCCGCCACCGCGATCGTGCGGCTCCCCGTCCCGGGCACGCGGTGGGGGAGGGCGCTGGCCGGGCGCCGGGTGCTCGAGGACTTCTTCGGTCGCCACCTGGCCGAGCGCCGCGTCGAGCAGGAGGCCTTGTCCGGTCGCGGCCCGACCACGGCTGCTCCTGCGCGCGACCTGTTCTCCGTGCTCTGCGCGCTGCGGGACGAGGACGGCTCCGGGCTCAGCGACGAGGACGTCGTCAACCACATGATCTTCCTGATGATGGCGGCGCACGACACCTCGACCATCACCGTGACGTCCATGATGCGACACCTGGGGGACCACCCGGAGTGGCGCCACCGGCTGCGCGAGGAGGCGTCGCACCTCCCGGAGTGCCCCACGCTCGACCAGCTCGACGAGCTCGAGTCCTTCGACCTGGTGATGAAGGAGTGCCTGCGGCTGGTCCCACCGGTGCCGGTCCTGGCCCGCCGTACCGTCAAGGACACCGAGGTGCTCGGCGTGCACGTCCCCGCCGACCGCCTGGTGGCCGTGATGCTGCACCTGGGCCACCACCTGCCCGAGCACTGGCCCGACCCCGGACGCTTCGACCCCGAGCGGTTCGCGGCCCACCGCCGCGAGGACAAGTCCCACCGGCACGCGTGGGAGCCGTTCGGCGGTGGCGTCCACAAGTGCCTCGGCATGTTCTTCGCCGGCGCCGAGGTGAAGCTGGTCCTGCACCAGGTGCTGCGCCGGTTCGACTGGACCGTGGACGCGGGCTACCGCGATCGGCTGAACTACCACTCGCTCCCGTTCCCCGCAGACGGCCAGCCGGTCGACCTGCGCCCCCTCGAAAGGACTCCCAGATGAGCAAGCGCGAGATCTCCGGACTCTCGGTCGTGATCACCGGCGCGGGCCGGGGGATCGGTGAGGCGACGGCCGAGCTGCTGTCCACCCTCGGTGCGACGGTCGCGCTCGGTGACCTCGACACCGCGCTGGTGGAGGGGGTGGCCGAGCGGATCGGCCGCGGCGCCGTCGCCGCGCACCTGGACGTCACGAGCGCGGAGTCGTGGGCCGGCTTCCTCGTCGCCGTGGGCGAGGTCGGCCCGATCGACGTGCTCGTCAACAACGCCGGCATCATGCCGCTCGGGTCCGTGCTGAAGGAGCCCGAGGCGGTGGCGAAGGCGATCATCGACGTCAACGTCCACGGGATCATCAACGGGACCAAGGCGCTCGCGCCCGGCATGGCCGACCGCGGCCACGGCCACATCGTGAACGTCGCCTCGGCGGTCGGCCGGATCGCCGTCGCCGACGGCGCGACGTACTCCGCGTCGAAGTTCGCCGCGGTCGGGTTCAGCGAGGCCACCCGCGCGGAGCTCAAGCCCCTCGGCATCGACGTCAGCGTCGTGCTGCCGACCGTCGTGCAGACCGAGCTCGCGTCGGGGATCCCCGCCGCGCGTGGCGTGAAGCCGGTGACGGCCCAGGACGTCGCCGAGGTGATCGCCTCCGCCATCCGGCGGCCGCGCGCGGAGCTGTGGGTGCCGCAGTGGGTGCAGGCGATGACGCGGACGACCAGCGTGCTCCCGCGGGTCCTCCAGGAGGCGATCGCGCGCGCGTTCAAGGCCGACTCCGTCCTCGCCGACGCCGACCGGTCCGCACGGTCCGCCTACGAGGCCCGGGTCCGGCCGCCCGTCGGCTGAGCGTCCCGGCTGGCCCTGCTGTCCGGGCGCGCCGACCGGAGCCGCGCCCGCGTCGATAGGATCGGCGAACGTGAAGACCCTCGTCATCGGCACCGGTGGGCGCGAGCACGCTCTCGCGCTGGCCCTCTCCCGCGATCCCTCCGTGAGCGAGGTGCACGCCGCGCCCGGAAACCCGGGGATCGGTGAGTTCGCGACGCTCCACGACGTCGACCAGATGGACGGCGCCGCCGTCGCCGCGCTGTCGGCCTCCGTGGGGGCCGACCTCGTCGTCATCGGGCCCGAGGCGCCGCTGGTCGCGGGCGTCGCGGACGCCGTGCGCGACCTCGGGATCAGCTGCTTCGGCCCGTCGCGGGTGGCGGCCGAGCTCGAGGGATCGAAGGCGTTCGCCAAGGACGTGATGGCGGCGGCCGGGGTGCCGACCGCGGCGGCCCACGTGTGCGGCACGGCCGACGAGGTGGCGGCGGCGCTCGACGCGTTCGGCCCGCCGTACGTCGTGAAGGACGACGGCCTCGCCGCCGGCAAGGGCGTGGTCGTGACCGAGGACCGCGACGTGGCCGCGGCGCACGCCGCGCTGTGCGACCGGGTGGTGATCGAGGAGTTCCTCGACGGGCCCGAGGTGTCACTGTTCGCGATCACCGACGGCACGACCGTCTACCCGCTGCAGCCGGCCCAGGACTTCAAGCGCATCTTCGACGGTGACCAGGGCCCGAACACCGGCGGCATGGGTGCCTACACCCCGCTGCCCTGGGCGCCGGACGGCCTCGTCGCCGAGGTGCAGGAGAAGGTTCTGCAGCCCACGGTGGACGAGATGGCGCGACGCGGCGCGCGCTTCGCCGGCCTGCTGTACGCCGGGCTGGCGCTCACCTCGCGCGGGGTCCGGGTGGTCGAGTTCAACGCCCGCTTCGGGGACCCCGAGACGCAGGCGCTGATGGCGCTGCTCGACTCCCCGCTCGCCGAGCTGCTCAAGGCCGCGGCGGACGCCACGCTCCACGAGGTGGCGCCCCCGGCCTGGAGGAGCGGTGGGGCCGTGGCCGTCGTGATGGCCAGCGCGGGCTACCCCGAGACCTCCAGCACGGGTGATGCGATCGTCGGCACCGAGACGCTGGCGAAGGAGGACGACGTCGACGTCATCCACGCCGGCACCGCCCGGCGAGACGGGCGCCTGGTCACCGCGGGCGGCCGGGTCCTCGCCGTCACCGCCGTCGGCACGGACGTCGCCGACGCCCGGGCCAAGGCCTACGAGGGCATCTCCTCGATCAGCTTCGAGGGCGCCCAGTGGCGCACCGACATCGCGAAAGGCATCTGATGACCGTCCCCAACGTACTGGCCACCCGCTACGCCGGCGCCGACCTGGCGGCCATCTGGTCGCCCGAGCACAAGATCGTCCTGGAGCGCCGGCTGTGGATCGCCGTGCTCTCCGCCCAGCGCGACCTCGGCGTGGACGTCCCGGACGGGGTGATCGAGGACTACGTGGCAGTCGTGGAGGACGTCGACCTGGCCAGCATCGCCGCCCGTGAGCGGGTGACGCGCCACGACGTCAAGGCCCGCATCGAGGAGTTCTGCGCGCTGGCCGGGCACGAGCACATCCACAAGGGGATGACCTCGCGCGACCTCACCGAGAACGTCGAGCAGCTGCAGGTCCGAGCGTCCCTCGCACTCGTCCGGCAGCGGGTGCTGGCCACGCTGGCCCGCCTCGCCCGGCTGGCGGCCGAGCACGAGTCGCTCGTGATGACCGGCCGCTCGCACAACGTCGCCGCGCAGGCGACCACCCTCGGCAAGCGGTTCGCCACCGTCGCCGACGAGATGCTGGTCGGACTGGGCCGCCTCGACGACCTGCTGGCCCGCTATCCGCTCCGCGGCATCAAGGGGCCGATGGGCACCTCCCAGGACATGCTCGACCTGCTGGACGGCGACACCGCCGGGCTCGCGGACCTCGAGGCGCGCGTGGCCCGGCACCTCGGGTTCGACGAGGTGCTCACCAGCGTCGGCCAGGTCTACCCGCGCTCCCTCGACTTCGACGTCGTCTCGGCCCTGGTACAGCTCTCGGCCGGCCCGTCCAACCTGGCCACGACGATCCGGCTGATGGCCGGCATCGAGCTGGTCACCGAGGGCTTCAAGGAGGGGCAGGTCGGCTCGTCGGCGATGCCGCACAAGATGAACACCCGCTCCTGCGAGCGGGTCAACGGCCTGGCCGTGGTGCTCCGGGGCCAGCTGTCCATGGTCGGCGAGCTGGCCGGTGACCAGTGGAACGAGGGGGACGTCTCCTGCTCCGTCGTACGCCGGGTGGCGCTGCCTGACGCCTTCTTCGCCATCGACGGCCTGTTCCAGACCTTCTTGACGGTGCTCGACGAGTTCGGCGTCTTCCCGGCGGTGATCCAGCGCGAGCTCGACCGCTACCTGCCCTTCCTGACGACCACCAAGGTGCTGATGGCAGCCGTCCGCAACGGCGTCGGCCGCGAGGAGGCCCACGAGGCGATCAAGGAGCACGCCGTCGCGGTCGCCCTCGAGATGCGTCGCGGCGCGGCCGTGAACGACCTGTTCGACCGGCTCTCGGTCGACCCCCGGCTGGGGCTGGACCGGGCTCAGATCGACTCCCTGGTCGCGGACCCGATCGAGTTCACGGGCGCGGCGCGCGACCAGGTCGCGACCGTCGTACGCCGGGTCGAGGCGGCGCTGGCCACCGACCCGGACGCCGCGGCGTACGCCCCGGGCGCGATCCTCTGACCGGTCCGCAGCACCCGGCGGGGTTGTGACCCACGGGCTCGGTGCGGTGAGGTGTCCCGACACGAGCGGCGAATCCGTTTCGCAGAGGAATCATCCCAAATCAGCGGCCTGAGGGGTTGTGACCAGCTTGTCCCCTCGCTAGGTTCGGACGTGCTCGCTTTCTGACCGCGGTCGGCGGTTCACCGTCGCCCGTGGCCACTCTCAGGGAGAAACCGTGCACCTGTCCCGACCGTCCCCACGCGTCCCTCCGACGCCGCGTGGGGCGACTCCGCGGGACCCGCGCGACCTGCGAGTGCGAACCCAGAGCCGAGCACCCGGGACGTCGCGCTGAATTCTGCCCAGCGCACGTGCCAGGGGCCGTTCCGTCAACCGACGGAGCGGCCCCTCGTGGCTTCCGGAATCGCGCGTTCAGAAAAGATGTGTCCGTTTTATGTACAAAACGTGGCAATTGTCCTAGGATGTGGACATCAACACCGGGCCGGCGGGGCCTGGTGACATCGGGAGGAAACACATCATGAACTCGAAGATCCGAATCGTCCGTGGCGCACTTCTCGCAGTGACCGTCGCCCTGGCCGTCGCGTCCGTCCCGGCCGCCGGTGGCGCCGCTGACGCCGCGCCGGGCAGCCACACCTCGAAGGCCATCCTCAAGGCCATTCTCTGACCTACGACTCCCTGTGGGGTGTGCCGGCAGCTGCCGGCACACCCCACAGTCACGTCCGGACCAGGTCGCCCTCGGGCACCCGGGCCCGGTGTCGGCGGCGGCCCGGGGACGACGTTTGTAGGGTGGCGGCGTGCACAACATCCCCGAGGCGCCCGCGATCGACGGTGCGACCCACCTCCACTCCGGCAAGGTCCGCGATCTCTACCGGCTGGAGGACGGGAGCCTGCTGATGGTGGCGAGCGACCGGATCTCGGCGTTCGACTTCGTCCTCGACACCACCATCCCGGACAAGGGCGAGATCCTCACCCGGATGTCGCTGTGGTGGTTCTCCCAGCTCGGCGACCTCGTCCCCAACCACGTCCGGTCGACCGACGTCCCGGAGTCCGTCAAGGGCCGCGCCATCGTGTGCGAGGAGCTGGGGATGTATCCCGTGGAGTGCGTCGCGCGGGGCTACCTCACCGGCTCCGGCCTGCTGGACTACCAGTCCACGGGCGAGGTGTGCGGGATCGCGCTGCCCAAGGGGCTCCAGGAGAGCAGCCGGCTGCCGGCGCCGATCTTCACGCCGGCCACCAAGGCGGCGCTGGGCGACCACGACGAGAACGTCTCCTACGACAGCGTCGTGAGTGACATCGGTTCCACGGCGGCGGCCGAGCTCCGCGACCTGACGCTGGCCGTCTACGGGCGCGCCGAGTCCCTCGCCCGCGAGCGCGGGATCATCCTGGCCGACACCAAGCTCGAGTTCGGCTCCCGGCTGACCGCGGCGGCGGGCGACAGCGGCGGCATCGGTACGACGGTGCTGGCCGACGAGGTCCTGACCCCGGACTCGAGTCGCTACTGGCCGGCCGCCGACTGGGAGCCCGGTCACGTCCAGGTGTCCTACGACAAGCAGATCGTGCGCAACTGGCTGCTCTCCGACGCGAGCGGCTGGGACCGGTCGTCGGGTGCGGCGCCCCCTGCCCTGCCGACCGAGGTCGTCGACCGCACCCGGGCGCGCTACGTCGAGGCCTTCGAGATGCTCACCGGCGAGCGGTTCTGATGACCGAGTCCCAGATCGGGCCCAGGATGCTCGGGAGCCGTGTCGACTTCGCGGTCCCGGTCGAGGTCGCCTACGACTACCTCGCCGACCCGCGCAACCGGCCGGAGTGGCAGTCCTCGCTCAAGAGCGTGGAGATGCTCGACGACGGCGAGCCCCGCGTCGGCATGCGTTGGCGCGACCACACGGCCGCGCGCATCGTGCCGGACATGGAGATCACGGTGATGGAGCCGGGCCAGGTCTGGGCCGAGGTCGGCACCTGGCGGGCGATCTCCGCGCTGCTGGTCCTCACCTTCGAGCCGGCGCCGACCGGCTCGACGGTGAACGTGCTGTTCCGCGTGAGCGGTCGAGGCCTGCTGGCCCCCGCCGGCTGGCTGGCGACCCTGGGCGGCGTACTCCCCGTGCGCAGCGACGTGAAGCGCGCGGCCCGCATCCTCGCGGCGCGGCACCGCTGATGGGCCGGATCATCGGCCTCGTGCTGAGCGTGCTGATGGTCGTCGTGGGCGTGATCTGGACCCTCCAGGGCCTCGACGTGATCAAGGGCAGCTCGATGAGCGGGCAGGAGTACTGGGCCGTCGTCGGTCCCGCCCTCGCCGGGTTCGGGCTCGCGCTGGGCATCGTCGCCTGGCGCGGCACCCGCTGACGCGGCGGACTCACAGCCACTCCCAGCCTCCCGACAGGTTCTCCACACCACGGGCCCAGTGTCGGTGGCGACCGTGGGTCGGACGCCCGGGACTGCCGGGCGCCCGAACAGTGGAGGTAAAGGCATGAACGACGACAACGTGCGCGAGCCGACCGGTTCCCCGCGCAGGCGGACCGCTGCCGTGGTCGCGGCGGTCGGGGTGGCCGGCCTGGTCGCCGGCGGCCTGGCGGCAGGTGCGATCTCGGCGGCATCCGCCTCGACGGACGGCACCGGGAGCGGTGGCCGCTCGGGCTACGGCGCTCCCGGGTACGGCGTGCCCGGCGGGCAGGACGCCGACCCCTCGAGGCCGATGCGTGGCGACGAGAAGCTGCTCACCGGCACGACCAGGGCGAAGGTCCTGGCGGCGGTGAAGGCGACGTACCCGAAGGCCACGGTGCAGCGCGTCGAGACCGACTCCGACGGCGTCTACGAGGCTCACGTCCTCAACGCCGGCAAGCCCCTCACCGTGAAGGTCGGCAAGGACTTCACCATCACCGGCACCGAGACCGGACCGTCCGGCCACGACGGGCGGGGCGGCCACGGCGGTCCGCGCGGCGGCGACGACGGCCAGCGTCCGGCGCCTCCGAACGGCACGCCGGGATCGGCGGAGAAGCCGGGCACCACGACGTCCTGACCCTCCCCGGGCAGCCAGGGATTCCTGCACCCCCAGGACCAGCCCACACACAGGAGCCCCGACCCGCCGCCGGGTCACGGATCGTTACACTGGCCCCGCCCGTCCAACCGCGAGCGAACACCGAGCGAAAGGGGCCTCCCGTGGCCCGTGTCGTCGTCGACGTCATGCCCAAGCCCGAGATCCTCGACCCGCAGGGCAAGGCCGTGCAGGGGGCGTTGCCGCGGCTCGGCTTCGAGGGGGTCAGCGAGGTGCGGCAGGGCAAGCGCTTCGAGCTCGAGCTCGAGGGCGAGGCGACCGAGGAGCGGCTGGAGCAGGTGCACCAGATGGCGGCCACGCTGCTGTCCAACCCGGTGATCGAGGACTACGCCGTCCGGGTCCTGTCGTGAAGATCGGCGTCGTCACCTTCCCCGGCTCGCTCGACGACGTGGATGCCCGGCGCGCCGTCCGCCTGGCCGGTGCCGAGGCCGTCGCCCTGTGGCACGGCGACCACGACCTCAAGGGCGTCGACGCGGTCGTGCTCCCGGGTGGCTTCTCCTACGGCGACTACCTGCGCTGCGGCGCGATCGCGCGCTTCGCTCCGGTGATGACCGAGATCATCTCGGCCGCGCAGGGCGGCCTGCCCGTGCTCGGCATCTGCAACGGCTTCCAGATCCTGTGCGAGTCGCACCTGCTGCCGGGCGCGCTGATCCGCAACGACCACCGAAAGTTCGGGTGCCTCGACCAGGTCGTGCGCATCGAGAACAACACCACCGCCTGGACCAACGGCTACGCCGCCGGCCAGGAGGTCACGATCGTGCTCAAGAACGGCGAGGGCTCCTACGTCGCCGACCAGCACACCCTCGACCTGCTCGAGGGTGAGGGTCGGGTCGTCGCCCGCTACGTCGACGCCAACCCCAACGGCTCCCAGCGCGCCATCGCGGGCGTGACCAACGAGCGCGGCAACGTCGTCGGCCTGATGCCGCACCCCGAGCACGCGGTCGAGGACCTCACCGGTCCCGGCACCGACGGTCTCGGGTTCTTCACCAGCGTGGTCGCGGCCCTGCAGGACGCCTGAGGTTCAGCGCCGGCCGGACTCCATGGCCACCCAGGTCCTCTCGGCGACGATGCCCGAGCCGGTGATGCCCAGCGAGCGCTGGTAGGCCACGACCGCCGCGCGGGTGGCCGCGTCGTACTCACCGCTCACGGTCAGGGCCGGTGACCCCGCTGCATTGAGGGCGCGCTGCGCGCGGATCACGTCGGGTCCGGTGGAGCCGGACCGCAACGTCGAGCGTCCGTTGCTCCTCGACAGCAGCGCGACCCAGTGGTTCTGGTTGATGTAGGACGTCACCCGCAGGCCCGCTGCCTTCTGGAACGCCTGCAGGGCGGTGAGCGTCTGCTCGTTCCAGCTGCCGGTGACCTCGTAGCGGTAGCGGTGCTGCTGCTTGAGCAGGCACTGCAGCGGCACCACCAGGGAGGCGCCCTGCTTGGCACTGGTCGTGCGGTAGGCCGTCTTGCTGATCGAGGCCGTGGTGCACCGTGCGTCGGCCGTGCTCGTCCCGGTGTACGCCGGAGCCGGGTCGGGCTCGGGCGGGGGCGCGGGCACGCTTGCACCGGGCAGCTTCGGTGTCCGCAGGTTGAGGTAGTTGGTGTCGATGTTGATCGTCACGCCACCGTGCTTCTCGTTGTGGCCGCCGCGGTACTGCTTCAGCCGGCCGTAGGGCATCCAGCCGTCGCTGCGGACGTACGACGAGCTGGTGTTGGCGCGGCCGTCCCAGTCGGCGATCCAGATCTGGTCGGGCAGCACGATGCTGTTGCCCGTGCGGACGCGCGCGTCGTCGAGCATCCGGATGCCGGAGGCGGCGCTGGAGTAGTAGCCGGACGCGTAGCCGGCGGCGTGCAGCTGCCGGGTCCAGCTGTTCACGAACCAGAGCGCCGAGTTGGTGCACGCGGTCGACGTGCCCGTGTTGAACGCCTCGAGGTCGTAGAAGATCGTGCTGCCCGGGACGATGCCCAGGCGCGTCGCCACGGCGATCGCCTTCTTGGCCTCCGCCTGCCCCTGCAGCCGCGCCTTCTGGTAGCCGCTCGTGGTGCTGGGGTTGATGCGCACCTGCTGGAGGTAGCGCGCCCGGGTGGTGCACGACGCCTGTGGGCCGAGCGTGATCGGCAGCAGGTGCCAGCCGCCCTTGAGCTGGCGCGCGACCCAGGTGGGGGTCAGGTTGGTCTGGCGCCGGCAGGCACGGGAGTCGCCGGAGATGTAGATGCCGGCCGCGCGGTAGGGCGAGCTCGTGCGCCACGCGCTCATGGCGGACTGGCTCGGCGCCTCGCACTGGTCGAAGCCCAGTCCGGTGTAGTTGCCGGGCGTGACCGGGTTGGCGGCGTACGCCGGGGCGCTCAGCGCGGCGAACGACAGGGCCAGCGTCAGCGCGACCGCCAGGGCGGCCAGCAGCGTGCTTCGGGTCCGGGAGGCGGTGCTCCGGATCGGGTGGCGCAAACGCATCGTAATCTCCAGGAATGTCGGGAAACCGGGTAACCCTAACCCCTTTGGTCACATCCGTAACACCGCAATGAATGAATTACACACCTGTAATTAAATGCCTCCGAGAATGCATTTCCGCACGCATCTATCCCCGGGTCCGTGAGCGCGGAGGGGCCCGGCGTCCCGGGGGCCGGATCCCCAGTAGGTTTGTCCTCGTGCCCAGCACCAGCGCCGACACCAGTGTCGACTCCCACCAGGCCCACCTTCCCGGCCGCGAGCTCGCGCTCGACACGGTCGACGTCGCCGCCACCGACCCCGAACGTGAGCAGCCCTGGGCAGCGCTCGGGCTGAAGGCCGACGAGTACGCCCGGATCCGCGAGATCCTCGGTCGCCGGCCTACGAGCTCCGAGCTGGCGATGTACTCCGTGATGTGGAGCGAGCACTGCTCCTACAAGTCCTCGAAGGTCCACCTCGCGCAGTTCTCCGAGATCCCGCAGGAGACCCGCGCCGGCAAGATGCTGGCGGGCATCGGCGAGAACGCCGGCGTGATCGACATCGGCCAGGGCTACGCCGTCACCTTCAAGGTCGAGAGCCACAACCACCCGTCGTACGTCGAGCCCTACCAGGGGGCGGCCACCGGCGTCGGCGGCATCGTCCGCGACATCCTCGCGATGGGCGCCCGCCCGGTCGCGGTGATGGACCCGCTCCGGTTCGGCCCGCTGGACGCGCCCGACACCCACCGGGTGATGCCCGGGATCGTCGCGGGCGTCGGCGGCTACGGCAACTGCCTCGGCCTGCCCAACATCGGCGGCGAGGTCGTCTTCGACGCGACGTACGCCGGCAACCCGCTCGTCAACGCGCTGTGCGTGGGCGTGCTTCGCCACGAGGACCTCCACCTCGCCAAGGCCAGCGGGGTCGGCAACCTGGTGATCCTCTACGGCGCGAAGACCGGCGGCGACGGCATCGGCGGCGTCAGCGTGCTGGCGAGCGAGACCTTCGAGTCGACCGGGCCGGCGAAGCGTCCCAGCGTCCAGGTGGGCGACCCGTTCCAGGAGAAGCTGCTCATCGAGTGCACCCTCGAGCTGTTCGCAGCCGGCGTGGTGGCCGGCATCCAGGACCTCGGCGGCGCCGGGCTCTCCTGCGCGACCAGCGAGCTGGCCAGCGCCGGCGACGGCGGGATGCACGTCGAGCTGAGCCGCGTGCCGCTGCGTGACTCCTCGCTCGCGCCCGAGGAGATCCTGATGAGCGAGTCGCAGGAGCGGATGATGGCGGTCGTCGAGCCCGACGACGTCGACGCCTTCCTGGCCGTGTGCGAGAAGTGGGACGTCGAGGCCACCGTGGTCGGCGAGGTCACCGACGGCGACCGCCTGCACATCGACTGGCACGGCGAGCGGGTGGTCGACGTGCCGCCGCGGTCGGTGGCGCACGACGGCCCGACCTACCACCGCCCCTTCGCGCGTCCCGAGTCCCAGGACGTGCTCCAGGCCGACGGCGCCGAGTCCTTGCCGCGTCCCGCGTCCGGCGAGGAGCTCCGCGAGACGCTGCTGCGCCTGGTCGCGAGCCCGAACCTGTGCGACAAGTCGTGGGTCACCGACCAGTACGACCGCTACGTGCAGGGCAACACCGTGCTCGCCCAGCCCAGTGACAGCGGCATGGTCCGCGTCGATGCCGACACCAACCTCGGCGTCGCGGTCTCGACCGACTGCAACGGCCGGTTCGCGCGCCTCGACCCCTACACCGGTGCCCAGCTCGCGCTGGCCGAGTCCTACCGCAACGTCTCGACCGGCGGTGCGACCCCGATGGCGATCAGCGACTGCCTCAACTTCGGCTCGCCCGAGGACCCCGCGGTGATGTGGCAGTTCGCCGAGGCCTGTCGCGGGCTCAAGGACGCGTGCCTCGAGCTCGGCATCCCGGTCACCGGCGGCAACGTCAGCCTCTACAACCAGACCGGCGAGACGGCGATCCTGCCGACCCCGGTGGTGGCGGTGCTCGGCGTCATCGAGGACGTCACCCGCCGCACGCCCACCGGCTTCGGCGCCACCGGTGACTGCGTCCTCCTGCTGGGTGAGTCCCGCGAGGAGCTCTCCGGCTCCGAGTGGGCCCACGTGGTGCACGACCACCTCGGGGGGATGCCCCCGCGGGTGGACCTTGACGCCGAGCGGTCGCTGAGCGAGCTCCTGGTCACGGCCACCGGCGTCCTCTCCTCGGCGCACGACGTCTCCGACGGCGGCCTGGCCCAGACCCTCGTCGAGTCGTGCCTGCGCCACGGCGTGGGAGCGCGCGTCGACCTGTCCGACGTCGGCGACGGTGACCCGTTCCTGGCGCTGTTCGCCGAGTCCTCGGCCCGGGTGGTCGTCACCTGCTCGCCGGAGGACGAGGAGCGGCTCTTCGAGCTCGCCTCCGAGAACGGCGTCCCGATCACCTCGCTGGGCGAGACCCGCGGCACCTCGCTGGAGGTGAAGGGCGCGTTCGACGTACCCGTCGAGGAGCTGCGCGCCGCCTGGACCGCCACCCTTCCGTCGGCGATGGCCTGAGCCTGTCGAAACCTGGTGGGTCAGTCGCCGGAGCCGCTGGTGGTCCGGCCGCCGGAGACGTCCTCGGGGAGGGGGAGGCGGCTGACGCCGCCGAGGCGGCGGTGGAAGCGGACGTGGTCGGGGTAGGCGCCCAGCGTCTGCCACAGCGTCTCGTGCGCGGCCCAGGGGAGCGGCTCGTCACCGTGGTGCCAGGTCGCGCCGAAGCCGATCCACACCGGCGTCCAGTCCGCGGCGAGGTCCCACTCGCCGCGGTGGCTCATCAGCAGCCGGTTGCGGACCTGGAAGGCCTCCCGCGGCCCGTCCACGCAGATCGGTGCGGTCCGGACCGGCCACACCCGCAGGTCCATCGCCATCAGGGTGAGCTCGAGGTCCTCGAGCACGCGCGGGTCGACCAGCACGGTCGCAACGTTCTCGTGTGGAGCGCGTCTCACAGACGGCACGCTAACCCGCGGCCCGGCCGTTCGTCAGCCCTTCGGACTAGCGTGAGGCCGTGCCCACCCATCTCCAGCTCCAGGACGCCACCGCCGTGGCGGAGGCGCTCGGGCACGCCGAGCCGACCAAGCAGGACCTCCGGCTGCTGAGCAAGCACTTCCTCGCGCTGCTCTCCATCAGGGCACCGGGACGCTCGGTCGAGGTGCGGGTCCCGCCGTACGCCGCGGCGCAGGTCATCCCCGGCGTCCGCCACACCCGGGGCACGCCCCCCGCGGTGGTCGAGCTCGACGGGGCCACCTGGGTCGGCCTGGCCACCGGCCGGGTGAGCTGGGACGAGGCCATGGCCGACGGCAAGATCCGCGCCTCGGGGGAGCGGGCCGATCTCTCGCCCTACCTCCCGCTGACGCCCGGCACCCCCACGCCCTAGGGTCGTCCCATGGACATCGACGAGCTGCGATCCCGCGTCAGCGCGGAGCTTCCGCGCATCCGCCAGGACCTCGAGGCGCTCGTGCGCATCGAGTCGGTCAGCGCCGATCCCGCGCGTGCGGCGGAGGTCCAGCGCAGTGCTGAGGCCGTGGCCGAGCTGTTCCGCGCCGAGGACTTCGAGGACGTCAAGATCGTCAGTGCGCGCGACGACGGCCGCGCCCCCGCCGTGCTCGCCCGCAAGCCGGCGCCCGAGGGTCGGCCGACGGTGCTGCTCTACGCCCACCACGACGTGCAGCCCGAGAACGACCACGCCGAGTGGGACTCGCCGCCCTTCGAGCCGACCGAGCGGGACGGACGTCTCTACGGCCGCGGGGCCGCCGACGACAAGGCCGGCATCGCCGCCCACCTCGCCGCCATCCGCGCGCTCGGCGACGACCTCGACGTCGGCGTCACCCTGTTCGTCGAGGGCGAGGAGGAGGTCGGGTCGGACACCCTCCCCGACCTGCTGAAGGAGCACCAGGACTACCTGTCCGCCGACGTCATCGTGATCGCGGACTCCAGCAACTGGGACATCGGGGTCCCGGCGCTGACCACCAGCCTCCGTGGCCTGGTGCGCGTCGACATCGGCGTCCGCACGCTGACCCACGCCGTCCACTCCGGCATGTGGGGCGGCCTGGTCCCCGACGCGCTGATGGTGCTGGGCCGGGTCATCGCGAGCCTGCACGACGACGACGGCAGCGTGGCCGTCGAGGGCCTGCTCTCGACCCCGGCCGCCGACGTGGACTACCCGCACGAGCGGCTGGTCGCCGAGTCGGGCATCGCCCCCGGGGTCGAGTTCATCGGCACCGGCTCCTCGGTCGAGCGCCTCTGGACCAAGCCGGCGCTCACGATCACCGGGCTCGACGCCCCGCAAGTCGATGGCGCCAGCAACACCCTGGTGCCCAGTGCGCGCGCCAAGATCTCGCTGCGGATCACGCCGGGCGACACCTGTGCCCACGCGCTCGAGTGCCTGCGCGCCCACGTCGAGGCCCACGTCCCGTGGGGGGCCGAGCTCACCTTCACCGTGGTCGACACCGGCGAGCCGACCCTGGTCGACGCGACCGGCCCGGCGTACGACGCGGCCCGGAACGCCTTCACCGAGGCCTGGGACGGCACCCGCCCCATCGACATGGGGGTCGGTGGGTCGATTCCCTTCATCGCCGAGTTCCTCGAGAGCTTCCCCGACGCCAGCGTGCTGGTCACCGGCGTCGAGGACCCCGACACCCGGGCCCACGGCGCCAACGAGGGCCTGCACCTCGCCGAGTTCGAGCGCGTGTGCCTGGCCGAGGCCCTGCTGCTCGTCAACCTCGCGGGCTGAGGCATGGCTCTCTCCACCGAGGCGGTCCTCGAGCTGCTCAAGGACGTGGCGGACGAGGTCGTCCGGCCGCGCTTCCGCACGCTCTCCGAGGCCCAGATCGACGAGAAGTTGCCCGGCGACCTGGTCACCGTGGCCGACCGGGAGGCCGAGGAGCTGATCACCCGGGCGCTGCTGGAGGCCTACCCCGACGCGGTCGTGCTCGGCGAGGAGGCCTACGCCGAGGAGCCGGACCTGCTGCCCCGCTTCCGCGACGCCGCCCACGGCTTCACCGTCGACCCGGTCGACGGCACCAAGAACTTCGTCCACGGCTCGCCGGACTACGCCGTGATGGTCTCGGAGGTGATCGACGGCGAGACGGTCCGCGCCTGGATCTGGCAGCCGGAGCACGAGGCCGCCTGGGTGGCCGAGCGCGGTGCCGGCGTACGCCGCAACGGCGAGCTCGTCCGCCGCGAGCCCGCCGGCGAGCAGCCGCAGGGCGCCACCTCGATCTGGTCCCGGCGCGGCCGCCAGCCCGTCGGGCTCCCGGCCCTGATCGGCTCGTGGGTCTGCTGCGGGGTGGACTACCCCAAGCTGATCGAGGGGGAGGCCGACTACGTGCTCTACGGCCACACCAACCCGTGGGACCACCTCCCCGGGACGCTGATGGTCCGTGAGGCCGGCGGGGCCGCCGCGCACCGCGACGGCACGACGTACTCCGCCCGATCGACCTCGCCGGGCCTCGTCGTCGCCGCGGATCCGGAGACGTTGGACCGCGCGCTCACCGCATGTGCGGACCTCTGGCCCAAGCCGCGCAACAACCCCCCGCTGTAACGCGGAGTTATCGCCACTGAACAAGCGGTACGCCGCCCACTCAGCGTCCACCACACCGCGCTACAGCGATTCCGGCCCGTCTGCGACTCTGTCAGGCGTGCCACCGAAGAAGAAGAGGAAGCCCAAGCCGACGCCGGAGCCGCCGCCCCTGCTCCGGGTGCGCGATCTCGTACGCCGCTTCGGCGAGGTCGACGTCGTCACCGGGCTGGACCTCGACGTGGCCTCCGGCACGGCGGTCGCGCTGGTCGGACGCAACGGGGCGGGCAAGTCGACGGTGCTGCGCTGCATCACCGGCGCCGACAAGCCGACCTCGGGGACGATCGAGCTCGACGGCCGTGAGATGGACGAGCGCTCGCCCCAGGTGCGCTCCGCCCTCGCCGTCGTGATGGACGACATGGACTTCTTCCCCGACCTCAGCGTCGTCGAGCACCTGGACCTGTTCGCCAAGGCTCACGGGGTGGCCGACGCCGAGTCGGTGGTCGACCAGATCCTCGAGGAGCTCGGACTGCACCCGCAGTCGGGCCAGCTGCCGGGCACCCTGTCCTCCGGGCAGAAGCGCCGCCTGGCCCTGGCCAGCGCCTTCGTGCGTCCGCGCCGCCTGCTGGTGCTCGACGAGCCCGAGCAGCGGCTCGACACCGCGGGCCTGGAGTGGCTGGCCGAACGCCTCCAGCGGGAGAAGGCCGAGGGCCTCGCCGTGCTCATGGCCAGCCACGCCCCGCAGCTGGTGGAGGCGGTGGCCGACCGGATCGTCCAGGTCGGCGAGCCGGCGTGAACCACGCATGAGCGGCGCGAGCGAGGTTCGCGACCTCCGCGGCGACATCCGCCACTGGCGCCGTGGTCGCGTCGACACCTCGATCCTCGAGGCCCTCGGCGACGCCTACGTCAACGTCTTCGCGACGCTGCTCCTCGGCTCGATGGTGGTGAGCGTCGTCATCAACGTCCGGCTGGTCTCCGACGACCTGTGCACGACCGGCGGCTGCCAGGAGGCGCGCACGGTGATGCCGTGGCTGGTGGGGGTGAGCACCCTGGCCGTCGTACTCTCCCTCGCCCGGCTGTTCGGTCCCGTCTTCGTCTCCCCGGCGATCGGCTCCTGGCTGCTGAACGCCCCTGTCGACCGGGCCGCGCTCCTGCGGCCGCGCCTGCTCTGGACCGCCCTCCTGGCCGCCGTCACCGGCGCGCTGTTCGCCGCGGGCGCCACCACCCTGGGCGGCTTCGGCACCGACCCCCTGCTCGCGTTCTCCGCCGCCACCGCCCTGCTGGCCCTCGCCGGGGTCTGCTTCGCCGGGCTGTCCCAGGCCGGCAGCGGCCTCGCCGCGCGCGTCCTGACCTGGCTCCTCGGGCTGTCGGTGTGGGCCGGCCTGCTGCTCGTGGCCCTGGGCGAGGGGCCGGTCGCGGACCCGCCCAGCGGGCTGCCCACCGTGTGGTGGCTCGGGCTGGGCGTGATCGCCGTCGCCACCGTCGCGCTGGTGTGGGTGTCCGTGACGCGGGTCGGGCGGCTCCGCAAGCACGACGTCGCGCCCGGGGGCTCCCTGGCGCCGGGTCTGTCCGGCGCCCTGGCCACGCTCGACCTCGCCCTGGTGTACGACGTGCTGCTCGCCCACCGGTGGAACAGCCACGACGCCGTCCGCTCCCGACGCGGTGGGCCGAGCGGCCGGGCGGCGCTGGTGTGGTGCGACCTGAGCCGGCTGCGCCGCAGCCCGCAGACGCTGGTGCTGCTCGTCGGTGCCGTCGTGGTGCCGTACGCCGCCGAGTCCGCCGGCTCGGGCCGGGTCGTCATCCTGTTCAGCGCACTGGCCGGCTTCGTCGCGGCCCTGCCGCTGCTCGCCGGCCTCCGCGTCGTGACCCGTACGCCGAGCCTGGTGCGTGCCATGCCGTTCCCGCCGTCGGCCACCCGGCAGGCCACGCTGGCCGTCCCCGGCGCGGCCCTGCTGGTCTTCGGGCTGGCCACCTTCCCGGCGCTGCACGCAGCCCTCGGGGTCCCGTCGGCGGACTCCGCGGTCCTCGGCATGGCGGTCGGTGCCTGCGGGCTGGCCGGGGCGGTCCGCTGGGTGACCGGTCGGCCGCCCGACTACGCCAAGCCTCTGGTGTCCACCCCGGCCGGCGGCGTACCCACCAACCTCTACGGCAGCATCGTCCGGGGCTTCGACATCCTGCTGCTCAGCACCGCGCCCATGCTGTTCTCGCCCACCGCCAACGGCGCCTTCGTGTCGCTGGTGGTGGCCTTCGGCGTGCTGTCCTACCTCGTCGGCCGGGAGTAGCAGCGGGCGTCGTCGGGACCCACCGCTCACGGCACGTACACTCGGCCCCGTGGCCAGCCCTGCTCGCCGTCGTGGAGACGGCCGCCTGAACCATGACATCGACCCCCAGGACCGCGGACCGCAGGACGCGTGCGGTGTCTTCGGCGTCTGGGCCCCCGGCGAGGACGTCGCCAAGCTGACCTACTACGGCCTCTACGCGCTGCAGCACCGCGGCCAGGAGTCGGCCGGCATCGCGGTCAGCAACGGCCGCCAGATCCTGGTCTACAAGGACATGGGTCTCGTCTCGCAGGTCTTCGACGAGTCCACCCTCACCGCGCTCACCGGCCACCTGGCCATCGGCCACTCCCGCTACTCCACCACCGGCGCCAGCACCTGGCACAACGCCCAGCCGACCTTCCGGCCCACGGCCGACGGCTCGCTCGCGCTGGGCCACAACGGCAACCTGACCAACACCCGCGAGCTCCAGCAGATGGTGGCCGACCTCCCCGTCGACAGCGAGCTCGACTTCGG
Source organism: uncultured Actinomycetota bacterium (assembly GCA_963731075.1). Lineage (GTDB taxonomy): Bacteria > Actinomycetota > Actinomycetes > Propionibacteriales > Nocardioidaceae > Marmoricola. The sequence goes on from CAVSUC010000003.1 coordinate 43,239, forward strand.
CGCCCGCAAGATGGAGACGAGCACCAACGACACCGCGCTCGTCACCGCGCTCCTCGCCGTGCACCCCGACACCACGCTCGAGGAGCGTGCGATGGAGCTGCTGCCCAAGCTGCGCGGCGCCTACTGCTTCGTGTGGATGGACGAGAACACGCTCTACGCCGCCCGCGACCCGCAGGGCATCCGCCCCCTGGTCCTCGGCCGGCTCGAGCGCGGCTGGGTGGTGGCCAGCGAGACCGCGGCCCTCGACATCGTCGGCGCGTCCTACGTCCGCGAGATCGAGCCCGGCGAGATGGTCGCGGTCGACGAGCAGGGCCTGCGCACCCGCCGCTTCGCCGAGGCCGCGCCCAAGGGCTGCCTGTTCGAGTTCGTCTACCTCGCCCGCCCCGACACCCGCATCTCCGGCCAGCGGATCCACAGCGTGCGCGTCGACATCGGCCGCCGCCTGGCCAAGGACTTCCCGGCCGACGCCGACCTCGTCATCCCCGTCCCGGAGTCCGGCACACCCGCCGCCATCGGGTACGCCGAGGAGAGCGGCATCCCCTACGGGGTCGGCCTGGTGAAGAACTCCTACGTCGGGCGCACCTTCATCCAGCCCAGCCAGACGATCCGCCAGCTCGGCATCCGCCTCAAGCTCAACCCCCTGCGCGACGTGATCGAGGGCAAGCGGCTGGTCGTCGTCGACGACTCGATCGTCCGCGGCAACACCCAGCGGGCCCTCGTCCGGATGCTGCGGGAGGCCGGCGCCCGGGAGGTGCACGTCCGCATCGCCAGCCCGCCGGTCAAGTGGCCGTGCTTCTACGGCATCGACTTCGCGACCCGCGCCGAGCTGATCGCCAACGGCCTCGGCACCGACGAGATCCGCTCCTCCATCGGGGCCGACTCCCTGGCCTACATCTCGCTCGAGGAGCTGATCGAGGCGACCACGGTGCCCGAGGACAAGCTGTGCCGCGCCTGCTTCGACGGGGTCTACCCGGTCAAGCTGCCCGAGCCCGAGTTCCTCGGCAAGCACCTGCTCGAGATGGCGCCGCTGCTCGACTCCGACGGCCTCGCGACCTCACTCGCCGGCGGCGGCGCCCCGGACGCGCTCGGCCGGCCCTGACCCGAACGATGCACACGGAACCTGTGAGGAGCACCCGATGAGCGGGTCGACGTACGAGGAGGCCGGCGTCTCCATCGAGGCCGGCGACAAGGCCGTCGAGCTGATGAAGGTCTGGGTGGACAAGGCCCGTCGCCCGGAGATGATCGGCGGGATCGGCGGCTTCGCCGGGCTCTACGACGCCAGTGCGCTCAAGGCCTACGAGCGCCCGCTGCTGGCCAGCTCCGCGGACGGCGTCGGCACCAAGGTGGCGATCGCGCAGGCCCTCGACAAGCACGACACCATCGGCTTCGACCTGGTCGGCATGCTCGTCGACGACCTGGTGGTCTGCGGCGCGGAACCCCTCTTCCTCACCGACTACATCGCCACCGGCCGCGTCGTGCCCGAGCGGATCGCGGCCATCGTCAAGGGCATCGCCGAGGCGTGCCTCGCCGCGGGCTGCGGCCTGATCGGCGGCGAGACCGCCGAGCACCCGGGCCTGCTGGGACCCGACGAGTACGACGTCGCCGGCTCCACCACCGGCGTGGTCGAGGCCAGCCAGCTGCTCGGTCCGGGGCGGGTCCGACCGGACGACGTGGTGATCGCGATGGCCTCCAGCGGGCTGCACGCCAACGGCTACTCCCTGGTGCGCCACGTCCTCCTCGAGCAGGCCGGGCGCGACCTCGGCGAGCACGTCGACGACCTCGGCCGCACCCTGGGGGAGGAGCTGCTCGAGCCGACCCGGATCTACGCCAAGGCCTGCCTGGACCTCGCCCAGCACACCGAGACCCACGCCATGTCGCACATCACCGGCGGCGGCCTTGCGGCCAACCTCGAGCGGGTGCTGCCGGTGGAGCTGGCGGCCACGCTCGACCGCTCGACCTGGTCGCTCCCACCGGTCTTCCGGCTGGTCGCCGAGACGGGCCGGGTCGAGCGCGAGGACCTCGAGCGCACCCTCAACTGCGGCGTCGGCATGGTGTCGCTGACCGCGGCCGACGATGCCGACCGGGCGATCGCGGTGCTGGCCGACCACGGGGTCGCCGCGTGGGTGGCCGGGACCGTCCAACCGGCCGGGGCCGACGAGCGCGTGGACGACCGCGGGCGGGTCACGCTGCACGGCGATCACGCCTGAGCGGGTCGTCAGCCGGGCCCGCCAGAATCTGCGGGCCCAGTCTGCGGGCCGACGTGCGGGAATCACCACCGGCCGGTTAGGGTTGCATCACGAACAGACAACTCCGACCGGCAGCCCTCAGCGGCGCCGGCCATACGTGCGAGGGGGCCACCCATGGGGCGCGGCCGAGCAAAGGCGAAGCAGACCAAGGTTGCTCGCGAGCTGAAGTACCAGTCTCACGAGACGGACTTCGCATCGCTTGCCCAGGAACTTCACGGGAACGACCCGGCTCCGGCCAGGCGCGTGGAGCCCGTCGAGGAGTCTGACGAGTACGACAAGTGGTCGGACTACTCCGACTCCTCCTCCCGGGACTGACCGACTCCGGGGTCGCGCTCAGGGCAGCCAGATCCCGCGATCCGCACCCGCGTCGGCCATCCGCTGCTCGGCGATCCGGTCCGCTGCCACCGCTGGTGGCACCCCGTCGGTGACGGCGAGGGCGAAGACCTCACGGGTGGTGTCGAGGATGTGGCTCGCACGGTCCTGGGCGCGCGCGAAGTCGAACCCGTGCAGCTCGTCGGCGACCTGGATCAGCCCGCCCGCGTTGACGACGTAGTCGGGCGCGTAGAGGATCCCGCGGTCGTCGAGCTGCTTCTCGACGCCCGGGTGGGCGAGCTGGTTGTTCGCGGCACCGCACACGATCCTGGCGCTCAGGGTCGCGACCACCTCGTCGGTCAGCGCGTCACCGAGCGCGCACGGCGCGTAGACGTCGAGCGGAGCGGCGACCAGCGCCGCAGTGCTCGGCACGGTGCGGACCTCCGGACGGGTCTCGACCAGCCGGTCGAGGGTCGGCTGGTGGACGTCGGTCGCGACCACGTCGGCCCCGTCCTCGAGCAGGTGCCCCACCAGGTGGTGGCCCACCTTGCCCACGCCGGCGACGCCGACGGTGCGGCCGGTGAGGGTGGGGGAGCCCCAGGTCGCCTCCGCGGCGGCCCGCATGCCCTGGAACACGCCGTACGCCGTGAGCACCGAGGAGTCGCCCGCCCCACCCTGGGCGACGGTGCGGCCGGTCACGAAGCGGCACTCCTCCGCGATCACGTCCATGTCCTCGGAGTAGGTGCCGACGTCGCAGGCGGTGTAGTAGCGACCGGCGAGCGACTGCACGAAGCGCCCGTAGGCGTGCAGCAGCGCGGGAGTCTTGTCGGTGCGTGGGTCGCCGATGATGACGGCCTTGCCGCCGCCGAGGTCGAGCCCGGCCAGCGCCGCCTTGTAGGACATCCCGCGGGAGAGGTTCAAGACGTCGCGCAGCGCGTCGGCGTCGCTGGCGTAGGGGTGGAACCGGGTGCCGCCCAGCGCCGGTCCACGGGCGGTGGAGTGGATGGCGACCAGGGCACGGAGGCCGCTGCGGTCGTCGTGGCACACGACGACCTGTTCGTGCCCGCTGAGCTGGTCGAACAGGGTGTCGCCGGGGGAGGTCACGACGCCTCTCTCCTAAATGTCGCTCTTGCGGGGAATGCACGTTTTCTGCCGGCAGGTCAAGGGTGGACCGCGACTGGTCTAGACTACATCGCCCGTTTTCCTGCCGTTTCCGGGAATCCGGACATTTCATGTTTCCTACTACCAATGCCGGTGGCACACTCGGCAGAGAGCAAAGAGCTCTGAAGACAAGCACCAAAGGGGAGCGCCGTGGTAACGCGACCGACCGAAACTGAATCCCTCCTCACTCCTGCTGAGGTGGCAGCCATGTTCCGCGTGGACCCGAAGACGGTCACACGTTGGGCCAAGGCTGGCAAGCTGTCCGCCATCCGCACGCTGGGCGGCCACCGCCGCTACCGCGAGTCCGAGGTCAAGGAGCTCCTGGGCGACGTCATTCCCGCTCAGCGCAGCGCCCGCGACTGACACACACGGCGTTCGCCCCTGGCCAACGCGGCTGGACACACACTTCCTCGGCTCCCCGTCGATCTGACGGGGAGCCGAGCGTGCACCCACAGCTGTCACCCCTGCCCCTGTGGGTCAGTCCTCCGGATCCCTCGTCGGCGCGCCGTGCCGACCGGCCCCGCGCGCGAACCGCTGAGCGCCGGCCAGCGCGTCCGACGCCAGTGACACCCGACCGTGGTCCAGCTCGACGCCCAGGGCGTCGGCCTCGCTGAGTCCGCCCTGCTCCAGCACGCTCAGCCGGTCCTGGCGCAGGCACGTCTGCGGCAGGACCGCGATCTCGTGCGCGAGCCGTACGGCGGCCTCCAGCGCCTGGCCCGGGGCACAGAGCCGGTTGACCAGCCCGATGGCGTGAGCCTCTGCCGCGGGCACTGCTCGGCCCGTCAGCACCAGGTCCATCGCCCGCGACTCACCGATCAGGCGGGGAAGTCGCACCGTCCCGCCGTCGATCAGGGGCACGCCCCACCGACGGCAGAAGACGCCCAGCACGGCGTCCTCGGCCGCCACCCGCAGGTCGGCCCACACCGCCAGCTCGAGGCCGCCGGCCACGGCGTACCCCTCGATCGCGGCGATGACGGGCTTGGAGAGGCGCATCCGGGTCGGCCCCATCGGCCCGTCGCCGGTGTCCTCGACCCGGTTGCCGCGCTCGGTGCCGATCGCCTTGAGGTCGGCGCCCGCGCAGAACGTGCCTCCGGACCCGGTGAGCACCGCGACGGAGGCCCCGTCGTCGGCGTCGAAGTCGCGGAAGGCGGCGGCCAGCGCCTCCGCGGTCGGACCGTCCACCGCGTTGCGGGCCTCGGGCCGATCGATGGTGACGATGGTGACCGGACCGCTCGTGGTGACGTGCACGCTCATGCCGGCACCCTAGAGGGAGTCGCCGAGATCGATCAGCTGACGTCGAGCGGGTCGCGCGCGCCGAAGACGCTGCCGGGCACCGGGTCGAGCCCGAGCACGTCCAGGGCCAGGTCGGCGAGGTTGCCGTTGCGCACCGGCTGCCTCCCGGCGTACGACGGCCTCCCCCGCCCGGGGTCGCGGTAGTCGTCGTTGAGCTCGTAGAGGTCGCGACCGGCCCCGACCCCGGGCCCGACCACGATGAACGGGATCCGGTAGTCGTCGACCCGGCCCGCGTCGCTGTGCCCGTGCGGGCCACGACCACCGTGGTCCGCGGTCAGGATCAGCGTGGTGTACCCGCGGAGGTGGGGGTCGCCGTCCACGGCCCGCCGGATCCGGCCCAGCAGCCGGTCGACGTGCACGACCGCGCGGAGGTACGCCGCACCCATGAACCCGGACGCATGGCCGGCGTCGTCGGGGGCGGAGAGGTGGACGAAGCTGACGTCGGCCGGCCTTCTCGCCAGGTCTGCGACCAGCCGGCCGACCAGACGGTCGTTGTCGGTGTCGATGGCGGACCGGTCCGTGGCCCAGCTGCGCTCGAACAGGGCGAACTTGGTCTTGCTGGCGTAGAGCGCCGTCGACCGCCCGGCCCGGCGCGCGACGTCGAAGACCGACGCGATGGTGTGGCCGGCGTGCGAGCTCACGGTCAGCCGGCCCGGGTCGGAGTTGAAGTCGACCCGATGACCGTCCGGGCCCTCCACCGGGCGGCCGGTGAGCATCCCGGTGTGGTTGGGCAGCGTGGTCGTGACCTCGCGCTCGGTGCGCGCGTTGAGCGTGCTTGCTCCATCGCGGATCAGCGCGAAGAAGGTCGGCAGGCGCTTGGCTCCGAGCTCTGTGAGGGCACTCGGGTTGAGCCCGTCCACCGAGATCGCGATCACCGGTCCGGCAGCACCTCGGGCGGCGAGTGCGGCCTTTCGCCTCGCCATCTTCGCCTGGACCGCGGCGTCGCCGACCTGCTGGTCAGGGGAGCCCGGGCTGTTGGGGCTGCTCGACGGAGCGGCGGTGGCTGCCGGGGTTGTCGACGTCCGAGGAGACGCCGGTGCCCGTGGGGCCTCGTCGCGGTCGGGATCGAGCGGTGCCCGGCACGCCGTGGTGACCACGAGCAGCGCGGCGACAGCGAGGCACTCGGTCAGGGATCGCGGTGCGGTCACCCGGTGACGATAGGCCAGCTGTCGCCGGTGCAGGCGTCCTCGGGGCGGTCGTGGACAGCGGTCATAATGAGGCGTGGCGGCGGTGGGACGACGCCGACCGTGTGCTGTCGCGGACCCTCAGCCGCAGGGCCGGCGGCCGGGCAGCACCAGGCCTGTCTCGTAGGCCAGCACGACGACCTGGACGCGTGAGGTCAGACCGAGCTTGGCGAGCAATCGGTTGATGTGGGTCTTCACGGTCGCCTGGCTCACCACGAGTCGATGGGCGATCTCGTCGTTCGACATCCCGGCAGCGATCAGCTCGACCACATCCAGCTCACGTTCGGTGAGGCAGCTCAGGCGTGACGGCACGCCGTCGTGGGGAGCGGGTCGGGTCACGTGCTCCTCGATCAGCCGCCTGGTCAGCTCGGGGGCGAGCAGTGACTCTCCCGCGGCCACGGTCTCGATCCCGGCGACCAGGCGGTCCGGCGGGGTGGCCTTGAGCAGAAACCCGGCCGCACCGGCGCGGAGTGCGCCGTAGACGTAGCCGTCGAGGTTGTACGTCGTCAGCACCAGCACCCGGGTCGGCACGTCGGCGGCGGTGAGGTCGGCGGTGGCAGCGATGCCGTCGAGCACGGGCATCCGGATGTCCATCAGCACCACGTCGGGGTGTCGGGCACGCACCAGGTCGACACCGGCCCGGCCGTCCGCGGCGCTGCCCACGACCTCGATGCCCCGTGCCTCGAGCACCATCTGGAGACCGGTACGAACGAGCTCCTGGTCGTCGACCAACACCACGCGAATCGGGTTCACGTGCCCTCCGCCGCAAGCGGAACGGTCACCGACACCCGGAACGACCCGTGGTCCGGGCCGTGCGACAGCCGTCCGCCCAGCAGAGCCACTCGCTCCGCCATCCCGACGAGACCCAGGCCGCTGCCGTCCACGCGAGCGGCACCCTCTGGATCGGTGGGGTTGCTGGCATCGATCCCCAGGCTGCCGCCACGTGCGCTGACCCGGATCGACGCGGTGCCTCCCGTGCCGTGCTTGAGCGCGTTGGTGAGTGCCTCCTGCACGATGCGATACACCGAGACGTCCACCCCCGGCGACAGGGCTGGGAGGGTGTCGGTCATCTGCAGGGCGACCTGCAGCCCGCTCTCGCGGAAGCCATCGACCAGCGCGGGCAGGTCATCGACGCCGGGCGCCGGCGCGAGTCCCATCTCGTCCGACTCGTCACGGAGCACGTGCAGCAGCCGTCCCGTCTCGACGAGCGCGCGTCGGCCGGTGTCGGTCACGTCGGCGAGCACCCTGACCGCCCGGTCAGGGTCGGTGTGCACCAGGTCCTCCGCAGCCGCGGTCTGCACGACCATGGCGCTCACCGAGTGTGCGATCACGTCGTGGAGCTCGCGCGCGATCCGGTCACGCTCATCGCGGATCGCAGCGCCTCGGATCAGCTCCTGGTTCCGCACCAGGAGCGCGTTGTGGTCCGCGAGGCGTCGCGTGACCCGGCCCAGGACGTACGGCGGCACGACGAGCGCCAGCACGAAGAGGAGGTCGGAGATGTCGTGCGTCCGTGCGTCCGCACCGACGTAGTCGAGCAGCAGCATCAGCAGCACGACGCCCACGCCGATGAGCCCCCGATGATCGGGGAGCCAGCGAGCGAGGGAGTACATCGCCACGGCGAGGAACAGGATCGGCACCGCAGGCTCGTCGAGCGCGGGACCGACCCACGGCATCAGCAGCAGCGCCACGATCGCGAGAGTCGCGAACAGCAGGGGGCGCAGTCGACGACCGACGAGAAGGGACGCGGACACGAGCTCGAGCGCGACACCGGCGCCCCACGCGGGCAACTGGAGGGCGGCGAGCTCCGCGGAGCCCACCACGGCCAGACCGGCCGGCACCAGCACGTCGCCCCATCCGAGGCGTTGCAGCTCGCCCACGTGCTGATCGTAGAGCGGTCAGCGCTCGCGAGCATCCACCTCCGGGTTGACGCGGGTGCGATCCGCCGGTGGACGCGCGGGAGGCGCCGAGTTCCTAGCGTGGCAAGCACCCACTACCGAACCGAAAGGTCTCCCTCATGTCCTTCATCGACACTCTCGATCGCCACCGCCGTGCTGTCGGACTCTTCGCCTGGTCGATGGCTTGGGTCGGCCTCGTGGTCGGCCAGCTGCACGCCCTGGCGCGGCACGCGACGGAGGACGGGCGCGCCGACCTCGATCTCAGCACGACGTCCTTCTGGGCCGAGCCGGCCGCGAACGCACTCCGTCCGCTGCTCGACTGGGGCGACCCGGACCTGGTGTACGTCACCTACGGCAAGATCTGGCTGCCGGTCTTCGTCGCGTTCTTCCTGTGTGCCCTGCTCGCTCACCGCGACCGCCGACCGACTGGCTTCGAGCGATGGGCCTGGCGCGTGACGCTCGTGGCGTACGCCGGTGCCGTCGTGGACGTGTTCCTGGAGTACTGGACCCAGTGGACTGGGGAGCCGACCGCCGTCCTCGACCTCGCGTTCCTTGTCGGCCTGCCATTTGTCCTGCTCACCATGGTGAGCTCGACCGTGCTGGGAATCACCCTGCTCCGCAAGGGGTTCAGCCCGCGATCCTCGGCATGGCTGCTGGTCCTGACCGTCCCGGGCTTCCTCGTGATCCCGATGTTCACCTCGCTCGGCAGCATCAGCCTTCCGGTCGCCTTCGCCTTCGGCATCCTCGGACGCACCATGGCCCACGGAGCGACTCTCAGCCCGGCCAGCGCCACGCGGCCGCCGAGGAAGGCGAACACCCGGGCGGCCTCGTCGGCCTGAGCAGCTGCTCCTGTGTTGGGCCGTGCTCGGAGCATGCCGGCGCCCTCGCCACGTGGAAGCTCGGCGGAGTGCTGGCGGTTGGTGGTCGACGTTGGAGGATCCGATCAATCTGTCGCATCAGATCCTCCGACGTTCGGTGGTCGACTCCTGTCCCCGGCGTACGAGGTTTCGACAAGCTCAACCGACGTGGTTGGTGGGCACCTCAGGGTCGGGAAGCCGGCGAGCCGGCTGGCTGCCATGCACGGCCGACCGGCCGGGTCGCTGGTCCGGGACGTCGACGACGCCCTGGCCGGCGCGGGGGAGCTCGATCGCGAAGCAGGTGCTGGTGGGGGTCGAGGTGACGCTCACGCTGCCGTGGTGCGCCTCGACGATCGACCGGACGATGGACAGGCCGAGGCCGACGCCCTGGGTCTCGGCCACGCGGGCGTTGTGCCCGCGGTAGAGGCGGTCGAAGACGTGGTCGACGTCCGCGGAGGGGATGCCCTCACCCTGGTTGGTGAACGACACCGTCACCGCCCGGGGGTCGGCGGAGAGCGAGACGGCGACCTCACTGGCGGGTGGTGAGAACTTGAAGGAGTTCGTGAGCAGGTTGTCGACGGCCTGGCTGAGACGGTCGGAGTCGCCCTGGACGAACGCGTCCTCACCGGCCTGGGCGACCGAGACGTGCAGCCTGGCCCTCTCGGCGGCCGGCACCGACGCCTCCACCGCGTCCTGCACCAGCTCGAAGAGGTTCACCTGGCCGGCCTGGATGCGGAAGGCGCCGTCACCGATCTGCACCATCATCAGCAGGTCGTCGACCAGCCGCAGCTCGCGTCGGGCGTTGCGGACGACGACGTCGAGCAGGGAGCGCGCGTGCTCGCTGAGGTCGCCCTCCTCGAGGTCCTGCAGCAGCTCGCCGTAGCCCAGGACCGAGGTGAGCGGGGTACGGAGCTCGTGCGAGACGGTCGCCAGGAAGCCGTCCTTCTTCGCCTCGGCCTCGCGCTGGAGGCGCTGCCGCTCGCTGATGTCGCGCACGCTCACCCGGTAGGTCAGTCCCTGGTCGGTGCGCAGCGAGCTGAGCGAGAGCTCGACGGGGACGACCGACTCGTCCCGGCGTACGACGTCGAGCTCAAGGCTGGGGGCGTCCGGTGGGACCAGGCCGGCGACGGAGGCGTCGCAGCACGCCCGCATCCACTGCGTCAGGGACGACGCCTGCGTGCTCGGGAACAGGGAGAGGAGCGGCTGGTTGAACATCGCCACGTGCTCCTGCTGGAAGAGCCGGACCGCGTCGGAGTTGGAGAGCACGACGTTGCCGTCGGGGGTGCAGATCAACGTGGCGTCGGGGTTTGACTCGAGGAGGCCACGGAACTCGATCTCGTCCAGGCTCAGGTGCCGGACCTCGCGGATGGTGGAGACCACCAGGTCGCCGCCCACCGTCGCGACGGGCGCGTTGGCCATCTGTGCCTCGAACGTGGAGCCGTCCTTGCGCTCGATGGCGCCCATCGGGCCTTCGCCGATGCCGCGCGGAACCGGGTCGCGGGCGTAGGCGAGCATGCGCGGCGTGAGCTGCTCGCGCAACGCGGTCGGGAGCAGGACGAGGACCGGCTGCCCGACCAGCTCCTCGGCCGCGTAGCCCGTCGCGGCCAGCAGCCGCTCGTTGACCAGCACGATGTGAGCCTGCGCGTCGTAGACGACGACCGGGTCCTGGCTCGCCTCGAGGGCGAGGCCGAGCTGCTCGACGCACAGCTTCGTCGTCTCGTCCCTGCTCATGCTGCCCCCGATCCGGCCGGCTTGAGTGTCCTCGTCGTGCACGGGGTCTGGGCGCATCAACTATTCATGACAACACAAGCAGCCTGCGCTCCGCTACGAAACGCTCGACACGCGAGGGAGCCGGGGCCGCGTGGCCACCCGGAGTCTCAGGCCGCGCGGTGCAGCCGGTCCCAGATGCGGGTGTTCGTACGGCGGGGCTCGACCGCCCGCTCGGCGGCCTGCTCCGTCGCTGCCTGCTCCCTCGCAACCTGCTCCGCCTCGGCGATCTCGGCCACGACCCGCTCGGCCGCCGTCCGGCCGTCGGCGATGTGGCGGCTCGTGAACGAGAAGTCGGTCATCCCGGCACCGAGGTCGGGGGTCGTCATGCGGTGCACGGAGACCCGGACCCCGAGGTCGGGCTCCGGCCGGACCCGCGTCGCCACCCCGAGGCTGGCGACGAGGATGTCGATGGGGGTGCGGCCGCGTGGCAGCCGGGCCGGGACGCTGGCATCGAGGACGAAGACCCGGGTCGGGGCCAGGTCAGCCGCACCGCTGATCGGGACCAGGTCGGCGATGCCGCCGTCCACGTGGGGGCCGGGGTAGCCGCAGCTGGCCGGGAGGATGACCGGCGCGAAGACCGCAGGCACGGCCGCCGACGCGAGGAGGAGCTGGTCGAGGTCTCCGTGGCGGTGGTAGACCGCGCTGTCGCCGGCCAGGGGCGTGGTGACGACCCGGACGGGGGTCGGCAGGTCCTCGAGGCGCTCGGCCGGGACCCACTGGGCGATCAGCCGGGTCAGTGCGGCCGAGGAGAACAGGTAGGGGCGCTGCCGGAGCAGGTGCCCGACACGGGTGAGGGTGCCGCCGGGGAAGATGTCCTGGGTGCCCAGCTCCAGCCAGCGGGCCCTGAGCTCCTGGACACGGGCGGCGTCGGCGCGGTAGCCCATGAACGCCGCGTTCAACGCGCCGACCGAGGTGCCGACCAGGGCGTGGGGGACGATGCCGTGCTCGAGGAGCACCTCCATCATCCCGACCTGCACGGCGCCGCGTGCGGCCCCGCCGGACAGCACGAACACGTTGCGCTCTTCTCCCGAGGATTCTGACCTGGTGCTCATAACGCCCTCCCGCGTCGACCCCCGTCGTCTTCCTGGATCCACTATGGCGAGTCGGTGTCCGTTTTGCAGGGTAATGACCGAAAAGGGAGCGGTGGGTGAGTGTGCTGGTACCGGGGAGAGCGGACCGGTCCGTCGCCAGATACCTGCGACACTGCGCCAGGGAGGGAGGGCTGCGCATGCAGATCGTCTACAACAGCTTCCACGGCCGCTGCTCCGACAGTCCGCGGGCGCTCTACGAACGACTCCGTGACCGGCCCGGCATCGAGCACGTGTGGCTCGCCCACCCCGCCCACCGGCAGGCCTTCCCGGCCGAGGCGACGACCGTGGACATCACCGGCCCCGACGCGCGCGACGCGCTGGAGTCCGCGGACCTGGTGGTCGCCAGCAGCCACACCGAGCTCGACTGGGACAAGAAGCCGGGAGCGACGTACCTCCAGACCTGGCACGGCACCCCCCTCAAGCGGGTCCACTACGACGTGCTGTGGGCGCCACCCGGGCGGCTCGACGCCCTCGACCTGGACATCGCCAGGTGGGACCTGCTGCTCTCGCCCAACCGGGCGAGCACGCCGCGCCTGCGCCAGGCGTTCGGCTACGAGGGCGAGGTGCTCGAGTCGGGCTACCCGCGCAACGACCTGCTGAGCTCGCCGCGGGCGGCCGAGGTCGGTGCGCAGGTGCGCGCCCGGCTGGAGGTCCCCGAGGGGGCGACCACCGTGCTCTACGCGCCGACGTGGCGTGACGACGACGTCCAGCGCGACACCACGTCCGACGTGCCGTTCGCCCTGGATCCGTCCGACTTCGCCGCCGCCCTCGGAGCGGACCACGTGCTCCTCGCCCGGGCGCACAACCTGGCGACCGGCCGCTCGCGGATGGCGGAGGTGCCCGGGGTGCACGACGTCTCCTACGACCCCGACGTCCGCGACCTGTACGCCGCGGCCGACGTCCTGGTCACCGACTACTCCTCGGTGATGTTCGACTTCGCCATCACCGGCCGCCCGATCGTCTTCTACGCCTACGACCTCGACCGGTTCCGCGACGAGATCCGCGGCTTCTACTTCGACCTGCTCTCCGACGCCCCGGGACCCGTGGTGCGGACCCAGGAGGAGCTCTTCGAGACCCTGCGGCGGATGCCCGAGATCACCGAGGAGTACGCCGAGCGCTACGCCGCGTTCCAGCAGGAGTTCACCGCCCTCGAGGACGGCCGGGCGACCGACCGGGTGCTGGAACGGCTCGGTCTCTAGACCTGCTCCGCCGGACACCACCACGTCGTCCGGCTGCCGACCGTGGCGCGCCTCATCTCCGCTCCGCAGCGGGGGCAGTGGTCACCGGCCTTGCGGTGCTTGATGATCTCGCCGGTGTGCACGCCACCGCGACGGATCGCGCGCCGGGTCGCGAGGCGCAGCTGGCGTCGCAGCTCGTCGAGCTCGTCCTCGCTCAGCTCGCCGGCCGGGCGTCGGGGGTCGAGGCGGCTCAGCCACAGGGTCTCGTCGGCGAGCAGGTTTCCGACGCCGGCCAGCGTCGCCTGGTCGAGCAGGCGGGCCTTGAGCGGCAGGGTGCCGCGCCCGACCCGTTCGCGGAAGGTCGCCCGGTCGATCTCGCCCGCGTCGGGGCCGAGCCGGTCGAGGTCGGGGTCGAGGCGCACCCGGCCCAGCCGTCGCGGGTCGAGCAGGCGCAGGCTGCCGCCGTCCGCGAAGTACAGGCTGAACCGGAACCACTCCTCCTTGCGCATCCGGGAGCCGCGCGAGCCCTCGTAGTCCCCGCCCTCGTCCTCGTGGCCGGCACCGGTGGTCAGGATGCGACCGCTCATGCCGAGGTGGAGGCTGAGCACCGGGCCGGGGTCGTCGTCGCCGTCGGTGCCCGAGGTCTCGCACCACATCAGCTTGCCCCGCCGGTGGGCCGCGACCAGCGAGCGTCCCTGCAGGGCCGCCCGCAGGTCGCCGGGACGGTGGGGACGGCACTCGTAGGTGTCGGAGTCGTCGACGTCGGCGATCACCCGGTCCAGCCCCGAGCGCTCGATCACCTGGCGCGCGGACTCGACCTCGGGCAGCTCTGGCACTCGCTCAGTCTGGCGGGGGCCTCCAAGACCTTGTGGGGACTGGTCCCCGACGCGACACAGCCCCCGGTCGCCGAGGCGAGCCGGAGGCTGTGGTGGTGGTGGCCAGGGGCGGGGTCGAACCGCCGACCTTCCACTTTTCAGGCGGACGCTCGTACCAACTGAGCTACCTGGCCGCACCTCTCCCTGCTTCCCCGCCGGAGCCGGGACACAGGTCAGCCTCCGTTTCCGGAGGCGAGCGAAACCTTACCGGACCCTCGGGACCCCGGCGAAACGGGGAGCCGGTGCGCGACGCTCGAGGTCAGGGGCGACGGGTGCGCTCGCGCAACCAGGTCAGGGTGCCCGGCGCCAGGCCGCGCAGCTTGGGGGTCGCCGCCAGCGGGGCGACGAACAGGGGTGCGTCCTCGGTCGGGAGCGCCCACTTCAGCTCGTGGAAGACGCGGGACAGGGTGTCGTCGCTCTCCACCAGCAGCAGGCCGGGCGCGGCGGCCCGGAGCTCCACCCAGGGGCCCGGGAGGGTCTCCTCGGGCGGCTCGGGGGTCCACGCGACGTACACCGTCATCCGCGGCGTCCGGTCACGCGCCTGAGCCGGTGGTGGGCCAGCGCGGCACGTGCCGCGTTCATGCCGGCGGCCCCGTGCACGCCTCCACCGGGGTGGGCTGACGCGCCGCCGAGGTAGAGGCCCGGGATCCCGGTCTCCGCGCGGCCCAGGCCGGGGACCGGCCGGAAGACGAGCTCCTGCTGCAGCTGGGAGGTGCCCCCGTTGATCGCCCCGCCCAGCAGGTTGGCGTCACGGCTCTCCAGCTCGGCGGGACCGAGGACCCGGCGCTCGAGGACGAGCGAGCCGAACCCGGGGGCGACCTTCTCGAAGCGGGCCTCCATCCGGTCGGCGAAGCGCTCGAGGTCGTCGTGGCCCCAGGTGCCGTCGAGTCCCTCGTCCCCGGCGTCGTCGAGCGTCTCCTGGGGGACGTGCGTGTAGGCCCACATCGACTCGGTGCCGGCCGGCGACCGGGTCGGGTCGGTGGTCGTCATCTGGCCGGCGAGCATGAACGGCCGGGCCGGGATGAGCCCCGCCGCGACCTGGCTCAGCGACGTCCCCATGTCGGTCACGCTGTCGGCCATGTGGACGGTGCCCGGAGCCTTGGCCGGCGCGCTCTGCCACGGCACGGGGCCGCTCAGGGCCCAGTCGACCTTGATGGTCGAGGGGTCGAGCTGGAAGTGCTTCATGCCGCGGCGCACGCGGCCCGGCACGTCGGCCGGGGACAGCAGCTGCCCGAAGAGGGTGGGAGCCACGACCGTCGCCACCACCGCCCGGGTGGCCTCGACGACGGTGCCGTCGGCGACGTGCACCCGGCGGGCCCGGCCGCCGACGGTCTCGATGCGGTCGACCGGGCTGGAGCAGCGGATCTCCCCGCCCGACGAGCGCAGCCGCCGGGCCAGGGCCTGGGTCAGCATGCCGGCGCCGCCCACGGGCACCGGGAAGCCGACGGTCTGGCCCATCATGCTCATCAGGATCGCCATCAGGCCCGAGCCCGGTGCGTCGAGCGGGATGTCGGCGTGACCCGCGTTGCCGGCCAGGACCACGCGTGGGCCCTCGCCCTTGAAGCGGCCGCGGCCGAGGTCGAGGGCCGGGGTGAGCAACGTGCGGATGAAGGAGAGTCCGCCGACCTTGGGCAGGGCGAGCAGCCCGCCGAGGCCTGCCCTGACCGGTGGGAACGGGGTGAGCAGCCCGTGGATGAGGTGCTGGCCGATGACGTCCCAGTCCCGGCAGAGGTCCAGCCAGGCCTCACCGTCACCGGGCGCCGCCGCCTCGAACCAGGAGGCGGTGACCTCGCGGTCGCGGTCGAGCAGTCCCCACTGGCCGTCGGCCAGGGGATGGCCGAGCACGGCCGGGGCGTGGGTCCACGTCAGGCCGTGGTCCTCGAGCCCGAAGGACCGGATGGTGGGGGAGGCGTGGGCCAGCGGGTAGAACGCGCTGAACGTGTCGTGCACGAAGTCCGGGTGCACGTCGCTGGCGTGGCGGACGGCGCCGCCGAGGTCGGGTTGTCCCTCGAGGACCAGCACCGACCAGCCGGCGTCCGCGAGGTGGTTCGCCGCGACGAGGCCGTTGGGCCCCGACCCGACCACGACCGCGTCGTACGCCGTCACGCGGTCATCGCCGTTCGGCGACGTAGGCGAGCCGGCGCAGGGCCTCCACGTTGCGCCAGGTGATGCCAGGAGCCCGGAGCGGCTTGGGAACGAGCTTGCCGGGCCCGGCGACCGCGTCCTCCTCCATGACGACCCGGGTGCCGGCTCCCTGGGGGCTGAGGTGCAGGGTGACCGCCGCCTCGCCGAGGGGCCAGCCGCGTGCCCGCAGCGAGATCATCCGCAGCGGGTCGACGTCGACGACCTCGGTGTCGTCGTTGAGCAGGGCCGGCCAGGCACCGACCGAGTGGTGCAGCTTCGACCCGACCGCGGGCCAGGTCTCGTCGACCTCGCGCATCCGGGAGGCGCCGACGACCCAGAGCGGGTAGAGCCACCCGTCGGCGAGGACGTCCCAGACTCGTTGCGGCGTGGTGTGCAGGACGCGTTCGACACTGATCATGGACGGCTCGTACCCGGCAGCCGGGGCGTGCATGCGGCGCTGTGCCGGACGACACGGAATTGGCAGGAGGCCCCTCGACATGACGATCGAGGGGCCTCCTGTTCTGCGACCCCGACGGGACTCGAACCCGCGGCCTCCGCCGTGACAGGGCGGCGCGCTAACCAACTGCGCTACGGGGCCTGGATGGTGCAACAGCTCGCACGATTGCGAAGCCACGGAATGCTAACCCACGACGGGGTCGCATTCCGAATCCGCACCCCCAACGGGATTCGAACCCGTGCTACCGGCGTGAAAGGCCAGCGTCCTAGGCCACTAGACGATGGGGGCCTGCCACGCCTGAGCGCGACCGGGACAGCATAGGGGAGCCGCGGACGCATCTCTCGGGGTCCCCGCGTGAACGGGAGCGAAGCGAGTGTTTTCGTGGGGTGAGCTCAGGCGTAGCCGAGGTCGTGCAGCGCCTCGTCGTCGATGCCGAAGTGGTGGGCGATCTCGTGCACGACCGTGATCCGCACCTCCTCGACCAGCTCCTCGGGCGAGGCGCACATCCGGGTGAGCGGCCCGCGGTAGATGAAGATCCGGTCGGGCTCGCGGAAGGTGTAGGTGCTGTCCCGCTCGGTGAGCGGGATGCCGTCGTAGAGGCCCAGCAGCGTGGGATCGTCCGCCGGCGGCTCCGGCTCGACGAGCACGACGACGTTGTCCATCAGGTCGGCGAGCTCCGGGGGTACGCCGTCCAGCGCCTCCCCGACCAGCTCCTCGAACCTGGCCTCGTCGATCTCCATGAGGTCCAGCCTGCCCGAGGGCTGGGCGGGCTGCCGGTCAGGCGGCCAGCGACTGCTCGGGGTTCTCGGGCAGCGGGGCCGGGGTGGTGTTGGTGCCCATGAAGTTGTTGGGCAGCGACAGACGGATCACCTTGTGCCACGCCGAGCCGACCTGACGGACCAGGGAGCCGGTCTTGTACTCCAGGCCGTAGCGCTCGAAGAGGTCCTTCACCTTCGGCGCGATCTCCTTGTAGCGGTTGCTGGGGAGGTCGGGGAACAGGTGGTGCTCGATCTGGAAGGAGAGGTTGCCGGTCATCATGTGCATGGCGTTCGAGCCGGAGATGTTGGCCGAGCCGAGCATCTGCCGGACGTACCACTCACCCTTGGTCTCGCCGACGATCGACTTCTTCTCGAAGGTCTGCACGCCCTCGGGGAAGTGGCCGCACATGATCACCGAGTGGGTCCACAGGTTGCGGACCAGGTTGGCGGTGAAGTTGGCGCTCAGGGTGTGCAGGATCGAGGGGCCCGACAGGATCGGGTGGACCACGTAGTCCTTCTTGAACTGGTTGCGGATCTTGCGCATCGTCACCGAGGCGCGGGCCTTGAACTCGGGCGACTTCAGCGTCTTGCGCTTGACGTTCTTGCCGATCTCCAGGTCGTACGCCGCGATGCCGTACTCGAAGAAGCAGGCGTTGATGAAGTTCCACAGCGGCTGCGCGAGGTAGACGGGGTTCCAGCGCTGGTCCTCGTCGACGCGCATGATGCCGTAGCCGAGGTCGTTGTCCTTGCCGACCACGTTGGTGAAGTTGTGGTGCAGCTCGTTGTGCGAGTGCTTCCACTGCTCCGAGGGGGAGGCGTTGTCCCACTCCCACGTGGACGAGTGGATCTTGGGGTCCCGCATCCAGTCCCACTGGCCGTGCATGACGTTGTGGCCGATCTCCATGTTCTCGAGGATCTTGGCGACGGACAGGCCGGCGGTGCCGACGAACCACGCCGGCGGGAACAGCGAGAACAGCAGCACGGCGCGGGAGCCGAGCTCGAGCTTGCGCTGGGTGTCGATCACCTTGCGGATGTACGCCGCGTCGCTCTCGCCACGCTTGTCGATGAACTCGGCGCGGATCGCGTCCAGCTCCTCGC
The DNA here is from genome assembly GCA_963731075.1 of uncultured Actinomycetota bacterium. Classification (GTDB taxonomy): domain Bacteria; phylum Actinomycetota; class Actinomycetes; order Propionibacteriales; family Nocardioidaceae; genus Marmoricola. The sequence continues at coordinate 61,538 of CAVSUC010000003.1, forward strand.
CGATGTTCTCGATGTCCTCGGCGGTCAGGTGGTCGATCGGGCTGGTGGGCTTCTTCTGCAGGACGGTCATGGTGACTCCTTCAGCGGGTCTGGGCAGGGTCGGTGTGCAGGTGGTCGATCGAGCAGCTGCCGGCGGCGGCGTTGATGCAGGTCTGGATCTTGACGCCGTCGCCCTCGGCGGCGGAGGTGATCTCGCCCGTGCGGAGGTCACGCACGGTGCCCTCGCGCAGGGGAAGCACGCAGCCGTAGCAGATGCCCATGCGGCACCCGCTCGGCATCAGGACGCCGGCCTCCTCGGCCTCGTCGAGGATCGACCGGGAACCGTCGGCCTCGACGATGGTGCCGTTGGCGAAGGTGACGGTGCCGCCCTCGCCGGCGACCAGCGTGGCCACGCGGAACTGCTCGGTGAGCAGCTTGAGGCCGAGCTCCACGTGGTGCTGCTCGAGCGCGTCGAGCAGCCCGGCCGGTCCACAGGCGAAGGTGGTGCGCTCGGTGAGGTCGGGGACGAGCTCGACCAGGTCGTCGACGTCGAGGACGCCGTGCTGGTCGTCGTAGCGGGCGACCAGGTTGATCATCCCGGCCTCGGCGAGCTCGCGGAGGTTGTGGATGAAGATCGAGTCGGGCTCCGTCGGGGCGACGTGGACCACGGTGATGTCGTAGCCGCTGCTGCGCGCCAGACGCACCACGCCGGAGTCGGCGACGGGGAACAGGTTGCGGAGCATCCCGATGACGGGGGTGATCCCGGACCCGGCGGTCACGAACAGGAACTTGCCGCCCTCGGTCGGCAGCACGAACTCGCCCTGGGCCTGCTCGAGGTGCACCAGGGTGCCGGGACGGGCGTCCCGGACGATGTGGTTGCTGACCAAGCCTCCGGGCACCGCCTTGACGGTGATGGAGATGCAGCCGTCGGCGCGGGGGCCGTGGGTCAGCGAGTAGGCGCGCCAGAGGCGGACGCCGTCGACATCGATGCCGAGGCGGACGTACTGACCGGGGATGTGGCCCGCCCAGTCGGCGCCCGGCTTGATCACCAGGGTGGCGGCGTCCTCGGTCTCGGGGATCACCTCGACCACCCGGCCACGCAGCTCGGCGCCGGCCCGGAGCGGGTTGAACACGTCGAGGTAGTCGGAGGGCACCAGCGGCGTCGCGGCCAGCTCGGCGACGCGAAGCAGCCGCTCGCGCAGGGTCCGGCCGGGGGCGCGGGTCTCCTGCGCAGTGCCGGCGGGACGGGTCGTGGTGGCCATGTATCAAGAATGGTGTGTGAACAGGCTAAAGTCATGACCTGCGGGCGTGAATCCGCCACGTTGATTTGTTCGCAAGGGATGAAAAGATGGCCGAACAGCCCGATCTGAGCCTCACCAGCGCCACGGTCAGTGACCTGCGCAACATCCTGCCCGAGGTCGCCGAGCGCACCGTGTCCGCGATCACCGACGACGTGCCGAGCTATTCGGACGCGTTGACCGGTCCGATGGGCGCGACGATCCGCGCCGCGGTCGAGACGGCGCTGGGCGGGTTCATCTCGCTCGCGGCCCGCTCCCGGGGGGCGGCCCGGTCGCCGACGGCGCCGGCGGTCGACGGCGCCTACCAGCTCGGCCGGGGCGAGGCACGCAGCGGCCGGTCGGTCGACGCGCTGCTCTCGGCCTACCGGATCGGGGCCCGGGTCGCCTGGCGGGAGATGTCCGCGACCGCCGTGCGCAACGGGACGGACGCGGACACCCTGGGCCGCTTCGCCGAGCTGGTCTTCGCCTACATCGACGAGCTCTCGGCGTCCAGCGTCGCCGGGCACAACGACGAGCTGGCGACCACCGGACGTGTGCGCCAGCGCCTGCTCGAGCGGGTGGCCGCCCACCTGCTGCACGACTCGGCCCCCGAGGTCGTCGAGACCGCCGCCGAGCGGGCCGACTGGACGGCCCCGCGGACCCTGACGGCGGTGATCGTCCCGGAGTCCCAGGTGCGGTCGGTCGTCAACGCGATCACCGGCGAGATGCTCCAGTCGACCGAGACCCCGCCGATCGAGGGCGGCGACGCGATGGTGGTCCTGCTCGTGCCGGACGCGCACGGTCGCCGGCGTACGACGCTGCTCAAGGTGCTGGCCGGCGTCGGAGCCGTGGCCGGCCCGGCCCGGCCGTGGCTGGAGGTGCGGTCGTCCTACGAGCGTGCCCTGCGGGTGCGCTCCCTCGACCTCGGCACCGACAGCGAGGAGCACCTCGCCGAGCTGGTGCTCACCGCCGACGCGACCGCCCTCGCGGACCTGCGCGCGCGGGTCCTGGCGCCGCTGGAGGACCTCAGCCCGACCAGCGCGGACAAGCTGACCGAGACGCTGCGCTCCTGGCTGCTGCACCACGGCCGCCGTGACGCCGTCGCCGCCGAGCTGTTCGTGCACGGCCAGACCGTGCGCTACCGCATGGGCCAGCTGCGCGAGATCTACGGCGAGCGGCTGGAGGACCCGCGGTTCATCCTCGAGCTGACGATCGTGCTCGGGCTTCCGGACGGCGTCGCCGCCGGTGTCACAGCGTGAAGTGAGCCTGTCGCCCGCCGACCCAGGTGGCCGCGACCTGCATGGAGCGCAGTGCCGTCGCCTGCTCCCGGGAGGACCCGCGAGGCAGCGGGTCGGCGTCGAGCAGCGCCAGGTCGGCCGGGTGTCCGGGGGTCACCGTTCCCAGGCCGTCGGTGCTGGCCGCGAGCGCCTCGTGCACCGTCAGCGCCTGCTCCTCGTGCCAGGGCTCCCGGTCGTCGGCGCTGCGGTGGACCGCGGCCGCCATCGCGTCCCAGGGATCCAGTGGAGAGACCGGGGCGTCGCTGCCGAACACGACGTCGACGCCGTCGTCGTGCAGCCAGCGCAGGGCGAAGCACCGGTCGGTGCGGTCGGGCCAGAAGCTCTCGGTGAGGTCGCGGTCGTCGAGCAGGTGCGCCGGCTGCACGCTGGCGCGCACCCCGAGCCGAGCCATCGTCCGGCTGTCCTCGCGGGTCATCAGCTGGGCGTGCTCGATGGTGCCGGTGGCCCCGGTCTCGTCGTAGGCGCCCAGGGCCTCGCGCACGGCGGCGTCGCCGATGGCGTGCACGGCGACGTTCAGTCCATGGTCGGTGGCGTGGCTGAGCAGGGCCCGGAGGCTCTCACCGGACAGGTTGGGGGCGCCGATCTCCTCGCCCCCGGCGTACGGCGAGCAGCACCAGGCCGTGCGGGTGTTCAGCGACCCGTCCGAGATGATCTTCAGCGGCCCCATCGTGACGAGCGGTCCGCAGCCGGGGAGCATGTCGCCGGTGCGCAGGCCGGCGCCGACGAACTGCGCCACGGTGTCGATGTAGGCGCCGACGCGCACCCTCAGCAGCTCCGCGCCGGCGGCCTCGCGCTCGGGCCAGGCGCTCAGGCTCTGGTCGAACTCGAGGTCGACCATCCCCGTCACGCCCTTGGCGGCGGCCTCGCGCAGGGTGCGGAGGTAGGCCTCGGGTGAGGTGCCCTCGCTGCCGGCGACGTCGGTCAGTCGCGGGTAGGCCTGGAACCACTCCGCCTCGGCCACGACGTCGTCGCGCGCCGGGAGCCGGAGACCGCGCAGTCCTGCGGTGTTGATCCAGGCGTGGTGGCCGTCACCGCTGATCAGCACCACCTGGCGGTCACCGGAGACGGCGTCGAGCTCGCTGACCGTGGGCTGGCGGGACCAGCTCGCCGACCGGTGTCCCCAGCCGATGACGGGACCGTCGGGGACCTCGGCGAGGCGTCGCGTGACGATGTCGAGCACCTGCTCCACGGAGTGGGTCCCGGTCAGGTCCAGCCGCTGCGAGGCCATCGTCCACTGGCCGAGGTGCACGTGCTGGTCCCAGAGGCCGGGCATCAGCCAGCGGCCGTCGGCCTGGTGCTCGGCGACCCCGCCGGGACGGGCCAGCCGCTCGCCGACCTCGACGACGCGGCCGTCGACGACCAGCACGTCCACGGGGCCGTCGGAGACCTCGAGCCAGGGCGCGGTCACGTCGTTCCCGCGCACGGGCACCAGACGGGCCCCGCGCAGCAGGAAGCTCGGGACCGCTGCCGGACGCCTGCGCGAGCGCATCGCCGTCCTCCGCTCTGCCGGTGGGAAATCGAGTGCGACGGTGCCGACCCTAGGACAGGGAGGTGACCAGGAGGTGCCCCAGGGCGGCTGCGGCCAGGCAGCCCGTGACGGTGGTCACGGCGTACGCCGTCCCGCGGCGCTTGCCGCCCCGCACGGACTGCACCGCGAAGGCGGAGTACGTCGTCAGGCCGCCGCAGAACCCGGTGCCCAGCAGGGCCATCCCGTCCCCCGCGACCGCACCGCCCACGAGGCCGCCGAGGAACGCCGACCCGACCACGTTCACCGCCAGCGTTCCCCAGGGCACGCGGTCGTCGAGGAGGCGGCCGGCGAGGTAGCGCACCGGCGAGCCGATCGCGGCGCCGAGGGCCACCAGCAGGGCGGTCACCCGTCACCTCCCTCGGCCTCGACCTCACGTCCTGGACGGGGAGAGCCGGTCGACCAGGAGCACCGCCCCCAGCGCCGCGGCCACGGTGCCGAGGCAGTAGGCGAGCCCGGTCGCGACGTGGCCCTCGTCCAGCAGCACGAACGTCTCGGCCGACGCCGCCGACATGGTGGTGAAGCCACCGAGCAGGCCGGTGCCGACCAGCAGCACCAGCCACGGGCGACGGCGTACGGCGACGACCAGGGGCAGGGCCGCCAGCAGGCCCGAGCCGACGACGTTGATCGCGAACACGGTGGTGGGGAAGTGCCCGGCCGACACCGGGAACGCGGTGGTCAGCCACCAGCGGAGCGTGGCGCCGACCGCACCACCCACGGCGGTGACGAGCAGTCCGACGGGGAGGGGCGGGACAGCGGTGGGGGTGGCGGTCATGCAGGGGGCATCGAGGTCGGGCCGGTCCAGCGCGTCGGCTCCTCGCCGTTGCCCTGCCGCTCGAACTCGGTGAAGTACCAGGTCTCCAGGTCCACGACCACGTCCGGAGGACGCAGGGCGAGCAGGTGCTCGCTGGAGAGGGCGGCGTACACCTGCTTGAGCAGGTCGCGGATGAGGGCCATCGTCGCGGGCGTGGTGACCGGGACGCGGTACTCGAGGTCGACGGCGTCCACGCCGTCGGCGATCGCCTGGTCGAGGTGGCTGATCCCGGCGCTCGACCGACGCTCGCGGTCGGCCTGGGCGAAGATCTCGGTGAGCTCGATCGCGAGGGGGTAGTCCTCCGGGGCGGTCATGGCGAGCAGTCGCAGCTCGCGGCGCACCTCGAAGTGGTAGCGGCGCATCTCTCCGAACAGCCGGGCCGGGACCCCGAGGAGCCGCAGCGGCATCCGCGGCCCGTCGATGGGTCGCTCGAGGTGCTGGGCGTCGAAGGCGAAGATCTCGCCCTCGAGGTGGCTCTCGTAGTGGGCGTCGCCACTGGGCTCGAACCACACCGACTTGCTGCGGCCGTCGTGGGCGAGGTCGGACCCCCAGCGCCGCGACATCATCGCGACCAGGTCGAGCCCGCGGCCGAACGTGGTCACGTTGAAGTCGTCGACCTCCTCGATCTCAGGAGCCACGGCCGCCCGCTGCGGGGGGACCGGTGAGGAGTCGACCACCTCGATGCGCGGGTGGTCGACGGTGCCGCGCACCCGCACCGACAGTGGTGGCTGGGAGTGGATGAGCGCGTTCGTCACCAGCTCGGAGACCCCGAGCTGAGCCGCGTCGACGAGGTCCTCCCTGCCGATCTCCTCGAGGATCTTGGACACCCAGGAGCGCGCGAGCTTGACGGACGGCGGGCTCGCGGGAAGGACGAGAGATCGCTTGGTCAGGGGCACCTTCCCTCGCTCCAGCGCTCTGAGGTGGGCGCGGGGGCTGGGCGATGTGCTCCCGCTTGAGCAAGAGATTAGGGGAATACGGTGCCCGCGGCACTTATTTTGTGGCCAATTTCAACAAGGCATTCTCGACGACTTCGGCGAGTGACGGATGCAGCCAGTACTGCCCGCGAGCCAGGTCCTGCGGGGCGCTGCCCAGGCTCATGCCCTGCACCAGTGGCTGCAGCAGCATGCTCGCGTCCGGCCCGATGATGTGCGCGCCCAGGATCCGCCGGCCCGTGGGATCTCCCAGGACCTTGACGAAGTGCTCCCCGCGGGGGCTCTCCATGGCCCATCCGTAGGCGACGTCGGCGAAGTCCTGGACGCCCACGACGTGCTCGATCCCCTGCTCGCGCGCCGCCTGCGAGGTGAGGCCGACGCTCGCGATCTGGGGGGAGGTGAACACGGCGCTCGGCACGAACCGGTGGTCGCTGGCGACGAGGTCGTCGGGGTGGAGCAGGTTGTGCTGCACCGTCCGCGCCTCGTGGTTCGCGACGTGCTTGAGCTCGAAGTCGCTGCTGACGTCGCCGAGGGCCCAGACCCCGGCGGCCGTCGTGCGCTGGAACTCGTCGACGCGGATCTTCCCGTCCTCGTGGGCGATCGTGGTGTTCTCCAGCGCCAGCCGGTCACCGTTGGGGACCCGTCCGGTGGCGATCAGGAGCACGTCGGTCTCGAGCTCGGTGCCGTCGGAGAGCGAGAGCACGATGTCGCCGTCGCGGCGGGTGACCTTCGTGGTCGTCGTGTCGAGCCGCAGGTCCCACTGGCGACCGGCGATCTCGGTGAACGTCGCGGAGACGTCCTCGTCCTGCTCACGCAGCAGGGCGGCGCCTCGCTGGACCTGGGTCACCGCGGTGCCCAGGGCGGAGAACACGTGGGCGAACTCGGCCGCGACGTAGCCGCCTCCGACGATGGCCATCCGTCGTGGCAGCTGCTCGAGCCGCATCACCGTGTTGCTCGTGTGGAAGTCGACCTCGTCGAGCCCGGGGATGTCGGCCACGTCGACGCGGCTGCCGGCGGCGATGACGATCTGGTCGGCGGTGATCTGCTCGCCCGTCCCCGTGTCGATCGTGTGGTCGTCGACGAAGGTGGCGTGCCGGTCGTAGACGTCGACGTTGGCGAGCCCCTCGCGATAGTCCCGTCCACCCGAGGCGATCGGGTCGATCCGCCCGAAGATCCGGTCGCGGATGTCGGTCCAGTGCGCTCCGGCGTACGACGTGTCGACGCCGAGCGCCGGGCCGTGCCGGGCGTTGCGCGCGAGGTCGGCCGGGTGCACGAACATCTTGGTCGGGATGCAGCCGACGTTGAGGCAGGTGCCACCGAACACGTCGTCCTCGAGGATCGCCACCCGCCAGTCCGCGAAGTCGTGGTCGACGATGGAGTTGCCGGAACCGGTGCCGATGACGGCGAGGTCGTAGTGGGTCACGGGTTCCATCGTGCCGGACGCACGGGCGCGCCCGGTCCGGTGTCGAGGTGTGACCCAACTGACGCGTCCGGATTGGCCCTGGAGGGACTCGACCGGGGAACATGATGGTTATGTCTGACGTGAACACCTCCAGCTCCCCGCACCGCCACCAGGTCGTCGTCATCGGCTCCGGCTTCGGTGGCCTGTTCGGCACCAAGGCCCTGCGCCGGGCGGACGTCGACGTCACGGTGATCGCCCGCACCACCCACCACCTCTTCCAGCCGCTGCTCTACCAGGTCGCGACCGGGATCCTGTCCGAGGGCGAGATCGCTCCGTCGACCCGCGAGGTGCTGTCGAGCCAGGACAACGCCACCGTCCTCCTCGGGGACGTGCAGTCGATCGACCTCGACGCCCGCACGGTGACGCACCACGTGCTCGGCCGGCAGTCGGTCACGTCGTACGACTCGCTGATCGTGGCGGCCGGGGCGGGGCAGTCCTACTTCGGCAACGACCAGTTCGCCGAGTTCGCACCGGGCATGAAGAGCATCGACGACGCCCTCGAGCTGCGCGGCCGCATCTTCGGCGCCTTCGAGCTGGCCGAGAACCTCGCCTCCAAGGGCGAGAACGTAGACCACCTGCTGACCTTCGTCGTCGTGGGCGCCGGCCCGACCGGCGTGGAGATGGCCGGCCAGATCGCCGAGCTCGCGCACCGCACCCTCAAGCGCGACTTCCGTTTCATCAACACCCACGAGGCGCGCGTCATCCTCGCCGACGCCGCACCCCAGGTGCTGCCGCCCTTCGGTGCCAAGCTCGGCGCCAAGACCCAGGAGGCCCTCGAGAAGCTCGGGGTCGAGATCGAGCTCGGCGCCATGGTGACCGACGTGGACGAGCGCGGGCTCGTCGTGCAGGACAAGGACGGCACCAAGCGCCGCATCGAGGCCGTCACCAAGATCTGGGCCGCAGGCGTCCAGGCCAGCCCGTTGGCCAAGACGCTCTCCGAGCAGTCGGGCGCGACGCTCGACCGGGCCGGCCGGATCGGTGTGAACCCCGACCTGACGCTGCCGGGCTATCCCGAGGTGTTCGTGGTCGGCGACATGATCGCGCTGAACAACCTCCCGGGCGTCGCGCAGGTCGCCATCCAGGGCGCGAAGTACGCCGCCAAGGAGATCAAGGGTCGCCTCAAGGACCGGCCGGCGCAGCGCCCGTTCAAGTACTTCGACAAGGGCAGCATGGCGACCATCTCGCGGTTCGACGCGGTGGCGATGGTCGGCAAGCTGCGGCTCAGCGGCCTGATCGCCTGGCTGATGTGGCTCGGTGTCCACCTCATCTACCTGACCGGCTTCAAGAACCAGGTGACCGCCCTGCTCCACTGGACGGTGACGTTCCTGAGCAACGACCGGTCCGAGCGCACCGCCACCGAGCAGCAGATCTTCGCGCGGGCGGCGTTGCAGCGACTGCCGGGAGGCGCGACCGAGCTGGTGAGCGCGCCCGGGACAGGCACCGACCGGCGCGCCGAGCTCGAGGCGATCGCGGCCGAGGAGGCCCGGCTCACCGACTCCGGTGAGCGTGGCCGCGTGTCCGACCGCACCGCCTGACACGTCGCGCCGCGCCGACCCGGTCGCGACACGCCCGGGCGCCGGCTGGGTCGCAATGCGCGGGTTGACGCCTGTGCACATGTGAAACTCAGCGATCATGAGCTACTTCCCCCGTGCGGCTCGTGTCCTCGTCGTGCTCGCGTTGTCGAGCGCTGCCGCCGCCGTGCCCTCCGCCGCGGTCGCCGTCGAGCACCGGTCCGCCGCTCACCAGGCCCGCCACCACAAGGCCCACCAGCACAAGGCCCACCACCACAAGGTCCACCTCACCCATCACCAGCGGGTGCTGAAGAAGCGCGCCCACCGCCGGGCCGCCGCGGCCCGAGCCGCGCGGGCACGGGCGGCGCGCCTGCACGCCCGCGCGATCCGGGCGAGGAACGTCAAGCTGCGCAAGAACCTGAGGCTGCCGCACCAGGCCTCGATCGTCTTCGACAAGAACTGGAAGAACCCGTTCGACTCACGGATCGTCTTCCACGTCTGGGTCAAGCCCCACCCGAAGAAGCAGCCGAAGCGCTGGGTCGAGGTGGAGAGGTCCTCGTGGCGTGCCGGTTCGGGTCTCTCCGGAGCCGCGGGCCGCGACGAGTGCCACCGAGGCCAGGGCTGGTCGCCCAACGGGGTCTACTCGTTCGTCCAGCACGACCGGCGCAAGGCTCCGCTGATCAACGGACGGGTCTTCGAGCTGCAGCCGATGGCCTGTCGCAACGGCACCCTGCGCCAGATGATGTTCATCCACTCCGAGCAGACGTGGGACAACCAGCAGTGCAGGAACGTCAAGGGTGACGACGGCTGCCGCTGGGAGGTGCCGCGCGTCAACGACTACCGCTCGTGGGGCTGCATCAAGATGGCGCCGGACGACCTGAGGGCCCTGACCCGGCACTTCCACCGCTACTTCAAGGCCGAGACGCGCTACCCCACGAACGTGGTGCGGGTGAAGGTCAAGGACTGAGCGTCACTCGAAGCGCGGCGGCCTCTGGTCGCGCTGCTCGAGCGCCTCGCGAGCCCAGCGGGGCAGGATGAAGATCCCCGAGGCCCGGACGGTGCACTCGCCGTCGGCCCGGCGGAGCTCGCCCCTGACGATGGTCTTGACGCCCTCGACGTGGTCGATCCAGGCCTCGGCCGAGCACTCGCCCAGTGGGGTGTTCTGCACGTAGCGCAGCTCGAGGGTGCCCGTCATCCCGGGTGAGCCGCCGGCTGCCGCGGCCTCGCCGAGCATCTGGTCGAGCACCAGGGCGGCGACCCCGCCGTGCACCATGCCCGGCGGTCCCTCGTAGAGCGGGCCGAGGGTGAACGAGGACCACGCGCGGCCCTCGGCGGACTTGTCGATGTCGAGGGGCGGCGCGACCGGGTTGCGCAGGCCGACGACGGCGTTGCCGTAGCCGCGGACGTGGCCCTGCGAGCTCAGGCTCACCCCGAAGGCGCCGGGGATCTGCTCCTCGCGCAGGCGGGCCGTGGCCCGCTCGATCTCCGCGCGCACCTCGGTGACCACCTCCGCGGAGACCGTCGTACGCAGGGAGGCCTCGGCCAGGGCTCGCACGCTCTCGGCCAGCCCGCCGAACAGCGCCTGCTCCTCCGCGAGCTCCTCGGCGGTCATCTCGACGGTCGTGTAGTCGACGGGCGGCCTCATGGCCGCAGGATAGGGGTCCGGCGAGAGGGACCGTGCGGCTGGGGCTCAGTGGTCCCGGTGCGGGATCGCGGCGGTGGCGACCCGGATGCGTACGCCGACGGCGACCACGGCGATCAGGCCGAACGCGAGGGCCATCCCCAGGACGACCGGCGAGCCGACCAGCAGGAAGACGATGAGGAAGAGTCCCGCGACGCCGGTGGCGGCGAACGCGGTGCGGGTCGCCGTACGGCCCATGTCCGAGCGCTTGATGACCCGGGCGAAGTCGATCTCCGGGGTGGGTGGCCGCACGAAGGCCGGCGCTCCCTCGGCAGGCTCGGTGGCCGCAGCCTCGAAGTCGTCGTGGTGCGGCACAGGCTGGCTGGGCACGTCGGTCGCCTCCGGCTCGGTCAGCGGAAGCACGAAGGAGCGCTCGAGCCACTGAGGCGTCTGGAACACGTCCGGCTCGGGGAGAGCCGGACGGAGGCCACGGGCCTGGGCGCGCATCCGGCCGCGCCGCGCCACCGCGGTGTCGCTCGAGGTGTCGCCTGTCGGCACCTGGTCCATCGTGTCCTCCCGGATGCTTCTCGACTGAGTGTGCACCTGTTTGGAGCAACCAAACAGCATCTCTCCGGATTCGTCGGTGAACATCCCCATGTGGTGGCACACCAAATCCGGATGAACCCGTGTATTTCTCCTAGCGCTGGCCGAGACTGTCCGATCTCGGCGCTTTGGTGACCTGAGAAACGACCTGCGCTCACCGAGGTGAACGTCGTCGGTGGTCTCGGTCACTCGGCTCCGGTCGACGGCATGGCCCGCGGGTCGGTGGGTACGCGCCTCTCGAGAGCGACAGGTCATCCGAGCGGAGGAGAGTCACATGCGGGCAGTCACCTGGCAGGGCAAGCGGGACGTGAGGGTGGACACCGTCCCCGACCCCGTGCTCGAGGAGAGCAACGACGCCATCGTCCGGATCACCTCGAGCGGACTGTGCGGGTCGGACCTGCACCTCTACGAGACGCTGGGCCCGTTCATGGGCCAGGGCGACATCCTCGGGCACGAGCCGATGGGCGTGGTCGAGGAGGTCGGCACCGAGGTGGGCGACCTCAAGGTCGGCGACCGGGTGGTGCTGCCGTTCCAGGTCTGTTGCGGCCACTGCTGGATGTGCTCGCAGGGCCTGCCCACGCAGTGCGAGACCACGCAGGTCCGCGACCAGGGCATGGGGGCCGCGCTGTTCGGCTTCAGCAAGCTCTACGGCGAGGTGCCCGGCGCGCAGGCGGAGTTCCTCCGGGTGCCGCAGGCGCAGTACATGCCGATCAAGGTGCCCGAGGGCCCGGTCGACGAGCGGTTCCTGTTCCTCTCAGACGTGCTCCCGACCGCGTGGCAGTCGGTGGCCTACGCCGACATCCCCGAGGGCGGTTCCGTGCTGATCCTCGGCCTCGGGCCGATCGGCGACATGGCGACTCGGATCGCGCTGCACCAGGGCAAGCGCGTCATTGCCGTCGACCGCGTCCCCGAGCGCCTCGAGCGGGCGCGGGTGCGCGGCGCCGAGGTCGTCAGCCTCGACGAGGTCGACGACATCGGCGAGGAGGTGCGCTCCCGCACGCACGGCCGCGGCACCGACGCGGTCATCGACGCTGTCGGCATGGAGGCCCACGGCTCCCCCGTGGCGGAGTTCGGACAGAAGATCTTCAACGCGCTGCCCAAGCGCCTCTCGGCGCCGCTGATGAACGTGGTCGGCGTCGACCGCATGTCGGCGATCTACACCGCCATCGATGCCGTACGCCGCGGCGGCACGGTCTCGCTCATCGGCGTGTACGGCGGCCAGAGCGACCCCATGCCGATCCTCACCATGTTCGACAAGCAGCTGCAGCTCCGGATGGGCCAGGCCAACGTCAAGCGCTGGGTGGACGACATCATGCCGCTGCTGCTCGACGACGCCGACCCGCTCGGCACGGAGGAGTTCGCCACCCACCAGGTGTCGCTGGAGGATGCGCCCGCGGCGTACGAGCAGTTCCAGAAGAAGGCCGACGGGACGATCAAGGTCGTCTTCAAGCCCTGACGCTGTAACGCGGAGTTATTGACGCTGAACAGGTGGTACTCCGCTCACTCAGCGACCACGACACCGCGTTACAGCTAGTGGTCCGGCCGGGTGTCACCATGCCTTGGTCGTCCTGGCTCGGCGGCATGATCCGCCACGTGATCATCGCCGTCGGCGAGCATTGCCGCGTCGCGGTCGAGAAGGGTGGGCCCCGTGGGACTCGAACCCACAACCCGCGGATTAAAAGTCCGCTGCTCTGCCAATTGAGCTAGAGGCCCGGGACATCGGAGCTGTGCGGGTCGGCCCGTGGACCACCTCGGGACACCGCCCTCTGACCCGCGCACATCATGGCAGAGCGGCACGGGTGTCCGGCAGCCCGGACCGTCCGTCCCGCAGCGAGGCGATCACCACGCGAGACGCGCACGGTAGCGTCGCCCCATGAGCGGCACCAGCGCGGTCAGCGGCGACGTCGTCCAGGTGTACTTCCTCTCCGACAGCACCGGCATCAGTGCCGAGACGATGGGCAACGCGCTGCTCATCCAGTTCCCCGAGCTGCGGTTCGAGCGGACGCTGATCCCGTTCATCTCCACGGTGGAGGAGGCGCGTGGCGTGGTGAAGCGGCTCGATGCCGTGCTCGACGCGAGCGACCGGACGCCGTTGGTCTTCACGACGGCCGCCAACGACGAGGTGCGCCTCGAGCTCCGCAAGATGCGGTGCCCGCTGATCGACTTCTTCGACCTGCACATGCAGCAGGTCGAGGCCATCCTCGAGACCCCCGGCGAGCGGATGGCCGCCCGGCTGCACGGGGTGGGCGACGTGCAGCGCTACAACAGCCGCATGCAGGCGATCGAGTACACCATCGAGCACGACGACGGGCAGAGCGTGCGCAGCCTCGACAAGGCCGACGTGATCCTGGTGGCGCCGTCGCGCTGCGGCAAGACGCCGACCTCGATGTACCTCGCGCTGCAGCACGGCCTGTTCGTGGCCAACTACCCGATCGTCGAGGAGGACCTCGACATCACCGAGCTGCCGCGGCCGGTCCGGCAGCTGCGCGAACGCTGCTTCGGGCTGATCACCTCGCCGGCCCGCCTCTCGGCCGTGCGTCAGGAACGCCGGCCCGGCTCGCAGTACGCCTCGCTCGAGCAGTGCACCTTCGAGCTCCGCCGCACCCAGGCGATGTTCAACCGGCACCACCTGCCGGTCGTCGACTCCTCGACGAAGTCGGTCGAGGAGATCTCGACGATCATCCTGCAACGACTCAAGACCATGAAGTGACCCGCACCGGATCCAGGGAGCAACCATGAACGACACCGCGGCCGTGAACGTCCGAGCCTTCGCCGACATCGGCCTGTCCGACATCGAGGAGGTGGGGGGCAAGAACGCGTCGCTGGGCGAGATGGTGCGCAACCTGACCGACCTCGGCGTGCGGGTGCCCGACGGGTTCGCGACCACGGCCGAGGCGTTCCGCCGCTTCATCGGTGACACCGGCCTGGCCGAGAAGATCTCCGGCCAGCTCAAGGACCTCGACACCGACGACACCCGTGCGCTCGCGGAGACCGGGAAGCTGATCCGCGAGGAGGTGGCGAACCAGCCGTTCCCCGAGGACCTCGAGGCCGACGTACGGGCGGCGTACGAGCGCCTGGTCGACGGCCGTGACGAGGTGTCGTTCGCCGTACGCTCCAGCGCCACGGCCGAGGACCTGCCCGACGCGTCGTTCGCCGGACAGCAGGAGACCTTCTTGAACATCAAGGGGATCGACGGCGTGCTCCAGGCGATCCGGGAGGTGTTCGCCTCGCTCTACAACGACCGGGCGATCGCCTACCGCGTGCACCACGACTTCGACCACGACGCGGTGGCGCTGTCCGCCGGGGTGCAGCAGATGGTCCGCTCCGACATCGGGGCGTCCGGCGTGATGTTCACGATGGACACCGAGTCCGGCTTCGACGACGCGGTGTTCGTGACCTCGTCGTACGGCCTGGGCGAGGCGGTGGTGCAGGGAGCGGTCAACCCCGACGAGTTCTACGTCTACAAGCCGGCCCTGCGCGCCGGACGTCCCGCCGTGCTCAAGCGCGGGGTCGGGTCCAAGGCCACCAAGATGGTCTACACCGACGATCCGAACGTCGGGAAGACCACCGAGTTCGTCGACACCGACGAGGCCGAGCGGCCGCTGCTCAGCCTCACCGACGACGAGGTCGAGGAGCTGGCGCGCCAGGCCCTGACGATCGAGGACCACTACGAGCGACCGATGGACATCGAGTGGGGCAAGGACGGCCTCGACGGCCAGCTCTACGTCCTGCAGGCGCGGCCCGAGACGGTGATGTCGCGGGTCGGTGTCCGGCAGCGGTTCCGGATGGACGACAAGGACGGCGAGGTCGTGGTCGAGGGGCGTGCCATCGGCCAGAAGATCGGCGCCGGCGCCGTGCGGGTGATGACCTCGATCGACCAGATGCACGAGTTCAACGAGGGCGAGGTCCTCGTCGCCGACATGACCGACCCCGACTGGGAGCCGATCATGAAGCGCGCCTCGGCGATCGTCACCGACCGCGGCGGCCGGACCTGCCACGCCGCGATCATCGCCCGCGAGCTCGGCATCCCCGCCGTCGTCGGTACCGGCCAGGCGACCCGGCTCCTCGAGGACGGCCGGGCCGTGACCGTCTCGTGCGCCGAGGGCGACACCGGCTTCATCTACGAGGGCGAGCTGAAGTTCACCGTCGAGGAGACCGAGCTGTCGTCGATGCCGGAGATCGGCACCAAGATCATGATGAACGTCGGCACGCCCGAGCAGGCGTTCGCGTTCGCGCAGCTGCCCAACGCCGGCGTCGGCCTGGCCCGGCTGGAGTTCATCATCAACCGGCAGATCGGCATCCACCCCAAGGCGCTGCTCGGCCTCGACGACCTCGAGGAGCCGCTCAAGTCGCAGATCAAGGAGACGATCCAGGCGTACGCCGGGCCGCGCGAGTTCTTCGTGCAGCGCGTCGCCGAAGGGGTCTCGACGCTCGCGGCGGCGTTCGCGCCCAACCCGGTGATCGTGCGGATGAGCGATTTCAAGTCCAACGAGTACGCCAACATGGTCGGCGGCGAGCTGTTCGAGCCCCACGAGGAGAACCCGATGATCGGCTACCGCGGCGCCTCGCGGTATCTCTCGGAGGAGTTCGCCGACTGCTTCGCGATGGAGGCCGAGGCGCTGCGCTACGTGCGTGACGAGATGGGCCTGACCAACGTCAAGGTGATGATCCCGTTCGTGCGCACGACCAAGGAGGCCGAGGGCGTGATCTCGCTGCTGGCCGAGCACGGGCTCGTGCGGGGCGAGAACGAACTGCAGGTGATCATGATGTGCGAGGTCCCCTCGAACGCCATCCTGGCCGCCGAGTTCCTCGAGCACTTCGACGGCTTCTCCATCGGCTCCAACGACATGACCCAGCTGGTGCTCGGCCTCGACCGCGACTCCTCCCTGGTCGCCGGCTCGTTCGACGAGCGCGACCCCGCGGTCCTGTTCATGCTGGAGCGCGCCATCAAGGCCTGCCGGGACGCGGGGAAGTACGTCGGGATCTGCGGCCAGGGCCCCAGCGACCACCCGGACATGGCCGAGTGGCTGCTGGAGCAGGGGATCGAGTCGATGTCCCTCAACCCCGACACCGTCGTGGACACCTGGCTCCGTCTGGCCAAGGTCGGGAAGTAGCGCCTATCGCCGGATGCCGGGGCGCCACCGAGGTCACTCGGTCTTCTCGGCGGCCTTCGTGTCGTCCTTCTCGCCGGATTTCTCGGGGGTCGTCTCGGTCTTCTCGGCCGGCTCGGGCGGGCGCAGGTGGCGGCGGTGGTGCTCCACGATCCGGGTGAAGTGGCGGGCCTTGACCTGTCGCGCGCCGACGACGACGTCGCTCTCGTCGGGCACGGTGAACCTCGCCCGCCAGCTCGGCGATCCGGGTTTCTGGCCCAGGTCGACGCCGACGTGCGGGTCGCGGAGGTCGACCTGCTGCTCGGTGGACCCACGCGTCACCTTCACCACGGCGTCGCGGACCTCCACGACCGTCGGGTCCCAGCTGGCCAGCGCCCAACCGGCAGCGGCGGCGATGAGCGCGAGGCAGATCACGAGAACGAACCCGCCGGCGCTGGGCTCGGCGGCCACGGGGAACAGCGTGAGCACCGCCGCGATCGAGGCGAGGACCACGACCGCGCCGAGCGCGTAGTTGCGCAGGTCTGACGGGGCGTAGGCCACGAAGGCGGGGACGTCGGAGTCCTCGGCCTCCTTCTCGGGCTCGGGTTCTGGCTCCTTCTCGGGCTCGGCCTCCTTCTCGGGCTCGGGTTCTGGCTCCGGCTCGGGTTCGGGTTCGGGCTCGGGCTCGGGTTCGGGTTCGGGCTCGGGTTCGGGTTCGGGCTCGGGTTCGGGCTCGGGTTCGGGCTCGGGTTCGGGTTCGGTCGGGTTCGGGTTCTGGTTCGGGTTCGGGTTCGGGTTCGGGTTCCGGTTCGGGTTCGGGCTCGGGTTCGGGTTCGGGTTCTGGTTCGGGTTCGGGTTCCGGTTCGGGTTCGGGCTCGGGCTCCGGTTCCGGCTCGGGTTCTGGTTCGGGTTCCGGCTCGGGCTCGACGGCGGGGCCGGACTCGGGGTGCTCGTAGACGGTGCCGTCCTCGGAGGCCATCGTCCCGTCGGCGTAGTGGTAGAGCCAGCCGTTGAAGCCGTCGCCCTCCGACTCGTGGTGGACCCACCCCTCGTCGGCCGGCTGGGCCGCTTCTGCGGCAGGGGAAGGGACGGGTTCGACCCGGGGCTCGGGCGGGGATCCGGCAGCAGGGTCGGGCGACGCTGCGGCCGGCGTACGTCCTCGGAGGCGGGCGAGCAGCCCCCGCACGGGTGACTGGTCCTCGGGCGGGGGCTCGGACACGAGCTGCTCCTCTGTGACGGATGCGGGTCCTCGGGCGGTGGTCCGGGGAGTACCCCGGGTCCCCCCAGAGCATGTCGGAAAAACTTCGAACCAGGGGGCGACTGGCGTTTGGGCCCAAGGTTGGTAGGCTCCTCGTGCAGGGTGCAAGTTCCAGCGGTTACACAACGCTTGTTGGAGTTTGTGATCCAACGGCGTTTCTTCTCTTTGCTACATGGCTTGCGAGGCGGGACGGCGTATCACCCGCACTCTGCAGAGGCCGCCGAAGTGGCGGTCTCAAGCCATCAGTAACAGGAGAAATAGAGACATGGCACAAGGCACCGTGAAGTGGTTCAACGCCGAGAAGGGCTTCGGCTTCATCGCCCAGGAGAACGGCGGAGACGACGTCTTCGTTCACTACTCGGCCATCCAGTCGCAGGGCTACAAGTCCCTCGACGAGAACCAGAAGGTCGAGTTCGACGTCACGCAGGGCCCCAAGGGTCCGCAGGCTGAGAACGTCCGCGCCGTCTGACGCACGCTGACATCGAGGAGCCCCGACCGGCAACGGTCGGGGCTTCTTGTCTGTCCGGGTGGGTACTCACCAGTACGCTGAGCACGTGTTACCGCGAAGTACGAGATTGCGCCATCGGTTGTCCACATGATGGTTTCCGCGAGCGACGCCGTGGGTAGAAACGCTCGGTAGATCCAAGCAACAAAATCGTTGATCGCTGAGAGGGGCAGGGGACTCGTGGACCCGTTTGACGTTCGTCTCGAGGACGCGGAGCTCCTCGACGAGGTGGAGCTGACGGCCAACCTGATCGTGGCCGCGAACCAGTCGGAGACGCACATGTCCGCCACCCAGATCGACCGGATCCTCGGCGTCCTTCCTCACCCCCGCGAAGGTCAGTGAGTCGTCCGCCACGCCCCTGACCCCCGGGCGAGGCACCACGATCGGCTCAGTGTGTAGTTCACTTGGCGTGCGCCGCGCACCTGAGTTGGTCGTGCGGGGCGTGCACGTCCTAGCATGTGCACCGTTCTGATCCTCCTCACAGGAGTTAATCGTGCCCCTGAGCTTCAAGCCCGTGGACAGCGTCTTCTACGAACTACTCACCACCTCCGCGACGCACCTCGTCGACGGCGCCCGGATCCTGGCCGAGATGCTCGGCGAGTCCGCGGACCGGGCGGACATCGCCTCGCGGATGCAGGACGCCGAGCACCAGGCCGACGAGACGACCCACGAGATCGCGAAGCGGGTGAACTCGACGTTCATCACCCCGTTCGACCGTGAGGACATCTACGCGCTCGCGTCCGGGCTCGACGACGTCATGGACTACATGGAGGAGGCCGTCGACCTGACCGTGCTCTACGAGGTCGGCGCGCTGCCCTCGGAGCTGGCCGAGCAGGTCGACGTACTCCAGCGGTGCGCGGAGCTGACGGCCGAGGCGATGCCGCGGCTGAAGTCGATGAAGAACCTCGAGGAGTACTGGATCGAGATCAACCGTCTCGAGAACTCCGGGGACAAGAGCTACCGGCGCATCCTGGCCAAGCTGTTCAGCGGCCAGTACGACGCCCTGGACGTCCTCAAGCTCAAGGACGTCGTGGACTCGCTCGAGCACGCCGTCGACGCCTTCGAGAGGGTCGCCAACATCATCGAGCAGATCCACGCCAAGGAGTCCTGACCGGTGGATCTCGCCATCGTCATTGCGGTGGTTGTCGTCGCCCTGGGCTTCGACTACACGAACGGCTTCCACGACGCCGCGAACGCCATCGCCACCTCGGTCTCGACCCGGGCGCTGACGCCGCGCATCGCGCTGATCCTCGCGGCGGTGATGAACTTCGTCGGCGCCCTCCTGGGCCAGGAGGTCGCCAAGACGGTGAGCGACGTGATCAACCCGCCGTCGGGCAACCACGGGCTGGTCATCGTGCTGGCCGGGCTGCTGGGCGCGATCACGTGGAACCTGATCACGTGGTACTTCGGGCTGCCGTCCTCGTCCTCGCACGCGCTCATCGGCGGCCTCGTGGGCGCGGCGCTGGTGGCCGGCGCCGGCGTGCACTGGCAGACGATCCTCGACAAGGTCGTCATCCCGATGGTGATCTCCCCGCTGGTCGGCTTCGCGGCCGCGTTCGGGGTGATGCTGGCGATCATGTGGATCTTCCGGCGACGCTCTCCGAGCAAGGTGCAGCGCGGCTTCCGGCTGATGCAGACCGTCTCGGCCTCCGCCCTCGCCCTCGGGCACGGCCTGCAGGACGCCCAGAAGACGATGGGCGTGATCTTCCTGGCGCTGATCGCCGGCGGCTACTACCCGGCCACGCAGGAGGCGCTGCCCCTGTGGGTGGTGATCGTCTCGGCGAGCGCGATCTCGCTCGGGACCTACTCCGGCGGCTGGCGCATCATGCGCACCCTCGGCCGCCGCATCATCCACCTCGACCCGGCCCGCGGCTTCTCCGCCGAGGCCGTCGGTGCCGCGGTGCTCTACACGACCGCGTTCGTCTACCACGCGCCGATCTCCACGACCCACACGATCACCTCGGCGATCATGGGCGCCGGCGCGACCAAGCGCTTCTCGGCCGTGCGCTGGGGCGTGGCCCGCTCGATCCTCGTCGCCTGGATCTCGACGTTCCCCGCCGCCGGTGCGGTGGCCGCCGGCGTCTACCTCGTGCTGAAGTTCGTCTTCCAGCTTCCCTAGCTCAGCGGGATCCGGAGCTTCCAGCCGGTCTGGATCAGGTCGGGGTCCTTGATCTGGCTGTTGGCCGCGACGATCTGCGGCACCGTCGTCTTCCCGAAGTCGCGCGCCTTGCGCACGATGCCGGTCAACGTGTCGCCCTTCTCGACGCGGTAGAGCAGCCACCCGATGAGGTCGGGGTAGACCACGACCTCGACCTCGCGGAGGTCCGATCCCGGCGCCGGGCCCGGCCCGGGGTTGTCTCCGAACACCTGCAGCCGCACCCGCGTTCCGGCCCGCGGCGGAGTCGTCAGCTTCAGGGTGGTCGTGAACTCACCCAGCGCCGCCATCCCACCGGTCGACTGCGCCGACCCGCTCCCGATGACCTTCCCCGCGTTGTTCAGCACCCGCATTCCGATCGTGCCCTCGAACCCGGTCCCGATGCCGGTCACGGTGAACCGTCTCCCGACCAGGTCGTCCTTCGCCGGCTGCCGGACGCGGATGTCGCTCAAGATCCCCATGATGTCGCCTTCCGTGGCTGGTTCCTCGTCAACCTAGGAGATCTCGTCGGTTTGCGACAGGGGTGGTGGTGGGGTGGTCCTCCCCCCCGCCGGCCCCTCCAACATGCGAATGTGGCTGGAGTGCGTCGGCGGGCGACCTCCCGTCCCTCACGCCACATTCGCATGTTCGCGGGCCCGCGCCACCGCCTCCAGCAGGGTCCTCTGGACGTACGCCGGCTCGAACATCACCTGGAACCAGCTGAACCTGATCACGGTCCACCCGAGCCGGGCGAAGGTGTTGTAGCGCCGGCAGTCACGGGTCAGCGCGGCCGACTCACCGTGCCACTCGAAGCTCTCGGCCTCGATGACGATCCCGAGCGCCGGGTCGGCGAGGTCCGGATGGAGTGTCACGCTGGTCCCGGGCACGGCCAGGGCGAGCTGCGGCTCCACGGCGAGGCCCGGCACGAGCTCCGCCTGCGCGCGGGCGACGGACTCGAAGGCGTTGGCGGCCTTGCTCGATGCCTCTGCGGCGACGGCCATGATGCGTGCACGACCACGTCCACGAGTTGAGGCGGCGATGGCCACCACCTCGGCGTACGTGAAGTCGCCGGCCCGGATGGCGCTGTCGACGATGGCCACGGACTCGTCCAGGGGCAGGTTGCGCATGCAGTCGACCAACGTACGACGCGGGGTCGTCACGATGCCGGTCACGTCATCGTCACCGAGATCGGACCAGTGCGGTACGACCAGCTCCCGAGCCGCCACTGTGATCCGACGGTTGCGCGGCACCGTGACATCGGGTCTGACCGGCACGACCTTCTGGGCCCACCCCCAGTGCAGTGCGGCACTCCGGTGCGAGAGCACCCCGGCCACGGCACTCGCCCGCTTCACGGAGTCGCGGCTGGCCGGCAAGGCGTACCGGCCCCGCGCCGTACGAATGAGGGTGCCGTTCTCGACGGCGGCGTCCACCTCGGCCGCCCCGCGGAGCTTCACGAGGGAGGCGCGATCGCACGCGCCGCCGAGGAGGACCACCTGGCTGATCAAGTCCATGAGGTCAGCATCGGAGGACGAGGCGGCGCGAGACAGCTCCGCCCTCATGGCTGTGCACAGGTGGTCGTTGGCGCCCGGTTGTGGACAGGAACCGGTCAGCAGGCGGGGTGAACGGGGCCAGTTCGCCGCGCCCCCAACATGCGAATGTGACTCATGAGGCGTGGAAGCCGCTCCTGTGCCTCTGGAGCAACATTCGCATGTTCGGCGGGCTGAGCGAGGCCATCCCTGCACCCCTAGGAGCGACGTGGATCTGCGTCAGGAGCCAGACATGCGAATGTGACTCTTGTGGTGGGGGAGGCGCTCATCAGCCACTGGAGCAACATTCGCATGTTCGGCCGGGGTGAGGGAGGCTGGCCGACGGACCAACGCCCACCGACCGACTGGGACCTACGAAATCAGCCGAACCGGCCGGAGATGTAGGCCTCCGTGGCGGGCTCGTCGGGGACGCTGAAGATCTTCTTGGTGGAGTTCATCTCGATCAGCTTGCCGGGCTTGCCGGCGCCGGCGATGTTGAAGAACGCCGTGTCCTCCGAGACGCGGGCGGCCTGCTGCATGTTGTGGGTGACGATGACGATCGTGTAGTCGGTCTTCAGCTCGTGGATCAGGTCCTCGATGGCCGAGGTGGAGATGGGGTCGAGGGCCGAGCAGGGCTCGTCCATCAGCAGCACCTGCGGCTCGACGGCGACGGCGCGGGCGATGCAGAGGCGCTGCTGCTGGCCACCGGAGAGGCCCATGCCGGGCTTGCCGAGTCGGTCCTTGACCTCGTTCCACAGGTTGGCCTGGCGCAGCGACTTCTCGACGATCGTGTCGGCCTCGGACTTCTTGATCTTCTGGTTGTTCAGCCGCATCCCCGCGAGCACGTTCTCGTAGATCGACATCGTGGGGAACGGGTTGGGGCGCTGGAAGACCATGCCGACCATCCGGCGGACCTCCACCGGGTCGACGGCGCTGTCGTAGAGCGACTGCCCGTCGATGACGATCTTGCCGTCCACGCGGGCGCCGGCGAGGACCTCGTGCATCCGGTTCAGCGACCGCAGGAAGGTCGACTTGCCGCAGCCGGAGGGGCCGATCAGGGCCGTCACGGAGCGGGCCGGGATGGTCATGGAGACGTTCTCCACGGCGAGGAAGTCGCCGTAGTAGATGTCGAGGTCAGAGATGTCGATGCTCTTGGCCATGTTCCTTACTTCCTTCAGTGCCCGGTCTTGGGGGCGAAGATCTTGCCGATGACGCGTGCCAGCAGGTTGAGCGCCATCACGATGACGATCAGGGCGAACGCGCCGCCCCACGCGACGGCGACTCCGGGCGGCATGCCACCGTCGGCGGGCGGGATGCCCGGGTTGGCGTTCTGGGTGAAGATCAGGACCGGGAGGGTGGTCATCCGGTCGGAGAAGACGTTGAAGTTGGTGCGGGTCGTGAGGCCGGCGATCAGCAGCAGCGGCGCCGTCTCGCCGACGACGCGTGCGATCGCGAGGGTGACACCGGTGACGATGCCGCCCAGCGCCGTCGGCAGGACCACCTTGACGATGGTGCGCCACTTCGGCACGCCCAGGGCGTACGACGCCTCGCGCAGGTCGTCCGGCACCAGCTTCAGCATCTCCTCGGTGGCGCGTACGACGATCGGGATCATCAGCAGGGCCAGGGCGATCGAGCCACCGAAGCCGGCGCGGGCCGAGGGGCCGAAGATCAGGATCCACAGCGAGAAGGCGAACAGGCCGGCGACGATCGAGGGGATGCCGGTCATCACGTCGACCAGGAAGGTGATGCCGCGGGCGAGCCGGTTGCCCTTGCCGTACTCGATCAGGTAGATCGCGGCGAAGACCCCGATGGGCACGGCGATCAGCGAGGCGAACAGCGTGATCAGCAGGGTGCCGACCAGGGCGTGGTAGATGCCGACCGGCTGGTCGAGGCTGGTGCGGAACATCGAGTAGGTCAGGAACGTCGAGCTGATCTGCGGGGCGCCCTTGGAGATCACGGTCCAGATGAGGGACACCAGCGGGACGAGGGCGATGCCGAAGGCCAGCCAGACCAGGGAGGTCATCAGCCGGTCGACGGCGGCGCGACGGTTCTCCACGGCCAGGGACCACAGCGGCAGGATCACGACGTACGCCAGGGCGGCGAAGACGACGATCGCGGCGATGTTCCAGCTCATCGAGAGCCCGAGCAGGAGCGCCAGGGCGATCGCGCCGACGGCGACCAGCCCGGGGGCCCAGCTGGGCAGCCGTGGCTTCGCCAGGGTGACCGTGTGCCGGGTCTCCGGCGCGGTCGCGGTGGTGGTCATCGGTTCATCTTTCGCTCGGAGCGGCCCACGAGCCAGCGGGCGAGGAAGTTCACCGCGAAGGTCACCAGGAACAGCACCAGGCCGGTCGCGATCAGGATGGTCACCTTGGCGGGGGTGCCCTCCTTGTAGTTGGAGGCGATGTTGGAGGCGATGCTCGCGGGGTTGGACGAGGAGATCAGGTTGAAGCTGACGCCACCGCCGGCGGAGAGGACCATCGCCACGGCCATCGTCTCGCCGAGGGCGCGGCCCAGGCCCAGCATCACGGCGGACACCATGCCGGAGCGGGCGTAGGGGAAGACCGTCAGGCGGATCATCTCCCAGCGGGTGGCGCCGAGGGCCAGCGCCGCCTCCTGGTGGAGGCGGGGGGTCTGGGCGAAGATCTCGCGCGAGATGGCGGTGATGATCGGCAGGATCATGATCGCGAGCACGATGCCCGCGGTGAGGATCGTCTTGCCGGTCGCCGAGGGCGGGCCGTCGAAGAGCGGGATCCAGCCGAGGTGCTCGTAGAACCACCCGTAGGGGTCCACCAGCCGGGGGGCCAGGACGTTGATGCCCCACAGGCCGAAGACGACGCTGGGGACGGCGGCCAGCAGGTCGATGACGTACGCCGCGGGGGTCGCGACGGAGCTGCGGGCGTAGTGGCTGATCACCAGCGCGATCCCGAAGGCCAGCGGCGCGGCGATGATGACGGCGATCACGGCCGCCAGGATGGTGCCGAAGAGCAGGGGCCAGACGTAGCCCAGGAAGTTGGTGGCCCGCGGGGCGTACTGCGCGGCGGGCTGGGTGAGACCGGGGATGCCCTCGATCATCAGGAAGACGAAGACACCGGCGAGCGCCACCAGGATGGCGATGCCGGCGAACATGGACAGGCCCGAGAAGATGCGGTCGCCGGGACGCCGCGGCGTCTGCTGCGGTGCCTCTTCGGTGGCGGTGTCGATCACGGGCTTTCCTCTGCTCCTCGTCTTCGGCCTACGTGCCGCTGGTGTGCGGCGGAACGTCGTCCGCCGCACACCAGCCTCTGCATGGTCGTGCTCAGCCCTTGGTCGAGATCTTCTCGACGATGGCCTTGGCCTTGTCGGCGACCGCGGAGTCGAGCGGGGCCGAGCCGGCGTTCTTCGCGGCGGCAGCCTGGCCGTCGCTGGAGATCGCGTAGCCGAGGTAGGCCTTGACCAGTGCGGCCTCGTTGGCGTCGTCGTAGCTCTGGCAGGCGATCAGGTAGGACAGCAGGACGACGGGGTAGGCGCCGGCCTCGGTCGTGGTCCGGTCGAGGTCGACGGCCATGTCGACGTCCGAGCGACCTTCGGTGGGCTTGGAGATGGCGACCACCTTGGCGGCACCGTCAGCGGTGGGCTCGACGTACGCGTCGCCGACCTTGACCTTGACCTTGCCGAGGGAGCCGGCCTGGCTCTCGTCGGCGTACCCGATCGTGCCCTTGCCGTTGGTGACGGCCGAGATCACGCCGGAGGTGCCTTCGGCAGCCTCACCCTTGACCGGGAAGGCGTCCGCGGCGTCGTGCGTCCAGGCGCCGTCGCTGGCCTTGCCGAGGTAGTCGGTGAAGTTCTTCGTGGTGCCCGAGTCGTCGGAGCGGTGGACGGGCGTGATGGCCGTGGCCGGGAGCTTCGCGTCGGGGTTCTCGGCGGCGATGGCCGCGTCGTTCCACTTGGTGATCTTGTTGTCGAAGATCCCCGCAATGGTCTTGGCGGAGAGCTGGAGCGAGTCGACGCCCTCGAGGTTGTAGACGACGGCGATCGGGGAGACGTAGGCGGGGACCTCGATGGGGTCGGTGCCGGCGCAGCGCTTCTTGGCCGCGCTCAGCTCGCCCTCGTCGTCGTTGAGGGCCGAGTCGGAGCCGGCGAAGCTGACGCCCTTGGCGATGAACTGCTTGCGTCCGTCACCGGAGCCCAGCGGGTCGTAGTTGATGGTCACGCCGTCGTTGGCACCCTGGAACCCGGTGGCCCAGGCCTCCTGGGCCTTCTCCTGGGAGGAGGCGCCGGCGCCGGAGAGCTGACCGGACAGGCTCTCGTCGGAGCCTGACTTCGAGCCCGAGGTGGAGGCACTCTCGTTGGCGGCGCCACAGGCGGACACGGCGAGAGTGAGGGCGAGAGCCGCGACGCCGGGGGCGGCGATGCGGCGAAGGGAAGTGCGGTTCACTTCGTTCTCCTGAGTTCATGGCTTGGTGGACACCGTGGAACCTAGGAACACGAAGTGACTGGCCGCGCTGGCGCGGGTGAACGCGAGGTGAACGGTGCCTGCCAAGACGGCGTCGCTCACGGCGGAGTGAGACGGCCGTCACCTGAACAACCGCAGGTCAGGGCGTCGGTGTGGCGACGAGGTGACGCTCGGTGGCCACCACGCCGCCCTTGCGGTGGTGGCACACGACCAGCTCGGAGGGAGCAAGGGGTTCCTCGGTGAACCCGAGCAGGTCGAAGAGGTGGGGCAGCACCGGTCGGTGGCTGCAGAGCACGCTCGGTCCCGGCGTCGCCATCAGGCCGTCCAGCAGGACGCGGGCGATGGAGGCGTCGTACCCCTCCTCGGACAGGGCGACCTCGTCGGTGAGCGTGAGCAGCTGCGCCTCGGCGTACGGCTGGACGGTCTGGACGCACCGGGTGCTCGACGAGCTGAGCACGCGGGCGACGCCGTAGGCGTGCAGCAGGGGGACCAGGGCCCGGGCCTGCGCGAGGCCGACGTCGGCGAGGGGGCGCTCCGGGTCGGGGCCGTCCCAGCTGCCACGCTTGAGCGCCTTGGCGTGGCGTACGACGACCAGGGTGGAGGTCGACTTGCGGCGCTCGCGGTACTGCGTCAGCAGGTCGATGTCGTCGAGGTAGGTCAGTCGCTCCGCGGCCGCGTCGGCCAGGAACCAGCCGAGGTCGTCGACCTCGTCGTTGATCTCGTAGGTGGCCACGTCGTCGTCGCCCACCACGTGGCCGACCCAGTAGTGCACGAGCTTCGAGCGGCCACCGCTGACGGTGTAGAGCTGGGGGCGCAGCGGTCTACCGAGCCGGATCTCGACGCCGGTCTCCTCGAGCACCTCGCGGACCGCCGTCGCCGTGACGTGCTCGCCTGGGTCCTGCTTGCCCTTGGGGAACGACCAGTCGTCGTACTTCGGCCGGTGGACCAGGAGGACCTCGCGCCCCTCCGGTCCCTTGCGCGTGACCACCGCGCCGGCAGCGACGACGTCCGAGTGCGTGGCGGCCGGCGGCATCGTGTGGGCCATGCCGCAAATCCTGACATGGAGCGGCCTGCGCGCCTACGGCTACTCTCGCCCGGGACGTCGCCGGCGTGGCGGCGTCACGGTCCGCAGCGGACCGGGCGAGGGGAGTAGGTGAGCGCGTGGCGAGATGGCGACGCCGCCCGCGCCCGCTCCTGGTCGTCGGCCTGGCGCTCCTGCTGGTCGTCGGGCTGCTCGTGGTGGGCACCCTCGCCTGGCAGCGGGCGCACCGGACCAGCCTGGAGGAGGCCCTCCAGCGGGTCCCGGCGAGCTCCAAGCGCGTGAGCTTCACCGACTGGAGCCTGGTGCGGAGCCGACTGCACGCCCGTCTCGGGGACACCCCTGGCCGCAAGGCGGTCGAGGGCCTGATGAGCAAGGCCTACGACAGTGACTTCTCAGCGGCCTCGAGCATCGACGAGGCGGCGGTGGCGCTGCAGGAGAACTTCGGCTTCGGACCCGCCACGGCCCAGTGGGAGGCCTACGCGCAGGGGCGCAAGGGGGCGACGATGGTCCTCAAGGTCCCCGACGGCAGCGACTTCGACGTGCTGGCGGACAACCTGCGCTCGGTGGGGTTCAAGAAGCCGAAGAAGGACGACGGCGTCTGGGTGGGTGGCCCCGACCTGGTGGCCGCGCTCGACCCGACGATCAGTCCCGAGCTGCAGTACATCTCGCTGCTGAAGGACCAGGGGCTGGTGGTCACCAGCGACGAGCAGCCCTACGCCGCGACCGCCGCGAGGGTGGCGGCCGGGAAGGGTGACTCCTTCGCGTCGGTGGCCGGGGCGGGTGACCTCGCCGACCAGCTCGACGAGCCCGCCAACGCCCTGTTGTGGGGCCGCGACTTCGCGTGCACGGACCTCTCGATGTCCAGCGCCGACGACGACACCCAGGCGCAGGCCAAGGCCCGGGTGGCCGAGGTCGGGGGCGTGACACCTCTGGCCGGACTGGCCATGGGCATGGAGCCCGACCGCACGCTGCGGGTCGTCGAGCACTTCGAGGACTCCGACCGTGCGGAGAAGAACCTGCGCCCGCGCGCGAAGCTGGCCGTCGGTGAGGCGATCGGCCGCGGTGGCTCGTTCTCCGACAACTTCAGGCTGACCTCGTCGAAGTCCGTGGGCAGCGACGTCGTGCTCCGGCTGCGTCCGCGGTCGAGGACGGGCTACGTGCTCTCGGCGTTGTACGACGGACCGGTCGTCTTCGCGACCTGCTAGCCCTGGGCCAGCAGCTCGGCGTGCACCGGGAGCGCCAGGAAGCCCGCGCTCATCTCCTCGTCGCCGATCTCGGCCGCCGACTCCCGGAGGTAGGACCGGGCGCGGTCGAGGACCTCGGCGGCACGCGGATCACCGGCGGCGACGAGGACCTCGTGGGTGATGCGGAGCATCTCGCCCGGCAGGGCCGTCCCGGCGAGGCCGTCGCGGTCGAGGTGGCCGAGCAGGGGCTCGACCAGCTGCAGCGCGTCGTCGACCCGGCCCCCGGCGAGGGCCACGCCGGCCAGACCGGTGGTGGCTTCCCGCGTCTCGAGGCCCAGGCTCTCGAACAGGGTGGCTGCCTCGGTGAAGCCGCTCTCCGCCTCGTCCCAGGTCCCCGTCACCAGCCCGGCGTACCCCAGGCCGAGCTGGGCGTGAGCACGGTCGAGGTCGGACTGCGCAGTCGTGCTGGCGTCGAGGGCCTCGTGCGCCATCTCGAGCACCGCGGAGTGGTCGCGCTCCAGCAGCGCGGCCGTGACCCGCCGCGCCAGCAGATCGACCTCGAGCCCCTTGGCGCCGACGTCGCGCACGATCTCGAGCGCCGTCGCGAAGTGCTCGTGGGACTGATCGAAGCGGCCTGTCAGCATGTCGACCAGCCCCAGGACCAGGATGTAGGTCGCGCACGCCTCCCGCTCCTCGAGCTCGGTGGTCAGCCGGGTCGCCGCCTCGGCCCATCGCTCGGCCGCGGCCAGCTGGCCACGCATCATCGAGACCGATGCCAGGTTGCCCATGTTGACGGCCTCGCGGTAGCGGTGTCCCGAGCGTCGGAAGATCGGCAGCGTCTCCTCCAGGGCCGCCTGGGCCTCGGCGTAGCGGTGCATGTTGAAGTACGTCGTCGCGAGCTGAGCCATGACGGCGCTCTCCATCTCCAGGTCCCCGGAGCGGGCGAAGACCTCGCGGGCCTCGGCGGCGACGTCCAACGAGGTCTGGTAGTCGCCGACGTTGCTCGCCACCATCGAGAGGTAGCGCAGGCCCTCGCCGACCAGCTCCGGACGGTCGACCTGCCGCGCGAGCTCGATGGCCTGCACCAGGCACGTCCGGGCGGCGTCGGGGTCCTCCGCCCACGTGAGCGCCTTCCCCTGCCACAGCATGGTCTCGGCCTGCAGGTCGTCGCGGTGGATCGCGATCGCGAGCTGGACCGCGCGGCCGGAGTGGCGTCGGGCGTCGTCGTAGTGGCTGTGCACGAAGTCCAGCTGGGCCTGGACGAGCAGCAGCTGCACGCGACGGGCGGAGTCGATGTGGGGCTCCAGCTCGAGCATCGCGGCGATGTCCCGCTGCTGCTCCTCGCGCTTGCCCACCCGGTCGAGGACCTGCTCGCGAGCGTCGAGGATGTCGAAGCGCAGGTGGTGGTCGTCGGCGGGTGCGAGGTCGAGCGCCCGGTCGAGCATCCGCGTCGCCTCGGCGTTGGCGTAGACCGAGACCGCCTGGGCGCTGGCGCGGAGGTACCACGGCGCCGCCTCGGGGTCCCGGGCCCGCTCGTAGTGCTCGGCGACCATCGCGGCGTACTCGTCCTGGCGTCCGACCGCGGCGCTCGTCTCGACCAGCCATGCGGCGGCGCGGCGGTGGTAGCGCTCGCGATGGGCCCGCAGCACCCCGTCGTACGCCACGTCGCGGAGGAGGGCGTGCTTGAACAGGAACTCGCGGGCGGACGCGAACCGAGAGACCTCGCGTTGGAGCAGCAGCTCCCGGCGACGGAGGTTGTCGAGATGGGTGCGGGCCAGCCCCTCGTCGTGGGAGTCGTCGTCGAGGTGAGCGACGGCGAGGTCCCAGAAGACGCGGCCCACCACGGAGGCCCGCTGGAGCAGGTTGCGCTCCTCGAGGCTCAGGGCGTCGAGCCGTGCCTGGAGGACGCCCTTGAGCGTGGAGGGTACGGCGACCGTGCGGATCAGCTCGTCGACGACGAACCAGTGCGGCTCGCTGCGTACGACGACACCGGCGTCGATCAGCCAGGTCACCAGCTCCTCGAGGTAGAAGGGGTTCCCCTCGGCACTGTCGATGACCATCTCGACCAGGTCGGTGGGCAGCTCGTCGACGTGGCGCAGGATCTGGTGCACGAGCTCGCGGCTCTCGCGACGCGAGAGGGGAGCGAGGTCCAGCCGGCCGTGGTGCGCCAGGCCCTCGCCCCACCGCGGATGGGTCTCGAGGAAGGTCGGGCGCGCCGTGGCCACGACGAGGACCTGGCTCTGCGCCAGCACTGGCGCCACGGCGTCCAGCCAGCGCAGGGTGCCCTCGTCGGCCCAGTGCAGGTCCTCCAGCAGCATCAGGACGGGTGTCCTCTCGCCCAGCGTGCGGAAGTACTCGCCCAGGGCAACGGTCCCCTGGTCGCGCAGCGCCTGCGGCTCGGAGGGCAGGTCGAAGGTGCTGTCGTCGACGTCGAAGCCGAGCCACTCGCCCACGAGGGCGGCCAGTCGAGGGCCGGCCTCCGGGCCCACCGCGGAGACGAAGCCGTCGCGAAGGCGCGTGCGCACCACCTCGGAGTGGTCGTCGATCTGAATGTCGAGCCGCGACGTGAGCAGGTCGCGCAGCAGCACGTTGACGCCGTGCTGGCTCGACGGTGCCGCACGCGCGCGGAACCACCACACCGGCTCCGGGCGCTCGGCCAGCCACGCGTCGAAGTCGTAGAGCAGGCGGGACTTCCCGACCCCGGCGTCGCCCATCACCGTGATGACGCGCCACTGCGACTCGTCCACCACGTCCCAGAGGCGGTCCTGCAGGAAGCGCAGCTGCAGGTCCCGCCCGACGGTGTCGGTCTCCACGCCCTCGACGCCACCCGAGGGGTCGAGCCGGAAGCCGAGCCGCCGCTCGTAGACGACCACAAAGGCGTCCACGGGCTCGTCGATGCCCTTGAGCTCGAGCTCGGTGCGGGCCTCGATGCCGAAGGCCCCACGCACCAGGCGCTGGGTGTCCGCCGAGATCAGGACGCGGTCGACCGGCGCCGCGGACTGCAGCCGGCTCGCGCGGTTGACGGTGGGACCGACCGCGACGAAGCCGCCCCCGGCCCGCTCGCCGAGGGTGCTTACCACGACCTCGCCGGTGTCGATCCCGACCCGCATCCGCAGCGTCACGCCGTACGTCGGGCCCAGCTCCGCGTTGAGGACCTCGAGGTCGTCGAGCATCGAGAGCGCCGACCGGATCGCGCGATGGGCGTCGTCCTCGTAGGAGCGCTCGAGGCCGAACACCGCCATCACCGCGTCGCCGATGAACTTCTCGACCACGCCGCCCTGGTCCTCGATCGCGCGCTGCCACCTGGCGAAGTACGCGCCGACGACCTCGCGGGTGTCCTCCGCGTCCAGCTGCCGTGAGAGCACCGTGAAGTCGACGAGGTCGGCGAACACCACGGTGACCAGCCGGCGTTGTTCGGCGCGAGGTTTCTCCAGCTCCACCCGACGGGCGCGGAGCGGGTCGAGCGCGGTGTCGACCACGGCGTCCCCGAGGACGCTGCGCTGGGCCTCGAGGGCGGAGATCGCGCGGTCGATGGAGGCGATCTCGTCGGCGGTGTCGGCGGAGGAGCGCTGCGCGGGCAGGGGTGCGCCCCGCACCTCAGCCTCGGACCACGACATGCGGACACGCTAGGCCAGCGTGCGGCGGATGCGCGAGATGTTGCCCGTAGGGCGTTGTCGGTCCGCGGCGTCGCCGCTAGGTTCGGATCACTTGGTTCTGCGCGCCCCCCGGAGGTCGAACATGCGCATCGAGGCAACCGTGGCGTCCATGTCCTGGATTCCGTCGGACTCACTCAGCGGAGCGCTCAAGGCGGGGATGGACCTGCGGCTCTCGCACTGGGACGCGCCACTGCCCGACGAGATCGGCGGCGCCGAGACGGTCCACGCCTTGTGCCGCGAGGACAAATTCCGCTTTGCCAATGTGCTTTCCGTGTGGGCGGACGTGGAGGACGGCCGGGTCGTGGCGTCCGGCCACGACGACACCAGTGGTCTCGTGATGGGCGCGACCACCGTCAAGATCGGCCGGATCGGCGCCACGTTCCGGGCCGCAGCGCTGCCCGTCCTGCGGCCCGAGCCGGAGCACGTCGACGGGGTCGTGCGCTTCCGCCAGACCGTCGGGGGGCGCACCGGCGTGCCCCTCCCGCGGCCGGTTCCGCACCCGCCGTACGTCCGTTGGCAGGCCCCGCTGGTCTGGACCACGCTGGCCGTCACGCTGCGTCCGGACGGCACCAGCGACGTCGAGCTGGCGGGGGCGAGCGCCTTTCCGCGGCACTGGATCTACGGCTCCGACGGCAGGGTCGCACTGAAGAGCGGGCTGGCCGACCAGGGCCGGTGGATGGCGCACTCGTTCGGCGTACGCACCCCCTGGGCCGACCACGACCGCCAGGCCCTCGTCGTCGCCGTGGAGAGCGAGCTCGAGCGCCAGCTCTCGACCGACATCATGCAGGGGGGCGCCCACCCGGAGGTCCGCAACCTCGAGGAGGGCACGCAGCTGACCCGCCAGGGGGAGGCGGGCGACGAGCTTTACCTCGTGCTCGACGGCGTGGTCCGGGTCGACGTCGACGGCCGGGCCCTCGCCGAGCTCGGCCCCGGCGCGGTCATCGGGGAGCGCGCCCTGCTCGAGGGCGGGATCCGCACCTCCACCGTGACGGCGGTGACCCACCTGCGGGTGGCCGTGGCGAACAGCCGCTCCATCGACCTCGACCGGCTCCGCACCCTGGCCGACTCGCACCGGCGGGAGGACCTCGTCGAGGCGGACTGAGCGGTCACTCAGGTGTTGTTGCGCTGCCGCCGACGCCGGTGGGTGGCGATGAGCATCTCCTGGAGGTTGCGCATCGGCTTGTCGTCGGGGGAGGTGGCCTGGGTCCAGGTGCCGTCGGCGTCGAGCTCCCAGCCGGCGGTGTGCTCGTCGAAGGCGAGGTCGAGGAGGCGGGTGACCTCGTCCACCTCGGCGGCGGAGGGGAGCCGGACGAGCACCTCGACGCGGCGGTCGAGGTTGCGGTGCATCAGGTCGGAGGACCCGATCCACACCGCGGGCTCGCCGCCGTTCTCGAACCACATGATGCGGCTGTGCTCGAGGTAGCGTCCCAGGATCGAGCGGACCCGGATCGACTCGGAGAGGCCTTCCACGCCGGGGCGTACGGCGCAGATGCCGCGGATCAGCAGGTCGACGGGGACACCGGCGCGTGAGGCCCGGTAGAGCTCGTCGATGATCGCCTCGTCGACGATGGAGTTGGCCTTCATCCGGATGCGGGCCGGCCGACCCTCGCGGTGGTGCTGGATCTCGGTCTTGATGGCCTCGACCAGTCCGCTGCGCACGGAGTCGGGGGCGACCATCAGCTCGGCGTACGACGCGTTGCGCGAGTAGCCGCTGAGGTTGTTGAACAGGTGGGCGACGTCCTCGCCGATGGCCTCGTCGGTGGTCAGCAGGCCGAAGTCCTCGTAGAGCCTCGCCGTCTTCGGGTTGTAGTTGCCGGTGCCGATGTGGGTGTAGCGGCGGATGCCCTCGGGCTCGTCGCGGACCACCATCGACAGCTTGCAGTGGGTCTTCAGGCCGACCAGCCCGTAGACGACGTGACAGCCGGCGTGCTCGAGCTTGCGGGCCCAGCGGATGTTGGCCTGCTCGTCGAAGCGCGCCTTGATCTCCACGATCACCAGCACCTGCTTGCCCGCCTCGGCGGCGTCGACCAGGGCGTCGATGATCGGCGAGTCACCCGAGGTGCGGTAGAGCGTCTGCTTGATCGCGAGGACCTGCGGGTCGGCCGCGGCCTGCTCGATGAACCGCTGGACCGAGGTGCTGAACGAGTCGTAGGGGTGGTGGAGCAGCACGTCGGAGCGCTGCAAAGCCTTGAACACGTCGACCGGGGAGGCCGACTCGACGGGCGCGAGCAGGGAGTGTGCGGCCGGCAGGAAGTTGGGGTACTTCAGGTCCTCCCGGTCGAGGTCGGCGATGTCGTGCAGGCCCCGCAGGTCGAGCGGCCCGGGGAGGCGGAACACCTCGGCCTCGGTGACGTCGAGCTCCCCGGTCAGCAGCTCCAGCACGTGCTCGTCGATGTTCTCCTGCACCTCGAGGCGCACGGGCGGGCCGAAGCGGCGTCGCAGCAGCTCCTTCTCCAGGGCCTTGAGCAGGTTCTCGGCGTCGTCCTCCTCGACCTCGAGGTCCTCGTTGCGCGTGACCCGGAAGGTGTTGACGCTGAGCACCTCCATGCCCGGGAACAGACGCTTGAGGTGCTCGCCGATGACGTCCTCCAGCGGCACGAACCGCTGGTTGCCGAGGGCCACGAACCGGCTGAAGATCGGCGGGACCTTCACCCGCGCGAAGTGCTCCTTGTCGGTCTTGGGGTTGCGCACCAGGACCGCGAGGTTGAGCGAGAGCCCGGAGATGTAGGGGAACGGGTGCGCCGGGTCCACCGCGAGCGGGGTGAGCACCGGGAACACGCGCTCCTTGAAGAGCCGCTTGCAGTACTTCTGCTCGTCGCGGTCGAGGTCGTCCCACCGCACCAGCTCGATGCCCTCGCCGGCCAGGGCCGGGACGATGTCGTCGCGGAAGACAGCGGCGTGCCGCGAGGCCAGCTCGCCGGTCACCTCCCAGATCTGCTCCAGCACCTCGCGGGGCATCAGCCCGGAGGCGGCGCGTACGGCGACCCCCGCCGCGATCCGGCGCTTGAGGCCGGCCACGCGGACCATGAAGAACTCGTCGAGGTTGCTGGCGAAGATGGCCAGGAAGCGCGCCCGCTCGAGCAGGGGCAGGTCGGGGTTCTCGGCCAGCTCCAGCACCCGCTGGTTGAAGCGGAGCCAGGAGAGCTCACGGTCGAGGAAGCGGTCCTCGAACTCCCCGGGGGCGAACTCGACCTCCTCGGGGTCGTAGGGCGGGTCGACGTCGAAGATGTCGGCCGGGACCACGCGGAGGCTCGGGTCGAGGGGCCCGTCACCCGCGTCGGACCCCGTGCTCTGCTGGAAGCTGTCGGTGGACATGTGCGAAGTCTGACACCGCCAGGTGAACACCGGGTGACTGTCGTAGGTTGGCGCACGTGCCCCAACTGCCGTACGCCGTCGCAGCGACCTTGATCAAGCTGTTCCTCGCCCTGCCCGAGAGGGTGCAGCGCAGGCTCGTGAGGCGGCCGGTCGTCGTCGACGGGCAGACGCTCTCGACCGAGGTGCAGCTCCTGCTGCTGCTCAAGAAGCTCGCCCGGACGCCCGCCGCCGAGGCGTTGCCGCTGGCCGACGCGCGGGTGGAGCTGCGTAGCCAGCAGCTGATGGTCGGCGGTCGCCAGCACGTCGGCGCCCTCCGCGACCTCGAGGTCGACGGCGCCACGGGACCGCTCCGGGCCAGGCTCTACACGCCCACCTCGCGGCTGGGGGCCGAGCCCGCGCCGACGATGCTGTTCATCCACGGCGGCGGCTGGATGTACGGCGACCTGGAGAGCCACGACCCCACCTGCCGGTTCCTCGCGGAGCAGTCCGGCGTGCAGCTCCTGGCGATCGACTACCGGCTGGCGCCCGAGCACAAGTTCCCGGCAGCCGTCGAGGACTGCCGGGCGGCGTACCGCTGGCTGGTGACGCACGCCGACGAGGTCAACGCCGACGTGACCCGCCTCGCGGTCGGTGGCGACTCCGCGGGTGGCTCGCTGGCGACCTCGACGGCGATCTGGGCCGCCGAGCAGGAGCTCCCGCTGGCCTTCCAGCTGCTGATCTACCCGGGCTCCGACTTCGTCGGGCGCACCGAGAGCCGCAGGACCTTCGCCGAGGGCTTCATCCTCACCGAGCAGTTCATGAGCGGTGCCGAGGAGGCCTACTTCGCGCCGGGCGCCGACAAGTCCGTCCCGGATGCCTCGGCCGTGCGCCGGCTCGACTTCCCGGAGAAGATCGCTCCGGCGTACGTCGTCACCGGCGGCTTCGACCCCCTGCGCGACGAGGGCGAGGCCTACGCCCGACTGCTGGAGGAGCAGGGCGTCGACGTCGAGCTGAAGCGCTACCCCTCGATGATCCACGGCTTCATCCACCTCGTCGGCGTCGGCCGCGAGGCGAAGGGCTACAACCAGGAGATCGCGGACCGCCTGCGCCGGGCCCTGGCCTGACGCTGCTTCGGCTCACCGGCTTCGGCAGGCTCGACCGAGCTCAGGAGCCGGCGAGCCCCTGGGACGTCCCGCGGTACTGCACCTCGGTCCGGGCGACCTCGAAGCCCTGGCCCGTGTAGACCGCGATCGCCGGGTCGTTGTCACCGTCGACGTAGAGCAGCACGGACTCGAGCCCGCGGTCGTGGAGGTGCTGGAGGCCGAGGGCGGTGAGCACCGTGCCGAGCCCCCGGCCGGCGGCCTTGGGGTTGACCGCGACGACGTAGACCTCGCCGTACGCCGGGTCCTCGTCGCGGTGCTCCTTGGTCCAGTGGAAGCCGAGCAGGGGCGGGTCGCCGGGCCCGGGGTCGGCGGGTACGGCGAGCAGCAGGCCGCTCGGGTCGAACCACGACTCGCTGGTCCGCTCCTGGAAGTCCTCGTGGCTCATGTGGCCCTGCTCGGGGTGGTGGGAGAACGCGCTGGCGTTGACCTCGAGCAGCGCCCGCTCGTCGGTGGGTTCGAAGCCGCGCACCACGACGCCGTCCGGGACCTTCGGGGCAGGGGGCAGGTCGGCGAGCGAGCGCCGCATGATGACGAGCTCGCGCTCCCGCGGGACGGAGAACCTCTCGGCCAGCCGGGCGGCGCCGGGGTGGTCCGCGTGCGACCAGGCGTCGACCTTGCGGCCGGAGGGCAACGCCGCCGAGGCCAGCGCGGTCCCGACTCCCTGGCGCCGCGACTCGGGGTGCACGGCGAGGTCGAGCACGTCGCTGTGCCGCAGGGCGAAGCCGCCGTCACCGAGCCAGAGCTCGGCGTCGCGCAGGCCGCGGTGCTTCAGCTGCAGCACCGCCTGCTCGTTGAGCGTGCTGGCGCCGTCGTTGGCGGTCGAGGCGCGGGCGATGCGGCGTACCTCGGCCGCGGGGCCCTCCTCGCTCGTCCAGTCGAAGTCGGACGGGTCGATCTGCTCCACGGGCGCCATGTCAGGAGGCTAGACCCTGAATCGCACGCAGGGTCAGCGGGCCGGAGCGCCGGAGGGTGACCCGGTGTGGTCCTTCGCCTGGTCGCGGGGCGGCAGCACGAAGCGGTAGCCCACGTTGCGCACGGTGCCGATCAGCGCCTCGTTGTCGGTCCCGAGCTTGGCGCGCAGCCGGCGCACGTGCACGTCGACCGTGCGGGTGCCGCCGAAGTAGTCGTAGCCCCACACCTCCTGGAGCAGCTGGTCGCGCGTGAACACGCGGCCCGGGTGCTGGGCGAGGTACTTCAGGAGCTCGAACTCCTTGAAGGTGAGGTCGAGCACGCGGCCCCCGAGCTTGGCGGTGTACGTCGTCTCGTCGACCACCACCTCGCCGGACCGGATGATGTGCGCCTCCGGGTCGGACCGGTCGTGGCGCGCGGCGAGCCGGCCGATGGCGACGCGGATGCGGGCGTCGATCTCGGCCGGGCCGGCGGTCTCGAGGATGACGTCGTCCATGCCCCAGTCGGCTGCGACGACGGCGAGGCCGCCCTCGGTGACGATCAGCAGCACCGGCTGGTCGGAGCCGGTGGTGCGGATCAGGCGGCACAGGTCACGCGACTGCGCGAGCTCTCTGCGGCCGTCGATCATCAGCAGGTCGTGGTCCGGAGCCTCCAGCAGAGCGCTTCCCTCGGCGGGGAGGATCTTCACCTGGTGGGTCAGGAGGGCGAGACCGGGCAGCACCTCGGCCGAGGCCTGCAGCGCCTTCGTGAGCAGGAGCACGGTGCCCATGGCACCTCCAGGGTGAGTGACTTGCGTCGGTCAGTCATTGTTCTTACGTTGAGGGACCTCATCGTCCACGAAGGCACAAGGATATCGAACGTGACGCCTGTGGTTGACCGCTGGACCACTGGGGGCCTGGTCACGCTCCGCTACTGGGCCTCGGCCCGGGCCGCCGCCGGCGTCGACGCGGAGGACCTCGAGGTCGCCGGGCCCACCCCTCTCGCGGACCTTCTCGCTCGGGTGAAGCAGGCCCACGCGGGCTCCACGCGCTTCGCCGAGGTGATCGCGTGCTGCGCGGTGATGGTGGGGGATCGCCCTGTCACCACGAGCGATCCGGCCACCGTGATGGTCGAGCCGGGGTCCACCGTGGAGTTCCTGCCGCCCTTCGCCGGCGGGTAGGGAAGCCTTTTCCGCCCCGGTTCGTTGAGCCCCACATGAGCACAGGAGCATGGGTCCTCGTCGTCGCCGTGGTGGCGGCTGTCTCGTTCGGGCTCTACCGCGCCCTGACCGACGGCCGGTTCCGCGGGACCCACCCGGTGCACGGCGCCGAGACCGAGCCGGCCACGGAGAGCGAGGTCGTGCCCGAGGTCCGGTCGCTGCTCGCCGGCACCCCGTGGGCCGACGACCTGGGGGAGCGGGCGACGCTGCTGCAGTTCTCCTCGGCGTTCTGCGCCCCCTGCCGTGCGGCGCGTCGGGTCCTCGGCGACGTCGCGGCCTCCACGCCGGGCGTCGCGCACATCGAGGTGGACGCGGAGCACCACCTGGACGTCGTACGCCGCCTCGGGATCCTGCGGACACCGACGACGCTGGTCCTGAGCGGGCAGGGCACCGAGATCACCCGGGCCGCCGGGGCCCCGACGAAGCAGCAGGTGCTCAGCGCCCTAGGAAACGTCTGATCTCCTCGACGTCGGAGTCGACCATCAACCGGGCCAGGTCGAGCGCCGTGGTGTGCGCCTTCCAGCCGAGCTCGCGGTGGGCCTTGGACGCGTCGCCGATCAGGGCGTTGACCTCGGAGGGACGGGTGAAGCTCTCGTCGTAGCGGACGTGCTCCTCCCAGTTGAGCCCGACGTGGGCGAACGCCGCCTCGCAGAACTCGCGCACCGTGTGGCCCTCGCCGGTCGCCATCACGAAGTCGTCGGGCTCGTCCTGCTGGAGCATCTTCCACATGCCCTCGACGTACTCCGGGGCGAAGCCCCAGTCGCGGACCGCGTCGAGGTTGCCGAGGGTCACGTAGTCCTGCACGCCGGCGTCGATGGCGGCCGCGGCCTTGGTGATCTTGCGGGTGACGAAGTTCTCGCCGCGACGGGGCGACTCGTGGTTGAACAGGATTCCGGAGACGGCGAACAGGTCGTAGGCCTCGCGGTAGTTGATGGTCACCCAGTGCGCCTGGAGCTTCGAGGAGCCGTAGGGCGAGCGCGGGTGGAACTTCGAGTCCTCGTTCTGCGGCGGGGCGGTCGACCCGAACATCTCCGAGGTGGACGCCTGGTAGAAGCGGCACTCGAGGCCGGCCGCGCGGATCGCCTCGAGCAGGCGCAGGGTGCCGATCGCGTTGGTCGAGGCCGTGTAGTCGGGCATCTCGAAGGAGACCTTGACGTGGCTCATCGCGCCGAGGTTGTAGACCTCGTCGGGCTCGATGCTGCGCACCAGGTTGACCAGGCTGGTGCCGTCGGTGAGGTCGCCGTAGTGCAGGTGGAGGCGGTCGTGGTGGTGCAGGTGGTCGATCCGTGAGCGGTTCAGCGTGGAGGAGCGGCGGACGAGCCCGTGGACGTCGTAGCCCTTGCCGAGGAGGAACTCGGCGAGGTAGGAGCCGTCCTGCCCGGTGACCCCGGTGATGAACGCTGTTTTCACCCGCGGAGCGTAGCCGGTCCACGATGTGAGAAGTAAGACCAAATGGTGAGACGCACTTTTCGGCGACGTCTCGGCACTGCCTACGCTGGCTCCATGATCTCGACCATGTTGACCAAGCGCCGCGCGGTGGACAACTGCCGCACGCGCTCGTCGCTGTGTCGAATGTCCTGACCGGCCGCACCGCGCCCACGCCGTCGAGCCGACCCTCCCGGGTCCGCTGAACCTCGACGTCCTCCTGCCCGCGCTGCACCCGGCTTCCCCCCGCCGGAATGGCGGACACCCCCCAGGACGTTGAAGGAGATCCATGAGCCAGCCCCAGATCGACCCGCGCGGACCGCGGTTCAACGCGCTCCTGACCAGCGTCGTGCTGGCCGTCGCGCTGCTCACCGCGCCGGACGGCGTCGGTGTCGCACTGCTCGCGGTGCAGGCGGCGCTGTTCGCGATCGCGGTCGCCCTCGGGGTGCAGCACACGCCGGCGGCGGTGCTGTTCCGGACGCTGGTGCGGCCCCGGTTGTCTCCGCCGGCCCACCTCGAGGACCCGGCGCCGCCGCGGTTCGCCCAGGCCGTGGGCCTGGCCTTCGCCGTCGTGGGCCTGGCCGGCTACCTGTCCGGCGCGACCCTGCTGGGTGCCGTCGCGACCGGCTTCGCGCTGGCCGCCGCGCTGCTCAACGGGGTCTTCGGGTTCTGCCTGGGCTGCGAGCTCTACCTGCTGCTCCGTCGCGCCGCTCCGGCCCGCACGGCCACCCACTCCACCCCCGCAGCGCCCGCTGCACCGTCAGCTGGCACCCCAGTCGACAACACCAAGGAAGAAGAGGCACTCGCATGAGTCGCGAAACAGCACTGGTCACCGCACAGTGGGTCGAGGAGCACCTCGACGACCCCAGCATCGTGCTGGTCGAGGTCGACGAGGACACCACGTCCTACGACAAGGGCCACATCCGCGGGGCGATCAAGCTCGACTGGACCACCGACCTGCAGGACCAGGTCCGCCGTGACTTCGTCAACAAGCAGCAGTTCGAGGAGCTCCTCTCCTCGCGCGGTGTCGGCAACGACCACACCGTCGTGCTCTACGGCGGCAACAACAACTGGTTCGCCGCCTACGCCTACTGGTACTTCAAGCTCTACGGCCACGAGGACATCAAGCTCCTCGACGGCGGCCGCAAGAAGTGGGAGCTCGACAGCCGCGAGCTGACCGACGAGCTCCCCGAGCGCGAGACCACGTCGTACACCGCCAAGGACCAGGACACCTCGATCCGCGCCTTCCGCGACGAGACGGTCGCCGCGATCGGCACGCAGAACCTCATCGACGTGCGCAGCCCCGACGAGTACGCCGGCCGCCTGCTCGCCCCGGCCCACCTGCCGCAGGAGCAGGCCCAGCGCGCCGGCCACGTGCCGACCTCGCTGAACGTGCCGTGGAGCAAGAACGCCAACGACGACGGCACCTTCAAGTCCGACGAGGACCTCGAGGCGCTCTACGAGGAGGTGGGCATCGACAACGGCAAGGACACCATCGCCCTGTGCCGCATCGGTGAGCGCTCCTCCCTGACCTGGTTCGTGCTCAAGGAGCTGCTGGGCCACGAGAACGTCAAGAACTACGACGGCTCCTGGACCGAGTACGGCTCCCTCGTCGGCGTGCCGATCGCCCTCGGCGACCAGCCCGGCCAGGCCGACGGGCAGAGCGCCTGATGTGCGGCGCGACCGAGGGCGGTCTCTCCCTCGACGGCATCGACGTCAAGAAGGAAGCGATCATCCAGGGCCAGGTCGTGCGCGCCGGCTCGAACGGGCACAGCGACCCGGTGGGCAACGCCTACGTGCGGCTGCTCGACCGGAGCGGTGAGTTCACCGCCGAGGTGCCGACCTCGGCCACGGGTCACTTCCGGTTCTTCGCCCGCCCGGGCGACTGGACCCTGCGCACCCTGGCCCCGAAGACCGAGCCGGTGGACACCGCGGTGAGCGCCGAGATCGGATCGATCGCCGAGGTGGCCGTCTCCGTCTGAGACGACCCTGACCTGCGGCCTCGTGCCGTGTGGGCTCCGGCCCCCTGCCCGCCTGGGCCGGGGGCCGGTGTCGTTCCCGGGTAATCTCTGGTGACGTGTCCGGACCCACGACCCCGGGCTCCCCGCCGCCGGAGGTGCCGGAGGAGTTCGCCGCCGCCTACAGGGCCGCCTACGAGCAGGCACTCGCCGCTCAGACGGGCGGGGCCCAGCACCGGGTCGTGCCCGAGGACGATGACGAGGAGTCGCCGGAACAGGCTGGTGACGACGCGGTCGACGGTGACGACGAAGACACCGACGAGATCGAGGTCCAGCGGCTGCCCCGGCGGCGAGGACCGCTCCGCGTGGGCACCCATCGCTCCGCGGAGACCTTCGAGC
Organism: uncultured Actinomycetota bacterium; assembly: GCA_963731075.1. Lineage (GTDB taxonomy): Bacteria > Actinomycetota > Actinomycetes > Propionibacteriales > Nocardioidaceae > Marmoricola. The sequence goes on from CAVSUC010000003.1 coordinate 103,733, forward strand.
CGGAGGAGGACGACCGGCCCACCTGGTTCGAGAGGATCCGCGACTCGACGTGGTTCGTGCCGTTCCTGCTCGCGCTGCTGGCGCTGCTGTTGATCATCGGGGCGTACGCCGTGGGCCGCCGGTTCGCCGACGGGGTCGCAGGTGGGGCCGACTCGCGCTCCGAGCCCCGGGTCGTCCTGGGCGACGGTGCCGACGGCCGCAAGCAATCGGTCACCCACCAGAAGCCCGGCCAGGGCGCCTGGCGCGGCGCGGTCCGTCCCATCGCGGGCGTGAAGGCCGACGTCGGCTGCGTCGCGAAGGCGGGGGTGGACGCGAGCGGGAAGAAGGTGACCTACGACGCGGGCAACCTCAGCGACGGCGTCGCCGACACGACGTGGCGCTGCAACGGCTCGGCGGTGGGCCAGAGGATCACCTTCCGGTTGGGCCGGCAGGTCCCGCTCGGCGAGGTCGGGCTGATCCCCGGCTACGCGAAGACCGACGAGGCGAGCAAGGCCGACCGCTTCGCCGAGAACAACCGCATCACCCGGGTGCGCTGGACCATCGGGAAGACCCAGGTCGTGCAGCGGCTCAGCGGTTCCAGGACCGACCGCGACCTGCAGCTCGTGCGGGTGCCGCGGACGCGGACCGACACGGTGACCCTGGAGATCCTCGACCTCGCGAAGGGGCCGCGGAACACCACGGCCATCAGCGAGGTGCAGCTCGGCCGCGCCGGCTGACCGGTCAGGCCGTGGCGGTGTCCAGCAGCATCGTGACCGGCCCGTCGTTGACCAGCGTGACCGCCATGTCGGCGCCGAACACCCCGTGCTCGACGTGCGTGCCCTCCCGCTCGAGGCCCGTGCACACGGCGTCGTAGAGCGGCGCCGACACCTCGCCCGGCGCGGCCGCGTTCCAGGTGGGACGCCGGCCCTTGCGGGCGTCGCCGTACAGCGTGAACTGGCTGATCACCAGCACCGGGGCCCCGAGGTCGTCGACCGAGCGCTCCTCGCGCATGATCCTGAGCGAGCGGATCTTGCGGACCATCCACGCGACCTGGTCGGGGCCGTCGTCGTGCGTGATGCCGAGGAGCACCACGAGCCCGGGCTCCGTGAGGCGTCCCACGACCTCTCCGTCGACGCTGACCTCGGCCGAGCTGGCCCGCTGGAGGACGGCGCGCACCTCAGACCATCCCGAGCAGCGTGCGTGCCTCCGCCGGTGTCATCGGGCTGCGCTGGGCGATGCGGCCCAGCTCGACGACCCGGGAGACGAGCTGCTCGTTGTGCTCCACCGGGACGCCCTTGGCCAGGGTCAGCACGTCCTCCATGCCGACGCGGAGGTGGCCGCCCTTCGACAGCGAGGCCAGGGCCACGGCCAGCGTCGAGCGGCCGATGCCGGTGGCCGACCAGCTGGTGGTCTGGGCCGGGAGGGCCGCGACCGCCGCGACCAGGGCGTCGGCCGTGCCGGGCATGCCGCCGGGGACACCCATCACGAGGTCGACGTGCACCTTGCCGCCGTGGGGAGGGCCGTACTTCGCGAGCAGGCGGTGCAGCGCCGCCACGTGGCCGAGGTCGAACAGCTCGAACTCCGGCACGACCCGCCGCTCCTGGCTGAGCTGGTAGAGGTCGCAGACGAACGGCCACGGGTTGAGGAAGACGTCGTCGCCGAAGTTCGTCGTGCCCATCGTCAGGCTGCACGAGTCGGGCTGGGCGTCCAGCACCTTGAGGCGGTCCTCGAGCGGGTCGTGCACCGATCCACCCGTCGACAGCTGCACGACCAGGTCGGTGCCGTCCCGCAGCGCGTCGACCGTGGCCGTGAGCCGGCCGAGGTCGAGCGTCGGTCGGTGCTCGTCGTCGCGGATGTGGACGTGCACCATCGCGGCGCCTGCGGCCTCGCAGCGCTGCGCCGTCTCGACCAGCTCGGCGAGCGTGGTCGGCAGCTGTGGACAGTCGTCCTTGGTCGTCTCGGCACCCGTCGGTGCCACCGTGATCAGCAGGTCTCCCATGCGGACGACCGTATCCCTGACGGCTGCGGCGTCGTGTCTAGGCCGGGGTCGCTCGCCCTTCCCTACTCTTCTCCCGTGGACGACGCCCAGAGGCAGCCGAAGGACAGCGACCGCGCGGGCGTGGTCGCGCGGGTCAGGAAGGCCGCCGACGAGGGGCGGATCAGCCTCGCCGACCGGGACATCCGGCTCGGCAACGTCCAGTCCGCGACCAGCATGGCCGAGCTCGACCTGATGAGCCGGGAGCTCGACCAGCTCGACGCGACGCTGCCCCCGAGGTCGGAGGGACCGGCGGGTGCGGTCGAGGACCGTCCGTGGTCGACCTTCGAGCCGGGCGCACGCGCCACCGTCGACGACGACGTCTCCGACCTCGCGACCGCCGCCATCCCATCGCGGGTGGTCGGCATCCTCGTCTCCGTCGTCGTGGCGATCGCCATCGTCGTCGCCGGGGTGGCGTACGTCGGCTACAGCGCGGGCCACACCGACGGCCCCGACGGACCGGATCCCCGAGGTCAGGCCGACCCCGGCGGGACGGACCCGGCTCCGGCCCGCACGACGTACGCCCTCACCACCGACGGGATCAGCGGGTTCCTCCGGACCTATCGCCAGCGGTTCGGGATGAGCCGCGCCGTCGAGGTGACGCTCTACCCCGACTACGCGATCGTCGGCGTGCCGGTCACCGGCAAGGCCCGTCAGGAGGGCTGGCTCTACCGCGACGATAGGTGGACGACGTTCGGCGGGGTGCGGGCCGTCTTCCCGGGCGCGCAGCCGGTCAACACCCGCCGGATCGTCGTGCCGGCGCTGGTGCGCAACATCCGCGTCGCGAAGCGGACGCTCAACGTGGAGAAGGGAAAGGCCTACGTGGTGATCCGGTTCATCCGCCCGGGGGACGAGTCCCCACGGGTCGACGTGCACGTCAGCAACGAGTTCAGCGAGTCCGGCTACCTCTCCACCACGATGGCCGGCAAGGTCGTCCGGTCCTTCGCCTACGACTCGGGCCAGTAGCCGGCCCGTGGTCGGTCAGTAGACGAGCGCCTGCACACCCTCGCCGAGCACCTGCTCGGTGAAGACGGCGGCGCCGGCGACGTGGGCTCCCTCCACCAGGTCGGCCTCGACGAGTCCGCGGCGCTGCGCGCACTGGGTGCACACGGTGAGGGTGCCGCCCGCCAGGACGACGTCGCGCAGCTCGGCCAGCGGTGTGGCCAGGTCGAGCTCGAAGGCCTCCGCCCGGCCGGGCACGCCGAACCACGCCGCGTCGCCGGTCAGCCACAACGACACCGTGGCACCGGACGCGACCGCCGACGCCGCGACCGTGAACGCCTGGTTGGCCCTCTCGGGCTCCCCGGCCCCGGCGGTGCACTTGATGACGAGCGAACGCATGATTCGACTCTAGACTCCGAGACATGGAAGCCTTCTTCGTCGTGGTGATCGCGGTGGCCGTCCTGGGCGTCGGAGGTGTGGCGCTGGTGGCACTGCGACGCCTGAAGAGAAACATGGACCCCGCCGATCCCCAGGAGCGCTGAGCAGCATGCCGTTCGAGATCCCCGAGAACATCCACCCCGACGTCGCCCGGCTGGCATGGATCATCGGGACCTGGGCCGGGAACGGTCACGGTGAGTACGAGACGATCGAGCCGTTCCAGTTCGGCCAGGAGCTGATCTTCCAGCAGGACGGCCGGCCCTTCATCCACTACCTGAGTCGGTCGTGGATCGTCGATGCCGAGGGCAACCACGTGCGCGAGGCCGCCCAGGAGACCGGGTTCATCCGGCCGCAGCCGGACGGCACGCTCGAGTTCCTGCTGGCCCACAACACCGGGTTCGTGGAGACCTGGCACGGCGAGCTGCACCCCGACCAGCCGCGCTTCGAGATGAGCACCGACGCCGTCGTACGCACCGCCACCGCCAAGGAGTACGTCGCGGGCCGTCGCCTCTACGGCTACGTCAACGGCGACCTGCTCTACGCCTTCGACATGGCCGCCATGGGCAAGGAGCTGCAGCCCCACACGCATGCCCAGCTGAAGCGACAGTGATGGACGAGACCGGCCCGACCTCTGGCCCGACCTCTGGCCCAACCTCCGCCTCGGCCGCCGACTGGCACGAGCGGCTCCGCGCCAGCGGTCACCGGCTGACCCCGCAGCGCGAGCTGGTGCTGGCCGCGGTCGAGACGCTGGGGCACGCGACCCCCGACGAGGTGTACGCCGAGGTGCGCACCCACTCGGAGTCGATCAACCTCTCGACGGTCTACCGGACGCTCGAGCTGCTCGACGAGCTCGGGCTGATCCGGCACGCTCACCTGACGGACCGGGCGCCGACCTACCACTCCGCGCAGGGACACGAGCACGCCCACCTCGTCTGCCGCATGTGCCACCGGCAGATCAGCATCGGCCGCACCGAGATCGAGGACGCGCTGGGACCGCTGGCCGCGAAGCACGACTTCGCGCCGGACTACGGCCACCTCACGGCGTTCGGCACGTGCGCGGACTGTCGCGAGGTCTGAGCGAGAGCAGCGTCAGAGGTTGTAGCGCATCATGTGCCAGGTGCGGTTCCAGGCGATGCCGTGCGGGTCGCCCTTGGGGACCTTCTCCGGCTCGCCGCTGATCGCGGCGTTGACGGCCGCGGCGGCGTCGTCGAACGCGGGCATGACCTTCTTGGTGTGCTCCAGCAGCTCGGTGGTCCACGTGGTCGCCTCGGTGCAGACCCAGCCGCCGCCGTTGATGCCGCTGGCGATGCTCGAGCCGGGGTCGCCCTGCCCGGCGTACACCGCGTGGGTGGCGTTGGGGATCACGCTGTCGCGGCTGTGGCGCAGGGTGATCAGGTAGAAGTTGGTCTCTTCCTCGGCTGCCTCGTCGCCCGCCATGACGTCCCCTCCCCGTTGATGTGCTGTGCGTACGGCGAGGCCAGATCGCCGCCTCGCGTGCTCACTCTGCCCCGGGGATCGGCGATCAAAACGCGCGGAGGTGCACCCCACGATTTATCCGGGCAGGAGGTTTGGGAGGTCGCGGCCGAAGGAATGTAGAAGCGGCGGGGAGGCAGAAACTTCTCGGCACCACAGGGAAAACAGCACGGTTCCTTCGACGAACAGCCGTTGGGGGACGGACACACTCGATGAAGGAGGCTCGACTCATGGCAGTTGGAGCAAACATCCCGGATCTTGCGCTGCTCTACGAACAGCTCAAGACGTCCATGCAGGACGCAGACACCATGATCAACCAGCTCGACGGCAAGCTCACGCAGGCCAACGAGGAGTGGAAGAGCAAGGGTGCCCACGAGTTCAACGACGCCTGGCACAACGGCTTCAAGCCGTCGCTGACCAAGCTCTGCCAGGCGCTGGCCACGGCCGGCACCGACGTCGCCTTCCAGCACAACAAGATGGCCGAGGGTGCGAAGGAAGCCGACCAGCACCCGCACCTCGCGCCGGTGTCCTCACCGCGCTGAGCTCACATCTGCTGAAGGGGAGAGCCGTTCCGGCTCTCCCCTTTCGCATGCCCGGACCGGGGGAGGATCTCCGGCACATGCTGCCGACGATCCTCCGCGAGCGGCGAACCGGTTCGCGTCCACTCCCGCCTGACGGCCCGCATCATCCACAGCCCATGACGACCTCGTGGTTCGCCCGGCTCGTCTGGGCGAGGCTGCGCAGATGTCGATCGAGCAGCGGATGCGGGACCAGGGTGGTCTGATCTCGAGGCGTCAGGTCCTCAGCCTCGGGGGGAACGACAACCTGATCGAGCGGAGAGTACGCCGGCGCGAGTGGCGGGTGGTCCATCCGGGTGTGTACGTCGACCACACCGGGCCTCCGACCGATGAGCAGCTGCGCATGGCGGCCGTCCTCTATGCCGCCCCAGCCGCTCTCGCCGCTGAGTCCGCGCTGATCGCCCACGGCGTACGCAACATCACGACGGACCTGGTGACCGTCGCTGTCCCGAGGGCACGCAGGGTGCATGCCCAGCCTGCGATGCGAGTGGTGCGGATGTCGGAGCTGGACTCACGGACCATGTGGCACCGCACGCCGCCGCGGCTCCGGCTCGAGGATGCGACGCTGCAGGTCGCCTCGATGCGGTGGGCCCGGCGTGGCGAAGCGGACGCGGTGGCGCTGCTCTCCGACGTCTGCCAGCAGCGGAGGAGCACGGCGGACCGTCTCCTGACGACGCTGTCGCACCACCCGTACCTCCCCGGCCGGGCGTTCCTCCGCACTGTGCTCGATGACGTCTCGGTTGGTGCCTTCTCCCTGCTCGAGCACCGCTACCTGACCAGGGTCGAACGCCCACACGGTCTGCCCGCGGGGAGACGGCAGCGGGGCTTCACGAGCACACGGGGGCCTGGCTGCCGAGACGTGCTCTATCCGGCGTACCTGCTGGTGGTCGAGCTCGACGGGCGCCTCGGTCACGAGTGGGCGACCGACCAGTGGGCCGACCTGGAGCGTGATCTTGCGACCGCCACGGACCGGCTCCAGACCATCCGCCTCGGCTGGGGGGCCGTCGCTGACGCCTGCAGTCTCGCGCCGATGGTGGGCGAGCTCCTCCGGACGCGGGGTTGGGACGGTCGAGCGCACCCGTGCCGGCGGTGCCCGAGAGTCTTGTGAGGGCGGATGCGGAGGATCCCCGGCGCCTGGTGCCGATGATCCTCCACAGATCACCCGAGTGGGCTACATCCGGGGGACCTGGACCCAGGTCCAGCCCAGCGGGCTGGCGAGGACGCCGCGGCCGACGGGCATGGCGCCGGAGGCCGAGCGGGGGAGGCGGACGTTGAGGACGTCGCCGTCGTTGGAGGCCCGCGGGGAGAGCACCAGGCCGCTGCGTCCGCGCTTCATCTCGTTCGGCAGGCCGCGGTAGACGCTGAGCATGTCGTCGATGGCGCCCGTGATCACCATCAGGCTGCCGCTGTCGCGCATCTTGGCGAACCGCTCGGTGAGCAGGTTGCCGAGCGGGCTGTCGGTGCCGATGACCTCGAAGTCGTCGACCGCGACCAGGTGGTTGCCACGGATCTTGTCGAGGTGCTCGGTGATGTCCGTGATCGCCTCGGCGCCGGTGAAGACCTTGGCGCCGGGCGGTGGGTCGACCAGCAGCGGGGAGCGACGCGGGACGAAGAGGGTGACCGGCATCGTGGTCACCGAGGAGAGCAGGAACTGCAGGGCGGTGCTCTTCCCGGACCGTGGCGGCCCGGTGATCATGAACCCGTTGCCGCCGACGTCGGGGTCGAACCCCTGCAGCGCGAGGCTGTCGCCCCCCACCGCGACCGGGACGAACACCTTGCTGGTGCCGGCCGGCTCGAGCTGGCGCGCCTCGGCTGCGGAGATGGCGGCCGGCAGGTCGTCGATGCGCTGGGGTCGGCGGGCCCGGTCGAGGTCGGCGTACGCCTCGTCAGCCGCGCGCCCGAGCTCCTGCAGCACCCGCACCTGGTCGGTGCCGACGCCGCTCAGGTCGAGCAGGCCCCACTGCACCTCGCGCGGCCGCTCACCCGCGCGGAACGCGCGGCCGGGCGCCATCACCTTCGGCACCTCGCGGACGGGGATGCCGATGCTGCTGAAGTCGCCCGGGTCGCTCAGCGACAGGGCGATCCGGTCCTCGACCAGGGTGCTGATCCGCCCCACCAGCCCGCTGCGGTCCGCGGTCATCACGATCCGGATGCCGACGCCCGCGCCCTCCTGGAGGAGCGCGGTGATCCGGTCGATCAGGACACCGCCGTCGAGCGACTCGTAGGCCTGGATGAAGCCCTCCCACCGGTCGAGGAGCACGACGAGGTAGGGCAGCCGCTCGTCGGCCGGGACGCTGAGCCGCTGCTCCCCGATGTCGGCGAACCCGCGCTCGGCCAGCGACTGCTGACGGGAGGAGAGCTCCTTCTGGAGGAACGCGACCAGGCGGTACATCCGGTCGGTCTGGGTGCGCGTGACGACCGCGCCGACGTGGGGCAGCGACATCAGCGGGAGCAGGGCGTTGTTGCCGGCGTCGATGCCGTAGAGGTGCACGTCCTCCGGCGAGCACAGCCGCGCGATCCCGCCGGCCAGCACGCGCAGGCAGTTGCTGCGGCCCGACCGGGACTGCCCGGCGATCATCAGGTGGGAGCCGCCGACCAGGTCCCACGACTCGACGACCTGGAGCTGGTCGCGGGGGAGGTCGGCGAGGCCGAAGGGGATCGGGGGGACGGGGGGCCGAGGGGTTTCGACGGGCTCAACCACCGGGGTCGGGTCACTCAGCTGGTCGACGCCGAGCCGCTCCGGCAGCGCCGGGAGCCAGGGCTTGCGCATCTCCGGGAGGCCCAGCTCGTCGTTGGCCTCGTTGATCGCGCCGACGAGGGAGGCGAGGTCGGTCGGGATGCTGACGTCGTCCTCGTCCTCCTCGGTGACGCCGGACTGGCGGCCCAGCAGGGGCAGGTCGTCCCAGTCCATCTCGACCACGCCGACGCGGCCGCCGCCGTCGCCGCCGGGGCGCCCACCGACCCGCGAGCTCTGGAACGGGATCAGCGAGGAGTGGCCGAGCCGCGCGTAGGCGCGACCGGGGAAGACCTTCGCGATCTTCGCGGCCGCGGGGGACTCGATCACGTCGTCGGAGTCGCCGGAGTCGGTGACGCGCAGGGCGATCCGCAGGTTGGTGTTGGACTTGATCTCGGCACTGACGACGCCGGCCGGTCGCTGGGTCGCCAGGATCAGGTGCACCCCGAGCGAGCGACCACGGCGGGCGACGTCGACCAGACCGGTCACGAAGTCGGGCAGCTCGGCGGCCAGGGCGGCGAACTCGTCGATCACGATCAGCAGCCGGGGCATCGGCTCGTCGCCGGGCACCCGCGCGGCCGTGTAGTCCTCGATGTCCTTCGCGTCCGCGTCGGCCAGCTGGTGCTCGCGACGGCGCAGCTCCGCGCCGAGCGACTCGAGGGCGCGGGTGGTCAGGTGGCCGTCGAGGTCGGTGACCATGCCGACGGTGTGCGGCAGGTGGTTGCAGTCCTTGAAGGCCGCGCCGCCCTTGTAGTCGACGAGCACGAAGTTGAACTCGTCCGGCCGGTTGCCCACCGCCAGGGAGGCGATCAACGTCTGGAGGAGCTCGGACTTGCCGGAGCCCGTCGTACCCGCCACCAGGCCGTGCGGCCCGTCGGCCCGGATGTCGATGCGGAAGACGCCGTCGGTGGACTCGCCGATGACGGCCTGCGTCGTACGCCCCTTGCCGGCCCAGCCCCGGATGACCGCCCCGGCCGACGGCGTGTGCAGGCCGAGCACGTCGAGCAGCCGGCTCGCCCCCGGCAGCGACGAGGCGAGGTCCTCGGTCGAGACGTCCTTGATCGGCGCCAGCGCCCGGGCCAGCCGGTCGAGCCAGAGGCCGCTGACCAGGTCGGGGCGTACGGCGTCGATGTGCCGCTGCTCGTTGATCTCGAGGTTGAGGTCGCCGTCGACGTACGACACCACCGTGCGGCACTCCTCGGGCAGCTCGCGCACGGTGCGGTCCAGGCAGATGAAGAAGATGCCGAGCCGCGGGCCCTCCTTGAGCAGCGACACCATGCCGGTGCTCATCCGGATCTCGCGCGCCCCGTCGAGCACGACGATCCAGCGCGTCAGGCCGCCGATCTCCTTCTCGCCCAGCTCGCGACGGGACTCCATCTCGCCCATCAGCTCGGAGATGGCCGCCGCGCGGTTGTCGTCGTCGGTCGCGAGCCGGACCGGCCGCGGGTGACCGTCGTCGTTGCGGGTGTGGGGGAGCCACTTCACCCAGTCCCAGTCGGGGCTGGGATCGCTGCCCAGCAGCACGCTGACGACGGTGTCCGAGGGGCTGTGCAGCGCGGCGACCTGGGCGACCGCCCACATCGCGACGGCCCGGCACTCGGTCGCCCCACCGGCCAGCCCGACGACGCCGACCTCGCGCATCGGGATGGTGACGGGCACGTCCGGGGCGGTCCAGAGCAGCGGGCCCTCGTGGGCCTCGCGCGTCGGGTCCTTGATGGTGACCTCGGAGGGGAGGTCGGTCGTGCCGATCCGCAGGTGCAGGAAGTCGCGGTCCCAGGGCCGCCGCTCCCACAGTCGCGCCCGCGGCCCGGTCGCGAACAGCAGCACCGTCGCGGGGTCGGGGAAGTTGCGCCGCCGGGCGCCGCGCTCGCCGACGAGCGACTTCAGCGCCGCGTCCTCGGTGCGCACCCGCCGCTCCTGGTACTCCTTGACCTGCTCCACGAACCGCTTCTTCTGCTGGCGACGGGAGCCACTGGCGTTGGCCAGCATCATCAGCGGCATGCCCAACGCCATCAGCAGGGTGAGCGGGTTGCGGCCGAAGCCGAGATAGCTGACGCCGCTCATCAGCACGGGGGAGAGCAGCATGATCAGCGGGAACGGCATCTTGTCCGGCCGGCGTGGCTCCTGCGGCAGGCTGAACTCGTTGGGCTGCGCGGCCGGGTGCAGCCGTGGCGGCCGGTTGTAGTCCATCGTCGGCGCGCTCGGGCTCGGGCTCAGCGACGCGTCGGGCTCCTGGATCTCCACGCGGTCGAGCAGCACCGGTCCCACCCCGAGGCTCTGGGCGGGCTCCCACGCCGTCGGGCCGGACAGGGGACGGCGGTCGAGGTGCACGAGGGGTACGGCGCTCCCGGGGTCGATCCGCTCGCCGAGCTGGAACTCCAGCACCCGCTTGTTCCGCCGCAGGCGCCGCTTCTTGGTCTCCTCGGTCATCGAGCTCGCCTCGAGCACGATCGGCGCGGTCACCGGCTCCCGGCGCAGCGGGACCTCCATCTCCACGCCCTCGACGGCGGCGTCGGGGGTCACGGTGACCGTGCCGTCGGTGGCCACCTCGAGGACCAGCACCTCCTCGAGCTCCTGGAGGCCCGCCTCGTCGGCCAGCTCCGGGATGCGGATGGTGCAGTGCCGGCCCGGCCCGACGGTGGCCCGGCCCACGCCCAGCCGGTGCACGTGGCCGGCGCCGGGACCCGAGGAGATGCGCACCTCGACCAGTCCCTGGGGCTCCCGCAGAAGCTGGGTCGAGGGCTGCCCGAGGCCGAGGATCACGCCGTGCCGGACCGGGCTCTGGTCGATGCGCTGCTCGCCGTCCAGCTGCTCGTCGCCGAGGTAGAGGTCGACCGGGCCGGAGAGGGTCGGCACGTCGGCCGCTCCCGGGAGCGCCACCACGTTGGTCGGGGTGCCCGGCGAGGAGCTCGTCGTGAGGGCCGTCGCCAGGTCGCAGACGCGGGTCTCGGGGCTGTAGGTCAGCACGATGTCGTGGCGGGTGACGCCCCCCGAGCCCGGGGCCTCGATCGTCACGAGCAGGCGCATGGGGTCGCAATCTGTAGCGGGGCAGTCGTCCAGCACGAGGTTAAGGCCAAGTTGGTCAAGTGGTCTGCGGATCCAGTTGTGGTGGTTAGAGTTGTTTGGTCCGCATCCCCTCCGGGAATGGACAGCGGCACGGGGGCGGTACGGCCGTGCCCGCACGTTTCGCACACCGACTCGACGGAGCAGCGCCCCATGTCCCAGACGACCGACCAGGCCCGTGGCAAGGCCAGCGGTTCCTCGTTCAGCAGGAGGAAGAACCGGTCCTCCGGAGCGTCCTTCACCGCCCCTCCCTCCCCGCCCCGGCGCCGTCGTCCCGCGCTCACGGCGCTCGCCGTCCTGCTCATCGTCGGCGGGGCCGCGCTGGCGGGGCTGCTCGCCGTCCGGATGGACTCGCGCGAGCCCGTCCTGGTGGTCGACGCGAACGTGTCGACCGGCGAGCTGATCACCGCGGACATGCTGCGGTCCATCAACGTCTCCGGTGACGGGCTCCAGACGATCTCCTACGACCAGCGTGGCCAGGTCGCCGGCAAGCTCTACGCCCGCCAGACCATCTACAAGGGCCAGCTGCTCCAGCGGAGCCTGCTGCGCAAGAACCCGCCCCTCGAGGTCGAGCAGGCCCAGGTCGGCGTACCCCTCACCTCCGGGAAGTACCCGCCCGGGCTGCGCAGCGGCGACGCCGTACGCCTCGTCCGCATCGGCGACGCCCAGGCCCCCTCCCAGGCCCTGGCCACCGGCCTGGTGCTCGAGGTGAGCGCCTCCAAGTCCGGCGGCTTCGGCAGCGACGCCAAGTCCTCGGTCGCGACCGTGGTCGTGCCGCAGGCCGTGGTCGACCAGATCGTGGGCGCCACCGGCAGCGACCAGCTCGGCATCGCGCTGACCGGGCGCGGCGTGGCGATCGACGACGCCGAGATCAACAACCTGCTGCCGGCGGGCAAGAACTGATGGCCCTGATCGCCTTCGCCTCGGCCAAGGGATCGCCGGGTGTCAGCGTCACCGTCGCCGGACTCTCGCACCTGTGGCCGCGCCGCGTGGCCGTGGCCGACCTCGACCCGGCTGGTGGTGACACCGGCTTCCGCTACCGGGCCGAGAGCGGCGAACCCGCTCAACCCCTCCATCGGGCTGCTCTCGCTCGGTGCGGCCGTGCGCGCGGGCCAGAAGGCCGAGCTCGACGACCACCTCCAGACCACCTCGCTCGGCATGCGCACGCTCGTCGGCGTGCACAGCCCCTCGCAGGTGCTCGGTCTCGGCGCCGCGTGGCAGCACGTCGCGCTGACCCTCCGCCGCTCCAGGGAGTACGACGTGCTGGCCGACTGCGGCCGCCTCACCCCCGGCTCGCCGGCGATGGCGATCATCGACCACGCCGACGCCGTGGTGCTCGTCAGCCGCGGCGAGCTCGAGGACATCGCCCACCTGCGGGAGCGCCTGCGCGGCCTCCAGACCTCGCTCCACCTCGGCTCGATCGACTCCACCCCGACCGGCATCGCCATCGTGACCTCCGCCTCCGACGCGCGCGGGGTCACCGACGCCGAGCAGCTGCTGGCCTCGGCCGGCCTGCCGGTGAAGGGTCTCGGCGTGATCGCCGAGGACCGCAAGGCCGCCGACGCCCTGCGCACCGAGTCCGGTCGCAACGTCCGCCGCTCGGTGCTGGTGCGCTCGCTGTCCGACCTGAGCACCCGCATCAACGACCTGACCAACCTCACCGGCCGCATCCGCCAGAACGCGAGCTAGGCAATGCCCATGGACCAACAGCTGCTGCGCGACCTGCGCACCGAGGTGGCCGACGCGCTGTCGGCCCAGCGCCGCGAGGACGCCTCCAACGGACTGCCGACGATGAGCTCGGAGGACGAGCGCCAGTTCGCCCGCGCCGTCATCGCGCGGGTCCTCGAGGGCCACGCCGCCAAGGAGATCGCCGCCGGCCGCACGCCGCCGTCGGTCACCGAGGAGTCCGAGCTCGCCGAGGGCATCCACGCCGCGCTCTACGGCGTCGGCCGGCTGCAGCCGCTGCTGGACGACCCCGAGGTCGAGAACATCGACATCAACGGCTGCGACGCGGTGTTCGTCGGCTACGCCAACGGCGAGGAGAAGCGGTTCCCGCCCGTGGCCGAGAGCGACGAGGAGCTGATCGAGCTCGTCCAGGTGCTCGGTGCCTACTCCTCGATCACCAGCCGCCCCTTCGACACCGCCAACCCGCAGCTCGACCTGCGGCTGCCCGACGGCAGCCGGCTGTCGGCCGTGATGGGCGTGTGCCAGCGGCCGTCGCTGTCGATCCGGCGCTCGCGGATCGGCCGGGCCAGCCTCGACATGCTCGTCGACAAGGGCTCGGTCTCCGCCGACCTCGCGAGCTTCCTCTCCGCGGCCGTCGCGGCCCGGAAGAACATCATGATCGCGGGCGCGACCAACGCCGGGAAGACGACGCTGCTGCGCGCGCTGGCCAACGAGATCAACCCGCAGGAGCGCCTCGTCACCGTCGAGCGGGCGCTGGAGCTCGGCCTCGGCGAGTTCGAGGACCTGCACCCCAACGTGGTCGCCTTCGAGGAGCGCCTGCCGAACTCCGAGGGCACCGGCGCGATCATGATGGGCGAGCTCGTCCGCCGCTCGCTGCGCATGAACCCCAGCCGGGTCATCGTCGGCGAGGTCCTCGGCGACGAGATCGTCACCATGCTCAACGCGATGAGCCAGGGCAACGACGGCTCGCTGTCGACGATCCACGCCAACTCCTCGCTCGAGGTGTTCAACCGGATCTGCACCTACGCCATCCAGTCGGTCGAGCGGCTGCCGGCGGAGGCGACGATGATGCTGATCGCCGGCGCCATCGACTTCGTGATCTTCGTGGAGCGCCGCAACGAGTACGCCACCGGCGGCGACCTGCGACGCGTCGTCACCTCCGTGCGCGAGGTCAACGGGGTCGACGGCCGGGTGCTCTCCAGCGAGGTCTTCGCCGAGGGGCCCGACGGCATGGCCGTGCCCGCCGCCCCGATCCAGTGCATCGACGAGCTCCTCGCCGCGGGCTACCAGCCGAGCCACCACGCCGGTGTCTCTGCATGACTTCCGAGCCAGCTGCTGATCGTCCTCCTCGGTGCCGTCATCGGGGGTGGCATCGCGCTGCTCGTCCACTCGCTGCAGGTGGTCGAGGAGGACCCCGACCAGCCGGTCACCCCGTCGACGCTGCTGCCCGCGCTGAAGAGCGTGGGCGCCCGGCTGCCGCTGGCGATCGGGGCCGGCCTGGTGATCCTCCTGCTCACCCGGTGGGTGGTGCTGGGCGGCGCCACCGCGCTGCTGGTGTTCTTCGCCCCGATCCTGTTCGGCGGGGCCCGCTCCGAGCGGGTCGCCATCGCCCGGCTCGAGGGCCTGGCGGCCTGGACCGAGTCCCTGCGCGACACGATCGCCGGCGCCGTCGGCCTCGAGCAGGCCATCCCGGCCACCGCCACGGCGGCCGCGCCCTCCATCCGCGAGCAGCTGATGAACCTCTCCGACCGCCTCCGGGTGCGTACGCCGCTGCCGACCGCGCTCCAGCAGTTCGCGGACGACCTCGACGACTCCAGCGCCGACCTGATCGTCGCCGCGCTGATGCTCAACTCCCAGCTGCGCGGGCCGGGCCTGCGCGACGTGCTGACCTCGCTGGCCGGCTCGGCCCGTGACGAGCTCGAGATGCGCCGCCGGGTCAACGCCGGCCGCGCGAGCACCCGTCGCAGCGTCCAGATCGTCATGGGGATCACGGTGGTCTTCGTGCTCGGGCTGACGCTGTTCAACCGCAGCTATGTCGAGCCCTACTCCGGCACCGTCGGGCAGACGGTGCTGTTCCTGATCCTGTCCTGCTTCGCGGCCGGGTTCGCCTGGATGCGGCGCCTCTCGGCCTTCGAGGCGCCCGAGCGCTTCCTGTTCTCCGCGCAGAGCACCGGCAACACCGGCCGGGAGGTTCGTCGATGACCGCCGTCATGCTGGTCGGAGCCTGCGTCGGCGTCGGCTTCCTGCTGCTCGTGCTCCAGTTCGACACCGGCCGGGCCAGTGGTGCCTCCGAGCTGGCCCGCCTCGACGCGGCCCAGGCGCGCACCCGGCGTACGGCCGTGCTGAGTGCCGAGGAGGAGACCGAGGAGCGCGAGTCGCTGCGCGTGCGCAAGCTCGGCGCCCAGCTCCGCGCCGTCTTCGAGGCCCGCGGCTGGAACCTGCCCGCGGGCACCCGCGCCGACCTGTCCGTGATGGGCGGCACCGTCGAGGGCCACCTGGGGATGAGCCTGCTGGCGTGCGTGGCCGGGCTGTTCGCGCCCACCATCGCGCTGGCCCCGGCGATCTACTTCTTCGGCGCCAGCGTCTCCTCGCCGCTGTGGCTCGCCCTGCTCGGCGGCCTGATCGGTGCGGTGCTGCCGACGCTCCAGCTGACCGGCAACGCCAAGGAGCGTCGTCGCGACTTCCGCCACGTGGTCAGCTCCTTCCTCGACCTGGTGTCCATGAACCTCGCCGGCGGACGAGGAGTGCCCGAGGCGCTCCAGTCGGCCGTCAGCCTCAGCAACGGCTGGGGGATGATCCGCATCCGCGAGACGCTGCAGAGCGCCCGGCTCCAGGGCATCACGCCGTGGTCCGCCCTGGGCGACCTCGGCGAGGAGATGGCGGTCGAGGAGCTGCGCGACCTCGCGGCCGCGCTCGCCCTGGTCGCCGAGGACGGCGCCAAGGTGCGCGAGTCGCTCGCCGCACGAGCGGTGTCGATGCGCCAGCGCGAGCTGGCCGACGCCGAGGGACGGGCCGCGCAGCGGTCCCAGTCCATGCTGATCGCGCAGCTGCTGCTGTGCGTCGGCTTCCTGCTGTTCCTGATCTATCCACCCATCTCCCAGATTCTCGGGTTCTGATGCGGTGTGCTCGCTCTGCGAGATGGGTATGACCCACTCGTCCCCACAAATGGAGGTTGTTCGCCCATGTCGAACGTCGTGAACCCGTTGAACCCCCTCGGTTTCTGTCTGCTCATGCTCGAGGGTCGCCTGGTCAAGGCCCGGCGCGAGGACGGTGCGTCCGCCGTCGAGTGGGTGATCATCGCGGCCATCGTGGTCGGCATCTGCATCGCCGTCGCCGCGATCCTGCGGACCGCCCTGGTCGGCAAGGCCAACGACATCGGCAGCGACGTCGGCAACCAGTGACCCGACGGGCATGTGCGCGGCGGACGGTTCGGGGCGAGAGCGGAGCCTCCGCCGTCGAGCTGGTGCTGTACATGCCCATCTTGATGTTCACCATCCTGTTCGCCGTGCAGTTCTCGCTGATCTACCTCGGCGGGCAGGTGGCCTCCGGCGCCGCGCGTGAGGCGGCCCGGACCGCCCGCGTCACCGGCGACGGCCAGAAGGCGCAGGCCGTCGGCGACCGGATCGTCAGGGACATCGGCAAGGGCGTGCTCAACGACGCCCGGGTCGAGCCGGTGGTCGGCCCGGAGCAGGCCCGCGTCACGGTCAGCGGCAAGGCGGCCCAGATCCTGCCGTTCATCCGCTTCCCGCGGGTCACCGAGACCGTCGAGGGCCCGATCGAGCGGTACGTCGAGGACACCGGCGGTGCCCCGTGAGCGCGCGCTCGTGGTTGCGAACAGGGCGCTGCGCGCGGCCGTCGACCGACGACGAGCGTGGCTCGATGGCCGTGGAGATCGTCGTACTCATCCCCGTGCTGTTCATGTTCACCCTCTTCGTCGTGGCCGGCGGCCGCTACGTCAACGCGCGCGCCGACGCCGACTCGACCGCTCGGGACGCCGCCCGCGCCGCCTCGCAGAGCCACACCCGCGCCGAGGCGACCGACGCCGTACGGGTCGCCATCGCCCAGGGCCTGCGCGCGACCCGCAACTGCAAGCCCACCGGCCTGTCCGGCAACTTCGTCTCCGGCGGCACCGCGATCGTCCGGCTCGACTGCACCGTGAGCTATGCCGACCTCGGGCTCCTCGGCATCCCCGGCTCGATCCAGGTCACGTCCGAGGGCCACGCCCCGATCGACACCTACCGGAGCACCCGATGACGCCCGCAGCCCGCCGGTTGAGCCTGTCGAAACCCGCCCCCGCCGGTTGAGCCTGTCGAAACCCGACGAGCGGGGCTCCGCCACCGTCTTCGTCATCGGCTTCGCGCTGATCCTGTTCCTGTGCGCCGGCCTGGTCATCGACGGCGGGCTGGCGATCAACAAGCGCATGCGCATCGCCGACGACGCCGAGCAGGCCGCCCGCATCGGGGCCGACAGCATCGACGTCGAGGCGTTCCGTCGCACCGAGACGCTGACGATCGACCAGCAGCTGGCCCGGCAGCGGATCAGCGGCTACATGGCCGACCTCGGCTACGGCGCGGGCAACTGGACGGCCGACATCAAGGCCGGCGACGTGTCGGTCCAGGTCCAGGACGTCAGCAAGACCTACATCCTGAACATCTTCAACGTGAAGTTCCCGGTCCGCGCCTCCGCCGAGGCCGTCCCGGACACCGGCCAGAACCCGACGCCCTGACAGGCCACAGGAGAACCATGAGCAACCAGATCACTCCCGACCAGCCGCGGTCGACCGACCCCGCCCGCTTCCAGCCGCCCGCCGCCGGCGGCGCCGGCACGGCGGAGAGCTCGGGCGGCAGCCGCGCGCTGTCGGCGCTGGCCCTGCTCGCCCTGGTGATCGGCGTACCCGCCCTGCTCTGGCTGCTCGCCGGCTCCGGCCCCTTCCCGACGTCGCTGCCGGACAAGGACACCCTGACCGGCCAGCTGACCTTCGAGACCCTGCTCAACGTGCTGCTGTTCGTCGTCTGGGTGGCGTGGCTGTTCTTCGTGGTCTGCGTGGCGGTCGAGGTGGTGGCGGCCCGCCGCGGTGGCCTCGCCCAGCCGGTGCCGCTCGGAGGGCCGCTCCAGAAGCTGGCTCGGGCCCTGGTGGGGGCGCTGCTGCTCGCCGAGGTGATCTCCGGTGGTGCCGCCTCGGCGATGGCCCCGCCCGAGCACGTCGGTGCCGGCGAGACCGTCTCGGCCGCCGCCGTACAGCAGGATGCGGCCGACCAGGCCGACGACGTCGCGCAGCAGACCCGCGCCGAGCGCCGGGCCGCGCACGAGATCACGACCAGCAGGAGCACCTCCTGGGCCACAAGGTCTACAACGTGAAGGCGCCCAAGGACGGCTACCACGACAACCTCTGGGACATCGCGGAGCGGCACCTGGGTGACGGCCGCCGCTACAAGGAGATCTACGAGCTCAACAAGGGGCTCGAGCAGCTCGACGGCCAGAAGCTCCAGCTCGCCCGGCTGATCCAGCCCGGGTGGAACCTGGTGATGCCGGACGACGCGGTCGGCGTGGAGCGGATGAACACGGCGCCGCGCGAGGCCACCCCGCTGCCCGAGGCACCCACGCAGGCGTCGGAGCAGACCGGCGTGCGCGATGCCGGTGCCGATGTCGCCTCCGAGCAGGGCGGGGTGCAGGAGATGCCCGGTGGCCTGCTCGGCACGGGCCTGCTCGCCGCCACCGCCCTGGCCGCGCTCGCCTTCGAGCGGCGCCGTCGGATCGGGTCGCGGTCCGAGGCCGAGGACGTCGAGGTGGAGCTGCGCGGAGCGGCGACGCCGTCGCGGGCCGCCTTCCTCGACCGTGCGCTGCGCGACCTGATGGCGGCGTGCCGCGAGGCGTCCGCTCCGCTGCCCGCGGTGTACGCCGTGACGCTGGACGACAGCAGCGTCACCCTCCGGCTCGCCCCCGCCTCCCCGAACCCGCTGGGGGAGTGGCACACCTCCGACGACGGAGCGACGTGGGTGCGCGACCACTTCGAGCCGACCAGCGAGCTCGAGTCGGAGACCTCGCCCTACCCCGCGCTGGTCAGCCTCGGCGTCGACGCCGACGGGCGCGACGCCCTCGTCGACCTGGAGGCCGCCGGCGGCCTGGTCGCCATCGACGGCGACCCCAACATCGCCAGCGAGGTCGCCGCGGCGATCGCGCTGCAGAGCGGCACCGCCTCGTGGGCCACCGACATGCGGGTCATCGCCAGCGGCCTGCCCGCCGGCCTCGCCGGGGTCGGCGACGACCGCATGCGCATCGTCGACGACCTGCCCCCGGAGATCGACCAGCTCGAGCAGCGTCTCGAGGGCATCCGGGCCGACGTGCTCACCGGGCGGGTGGGCCGTCGTACGTCCCAGCCCTCGCAGCTCGTCGTCGTCGGCCAGCTCACCGAGGAGCAGGTCGCCGACCGGCTGGTCGACCTGACCGGACCGGAGCGCCAGTCCCTGGCCGTCGTACTCGCCGGCAGCCACCGCGCCGCCCGCTGGACGCTCCGCGTCGACAGCAGCGGACACCTCACCCTGGACGAGCTCGGCATCGCCGTCACCGCCAACCGGATCGGGCACGAGCAGGTCGAGGGCATCGCCGCGCTGTTCGAGGCGGCCCGCCGGCCCGACCGCCCCGACGAGGGCGGCCAGGTGCTGCATCCCCGAGCCCCTGCGCCAGGTCGACGACGCCGCGTGGACCACCGCCCCCCGACGGGTCGGCGTGCTCGGATCGATCGCGGTCACCGGCGTCCCGGCGCCGGACGAGGTGCGCGGCGACCAGCTGACCGAGCTGGTCACCTACCTCGCGATGAACCCGCAGGGCGTCCACCCCAACGTGCTGGCCGGGGTCCTCTGGCCGCGCGGCGTCACCCAGGACGTCAGCGACGCCGCCATCGAGCGGGCGCGGGCCTGGCTCGGCGACGACGTGCAGGGGCGTGCCTTCCTGCGCGAGGACGCCGAGGGTCGCCTCTCCCTCAGCGACGCGGTCGTCTGCGACTGGGACGCCGTGCGCTCGCTGTTCCTGCGGGCGCGGGCGGCCGGCTCACGGCGCGAGGAGATCGAGCTCCTCCGGCGCGGGCTCCAGCTGATCCGCGGCGAGTCGTTCGACGGCACCCCCGAGGGCCGCTACGCCTGGGTGGCCCACCACGACCTCGAGCGCACCATCCGTCGCGTCGTGGTCGCCAGCGCCCACCGTCTCGTCGACCTGCTCGGCGGCGACGACGACCCGGGCGGCGCCTCCGCGGCGGCCGAGGCCGGGCTGCGGGTCGACCCGGCCAACCAGCTGCTGTGGCGCGACCTGCTGCGTGCTCGCTACGCGAGCGACGGCCAGGCCGGCGTACGCCGCACCCTGGACGCGATGGGCGCCCCACTCAGCGGCATCCCGCTGGAGGCGGAGACCGAGGCGCTGGTGCAGGAGTACCTGCCCGAGGCCAGCTCCACCGGCTGACTCGTACGCCGGTTGAGCTTGTCGAAACCCCGCCATCACGCAGGCACAGGCGGCCGTCTGGCGACTGCACTATTTGTCCCGTAGCGGTCGCGGTCAGTGCTCGTTGGACACATACAGGGCCCGGCCGATGACGGGGGAACCGGTCGGGCTCTGTGCCGCACTGGAGCTCGCGAAGGAGTACCGCATGACCCGCCTCCCCCTCTCCACCATCCCCACCGCGCTCGCCCTCCCGGCGCTCGTGGCCGGCAGCCTCGTCGTACTTCGACGCATGCGGGCCGTCTCGCTCATGGTCGACCTCGCCGGGGTCGAGGACGCGGAAGAGGCGACCATGGATGACGAGCGTGCGTTCGCGATCGCCGACGGTTCCCAGGCCGCCGACCGGTGACCTGCCGCCTCCGGTAGGACTTCCTGTCGGACCAGGTCATCGGTCGCCCATCGGAGATCTCGTCAGAGACGACGCCACAGAACGGCCAGGCAGCCCATGCCGAGCGCCCACGCCACCGCGATCGGCACGTCTCCCTCGTCGATACCGTGGGTGGGCGAGATCGTGTAGAGCACCTCTCCGGCGAAGGGGCCGTGCCCCGCGACCGAGACGAACGCCAGGAGAGTCAGCACAAGGGCCAGCACCACGACGCAGACGCGTTCGAACACATCACTCCTCGGTGGCTGGAAGCGCCACTCTAGCCAGCCGCTGGGTGCCACTGAACGGCGAGATGCGAAGGTGCCCCTCCCCGATTCGGTCCGTGGGTGGCCTCCTCTCGTGAACCGCACCGGCGGATACGGACGCCACGTCAGATCTTGGTCGGGTGCGAGACACTGGAGGCATGACCGCCCCGACTCTCGGCCCGATCCCCAGTCCTCTGCTGAGCCTTCCCGGCGCGGTCAGCGGTGACGGGATCGACGCTCCGGTGGCGGCACACTACGGCTCCTTCAACGGTGAGCAGCGCACGCTTGTCGCGGTGAGGGTTTCGTCGATCTCTCCCATCGGGGTGTCATCCGGGTCAGCGGACCCGATCGACTCACCTGGCTGCACTCATTGACCACGCAGCACTTCGAGTCGCTCTCTCCCGGCACGCCCACCGCGGCCCTGGTGCTCAGCCCCAACGGACACGTCGAGCACGCGATGTACGGCGTCGACGACGGTGAGGCGTTCACCGCGCACACCGAGCCCGGCGAGGCAGCGCCGCTGGCCGCCTGGCTCGACCGGATGCGGTTCATGATGCGCGTCGAGGTCGAGGACCTCACGGAGCAGCTGGCCGTCGCCTGGCGGCCGGTCAGCGCAGTCGGGGACCAACCCCCGCCGGTCGATCAGTTTCTCCCGTCGGTTGAGCCTGTCGAAACCCCCGGCAAGTACGACGTCTTCGCCCGCTCCGAGCTCGAGACCTACGCCGAGGCGGCCGGCCCCGCCTGCGGGATGTGGGCCTACGAGGCTCTCCGGATCGCGCGCGGCGAACCGCGGCTCGGTCTCGACACCGACCACCGGACGATCCCCAACGAGATGGGCTGGATCCCGTCCGCCGTACACCTCGACAAGGGCTGCTACCGGGGTCAGGAGACCGTCGCGCGGGTGCACACGCTGGGCCGCCCGCCGCGCCGGCTGACGCTGCTGCACCTCGACGGCTCGGCCAACCGGCTCCCCACCCGCGGCGCCCCCGTGCTCCACGGGGACAAGGAGGTCGGCTTCGTCGGCAGCTCCGCCCGCCACCACGAGTACGGCCCGATCGCCCTCGCCCTGATCAAGCGCAACGTGCCGATCGACGCCCAGCTCGAGACCGACGGGCTGCCGGCCATGCAGGAGATCGTGGTCGACCCCGAGGTCGGCCTGCACATCCGTCCCCTTCGCTAATGAAGACATTTCCCTCTGGTCTAGAGGGGAAATATGATCAGTCTGAGTTTCGAGTCTCGCTATTAGTTTTGGGGTGCTCACGAGGTCGCTTCCTCGACCTGCGCGCGCGGGCAGAGACGCTTGGTGACAACCGATCTCACTGGGTGGGGTGTCTGCGGATCGTTCTCCGTGCTCCACCAGCATTGTGGGACTCCCCTTCGGGACTCCCACATCGTGCGTGAGGGCCCGAGCGCTATTTGTCGTCCCGGGTGTGGCGATCTTCAGGCGCCCATCCTGATCGCGGAAGGTCACCTGTGTCACCGACGGGTCACGTCCTTTGCCGCTCATCAATGTGAGATTTTGGGTTGATCTTCCCCCTCGACCTGTACCTTGACTCGCAAGTCCAGCGTCGCCAAGCATAACGACCTATCGGTGCGGGAAGCGAGAAGAGCGTTGTTGAAGTCGGAGCAGAGACCTTGGGGGTCGTGGCACGTCCTTGACGTCGAGGAGGGCTTCAAGATCAAACGGATTCATGTGAAGTCCGGTGCCCGATTGTCGCTTCAGACGCACCAGCATCGATCCGAGCACTGGGTGATTATCGAAGGCGTTGCGACGGCTTATGTTGACGGTCACGTAAGCCGGGTTCGGGTCGGAGAGTCGATGGATGTTCCGCTTGGGGCCGTCCACCGGCTCGCCAACGAGGGCGATATCGAACTCGTGATCGTTGAGGTTCAACTAGGTGCCTACACCGGCGAGGATGATATTTGCCGACTCGAGGACGACTACGGTCGTGGCACATGACCTAGATGCACACTCATTCTCAACCATCTCGTTGTTCAAACCACACCCACATTGGGACCAACTGGCTCTTCCCTGCCCCTGCGGTACACGCAACGGACATGCTGAACACATTGTCGGTGAGGCACGGAGGGGCCACGGCAAATTTGCGTTCCGTAGTCGTAACCCGAGCCTCAGGACTCGTTGTCCATACATGAACCGCTCACTATCCCACCAGCGCCCACAGGGGCCCAAGCGCTGAAGTGCAAGCGTGGTGCGCATCTTCAGCAACTCTCTGGGATGATCGAACCTCGCAGTAGGCGCCTTGGCAGACTGGCACAGATTCCCTCCAGGAGACCCCCTTGCTCATTCGTCGCATCTTTCGCGCACTGCGTGCCAGTTGGCTGCTTTCTGGCGCTCTTGTCCTGCTAGCGGTCTCATTCGCCCTCATATTTTCATTACGCGCGAAACCCATGTACACATCAGGGTCGCAAGTGATCGTCACCGCCAACGGAGTTCGCGACGCGACAACGGCTTACCAAGGGGATCTCTACGTCCAGCAAAGAACTGCGACGTATGCAAATTTGGCGCGCGGCGATCGGTTATCCAAGATCGTTGTCTCGAAGTACGGTTTGGATATGTCGGTGGCTGAGTTGGCGAACCGTGTTACGGCCTCGGTGCCCACGGGAACCAACTTGCTCAACATTGCTGTTTCTGGCCGCTCGCCGGCCGAAGCCCAGAAACTGACGTCGGCGATCACCGAGCAGTTGATTCCGCTTGTGGAGTCTTACGAGGCCATGCCCGGGAGCACAACCAAAAGCCGCGTATCTATTGCTATGACTCAGTCTCCTCAACTTTCTCCAAAACCGATCAGTCCGAACACGCGCCTGAACCTACTTATTGGCTTGCTCCTAGGGGTGGCCCTGGCCGCAGGCGCATCCGTGGCCCGCATGTCCTCAGCCGAATCATCACATGCTCGTGCGTCGACTGATGCCGCTACGGGCGAGGCGAAGACGAGACACGAGAGTGCTTGACGAAGCCGGACTGCAGTCCGATTTTTGGTGCTGTGGCGTACATATCAACGGAGTAGGCAGTGGTCGTGCGGTGGCGGAAGCTTCGACGACTTAGCAGCGATCGAGGTGGCCACGCAGTTCATCTGTGTAACGCCTTTACACTGGCCTTGGCCAGTCGTAATCCGGAATTTGCTCAGATGTTGAATAGGGCAAGCCTAAATCTTCCAGATGGGACCCCCGTGACATGGGCCGGTCGCGCGCTCGGCGCATGCAACGCGAGGGGGCCTGTCCGAGGTCCGGATCTCATGCTGCAAGTTATGAAGGAGGGGGTGGAATGGGGCGCAACGCACTATCTATATGGCGGTACCCCTCTGACATCGTCGTTGCTCCACAAGCAGCTGGCGCACGAGATTCCGGGGATATTGATCTGCGGAGTTGAATCGCCGCCCTTTCGGGCTTTGACATCGGGGGAAGAGGCGTCGCTCCTGCAACGTTTTGAGGCCGCCGCACCTACGTTCGTATGGGTGGGACTGGGCACACCCAAGCAGGATCGATTCGTGGATCATTGGTCGACCCGGGTGGACTCGGTATGGGTGCCTGTTGGCGCCGCCTTTGATTTTGCAGCAGGCACGATCAAGCCAGCCCCACACTGGATGCACGGCAGCGGACTTGAATGGACATATCGCTTGGCGCGGGAACCACGGCGACTGTGGCGGCGCTACCTCGTGGGCAACACCGTATTCGCTGCCGCGGTAATCGCAGATTTGATGAGGGGTTGGCGCAAGTGAAAGTAGTGGTCGCGCACAACTTCTATAAGGGTACCCCGCCGTCCGGTGAGAACCTCGCGGTTCAAACAGACGTCGCACTGCTTCAGTCGCTAAACGTCGATGTACGAGCGATGTTCGAGTTCTCTGACAACTTTGGCGACTTGAATACGGGTAGGAAGCTGTCAATCGCGGCTGCGCCGATATGGTCTCCGTACGCGCGACTAAGCTTGAAGGAAACTTTCAGGCGCTTCGATCCCGACGTTCTGCACATTCATAACGTGTTCCCGGCGATTTCCCCCAGCATACTCCCTATGGCTCGGTCGTTGGGAATCCCGGTCGTTCACACGGTGCATAATCAGAGGCTAGATTGCCCTGCAGGGACGCTGTTCAGAGACGGTAAAGTGTGTACTGAATGCGTTGGGCGGAGGATGGCCTTTCCGGCTATCCAGCATGGCTGCTATCGGTCGTCACGACCGGCCTCGGTCATCATGGCCGCATCTGGCGCTCTGTACCAAGAGTCTTGGCGGCGAGTGGATCGGTACATCGTCCTCACACAGTTCGCAGCCGAACAACAGCGCGCGCGCGGCGTACCGGATGAGAACATCAAAATACGCCCAACCTTTATGGCTGATCCCGGGGAACCATCGTCAGTACACTCTCCCGCAGATAGGCCGGATCGTGTGAGGTTCCTTTTCGCTGCCCGCCTGGACGATCAAAAGGGAATGCGCATTCTCGACAAGGCATGGCGCCGTCTCCCAAGGTCAGTAGGAGCTACTTTCACTATCGCCGGTTCTGGGACTCTATCGGAGTTGGCCAAGCAACTTGCCGCAGACCGCCCTGATGTCACCTACGTGGGCCCGTTGGCTCCCGAGGCCGTGGGCGTCAGGATTCAAGAGGCTGAGGTAGTCCTCGTCCCGTCAGAGTGCTATGACTCGTTTCCGCGCACTGTGGTAGAGGCCTGGGCTCACGGCAGACCCGTACTGGCGACGAGCATCGGCCCGCTGTCGACAGTGGTGAGTGATGATGTTGGGTGGCTCGCTAATCCGAACGAAGTCGACTTGGCGGCGGGGATTGAGCGCGTGATTGACGATGCCAGGGATGGCGGCCTCACTAGGCGGGGGCGCGGAGCACGCCTCCGCTTCTTGGATCGGCACACCGAGAGTCGCGCCGGAGGCGACCTTCTCCGCATCTACGACGACCTTGTTGCCTCCCGGTCAACATAAGGGGAGTTATAGGGCCCTGTTGCGGTGAACGCGCGAGACGGCTGCCCAGGCTAGCGCGGCCCATAGCAACGATCCGAGTGCACCACCAGCTGCGGCACCATGACCGCCACCGAGGTGGGCGCCTATCGCTGACGCGAGGAGCGTGCTGAATCCGCTGCCGAGCCTGATTGGCAGGGTGTACCGTCCGCCTACGGAAACTCGGAGGAAAATGAGCGCGGAGTTCAGAGCCCCTAATCCAGCCGTCCAAAGTCCTAGCACCAGGACTACCTCGTGCGCGCCGGCCCATGTCTCTCCGAGTACTATTCGCCCCAAAGATCCGGGTACACAAAAAAGCGAGCTGTTGCGACAGCCGTGACAAGCACGACGAACTTTGTTTGATTCACCATCAAGGTCAGGAGTCGTCCAGGGACATGAGCCAGCGACATGGCCTGAGGAATGGTGGTCATGGTCAAGCCGGTTGAAATGAGCACGACAGGTGCAAAAAGCAACTGGCCCCCGCGCAACGTCCCGGCAGCCGCTAAGCCCTCTACAAGTGAGACCGCGATGGGAATCGCTGCCGTTCCAGCCGCTTGCCCGACAAACTCCAAAGACAGCACTGCGCTTAGGGCGAGATGCTGTTTAGACCATGTGCCTAATGTCGTGAAAAAATTCCACGACCACTTTCGTGGGTTGAGAAGGACCCCCGACCAAGCGGTAATCCCCCACGCGAGAAGTAGGGTGTGTGACGTCGCGTGACCCGCCGCCATTAGCGTGCCCGTTGCGACGAGTTGTGCAATGAGCCACGTTGCGTCACTGAGCGTCGCAGACTTTGCATCCTGACGGGCAAACAGGCTGTACCGAAAGGCATCTTGCAAAGCCAGGCCAGGCAGGCAGATGGACAAGGTCAGGGTTGCAGCATAAATCGTATCCGGTAGCACGAAGAATGCAGTGACCACCAGTGTGACCAGCGCTGATAAGCTATACGCTAACGCGAGAAGGAAGAAGTGCTGGGGGAGTCTCCGGTCGTCAGCGTCTGCGCGCTGGCGTAGAACCTGCGGCTGTCCGTAAAATGTTCGACCAAATCCTTGCACGATCAGATAAATCGAAAAGACAACACCGAACGCACCGAACTCAGTGACGCTGGAGTTGCGCGCGATGGCCGCCCCTAAAAGAAATGTGCCCAAGGACGAAAGGCCAGCGTCAAAAACTCCCCAAAATGATCCTGCATGAGTCAATGCGTGACGGCGCCACGAGGGGAGTCCTAGGGGAGACACTTGCACTCACTGTGAAGCGGCATGCTGCAAGAATTGGACATGCAACGATTCAGCACGAGCGAGCAATGCCGCTGAACGTTCGTCGATCTCCCACCCACCGTAGTCGCGCTGCCTTTCGCGACTAGGACGTGCGACGCCTCGCTCGACTGCCCTCGCGCGCCAACTATCGACCCGACCGACCTGCTCAACGCGGCCTTGCACAGCAGCCTCCGATTCTGGCGACTTGGTGTACGTATTAAACGACCGTTCATATCTAACGTTGACGTGGTCGATGACTCGACTGTAATCGCTAACAACTTCATCAAAAGGTGCGATGAACATCCTCGAAAGTACCGGCAGCAGGCGCTCGTGGAATTTCCACCAGCTTCTGAGTGCGTGGTGCGGACTCAGTCCTGGGTACCGAGCACACAATGACCTAACCGCAGAAGTCGGATCTCTCACTAAAAGAAT
>CAVSUC010000004.1:0-573888 GCA_963731075.1 uncultured Actinomycetota bacterium
GTCGAGCACTACGCCGGTGCCTTCCCGCCCTGGCTGGCGCCGGTGCAGGTGCAGGGCATCCCGATCGCCGAGCGGCACCACGACTACCTCGCGGAGATCGCGCAGAGGATGCGCACGCAGGGGCTGCGCGCCGAGGTCGACTTCTCCGACGAGCGGATGCAGAAGAAGATCCGCAACGCCCAGCTCCAGAAGGTGCCGTTCATGGTGATCGCCGGTGACAACGACGTCGAGGCCGGTGCGGTGAGCTTCCGCTACCGCGACGGCCGCCAGGACAACGGCGTACCCATCGACGAGGCGATCGCCCGGGTCGCGGAGGCGGTCTCGGCACGGGTGCAGGTGTGAACACCCCACAGAATCACTCGCTGCGCTCCCGATTCCGCGGGGACCCCGAATGAGCGACCCAGGTGGCGTCGACCGCCTCGGCTTCGAGGGGTTCGACCGGCTCTGGACGCCCCACCGGATGGCGTACGTCGCGCCGAGCGGTCCGGTCGACCAGGGCTGCCCGTTCTGCGCGATGGAGCACTGGCCGCTCGAGGAGAGCCTGGTCATCGCCCGGGGTGAGCTGTGCTTCGCCGTGCTCAACCTGCACCCCTACAACCCGGGGCACCTGATGATCCTGCCGCAGCGCCACGTGGCCGAGCTCGAGGAGCTCACGCCGGAGGAGGCCGGCGAGCTCACGCGGATGACCCAGCACGCGATCCGGGTGCTCAAGCAGGTGAGCGGACCGCACGCGTTCAACGTGGGGCTCAACCTCGGTGGCGTGGCCGGCGGCTCACTGGCCGACCACCTGCACCAGCACGTCGTGCCCCGATGGTCGGGCGACGCCAACTTCATCACCGTGGTCGGGGCGACGAAGACCCTTCCGCAGCTCCTCGCCGACACGCGCACGCTGCTCGCGCAGGCGTGGGGCGATCCCGTCAGCTGAGGACCGTCAGCGCTTCTTGCCCGAGGTGGGCTTGACGATCGAGGTCTCCTGCGCGTCGCCCCGCTTGGCGGCCCGCTTCTCCTTGATGGACTTCCCGGTCTTCTTGGTCATGGACTGGCGAGGCGACTTGTCGCTCATGGGGGACCCTTTGGTGGGAAGCCTGAATGGCTCCGTGCCCCTGACGGTACGCCCTGCGCGGCTCCGGGCCTGACGAGCGGTAGCCTCCTCGCGTCATGTTGGACAGGTTCAAGCACTTCTGGCAGAGCGTCATGCTGGCGCCGTTCGTCAACACCTTCATCAGGCTGGGCATCAGCCCCGACGCGGTCACCCTCGTCGGCACCCTGGGGGTCGCGGCGGGCGCTCTCGTGTTCTTCCCCCAGGGCAAGCTCCTGGTGGGCGTGCTGGTCATCACCGCGTTCGTGTTCAGCGACCTGATCGACGGCGCGATGGCGCGCAAGACCGGCCGCAGCTCGAAGTTCGGCGCGTTCTTCGACTCGACCCTCGACCGGATCGGGGACGGGGCCATCTTCGGCGGCCTGGTGCTCTACTTCGCCGGGCCGGGGGACAACTACCTCTACCTGTGCCTGACGCTCTACTGCCTGGTGATGGGCGCGGTCACCAGCTATGCCCGGGCCCGCGCCGAGTCGCTCGGCATGGACGCCAAGGGGGGCCTGGCCGAGCGCGCCGACCGGATCGTCGCCATCCTGGTGATGACCGGGCTCGGCGACCTGTTCGACGTCCCGATCCTGATGTACGTCACGATCTGGGCGCTCGCCCTGGCCAACACCGAGACCGTCGTACGCCGCATCCTGATGGTGCGCAAGCAGGCCCTCGCGGAGGCCGGGCCGAACTGACGGGACGGGTGCGGGGGAGCGGTCCTCCCGGACGTACGATGCGGCCATGGCTGACATCCCTTCCTCGATCCCCCAGAACTCACCGGAGCGAGGCACCTCGCGCGTCAAGCGCGGCATGGCCGAGATGCTCAAGGGCGGCGTGATCATGGACGTGGTCACCGCCGAGCAGGCGAAGATCGCCGAGGACGCGGGTGCCGTCGCCGTGATGGCCCTCGAGCGTGTCCCGGCCGACATCCGCGCCCAGGGCGGCGTCTCCCGGATGAGCGACCCGGACATGATCGACAGCATCATCGAGACCGTCTCGATCCCGGTGATGGCCAAGGCCCGGATCGGCCACTTCGCCGAGGCGCAGGTGCTGCAGAGTCTCGGGGTCGACTACGTCGACGAGTCCGAGGTGCTCACGCCGGCCGACTACGCCAACCACATCGACAAGTGGACCTTCACCGTCCCCTTCGTGTGCGGTGCCACCAACCTGGGGGAGGCGCTGCGCCGGATCACCGAGGGCGCGGCGATGATCCGCTCCAAGGGCGAGGCCGGCACCGGGGACGTCTCCAACGCGGTCACCCACATGCGGACGATCCGTCGCGAGATCCGGCGTCTGGGAGCCCTGTCCGAGGACGAGCTCTACGTCGCGGCCAAGGAGCTGCAGGCGCCGTACGACCTGGTCGCGGAGGTCGCCGCGAGCGGCAAGCTGCCGGTCGTGCTCTTCACCGCCGGCGGCATCGCCACCCCGGCCGACGCGGCGATGATGATGCAGCTCGGCGCCGAGGGCGTCTTCGTCGGCTCCGGGATCTTCAAGTCCGGCAACCCCGTGCAGCGCGCCGAGGCGATCGTCAAGGCGACCACCTTCTTCGACGACCCGGACGTGGTCGCCAAGGTGTCGCGCGGGCTCGGTGAGGCGATGGTCGGGATCAACGTCGAGGAGATCCCGCAGCCGCACCGGCTGGCCGACCGCGGTTGGTGACACAGGTCCGCGCCATGCCCGATACACACCTTTTACAGAGATTTGTCCAAATAGGCGACATCTGCCCGGTTTTGCCAGCATCATGGGGCTTGCATCGCTTCATGCGATCAACCCACCGAGTCCCGGTGGGGTGCCACCGCGGGGGAGGCATCCCATCGGGACGTGGGGGGTCACGATGACTCCCGCCACGCATCGGTGTGCTCGCCCTGCAGGGCGACGTCCGCGAGCACCTGGCCGCGCTCCATCATCTCGGGTCCGAGGCCCTCGCCGTACGACGACCCGCCGAGCTGGACGCCTGTGACGGACTGGTCATCCCGGGGGGCGAGTCCACGACGATGGCCAAGCTGGCCCGGATCTTCGACCTGTTCGAGCCGCTGCAGAAGCGGATCCGCGACGGCATGCCCACCTTCGGCACCTGCGCCGGGATGATCCTGCTGGCCGACCGCGTCGAGGACGGCACCGCCGACCAGGAGACGCTCGGCGGGCTCGACATCCGGGTGCGGCGCAACGCCTTCGGGCGCCAGGTCGACTCGTTCGAGGGTGCCCTGGACTTCGCCGGCCTCGGGGAGCCGGTGCACGCGGTGTTCATCCGGGCGCCGTGGGTCGAGTCGGTCGGACCGGGCGTCGAGGTGCTCGCCCGTGTGGGGGCGGGCGAGGCCGTGGGTAGGATCGTCGCGGTCCGGCAGGGGCCGCTGATGGCCACGTCCTTCCACCCCGAGGTGGGCACCGACGTACGCATCCACCGCCTCTTCTGCGACCTGGTCGCACGCTCTGTCACCGGAAGCCAGGGCTCGGCCGGCTGAAGCCAGGAAAGGAAGCACGTCATGTCTGGGCACTCCAAGTGGGCGACGACCAAGCACAAGAAGGCGATCATCGACTCCCGCCGCGGGAAGATGTTCGCCAAGCTCGTCAAGAACATCGAGGTGGCCGCGCGCATGGGCGGCGGGGACATCACCGGCAACCCGACGCTCTACGACGCCATCCAGAAGGCGAAGAAGTCCTCGGTCCCCAACGACAACATCGACCGCGCGGTCAAGCGCGGCTCGGGCGCCGAGGCGGGCGGGGCCGACTACACCACGATCATGTACGAGGGCTACGGGCCCAACGGCGTCGCGTTCCTGATCGAGTGCCTCACCGACAACAAGAACCGCGCCGCGATGGAGGTCCGCACCGCGATGAACCGCAACGGCGGCTCGCTCGCGGACCCCGGCTCGGTCTCCTACATGTTCAACCGCAAGGGCGTGGTGATCGTGCCCACCGAGCAGGAGGGCAAGAAGGTCACCGAGGACGACCTCCTGGAGGCGACCCTCGAGGCGGGCGCCGAGGACATCAACGACCTGGGGGACTCGCTCGAGGTGGTCAGTGAGCCGACCGACCTCGTGGCCGTGCGCACCGCGCTCCAGGACGCGGGCGTCGACTACGACTCGGCCGACGCGTCGTTCGTGCCGAGCATGCACGTCGATCTCGACGAGGACGGTGCCGGCAAGGTGTTCCGGCTCGTGGAGGCGCTCGAGGACCTCGACGACGTCCAGAACGTGTTCGCCAACTTCGACGTCTCCGACGACGTGATGGCGGCGCTGGACGCCTGAGCCCCGGGCCACGCCCGGCGCGTCGTCCCGGTCCGCACCAGCCGTCGAGGCTAGCGTGGTGCGAACAGGTGTTCGGACGACCGAGGAGTGACTCATGCGCGTGCTGGGCATCGACCCCGGCCTCACCCGCTGCGGGGTGGGCGTGGTCGAGGGATCCATCGGCCGCCCGTTGTCGCTGGTCGACGTCGGCGTGGTCCGCACGGGCGCGGAGATGCCGATCGAGCAGCGCCTGTGCCTCATCGAGGCCGGGCTCGAGGAGTGGCTCGACGCCACCCGGCCCGACGCCGTGGCCGTCGAGCGTGTCTTCAGCCAGCACAACGTCAAGACCGTGATGGGCACCGCCCAGGCCAGCGGGATCGCGCTGCTCGTGGCGGCCCGGCGCGGGCTGCCGGTCGCCCTGCACACCCCCAGCGAGGTCAAGGCCGCCGTCACCGGCAGCGGCCGGGCGGACAAGGCCCAGGTCGGCACCATGGTCGCGCGGCTGCTCCGGCTGGCCGAGATCCCCAAGCCCGCCGACGCCTCCGACTCCCTCGCCCTCGCGATCTGCCACATCTGGCGCGGCGGGGCGACCAACCGCATCGAGGCCGCGGTGGCGGCCCACGCGGTGGCCCACCCGGTCACCCGCGTGTCCGGGGGAGTGCGCCGGTGATCGCCTTCGTGCGCGGACGGGTCGCCGCCGTGGGGCTCACCTCCGCGGTCCTGGAGGTGGGCGGCGTGGGGCTCGAGCTGCAGTGCACCCCCGACACGATCGCCGGGCTGCGGATCGGCTCCGAGGCCACCCTGCCGACGAGCATGGTCGTCCGGGAGGACTCGCTCACCCTCTTCGGGTTCGTCGACGACGACGAGAAGCAGATGTTCGAGCTGGTGCAGACGGCCAGCGGGGTGGGCCCCAAGCTCGCCCAGGCGATGCTCGCCGTACACCGCCCGGAGTCGTTGCGGCGCGCCGTCAGCACCGACGACGTGAAGACCCTGACCACGGTCCCCGGGATCGGCCAGAAGGGCGCGCAGCGGATCATCCTGGAGCTGCGCGACCGCATCGGCGCCCCGACCACGACGAGCCTGCCCACCCGGGCCGGCGCTCCGGCCACCCACGACTGGCAGACCCAGGTGCAGGCCGGGCTGGTCGGTCTCGGGTGGTCGGCCAGGGAGGCCGACCAGGCCGTCGGCCACGTGACGCCGGACGCCGAGCAGATGGAGACGCCCGACGTCGCCGTCCTCCTGCGCGCCGCGCTCCGCGCGCTGAGCAAGGCGTGATCCGGTGAACGAGGCCGAGCTCGAGGCCGCGGAGGCGGCGTACATGACCGGCACGGCCGCTGACGGCTGCCGACGCGGACGGCGACGAGCGGGTCGTCGAGGCGGCGCTGCGTCCTCGCACGCTGGACGAGGTGGTCGGCCAGGAACGCGTGCGCGAGCAGCTGTCGCTGCTGCTCGAGGCCGCCCGGGCGCGCCAGCGCGTGCCGGACCACGTGCTGATGAGCGGCCCCCCGGGCCTCGGCAAGACCACGCTGGCGATGATCATCGCCGCCGAGATGAGCGCGCCGCTGCGGCTGACCAGCGGGCCGGCGATCACCCACGCGGGTGACCTCGCCGCGATCCTGTCGGGCCTCAACGAGGGCGACGTGCTCTTCGTCGACGAGATCCACCGGATGTCGCGTCCCGCCGAGGAGATGCTCTACATGGCGATGGAGGACTTCCGGGTCGACGTCGTCATCGGCAAGGGGCCGGGCGCCACCGCGATCCCGCTGGAGATCCCGCCGTTCACGCTGGTCGGCGCCACCACCCGGGCCGGCCTGCTGCCGAGCCCGCTGCGCGACCGGTTCGGCTTCACCGCGAGGCTGGAGTTCTACGAGCCCGCAGACCTCGAGCGCATCGTCCGTCGCTCCGCCGGCCTGCTCGACGTGGAGCTGAAGGGTGACGGGGCCGAGGAGATCTCCCTGCGCTCCCGCGGCACACCGCGGATCGCCAACCGGCTGCTGCGCCGGGTGCGCGACTTCGCCCAGGTGCGAGCCGACGGTGTCGTCACGCGCGACCTCGCCCGCGCCGCCCTGGAGCTGTTCGAGGTCGACGAGTCGGGACTGGACCGGCTCGACCGGTCCGTGCTCGACGTCCTCTGCCGGCGCTTCGGGGGTGGACCCGTGGGCGTGAGCACGCTCGCGGTCGCCGTCGGGGAGGAGCGCGAGACCGTCGAGGAGGTCGCCGAGCCGTTCCTGGTACGCCAGGGGCTCCTCGCCCGCACCCCTCGGGGCCGGGTCGCCACGCGGGCGGCGTGGGTGCACCTGGGCCTGACCCCTCCGAGCGGTGGCGGAGGAGACGACCCGCTGCTGTTCGGGTCGGAGTCAGAATGAGCCGGTGATGGCCGTTACACTTCACGTTCGGTGTCGTCATCCCCGTGCTCGAGCTCGTTGCGGGCTCATGGGCGGATAGACGGCCCACACGAACTGTTTCTCATCCCTTGGAGTTGTCTCTCGTGCCGCCCTATGCGCAATTGCTCGTGATCCTCGTGGCGATGCTCGGCTTCTGGGCGATCGTGATGCGACCGGCCCGCACGCAGCAGAAGCGCGTGCAGCAGCTGCAGAGCGAGCTCGAGGTCGGCCAGCGGGTCGTCCTGTCGGCGGGGATCTTCGGCACCATCCACGCGTTGAACGAGGGACAGGCCGAGATCGAGGTGGCTCCCGGCACCGTGATCACGGTGGCGCGCCAGGTCGTCGTACGCCGGGCCGACGAGCTCGAGAACCCGGCCGGACATGACCGACCCGGCCACCCGTCGGGTGAGTCGGACCCGACCCAGGCAGAGGACTGAGGAGACACATCACCGTGGCGAAGAAGACGCCCCGCCCCGCGCGAACGCTGCTCATCTTCGGGCTGACCATCGTCGTGCTCTACGGACTGGCCGCACTCGGCCAGACGTGGAAGCCACGCCTGGGGCTCGACCTCGAGGGCGGCACCCGGATCACGCTGTCCGCCATCCCGCAGGGCGGCGCCATCACCCAGACCAAGCTCAAGCAGGCGGCCTCGATCGTCGACGCGCGGGTCAACGGCACCGGCGTCTCCGAGGCCGAGGTGTCCACCCAGGGTGACCGCAACATCATCGTGGAGATCCCCGGCAAGAACGCCTCCAACCTGGTCGACGCGGTGAAGCGCACCGCCCAGCTGCGGTTCCGCCTCGTCGCGGGATCGCCGCAGCCCGGCACGCCGCAGACCGAGTCGAGCAGCTCGGCCCAGCCGAGCCCCTCGGCCGGCGCCTCCGACCAGGCCGGGCAAGAAGTCGACCAAGTCGCCGAAGGCCAGCACCGCGTCTCCCAACCCGCGTCCGGCCCCGTTCGCCGGACCCGACGCCGAGCGCCGAGCCCTCTCCCTCCGCCGCCGCGCAGCCCGAGGTGACCGCCAAGGGCGCCGCGGTGAACGACCCGCTGGCCTGGTCGCAGAACCCCGGCACCGCCTGGCTGAAGAAGTACGCCGCCTACAACTGCCCCACCGCGAAGGGGGCGGCGGCCAAGGTCGAGGACAACGGCAGCAAGCCGCTGATCACCTGCGACAAGGACGGCCTGAAGTTCCTGCTGTCCTCGGCCGTCATCGAGGGCACGAACCTGAAGTCCGCGTCCTACGGCACGCCGCAGAACGGCGTCGGCTTCGTGGTCAACCTCGGCCTCAAGGGCGAGGCCAAGAAGGCCATGGCCGACACCTCCACGGCGCTGAACAAGACCGGCGGCACCTTCGCGATCGTGCTCGACGGCCAGGTCATCTCCTACGCCGGCTTCAACGAGCCGATCCTGGACGGCAACGCCCAGATCAGCGGTGACTTCAGCGAGGGCGAGGCCCGCTCGCTCGCCAACTCCCTGAAGTACGGCGCGCTGCCGCTGAAGTTCGACACGACCACCGAGACGATCGGGCCCTCCCTGGCCGGCAGCCAGCTGTCCGCCGGCATCTTCGCCGGCGTCGTCGGCCTGGCGATCGTGATGCTCTACTGCCTGATCTACTACC
Organism: uncultured Actinomycetota bacterium; assembly: GCA_963731075.1. Lineage (GTDB taxonomy): Bacteria > Actinomycetota > Actinomycetes > Propionibacteriales > Nocardioidaceae > Marmoricola. Next base: position 8,314 of record CAVSUC010000004.1, read on the forward strand.
GCGGCCTCGGGATCGTGGTGATCGCGTCGCTGCTGATCGCGGCCGTGGTCACCTACGGCACGGTGCTCGTGCTCTCCAAGGCGGCTGGCTTCACGCTGACCCTGCCCGGCATCGCCGGACTGATCGTCGCGGTCGGGATCACGGCCGACTCGTTCATCGTCTACTTCGAACGAATACGTGACGAGATGCGGGACGGCCGGTCGATGAGGGTGGCGGTCGAGACGGGCTGGGCCCGCGCGCGGAACACCTGCCTGGCGGCCGACGCGGTCTCGCTGCTGGCGGCGATCGTCCTCTACATCTTCGCCATCGGCGTCGTCCGCGGGTTCGCGTTCGCCCTCGGTGTCAGCACCCTGATCGACATCGCGGTGTTCTTCTGGTTCACCAAGCCGATGATGACGATGTTGGCCCGCCGCAAGTTCTTCTACAGCGGTTCCCGGTTCTCCGGCCTGTCCAAGGAGACCCTCGGCATCGACCAGAGCACGCGCCACAACCTGGCGGGAGGGAGGGTCTGATGGGCAAGGTCAGCAGGCTCGGCAACGCGCTCTACGAGGGCGACGTCTCGATCGACTTCATCGCTCGCAAGTGGCTCTGGTACACCATCTCGGGGATCATCGTCGTCCTCGCCGTCGGTGGCCTCTACTTCAAGGGCCTCAACTTCGGCATCGAGTTCGAGGGCGGTGTCGAGTACACCGTCAACGTCCAGTCCGGTCAGGCGACCCAGGCCACGGCCGACGAGATCCGCACCGCCGTGGCCGACACGGGGCTGGACGGCGCCTCCTCGCCGATCGTGAACACCTCGGGCCGCGACACCATCCGGGTGCAGACCGAGGAGCTCACCAACGACGAGGCGGTGAAGGTCACCGACGCGATCGCCAAGGTGGTCGACGTCGACGCCGACAAGGCGATCTCCACCCAGGACGTCGGCGCGAGCTGGGGTGAGCAGGTCGCGAAGCGGGCGCTCACCGGCCTGATCGTCTTCCTCGTCCTCGTCGTGCTGTTCATCTGGGCCTACTTCCGCGAGTGGAAGATGTCGGTGGCGGCCCTGGTCGCCCTCGCGCACGACCTCGTCATCACCATCGGCGTCTACGCGCTCTCCGGCTTCGAGGTCACGCCGGCCACGGTCACCGGGCTGCTGACCATCCTGGGCTTCTCGCTCTACGACACCGTCGTCGTCTTCGACAAGGTGAAGGAGAACACCCGCAACCTCAAGCGGAGCAACAAGACCTACGCCCAGCTCGCCAACCTGGCGATCAACCAGACGCTGGTCCGCTCCATCAACACCTCGGTCGTGGCGCTGCTGCCTGTCGGCGCGATCCTCTACGTCGGTGTGGTGACCCTCGGGTCGGGCGCCCTCAAGGACCTCGCGCTCTCCCTGTTCGTCGGGATGGCGGCCGGTGCCTACTCGTCGATCTTCATCGCGACGCCCCTCGCCGTACAGCTCAAGTCGGGGGAGAAGGAGATCACCCAGCAGGACGCACGTGCGAAGGCACGGGCCCGCCGGGAGGTGGACCGCTACGCCGACGTGCCCTACACCGAGGACACGCCCAACCGGGCGGCGACCGACGAGTTCGACGCGTTCGAGCGACGAGGAGGCCGAGGAGAGCGCGGCACCGGTCAAGGCCCCGCCGCGTCGGCCGGAGGCCTCCGGGTCCGGCCGCACCGTGCCCGGCCCCAAGGCGCCCCTGGGGGAGTCGGGAGCCGCCAAGCGATCCCAGCCGAAGCGCCAGCCCCGATCCAAGCGCGGCAGGTGAGCTCGACGGTGACCGAGGCAGACCAGCAGCTCAGCGCGCCTGATCGAGTCGCTCATCCGCGACGTCGCCGACTTCCCGAAGGCGGGCGTGACGTTCAAGGACATCACCCCGCTGCTCGACGACCACGCGGCCTTCACGGCCGTGGTCGCCGCGCTGGCCGCGGCCGGGCGTGACGACAGCGGTGCGGTGGTGGTCGACAAGGTCGTCGGCATGGAGGCCCGCGGGTTCATCCTCGCGGCGCCGGTCGCGCTGGCGCTCGGGCGTCGGCTTCGTGCCCGTGCGCAAGCCCGGCAAGCTGCCGTGGACCACCCGCGTCGGTGGGCTACGAGCTGGAGTACGGCCACGAGACCCTCGAGATGCACACCGACGCCCTGGCGCCGGGGGAGCGGGTCCTGGTCATCGACGACGTGCTCGCCACCGGTGGCACGGCGCGGGCGACCGCCCAGCTGATCGAGGAGGCGGGCGCGGTCGTGCACGGGCTCGCGGTGATGATGGAGCTCAGCTTCCTGCCGGGGCGTGCGACGGCCGGCGACATCCCCCTGACCGTGCTGCACACGGTTTAAGGGTCAACCGCCGCCCGTCCTGCGCCTAGACTGGAACCTGTTGGCTCGAGCGTCGTGAGGGAGGGGCCATGGCAGAGGACCGGGTGGTCGCCGAACCCGTGCCTGACGCTGCGCCCGCGCCGCCTCCCGTCGCCGTCCCGGTCCCCGAGAAGCCGCCCACGCTCACCGGTCGAGGCGTCCGCGCCCGGCTCGCCCGGATCGGCACCACCAAGCAGGTCGGCAACCCGGTCCTCGAGCCGCTGTTCCGCACGGTCCGGGCCAACCACCCCAAGGCCGACCTGGCGCTGATCGAGCGCGCCTACGACGTCGCGGAGAAGCACCACCGCGGGCAGATGCGCAAGAGCGGCGACCCCTACATCACCCACCCGCTGGCGGTCACCACGATCCTGGCCGACATCGGCATGACCGAGCCGACCCTGGTGGCGGCCCTGCTGCACGACACGGTCGAGGACACGGCGTACACCCTGGCCGAGCTGCGCAGCGACTTCGGCGACGAGGTCGCGCTGCTGGTGGACGGCGTGACCAAGCTGGACAAGGTCAAGTACGGCGACTCCGCGCACGCCGAGACCATCCGCAAGATGATCGTCGCGATGAGCAAGGACATCCGCGTCCTGGTCATCAAGCTCGCCGACCGGCTGCACAACATGCGCACCTTGCGCTACGTCAAGCAGGAGACGCAGGAGCGCAAGTCGCGCGAGACGCTCGAGATCTACGCACCGCTGGCCCACCGACTGGGCATGAACACGCTCAAGTGGGAGCTCGAGGACCTCGCCTTCGCGACGATGCACCCCAAGATCTACGACGAGATCGTGCGGCTCGTCGCCGAGCGGGCGCCCTCGCGCGACCAGTTCCTGGCCCAGGTGATCAACCAGGTCGAGGGCGACCTGCGCACCGGGAAGATCAACGCGCGCGTGACCGGGCGGCCCAAGCACTACTACTCGATCTACCAGAAGATGATCCACGGCGGCCGCGAGTTCTCCGACATCTACGACCTGGTCGGCATCCGCATCCTCGTCGACAACGACCAGGACTGCTACGGCGTGCTCGGCGTGCTGCACAACCGCTGGAACCCGCTGCCCGGGCCGGTTCAAGGACTACGTCGCGATGCCGAAGTTCAACATGTACCAGTCGCTGCACACCACGGTGATCGGCCCGTCCGGCAAGCCCGTGGAGATGCAGATCCGGACGGTCGGGATGCACCGGCGTGCGGAGTACGGCGTCGCGGCGCACTGGAAGTACAAGGAGGACTCGCGCAACGGCGTCGACACCGAGAAGTCCGCCACCGACTCCGACATGCAGTGGCTGCGGCAGCTGCTCGACTGGCAGAACGAGGTCGACGACCCGGGCGAGTTCCTGGACTCGCTGCGCTTCGAGATCAACAGCGCCGAGGTCTTCGTGTTCACCCCGCGCGGCGACGTCATCGGGCTGCCCGATCGGCTCGACGCCGGTCGACTTCGCCTACTCGATCCACACCGAGGTCGGGCACCACACCATCGGCGCCCGGGTCAACGGCCGGCTGGTGCCGCTGGAGTCCGTGCTCGAGCACGGCGACGTGGTCGAGGTGTTCACCTCCAAGTCGCCCAACGCCGGCCCGACCCGCGACTGGCTGACCTTCGTCAAGTCGCCGCGGGCGCGCAGCAAGATCCGCCACTGGTTCACCAAGGAGCGGCGCGAGGAGGCGATCGAGCAGGGCAAGGAGCAGATCGGCAAGCTCATGCGCAAGGAGGGGCTGCCCCTCAAGCGCGTGATGACCCACGAGTCGCTCACCGTGGTCGCCAACGACTTCCGGCTCGCTGACGTCACCGCGCTCTACGCCGCCGTCGGCGAGGGCAACCTCGGCGCCCAGGCCGTCGTCAACAAGGTCATCGAGGTCTCCGGCGGCAAGGACGGCGCCGCCGAGGACCTCGCCGAGGCGGTCACGATCACCCGACCGCGGCGGCGGGGACAGGCCGCCCAGGACTCAGGCGTCGAGGTGGTCGGAGCGAGCGACGTGCTGGTCAAGCTCGCCCGATGTTGTACGCCGGTGCCCGGCGACGACATCCTCGGCTTCGTCACCCGCGGCGACGGCATCTCCGTCCACCGCCGCGACTGCACCAACGCCACCCAGCTGCTCAGCCAGCCCGAGCGCCTCGCCGAGGTGCAGTGGGCCCCCAGCTCCCAGTCGACCTTCCTGGTGCAGATCATGGTCGAGGCCCTCGACCGGGCCCGGCTGCTCTCCGACATCACCATGGTGCTCTCCGACCAGCACGTGAACATCCTCTCCGCCAGCCTCACCACCAACCGCGACCGCGTGGCCAAGACCCGCTTCGCCTTCGAGATGGGCGACCCGAAGCACCTCGGCGCCATCCTCAAGGCCGTCCGGCTCGTCGACGGTGTCTTCGACGCCTACCGGGTCACCCAGTAGCTCGCCGATCGGCCGAGCAGAACCGCCCGGTCGGCGCGCTATGGCCGAGCAGAAGTGCCCGGTCGGCGCCGCACGGCCGAGCAGAACTGCCCGGTCGGCGGAGGTCAGGAGAAGTCGGCGGCGGCCTTGCGGGCCATGTCGAGGAAGGCCTGGCGGGAGGCGAGGCTGTCCTCGAGCTCCTTGACCTTCTTCTCGTTCCCACCGGTCCGCGCCTTCTCGAGGTCGGCCTCAAGACCGGCGATGGCGCGCTCGAGCTGGCCGAGCATGTCGTCGGCGCGGGCCGACTTCTCGGGGTCGCTGCGCTTCCACTTGTCGTCCTCGACCGAGCGGATGGCCGTCTCGACCTTGCGGATGCGGGCCTCGAGAGGCTTGATGTCGTCGCGGGGGACCTTGCCGGCCGCGTCCCAGCGCTCGCTGATCTCGCGGAAGGCGCGCTTGGCCGCCTCGAGGTCGGTGACCGGGACCAGGGCCTCGGCCTCGACGAGGAGGGCGCGCTTCTTCTCGGCGTTGGCCGCGAATTCCTTGTCCTGCTCGGCGTTGGCGGCCTCGCGGGCGCCGAAGAACGCGTCCTGGGCGCCGCGGAAGCGCTGCCAGAGCTTCTCCTCGACGTCGCGGGGAGCGGCGCCGGCCGACTTCCAGTCCTGCATCAGCTCGCGGAAACGCGTGGAGGTCGGGCCCCACTCGGTGGAGTCCTTGAGCGACTCGGCCTCCTTGAGCAACCGCTCCTTGGTGACCCGGGCGCCCTCGCGGACCTCGTTGAGCTCGGAGAAGTGGGTCTTGCGACGACGGGTGTAGGCGGTGCGGGCGCCGGAGAACCGGTGCCAGAGCTCGTCGTCGCTCTTCTTGTCGAGCCGGGGGAGCGCCTTCCACTCCTCCAGCAGGTCGCGGAGCCGGTTGACGCCGTTGCGCCAGTCCTTGCCCTGGGCGATCTTCTCGGCCTCGCCGACGATCTGCTCCTTGCGGGTGCGCGACTCGTCGAGCTTGCGCGCCCGGTCCTCGCGGCGCTTGCTGCGCTGGAGCCCGATGAGCGGGCCGAGGGCGTCGAGGCGGGCACTGAGTCCCACGACGTCGCCGACCGCGTTGGGCTCGACGAGCTGGGCGGCGACCTTCTTGATCGACTCGGTCGCCTCGTCGGGGGTCAGCGCGCCGGCGCGCACGCGCTGCTCGAGCAGCTGGACCTCGAACTCGAGGGCCTCGAAGCGACGGGTGAAGAAGGCCAGGGCCTCCTCGGGGGAGCCCTCGGGGTACTGGCCCACGGCGCGTTCGCCGGTCAGGGTGCGCACGTAGACGGTCCCGTCGCTCTCCACCCGGCCCCACTGGCTCGTGGCGGCGCTGGTGGTTCCGGTCTCGCCGTGCTGACCCTCGTCGGGGGAGTTGCCCTGCGCGGTCACGATGCCACTCCTGCTTCTGCGTTGTCCGGTGATGCGGTTCAGCGTGGCCTCATCGTACGCATGCCGAGGTGACCGCCACGGGCCAGTAGGCTGGGCCGAAGCCCGATCCAGACGCAGATCAACCGAACCAGGAGACGCAACGGTGCTCATCGCAGGCTTCCCGGCCGGACCGTGGGGCACCAACTGCTACGTCGCCGCGACGGGACCCGGCAGCGAGTGCGTGGTCATCGACCCCGGCAAGGACGCGGCGGAGGGGGTCGACCAGGTCGTCCGGGAGCACAACCTCAAGCCCGTGGCCGTGCTGGTCACCCACGGGCACGTCGACCACATGTGGTGCGTGGCCCCCGTCGCCGGCACCTACGACGCCACCGCCTGGATCCACCCGCGCGACCGGCACCTGCTGGCCGACCCGATGGCGGGGATGTCCGCGGAGACCACGGCGATGATGCTGGGTGGGAAGTACGAGTTCGCCGAGCCCGACCGGGTGGAGGAGCTCACCGACCGGCAGACCCTGGAGCTGGCCGGCCTGAGCTTCGTCGTCGACCACACCCCGGGCCACACCGAGGGCTCGGTCACGTTCCGCAGTCCCTACGAGCACCCTTCGACAGGCTCAGGACAAGGGGTCTCCGAGATCATGTTCTCCGGCGACCTGCTGTTCCAGGGCTCGATCGGGCGCACCGACCTGCCCGGCGGCGACCACCCCACGATGCTGCGCAGCCTGCGCGACAAGGTCCTGACCCTGCCCGACGACATCGTCGTGCTGCCGGGCCATGGCGAGCAGACCAGCATCGGTCGCGAGCGTGCGACCAACCCGTTCCTGCTCGAGCTGATCGACGACGCCCAGGTGCCGAACAGCCCGGTCACGCGAGGTCTCTGAGATGGCTCGTCCCACCCCGCTCAGCGGGTTCCCCGAGCTGCTGCCCGCCCAGCGGTACGTCGAGCAGCAGGTCCTGGCGCGCCTGGCCGCCACCTTCGAGCTGCACGGCTTCGCCAACGTCGAGACGCGCGCCGTCGAGCCGCTGGACCAGCTGCTCCGCAAGGGCGAGACCTCCAAGGAGGTCTACGTCCTCCGACGGATCCACGACACCGAGGGCGACGCCGGGATCGGGCTGCACTTCGACCTCACCGTGCCCTTCGCTCGCTACGTGCTGGAGAACGCCGGCAAGCTCGAGTTCCCGTTCCGGCGCTACCAGATCCAGAAGGTGTGGCGTGGCGAGCGGCCGCAGGAGGGCCGCTTCCGCGAGTTCACCCAGGCCGACATCGACGTCATCGGCCGCGACACCCTGGCCTTCCACCACGACGTCGAGGTCGCCCGCGTCATGCTCGACGCGCTCGGCGGCCTCGCCGACCCAGGCTCCATCGGGCTGCCGGGGTTCCGGCTCCAGGTCAACAACCGCAAGCTGATCCAGGGCTTCTACACCGGCCTCGGTGTCCCGGACCTCGACGCGGTGATGCGGTCGGTCGACAAGCTCGACAAGCTGCCCGAGGAGCGGGTCGGCGCGCTGCTCGTCGACGAGGCCGGACTCAGCGCCGAGCAGGCCGAGAGCTGCCTCGCGCTGGCCCGGATCAGCACGACCGACACCTCCTTCGTGGCCCAGGTGCGGGCTCTAGGCGTGCACCACGAGCTGCTCGACGAGGGACTCACCGAGCTGGCGGCCGTGATCGAGGGCTGCGCGCCGCTGGTGACCGACCACGTCCGGATCGTGGCCGACCTGAAGATCGCCCGAGGTCTCGACTACTACACCGGCACCGTCTTCGAGACCCGGCTCGACGGCTACGAGAGCCTCGGGTCGATCTGCTCCGGCGGTCGCTACGACGCCCTCGCCTCCGACGGGCGCACGACGTACCCCGGCGTCGGCATCTCGCTCGGCGTCAGCCGGGTGCTCGTCCCGCTGCTGGGCAAGGGCGTGGTCGAGGCCGACCGGTCGGTGCCGAGTGCCGTGCTGGTCGCGGTCACCGACGAGGAGACGCGGAGCGCCAGCGACGCCCTGGCCGACCAGCTGCGGTCCCGCGGGATCGCCTGCGAGGTGGCGCCCGCGGCCCAGAAGTTCGGCAAGCAGATCCGTCACGCCGAGCGGCGGGGCATTCCCTACGTCCTGTTCCCCGGCGCGGCCGACCAGCCGCCCGAGGTCAAGGACATCCGCAGCGGCGAGCAGACCGCCGTGGACCTCACCACGTGGACGCCGCCGGACGCAGACCTGCGCCCGCGCGTCCGCCGCAACCAACAGGAGCAACAGTGATCCGCACCCATGACGCCGGCAGCCTGCGTCCAGAGCACGTCGACACCGAGGTCACCCTGGCCGGCTGGGTGGCGCGTCGTCGCGACCACGGGGGAGTGGCGTTCATCGACCTCCGCGAGGCCAGCGGCGTCGTCCAGGTCGTGATCCGTGACGAGGCGGTCGCGCACAACCTGCGCAGCGAGTACTGCCTGAAGATCACCGGCACCGTCAGCGTGCGTCCCGAGGGCAACCAGAACCCGAGCCTGCCCACGGGCGAGGTCGAGGTCATCGCCACCGACGTCGAGGTGCTGAGCGCCTCCGCTCCTCTTCCCTTCCCGATCGACGACGGTGCGTCATCCGGAGGGGGGTCGGTCGGCGAGGAGGCACGCCTGCGCCACCGTTACCTCGACCTGCGACGCAGCGGCCCCAACGCGGCGCTGAGGCTGCGCAGCAAGGTGAACAAGGCAGCCCGTGACGTTCTGGACGCGCACGAGTTCGTGGAGGTCGAGACCCCGACCCTGACGAGGTCGACCCCCGAGGGCGCCCGCGACTTCCTGGTCCCGGCCCGGCTGCGGCCGGGCAGCTGGTACGCCCTGCCCCAGAGCCCGCAGCTGTTCAAGCAGCTGCTGATGGTCGCCGGGATGGAGCGCTACTTCCAGATCGCGCGCTGCTACCGCGACGAGGACTTCCGCGCCGACCGGCAGCCGGAGTTCACCCAGCTCGACATCGAGATGAGCTTCGTGGAGCAGGACGACGTCATCGCCCTGACCGAGGAGATCCTCACCGCCCTCTGGGGCCTGATCGGGTACGACGTGCCGACCCCGCTGCCGCGGCTCACCTACGCCGAGGCGATGAGGCGGTTCGGTTCCGACAAGCCCGACCTGCGCATGGGGCTCGAGCTCGTCGAGTGCACCGACTTCTTCCAGGAAACGCCCTTCCGCGTCTTCCAGTCCGAGTACGTCGGCGCGGTCGTCATGCCCGGCGGCGCGAGCCAGCCCCGCAAGAAGCTCGACGCCTGGCAGGAGTGGGCCAAGCAGCGCGGCGCCCGCGGCCTGGCCTACCTCCTGGTCAAGGAGGACGGCGAGCTGACCGGCCCGGTGGCCAAGAACATCAGCGAGCAGGAGCTGGCCGGCATCGCCGCCCACGTGGGCGCGGCGCCAGGGGACTGCATCTTCTTCGCCTCCGGCCCGGTCAAGAGCAGCCGGGCCCTGCTCGGTGCCGCCCGGCTCGAGATCGGTCGTCGCGGCGACCTGATCGACGAGGAGCGCATGGAGCTTCGTCTGGGTCGTCGACGCGCCGCTCTTCGAGCCGGCCGCGGAGGCGACGGCCGCCGGTGACGTGGCCGTCGGCAGCGGCGCCTGGACGGCCGTGCACCACGCCTTCACCAGCCCGAAGGACCTCGACACCTTCGACCAGGACCCCGGCAACGCCCTGGCCTGGGCCTACGACATCGTCTGCAACGGCAACGAGATCGGCGGCGGCTCGATCCGGATCCATCGCAGCGACGTGCAGAAGCGCGTCTTCGCGCTGATGGGCCTCGACGAGGAGGCAGCGCAGGAGAAGTTCGGCTTCCTCCTCGACGCGTTCGCGTTCGGGGCCCCGCCCCACGGCGGCATCGCCTTCGGCTGGGACCGCATCTGTGCCCTGCTGAGCGGCGCCGACTCCATCCGTGAGGTGATCGCGTTCCCCAAGAGCGGCGGGGGTTACGACCCCCTCACCGCGGCTCCTGCGCCCATCTCGCCCGAGCAGCGCAAGGAAGCGGGCGTGGACGCCCGTCCGGCGGACGCTGACCGGTCAATTCCGACACCAGCCGAATAGTCGCGCTCTGGTAACAATCGCGCCTACTTCGTGAGTCGGGGGCTGACCTGCGCCTCCCATCCGGCCTAGGGTCACCTAGTTCAGTCGGGTCCCTGACTGGTGTTCGCCGGTTCCGTGCACTTGGCGACGGGCCGCACCGAGGAGGAAATACGTGAGAAGCAAGCGAATGTTCGCCGCTGTGGCGGTGTTGTCGACATTGGGCGTGGTGGGCGCTGCCTGCGCCGCACCAGCCGCCGAGGACAAGGGCAGCAGCAACAAGAAGACGTCGCTGAACCTGGGCTGGAACCAGCCGTTCTACTCCTACAACGAGAACACGTCGAACGGCAACGCGACCGCGAACAACGTCATCAAGTACCTGATGAACGGTTCGTTCTGGTACGTCAGCGCGCCGGGCGAGCTTCAGGCCGACACCTCCTTCGGCAAGTACGAGAAGGTCAGCGACGACCCGCTGACGGTCAAGTACACCGTCGCCGACGACACCAAGTGGTCGGACGGCACCCCGGTCGACGCAGCGGACATGCTCCTGTGCTGGGCCGCTCAGAGCGGCAACGTGAACACCATCGACGGCGACAAGGTCAAGCGCGACGACGCCACCGGCCTGCCCAAGAACACCAAGGGCAAGGTCTACTTCGACAGCTCCTCCATCGGCCTGAGCCTGGTCAAGGAGACCCCGAAGATCAGCGACGACAACAAGTCGATCACGCTCGTCTACACCAAGCCCTTCGCGGACTGGCAGTACGACATGACGGTCAACGTCCCCGCGCACGTCACCGCGGAGAAGGCGCTCGGCATGTCCGACCCCCAGAAGGCCAAGGACGCCTTCGTCAAGGCCGTCCAGGACAAGGACAACGCCAAGCTCGAGAAGATCTCGTCCTTCTGGAACAGCGGCTACGACTACACCAAGATGCCCTCCGACAAGGACCTCGCCCTCTCCGACGGTGCCTACGTGATGAAGGACCTCAAGGAGAACGAGTACATGACGCTCGTGAAGAACCCGAAGTACAAGGGTGACCACGCGGCGGCCATCGACACCCTCACCGTGCGCTGGAACGAGGACCCGCTCGCGCAGGTCCAGGCGCTCGAGAACGGCGAGCTGGACATGTTCAACCCGCAGGTCACCACCGACGTGGTCAAGGCGGCCGAGAAGGTCAAGGACGTCGACATCAAGACCGGCGTCGGCGGCACCTACGAGCACATGGACCTCGTCCAGAACAACAAGGGTCCGTTCGACCCGGGCGCCTACGGCGGCGACGCCGACAAGGCACGGCTGGTGCGCCAGGCCTTCCTGCACGGTGTTCCGCGCCAGGAGGTCGTCGACAAGCTGATCAAGCCGATCGACCCCGAGTTCGAGGTCCGCAACTCGTTCCTCAAGACCGCGGGCACGCCTGGCTACGACGAGATCGTCGCCCAGAACGGCTCGTCGGACTACGCCGAGGTCGACCCGGCCCTGTCGAAGAAGCTGCTCGCAGCAGGCCGGCGTGAAGACCCCGGTCAACGTGCGGGTGATGTACGCCAAGGGCAACGTCCGTCGTGAGAACGAGTTCGAGCTCTACAAGCCGGCGCTGGCCAAGGCCGGGTTCAACCTGATCGACAAGGGTGACCCCGAGTGGAGCGCCAAGCTCGGTGACGGCAGCTACGACGCGGTCTACTTCGGCTGGGAGTCCACGACCCCGGCCGTGAGCGCCGACCGTGAGATCTTCGCCACCGGTGGCCTGAACAACCTGATCGGCTACTCCAACAAGACGGTCGACGGCCTGTTCGACAAGCTGGTCGTGACCTCCGACCAGGCCGAGCAGGTCAAGATCCAGACCGAGATCGAGAAGAACCTCTTCAAGGACGCCGTCGGGATCACGATCTTCCAGTTCCCGTCGGCGAACATCTCCAACAAGTCCAGCGGTCACCAACCTCGACCCGGCGATCCTCGCGCCGTCGATGTTCTACGGCTACTGGAAGTGGAAGGTGCCCTCGGCCAACTGATCTGAGGCCTGAGCATCTTCTGCTAGTGCCTGGGTGGTGGGTACTGTCGCTGAGCGGCAGTGCCCACCACTGGTCACGTCAGGCGTCCGTAGTCCACACGAGGTCAGGTTCTCGCTTTGATCGTCTTCTTCGTCAAGCGGCTGCTCATGTCGCTGCTGGTCGTGCTGATCTCCACCGTGATCATGTACGTCCTGGTCGACATCTCGATCGACCCGCTCGAGGACCTGCGGATCAGCACGGCGCCCAACAAGGCCCAGCTGATCGCCAACCGGGTCGCCGAGCTGCACCTGGACGACCCGGTGCTCTCCCGCTACTTCTCCTGGCTCAAGGGTGCGAGCGGCTGCCTCTACGGCAACTGCGACCTCGGTGAGAACTGGAAGACCCACCAGCAGGTCACCGCGCTGCTCAGCGGCGCGGTCACCACGACCATCCAGCTGGTCGGCGTCGCCACCATCCTCGCGATCGTCCTCGGCGTCTTCGTCGGCATCGTCAGCGCGCTGCGCCAGTACACCGGCTTCGACTACTCGATCACCTTCCTCTCCTTCCTGCTCTACTCGCTCCCGGTCTTCTGGGTGGCGGTGCTGGCGAAGGTCTTCCTGGCGATCAACTTCAACAACTTCCTGGCCGATCCACGGATATCGGCGGCCCTGGTGGCCATCAGTGCGGCCTTCACCGGGCTGGTCGTCTCCTCGGCCATCGGCGGACCGGGCATCAGACGCCTGCAGAACTTCGCCATCGCGGGCGGCCTCGTGGTCCTGCTGCTCGTCTACTTCAACCTGACCGACTGGTTCGAGGACCCCTCCATCGGCATCGCGCTGATCGCGCTGAGCTCCGTGGCCTGGGCGTTCGTCATCACCCTGCTCTCCACCGGCCTGCGCAACCGCAAGGCGCTCTACTCGGCCCTGTCGGTGGCCGCGCTCGGTGCCGTCCTGTGGCTGCCGATGCTGTTCTTCTGGAGCTATGCCCGCGACGCAGGCATCCTCGGCTGGCCCCTCGTGATCGTGATGTTCCTGCTCGGGCTGGTCGTCAGCGCCGGGATCGGCCTGGCCTGGGGCGGCCCCGACCGCACCCGCTCCGCACGTACGGCCGCCCTGACCGCCGTACCGGTCTCGATGATGCTGTTCACCGACCGGCTGATGCAGAGCTGGAACTCCTACAACGCCAACCAGTCGATCAAGGACCGTCCGATCGCCACGCTGGGCCGGGCGACGCCCAACCTGCAGGGCGACTTCTGGATCCAGACCATCGACACGTTCACCCACCTGCTGCTGCCGACGGCGACCCTGATCCTGATCTCCTTCGCCGCCTACACGCGCTACTCGCGGGCCTCGATGCTGGAGGTCATGAACCAGGACTACATCCGGACGGCACGCTCCAAGGGCCTCACCGAAAGGACCGTCGTGATGCGACACGCCTTCCGCAACGCCCTGCTGCCACTGGCCTCGATCGTGCCGATCGACATCATCACCCTGCTCGGAGGCGCCGTGCTCACCGAGACGGTGTTCGGCTGGTTCGGGATGGGGCGGCTCTTCGTCGTCTCGCTCGGCACCAACCAGCAGGATCCGGTGATGGCCTACATCGTGATCGTCGGCATCCTGGCGGTCATCGCCAACCTGGTGGCCGACCTGATCTACGCCGTCCTCGACCCGAGGATCCGGGTGGCAGCATGAACCACCCCACGGAACTGCTCGCGAGAGGATGCTTCGCGCCGATGGAGCTCACACTTCCGAGGGGCCCCCGATGAGCACCCCGCTGGAGCCCACGGGCGGCCTCGACCTCGAGACCGTCGAGAACGCGATCGAGCTCAAGGACGTCGAGGGCCTCTCCCAGGGCCAGATCGTCCGGCGCCGGTTCTTCCGTCACCGTGGCGCGCTGGTCGGACTGCTCACGCTGCTGCTGATCGCACTGCTGGCCTACACCTCCATCGGCGCCCTCGGCATCTCCGGATGGTGGAAGTGGAACCACTTCACCCCTGGTGACGTCGTGAACGGTGGCAGACCGAGCCTCAGCCTGCCGTCCTGGCTCGGGGGGAACGGCTTCGCCATCGGCGACCACCCGTTCGGCCAGGACGAGATCGGCCGCGACATCTTCGCCCGCGCCATGAAGGGCACGCAGACCTCGCTCAACGTGATGGTCATCATCAGCCTGCTGGCGGCCCTGATCGGGATGACCATCGGCGCCGTGTCGGGCTACTTCCGCGGCGGCATCGACCAGTTCCTGATGCGCTTCACCGACCTGTTCATCACCTTCCCGGTGATCGTGATCGGCGCGGTGCTCGGCAACATCGCCGGCTCGGCCGGCGCCTTCTGGCTGGCCGTCGCCCTGGGGGCGATCACGTGGACCACCCTGGCGCGACTGGTGCGCGGTGAGTTCCTCACCCTGCGCGAGCGCGAGTTCGTCGACGCCGCCAAGGTGGCCGGCGCCAGCAGCTTCCGGATCATCCGCAAGCACATGATCCCCAACGCCATGGGCGTGATCATCGTGAACACCACGCTGCTCGCCTCCCAGGCCGTGCTGCTGGAGACGGCGCTCAGCTATCTCCGGGTTCGGCATCCGGTCACCGGACGTGTCGCTGGGCACGATGATCTCGGAGTACCAGACGGCGTTCTCGACCCGGCCCTGGCTGTTCTGGTGGCCGGGCCTGCTGATCGTGATGATCGCGCTGTCGGTCAACTTCATCGGCGACGGCCTGCGCGACGCCTTCGACCCGCGGCAGAAGCGGGTTCCCTCGCAGCGGCAGATGGACAAGGCCGCGAGGCGCCAGGAGACCGCGACCGAGACGTCGACGACTCCCGAGGGCAACCCCGAGGACACCCCGTGACCGGCCCGGTCGTGAGCGACGACTCCAGGTCAGGCGGCGAACGGCAGCACCAGCGTGGCCACCACCAGGACGACCAGGGCCGCGACCAGGGTCGGTGTCCCAGGTCGTCGTCAGGCCCGGGCGTTCGAGCCGGGGGTTGTCGAGGTGTCCGGCGCCCCGCAGCTGCTCGAGCCGCGTGGCCACGGCCAGCGAGGCGGGGCTGTGCTCGACCTGGGCACGCTGTCGCCCGGCCGGCGCACTCGCCGCCCAGGCCGTCACGGGTCCGTACGCCGTGAGCAGCCTCAGCCCGAAGCGACCCTCCACCTCGTCGACGGCCGGCCACGGCACCTCGATCGTGCGCAGCGTGTTGGCGACGGTCACCCCGCCGTCGGTGACCTCGACGTACGGCTCCCAGAAGGCCGCCCAGCCCAGCACGCCGAACAGCGTGACCGGTGCCCCGAAGCGCAGCAGGTCGTCGATGCCGCCGAGCAGCGCCGACCCGAGGCCGAGCACCGCCAGCCCCATCATCACCGCGCCGAGGGTCCGCGCGCCGCGGGACCTCAGCCGCACCTCCGTCCCCATGCCGCCACCCTGACAGGTGTGGCCGCGGGGTCAAATGCCGGACCGAAAGGCACCTCGTGACCACCTCCAGCCCCGGTCCCGTCGATGACGACCGCCGTCCTGTCGTGCCCCAGGACGAGGACGGCCCGATCCTCGAGGTCGACAACCTGAACGTCGCCTTCTACGTCGACGGTGACTGGTTCCCGGCCGCCATCGACGTGAGCTACCACGTCGACGCCGGCGAGGTGCTGGCCATCGTGGGTGAGTCCGGCTCCGGCAAGACCCAGTCCTCGATGTCCCTGCTCGGGCTGCTGCCGTCCAACGGTCGCGCCTCCGGCAGCGCGAAGCTCAAGGGCAAGGAGCTCGTCGGCCTGACCGGTGCCGGCATGCGCCGCGTCCGCGGCCGCGAGATCGCCGTGATCTTCCAGGAGCCGATGACCGCGCTCAACCCGGTCTACACGATCGGCTTCCAGATCGTCGAGACGATCCGCTCCCACTTCGACATGAGCCCCAAGGAGGCCCGGGCGCGTGCCATCGAGCTGCTCACGATGGTCGAGATCCCAGAGCCGGAGCGCCGCTTCGACGCCTTCCCGCACCAGCTCTCCGGCGGTCAGCGCCAGCGCGCCATGATCGCCCAGGCCCTGGCCTGCGAGCCGCAGCTGCTGGTGGCGGACGAGCCCACCACCGCCCTCGACGTGACCGTCCAGGCCGAGATCCTCAAGCTGATGCGGGACCTGCGCGAGCGCGTCAACGCCGGCGTCCTGCTCATCACCCACGACATGGGCGTGGTGGCCGACATGGCCGACCGCATCGTGGTGATGCAGCATGGCCGCATCGTCGAGTCCGGCACCGCCGACCAGATCTTCAACCACGCCCAGCACCCCTACACCAAGCAGCTGCTGGCCTCGGTGCCCCACTTCGGCGCGATCAGCCAGGCCGACGCCGACGAGCGCACCGAGCGGGACCGCGTGACGGCCCGGGCCGAGACCCGTGAGCCGATCATGGTCGCCGACCGGCTCGTCCTGGAGTACCCCAAGCGCGGCAACCAGCCGGTGTTCCGGGCGGTGGACGAGGTCTCCCTGACGATCGGCCGCGGCGAGGTCGTCGGCCTGGTGGGGGAGTCCGGCTCCGGCAAGACCACGATCGGCCGCGCCGCCCTGGGCCTGCTGCCGGTCACCGATGGCAAGCTCGAGATCGCCGGCGTGACCATGAAGGGCGCCAAGGCCAAGGACCTGCGCCCCCTGCGCGAGCGGGTGGGGATCGTCTTCCAGGACCCCGGGTCCTCGCTCAACCCCCGGCTCCCGGTCGGTGAGTCGATCGGCGAGCCGCTCTACCTGCACCGTGGCCTCAAGGGCAAGGCGCTCAGCACCGAGGTCGAGGGCCTCCTCGACAAGGTGCAGCTGCAGCGCGGCTTCCGCAACCGCTATCCCCACGAGCTCTCCGGTGGCCAGCGGCAGCGCGTCGGCATCGCCCGCGCGCTCGCGCTCGAGCCCGACCTGCTGGTCGCCGACGAGCCGACCTCGGCCCTCGACGTGTCGGTGCAGGCCAAGGTGCTCGACCTGTTCCAGGAGCTCCAGCGCGAGCAGGGCTTCGCGTGCCTGTTCATCAGCCACGACCTCGGCGTCGTGGAGATCCTCGCCTCGCGGATCGCGGTGATGTACATGGGCAAGATCGTGGAGATCGGCGACCGGGACCAGATCGTGCGCAACCCGCAGCACGAGTACACCCGCCGGCTGGTCTCCGCCGTACCCGTTCCCGACCCGGCCGAGCAGCGTCGTCGTCGCCAGGCGCGGGACGCATCATCGCGGACGCGGGCGTCTCCTGAGCCGGTGACGCGCGGCCGGATAGGGTCGGCCGGGTGGACGGCCTCTTCGCGTACGACGGACCAGGCTCGTCCCGCGACCCCGCTCCCGCCGCGACCGGATCCGGCGGCACGCTGGCCGGCAACGCGCACGACTCCGCCCCGCTGGCGGTCCGGATGCGGCCCCGCACCTTGGACGAGCTGGTCGGCCAGCAGCACCTCCTCGCGGCCGGTGCACCGCTGCGACGGCTCGTCGAGGGTGACCAGCCGATGTCGCTGCTGCTCTGGGGCCCTCCGGGGACCGGGAAGACCACGATCGCCTCGATCGTCTCGGGCCAGACCAACCGGCACTTCGTCGAGGTCTCGGCCGTCGCCGCCGGCATCAAGGAGGTCCGGGCCGCCATCGACGGGGCCCGAGCCCGGCTGGTGTCGTCGGGCCAGGAGACGGTGCTGTTCATCGACGAGGTCCACCGCTTCACCAAGGCGCAGCAGGACGCGCTCCTCCCCGGGGTCGAGAACCGCTGGGTGACGCTGGTCGCCGCCACGACGGAGAACCCGTTCTTCTCGGTGATCTCGCCGCTGCTGTCCCGCTCGCTGCTGCTGACCCTGGAGCCGCTGACCGACGACGACGTGCGCGGGGTGATCCGCTCGGCCCTCACCGACCCGCGCGGCCTCGACGGCCAGGTCACGCTCGAGGACGACGCCCTCGACCACCTGGTGAGGCTCGCCGGCGGGGACGCCCGGCGCTCGTTGACCTACCTGGAGGCGGCGGCGGGGGCGGCGCTGGTTTCGACAGGCTCAACCGACGGGCCCGTGGTGATCGACCTGTCCACCACCGAGACGGCCGTGGACCGGGCGGCGGTGCGCTACGACCGCCAGGGCGACCAGCACTACGACGTGACCAGCGCCTTCATCAAGTCGATCCGGGGGTCGGACGCCGACGCGGCGGTGCACTACCTGGCCCGGATGGTGGAGGCGGGGGAGGACCCGCGGTTCATCGCCCGCCGGCTCGTCATCCTGGCCAGCGAGGACATCGGGCTCGCCGACCCCACCGCGCTGACGACCGCCATGGCCGCGGCCCAGGCCGTGCAGCTCATCGGCATGCCCGAGGCGAGGCTGAACCTCGCCCAGGCCACCATCGCCCTCGCCCTGGCCCCCAAGTCCAACGCCGTGATCAAGGCCATCGACGCCGCGAGCGCCGATGTCCGCGCGGGCAAGATCGGGCCGGTGCCGGCCCACCTGCGCGACGCCCACTACGGCGGCTCGAAGAAGCTCGGCCACGGGAAGGGCTACCAGTACTCCCACGACTCGCCCTTCGGCATCGCCGAGCAGCAGTACGCCCCCGACGTCGTCCGCGACGCCACCTACTACGAGCCCACCAACCTCGGCGCGGAGAGCGCGCTCAAGGAGCGGTGGGAGCGGATCAGGCGCCTGATCCGCGGCAGGTAGGGTCGGGCCCCATGGAAACGCCCGTCCTGATCACCGGCGCCGCCGTCGTGCTGGTCCTCCTCGTCTGCGTGCTCGCCGTGGTGCTGCGCAGCCGCGCGGAGTCGCGACGCGAGCTGGCCGCCGCCCAGGCGGAGACCGCCGACCTGCGCGCCCGGCTGGACCGGCTCTCGGAGAAGCTGGAGCGCCAGTCGTCGACGATGATCAGGGTCGACGACCCGGCGTACGTCATCACCGACGCGGGTGGCCCTCCGCGCGAGCCCAACGTCCCGGACCGCGTCGTGCTCACCGCGACCGTGGGCGAGCCGCTGGTGAAGGCGGTCGCGTTCGGTCACGGGGTGGCCCGGGCACTGTCCGCGGAGTCGCGCAACCGGATCTGGTTCGAGGTGCGTCGTGAGGTACGCCGGGCCCGCAAGCAGCGTCGCCGCGAGATGAAGGACGCCTGGCGTCGCGTGCAGGCCGAGGACCGCGCCGCGTGAGGACCCGATGAACAGGGGGATCTGGTTCGTGGCCGGGACCGGGGCCGGGGTCTACGCCATGGTCCGGGCGCGTCGGGCCGCCGAGGCGTTCACGCCCGAGGGCCTCCGCGACCGGCTCGCCGGGCTCGGCCTGGGCGCCCACCTGTTCGCCGAGGAGGTGCGCGCCGGGATGACCGAGAAGGAAACCGAGTTGCGCGACCGGCTGGGCTGGACGCTTGATGGACCTCCGGAGATCGCAGCTCCGTCGCCGGACCTCGAGCCGCTTCCATCGACCGGCTCAGGACCATGCGCGGTTCCTCCACCACCGAGACGACCATCACCGACACGCAGGAGAACAGCTAGTCATGGACACCGCCGAGATCCGCCGCCGCTTCCTCGCGCACTTCGAGGCGGCCGGCCACCAGGCTGTGCCCTCCGCGTCGCTGCTGGTCCCGGACCCCAACCTGCTGTTCGTCAACGCGGGCATGGTGCCGTTCAAGCCGTTCTTCCTGGGTGAGGAGACGCCGCCCTACAACCGCGCCGTCAGCGTGCAGAAGTGCATCCGCACGCCCGACATCGAGGACGTCGGCAAGACGACCCGGCACGGCACCTTCTTCGAGATGTGCGGCAACTTCAGCTTCGGGGACTACTTCAAGCAGGGTGCGATCGAGCTCGCCTGGGACCTGGTCACCAAGCCCCTGGCCGACGGCGGCTGGGGCCTCGAGGAGAGCCGGCTCTACCCGAGCGTCTACGAGGACGACCCCGAGGCGGTCGCCCTGTGGAAGCAGGTCACCGGGCTGCCCGACGAGAAGATCGTGCGGCTGGGCAAGAAGGAGAACTACTGGTCCATGGGCGTGCCGGGTCCCGGCGGCCCCTGCTCGGAGATCCTCTACGACCGCGGCCCGGAGTTCGGCCCCGAGGCCGACTTCTCGACCCTCGGCCCGGACATGCCGACCGAGTTCGAGGACCGCTACCTCGAGATCTGGAACCTCGTCTTCATGCAGGACGAGCTGTCCGCGGTCCGCAGCAAGTCCGACTTCGACATCGCGGGCAAGCTGCCGAAGCAGAACATCGACACCGGCATGGGCCTCGAGCGGGTGGCGCTGCTGCTCCAGGACAAGCCCAACATGTACGAGATCGACGTCGTGTTCCCTGTGATCGCCAAGGCCGAGGAGCTCACCGGGCGGCGGTACGGCGCGAGCGAGCAGGACGACGTGCGCTTCCGGGTCGTGGCCGACCACATCCGCAGCTCGATGATGCTCATCGGCGACGGCGTCACGCCCGGCAACGAGGGCCGTGGCTACGTGCTGCGGCGGCTGCTCCGACGGGCGATCCGGTCGATGCGGCTGCTCGGCACCGAGGACAAGGTGCTCCCGGAGCTGATGCCGGTCAGCCGCGACAAGATGGCCGAGACCTACGGGGAGCTGCACCGCGACTGGGAGCGCATCTCCACCGTCGCGTTCGCCGAGGAGGACGCGTTCCGCTCGACGCTGCGCTCGGGCACCGCCATCTTCGACAACGCGGCTGCGGAGCTGAAGCGGTCGGGGTCGGGCACGCTGTCGGGCGACCGGGCCTTCGCCCTGCACGACACCTACGGCTTCCCGATCGACCTCACCCTCGAGATGGCCTCCGAGCAGGGTCTCTCGGTCGACGAGGAGGGCTTCCGCCGACTGATGGGCGAGCAGCGGCAGCGCGCGAAGGACGACGCGCGGTCCAAGAAGGGCCAGCACCGGGACGCGACGGCCTACCGCACGGTCGCCGACGCGCTCGGTGGTCCGGTGACCTTCACCGGCTACGAGGGGGTCGTCGGGGAGGGAGCGGTCCGTGGCATCGTCACGCCGGACGGGGCGGTGTCCTCGGCCGGCGCGGGCGACGAGGTCGAGCTCGTCCTCGACCGCACGCCGTTCTACGCCGAGGGCGGTGGCCAGCTGGCCGACCAGGGCGTGATCGAGCTCGACAACGGCGCGCGGCTGCAGGTCATCGACGTCCAGTCGCCGATCACCGGCCTGATCGTCCACCAGGCGAAGGTCCTGTCCGGCGAGGTGACGCTCGGCGCCCAGGCGCAGGCGATCGTCGACGTGGAGCGCCGCCGGTCGATCTCGCGCGCCCACACCGCGACCCACATGGTCCACAAGGCGTTCCGCGAGGCGCTCGGCGAGACCGCGACCCAGGCCGGCTCCGAGAACGCGCCTGGCCGCTTCCGGTTCGACTTCTCCGCCAGCGGCTCGGTGCCGGGCTCGGTGATGAACGACGTCGAGGCGCGCGTCAACGAGGTCATCCTCGACGACCTCGCCGTCGAGGCCGAGGTGATGAGCCAGGCCGATGCCGTGAAGTCGGGGGCGATGGCCCTGTTCGGCGAGAAGTACGGCGACCGCGTGCGCGTCGTCTCGGTCGGCGACTGGGCGCGCGAGCTCTGCGGTGGCACGCACGCCGGCAGCTCCGGCAAGCTCGGCGTGGTCAAGCTCCTCGGGGAGTCCTCGATCGGCTCCGGCGTACGACGGGTGGAGGCGCTGGTGGGCAGCGACGCCTACCAGTTCCTGGCCCGCGAGCACGTGCTCGTCGCCCAGCTCTCCGAGACGCTCAAGGTGCGTCCCGAGCAGCTGCCCGGAGCGGGTCCACGACATCGTCGAGAAGCTCCGCGCCGCCGAGAAGGAGATCGAGAAGGTGCGCCTCGCGCAGCTGCTCGCGGCGGCCGGCACCCTGGCGACCCAGGCCGAGGACATCGGCGGGGTCGCGTTCGTGGGCCACGAGGTCCCGGGCGCGGGCGGCGGCGACGTCCGTACGCTCGCCCTCGACGTCCGCAGCCGGATCGCCGGCGGACCGGGCGGGGGTGGTCGCGATCATCGGCACGGCCAACGACAAGCCGTCGGTCGTCGTCGCGGTCAACGACGCAGGTCGCACGGCCGGGGTCTCGGCGAACACGCTGGTGCGCGCGGCCTCCCAGGTCCTCGGCGGCAAGGGTGGCGGCAAGGACGACGTCGCCCAGGGCGGCGGTTCCGACGCCAGCCGCACCGGTGAGGCGATGGCGGCGTGCGGCAGGCGCTGGTCAGCGGACAGGCCGGTCGCTAGCCCGGATGGACGCCGACCCCGTCCTCCGGCCTGTCCGGCGTACGCCTCGGGATCGACCCCGGCGACGCCCGCATCGGGGTCGCCAGCAGCGATCCCTCGGGCATCCTGGCGACTCCGGTCGAGACGGTGCGCTCGCGGTGAGGGCGACCTCGGACGGCTCGCCACCCTGGCGGAGGAGCTCGGAGCGGTCCGGATCTACGTCGGCCTTCCGCGCTCGATGTCCGGGGGAGAAGGACCATCGGCCGGTAAGGTTCGAGCGTTCGCGCGTGAGCTGTCGGGTCGGGTCCAGCCCGTCCCGGTCAGGTTGTGCGACGAGCGCCTGAGCACGGTGACCGCCGAGGGGCAGCTCCGTGCGCAGGGCCGCAAGGGCAAGAAGCGCAGGGCCGTGGTCGACCAGGCTGCCGCCGTCGTGATCTTGCAAGGAGCTCTCGAGCGGGAACGGCAGACCGGCAAGCTCGCCGGCGAGCCGGTGCCGCCCGGGAACACGAGCGAGTAGGACGGAATGCGTTGAGCCAGATCGGTGACGGCCCGGGTGAGGACCACCAGGAGCCCCTGCTCGGCGACGACTACGACGACGGCTACGAGGACTACGACGAGCCCGAGCCGAGGCGCCGGCGACGCGGCCGGGGCTGCCTGCCGGTCCTGATCGTGCTGGCCGTGCTGATCGGCGGCGGCTGGTTCGGCGGCAGCTGGGCCTACGACCAGCTCAGCTCGCGTCTGGCTCCCGCCGAGGACTACGCCGGACCCGGCACCGGGACGGTGCTCTACCAGGTCAGCTCGGGCGCCTCCTCGGTGCAGATCGGCCGCGAGCTCAAGGCCAAGAACGTGGTCAAGAGCGTCGACGCCTTCAGCCAGGCGGCCCGCGACAACGACAAGTCGCGCAACATCCAGGTCGGCTACTACGAGCTGCGCCGGCAGATGAAGGCCAGCGAGGCCCTCGACCTGCTGGTCGACCCGGACAACCTCGTGCAGAGCCTGGTCGTGGTGCCCGAGGGGGCCCGCGTCAACCAGGTCGTGAAGTCGATCGTGGCCAAGACCGACATCACCCGCAAGGCGGTCACCGCCGCGCTGGCCAACCCGAAGGCCATCGGGCTGCCGGCCGAGGCCAAGGGCAACCCCGAGGGCTTCCTGTTCCCCGCGACCTACACCGTGCCGCCGAAGCAGACCGCGGTCGGCCTGATCAAGGAGATGGTCGCCAAGACGCGTGGCGGTCGAGAAGGACCTCGACCTCACCGCGCAGGCCCGCAAGCTCGGCTTCACCGCGGAGCAGATCCTCACGGTCGCGAGCATCCTGGAGTACGAGGCGAACCGGTCCGAGGACTACCCCAAGGTCGCGCGCGTGCTCTACAACCGACTGGACCAGGACATGATGCTGCAGCTGGACTCGACGGTGTCCTACGTCAGCAAGCGCAAGGGCGACGTGTTCACGACCGCCGCCGAGCGCGCCAGCCCGTCGCTCTACAACACCTACAACCACAAGGGCCTGCCGCCCGGCCCGATCGGCTCACCGGGGGCGGAGACCATCAAGGCGGCGCTCTCGCCCGCCAAGGGCACCTGGCTGTTCTTCGTGCCCGACTACGAGAACAAGACGACCACCTTCTCCACGACGCTGGCCGAGCACAACAAGGCCGTCGCCAAGCTGCAGGAGTACTGCCGGACCCACAAGGAGTGCTGAGCGATGCGCTGTGCCGTGCTCGGCTCGCCGATCGCCCACTCGCTCTCGCCGGCCCTGCACCGGGCGTCGTACGACCACCTCGGGCTCGACTGGACCTATGACGCGGTCCTGCTGGAGGCCTCGGACCTGGCCGGCTTCGTCACCGACCTCGACCCGTCGTGGCGCGGCCTGTCGCTGACGATGCCGCTCAAGCGCATCGTGCTGCCGCTGCTCGACACCCTCGACCGCTGGGCCCGGGTCTCGGGCGTGGCCAACACGGTCGTCTTCGACGGCGAGCACCGGCACGGCTACAACACCGACGCGCCCGGGGCCATGGCCGCCGTCCTCGAGCGGGTGCCGGAGCCGCCGCGCTCCGCGGTGGTGATCGGCGGAGGCGCCACGGCCACCTCGGTGCTGCTGGCCCTGACGGAGCTGGGCTGCACCGAGGCCCGGGTCCTGGTCCGCGACCCGACGCGGGCCGAGGAGACGGTGACGCGCGGTGGCCGGTCATCACCGTGCGCCCGCGGCTGTCGGTCTCCACGATCGCCGAGGCGGGTGTCCTCGAGGCCGACCTCGTCGTCTCCACGGTGCCGGCCGAGGCGCAGACCCCGGAGCTGCTCGCGGCGTGTGCGCAGGTCCCCGCTGTCTTCGAGGTCGTCTACGACCCGTGGCCGACCCCGCTGGCCCGGGCCGCGCAGGACACCGGGCGTCACCTGGTCAGCGGCCTCGACCTGCTGGCGCACCAGGCTGCGCTGCAGGTCGAGCTGATGACCGGGAGGCCGGTGTCCGTGGACCTGGTCCGCGCGGCCGGCGTCGCGGAGCTGGCGCGCCGGGCTGGGGAGAACTCCGCCGGACAGTGACGCGTCACCACTAGCCTCACTGCCATGTCGTGGCTCGAGACCTCCCACCTCCAGGCCGCCTCGGCCTGCCTGGTGGTGTGTGCGGGGCTCGGCGTGCTGGCGCCGCCGCTGGTGGCGAGGCTGCCGGAGCCGGAGCCGGAGCCGGAGCCGGACAGCGAGTCCACGGAGGGCGACGTCGTCACGCCGGCGGAGGAGGCTGCGCCGGAGGAAACCGGGCCGGAGGAAACCGGGCCGGAGGAAACCGGGCCGGAGCCTGCCGAGGGGGAGGACCGCAAGCTGTTCGACCGCACGCTGCCGCCGGCTCCTCCCAAGGAGCTCTACACCGACATCGCGGCACTGCCGCACCTCCGTCTGGGAGTGGCCCTGTCGTCGGCGCTGATCGGAGCGGCGGTCGGGCTGGCCCTCGGGTGGACCGGCGCGCTGCTCTACCTGGTCCCGTTGGTGCCGGTCGGCGTCGTCCTGATGGTCATCGACTGGCGCACGACCCTGCTGCCGACCCGGATCCTGCACCCGACGTACGTCCTGATGGCGGTGCTCGTCCCGGCGGCGGCGCTCGCCGACCAGGACCTCGACTCGCTCTACCGGGCGGGTTGGGGCTGGCTCGTCATCGGTGGGTGGTTCTGGATCTTCTGGTTCCTGCTCAACGCGTGGGGGTTCGGCGACGTGCGACTGGCGCGCGTGCTGGGACCGGCGCTGGGCTACCTCGGCTGGGCCCAGGTGCTGATGGGGCTGGGCCTGATCCTGGTCGTGGGTGCCGTGGGCGGGCTCGTCGTCGCAACGATCCGGGGGAGCCTCCGCGCCCGGGTGCCCTACGGGCCCGCGATGCT
This sequence comes from uncultured Actinomycetota bacterium, assembly GCA_963731075.1. GTDB lineage: Bacteria > Actinomycetota > Actinomycetes > Propionibacteriales > Nocardioidaceae > Marmoricola. The sequence goes on from CAVSUC010000004.1 coordinate 33,913, forward strand.
CGTCGGGGCGCTGCTCGCGGTCGCTGGTCGGGCCGTGGCTGGCCCGAGGTCTCGGCTACTGACGGCAGGGACACGCCGCCCCACCCCGCGTGAAAGACTGGCCGCATGCTGCGCTGGCTCACCGCAGGGGAGTCCCATGGCCCCTCCCTCACCGCGATCCTCGAAGGTCTCCCTGCCCACGTGCAGGTGACGACCGAGGACGTCGCGAACGCCCTGGCCCGGCGCCGGCTCGGCTACGGCCGCGGTGCCCGGATGAAGTTCGAGCAGGACGAGGTCCAGCTCACCGGAGGCGTCCGCCACGGTGAGACCCAGGGCGGCCCCGTCTCCCTGGTGATCGGCAACACCGAGTGGCCCAAGTGGGACAAGGTGATGTCCGCCGATCCCGTGGACCCGGTCGAGCTCGACGCCCTCGCGCGCAACGCCGCCCTGACCCGTCCGCGTCCCGGGCACGCCGACCTGGTCGGCATGCAGAAGTACGGCTTCCACGAGGCTCGCCCCATCCTCGAGCGAGCCTCGGCCCGTGAGACCGCGGCCCGGGTCGCCCTCGGCAGCATCGCCGCGGCGTTCCTCGAGCAGGCGACCGGTGCCCGGATGGTGGCCCACGTCGTCGAGCTCGGCGGGGTGCCGGCGCCGGCCGGCTCGGTCCCGACGGCCGACGACGTCGCCCGCCTGGACGAGGACCCGGTGCGCTGCCTGGACCCCGACGCCTCGAAGCTGATGGTCGAGCGGATCGACCAGGCCCACAAGGACGGCGACACCCTCGGTGGGGTCGTCGAGGTGGTCGTGCACGGCCTCCCGCCCGGCCTCGGCTCGCACGTCCACTGGGACCGGCGGCTCGACTCGAAGCTGGCCGGCGCGCTGATGGGCATCCAGGCCATCAAGGGGGTCGAGATCGGCGACGGGTTCGACCTCGCGGCCACCCCCGGCTCGCTGGCCCACGACGAGATCGTGAGCGAGGACGGGGTCCTGCGGCGTACGTCGGGCCGCTCGGGGGGCACCGAAGGGGGCATGTCGACCGGTGAGGTGCTGCGCGTGCGGGCCGCGATGAAGCCGATCGCCACCGTGCCGCGCGCCCTGCGGACGGTCGACGTCGCGACCGGCGAGGCGACCGTGGCCCACCACCAGCGCTCCGACGTGTGCGCGGTGCCGGCCGCCGGCATCGTCGCCGAGGCGATGGTGGCCCTCGTGCTCGCCGACGCCGTCCTCGAGAAGTTCGGTGGTGACTCGGTCACCGAGACCCACCGCAACGTCGAGAGCTACCTGGACACGCTGAGGTTCCGTTGAGCCTCACCCCCATGAGCGTCATCCCACGCCTGGTGCTCGTCGGCGCGATGGGGGCGGGCAAGACCACCGTCGGTCGCGCCGTCGCCGAGGCCTGGGGCGTCGGCTTCCGTGACACCGACCTGGACATCGAGGCCGGCGAGGGTCGCCCGATCTCCGACATCTTCGTCGACTCCGGAGAGGCCCGCTTCCGTGAGCTGGAGCGCGACGCGGTGGTCGCGGCCCTCACGTCGCACGACGGCGTGCTCGCGCTCGGTGGTGGTGCCGTCCTGGACGACACCACCCGCCTGAGGCTGTCCGGGCACCGGGTGGTCTTCCTGCGGGTGGGACTCTCGGACGCCGCCAAGCGCGTCGGGCTGGGTGTCTCCCGCCCGATGCTGATGGGCAACGTCCGCGGCCGGATCAAGCAGCTGATCGACGAGCGCACCCCGATCTACGAGTCCGTGGCCACCCACGTCGTCGACACCGACGGGCTGGAGGTCGACGAGGTGGTGGCGCAGGTGCTGTCCACCGTGGGAGCAGGCGTCCGTGAGTGAGCGCACGCGACTGCACGTCGGGGGCGCCTCCCCCTACGAGGTCGTGATCGGCAACGGCGTGCTGGACGAGCTGCCCTCCATGCTCGGCCCCGGACCCCGACGGGTGGCGTTGGCCCACTCCGCCCAGCTCGTCGACCTCGCGGACCGGGTGACCGCCCTGCTCGGTGACGTGGAGGTGCTGCGGCTCCCGCTCCCGGACGGTGAGACGGCCAAGAGCGCCCACGTGGCCGTGGACGCGTGGGAACGGCTGGGCGAAGCGGGCTTCACGCGCTCGGACGCGGTCGTCACGGTGGGTGGGGGAGCGACCACCGACATGGGGGGCTTCATCGCCGCCACCTGGTTGCGTGGTGTCCCTGTCGTGCACGTCCCCACCACGCTGCTCGGCATGGTGGACGCGGCGGTCGGCGGCAAGACCGGCATGAACACCGGCGCCGGCAAGAACCTCGTGGGCTCCTTCCACGAGCCGGCCGGCGTGATCTGCGACCTGGACGTGCTGACCACCCTGCCCCCGGCCGAGCTGGTCGCCGGCCTCGGCGAGGTCGTCAAGGCCGGCTTCGTCGCCGACCCCGAGATCCTGGCCCTGGTGGAGGCCTCGCCCGCCGAGGCGCTGGATCCTCGCTCTCCTGTCCTGCGGGAGCTCGTCGAGCGGGCGATCCAGGTCAAGGTCGACGTCGTGGTGGGCGACCTCCGCGAGCAGGGCGGCGCCGACGGGCACCCCGGCCGCGAGACCCTCAACTACGGCCACACCCTGGCCCACGCCGTCGAGAAGGGCACGACCTATCGCGTGCGGCACGGCGAGGCCGTCGCCCTCGGCATGGTCTTCGTGGCGGAGCTCGCCCGCCTCGCCGGACGTCTCGACGACGCGACGGCGGCCCGGCACGCGGCGGTCCTGGCGTCGGTCGGCCTGCCGACGACCCTGGTGGACGTCGACGCCGACGGCCTGGGCTTCGAGGACGTGCTCGCGACGATGCGCGTGGACAAGAAGTCCCGTGGCGCGCAGCTGCGGTTCGTGGTGCTCGACGGCCTGGCCCGGCCCGCGATCCTGGCCGACCCGGAGGAAGAGCTGCTGCGTGCGGCGTACGACACGGTGAGGGGAGTCCCGGCGTGAAGGTGCTCGTGCTCAACGGACCCAACCTGGGGCGGCTCGGGCGGCGACAGCCCGAGATCTACGGCTCGACCACCCACGCCGAGCTCGCCGAGCTGTGTCGCGAGTGGGGGTCCGCCCTGGGCCTCGAGGTGGAGGTCCGGCAGACCAACCACGAGGGGCAGCTGCTCGACTGGCTCAACGCGGCCGCCGACGACGACACCCCGCTGGTGCTCAACGCCGCGGCGTGGACGCACTACTCGTTCGCGCTGCTGGACGCCTGTGCCCAGCTCACGGCGCCGATGGTGGAGCTGCACATCAGCGACCCCAAGGCACGTCCTGAGGAGTTCCGGCACCACTCCGTGATCACGGCGTACGCCGCCCACGAGATCACCGGCCAGGGGATCGACGGCTACCGCCAGGCGCTGGAGTTCCTCGCGGCATGGTGAGCGCCGGCGAGCGGAGCTCGTTCACGGAGGTCGGCCCCGGCACCCCCGCGGCGGACTGGCGCGCCCGCCCGGAGTGGGGCAACGGCGAGCCGCTCGACCTCGAGGGGGTCAGCCGCCTCGTCGTCCTCGCGGCGCACCCCGACGACGAGACGCTCGGCGCCGGCGGACTGGTCGCGACGGCCTCGCGGCTCGGTCTCGCCGTGGAGATCGTGTGTGCGACCGACGGCGAGGGCAGCCACCCCCGCTCTCCCACGCGTACGCCGGAGGAGCTGGCCGTCATCCGCGCGGAGGAGGGTCGGCGCGCCGCCCAGGCGCTGGGGGTCGCCTCGGAGCACGTGCACCGGGTCGGCCTTGCCGACGGCGGCGTGGCCGCCCAGCAGGACGCGCTCACCGCTCGCCTGGTCGAGGTGGTCGGCGACGGCCGGGGGACCGTGGTGGTCGCCCCCTGGCGGGAGGACGGTCACCCCGACCACGAGGCGACCGGGCGCTCGGCGTCGGCGGCGGCCTTCCGCACGGGGGCGGACCTGTGGGAGTACCCACTGTGGTTCTGGCACTGGGGCACCCCCGGCGAGGCACCCTGGTCCCGGTTTCGGCCCTTCGGGCTCGAGGCCGAGTCGCTACAGGCGAAGCAGTACGCCATCCACGCCCACAAGAGCCAGGTCGCGCCGCTCTCCGCACAGGAGGGCGACGAGACCCTGCTGCCACCGGAGCTGCTGGCCAACTTCGACCACGGGCCCGAGCACTTCGTGCGGACCGCCTCCGCCGACTGCGTCGACGACTCCCTGGACCGGCTGCACACCGAGCACGTCGACCCGTGGGGCGTCGAGTCGCGCTGGTTCGAGCAGCGCAAGCGCGACCTGGTGCTGGCGATGCTGCCGAGACCCGGGTTCGAGCGCACCATCGAGGTGGGGTGCTCGACCGGTGCCCTGGCCGAGGCCCTGGCGCGTCGCTCCGGCCACGTGCTCGCGGTGGACAGCTCGCCGGCCGCCGTCGCCGCCGCGACCCGGCGGTTCCGGGACGACGACCGTGTGACCGTCGAGCGGCTCGACGTGCCGGCGGACTGGCCTCAGGACGAGACCTTCGACCTCGTGGTGGTCTCCGAGCTCGGCTACTTCATGAGCCCGGGCGGACTCGAGGCCCTGGTGGACCGCATCGCCTCGACGCTGGGTCCGACGGGGGTGGTCGTCCTCTGCCACTGGCGGCACCCGATCGAGGGCTGGGTGCTGGACGCGGACGCCGTGCACGCCGGCTTCGAGAGCTCCCGACTGCCCGGCCTCCGCGCGACCTACCGGGACGACGACGTGGAGATCCGCGTGCACGCCCGCCGGACCGAGTGGCCGGACCCCGGCGAGTAGGCGGTCCGCAGCGGCCTCGGTGGGCGATGCTGGGGCGGTGACCGAACTCAACGTCCTGGGCCAGGAGCTGGAGCCGTGCGGCACCGATCCGCTGACCGGCTTCTATCGCGACGGCTCCTGCAGCGCCGGCCCGGAGGACCTCGGCAGCCACACCATCTGCGCGGTCGTCACCGCCGAGTTCCTCGACCACCAGCGCAGCATCGGCAACGACCTGATGACGGCCATGCCGCAGTACGGCTTCCCGGGTCTCGTGCCCGGTGACCGGTGGTGCGTCACGGCGGTGAACTGGGCCCGGGCCCACGAGGCGGGTGCAGCGGCGCCGGTCGTCCTGGCGGCGACGAACGAGGCGGTGCTGAAGCTGGTGCCGCTGTCCGCGTTGCGCGAGCACGCCGTCGACGTGCCCTCCGACCCGAGCGGGCTCGAGGGTTAGCCTGAGCAGCCCGAGCAACCGGGCGTCGACGTCAGGCCGTGAAGTGCACTCCCGAGAACTGCGAGCGCCACTCGGTGACACGGGGGGCCACGGTGGCGGGGTCGGTCCCGTCGCGGAGCCCGTCCGCGATCAGCCTGGCGAGCTCGCCCATGTCGGCCGGGCCCATGCCGAGCCGGACCAGCTCGGGCGTACCGATCCGCAGCCCGTTGACGTCGCTCTCGACCCCGGCGGTGGGCAGTCCGATCCCGCAGGCGAGCAGGTTGGCCCGGCGCAGCCGCTTCGACGCGGCCTGGCCGCCACCCCAGGCGTGCGCCTCGACCGCGAACTGGTGCGACCGGGTCGGGCCGTCCGCGCCCTGGAAGAGCGGCAGTCCCTGCCCGGTCAGCCCGGTGGCGAGCTCCGCGGCGGTCTCGACCATGGTGGCGGCGTACTCCTTGCCGACGGTGCGCCAGTCCACCAGCGTCACGGCGAGCGCCGCGGCCTTGCCGGCGTCGAAGTTGGCCGTGAGGCCGGGATAGGCGATGGCGTCGAGGCGCTGGGCCATCTCCTCGTCGTTGGTGACGATCAGGCCACCCGGAGGGCCGCCGAGGCTCTTGTAGGTGCTCATCGTCATCAGGTGCGCGCCCTGCTCCAGCGGGTTGGGCCACGCGCCGCCGGCGATCAGCCCGCACAGGTGGGCCGCGTCGAAGAGCAGCACCGCCCCGACCTCGTCAGCGATCTCGCGCAGCTGCGCGACGGGGTGAGGGTAGAGGTTGATGCTGGCGCCGATGGTGATCATCCGGGGCCGGACCTCGTGCGCCAGGGCGCGCAGCGCGTCGACGTCCACAGTGAACCGGTCGGCGTCCACCGGTGCGGGGATGGTGTTCAGTCGGTACATCCCGGCCGAACCGCCGACGTGGTGCGTGACATGACCACCGATCGAGGGCGGCGGCGCGATGATCGTGTCGCCGGGCTCGGTGACGGCCATGAAGGCGTAGAGGTTGGCGATCGCGCCCGACGGCACGCGGATCTCGGCGTACGTCGCGCCGAACACCTCGGCCGCCAGCTCCGCCGCGATCACCTCGATCTGCTCGATCGCCTCGAGGCCCATCTCGTACTTGTCGCCGGGATAGCCGAGCGAGGGCCGGGACCCCAGGCCCGCCGAGAGCATCGCCTCGGCGCGCGGGTTCATGATGTTGGTCGCCGGGTTGAGGTTGACGCAGTCGTGGTCGTGGATCTGCCGGTTCTCGCGCACCAGCCGGTCGAGCTCGGTGAGCACCTCCGTCGCGTCCCCCTGGGCGGCGCGGGACGCGATCGAGCGGACGTAGTCCGCGCTGTCGGTGGGGAGCCAGGGCTGGGGCGCGAGGGCGGTCATGGGTCCATGATCCCGGGTCAGCACTCGTTAGGACCAGCACGGTTCCGTGCGGAGGACTCGTTAGGGTTGCTACATGTTCGACCTCTCCCGCCTGGGCTTCCTGAGCGCCGTCCACCGTCACGGCTCCGTGGGTGCTGCCGCCCGCGAGCTCGGCTACACCTCCTCGGCGGTGAGCCAGCAGGTCGGCAAGCTGGAGCGCGAGGTCGGCGTCACCCTGCTCGAGCCCTCGGGTCGCGGCGTCGTCCTCACCGACGCCGCACTGGTCCTGGTGGAGGCGGCGGAGACCATCGAGAGCGCCCGCGAGACGGCGCGCGCCCAGCTCGAGGAGCTGGACGGCGGGCTCACCGGCATCCTCCGGGTCGCGTGCTTCCCCTCCGCCATCCGCGGGGTGGCGGCGCCCGCCCTGGGGGCGCTCGCCACGGCCGCCCCAGACCTGCGGCTGCAGCTCAGGGAGCTCGCCCCGGAGCCGGGACTCGAGGCCGTGGTGGGTGGGTACGCCGACGTCGGGCTGGTGCACGACTGGGTGCACGACCGCACGTCCTTCCCGGCGGCATTGGAGACGGTCCACCTCGCCGACGACCCGGTGGACCTGGTCGTGCCCGCCGCGCACCCGCTGGCCGGGCGTGCCTCCGCCGACCTCACCGAGACCGTCCACGACGTGTGGGTCACCGACGTCTCCCACGGCATCTGCACCCGCTGGATCATCGACATGCTGAGTGCCTCGACCTCGAGCCCACGCGTGCACTACCGGGCGGAGGAGTACGCCTCCCAGGTGGCCCTGGTCGGCGCCGGCCTCTGCGTCGGCGTACTCCCCAGGCTCGGCCGGCCACCCCTGCCCGACACCGTGAGCGTCGTACCCCTGAGCGGAGAGGTCCCCACCCGCCGCTTCCTGGCCGCCTTCCGCCGCACCACCGCCCGCCGCCCCGCCGTACGACGCCTGGTCGCGGAGCTCCAGCACCAGCTGGCGACGAAGTAGGCGCGCCGCCGGTTGGGGGCGGGCGCCTCGAGACCGTGTGAGCCGAGGGGCGACCCAGCCACCGCTGGTTGAGCCTGTCGAAACCCCGATCTGCGCGGTAGGGCGTGCCGCCAACCCCGACGCTGGTGGAGTACGGCGGGGTCCGGGGCGGTGCAGCTAATGCTCCGGCGGATCAGTCGCGGCAGCGTCGCGTGGTGGTCGTCGGTCGGAGCTGACGTCGAGGGTGCCGTGGTTGTCGCGCAGGAACTGGTAGCCGTGCGGGCTGGTCCAGAGGTAGGAGCCGGCCTCGAGCATGGTGTAGCGCCAGGTCGAGTGTCGGCGATCGACTCCGGTGGGTGCTGCTAGGCCCAGGTGACCGCGGCGACGAACAGCTCCTTCTGAGCGAGGTCGGCCGCCTGCTGACGAGAGCGGGCGAACACCAGCACGGCCATCGGGTCGTCGAGGACCCCGGCGTGGGTCCCACCCCGGCCCCGCTGTCGAGGTCAGTGCTGGTCGACGAAGGACTCGATCAGGTCGCTGACGGCGGCCGGTTGCTCGATGGTGCTGGAGTGGCCGCTGTCGGGGACGACCTCGAGGCGGGAGCCGGGGATCGCGGTGACGATGGCCTCGGCCTTGGCGACCGGGGTGGCGACGTCGTCGGCTCCGACCACGACAAGGGTCGGGGCGGCGATCTGGCCGAGCTCGGCGGCGATGGGGTCGCGATCGGTGACCCCGTAGATCGCCTTCTTCATCCCCGAGCGCCTTGCGGCCCGGACCTCGGCCATCCAGGCCTCGATGTGGGGCTTGCTGCCCGGGTCGGCCAGGAAGGTCGGGCCGAACATGATCGGCTCCACGCGGGCCCGGACGGGGCCCATGCCGAGCAGGCCGTAGACCTTGGCCAGCAGGCGATAGCTGCTGACCTTGTCCGGGTCCTCGGGGCCGGCGCTGGTGTCGAGCAGGGTGAGCGAGCGCACAATGTCGGCACGCCGCGCGGCCAGGCGCATGCCGACGAAACCCCCCATGGACAGGCCCACGTAGTGCACCGCGCCGAGGCCGAGCTGCTCGATCACCGCGACGGCGTCGTCGGTGAGGGTGTCCATGTCGTAGCCACCGGGCGAGGCGGGCGACTTGCCCTGGCCACGCCAGTCGATGGTCACGCAGCGGTAGCGGTCCCGAAGCCGGTCGACCTGGGCCCCGAACATCCGGCCGCTGAAGAGCAGGCCGTGACCGAAGACGATCGAGGGCGCGTCCGGGTGTCCGGACGGCGCCCCCGAGTCCTCGAGATGGAGCTGGGTGCCGTTGACGTCGACGACGGGCATGGGGACCTCCTCAGGACAACCGCCTGAGCATGCCACTCGGTGTGGCGGCGACGGTCAGGTCGCAGGGTACGACGGGGTCTGCGCCACCGGGACGCGGACGTCCTCCTCGGAGGGCATCAGGATCCACAGCACCGGGTAGATCAGGATCTGGCTGCCGGGGATCACCATCAGCAGCAGCACGAACAGCAGGCGCGCGGTCCAGTTGCCGATGCCGAAGCGTCGGGCGAGGCCGGCACACACGCCGCCGAGCACGCGGTCCTGGGAGGGTCGAACGAGGCCCTGCTGGGCGAAGCTCTGGCGGATGTCGTTCATGGTGCTGCACTTCCTTCGGGTCGTCGTCGAGGCCGTCTGCCTGACACCTCCACTGTGCGACGAGGAGCCGCCCCGGCACATCGGGCGCAGCCCTGACCCGACCCTGAATTCCTCGGGCGCCGCCCTAGGGGGTCGCGGTGTGCAGCTTGTCGTCGAAGAAGGCGAGGACGCGGTCGACCCCCTCCTGCTGGCGGTGCTCGGTGACGGTGGAGTGCTTGCTGCCCTCGAACTCGACCTTGATGAACGCGTCGCCCAGCTCGTTGGTCAGGGTCTCGAAGCGCTTGCCGACGGCCAGGTCCTTCTTGAACCGGAGCCCCAGCACCTGGCAGCCACCCTCGGCGCGGGCCTTCACCGCGGCCAGGTCGCTCGGACTGAGGTTGAGGTCGCGCGAGCGCCGCGGGCTCACGGCGAACGGGGCCGAGGGCTGGGCGAGCACCGGGGCGACGACCGACGTGTCGACCATCATGGCCAGGGCGAAGCCGCCCGTGAAGCACATCCCGATCGCCCCCACACCGGGACCGCCGAGCTCGTCGTGGAGCTCCCGGGCGAGGCTGCGCAACCAGCCGGCCACCGGCGTGGTGACGCCGGTCGCGAGCTTGGTGAACTCGTTGCTGACACAGACGCGGCCGAGGACCTTCATCGCGTTCCCGGCGCTGGCGGGTGCCTCCGGCGTACCGAACAGGTGGGGCATCACCACCGTGTAGCCCGCTGCGACGACCTCCTCACCGAAGGCGATCACCGGCGGGGTCATGCCCGGGATCTCGTGGATCACGACGACGCCGGGGCCGCTTCCCTTGCGGTACGTCGGGTGGCTGACGCCGCCGAACGAGTGCTCGCCGCGGGACCAGGTGTCCAGGAGTGTCATGGCGGTGATCCTGCCACTGGACGGCTCCCAGCGCTGTGGAAGGCTACGACGGTGAAGGCCTTCCGCTGCAGGATCTGCGACAACCCGCTCCACTTCGAGAACTCCGTGTGCGTCTCGTGCGGCACCTCCCTCGGGTTCTCCCGGGAGGAGCGCACGATCGTCCCCGTCGACGCCGAGGGTGTCTACCTCGACAACTCGGGGGAGCAGTGGCACGTCTGCCGCAACCTGCCGCTGTCCGGGTGCACCTGGTTGACGCAGGTCGAGGGCGGGCAGTGCTTCAGCTGCAGCCTGACGCGCACCCGGCCCAACGACGACGACGCGCGCGGCATCGCCAACTTCCCGGCGGCGGAGCGGGCCAAGCGCCACCTGGTGTTCGAGCTCGACACCCTCGGCTTCCCGGTGGTGAGCAAGCACGTCGACCCCGAGAACGGGTTGGCGTTCGACCTGCTCAGCAGCGTCGCGGAGAACGTCGTGATCGGGCACGCCAACGGGCTCATCACGATCGACCTCGCGGAGAGCGAGGCGGCCCACCGGATGACGGTCCGGGAGAACCTCGGTGAGCCCTACCGCACCATGCTGGGCCACTTCCGCCACGAGGTCGGCCACTACTACGAGTGGCAGCTGGTCCGCGACGACGTGCTGCTCAAGGAGTGCCGCGAGCTGTTCGGCGACGACACCGCGGACTACCAGGCCGAGATCGACCGGCACTACCGGGACGGGCCGCCGGCCGGGTGGGAGTCGTCGTACATCTCCAGCTACGCGACCATGCACCCCTTCGAGGACTTCGCGGAGACCTGGGCGCACTACCTGCACATCTGCGACACGATCCAGACCGCGTCGGAGTATGGCCTGGCCACGGTCGGCACCATCTCGTCGTTCTCGAGCTTCAGCGACGTCGTCCTCGGGATCTGGGTGCCGCTGAGCGTGGCGCTCAACATGATCAACCGCAGCATGGGGCACGAGGACCTCTACCCGTTCGTCATCCCCCGGGGCGTCCTCGACAAGCTCGACTTCGTCGGCTCCCTCGCCGGGCGGCAGTAGCCTCAGGCCGGCGTCAGCACGCAGTCGGCCAGCACCGGTGCGCCGTCACGCTCGCCGTCCCCGCTGACGGTCGCCGAGACGAGGATGCCCTCGTCGCTGTGCCACCCGCGCACCCGGATCGTCTCGCCGGGGAGCACCACGCCGGCGAAGCGGGCCGAGAAGGCGCGCACGCGGGCCGCGTCGCCGTCGAGCAGCGCGTCGGTGACCGTGCGCAGGACGATCCCGTAGGAGCAGAGACCGTGCAGGATCGGGGCCGGGAAGCCCGCGGACTCCGCGAAGGCCGGGTCGGCGTGCAGGGGGTTCCGGTCGCCGCACAGGCGGTAGAGAAGGGCCTGCTGCGGGGTGACGGCGTACGACGCGTCGCAGTCGGGCTCCCGGTCGGGCAGCTCCACCGCGCTCGACGTGCCGCGGTCGCCGCCCCACCCGCCCTCGCCGCGCACGAAGATCGACGAGCGCGCCGTCCACAGGGTCTCGCCGTCAGCCGCCAGGGCCTGCGCCTCCTGCCAGATCACGGCGGCCTTGCCCTTGTCCCAGACGTCGCTGATCCGCGTGTGCAGGGTGGCGGAACCCGCCGTCGGCAGCGGGCCGCTGACCTCGATCTGCTGGCTGCCGTGCACCACCTGCGCGAGGTTGATGTCGCAGCCGGGCAGGTCGAGGGGCGGGGGATCGGTCTCGTGGAAGCTCGGTGCGACGATGCCGAAGCTGGGCAGGACCTGCAGGCGGCTGTCGTCGAGCGTGTAGCGCAGCGCGGCCGGGTCGAGGTGGTCTCCCGGCCGGGACCCGGCGCCGATGCCGAGGTGGTAGAGCAGGACGTCGCTGCTCTCCCACGAGAACGTGCGGTCCGGCAGGCGCGCGCCGACCGCGACGTCGGGGTCGATCGGCATCTCAGCTGGCCTCCTCGGCCACGTCGCGGGGTCGGGCGGTCTTCGCCGCTGCGGCGATGTCCTCGGCCGCCAGGTAGCCGAACACCAGGGCGGGTCCGATGGTCGCGCCGGGGCCGGCGTAGGTGCGGCCCATCACGGCCGCGGACACGTTGCCGGCGGCGTACAGCCCATCGAGGACGGAGCCGTCGCGCCGCAGCACCCGGGCGCGTTCGTCGGTGACCAGGCCGCCCTTGGTGCCGAGGTCGCCCGGGACGATCTTCACGGCGTAGAAGGGCCCCTGGTCGATGCGGTGCAGCGACGGGTTGGGCTTCACGGTGGGGTCGGAGTAGTACTTGTCGTAGTTGCTCTCGCCCCGGTGGAAGTCCTCGTCGACGCCCGTGGCGGCGAACCCGTTGAACCGGTCGACGGTGTCGCGCAGGCCGTCCGCCGGGACCCCGATCTCGGCCGCGAGGGCCTCGAGCGAGTCGGCCTTCCTGATCGTCCCGAACTCGTACCAGCGGGCGGGGAAGGGCTGGCGCGGCGACAGTCCGGCGAACAGGTAGCGGTTGCGGTAGCGCTGGTCGATGATCATCCACGCGGGCACGTGGGAGACGCCCGTCTGCTCGCCGCGGTAGATCTCGTGCACCGCCTCGACGTACGGCAGCGCCTCGTTCATGAACCGCCGACCGGCCGAGTTGACGATGATCGACCCGGGCAGGTTGCGCTCCGCGAGCGCGAACCACGGACCGCGGGGGAGCGGGATCGTCGGCCCCCACCACGCGTCGTCCATCAGGGCGACGTCGGCGCCGGCGTCCATCCCGGCGAGGTGGCCGGCGCCGGTGTTGGAGGGGGCGCCGGTGGTCCAGTCGATGCTGGTCGGCGCGGGCTGGTAGCGCTCGCGCAGCTCGAGGTTCCTCTCGAACCCCCCGCTGCCGAGGATCACGCCGTGCGTGGCTCGGATGGTGTGCTCGACGCCGTCGCGCAGCACCGTCACGCCGGTGACGCGGCCGTCCTCGAGGAGCAGGTCGCGGAGCTCCGTGTCGTACTCCACCGGGACGCCGGCGTCGACGAGGCCTTGGCGCAGGCCGATCGCGAGGGCGTTCCCCATCGCATACATCTTGCGGCCGCGCGCGATGCTCCAGAGCCGGTTGGCCAGGACGCGGAGCATGGTCAGCGGCCCCTGGACCGTGCGCAGGCCCAGGCTGATCTTGCGGAAGTCGGCCTGGGTGACGATCAGGTTCGCCGGCGCCTTGGTGTACGGCGGGTGCAGGTGCTCGAGCTCAGCGCCCAGGAAGCGCGCGTCCATCGGCACGGGCTCGACGCTGCGGCCACGGTTGCGGCCACCGGGCGCCTCGGGCAGGTAGTCGGAGTACTCCGGGACCCAGCTGAACCGCACCGGCGTGTGGTCGCGGAGGAAGTCCATCACCTCGGGTCCGCGGTCGATGAAGGTGTCGCGGCGGACCTTGGGCACGACGTCGCCCACGATCGCGTCGAGGTAGCGCTTGGACTCGGCCAGGTCCTGGGCCGGGTCGTCGGCCTCCCCGGCCTCGCGCAGGGCGTAGTTGGCGGGGATCCAGACTCCGCCGCCGGACCGGGCGGTGGAGCCTCCGAACCAGCTGCTCTTCTCGACGAGCACCGTGTCGAGGCCCTGCTTCGCGGCGGCCAGGGCGGCCGCCATCCCGGCGCCGCCGGCGCCGACGACGACCACGTCGCAAGAGACCTTCATGGCGCAAAACTGTAACAGGTTCTATTGTGGGCCCATGCTCTCCGACGACGTACGCCGCGCGGTCGCCGACGCACTCCGGGACGCCGAGGTGGCCAGCCGGCCCATCGCGCCGCTGCGCGAGACCTGGCCCGCGATCGACGCCGTCGACGCCTACGAGATCCAGCTGTTCAACGTCCGCCGCCGGCTCGAGGCGGGCGCCGGAGTGCGCGGGCACAAGGTCGGCCTGTCCTCGAAGGCCATGCAGGACATGATGAACGTCGACGAGCCCGACTACGGTCACCTGCTGACGGACATGGAGCTGCCCTCGGGCGCTCAGGGCGAGGGCGAGGCGGTCTCCGCCGGGCGCTACTGCTTCCCCCGGGTGGAGGTGGAGGTGGCGTTCGTCCTGGGCGAGACGTTGCCCGGCGCCGGCTGCACCGAGGAGGACGTGCTGCGGTGCACGGAGTTCGTCGCCCCGTCGATCGAGCTCATCGACAGCCGCATCGCCGACTGGGACATCCGGATCGCCGACACCATCGCCGACAACGCCTCCTCCGCCGGGTTCGTGCTCGGCCGGGAGCGGGTCCGGCCCGATGCGGTCGACCTGCGTTCGATCGAGGCCGTGCTGACCCGCAACGGCGAGAAGGTGGCCGAGGGGCGCTCCGACGCCGTGCTCGGCAACCCGGTGACGGCCGTCGCCTGGCTGGCCGACAAGGTCGCGGGCTTCGGGGTCACCCTCGAGGCGGGCCACGTGATCCTGCCCGGCTCGGTGCACCGCGCCGTCGACGTACGCCCCGGTGACGAGTTCGTCGCCGACTTCCTGGACTTCGGGTCGGTCCACCTGAGCTTCACCGACTAGAGGGGAACCATGGTTTCGACAAGCTCAACCGGCGGAGGAGCGACGAGCGCGAACGGGAGGGAAGCGGCGCGCTCGACGGGCGGCAGGAGGCTGACGGCAGCGATCGTCGGCCCCGGCAACATCGGCACCGACCTGATGTACAAGCTGCTGCGCTCGGAGGTGATCGAGCCGCGCTGGATGATCGGCGTCGACCCGGAGAGCCCGGGGCTCGGGCGGGCCCGCGAGCAGGGCCTGGTCGCCAGTCACGAGGGCGTCGACTGGCTTCTCAAGCAGGACGAGCTGCCCGACCTGATCTTCGAGGCGACCAGCGCCCACATCCACCGCGAGTACGCCCCGCGCTACCGCGAGGCCGGCATCCGGGCCGTCGACCTGACCCCTGCCGCCGTCGGCCCGGCGGTCATCCCGGCGGTCAACGGTGACGAGCACGCCGCCGCCGACAACGTCAACATGATCACCTGCGGAGGGCAGGCGACCATCCCCATGGTGGCCGCGGTCTCGCGCGCGACGCCGGTGTCCTACGCCGAGATCGTGGCCTCCGTGGCCTCGCTCTCCGCCGGTCCGGGGACGCGCCAGAACATCGACGAGTTCACCCGCACCACCGCAGCCGGCGTGGAGACCATCGGCGGTGCTGTGACGGGCAAGGCGATCATCATCCTCAACCCGGCCGAGCCGCCGATGATCATGCGCGACACGATCTTCTGCGCCGTCGGCCCGGAGGTGTACGACGAGGGCCAGGACGCCGTCTCCGAGTCGGTGCACCGGATGGTGGAGGCCGTGCAGGACTACGTCCCCGGCTACCGCCTGCTCCAGGACCCGCAGTTCGACCCGCCGACGGAGGCGACCAGGGGCCAGACGAAGGTCAGCATCTTCCTCGAGGTCGAGGGGGCCGGCGACTTCCTCCCGCCGTACTCCGGCAACCTCGACATCATGACCGCCGCGGCGACGCGCGCGGGTGAGGGCATGGCGCAGAAGGGTGCTCGGTCATGACCGTCTTCGGAGACCCCCAGCTCAACACCCTCGAGCGCACCTGGTCCGCGGACCTCGACATCCGGCTCACCGACACCTGCCTCCGCGACGGGTCCCACCACAAGCGCCACCAGTTCACCGCTGAGGAGGTGCGCTCGGTCATCGCCGCCCTCGACGCAGCAGGGGTCCCGGTCCTCGAGGTGACCCACGGTGACGGACTGGGCGGGTCGAGCTTCAACTACGGCTTCTCGAAGACGCCGGAGCAGGAGCTCATCAAGATCGCGGCCGAGACGGCGAAGCGGGCGAAGATCGCGTTCCTGATGCTCCCCGGCGTGGGCACCAAGGACGACATCCGCCAGGCGCAGGACAACGGCGGCTCGATCTGTCGCATCGCCACCCACTGCACCGAGGCCGACACCTCCCGGCAGCACTTCGCGCTGGCCCGCGAGCTCGGCCTGGAGACCGTCGGCTTCCTGATGATGAGCCACACCCAGGAACCCGAGGTGCTGGCCGAGCAGGCGCGGATCATGGTCGACGCGGGCTGCCAGTGCGTCTACGTCGTCGACTCGGCCGGCGCGCTGATCATGGAGGGGGTCGGCGACCGCGTCTCGGCGCTGGTGGCCGAGATCGGGTCGGAGGCGACCGTCGGCTTCCACGGGCACGAGAACCTCGACCTCGGGGCAGCCAACACGGTGATGGCGGTCCGGGCGGGGGCCACCCAGATCGACGGGTCCGTCCGCCGCTTCGGGGCCGGGGCGGGCAACACGCCGCTCGACGCGTTCGTCGGCATCTGCGACAAGCTCGGCTGGCGCACCGGGGTCGACTTCCTCAAGATCATCGACGCGTCCGAGGACGTCGTGCGTCCGGCCATGCCGGAGGAGTGCCGCCTCGACCGGATGACGATGATGATGGGGTACGCCGGGGTCTACTCGTCGTTCCTCAAGCACGCCGGCAACGCCGCCGAGCGCTACGGCGTCTCGGGCGCCCGGATCCTGGCCGTGGCGGGGGAGCGCAAGCTCATCGGCGGCCAGGAGGATCAGCTCATCGACATCGCCCTGGAGCTGCGCGCCAAGCAGGACGCCGACGACTGAGGCTGCGGCCCCGGTGACATCACGGTTTGTCCGTTCGCGGAGATGGCTTACGATCGGCCCGACCACACGGCGCGTGAGCGCCCACGACACGTCGGGCGGAGGGCAGGGCCGTGCACACCACGCACCCCGGAGCGCAGCCCCCCACGGACCCGGTCGCCCCGCCCGGCCCGAAGCCGATCTTCACCGACGAGTCCGGGCGCCGCGCGACCGTCGTGCAGTGGCTGGCCCGTGGGGTGTGCGGCGCCTCGCTGGTGGTGGCCGGCGCCGTGGCGTTCACGCTCACGACCCACGTGCCCCTGCCGGGGCTCGACCGGATCCTCTCACCACACCGGTCTCCGGAGGCTGGCCTGACCATCCGCGCCGACCGAGCGGCCGGCAGCACCCTCGGGGTCGGCCTGGGGCTGGGCTCGGACCGGAGCGCGGCGTCCGTGACCATGAGGACGTCGGTCCCGGCCGTGCTGAGCATCGCGCGCACCGGCATGGCCGTCGCCGCCGAGTCCGTTCCTGCCTCCGACCGGAGCGAGGCCTCGACACCCGTCGCCGCCCCGACCGCGGCCTCCACCCCTGACCCGCCGGCCTCCACCACGGGCCACGCGAATCCTCATGCCTCGGCGAAGGGTGCCAACTCGGGGAACGCGCACGCGGCCGCGCAGGGCACGAACTCGTCGGCTCGGGCCACCCCCCGTCCCACGAAGAGCGCCGACCCCCGGGCCACCGCGGCGAAGACGAAGGCCAAGCCCTCGGGCGACCCGTCGAAGGCCCCTCCGCGCTCGAAGAAGAAATAGCGTTCCGCACCGATGAGCGGACTCGACAGCCGACGGGACCCACGCTCCCACTGGCTGGTGCTGGCGGTCGTGCTCATCGGCTTGATGGTGGTGCTGGTGGTCGCGGGCCTCACCAGCGGTCAGGTCGGCGAGGCGGAGAACCCACCGGCCTCGAAGGGCGGCACCGACCCGGTGCCCGAGCGCATCCTGCAGGGCGGGCCGATCGTCGACCCCTCGCGCAGCGAGCCGGGCCTGAGCGTCCCCGACCGGCACGTCGTGCTCACCTTCGACGACGGCCCGACCGCCTGGACGACCAAGATCCTCGACGTCCTGGCCGCGCACCGGGTCAGGGCGACGTTCTTCGTCATCGGCGCTCGGGTCGCCGAGCGACCGGACCTGGTCAGGCGCATGCGCGAGGAGGGCCACGAGGTCGGGGTGCACACCTACACGCACGCCAACATGGCCAACGTCCCGCCCTGGCGCCTGCGCATGGAGATCGACCAGACGGAGCTGGCCGTCGCTGCGGCCACCGGCTCGACGACCGAGCTCCTGCGCCCGCCGTACTCCTCGCAGGTCGACGCCCTGGGCCCGGCCGACTGGCGGGCCCTGCAGCGCTCCGGCAACCTCCGCGCCGTGTTCACCGACCTCGACACCAGGGACTGGTCGAAGCCGGGCGTGGGCAGGATCCTCGCGGCCGGGCTCCCGACGGGCGAGGACGGAGCGGTCGTGATGCTCCACGACGGCGGCGGCAACCGGTCGCAGACGCTGGCTGCCCTGGGTCGCCTCGTCGACGACCTGCAAAGCCGCGGCTACACCTTCGACACCGTCACCAGCGCCGTCGACGCCCCGTCGCCGTGGCACCGGGCGACCGCGTCCCAGCGTCTGCGCGGCCACCTGCTCACGGGCCTCGTGCGGTTCTCGGAGGCGACGGTCAGTGGGCTGAAGCTGGTCTTCATCGCCCTGGCGGCGCTGGCGATCCTGCGCACGGTGCTGCTCCTGCTGCTCGCCCGGCGGCACGCGCGACAGCCCCCCGGTCCGTCCGAATTCGGACCCGGCGGACCACCGGGGGTGACCGTCGTCGTGCCGGCGTACAACGAGGAGCTGGGGATCGTGGCCGCCGTCAGGTCACTGGCGGCCAGCGACTACCCCGACCTCGAGATCATCGTCGTCGACGACGGCTCCACCGACGCGACGTCCGAGAAGGTCCTGGAGCTCGCGCTGCCGAACGTCCGGGTGATCCGGCAGGCCAACGCCGGCAAGCCGGCGGCGCTGAACACCGGGGTGGCGGCCGCGCGGCACGACGTCCTGGTCCTCGTCGACGGCGACACCGTCTTCGAGCCCTCCGCCATGCGGGCTCTCGTGGCGCCGTTCGCCGATCCCGAGGTCGGTGCCGTCTCCGGCAACACCAAGGTCGGCAACCGCCGCGGCCTGCTGGGGCGGTGGCAGCACATCGAGTACGTCATCGGCTTCAACCTGGACCGCCGGATGTTCGACGTGCTCCGCTGCATGCCCACCGTGCCCGGGGCGATCGGCGCCTTCCGCCGGGAGACCCTGGCGTCGGTCGGAGGCGTCAGCGACGAGACGCTGGCCGAGGACACCGACCTGACGATGGCGATCTGTCGGGCGGGCTGGCGGGTGGTCTACGCGCCCGGCGCGCGCGCCTGGACCGAGGCGCCGTCCAGCCTCGGCCAGCTGTGGCGGCAGCGCTACCGGTGGTGCTACGGCACGATGCAGGCGATGTGGAAGCACCGCGGTGCCACCTTCGAGTCCGGCGCGGCCGGCATGCTGGGTCGGCGCGGACTGCCCTACCTGCTCGCGTTCCAGGTCCTCCTGCCGCTGCTCGCACCTCTCATCGACGTCGCCGCGCTCTACTCGATCCTGTTCGCACCCTCACCCACGATCGCCTACGTGTGGTTCGGCTTCCTGGCGATGCAGTACCTCAGTGCGGCGTACGCGTTCGTGCTCGACGGCGAGCGGCTTGCTCCGCTGTGGAGCCTGGTGCCGCAGCAGTTCGTCTACCGGCAGCTGATGTATCTCGTCGTGATCCAGTCGGTGGCGAGCGCGATCTACGGCATCCGGCTGCGGTGGCACGTGATGCGTCGCACCGGGGAGATGGATGCGACGCCGGTCGGGGTCGGCTGAGGAGTCAGCCCCAGCGGGACGCGAAGGCCTCCATGCCCTCGCCCGAGAGGTGTGCCAGGGCTTCCCGGCGTCCGGTGGCTGCCACGAGCAGGTCGATGAGCCGTCCGCGTACGACGGGGCCGGTGCCGTGGCTCCAGTCGGCGTCGGTGGCCTCGAGGCGTACGCCGGCGATGCGGTCCTTGGTGCCGATCAGGGTGTTGGAGCCCTTGTAGAAGTCGAGGACGGACCGCACCGCATCGGCCGGGTAGTCGTGCTGGATGCCCAACGGGCGCCGGATGTCCTCGGCGTGCACGAGCGTCTCGCCCAGCCAGGACAGCTTCGGGCCCGGGGGAGAGGTCGTGGACCCCTGGTGGGCACTGAAGTCGGCCAGGGTCTCGGCCGGAGAGTCGCCGCGGTGCCGGGCGATCCCCGTGGCCGCGAACTTCTGGAAGTTGAACCCCGCGCCCACGAACCCGCCCAGGAACTTGGGCGGTGTCATGGCCGCGGTCGCGGTCATGTGGCTCAGCACGTCCTCGACGGTCCAGTCGTCACACAGGGAGCGTGTGCGCCACGCGTCGGTGGGTACCCCGGCGAGGTCGTCGGCGAGGGCCGCACGCTCGGCGCCGATGGTCGTCCACATGTCTGCCATGCCCGTCAGCGTAATCCCGGGAAGGGTCCAGCGCCGCGGTCGGATTTCGAGACTCGCCCGTCGGGTCCATTCTCGAAGTGCGTGACGGGGCCCGTGGACGGAAACCTAGAACGTGTTCTAGTATTGGCCCCGGGAGACAACCACTGCACGAGGAGGAGCCCATGAGCCAAGCGGTTCTCGACGGCGTCCGCGACCTGCTGCCCACCTTCCGGGAGCGCGCGGACGAGGCCGAACGGCTGAGGGTCGTGCCGGAGGCGTCGGTCAAGGAGCTCGAGGAGACAGGCTTCTTCAAGCTGCTGCAGCCCAGGCGCTTCGACGGGCTGGAGTCCGACCCGATCGACTTCTACACCGCCGTGCGGGACATCGCGTCCGCGTGCGGGTCGACCGGCTGGGTCTCCGCCGTCGTCGGTGTGCACCCGTGGCAGGTCGCGCTCTTCAGCGACGAGGCCCAGCAGGCGGTGTGGGGGAGCGACGTCAACACCCGCCTGAGCTCGTCGTACGCCCCCACGGGCAAGGCGGGCGTCGCCGACGGCGGCTTCCGGCTCTCCGGCA
The DNA here is from genome assembly GCA_963731075.1 of uncultured Actinomycetota bacterium. GTDB lineage: Bacteria > Actinomycetota > Actinomycetes > Propionibacteriales > Nocardioidaceae > Marmoricola. The sequence goes on from CAVSUC010000004.1 coordinate 54,464, forward strand.
AGTGGAGCTTCTCCTCCGGCTGCGACCACTGCCAGTGGGTCCTGCTCGGCGGGCTGGTGTTCAACGCCGAGGACCAGGTCGTCGACTTCCGGACGTTCATGGTCCCCCGCAAGGACTACGAGATCATCGACGTCTGGGACATGGTCGGCCTCCGCGGCACCGGCTCCAACGACATCGTGGTCGACCAGGTGTTCGTGCCCGAGGCGTTCACGCTGTCCATGGGGGACACCGGTCGCTGCTTCGGCCCGGGCCAGGAGCAGAACACCTCGGAGCTCTACCGGCTGCCGTTCCACTCGATCTTCACCGGCACCATCACCACTCCCATCATCGGCATGGCCAAGGGCGCCTACGAGGAGCACGTCGCGATGCAGCAGAAGCGCACGCGCGCGGCGTACCTCGGTGAGAAGGCCTCACTCGACCCGTTCGCCGCCGTACGCATCGCCCGGGCCTCCAGCGAGATCGACGCCGCCTGGGCCCTGCTCGTCAACAACATCCGCGAGGAGCAGGCCCACGTCAGCAAGGGAGAGAAGATCCCGCTCGGGACGCGCCTGAAGGTACGCCGCGACCAGGTGATCGGCAGCCAGCGCGCGATCGACGCGATCGACTCGCTGTTCGAGGCCTCCGGCGGCCGGGCCCTGGCCACCGGCACCTACCTGCAGCGGGCCTGGCGCGACGCCCACGCAGGCCGGGTGCACGCCGCGAACGACCCGGAGCGGGCGCTGCAGATGTTCGGCGCGCACGAGTTCGGCCACAAGGTCGACCCGGGGATGTACTGAGCGTGGCCGACTTCTCCCAGGAGGCGACGCGCCGGTCCGGCAAGAGCCGGCGACATCACGCTGAACTACTACGAGGCGGGTACGTCGGCGAGCGCACCGGACGGGACTCCGATCGGCGGCGGTCTCCCACTCGTGATGCTCCACGGCGGAGGCCCGGGGGCGTCGGCGTGGAGCAACTTCGGCCGCGCCCTCCCCGGCTTCGCCCAGGACTTCCGCACGCTGCTCGTCGACCAGCCCGGCTTCGGCGCCTCGGACAAGCCCGAGGTGGTGGGCAACTACTACCGTCATGCCGCCGACCACGTGGTCGACGCTGCTCGACGAGCTCGGCATCGACCGCGTACACCTGCTCGGCAACAGCCTCGGGGGCGGTACGGCGATGCGCCTGGCCCTGAGCCACCCCGACCGCGTCGGGCGGCTGGTCCTGATGGGACCCGGCGGCCTGTCGCTCAACCTGTTCCACGCGGACCCGACCGAGGGGGTCCAGCGGTTGATGGACTTCTCCGCCGACCCGACCCGCGAGGCCCTGCGCGCCTTCATCTCCACCATGGTGGTCAACCAGGAGCTCGTCACCGACGAGCTGGTGGAGGAGCGCTTCGCCGACGCCACGGCCCCCGGCGCGCAGGAGGCGATGACCTCGATGGGGATGTCGTTCTGGAACCCCGAGACGGCCGAGGACGGGATGCTCTGGCGCGAGGCGCACCAGCTCCGCAAGCACACCCTGCTCACCTGGGGCCGTGAGGACCGGGTGAACCCCCTCGACGGGGCGATGGTCGCGCTGAAACTGATCCCGCGGGCGACGCTGCACGTGTTCCCCAGGTGTGGTCACTGGGCGCAGATCGAGGCGGCGGACGAGTTCCGCGAGGTGGCGACCGCCTTCCTGGCCCGGCACGTGGAGCGCGCGCGATGACGATCGACATCCGCAGCATGGGCTACGCGCGGGTGGCCAGCACCGACCTCGCGCAGTGGACGCACTTCGCCACCAAGGTGCTCGGGCTCGCCGAGGGGCGTGGGCCCGACCCCGACCACCTCTACTTCCGGATCGACGAGGTCTCGGCGCGGCTGGTGGTCTTCCCGGCCGAGGTCGACGAGCTCGCGTGCATCGGCTGGGAGCTGGCCGACCACCCCGCGCTGCAGGCGGCGCGCGAGCACCTGAGCAAGGAGGGCGTCGACTTCGAGGAGGGCACCGCCGAGGAGCTGGCCGAGCGTCGGGTCCAGGAGCTGATCCGGTTCACCGACCCGTTCGACAACGTCTTCGAGCTGTTCCACGGGATCACCTACGAGTCGCGGCCCGTCGTGACGCCGTACGCCGCGTCGTTCGTGACCGGCGATCAGGGGATGGGTCACGTGGTGATCCCGGTCAGCGACGACGTCGAGGCGCTGCGGTTCTACACCGACGTGCTCGGCTTCCGGCTGCGCGACTCGATGAGCATGCCGGGGGAGTTCGTCGGCAAGGAGCCGGGGTCGAAGGTCTGGCTGCGGTTCCTCGGTGTGAACCCCCGGCACCACAGCCTGGCGTTCCTGCCGATGCCCAACCCCAGCAAGTGCGTGCACATCATGCTCGAGGTCGAGAAGCTCGACGACGTGGGCCGCGCGCTCGAGCGGGTGCGCAAGCACAAGGCGCCCCTGTCCGCGACGCTCGGTCGCCACATGAACGACCAGATGGTCTCGTTCTACGTCAGGTCGCCGGGCGGCTTCGACGTCGAGCTCGGCACCGAGGGGCTCACCGTGGACGACGCGCGCTGGGTGGCCCGGGAGAGCACCGCGGTGTCCTACTGGGGCCACGCGTTCGGCGCAGTAGGCGGCACTGGTATGACTGCACCCATGGCTTCCGACGCCGGTCCTTCCCCCGAGGTCCCCGAGGGCATGCGCCCCGACGCGCGCGAGACGTGGCCGAGCCGGGAGCTGATCGACTCCTTCCTCGGCACCGGCTTCGACTTCGAGCTGCGCCTCGGCGAGCACACCCCCATCCCCGTCGACGACCCGAAGGCGGCGGAGGACGCGCGCCGCTTCCGCGACGTGCTCGGGATGTTCGCGACCGGCGTCACGGTCGTCACGTCCATGTCCGGCGACGAGCCGGTGGGCATGACCTGCCAGTCCTTCTCCAGCGTCTCGCTCGAGCCGCCGCTGGTGATGTTCTGTCCGGCCAAGACCTCGCGGGCCTGGCCGCAGATGCGCCAGGCCGGCTTCTTCTGCGTCAACTTCCTCTCGGCCGGGCAGCAGGACATCTCCAACGGGATGGCCAGCAAGGGCGCGGAGAAGTTCCAGGGGGTCGGCTGGAAGCCGGCGTCGACCGGAGCGCCGCTGATCGACGGGGTCCTGGGCTACGTCGACTGCACGATCGACCGGGTGCACGAGGCCGGTGACCACTACATCGTGGTCGGTCGGGTGCAGGAGCTCGACATCGGCGACGGCTCCGAGGCGCCGGGTGCGGAAACGCCGCTGCTCTTCCACCGCGGCGCCTACACGCGACCCGAGTAGTCCTCTGCCACGCTGGACGTCATGAGCGCCGACAGCGTGTCCGCCGACTTCTCCGAGCGGCTGCTACGACGGTTCCTGCTGCTGTGCGAGAACCCGAGGACCCAGGAGCGCGCGCTGTCCCTCGTGCGGGGCAGCGTGAGCAACGCCCGGGCCGGGCGGGCGTTCTACGCGCTGGTGAACCGCGTCGTGGTCAACCCCGTGGCGAAGGCGATGGGCGTGCAGTCCTCGGCGGTCCGGATGGAGCTGGTCGGCTCGCAGCTGATCGGGATGGCGATGCTGCGCTACGTGCTCAAGGTCGAGCCGATCGCCTCGCTGGAGGTCGACGAGCTGGTGAAGCTGATGGCGCCCCCGTTGCGGGCGGCGCTGACCGGTCGCACCGAGCCCGCGCCGGTGGTCGAGCTGTGCGCCTGTCATCCGCGCGAGCTGGCCGTCGTCCCCTGGTAGCTCGTCCACAGGCGGGGCAGGGCCTGTGGACGGCCGTTCGACGTCACCGGCCGTCGCGGCCACGCTGGGCCGATGGACGAAACCCTGGCCCTGCACCCGTTGCACGCACTCCTGCCGCTCGACCGCCCCTTCACCCGGACGATGGCCCGGTCGGTCGGCGTGGAACGGGCCGCCCTCGAGAGGATGCTGCGTGACGGGACCGTCGTACGCCTCGTGCGTGGGGTGTACGCCGCCAGCTCCGCGCCCGCCACCCCTGAGGTGCGGGCCGCCGCCGTGGCGCTCGCGATCGGTCGCGAGTCGATCGCGGTCGACCGCACCGCCGCGTGGGTGCACGGCGTCGACGTCACCGGCCTGCCGCTCGGGGAGGCGCGACCGCTGGAGGTGCTCTCGCCCGGTCGGCGCCCCCGCGGCGCGCTGGGCAGCGGTCGGCAGCTGTCGGGTCACGACGTCGTCCGGATCGAGGGCCTGCGGCTGACGACGCCGTTGCGCACGGCGCTCGACCTCGGCCGGCTGCTGCCGCCCGACGCTCGCGATCGGGGCGATGGACCGGCTGCTCGCCGGCGGGGCCTTCACCCACGCCCAGCTGCTGGCGGAGATCCCACGGCTGGCGGCCCACCGTGGGGTCGGACAGCTCCGTGCCCTGGCGGTCCAGGTCGACGGACGCTCCGCGGGACTGGCCGAGTCGTCGCTGCGGCTGCGCTGGCACGAGGCGAGGCTGCCGACCGCGACCCCGGGCTGCAGGTGTGCGTCCTGGGCCGGCTGGTCCGGTTGAGCCTGGGTGTCGAACGTCGCCAGTTCGGCGCCGTGCTCGCCGGCCAGGTCTCCGCCGACGACCTCGTCGCCCTCCAGGGAGCCGGCTGGTGGGTCGTCGTACTCAGTGAGGAACGGCTGCTGCGCACCGACCCCGAGCTCTGGATGCGCCACCTCGAACGCGAGTTCCACCAGCACCTGCTCGCCCAGATGGAGTCCGACGCGTCCCCCTTCTCCGCCTAGCGGCTCCGACCTTCCTTCCGCCCGCTCAGGGTCAACGCTCGGCGCTCGCCCGACAACCCGGATAGTCACATGCAATTGGACGGTCTGAACGCGCCTCTGGCCGTCCGATTGCATGTAACTATCCGGTCCCTGGACGACCACCTGAGATCCACAGGCTGGCGCTGGGCTCGCTCGTCCACAGGAGGTACGTCGACCGGTCGCGCCCGGTGCCAGGCCGTCGGACCGTGTGCCAGTGACCGAGGAACACTGGAACCCCCGCTGCACGATCCCCGAGCACCTGGTTGCGCCCGTTCGGATCGACTCGACGGGGTTGGCTGGACCTACCAAGGCGCAGGCCGCCGGCCCTCACTATCGGCAGACGTCGTCAGGCCAGTACGTCCCGAGCCACGTCGACGGGGGCGTGGTCGAGCAGCGCATCCTCGAGCAGGGCCACCGCATCCGCTCGTACGGCGCGGTCACCGGATGGGCCGCGTTGAGATGGCACGGAGTGCGCTACTGCGACGGGCGAATCCCGCATCACGAGGGAAAGCTGAGGCCGGTCCCCCTCGTGGTCGAGCGTCACCCGCTGCGGCCGGATGACCGGGTCGAGATCACCAACGGTCAGCTGTCGCAGACCGAACGGCTGTTTCGGCGAGGCATCTGGGTCACGACGCTGCAGCGGGCCCTGTTCGACGAGCTGCGCTTCATGGTCTCGCTCCGAGAGGCCGTCGTGCTCCTGGACATGGTGGCGGCCGCACGGTGCATCTCGGTAGCGCTGTTCGCGCAGTACGTCGCGAAACGGCCCGCCTGGACGGGCGTTCCGTTCGTTCGTCAGGTGCTCCAGCTGGCGTCCGACGACAGCCGGTCACCCCAGGAGACCCGCATGCGCCTCGTCTGGGTGCTCGACGCCGGACTCGAACCGCCTCTGTGCAACGTGCCCGTGTTCAACCGGCACGGCCGTCTGCTCGGGCACCCGGATCTCCTCGATCCGGTGTCGGGAACCATGGGGGAGTACGACGGCGCCGACCACAGGGCGCGGGACCGTCGACGGTCGGACCTCAGGCGCGAGCAGCAGTTCCGCGATCACGGACTCGAGTACTTCACGGTGGTGGACGGCGATCTGCGCGACCGGGGCGAGGTCGTGCGCCGGATGCATGCTGCCCGCGCTCGTGCGCAGTACCTGCCGGCGGACGAGCGGCTGTGGACGCTCGACCCGCCGCCGGGGTGGCGTCCGCGGGAGGAGCTCCTCGACGTGCACCTCCTCCGCACCGGTGAGGCGCCCTTCCTGGTGCGGACCTGACGGCGCCGATAGTTACATGCATAAGGACGGCTCCGGACGGCCTTGAGCCGTCCGATTGCATGTAACTATCCGGATTGGGGGTCCGGATTATCCGGTCTGGAGGGCGCCGATCGCCTCGTGGATGCTCAAGGTGCGCCGGGCGGACTCGACGTGGAGGTTCTCGATCATCCGGCCGTTGTAGGTGACGACACCCGAGCCGCGGCCGTCCTCCCAGGCCTGCAGGATGCCCTGGGCCTCCTCCACCGCGCGAGCGGAGGGGGCGAAGGCGGTGTTGGCGCCCTCGACCTGGCCGGGGTGGATCAGGGTCTTGCCGTCGAAGCCCATCTCCCGTCCCTGCTGACACTCGAGATGGAAGCCGTCGGTGTCCTTCACGTCGTTGTAGACGCCGTCGAGGATCACCCTGCCGGTCGCCCGGGCGGCGAGCAGGGCGAGGGAGAGGCCGGTGAGGATGGGCTGGCGGCCGGGGACGTGCTCGGCGTACAGCTCCTTGACGAGGTCGTTGGTGCCCATCACCAGCACGGTCAGGCGGTCGGAGGCGGAGGCGATCTCCTCCGCGTGCAGCATGGCGTACGGCGTCTCGACCATCGCCCAGAGCTTCGTGTGCTCCGGGGCGTCGTGGCCGGCCATCGCCTCGACGAGCTGGAGGACGGCATCGGCGGAGTCGACCTTGGGTACGACGATCGCGTCCGGCCCGGCGGCGCACGCGGCCCGGAGGTCGTCGGCGTGCCACTCGGTGTCGGCGCCGTTGATGCGGATCGTCAGCTCCCGCTGGCCGTACTCACCGGACGCCGCGGCGGCGCAGGCGGCCGAACGCGCGTCGACCTTGGCGTCGGGGGCGACCGCGTCCTCGAGGTCGAGGATCAACGCGTCGCACGGCAGGGACTTGGCCTTCTCGAGCGCCCGCTCGTTGGACGAGGGCATGTAGAGGACCGAGCGACGCGGTCGGAAGGCCTCGGCGGACATCAGGAGGCCTCGATGGCGTCGTACTGCTTCTTGAGCTCGGGGTCGATCGCCGCGAGCTCCTCGGCCAGCTCCACCATCACCAGGCACTGCTTGAGCGAGGCGTCGTCCTCCATCTTGCCGTCGAGCATCACCGCGCCGGTGCCGTCACCCATGGCGTCGACGACGCGACGGGCGTGGGCCACGTCCTCCGCCGAGGGGCTGAACACCTTGTTGGCGATGGCGATCTGCTTGGGGTGCAGCGACCAGGTGCCGACGCAGCCGAGCAGGAAGGCGTTGCGGAACTGGTCCTCGCACGCGACGACGTCGGTGATGTCGCCGAACGGCCCGTAGTAGGGGTAGATGCCGTGCATCGCGCACGCGTCGACCATCCGGGCGATGGTGTAGTGCCACAGGTCCTGCTGGTACGTCGCACGCGGCCCCTCGATGTCACCGTCGACGGGATCCTGGCGCACCAGGTAGCCCGGGTGCCCTCCGCCCACACGAGTGGTCTTCATCCGGCGGTCCGCGGCGAGGTCCGCCGGCCCGAGCGAGAGGCCCTGCATGCGCGGGGAGGCGCCGCAGATCTCCTCGATGTTCACCATGCCGCGCGCGGTCTCGAGGATCGCGTGCACCAGGATCGGCTTCTCCAGCCCGGCCTTGGCCTCGAGCTGGGCGAGCAGGCGGTCGACGTAGTGGATGTCCTCGGCGCCCTGCACCTTCGGGACCATGACCACGTCGAGCTTGTCGCCGATCTCGGAGACGAGCGTGGTCAGGTCGTCCAGGCCCCACGGCGAGTCCAGCGAGTTGATCCGGGTCCACAGCTGGGTCGGGCCGAAGCTCGTGTCCTGCGCGATCTTCACCAGGCCCTCGCGGGCCGCCAGCTTGTTGTCGGCCTTGATGGCGTCCTCGAGGTTGCCGAGCAGCACGTCGACCTTCCCCACCATGTCGGGGATCTTGCTGGCCATCTTGGCGTTGCTCGGGTCGAAGAAGTGGATGGCCCGCGAGGGGCGGGCCGGGATCTCGCGGAGCGGAGTGGGTGCTCCGACGGCGAGAGGGGCGAAGAAGTCCTTGGCAGAGCGCATGGGCCGGACGCTAGCAGCGCCGCGCGCCACACAGGTATGACGCATGCCACGCCGCCGGGTGTGCCAGCATCGATTCCATCCGCTGGCCCGAGGTCGACGAAGGACACTCATGGAGACGATCAGCTTCGACAGCCACGGCACCCGCTGCGAGGCGTGGTACCTCCCCGCGACGACCGATGACCTGACCACCGACGCGGGGCGGCCGTGCGTCGTGATGGCCCACGGCTTCGGCGCGACACGGGACGCCGGGCTGCTGCCGTTCGCCGAGCGGTTCGCGGCCGCGGGTGCGGACGTGCTCGTCTTCGACTACCGCGGCTTCGGCACCTCCGAGGGCAGCCCTCGCCAGGACGTCAACCACCTGCGCCACCGGGAGGACTACCACGCGGCGATCGCGGCGGCCCGCTCGCGCGACGGGGTCGACCCGGAACGGATCGCCCTGTGGGGCAGCTCCTACTCGGGCGGTCACGTGATCGTCGTGGCCGCCCAGGACCCACGCATCTGTGCGGTGGTCAGCCAGGGCGCCGCCATGGACGGGCTGGCGGCCCTCTTCGGCGTGCGCGAGGCCAGTGGGAACGGCAAGACGGCAGCCCTGACAGCGGCCGGGCTGCGCGATGCGGCTCGCGCCGTCACCCGGCGTACGCCGCACCTCGTGCCGATCGTCGGACCGGTCGGATCGGCGGCCGTGATCTCCGCACCCGGTGCGGAGGACGGCTACCAGGTCATCATGGGTCCGACCTTCCGCAACGAGATGTGCGCGCGAGGCATCCTGCGCATCGCGCTCAACCGGCCCGTGCGCCACGCGGACAAGGTGCGGTGCCCGGCCCTCGTGGTGATCGCCGAGCAGGACAACATCGCGCCGGTGGCGTCGGTGCACGAGGTCGTCCGCCTCCTGGGCGAGCGTGCCGAGTCGCTGTCCTTCGACTGCGGGCACTTCGACATCTACGTGGGTGACATCTTCGCCACCTCGGTCGCGCGGCAGGTCGCGTTCCTGCAGCGCGTGCTCACCCCGGGGGCCTGACACCCGGGCTGCGGTGGGACTAGGTGGTCCGGGCGAGGGCGAACGGCCCGACGTAGCAGGTCCTCGTCGAGGCTCAACGGGGTGCTCCCCGGTGGGTCGCTCCGGACGTCGAACGTGTTGCCGCCCAGCCGGTCGCACAGGACCGGCTCGGGCAGGCCGAAGGCCTGCGCGTGCAGGCGCAGGGTGTCGGTCCCCTCGGCCTCCACCGCCACCGGACCGAACTGGCCGGCGAGCTCGGCGGTCGCCCACCACTGGGAGCCGGCGGCCGAGGCGGCCCGCCCGTCGGTCGCCGGCACCGGGAACGGCTCCTGTCCCGGCGGTGAGATGTGTCCTGCCGCGGCTCCGTCGGGCATCCCGAAGGTGGTGCCGGGACCGAGGAGGTGCGGCGGCCGCCTCCTCGAAGGTGCGCCCCGTCGTACGCCGCAGCAGCAGGTCGAGCACCGACCACCCGGCGTTGCAGTAGGAGAACCGTCCCGGGGCGTGCACGAGCGGCAGGTCGAGCGTGCTCGTGACGAAGTCCTCGAGGTCCTGGTCCGGCTCGGGGAGCACGTTGGGTCGTCCGCTCGTCTGGGACAGCAGGGTGCGCGGGGTCTCCGGCCAGAGCCCAGGCCCCTGGACGGAGCACGGGGTGTCGAGATCGAGGTCGCCGCGACGGGCGGCGTCGAGGACGACCAGGCCGGTGACGCCCTTGGCCAGGGACCCCGCGTGGAAGGCCGTTCCGTCGACGACCGGCTCGGTCGCGTCGAGCGTCGGCGAACCGGAGCACAGCACGACGCGTTCGTCGCCGTGCACCAGGCCGACCTGTGCTCCCGGGACGGCGAGCTCCACCACGGCCCGGTCGAGCAGGGGCTGCACGGAGGACGCGTCCATCCGTCGACCCTAGGGCGAAATCGGCGCCCGGTCACGGGTCGAGGACGGTGGCCCGAGCGACGTGGGCCGGCGCCCACAGGTGGCTCAGGGCATGGGCCCGCTTGAAGACCAGCTGGGCGTCGTGCTCCCACGTGATCGCGATGCCGCCGTGGAGCTGGACCGTCTCCGAGGCCACGTGGTCCAGCGCGTCCGAGCAGTACGAGCGCGCCACCGCCGCCCGGCGTCGCAGGTTCGCTGCGTGGACCTCACTCGGGTCCCCGACGTACGCCGCTGCGGCCGCGGTCGCGCCCCACGAGGCAGACCGGGACGCCTCGACCAGCACGAGCATGTCGGCCATCCGGTGCTTCAACGCCTGGAAGGAGCCGATCGGCCGGCCGAACTGCACCCGCTCCTTGCTGTAGGCGACCGTCATGTCGAGGCCGCGTTGCGCCGCCCCGACCTGCAGGGGCGACGTCAGCGCCGCGGCGACGTCGCGGAGGGGGCCGTCGTCGGTCACCTCGCCGATCGCCGTCCCGGCCCCGCTGACCCGCCCGAACCGCATCGTCTGGTCCAGGGCGCCGACGGCCTCCACCACCGGGTCGTCGACCAGCTCGAGCCGTCCGTCGTCCAGTCGCAGCACGACGTCGGCGGCCGGCGCGTCGAGCACGAGGCCGTCGAGGCCGAGGGTCGCGATCTCGCCGGCCGCGATCCGTTGGAGCAGCCCTGCCCGCTGGTCCCGCTCCCCGTGCAGCAGGAGCGCGACGGTGGCGATCGTGGTGGCCAGCAGCGGGGACGGCGCGAGGTTCGACCCGAGCTCCTCGAGCACGATCGCGGTCTCGACGAGCGAGGCGCCGAACCCGTCGTACTCCTCGGGGACGGCGAGGGCCGCGACCCCGACCTGCTCGCACAGCGCCTGCCACAGGGACTCGTCGTACCCGAGGTCGGTCTCGACCGCCGCTCGCACCGCGGCACTGTCACTGCGCCGCACCAGCAGGGACCGCACGACGGCAGCGAGCTCGTCCTGCTCCTCGGTGCGCGCGAAGTGCATCAGACGGCGCCTTCGAGGGGTCGGCGAGCCGCTCGTCCCTCGACCAGCGAGGACGCGATCCGCTCGCGGTGGTGGCTCGCGCCGCCCCAGGCGCCGACCAGCGCCCGGACCCGGTTGATCCAGAGGCCGAGGTCGAGCTCGGCCGTGTAGCCGATCGCGCCGTGCACCTGGAGGGCGACCCGGGAGGCGAGGTACGCCGCGTCGCCCGCCGCGACCTTGGCGGCCGACGTGTCCCGGCCTCGGCTGGTCGAGCCCGTCGCCACCGACAGCGCCGCGCCATGGACCAGCGGCCGAGCGAAGTCGAGCGCGATCCGCACGTCGGCCAGGGTGTGCTTGATCGCCTGGAAGGAGCCGATGGTGCGGCCGTACTGCATGCGCTGCCCGACGTAGGTCACCGAGTCGGCCAGCAGCCGCTCGCCGGCCCCCAACAGCTCGGCGGAGCAGGCGAGGACGGCCAGGTCGAAGGCGTCGGTGAGGGGGCCGGGTGTCTCCGAGCCGAAGGTGCCTCGCCGCTCGACCACCGGCGTCGGGTCGGGGAGGACGTCGAACAGCCTGCGGGTGGTGTCGACCGAGGTCAGGCTGCTGGTCGAGGAGCTGACGTCGACGCGTGCTTCGAGACCACCATCCCCACCCGGCACGAACACCAGTGAGGCGACGTCCGCGTCCAGGGCGAACGGCACCAGCGGGGGCAGGGCGAGGGTCGCGACCGCACCCTCCGCCACCGTGGCCAGGTCGGACCCCTCGAGCGCCCGGGCGAGGAACGCCGCGGACTCGATCCACGGGCCGACCGCCAGCTGGTGGCCCAGCACCTCGAACGCGACGACCAGGTCGACGGCCGTGCCGCCGAGACCGCCCGCGTCCTCGGGGACGACCAGCCCGTTGACGCCCTGCTCGGCCAAGCGGCGCCACAGGGCGAGGCCTGGCCCGCTCTCACCGGCGGCCCACGCGCGCGCCGCCGCGACCGAGTCGGCGCCGGTCATCAGCTCGCCGAGCGACTGGGCGAACCCGGCCTGCTCCGGGGTGAGGCGGAAGTCCATCAGGCGCTCCTCTCCGGACGGGCTTCCCGGGGCAGGCCGAGGATGCGTTCGGCGATCACGTTGCGCTGCACCTCGTTGGTGCCGGCGTAGATGGGCCCGGACAGCGAGAACAGGTACCCGTCGACCCACGGGCCGCGCAGCTCCGAGGACGGTCCGAGCAGGTCCAGCGCGGTCTCGTGCAGGGCCACGTCGAGGTCGGACCAGAACACCTTGTTCACCGACCCGGCGTAGCCGACCTGCCCTCCGTCGACCAGCCGGCTGACGGTGCCCCACGTGTAGAGGCGGTAGGCCTCCGCGCCGAGCCAGGCGTCGACGACCCGGTCGCGCAGCTCGACCGGCGAGCCCTGGGCCCTCCACAGGTCGACGAGGCGGTCGGCGGCGGCGCAGAACCGCCCGGGGGAGCGCAGCGAGAGACCGCGCTCGTTGCCGGCTGTGCTCATCGCGACCGACCACCCGGCCCCGGGCTCCCCGAGCACGTCGGCGTCGGGCACGAACACGTCGTCGAGGAACAGCTCGGCGAACCCCGGCTCGCCGTCCAGCTGGGCGATCGGGCGCACGGCGAGGCCCTCGACGTCGAGCGGGAAGCAGAAGTAGGTGAGCCCGTGGTGGCGCTGCGAGTCGGGATCGCTGCGGAACAGGCCGAAGCCCCAGTGGGCGAAGGAGGCGCGGGAGGACCACGTCTTCTGCCCGTTGAGGACCCAGCCCCCGCGGGCGTCGTCGCGCCGGGCCGTCGAGCGGAGGGAGGCGAGGTCGGAGCCGGCCCCGGGCTCGGACCAGGCCTGCGCCCAGATCTGCTCGCCGGTGGCCATCGACGGCAGCCAGCGGTCCTGCTGCTCCGTCGTACCGTGCTCGAAGATCGTCGGGGAGAGCAGGAAGATGCCGTTCTGGCTGACCCGGCCGGGCGCTCCGGCCCGGTAGTACTCCTCCTCGAAGATCACCCACTCCACCAGCGAGGCGCCCCGGCCGTGGTACTGCGTGGGCCAGCTGACCACCGACCAGCGCGCGTCCGCGAGCCGCGCCTCCCACTCCTGGTGGGCGTGGAAGCCCTCGGTGGTGTCCATCGACGGCAGCGGCTCGCTCGGCACGTGGTCGGCCAGCCACGCCCGCGCCTCGGCCTGGAAGGCGAGCTCCGCCTCGGACAGGTCGAGGTTCATGACGCTGGTTCGTGAGCGTGACGAAGGGCCGTCTTCAGCACCTTGCCGCCGAGGTTGCGGGGGAGGGCGTCGATGAACTCCACGTGCCGAGGCACCTTGAAGTCGGCCATCCGCTCCTTGGCGAAGCCGATCACGTCCTCGGCGGTCAGGGTCCTCCCGCCGGCCGAGCGTGTCGAGACCACCACGAACGCCTTGCCGACCTCACCCATCCGCTCGTCGGGCACGCCGACCACGGCGACGTCGGCCACCCCGTCCAGCCGCGCCAGGGCCTGCTCGACCTCGGCCGGGTAGACGTTGAAGCCGCCGGAGATGTACATGTCCTTGAGCCGGTCGGTGATGGTCAGGTTGCCGGCCTCGTCGAGGGTGCCGACGTCGCCGGTGTGCAGCCACCCGTCCTCGTCGATCGCCACCAGGGTGGCCTCGGGGTCGTCGAGGTAGCCGAGCATGACGAACTCGCCGCGCAGCAACAGCTCGCCGTCGTCGCCGATCATCGCCTCCATCCCGGGCACGGGGCGACCGCAGGTGGTGGCGACGACCTCGGCGGAGTCGCCCTCGCGGCACATCGTGGCGACCACCGCCTCGGTCATGCCGAAGGCGGTCACCACGTCGTCGATGGCGAGGCCCTCGGGCTCCTCGGCGCGCATGCGCTCGATCAGGACCACGGGCACCACGGCGGCGCCGGTGACCGCGAGCCGCAGCGAGGAGAGGTCGAACTCGGGTCGTCGGGGGGCGTTCAGCAGCGACTGGTAGATCGTCGGGGCGCCGGGCAGGACGCTGATCCGCGCCTCCTGGATCAGCTGCATCGTGGCATCGACGTCGAAGGTCGCGACGGGATGGAGCGTCGCGCCGGTGAGCAGGCCGACGACGATGCCGGCCTTGTAGCCGAAGGAGTGGAAGAACGGGTTGACCACGAGGTAGCGGTCGTCGGCCGTGACACCGCCCAGGCTGCCCCACGCGTCGGCCACGCCGACCGTCTGCCGGTGGGCGCTCATCGCACCCTTCGGGTGTCCGGTCGTGCCCGAGGTGAACAGGATGTCGGCCACGTCGTCGGGGGTCACCGCGTCGGCCCGGGCCTCGACCTCATCCAGCGACACCTCGCGGCCCTGGGTGCGGAGCGCGTCCAGGCCGTTGATGTCGATGACCTCGACCACGGAGGGCAGCTCGCTGGCCGCGCGCAGGTCCGCGACCTGGGTGCGACCCAGGAACCCGTCGGCGACGACGACCAGCCGGGCCTGCGTCCGGTCGACGAGGTCGGCGACCTCGTGGCCGGTGTAGCGGCTGTTGGCAGGCACCAGCACGCCCCCGGCGTACGACACGGCCAGCGCAGCGACCACCCAGTCGGTGCTGTTCGGGGCCCAGACCACGACCCGCTCGCCGGGCTGCAGGCCGAGGGCGACGTAGCCGGCCGCGGTGTCGCGGACCTGGCTGAGCAGGCTGTCGAAGGAGAGCGGGCGATCGTCCTCGACGTACGCCGGACGGCCGCCGTGCAACCGGGCGGCCTCGCGCAGCACCGCCGGCAGGGTGCGCACCGATGAGCGCGGTGAGGCGGGCATCAACGCTCCTGACGACGAACCAAACAAGTGCTTGGTAGGCTACCTTACTGTCATGGATCTCTCCTACAGTCCCGAGGACGAGGCGTTCCGCGCCGAGGTCCGTGCGTGGCTGGAGGAGCACCTGGCCGGCGACTTCGCGGGGCTGCGCGGCCGCGGCGGCCCGGGGCGTGAGCACGAGGCCCACGACGAGCGCGTCGCCTGGGACCGGCACCTCGCCCAGCACGGCTGGACCTGCCTCGGCTGGCCCACCGAGCACGGCGGCCGCGGACTCCCGCTGTTCCAGCAGGTGATCTTCCACGAGGAGTACGCCCGCGCCGACGCACCCGCGCGCGTCAACCACCTGGGCGAGGAGCTGCTCGGACCGACGCTGATCGCGTTCGGTGACGAGGAGCAGAAGCGGCGCTTCCTGCCCGGGATCGTGGCGGTGGAGGAGCTCTGGTGCCAGGGGTACTCCGAGCCCGGCGCCGGGTCGGACCTGTCGAACGTGGCCACGAAGGCGCGACTGGTGGACGACCACTACGTCATCGACGGCCAGAAGGTGTGGACCTCGCTGGCCCACCTGGCCGACTGGTGCTTCGTCCTGGCCCGCACCGAGCCGGGATCGCAGCGGCACCAGGGGTTGTCCTACCTGCTCGTCCCGATGGACCAGGAGGGCGTGGAGGTGCGCCCGATCGTCCAGCCGACCGGGACCTCGGAGTTCAACGAGGTGTTCTTCACCGGCGCCGTGACCGCCGCGTCGAACGTCGTCGGCGGCGAGGGCAACGGCTGGCAGGTCGCGATGGGCACGCTCGGCTTCGAGCGCGGTGTCTCGACCATCGGCCAGCAGATCGGGTTCCAGCGCGAGCTCGACGCGCTCCTTGCGCTGGCCCGCGGCAACGGGACCTTCGACGACCCGGTGGTCCACGACCGGCTCTCGAAGGCCCAGGTCGAGCTCGAGGTGATCCGGCTCAACGCCCTCCGCACCCTCTCGGAGGAGCAGGCGCCCCAGCAGGCGAGCATCTCCAAGCTGCTGTGGGCCACCTGGCACCGCACCCTCGGCGACCTCGCGATGCTGGTGCGCGGTCCCGCCTCGCTGGTGACCGGTGAGGACTACGACCTCGACGACTGGCAGCGGCTCTACCTGTTCACCCGGGCCGACACGATCTACGGCGGGTCCGACGAGATCCAGCGCAACGTCCTGGCCGAGCGTGTGCTCGGCCTGCCCAGAGAACCCAGGCCGATGGAGAACCGATGACTGCCACCAGACCCGAGCAGCCCCGTCCCGACTACGTGGAGGGCCACGACCTCCTCCACGACAAGGTGGTCGTCGTGACGGCCGCAGCCGGAGCGGGCATCGGGGCGGCCGTCGTGCGCCGGGCGCTCGAGGAGGGCGCCCGCGCGGTGGTGCTCGGTGACACCCACGAGCGCCGGCTGGCCGAGGCACACGCCTCCCTCGCCGAGGAGCACGGCGCGGACCGCGTGCGATCGCTGCCGTGCGACGTGACCGACGAGGCGCAGGTGCAGGCGCTGGTCGACACCGCCGACGAGCTCGGTGGCCTCGACGTGATGGTCAACAACGCCGGCCTCGGTGGCACCGCCAGCGTGCAGGACATGACGGACGACCAGTGGCTCCGCGTCGTCGACATCACGCTCACCGGCACGTTCCGGTGCGTCCGCGCCGCGTCGCGGAAGATGATCGGGCTGGGGAAGCGCGGCGTGATCGTCAACAACGCGTCGGTGATCGGCTGGCGGGCGCAGGAGGGCCAGGCGCACTACGCGGCGGCGAAGGCCGGCGTGATGGCCCTGACCCGCTGCTCGGCGCTCGACGTGGCCCCGCACGGCATCCGCGTCAACGCTGTCTCGCCCAGCCTGGCGATGCACCCGTTCCTGGCCAAGGTCACCTCCGACGACCTGTTGGACGAGCTCAAGCAGCGGGAGGCGTTCGGCCGGGCCGCCGAGCCGTGGGAGGTGGCCAACGTGATGGTGTTCCTGGCCAGCGACTACTCGTCGTACCTCACCGGTGAAGTGATCTCCGTGAGCAGCCAGCATGCCTGAGGTCTCGACAAGCCCGACCGGCGGAGGACGGACCCGCCGCGAGGAGCTGCTCGCCATCGCCGCGAAGCTGTTTGCGGAGCGCGGCTTCAAGAACACCACCGTCCGCGACATCGCCGACGCCGCGGGCATCCTCTCGGGCAGCCTCTACCACCACTTCGACTCCAAGGAGTCGATCGTCGACGAGCTGCTCGACTCCTTCCAGCAGCAGCTGTGGCGGGAGTACGACGCCATCGAGGCCTCCGACCGCACGCCCCGCGAGAAGCTCGACGCGGTCGTGCGCACCTCCTTCGAGGCGATCGACCGCCACCACAGCGAGGTGGCGATCTTCCAGACCGATGCGGCCTACCTGGCCACGTTCGAGCGGTTCGCCTACCTGGAGGAGCGCAACACCAGGTTCCGCGACCTCTGGACCGGCCTGCTCACCGCGGGCGTCGCGTCCGGGGAGCTGCGCTCGGACCTCGACGTCGAGCTCGTCTACCGCTTCCTGCGCGACACCGTGTGGGTGGCGGTGCGCTGGTACCGCCCCGGCGGAGACCTCTCCCCGCAGCAGGTCGCCGACCAGTACCTCCACATCCTGCTCGAGGGGATCCAACGTGCCTGAGGCCTACATCATCGACGCCGTCCGCACCCCGGTCGGCAAGCGCGGCGGGTCGCTCGCCGGCGTGCACTCCGCGGACCTGGGCGCCCACGTCCTGTCGGCTCTCGTCGAGCGCACCGGTGTCGACCCGGGCGCCGTCGACGACGTGATCATGGGGTGCTGCGACACCATCGGCTCCCAGGCCGGCGACGTGGCCCGCACCGCGTGGCTGGTGGCGGGACTGCCCGACCACGTGCCCGGCGTGACGATCGACCGGCAGTGTGGTTCCTCCCAGCAGGCCGTGCACTTCGCCGCGCAGGGCGTCATGTCCGGCACCCAGGACCTCGTCGTGGCGGGCGGGCTGCAGAACATGTCCGCGATCCCGATCTCGGCGGCGATGCTGGTCGCCCAGCCCTACGGCTTCAGCACGCCGTTCGCGGAGTCGCCGGGCTGGCAGGCGAGGTACGGCGACCAGGAGGTCTCGCAGTTCCGGTCGGCCGAGATGATCGCCGAGAAGTGGGAGATCAGCCGCGAGCAGATGGAGGAGCTCGCGCTCTCGTCGCACCGGAGGGCGAGGACCGCCATCGACGAGGGCCGCTTCCGGAACGAGATCGTGGCCGTCGGGGACTTCGCGGTCGACGAGTGCCCCCGCGACACCTCGCTGGAGAAGATGGCCGGGCTGGCGCCGCTGGCCGAGGGGGGCCGAATCACCGCCGCCGTCGCCTCGCAGATCTGCGACGCCTCGTCAGCGCTGCTGATCGCCTCAGAGCGGGCGGTCGCCCAGCACGGGCTGACCCCGCGGGCGCGCGTGCACCACCTCTCGGTGCGGGGCGACGACCCGGTGTGGATGCTGACCGGCCCGATCCGGGCGACCCGGCACGCGCTGCAGAGGACGGGGCTGTCGGTCGACGACATCGACCTGTTCGAGTGCAACGAGGCGTTCGCCTCGGTGGTCCTGGCGTGGTCGCGCGAGCTCGGCGTACCCCTCGACCGGGTGAACGTGAACGGCGGCGGCATCGCGCTGGGCCACCCCATCGGCGCGACCGGCACCCGGATCATGGCGACGCTGCTCAACGAGCTCGAGCGCACGGGCGGCCGCTACGGGCTGCAGACGATGTGCGAGGGCGGCGGGCAGGCCAATGTCACCATCATCGAGCGGCTCTAGCGCTCATCCCCTCCGCGGGGCGAGCTCCTCCATCAGCGAGGAGAGCGTGCGCACGTCGGCCTTGTCGAGCACGTGGATCTCCAGACGTTCGACCTCGTCCTGGTCGAGCGTCCCGGCCCAGCCGGTCCAGAGCACGATCGGGATCGGGTCGCCGATCCGGCGGCGTTCGGCCGCGACCTCCATCCCGCTGCCGGGGGGCATGTTCTGGTCGAGGACCGCGACGTCGAAGTCCTCGCGGCCCAGCACGGCCGAGGCCTCGAGCCCCGACGTCACCGTCGTCACCACCCAGCCCCGTCGACCGAGGAAGTGAGCGGTCACGTCGCGGATGTCGGCGTCGTCGTCGGCGACGAGGACGTTCATCCCCGGCGCTCCCGCGGGATGCGGAGGGTGAAGACGGCACCCTCGGGGCCGGACGACTCGAGCTCCAGCGACCCGCCCTGGGCACTGGCCGCCTCGCGCGAGACGTGCAGCCCCAGGCCGTTGCCCCGAACGGCGGTCGTGGAACCGAACGCCTCGAAGAGCGAGGGGAGGACCTCGGGGCTCACGCCGGGGCCGTCGTCCACGATCCGCACGAGCAGGTCGTCGTGGTCGCCGGACAGCTGGATCTCCACCTTGCTGCGGGCCACGCGCTGGGCGTTGTCCACCAGGTTGTGCAGGACCTGCTCGGTCCGTTGCCGGTCGCACCAGACCTCGACCGACGCGACGTCCGCGCTGACCCACGTGCGGTCGTACTCGGAGGCGACCTGGGTCACCAGCTCGACGAGGTCGATCCTCTCCATCCGGATCGGCAGCGGCTGGTTCATGCTCAGCCGGGACCAGTCGAGGAACTGCGTGACGAGCCGGGTCAGCTGTGAGGCCCGGATGCGCGCCCGTGCTGCGATGTGGGCTCGTCGGTCGTCGTCCACGTCGGGCTCGCCGAGCAGGCCGAGCGAGGTGGTGATCACCGCGAGCGGGGTCTGCATGTCGTGGCTGACCCCGGCGAGGAGGGCGCTGCGCACGTGGCTGGCCGCCGACCTGGCGCGGTAGTCGGCGAGCTCGAGGCTGGTGCGGCACCGGGCCAGGAGCTCGCCCGGGGTGAAGGGCTTCACCACGTAGTCGTCGGCCCCGGCCTCGATCGCGCCCGCCGCGGCCTCGGACCCGGCGCGTGCGGAGAGGAGTACGACGGGGGTGCTGCGCAGGTCCTCGTCGCCGCGGATCGCCTGGAGCAGCCCGAGGCCGTCGAGCCGCGGCATCATCACGTCCGACACGACCAGGTCCACTCGCCCCGACCGCAGGACCTCCAGCGCGGCCCGGCCGTCGGGCGCCGTCGTGACCTGTCCCAGCCGGCCCAGCAGCCGTGCGACACGGGAGCGCATGGCCGCGTTGTCCTCGACGACCAGGATGAGCGGTCGTCCGCTCCCGTCCGGAGTCTCAGGACGGGAGCCGGCGTGGTCGGCGCCGGCGTACGCCGTGACGTCGGCGGCCAGCGCCGCGGCGGCGTCGAGATGAGGGCTCCAGGACGTCTCGTCGGGCTCGGTGCTCCTGACGAGGGGCAGGGTGACGGTGAAGGTGGAGCCGACGCCGAGCTCGGAGCGCGCGGTCGCCGTACCGCCCATGGCCCGGGCCGCCTCGGCCACCAGCGTCAGGCCGATCCCGGTGCCCTCGATGTTGCGGCTGCCGTGCTCCTGGACGCGGTGGAAGCGGTCGAAGACGCGCGCGACGTCCGACCCGGGGATGCCGAGGCCGGTGTCGGTCACGCTGAGCACCACCTGGTCCTCCTGGCGACCGAGCGAGACGCGGACGGACCCCTCGGGGGTGAACTTGAGCGCGTTCGCGACCAGGTTCAGCACGATCTTCTCCCACAGGTCGGGATCGGCGAGCACGAGGCCGAGGGCCGGGTCGAGCTCGGTCTCGAGCACCTGCCCGCCCCGGGCGGCCGCCGCGACGAACGGCTGCATCAGGTCCTCGGTGACCTGCACGAGATCGGTCGTCTCGGGGACGGCGACCAGCCCGTGGGCCTCGATCCGGGCCACGTCGAGCAGGGCGTTGACCATGCGGAGCAGGCGATGGGCGCTCTGGTGCATCACCTCGGCGTCGGAGCGCCCGATCGCCTCCTCGCGCCCGTCGAGGACGTCCTCCAGCGGTCCGAGCACGAGCGTGAGCGGGGTGCGGAACTCGTGGCTGACGTTGGAGAGGAAGGCGGTCTTGGCGGCGTCGAGGGCGGCCAGGGCCTCGACCCGGGCGTGCTCGCGGGCCCGGGCGGTGGCCACGGCGAGGATCTGACCCACCTGGTCGGCGACGAGGCCGAGGAAGCGTCGGTGGTCCTGGTCCGAGGGGCGCAGCGGGTGCGGGTGCAGCACGAGGACGGCCTCCACCTCGTCCTGGCCGCGGACCGGCAGGGCTGTCATCCGTGGGTCGTGGACGGGTGCCCCGGCCTCCCAGGCGCGTCGCACGGGGTCGTCGGCGTCAGCGCGGACGAGGTCGGGAAGGAGACCGTGCTCGGCATCACCGAAGCCCCCACCCCGCACGAGCGGCACGTCCTCTCCCGTCCCGTCGTCCTGCGGTCGGTAGAACGCCCCCGCCACCAGGTCCTGCTCGGCCCTGCCGAGCACCCGCAGTGCCGCCGTCATCGCCTGCTCGGGTGCGGTCGCCTCGTTGGCCACCAGGGCGAGCTCGTGCAGGACGCCCAGTCGGCGGGCGGCGACGACCTTGGCCGTGGTGACGGTCAGCACGGCGAGGACGCCACCGGTCCCCGTCTCGTCCGGGACGTGGGAGTAGGAGAAGGTGAAGAACGTCTCCTCGAGGCCGCTCCCGCGCTCGATGGTCAGGCGCAGGTCCTCGTCCCAGGTGGCCGGGCCGCCCGCCAGGACGGACTCCTGCATGGCGCCGATGTCGGCCCACACCTCGGCGAACTCCTCGCGGAGGAGGCCGCCGAGGGCGCCCGGGTGCTTGGTGCCGAGCGTGGGGACGAACGCGTCGTTGTAGAGCATCACCAGCTGCTCGCCCCAGCAGAGCAGCATCGGGTAGCGGCTGCGCAGCACGATCGCGACGGCCGTCCGCAGGCTCGGGGACCACGCCCCGATCGGCCCCAGCGGCGTGCCGGACCAGTCGTGGGCGGACAACCGGACTGCCATCTCGCCCTCGTCCCCGAAGATCAGGTCCTGCTGGGCCATGGCTCGCACCCTAGCCCTCCCGTGCCGGTTCCTCGCCCTGTCGAGGTCGTCCAGCCGGCTCAGGACCGGCTCAGAACGCCGTGGCCAGCACGTCCCCGAACACCGTGTGCTCGTCGGCCACCTCCGGGTCGAGACCCTTGCTGCGGAACCAGGCACAGACGTTGGCGCAGTCGCGCAGCAGGAAGTCCATCCCCTGCGGGTTGCCCACGAGATCGACCACCTGGGGCAGGTCGATGACGACGAGCCGGTCACCCGCGGCCAGGAGGTTGTACGCCGACAGGTCGCCGTGCACGATCCCGTGCTGGGCCATGGTGGCGATCGCCTCGCGCAGCTGGTCGAAGTACTCCCTGAGCAAGGTGGGGGAGGGCCGGGTCTGCGCCAGGCGGGGTGCCGTCTCCCCGTCGACCTGGATCCACTCCATCAGCAGCTCCGTGCCGTCGATCTGCACCGGGTAGGGGACCGGGAGGCCGAGCTCCCAGAACGTCCTGAGGGACTGCCACTCGGCGTTCGCCCACTGGCCGGCGGCGACCGCGCGGCCGAACGCCGTGCCCTTGGCGGCCGCCCGCGCCTCCCGGCTGTCGCGCCCGCGACGACCCTCGGTGTAGGCCGCCCTGCGATGGAAGTTGCGGTGGTCGGTGCTGCGGTAGCGCTTGGCCGCCATCACCACCGCCGGGCCGTCCTCGACGGCTCGCTCGAGCAGGAAGACGTCCGCCTCCTTGCCGGTCTTGAGGATGCCGAGCTCGGTGTCGACGGCGGCGCGGTCGGTGATCACCCAGTCGGGTCGTGGCTCCGGCCCACGGCACAGCGGTTCGACGTCCCACCAGGTCGACCAGCGCTGGTTGGTCCGGTCGGGCTCGTCGTAGGCGCGGAACTCGAAGACGAAGGAGGGATCGAGCGGGTCAGGCGTGGGTGCGGGGACATCCTGCGAAAAGGACACGGGTGCTCCAGGAGAGTGGGAGGTGGTCTGCGGACAGGCCAGTGACAGCGATGGACATGTCGGCTCTCCTCTCGGGCACTCGTGGTGGTGACAGCATCGTGACCCGCCTGGCGCCGGTGGGGCAACCGGTTTGTTGCAGCGGGTCTCGGGCCGGCACGGTTCCCCTGCGACGGGGGCTGGTCCTGGATCAGGACACGGCGGGCTACGATCTCGCGGTGCCGCTATCGACGTACGACTGCTGAGCGTCGGGTTGCCGGCCCCTCCCGTCCTGTTCACCGGACTGACCTGTCCGCACGCGCTCCGCACGCACCAGGTCGAGGCGCTCGCCGCCTTCGAGGCGGCTCGAGCGGCGGGGAGCTCACGCTGGTGGGTGACGATGCCTCCCGGCGCCGGCAAGACCCTCGTCGGCACCGAGGTCGCTCGGAGCCTCGGCCGGCGCACGGTCGTCCTGTCGCCGAACACGGCGATCCAAGGCCAGTGGGTGCGCACCTGGGACGCCTACGACGGTCCTCGCGCAGGGACCAACCGTGACCTGCGCACGCCCTTCACGGCGCTCACCTACCAGTCGCTCGCGGTCTTCGACGGCGAGGACGAGCCGGCCAGGTCGCAGATCGAGCGGCTCCACGGCAACGGGCTCGCCCTGATCGAGACCCTGCGCTCGGCGGGTCCGCTGACGCTGGTCCTCGACGAGTGCCACCACCTCCTCGAGGTGTGGGGCGAGCTGCTCCGCGAGGTCCTCGACCGGCTGCCCGAGGCCGTGGTGCTCGGGCTCACCGCCACACCGCCCGGCTCGATGACCCGGAGCCAGGACGAGCTCACCCGGACGCTGTTCGGCCCGATCCTCTACGAGGCGCGCATCCCCGCGCTGGTCAAGGAGGGCACCCTCGCGCCGTACGCCGAGCTGGCCTGGCTGGTCGAGCCGACGGCCGACGAGTCGTCCTGGCTCTCGGAGCAGGCGACCCGCTTCGCCGAGCTGACCGCGGACCTCTTCCGACCGGAGTTCGGCTCGACGTCGCTGCCCCAGTGGCTCGCGCAACGGCTCGTGCTGCCCTGCCAGGACGGCTCGGCGACCTGGGACGAGCTGACCGCGCGCGACCCGGAGCTGGCGGACGCCGCCCTGCGCCTCGTGCACGGCGGTCTCCTCGAGCTGCCTCCCGGCGCGGTGCTGCGCGAGCGGCACGACCAGGCGCCCACGGCCGAGGACTGGCGGCTCCTGCTCGACGACTGGCTGCTGCACTGCGTCCAGCCGCGCAGCCTGGTCGAGGGGTCCTCCGGCGCAGCCGACGCCCGCGTCCTCGAGAGCGTCCGCCGCACACTGCCCTCGATCGGCTACGTCTGGACCAAGAAGGGGATCCGCGTCGGGCGGGGGAGCGTCGACCGCGTCACCGCCCGCTCGGCGGCCAAGCAGCAGGCGGTCACCGGCATCGTCACCGCCGAGCAGTCCAACCTCGGGGAGCGGGCGCGGATCCTGGTCCTCTGCGACCACGAGCAGGCGACCGCCACCACGCGCCGCCGGTTGAGCGACGACGGCACCTCCACCCCCGAGCCGGCCGGCTCGGCCACCGGCGTCCTCACCGCCCTGCTGGCCGACCCCGTCGCCGCGACCCTGCACCCGCTGCTCGTCACCGGGAAGACCGTGGCCGGCGACGTCGAGACGTTGGCGGACCTCGTCGCGTGGGTCGACCGGACCCACCCGGGGATGGCGGCCAGCCTCGTCGTGGACACCGCGGGCGAGGTGCCGACCCTGACCGGTCGGTGGACCAGTGGGCAGTGGGTGGCCCATGCCACCGCCTTCTTCACGGCCGGCGGGACCCGCGCCCTGGTCGGCACCCGAGGCCTGCTCGGTGAGGGCTGGGACGCCCCGGCCATCACGACCCTGGTCGACCTGACGACGGCCACGACTCCCACCGCCGTGACCCAGACCCGCGGCCGGGCGCTGCGCGTCGACCCGGCCGACGCCGACAAGGTGGCGCTGATCTGGTCGGTGGTCGCCGTCTTCGAGGGTCACGTCGCGGGGGCCAACGACTGGCTGCGCTTCGCGCGCAAGCACGTCGGCTACTTCACCATCGACGAGCACGGTGACGTCGTCGACGGCGTGGCCGGCGTCGACTCCACATTCAGCGGCTTCCACCCGCCGGCCGTGACCGAGTTCGCGGCCGTCGACGCCCGCATGCAGGTCCGCTCCGAGGACCGGGCGCTCGTCCGCCGCCGGTGGCTCGAGGTCCCGTCGTACGCCGACCGCGTGGACCACGTCGCCCGCATCCGCCCCACCACGGTCGGGGCGGCCGTGGTGGAGCCGGTCACGTCGGACGGGACCCGTGGCCTCGTCCCGTGGTCCGAGGCGTCGCGCCGGCACCCCGGCGGGCAGCTGGCGGTGATCCCGGCCGTTGTCGCGCTCGCCCTGGCGGCGGTCCTGGTCGTGCTCGGCCACTCCGCCGCCTGGCTGCTCCTGCTCGTCCCGGCGCTGGCGCTGAGCGCCGCCCTGTGGGGTCGCAGCTCCGTGCTCGCGGCCAGCCGACACCGGGCCACGGTCGGGCTGGTGGCCGCCGCCGTCGCGGACGGGCTGAGGGCGGCCGGCCTCTCGCCGGTGGGAGCCGACGCCCTGCACGTCGAGGTCACGCCCGACGGCGTCGAGGCGTTCAGCCTCTTCGGTGTGCCCGACGACGTGTCGTCGCGTTTCGCGCTCGCCGTCGAGGAGGTCGTGGCGCCCATGTCGGCCCCCCGCTACGTGCTGCCGCGCTGGGTCACGACGACCCCGCGCGGAGCCGACGGACTCGTGCGCGGCCTGCGGGCCGTCGTACGCCACCGGCCGGAGGACGAGGTGTGGCACACCGTCCCGTCCGTGCTCGCCGACACCCGCGCCCACGCCGACGCCTACGCCGGCGCGTGGAACCACTGGGTCGGGGGAGGTCCGGCCGTCTACGCCTCGTCACCCGAGGGTGCGGGCGTGATCGCCACCCACCGCGGGTTGGACCCGTTCTCGGTCACGTGCGTGATCCGGCGGGTCTGGAGCTAGCCGGCAGGGGTGTCGGAGACGATCTGGTAGTCGCCGTCGTCGGTGCGGCTGAGCTGCTCGCGCTTGCGCTCGGTGCTCGTCCTCCCGCCGGTGGTGCGGTAGACGAGGGTCACCTCCACGGTGCTGTCGCCCGTGACCTGGACGTCCTGGACGTCGACGGACTCGATGGTGCGCCAGAACCCGAGGTACCTGTCCCGCCCCATGGTCTGCATCTGGGGGGCCAGCATCGCCCAGGCCTTCTCCGAGCCGCCCGGCGCCTCCGCGTAGTAGTCCCGGATGAAGGCCTCCTTCGACCCGTTGCCGGTGGAGGAGGCGCCGCTCGACGACTCGGTCGCCTTCTTCTTGTCAGGGTCTGCCTTCTTCCCGGAGCTCGTCGGTGCGTTGCTGCCCGAGCTGGATGACGGGTCACCTGTCAGCCCGAGGTGGGGGATCGTCCAGGCGATCGCTGCGACGACGACCACGGCCGCGAGTGCGATCAGCGCGGCGCGGCCGCGGCTCCGGGGCCGTGCGGCAGGAACCGGGGAGGGGGTGCGGACAGGCCTGGCGTCGTCGTCGGGCGCCGCCTGGTGGGGCGTGGGCGCGGTAGGTGGGAGCGGGTGCGGGGGTCGGCCCGGGGGGCGGCCCGGGCGCGCGCGCGGCCGACGGCAGCGCAGCCTCGGCCCGCGTCTGCGCCAGCGTCGCGTCCGGTCGGTGCTCGTCGGCCAGCCGGCGCAGCGCATGTCCCGCGTCGGCCATGGTCCAGCGCGAGCCGGGGTCTCGGTCGAGCATCCGCTGCAGGGCCGGCTCGAGGAACTCGGCGTGCTGGGGGTGCGAGGGCTGGGCGGAGGTGATCTCGTGGAGCACCTCGACGGGGTTCCTGCGCTGCGCGTAGGGCGAGTGTCCCTCGACGGCGGCATAGAGCGTGGCGCCGAGGGCCCAGACCTCGTCAGCCGGCGTCGGCTCGGCCCCACGAGCGAGAGCGGGGGAGAAGTAGCTCGGTGTGCCGGTCAGGTAGCCCGCCTGGGTCAGGGTCGCGTCGCCCGCCGTCCGCGAGATCCCGAAGTCGCTGATCTTCGCCACCCCGTCCTCACGGATCAGCACGTTGCCCGGTTTGACGTCGCGGTGCAGGATGCCGCCCTCGTGCAGCGCGGTCAGGCCATCCGCGACCTGCGCGCCGATCTCGGCGACGGTCGCCGGGTCCAGGCGGCCGTCCTGCTTGATGATCTGCGACAGCGAGCGACCTCGGACGTGCTCCATGACGAGCCAGATGTGCCCGTCCTCCTCGACGACGTCGAACACCGTGACCACGTTGCGGTGGCTCAGGCCGGCCGAGGAGCGCGCCTCGCGGAAGGCCCGCGCGGAGTCGGTCACCGACTCGCCCGGCAGCAGGCCGACCTGCTTGACGGCCACGTGGCGGTGCAGGGTCTCGTCCTGGCACAGCCACACGGTGCCCATGCCGCCGCGGCCGATGGCCTCCTCGACGCGGTACCGCCCGCCGATCAGCTCCGGCTGCATCGTGTCCTCTCCCGTTGCGTGGTGCGTGGGTGTATCCGGGTAGGGATACCCACGTCGCCCGTGCTTACTCGATCCGGGCACGGGGAGGACCTGTGCCCGAGGTCCTCGCTCAGGGGTTGGCTGACGGTTCTGCGCCCGGTGTCGGGGCGGGGTCCGCCGGCGCAGGGTCCGTCGCGACGTCGCCTTCCTGGGCCGGTTCCGTGTCCGTCCCGGAGTCTGTCGAGTCCTGGTCCGTGCCTGCCTGGTCCGTGGTGCCGTTGTTCGCGCCGCCGTCCTCCGAGCCGCTACCCTCGGCCGCCGGGGAAGGGTCTCCGGAGGGCGCCGCGCCTTCGTCGGGCTGGCCCGCCTCGGCCGGTCCTGCAGGATCCGCCGCCGCCTCGTCAGCGTGGATGATGTCGAGGATCTTCGTCTCGTACGCCGTCAGCCGATCCTTGATCTGGTCGAGCGGCACACTGGCGATGTCGGCTCCGAAGGCCGCGATCTCCTTCCAGAGGGCCTCGAGCTGCTTCATGCTCGCGTCGGCCAACGGGCCGTCGACAGTGACGAAGAGCTGTGTGGCCAGCGCGTAGGTCAGGCAGTTGACGCAGTTGTTGTTGACGGCTGCTGAGATGTTCTGCGGCACGGCGACGTGGTTCTCGCCGGTGACCAGGACGACCTGGAACCCGACAGCCACAGCCGCGCAGTTCTTGCAGCTGGCGAAGGCGTAGGCCTCGTTGGTGTTCAGTGCCGGCGAGTCGTCCTCGATCCACACGAGCGCGAAGGCGACGTCGTACCGAATCGTGTTGTCGGTGGTGTTCACCGACATCGCCTGGTTGTCGCCCTTTCCTGGCTTCAACGGCTTGTCGAAGGGGAAGACCCAGGGCTGCGGAGCTGATGTCCCTCCGCCGGCGGACTTGGTGGGCGTGGTGCTCGTCGTGGTCCCGCCGCGCGGCACGAGGACCAGGGCGAGCTGGGGGTCCTGCCGTGTGGGCCGAGGATCCCCGTCGGCCCAGCCGGTCGTGATCCGACCGTGGTCTCCTGCCCTGAGCCCGGCGGAGGCCGCCGCCGGTCGTGCGGCAGCCGCCACCTGCGTGAGGGTTCCTCCCTCGTAGGGCTGGATCGGCCGGTAGGTCCCATCGCGCGGCCACCAGGCATAGGCCAGCCCGCCGACCAGGCACAGGGCGACGGCGCCGGCGATGGCCCGACGCAGCGGTCGGCCGCTGGTGGCCGCCCAGGTCCTGCCGACGAGGCTGCGCACCAGACGCGTCACGATCAATGCCGTCGCGAGGACGGGGAACGTCACGGCCACGAGGGCGATGCCCCGACCCAGGACGGCGAGGACATCGCCGTCGCCCCAGGCCGCCTGCAGCAGCTCACCCTGCTTTCCGGCACCAGCCCAGGCCGTGCCGAGGATCCGGGGCAGCGCAACGACCATGCAGAACAGGGAGAAGGCGAGCAGCGGCACGACGGCCAGCACCCACACAGTGACCACGGCGCGTGCCCACGGTTTGAGGACCGTGGACTCGGGGTGCCGCCAGCGCCAGGGGAGTACTCCGAGCAGGGTCGGTCGGATGCGTTGGAAAAGATCGGGCACCCCGGTGACGTCGGCCAGCACGTGGTAGCCGTCGAAGCGGACCAAGGGGGTCAGCTGGCGCACCATCTGCAGGATCTGGGTCGCGATCACGAGCAGCAGCGCGTCGTACCGGGACACCCACCAGATGCCGGCCATCACCACTGCGACGATGGCGTTGAAGTACAGCCCGCCGAGATCCGTCAAGACGCGACCGCGTCGGCCGAGCCGGTAGGAGTCGGTGACGTCGGTGTAGAACGCAGGCCACACCAGGTAGATGCCGGCGCCCATGGCGCCCGGGACGGCGCCTCCCCGCCGCGCCGCAGCGGCATGTCCGAACTCGTGGAATCCCGCCGACAGGACCGTCACCGCGACGACGAGGACGAGCAGGCCCGGCTTGTCGAACGCCTCGTGCGTCGCGGAGGCCAGCCCCTTGTGGAAGAGGACCCACCAGCTGACGGCGACCAGCGCAGCCAGCACCAGGACCACCACCACGGGATTGAACAGCCAGCCGAAGGGCGTGGTGATGCGTCGAGTCCGCTCGGGATCCGTCACGGCGTACTTGAACCGCAGCCCGAGCAGGGGGTTCGACTTCCTCACCTCGGGCTGCGACCCGTCTGGCCTGGTGACCAGGCCGAACGCCCGCAGCTGCTCGTCCAGCAGGGTGCGCACGTTCTCCGGCGAGACGGTCCTGCCATGGCTCCTGCTCACGACGGCGGAGATCTCGTCAGTGGTCCGTCGACCGTCGACGGCGGACAGCACGAGGTACAGGAGCGGGGTCAGCTGGAGGGTCTGGCCGTCTCCCCGGCGAGCGAGAGCCGGCGGTTCGCGGTAGCCGGAACCCTTCATCTCGCCGATCAGCGTCGTCCCCGCGGCGCGCGTCGGCACGTCGGCCTCCGTCGTGCGCCCTTGTGCCGGTCCCTCGGGCACGCGCAACGGGCCGTTGACCGTGGTCATCGGGTAACGCCTACTGTTCGATGTCGGAGCTCTGGTCCGACGTCGCCTCCGCGGAGCCGGTGACCTGCTGGTCGATGATCGCGTCCTGCTGCGACACGGCGACGGCGTCGCTGCCCTCGCTGCCGATGTTGGCCGCGACGGCGGCGTCGATCGGCGCTGCGACGTTCGCGTTCGCCGCCACGGCACCGTTGATCGGCGCCGAGACATCTGCGTCCGCGTCCACGTTGACGTCGACGTTCAGGAGGTCGCCCGAGAGGGCACCGGCCTGGAGGCCGCCGGCCGCGCCGTCGACTGCGCCGCCCAGCCCGTCGGTGGCGCCGCCCAGCCCGTCGGTGGCGCTGCCCAGCCCGTCGGTGGCGCCGCCCAGCCCGTCGGTGGCGCCGCCGGCAGCGCCCAGCGCGCCGTCTGCGACACCGGCCGTGCCGTCCATCGGGGCCACGGCGTCGGTCGTAGCGCCCGCGGGAGTCTCGCCGGCGTCGACCACGTCGGCGCCCTGGTCGATCACGCTGCCCTGGTCGGCGGTGGCAGTGGCGTCGGCGTCGATGCCCTGGGTGATCATGACGCCCTGGTCGCTGAGTGCCTGCGCACTGGAGTCGACGGAGAGCACGTTGGCGCCCACGGCGGCATCGATCGGCGCCGCCACATTGGCGTTGGCTGCCACGGCGAGGTCGATCGGCGCGGCGGCGTCGATGGCTAGATCGATGTCGGCGTTGAGGTCGAGGATCGAGACGACCTCCTTGTCGGGCAGGGCAGTGGCACTCTGAGCTGCCATCTCCTCGGCCGAGAGTCCGTCGTTCATCGCGTCGCTCATGTCATGTCCCCCTTGTTCCCCTGGTCCGGTCTGACCAGAGCGAGGAGGGTTTACCCCCGTTGTGGAGGGGGCAAACGGGCCATCCGATGTGAGCCCGTCCGCGTCGGACGAGTCGCGTGCCCAGGGCTGTCTCCTAGTGGGTCCCCTTGATCACGAAGTACGAGCCGCGGATCGTGCCGGCCAGCTTGGACTTCTGCCGTGCGAACTTGAAGCGGCTGGCGAGCTCCTCGGGCACCTCCATGCCGTCGGAGAGCTTGAAGCCGACCGCGCGCTTCCCGCCGTCCTCGAGCGCGTACATCACGTTGATCGACAGGCCCGACTCGTAGAAGACGTAGGCCATCCGGGTCCCTTCGACCTCGAAGCCGGTCGCCTCGAGCGGTCGGGAGGCGATCACGAGGTCGCGCTCGGTCTCGAGGATGCCGTGCACCCAGTCGACGACCTCGGAGGCCTCCTCGGCCGTCTCCACGGTGAAGACGTGGGAGTACTTGTTGCTGAAGTAGCGCGCCTCGTTGGCTCGCAGGCCGGCCAGGGCGGGCGCGACCGGTGAGGTCTCGAGACCGGTCGTCGAGACGTCGTGGAAGTCGACTGTGTAGGACATGGGGTGCTCCTGGGTGGGTGGGGGGTGTTCCGTTGTCCGTCTGACGACGCCCGGCGCCGGAACGTGACAGGGGTTGTCGGTGAGTCTGGCTTTTCGGGCTCGTCGAGATCCAGTCGGCCTAGGCTGGGCGCGTGACTGAGGTGCTGGACGAGGGGCCGTTCTTCCACGGCACGAAGGCGGACCTCGAGGTCGGCGACCTGCTCTCCGCAGGCTTCCGGTCGAACTACCGCCCCGAGATCGTGATGAACCACATCTACTTCACGGCACTGCGTGACGGCGCCGGCCTGGCCGCGGAGCTCGCGGCGGGCGAGGCAGCGCCGCGGGTGTACGTCGTGCAGCCCACCGGGGCCTTCGAGAACGACCCGAACGTCACCGACAAGAAGTTCCCCGGGAACCCCACCCGGTCCTACCGCAGCCGGGAGCCGATCCGGGTCGTGGGTGAGGTCACCGACTGGACGAGGCTGGCCCCCGACGCGCTGCAGGCCTGGCGCGACCGGCTGGCCGTGATCGAGGCCGAGCGCGGCGAGATCATCAACTGACGCGGACGACGTCTCAGGGGGCCGCGGGCGACGAACCGCCCGCCACCTCGTAGTTCCACACCTCGCTGTGGGTCGAGACCGGGCGCGGTGCGTCGCCACCCGCACGCTCGACCGCGGAGCGGTGCCCCTCCGTGAAGCCGGGTGAGCTCACCCACGCCTGGAAGGACTCCTCGTCGCGCCACCGGGTGATCACCAGCCACTGCTCACGCTCGTCGGTGGGACGCAGCAGCTCGAACCCCTCGAAGCCCTCGGCGCCGTCCACCGCACCAGCACGCGCAGCGAACCGGTGGGCGAGCTCGTCGCCCGAACCGCTGGGGACAGTGATGGCGTTGATCTTGATGATGGTCATGAGGCAAGCCTGCCACCACGGGGGGGATCAGAATCCACCGGTGAAGACCCAGACGAACCAGCTGAGCCCCAGCAGGCAGGCGGCAAGCACGCCGAGCCGATACGCCTCTGACCTGGAGGTGAATCCGAGCCCCAGCGCGATGGTCGCGACGACGGAGCCCAGCCCCGCCAGGCTCACGACTCCACGGCCTACCAGCCTCCAGACGCGTGCGCGGGACTGCTTGCCCGGCGCCGTGGTGGTCACCGCCCCTTGAGTCATCGGCTCGCTCACGCACCGGCGGAAGCGAGCTCGCCGCGCCACCAGTCGACGGTCTCCTTGGCGGCGACCTCCAGGGGAGTGGGCGCGAGTCCGAGGAGCGCCTCGCTGTGCGTCGAGTCCAGGAGGAACGGCCGGCTGAACTGGTACGACGTCTCCGCGAGCTCGCGCGAGTCACCCGAGAAGATGCCGGCGACCTTGAGCACCCACGCCGGCACGACGGAGAGCTTCGGCGCCGGAGCCTCGGCAGCAGCGGACAGGCTCTCGGCCAGCTGGCGCTGGGTCACCGCGGGGGCGGTGGGAGCGTGCAGGACCTGCCCCCGGAGCGCTGGCGTCCGCGCGGCGGTGATCATCGCGCGGGCGAGGTCGGGGACGTAGGTGAACGAGTGCGGCTGCTTCAGGCTGCCGACGAGGGCGACGCGCTTGCCCGCCAGCAGGGAGGGGACCAGTCGCTCGCCGGCGTGGGACATCTTCACGCGGGGACCGTAGAAGTCGGAGGCCGCGATGCTGACGTTGGGCGTGGACGAGGCCGCGCGGGCGCGCAGGAGCTCGGCCCGGATCCCCAGCTTGCCGCGGGTGGCGGTGCGGGGGAGGTCCTCGGTCATCGCGCCGTCGACCTCGCCGTAGGCGTAGAGGCTCTCGGGGAACACGACGACGGCGCCGGCCGCGCCCGCCGCGGCGAGCACCACCTGCTCCGCGGCGGGGAGCTCGGCCCGCCAGGAGGCGGCGGAGTACGACGACCCGTGGATGCAGTGGTGCACGGCCAGGGCTCCCTCGAAGTGCCCGGTCAGCCCAGCCTCGTCCGACACGTCGACCCGGCGTCGGTCGATCAGGGGGTGGTCCGGACCGCTGCCGGAGCGCGTCAGCAGTCGGACGTGGTGACCCTGATCGGCCAGCTGGAGGGCGATCGTGGCGCCGACCGGCCCAGCGCCGGTGACGACGTGGGTCTCGGTGGTCGAGTGGTTGGTCATGGCGTGCCTTCCGGTGGGAGTTGGGAGAGCAGTGCTCTCGCAACCACTGTGCGCCGGCCGGTACCGAAAGTCAAGAGCAGTGCTCACTGTTGCGGATAGTGCTCGCAAACATGCCATGATGGCGGTATGTCGGACACCCCCACGCCCCGGGAACGGGCACGAGCCCGGACCCTCGAGGACATCACCCGCATCGGCCGTGAG
This sequence comes from uncultured Actinomycetota bacterium, assembly GCA_963731075.1. Taxonomy (GTDB): domain Bacteria; phylum Actinomycetota; class Actinomycetes; order Propionibacteriales; family Nocardioidaceae; genus Marmoricola. The sequence continues at coordinate 87,722 of CAVSUC010000004.1, forward strand.
CATCTCGCCACCGAGGGCGCGGCCGCCCTGTCCGTGCGGGCGGTGGCCCGCGACCTCGGCGTGGTCTCTTCCGCGATCTACCGCTACGTGCGCAGCCGGGACGACCTGCTGACGCTGCTCGTGATCGACGGGTACGACGAGCTCGGCGACCAGGTCGACGACGCGCTCGCGCGGGTGGGCGACGACGACCACCGCGAGCGGTTCCTGGCCATCGGGCGGGCCGTGCGCTCGTGGGCCCTTCGGGAGCCGGCGACGTACGCCCTGCTGTTCGGCAGCCCCGTGCCCGGCTACGAGGCGCCGGGGGAGCGGACGATCGGCCCTGGGACGCGGGTGATCGGTCGACTGGTCCAGGTGTGGGCGGACGCGCACGCCGCCGGTGCCCTGCGTGACACGGAGGCGACGGAGAAGCTGTCCCGCAAGCTGGCGGCGGACGTGAAGCGGATCCGCCAGGACTTTCCCACCACCGCACCGGACGACCTGGTCATCCGTGGGGTGCTCGCCTGGGCCGCCCTGTTCGGGTGCGTCAGCTTCGAGGTGTTCGGGCAGTACGGCCCCGACACGTTCCGCGCCGCCGACGAGCTGTTCGAGCGCCAGCTGCACCTGCTGGCCGACACCACCGGCCTCTAGGCGGGGATCGCGGCGCGCGTTCGGTGCCGTCGGGCCGGGCGGCTCACGAGGAGTGCGGTCCCTCCGCGAGGCCCGGGGGACTCGTGCGGCCGACCTGTGGCAGGACCTGGTCCGCCGTACGCCGCAGCGACTCGGCCGCGACCGTGACGACCCGGTCGATCAGCTCCTCGCAGGTGGGCAGGTCGTCGAGCAGGCCGACGACCTGGCCGCTGGCGAGGACACCGGCGTCGGTGTCGCCCTCGACGAGCCCGGCCTTGAGCATCATCGGGGTGTTCGCGGCCAGGGCGGTCTGAGCGAGGGTGCGGCCCTGCTGGCGGCGCATCTCGCGACCGTCGACGGCCAGCTGGCGCCAGGACATCCCGCTCGTCCTCTTGAACTCCAGGGTGCGGCGGGCCGTGGGGACGAGCCGCCTCAACGAACCGGACCCCTCGACCTCCTCGACCAGGGCGGTGCGCAGCATCCGGTGCGGCATACCGTCGACCTTGGTCGTGACCACGGTGCCGTTGAGGTCCGCCTCGAGGTAGCGCTGCTTGACGACGTCCGGCACCGTCGAGTCCTTCGTCAGCAGGAAGCGCGTGCCCATGCCGATCCCCGCGGCGCCGTAGGAGAGTGCCGCCGCCAGTCCCCGGCCGTCGAAGAACCCGCCTGCTGCGACGACGGGGATGTCGACGGCGTCGAGCACGGTCGGAAGCAGGAGGGTGGTGGGGACGCTGCCGGTGTGGCCGCCCCCTTCGCCACCCTGGATCATCACCGCGTCGGCGCCCCAGACGGCTACCTTCTCCGCGTGCCGGGCGGCGCCGATGCTGGGCATCACCACGACGCCGTGGTCCTTGAGCTTGGCGATGAGCTCCTTCTTCGGCGCGAGAGCGAACGAGGCGACCTTCACGCCGTGCTTGATGAGCAGGTCCACCCGGTCGGGCGCGTCGGCGGCATCGGCGCGGAGGTTGACGCCGAAGGGCCGGTCGGTGCGGCTCCTGACCTCGAGGATCGCGTGCTCGAGCTCCTCGAAGGTCATCGTCGCGGAGGCCAGGATGCCGAGGCCCCCGGCCCTGGCCGTGCCGACCACCAGACGAGGACCGGCCACCCAGCCCATTCCGGTCTGCACGACCGGGTGGCGTACGCCGGTCAGCTCGGTCAGCGACGTCCGGAGCAGCTGCTCGATCACCGCGCGGCCTCGGTCTTGACCGCTGGGACCTCACGGTCGCGCAGGCTCCTCGGGTCGAGCATCTCCCGGATCAGCATCAGCTCGCCGGGGGACGGCTCGCGGGTCGTGGGGACCCCGTCACCGGCGGCGGGCAGTGCGATCTCGAACGACGAGGCCGCCTGCACCTCCTCGACCGCGACTCCCGGGTGCACCGAGACGAACTGCATCGTGTGCCCGGGACCCCCGAAGTCGAAGACGCCGAGGTTGCTCACCACCCGGTGCACGTGGTGGAACCGGGTGGCCGCGGGCCCGGCGGCCTCGGCGCGCGTCCGGCCGACGCCGGAGACGACGTCGACCGCGTCGACGAAGACGCGCGTGGAGTGCTTCGGCACCCAGTAGGACGTCTTGTTGTTGACGGTGTTGCCGGGAGCCCCGCGGACCCCGAGGAGCTGGCGCTTCGGACGCGCCCAGTCGCCGATCGCCGAGATGTTCTGGTTGCCCTCGCGGTCGACCTGGGTGGCGCCCATCATCACGTGCCGCTTGCCGTAGGTGACCACCGACTCCAGCACCAGCCGGAACGGCATCCAGCCCTCGACGACGTCGTCGGTGACGCCCAGCGGGGGAGCACCCTGCAGGATCCGGGCCTCGCCGTCGGTGATCATCAGGAGCGGGTTCGAGGTGAGCTTCGCCAGCCGCGCGCCCAGGCTCGGCAGCAGTCCCATCGGGCTGCCCATGATCTCGCCGTCGTCAGCGAAGCAGTCGGCGACGGCGATGGCGCAGTACTCCGCGCGCGTGACACCTTCGTCGGTCGAGCTCGTCGCGACCATCAGTCCTCCTCGTGGAAGCGCGTCACGGCGTCCTGGTAGTCCTGCTCGCTCCCGGACAGGAACCGTTGCTCGAAGGCCGCCCAGTCATCGGGGGTCTTCGCCGCGGTGGCGTAGGCCTGCTGGAACTTCTCGTCGCGCTCGTAGGTGGGCGTGCACGTGGTGAAGTGCGCGCCGCGCGGTGTCTCCACCACACCGGTGACCATGGTCCGGTTGAGCAGCAGGGTCTGGAGCGCGGCGTCGACCGTCAGGCCGGCGGTGTCGACGATCTGCTCGGTGGAGACGTAGGCCTCCGTGGCCGCCATGCAGAACAGGTCGTCGAAGTAGGGGTCCGGGCCGAGGTACTGCGCGTTGCCGAACCGGTCGGCGCGGTTCATGTGCACCAGCGCGACGTCCAGCTCCAGGGCGGGTACGGCGACCAGCTCCTGCCCGTCGTCGTAGGGGCTGGTCACGGTCCGCAGCGACGGGTCGTTCTCGAGCACCGAGGAACCGAGCCCGGCGCGGACCGGCAGGAACGGCAGCCGTTGGGCGGCGGCGCGGAGGCCGGTCTGGAACATGCCCTCGTCCCACTCGCGGAACGACGCGGTCGCCTCCTGGCGGGCCCGCGAGAACAGTGGCTCCAGCGGGATGGAGTCCAGGGTGGCGAAGGCGAAGACGACCTTGCTGGCCTTTCCCGCCTGGAGGAGCAGGCCGACGTCCGGCCCGGCGTACGACACGATCGTGAGGTCCTCCAGGCGCGAGCGCAGGATCGCCCGGACCAGTGCCATCGGCTTGCGCCGTGAGCCCCAGCCACCGATGCCGACGGTCATGCCGTCCTCGATCCGGCCGACGACGTCCTCGGCCGTCAGCTCCTTGCTGGGCATGCTCACGCGTTGCCTCCGCCGGTCGATCCTGTCGAAACCCCGCCGCCGGTCGATCCTGTCGACGCCCCGCCGCCGGTCGGTCGAGCGCCGCGGTGAGCCTGTCGAAACCCTGGACTTGTCCGTCCCCGCAAAGGCGTCGCGGTGCTCGTCGGCCACGCCGGCGAGGTTGAGCTCCATGGTGAAGCCCTGCTCGTAGCGATAGCTGCGGTTGACGTCGACGGGATCGATCCCGTTGATCGCCTCCTTGGCCATCCGGATCACCCGGGTGTCCTTGCGTGCGATCTCGCCCGCGACCGCCAGGGCGGCGTCGTCGAGCCGCTCGCGCGGGACCACCTCGAGGACGGAGCCGTGCTGCACGAGGTCGGCGGCGGAGATGGTGCGGCCGGTGAAGTAGAGCGTGCGCATCAGGTGCGGCGGCACCATCCGGGACAGGTGGGTGGCGGCTCCGAGCGCCCCACGGTCGACCTCGGGGATGCCGAAGAAGGCGTCGTCGCTGGCGACGACGCAGTCCGCGTTGCCGACCAGGCCGACACCCCCGCCGACGCAGAAGCCGTTGACCGCCGCGATCACCGGGACGGCGCACTCGTAGACCGCCCGGAACGCGGCGAAGCACCCCCGGTTGGCTCCGATCAGCGCGTCGAAGCCCTCGGTGCGCTGCATCTCCTTGATGTCGACACCGGCGTTGAAGCCCTTGCCCTCGGCCCGCAGCACGACGACGTGGGTGCCGAAGTCCCGGCTCGCCGCGGCGAGGACGTCCGCGAGGTCGAACCAGGCCTGCACCGGGAGAGCGTTCACCGGTGGATAGGCCATCGTGACGACGCGGACGCCGCTCTCGTCGAGCTCCTCGGAGATGCCCATGCCTGCTCCCTGTGCCGTCCGCGGTCGGTGCGTACCAAACCTAACGTTTGCTTGGTAGCCTAACAGTTGCTTGGTCCACCCGTCGTCCGTGAGCCGTCCCCGTGAGGAGCGCCGTGAGTCTCGAGATCGATCTGGCCGGCCGCGTCGCCCTGGTCACCGGGGGCAGCCAGGGGATCGGCGCGGGCATCGCCCGAGTCCTGGTCACGGCGGGCGCCACCGTGGTGACCTGCGCCCGCTCCGCCGTCGAGTCCCCGGCGGCCGGGACCACGCACGTGCAGTGCGACGTCCGCGACCCGGAGGCCGTGACGGCGATGATCACGGCCGTCCTCGACGAGCACGGCCGGCTGGACCTCCTGGTCAACAACGCGGGGGGTTCGCCATACGCCCTCGCCGCTGACGCCTCGCCGCGGTTCCTCGACAAGGTCCTCGGTCTCAACCTCACCGCGCCGCTCGTCGTCGCGCAGGCTGCCAACGCCGTCATGCAGCAGCAGTCGACCGGAGGGGTCGTCGTCAACATCTCGTCGGTCTCGGCGCTGCGACCCTCACCCGGCACCGCGGCGTACGGCGCGGCCAAGGCCGGCGTGGACAGCCTCACCCGGTCGCTCGCCGTCGAGTGGGGGCCCAAGGTGCGGGTGAACGCCGTGGACGTGGGGCTGTGCCGAACCGAGCAGACCGCCGACCACTACGGGGGCGACGACACCGTGACCGCGATCGAGGCCACCATCCCGCTCGGCCGGATGGCCGACCCGTCCGAGGTCGGCCACGTGGTCGCGTTCCTCGCCTCCGACCTCGCGTCCTACGTCTCCGGCGCCGGCGTGGAGTGTCACGGCGGCGGCGAGCCACCGGCCTTCCTGATCGCCCAGCGCCTGCACGCCGACCACAGGGAGAACCAGTGACCGAGCTTCTCGAGGGGCGCATCGCCATCGTCACCGGCGCCGGCCGGGGGATCGGCCGGGCGCACGCGCTCGAGCTGGCCCGGCACGGTGCCAGGGTCGTGGTCAACGACCTCGGCACCTCCGGTGCCGGCGAGGGAGCCGCGTCCGAGGTGGCCCACGAGGTGGTGGCCGAGATCGAGGCGGCCGGTGGCGAGGCCGTGGCCAACGGGGCGGACGTCGCCGACTTCGAGCAGGCGGCCGCGATGGTGCGGCAGGCGATCGACACCTTCGGCGGTCTCGACGTCCTGGTCAACAACGCGGGCTTCGTGCGTGACCGGATGCTCGTGAACACCTCCGAGGAGGAGTGGGACGCGGTCATCCGGGTCCACCTGAAGGGGCACTTCGCGCCGCTGCGGCACGCCGGGGCGTGGTGGCGGAGCGAGGCCAAGGAGGGTCGGCAGCGTGCCGCCCGGGTGGTGAACACCTCGTCGGGAGCGGGCCTGCAGGGATCGATCGGCCAGACGACGTACTCGGCGGCGAAGGCCGGCATCGCCGGGATGACGCTGGTCGCGGCTGCAGAGCTGGGCCGCTACGGCGTGCACGTCAACGCGATCGCTCCCGTGGCACGCACCCGGATGACCGAGGGTGCCTTCCCCGAGATGATGGCCGAGGGGGAGGGCGGGTTCGACGCGATGGACCCCGCCAACAACTCACCGGTCGTGGCCTGGCTGGCCTCCGAGGACTGCGACATCACCGGCCGGGTGCTGGAGATCGAGGGCGGCCAGATCTGCGTCGAGGAGGGCTGGCGGCACGGCCCGCGCCAGGACCTCGGCCGCCGGTGGAAGGCCGGCGAGGTGGGGACGGCCGTGCGTGACCTGATCGGCCAGGCAGCGACGCCGGACCCGGTCTACGGGGCCTGAGGCTCAGAAGCCGCCGAGTCCGGTGCCGTTCTGCGAGATCTGCGGCGGGGGACCGGCTGCCGCACCACGGTTGGCCGGCGCCGTGGGCCCTCGCCCGCACCAGGTCGTAGTCACCCGGTCCGCTGCGCTTCGAGCGCACCTCCCGCACCACGAAGATCGCGAGCAGGCCGAGGACGACGACCCACATCAGGATCCAGACGAACGTCGGCATGGTGTCCCCCTCGCGTTGGTCCTGAGCCTACGCGGTCAGGGCGCGACGAGACGGTTCAGCGCCAACCGGGCGAGCGGGGCGTAGGCGAGGACGACCGGCAGCGGCCCGTGCACCCGCAGCCAGGTCGAGGACCCGGTGAGGTGCTCGGTGACGCCGTGCTCGAGGCGGAGGGCGAGCGGTCCGATCGTGCGCCCTCCACTCCCACTCCCGCGCCGCCTCGTCGACGGCGAGCACCTCGAACGGGACGCCCAGGGTCGGCCGGGGCAGCAGGCCGGCGCGCACCGTGCCGGTGCCGCCGGGCGCCAGGCGCGTCATCGAGGTGTCCACCCGCTGGATCTGCGGCGCCCACGTCGACCACAGGGCCGGGTCGGCGTACCGCTCCCACGCGAGCGTGACGCTGGCCACTCCGTGAGCGTGCAGGGTCAGGACGGTCATGCCTGCGACGTTAGCCCGTCGGTAGGTTGGGCACAGTCGCGGCAGACCGTGCCTTCCCGGGCGCGCCCCCGAACGAGCCGCCCCAGGGCGACACCAGGAGACCCCATGACCCGCTTCACCGCCAGCAACAAGTCCGCCGCGACCCTGAAGTCCCCGCGCAAGGACGTCTGGGACGCGCTCACGGACCCGGTGCTGCTCCCGAAGCTGACGCCCTACCTGAACCGCATCGACGTCGAGGGTGACCGCTGGACCTGGCACGTCACCAAGGTGCCGGTGCTCGGCAAGAACATCGGCTCGGTGTTCACCGAGGTGATGACCTTCGACGAGCCCAAGCGCATCGGCTTCGAGCACGACCCGCAGCGCAGCGACGAGAAGACCGAGGTGAACGGCGAGTACCACCTCGAGGAGGAGGGCTCGGGCACCCGCGTCTCCATCGAGCTCGGGCGTCAGCGTCGAGCTGCCGTTCCCCAAGGCCATGCGGCGTCCCGTCGAGGGCGCGATCGCGGCCGTGATGGCCGGCATGGGCAAGCGCTTCGCCAGCAACCTGCTGCGGCACCTGGGCGAGAAGTGAAGATCCTCGTCCTCGGAGCCACCGGCTACGTCGGCTCGCGCGTCGTCCCCGCCCTGCTCGAGGCCGGGCACAGCGTCGTCGCGGCGTCCTCCTCCCCGCCGGCTCCCAAGAGGTTCGCCTGGGGTGACGAGGTCGACTGGGTGCAGGTGCGACGTCACCGACGAGAACGCGGTGCGGCTGGCCCTCACCGATGTCGACGGCATCTGCTACCTCGTGCACTCGCTCAACTCGCGCGCCTTCGAGGACCGCGACCGCCTCGGCGCCGAGGTCGTGCGCGACGCCGTCGCCGGGACCGGCGTACGCCGGATCGTGTACCTGTCCGGACTGGTCCCGGACGTCCCGACCGAGGACCTGTCCCGTCACATCTCGTCCCGGCTCGAGGTGGAGGAGGTGCTGGAGCAGGCGAGGACCTCCGACCGCTCCGTGCTGTCCCTGCGGGCCGGGGTCGTCCTCGGTGCGGGGTCGACGTCGTTCGAGGTGATCCGGCAGCTGGCCACCCTGCTGCTCGTGCAGCCGGTGCCGAGCTGGCTGGAGCACAAGGTCCAGCCGATCGCGGTCAGCGACGTGCTGCGCGCCATGGTGGAGGCGTTCGCCGACGACCGCCTGAGCGGCGACCTCGACATCGGCGGGCCCAACGTGCTGCCCTACGCCAAGCTGCTGGCCGAGTGCTCGCGCGCCTCCGGGCTGCTGCGGATCCGCGTCCCCACGATCCCCGTCCCGTCGCCGCTGGTCGGCCTCGGGGCAGCGGCCCTGTCCGCCGCGCCCTTCTGGACGGTGACCGCCCTGATCTCCAGCCTGCGCCACGACATGGTCTGCCGCACCGGTCACACCTGGGTGCCGCAGGACGGTCGGCCGCTGCTCGGCGTGCGCGAGGCGATGGACCTGGCCCTCGGTCCCGTGGGCACCTCTCCCGAGGCACCGCTGCCGAGCGACCCCGACTGGACCCGCATGCGGGCCCCCGTCCTGGACGAGCTGCACGCCCCCGCGACCGTGCGGGCCGGTGCCAGCCTGGCGCTGCGACGCGTTCAGGCGCTGCTCGGTCGCTAGTCGGGTGGAGCGGCCGCGTAGGGTCGACGGGTGAAGGTCTCGACCCCGCTTGATGTCTCCCTCGGCAGCAACTTCGCCAGCGAGCTGCCGGAGATGGCGGTCGCGTGGCGCGCCGCCGAGGCGCCGGAGCCGCACCTGCTCGTGCTCAACGAACCACTGGCGCGTGAGCTCGGTCTCGACGTCGACTCCCTGCGCAGCCCCGAGGGCCTGCGCCTGCTGGTCGGAAACCTCGTGCCGGACGGGGCGAAGCCGGTCGCGCAGGCGTACGCCGGGCACCAGTTCGGTGGCTACAACCCGCGGCTCGGTGACGGACGGGCGCTCCTGCTCGGCGAGCTCACCGACGAGGACGGCCGCCTGCGGGACCTCCACCTCAAGGGCTCCGGACGGACACCGTTCGCCCGCGGTGGGGACGGCCTGGCGGTGGTCGGGCCGATGCTGCGGGAGTACGTCGTCAGCGAGGCGATGCACGCCCTCGGGATCCCCAGCACGCGTTCTCTGGCCGTGGTGGCGACCGGGTCGCCGGTGCAGCGCGAGACGGTGCTGCCCGGAGCCGTGCTCGCCCGGGTGGCGAGCAGCCACCTGCGGGTCGGCAGCTTCCAGTACGCCCGTGCCACGGGCGACGTCGAGCTGCTCCGCCGGCTGGCGGACCACGCCATCGACCGGCACTTCCCGCAGGTCGCGGCCGAGCCCCATCCCCACCTGGCGTTCTTCGAGGCCGTGGTCGCCGCACAGGCCTCGCTGGTCGCGAGGTGGATGCTCGTCGGCTTCGTGCACGGGGTGATGAACACCGACAACATGACGATCTCGGGGGAGACCATCGACTACGGCCCCTGCGCCTTCCTGGACGCGTTCGACCCGGCCACGGTCTACAGCTCCATCGACCAGGGCGGTCGCTACGCCTACGGCATGCAGCCGGTCGCCGCGGAGTGGAACCTCGCCCGGCTGGCCGAGGGCCTGCTCCCGCTCCTCCACGACGACAAGGACCAGGCCGTCGCGATCGCCGTCGAGGCGCTCGGCCGCTTCAAGACGGAGTACGCCGCGGCCTGGTCCGCCGGGATGCGCGCCAAGCTCGGCCTGCCCGCCGGACTGGACGACGCGGTCGCCTCGCCCCTCGTCGACGAGCTGCTGGCGTTGATGCAGGCGAGCCACGTGGACCACACGTCGCTCTACCGCCGCCTGGGCGGGGCGGCCCGGGGTGACCTCGAGCCGGCCCGCGGCCTCTTCCTCGACCTGGCCGCCTTCGACGGCTGGGCCGAGCGCTGGCTGGCGACCGGCCCGGACGCCGACGCGATGGATTGCGTCAACCCGGTCTACGTCCCGCGCAACCACCTGGTCGAGGAGGCGCTGGCGGCCGCTACCCTCGGCGACGCCGGTCCGCTGGGCCGGCTCCTCGAGGCCGTGGTGGCGCCCTACGACGAGCGGCCGGGACTGCAGCGCTACGCCGAGCCGGCCCCCGAGGACTTCGGCGCCTACCAGACCTTCTGCGGCACCTGATCCAGCGGCGCCGCTAGATCCGCTCGAGGACCGTCCCGGTGGCCATGGCGCCACCGGCGCACATCGAGATCAGCGCCCGGGTGGCGTCGCGCCGCTCGAGCTCGTGCAGCGCGGTCGTGATCAGGCGGGTGCCGGTGGAGCCGACGGGGTGCCCCAGGGCGATGGCGCCACCGTTGACGTTGGTGCGCTCGAGGTCGGCGCCGGTCTGCTGCGCCCAGGAGAGCACGACGGCCGCGAACGCCTCGTTGACCTCGAACAGGTCGAAGTCGTCGAGCGTCAGCCCGGTCCGGTGCAGCAGGCGACGGGTGGCGTCGATCGGGCCGTCGAGGTGGAAGTAGGGGTCCGACCCGACCAGGGCGTGGTCGACGATCCGGGCCCGTGGGGTGAGACCCAGTGACGAGGCGAGGTCGGAGTCCATCAGCAGCACCGCCGAGGCGCCGTCGCTGATCTGCGAGGAGGTGCCGGCGGTGTGCAGGCCGTCGGGCAGCACCGTCCGCAGGCCGGCCAGGCCCTCGAGGGTGGTGTCGCGCAGCCCCTCGTCCACGGAGACGCCCGCCAGGGGTGTGATCTCGCGCTTGAAGCGCCCTTCGTCGACGGCGACGCGTGCCTTGTGCTGGGACGACGCACCGAACGCCTCGAGGTCCGCACGGGTGAGCCCGCGGTTCTGCGCGATGCGGTCGGCACCGAGGAACTGGTTGGGCATGTCGATCGACCAGGACTCCGGCCGCGGGTCGCCGGCGCCCTCGGGGACGTTGCTGCCCAGGGGGATCCGGCTCATCGACTCGACCCCACAGGCGATGCCCACCTTGATGGTGTCGGCCCTGATCATGTCGTTGACCAGGTGGGCCGACTGCTGGCCCGACCCGCACTGCGCGTCGATGGTCGTGGCACCGGCGGCCCGGGGCAGGCCGGCGTGCAGCCAGGCCCGGCGCACCATGTCGTTGGACTGCTCACCGGCCTGCGACACGCAGCCACCGACGACCTGCTCGACCAGCTCCGGGTCGACCCCCGAACGCCGGAGCACCTCGACCTGGACGTGGCCCAGCAGCTCGCCGGGGTGCACGCCGGCCAGGCCGCCGTTGCGCTTGCCGAGGGGCGTGCGAACGGCGTCGATGATGACCGGGTTTCCCATGCCACAAAACTAGAACACGTTCTGATTGACGGCAAACGCCGCGCCGCCTCCAGGCGTGGTCGGGGCTTCCTAACAAACCGGGAGTATGTCAGGATCTGGGACTAGAACGTGTTTCAGATTCCTGGAGGTTTCCGCTGTGACCGCTTCGCCAGCCCTGCCCACGGGGTTCGACCCGACCGACCCGTTCCTGTGCGAGGAGGCCATCCCGCTCAAGCAGTTCATGGAGCTGCGCCGGACCGCGCCGGTGTGGCGGGTCGACCAGACCGAGGGGGCCAGCGCCGGGTTCAACGACGACGGCTACTGGGCGGTGACCAAGCACGCGGACATCGCCGCGGTCTCGAAGAACAGCAAGGACTTCTCCAGCGCGGAGAACGGCGCGATCATCCGCTTCGGTCCGGACATGACCCGCGACCAGGTCGAGCTGCAGACGATCATGCTGATCAACCAGGATCCGCCCACCCACACCCGCACCCGGCAGCTGATCAGCCGTGGGTTCACCCCGCGGGCCATGAACGCCCTGCACGACGTGCTCATCGGGCGGGCCAACACGATCATCGACAACGCGTTGGCCAAGGGGGAGGGCGACTTCGTCGAGGAGGTTGCAGCCGAGCTCCCGCTGCAGGCGATCGCGGACCTGCTCGGCGTACCCCAGGAGGACCGGCGCAAGCTGTTCGACTGGTCCAACCAGATGCTCGCCCAGGACGACCCGGAGTACGGCGGGCAGCCGGACGTCGCCGCCGCCGAGATCCTCGGCTACGCGATGGAGATGGCCGCGGACCGCCGCGAGAACCCGCAGGACGACATCATCACCAAGCTCGTCCACGCCGACGTCGACGGCGAGAGGCTCGGCGAGGACGAGTTCGGCTACTTCGTGATCATGCTCGCGGTGGCCGGCAACGAGACCACGCGCAACGCGATCACCCACGGCATGCATGCCTTCTTCACCCATCCCGACCAGTGGGAGCTGTTCAAGAAGGAGCGGCCCAGGACCACGACCGACGAGATCATCCGCTGGGCGACCCCGGTCTCGGTCTTCCAGCGCACGGCCCTGAACGACGTGGTCGTCGGTGGCCAGCCGGTCAGGAAGGGCGAGCGGGTCGGCATCTTCTACGCCAGCGGCAACCACGACACCGACGTGTTCGAGAACCCCGGCACCTTCGACATCCTGCGCAACCCGAACCCCCACCTCGCCTTCGGCGGGCACGGGGCGCACTACTGCATCGGTGCCAACCTGGCGCGGCTCGAGGTCGAGGTGATGTTCAACGCCCTGGCCGACCGGATCCCCGACATCGCGCAGACCGGAGAGCCGATCCGGCTCCGCCACGGCTGGATCAACGGCATCAAGCACCTGCCCGTCAGGTACAGCTGACCGCCTCGCGCTCGACCGGCTCCGGCCGTGGGCTGCGACGACCGCCCAGGGCCAGCCACACCCCGACCCCGCTGATCGCGAGGCCGACCAGTCCGGCGGCCGTCACCTGCGTCCCGAACATCAGGTAGACCCAGAACATCGTCGTCGGCGGCGTCAGGAAGAGCAGCGTGCTGACGACCGTGGCCCCCTGCTGGGCCGCGACGAAGACGTAGAGCACGTAGCCGCCCAGGCTGGCCAGGACGATCAGCCACGCCACCGCGCGCCAGAACTCGATCGTCGCCGGGGGAGCGGCCTGGCCGAACCCGACCGCCAGCACCATCAGGACGACAGCCGTCACGACCGACTGCATCGTGATCGTCTCGATCAGGCTCTCGGTCGGGCGGATCCGGCGCCCGACCACGGTGCCGCTCGCCAGGCAGAGCATGCCGGCCGTCGGCAGCAGGTAGGCCCACGGCGGCGCTCCGCTCAGGCTCAGGTCGCCGGACACCACCACCCCGACGCCGACCAGCCCGAGCAGCATCCCGACCCAGGTGCGCGGCGTCGAGTGCTCACCCAGGAGCGATCCGGCGACGGTCGCCACCAGCAGCGGTTGCAGGGCGGCGATCAGCGCCGCCGTACCTCCGGGCACCCCCTGGGTGACGCCCTCGAAGACCAGCAGCAGGTAGCCGACCTGGCACAGCACGCCGAGCACGACCTGGCGCCGCCAGGCCCGCCACGTGGGCCACGGCGTACGCCGGACCAGCGCCACGACGACGAGCAGGCCGGCCAGGACGGTGAACCTCCAGCCCAGCAGGGTGAGCGGTGCGGCGTGCGCCCGGCTGCCGAGCTCCGCGCCGACGAAGCCGGAGCTCCACGTGATGACGAGCGCGACCGAGGAGACGGTGCCGACGTGGTCGCGCAGGAAACGCGGAGTGGTCATGGAGAATGGTAACCACACCGGTCGGTATACTCGCCGTTCACCCTGTGGAGGAGGTGCCCGATGACCACCGTTCCCGACGTGCGGATGACCCCCGCGGCCCACCGGATCCTGGACGCTGCCAGCGAGCTCTACTACGAGCACGGCATCAACAGCGTGGGGATGGACCTCGTCGCGGAGCGGGCCGGGACCACCAAGAAGACGATCTACGACCGCTTCGGCTCGAAGGACGGCCTGGTGGTGGCCTACCTGGAGGCCCGCGCCCGACGCTGGCAGGCCCACGTGGAGGACCGGCTCGCGACCGTTCCCGGACCCGGTGCCGCGCGGCTGGTCGCGGTGGTCGACGCCCTGGAGTCGTGGCTGGCGGCCGGCTCCGGTCTCCGGGGCTGCGGCTTCGTCAACGCCTACGCCGAGCTCTCCACCCAGTCGGCAGCCGCGACGGCCGTCGTACGCCGGGAGAAGGAGTGGATCCGCCGCCTCTACGCGCGGCTGCTCACCGAGGCGGGCATCGCGTCGCCCGAGGCGCTCGGGCGCCAGCTCGCGCTGGTGCACGAGGGGGCCATCGTGGCCTCCACGGCCGGCGGGTCCGCGGAGGCGCTCGAGGACGCGCGTCGGGCGACGCTGGCCCTGGTCGCCCACGCGTCGGGCCGGACGGGCGGCCGGCCCGCCTAGACGGCCGGGCCCTCCTCGCGCAGCTGCTGCACGCTGGTCATCGCCTCGCGGAGCTGGGTGAGCCAGTCCTCGGCGTGCTCGCCGACCAGGCGCACCGACCAGGCGAGCGCGTCCGCGCGGCTGCGGGCCACGCCCGCCTCGACGAGGGTGTCGAGCACGATCCGCTCGGACTGGCGCAGCCGCGTCATCACCGGGACGGCGAGGTGGGTGAACACCCCGTGGACGGGGCCGCACGTGGCGCCCCAGGCGATCTTGCGGCCGAACCGGTGCTCGGCCTCACGGGCGATGGCGATGCGCTCGTCCCTGGTGTCCTCGCGGAAGCGCGAGATGCGGCCGTGCGCGGCCTCGGTGACCTCGGGTCCGTCGGGCTCGCCCTCGATGCCGTCAGGGGTGGCAAGCGTGCCGACCACGAGGATCTCCTCGCGGTCGATGGTGACCCCGACGGGCCCGGTGAACCAGGCGTCGGGGAGGCGGCCCTGGAGCCAGCCGGTGATCTCGGTGCTGTTCGTTGTCATTGCGTAATCATGTAATCAAGTAACGCCCGAAGCAAGAGGTTCAGCTGTCGGCAGAACTGCCCACGGCAGATTCCCTGGAGCCCGGGGCCGGGGGCTGACCACTGTGGAGGTCCACGACCCGGAGGTGCTCATGAGACAACCCGATGTGGCCGGCTCGCTCGACGACCAGCTCACCGCCCGACTGCTCCACCAGCGGATCATCGTCCTCGGCCAGGAGGTGGACGACCGCATCGCCAACCGGCTGTGCGCGGAGCTGCTGCTCCTGTCCGCCGAGGACCCGCACCGCGACATCAGCCTCTACATCAACTCACCCGGCGGCTCGGTCTCCGCCGGGCTGGCCATCTACGACACGATGCGGCTGATCCCCAACGACGTCAGCACCCTGGCCATGGGGCTGGCCGCGAGCATGGGCCAGTTCCTGCTCTCGGCCGGCACCGCGGGCAAGCGCTACGCCCTGCCGCACTCCCGGGTGCTGATGCACCAGGGGTCCGCCGGCATCGGCGGCACGGCGATCGACATCGAGATCCAGGCCGAGAACCTCGAGCACACCAAGAACGTGATGATGCGGCTGATCGCCGAGCACACCGGACAGCCGGTGGACAAGGTCGAGCGCGATGCCGAGCGGGACCGGTGGTTCACGGCCGAGGAGGCGCGGGACTACGGGTTCGTCGACGAGATCCTCAGCGACGTACGCGCCGTCACGCCCGCCCAGCTCTCGCGGACCGTCGGCCTGGGGGTGCTGCGATGAGCAGCTACACGATCCCCAGCGTCGTCGAGAAGACCATCCGGGGAGAGCGCGCGGTCGACATCTACAGCCGCCTGCTCACCGACCGGATCGTCTACATCGGCACCGAGATCGACGACGGCGTGGCCAACGTCGTCATCGCGCAGCTGCTGCACCTCGAGTCCGAGGGCCGCGAGCAGCCGATCAACCTCTATCTCAACTCGCCCGGGGGCTCGGTGACCGCGATGCTCGCGATCTACGACACGATGCAGTTCATCGGCTCGCCCGTCGGTACGACCTGCGTCGGCCAGGCCGCGTCCAGCGCGGCCGTGCTCCTGGCCGCCGGTGAGCAGGGCCGGCGGATGGTGCTCCCGCACGCCCGGGTGGTGCTGCACCAGCCGTCCGGCGGCGGGCAGGGCGCGCTGCCCGACCTGGCGCTGCAGGCCAAGGAGATCGTGCGGCTGCGGGCCGAGATGGAGGCGATCATGGCCCGGCACACCGGGCAGAGCGTCGAGAGGCTGCGCGAGGACACCGGCCGCGACCTGGTGATGAACGCCGAGGACGCGGTCGCCTACGGACTGGTGGACGGTGTGCTCGAGAGCCGCAAGCTCCAGGCGGCGAGCTGATGGGTTCCCGGTGGGAAGAAGCACCCACCTCCGGCTGTTTCGGCAGGCACGACTGAACTCGTCGACCGATCCATCGAGGCCCTGCGCGCCAACCACGACGAGCTCGAGGCGGTGCTGGCGGACCTCCCGCCCGATCGGCTGACGGGGCCCAGCGGTGCGGCTGAGTGGACGATCGCGCAGGCGCTGTCCCACCTCGGAAGCGGCGCCGGGATCAGTGGCAACACCTTCGCGGCGTCCTTGACCGGCGCGCCGGCCGGGGAGGACGACCCGACGATCTGGGACCGCTGGAACACAGCGTCGCCCGAGGAGCAGGCGTCGTGGTTCCTGGACCACGACGAGCGACTGGTGTCCAGTCTCGAGACCTGGGGTTCCTCCCCGAGCCGGTGTCGATGGCCACCGCGATCGGGATGCGGCTCAACGAGGTCGCCGCCCACGCCTGGGACGTCCGGGTCGGTCTCGAGCCGACGGCGACCCTGCACGCGGGCTCCGCGGCACCTCCGAGGGCGGGACCGCGACGTTCACCGGGCCCCTGGAGGCCGCCATCCGGCTGCTGTCGGGCCGGTTGAAGCCGGAGTACACGCCGTCAGAGGTGACCGTCACCGGGAACGTGACGCTGGACGAACTGCGGAAGGTCTTCCCCGGCCTACTGACCCCTGGGTCGAGGGGGTGCGCTCAGGCAGCGAGGGCGAGTGGGCCGGACGGGCGTCCGGCCAGGGAGCGGGTCAGCCGCGCGGTGAGGTCGACCAGCCGGAGCCCGAGGGCGCCGGTCACGGCGCCGAGGATCTCCGAGCTGGGCTCCTTGCGGCCCCGCTCGATCTCGGAGAGGTACTGCGTGGAGACGCCCGCGTCACCGGCGACGTCGTCGAGGGTCCGCTCCTGGCGCTGGCGCTCGGAACGCAGCTCGCGGCCGACCGCCTCACGCCACAGCGGCTCCGGCTCGGCCTGGCGCTCTCGCCGCGGGAACCCGATCACGTCACCCATCCTCCCAGCGTAGGTGCCCCGACGTGGCACCGGGAGAGCCGTTCGCGGCGGGCGTAACCGGCATGATGGGCGCATGAGCACTGCTGTCGCCGTACGCCCCATCGAGCCGGCCGACCACGACGCGTGGGCGTCGATGTTCGCCGCCTACCGCGAGTTCTACGAGCTGGACGAGGACCGCGAGGTGGTCGACCGGGTGTGGACGTGGATCCAGGACTCCGACCACGAGACCCACGCGCTGGTGGCCGTCGTGGACGGCACCGTGGTGGGGTTCGCCCACCACCGTCTCTACGCCCGGCCCTCCGAGGGCGGCAAGGGCCTGTTCCTCGACGACCTCTTCACCCTCTCCGAGGTGCGTGGCCAGGGTGTCGCACGGGCGCTGATCGGCCGGCTGACCGAGATCGCCCGGGACCACGGCTGCGCCAAGGTCCGCTGGGTGACCGCCGAGGACAACCACGTCGCGCAGCGGCTCTACGACCAGGTCGCCGAGAAGACCACCTGGCTCACCTACGACCTGCTGGTCTGACCGGGCGGCATCCGAAGCGCCCGGGGTCGGGCAGGGGGCAGCCGGAGTCAGGCCGGCTTCTCCGAGCCGACCACCCACATCGCGAAGAACTGGGAGCCGCCGCCGTAGGCGTGGCCGAGCGCCTTCCTCGCGCCCTCGACCTGGTGCTCGCCCGCCTCGCCCATGACCTGGAGGGCCGCTTCGGCGAAGCGGAGCATGCCGCTGGCGCCGATCGGGTTCGAGGAGAGCACGCCGCCGCTCATGTTCACCGGCAGGTCTCCGTCCAGGGCGGTCGCGCCCCGCTCGGTCGCCTTCCAGCCCTCACCCTCCGGGACGAAGCCGAGGTTCTCCAGCCACATCGGCTCGAACCAGGAGAACGGCACGTAGATCTCCGCGCAGTCGATCTCCTCGTAGGGGTTGCTGATCCCGGTCTGCTTCCACAGCTTGGCGGCGGCCTCACGACCGGCCTGCGGGTTGACCTGGTCCCGCTCGGCGGCGGTCGTCGGCTCGGAGCGCATCACGGTGCCGTGGATCCACGCCGGGTTGTCGATGGGTGAGGCGTCCACCGCGGCCTCGGAGCCGATCACCAGGGCGCACGCGCCGTCCGAGGACGGGCAGGTCTCGTCGAACCGGATGGGGTCCCACAGCATCTGCGAGGCGAGCACGGTCTCGACCGTGGTCTGGTCGTTGCGCAGGTGGGCGTAGGGGTTCTTCAGCGCGTTCTGCCGGTCCTTGGCGGCCACCATCGCGCCGATGTGGTTCGGCGCTCCGGAGCGGCGGATGTAGGACCGCACGTGCGGTGCGAAGTAGCCACCCGCGCCGGCGTGTACCGGCATGATGAACGGCACCGGCACCGACAGGGCCCACATGGCGTTGGACTCCGACTGCTTCTCGAAGGCGACGGTCAGCACCCGCTCGTGCAGGCCCGCCTCCACGAGCGAGGCCGCGACGATCGCCGTCGACCCACCCACCGACCCGGCCGTGTGCACGCGCAGGAGCGGCTTGCCCACCGCACCCAGCGCCTCGGCGAGGTAGAGCTCGGGCATCATCACGCCCTCGAACAGGTCAGGCGCCTTGCCGACCACCACGGCGTCGATGTCGTCGAAGGTGACCTGGGCGTCCTCGAGGGCACGGTCGACCGCCTCCCGCAGCAGCCCCGCGATCGACACGTCCTCACGCTTGGCTCGGTGGTGGGTCTGGCCGACGCCCATGACGGCGGCGAGGGTCTTGCCCATCAGGAGCGTCCTTCCATCACGCAGACGAGGTTCTGCTGCAGGGCCGGTCCCGAGGTCGCGTGCCCCAGAGCCCGCTGCGAGGACCCGTCCCAGATCCGCCGCGCGGCCTCGCCGATCCGGATCAGGCCGGAGGCGAACATCGGGTTGCCGCTGAGCGCCCCGCCCGACGGGTTGACGGTCACGTCGTCGCCGAGCCCGAGCTCGCGGCGCAGGATCAGCTCCTGGTGGGAGAACGGCGCGTGCAGCTCGGCGGTGTCGACACCCTGCGACCCGGCTGCGGCGCCGGCGAGTGCGGCGCTGGGGGAGCGGGTCAGGTCACGGGTGCCGAGCGCGAGCTGGTCGGTGCGGTGCTCGAAGCCGGTGATCCAGGCCGCGCGGTCGCGTACGGAGTCGAACCCCGGGGACTCCGCGGTCGAGAGCACCATCGCGGCGGCCCCGTCGGAGACCGGCGCACAGTCGGCGCGGCGGAGCGGGTCGGCGTACACCTCCTCGGCCAGGACGTCCTCGACGGTGGTGACGCCCTTGCGGATGGCGTACGCGTTGTCGGTCGCCGACGTGCGGGAGCGGGACGCGACCTCGGCCATCGCGCGCTCGTCCCACAGGCCCTGCTCCAGCCCCGCCCGGGCCTGGAGACCGGCGATCGACACGGTGTCGGGCCACAGCGGCGTCAGCGTGTAGGGGTCGAGCTGCATGCCGAGCGTGCGGCGCAGCACCCCGGCCGAGGACTTGCCGAACCCGTAGACGAGCGCGGTGTCGATCTCGCCGGTCTGCAGCTTCACCCAGGCCTCGTAGAGCGCCCACGCGGCGTCCATCTCCACGTGGGACTCGTTGACCGGCGGGAGCGCCCCGATCGCGTCCACGGCCGAGACGAACGAGAAGGAGCGCCCGGCCAGGTAGTCGCTGGACCCCGAGCACCAGAAGTCGATGTCGGACTTGGTCCAGCCCGTCTGCTCGAACAGGTCGGCGAAGATCGGGACGAGGATCTCCACGCACGTGGGCGATCCGTCCATCTCCTTCATCTGTCGCTGGGCGAAGCCCACGACGGCCACGTCACGCATCAGGCACGCATGTCCTTTGCTCTAGAGGTGCTGCTTGTAGGTGTCGTACTCCGCGTCGGGCTCGCCGGTCGGGCGGAAGTGGCTGATGTTCTCGATGGTGGTGCCCCACTCGTCGCGGGGCTTCCACACGGCCTCGACCCGCATGCCCATCCGCACCTCGTCGGCCTCGGTGTCGAGGATCAGGTGCAGGAACGCGATGTCCGCGCCGTCGAGCAGGACGTACGCCGAGACGTAGGGCGGTGTGATCTTCTGCCCGAGGAACGGCACGTTCACGATGCAGTACGTCGTGACCGTCCCCTTGTCCGGCAGCTCGACCTCGTCGGTGGTCGGCACCCCGTCGACGGGGCAGGCACCGCGCGGCGGCACGTAGACCTTGCCGCAGGTGGGGCAGCGCTGGCCCAGGATGCGGCCCTCGGCCAGGCCGCGGAAGAACTTCGACTCCTCCGGCGAGGCGGCGTAGTCATAGGCCAGGCGGACCGGGCTGACGATGCGGGTGACGGGGTCGGCTTCGGACTCCACCAGTGTGTCGTCACGGCGTGGAGAGTCCGCGTCCGCGCGTTCCGAGCCCACCTCTGTGGAGCTCGGGATCGGCTCGAAGCACGCGATGTCGGTGATGCGCCCCACCGTCTCCTCGGCCCACCGGACCCTGACCCGCATGCCGGTCTCCATGTCGGCGGGGGAGTCGACGTCGACCGCGTGCAGCAGGGGGGCGTCCGCTCCGTCGAGCTGGACGAGGGCGAACGCGAACGGCTTGTCGAGGGGCTGGTCCATCACCGGCTCGGCCACCCACGACCACGTGCGCACGACACCCTCGTCGCCCACGGCGACGATCTCGCTGACCGCCTCGTGGGTGACGGGGTCATACTCCGGAGGAGGTACGACGACCGTGCCGTCCGAGAGGACACCGCCGGTGACCTGGCGTCGGCGCAGTCCCGTCATGAACTGCGAGAGCACCGGCCCGAGGGACCTGGTGTAGTCGAACTCGACCTTCATCGGCGCGTGCAGGGTGCGCGATTCCTGGACACTGGTCATGGCCCGAAAGTGAAACACGTTCTAGTCTGACGGGCAAGAACCGGGGTTTCGACAAGCTCAACCGGCGTGGAACGACAGGCTCCACCGACCTGGGACGACAGGAGTGACATGAAGCTCGGACTGCAGCTCGGCTACTGGGGCGCACAGCCGCCGGAGGGGGTGGGCGAGCTCGTGGCAGCGGCGGAGGACGCCGGCTTCGACGCGATCTTCACCGCCGAGGCGTGGGGCTCCGACGCGTTCACGCCGCTGGCCTGGTGGGGTCGCGAGACCAGCCGGGTGCGGCTGGGCACCTCGATCGTGCAGATGTCCGGGCGCTCGCCGGCGTCGATCGCGATGCACGCGCTGACGCTCGACCACCTGACCGGTGGGCGGGTCGTGCTCGGCATGGGCGTGAGCGGTCCGCAGGTGGTGGAGGGGTGGTACGGCCAGCCCTTCGCCAAGCCGCTCGCCCGCACCCGCGAGGTCGTGGACATCGTCCGCAAGGTCCTGGCGCGGGAGGGGCCGGTCACCAACGACGGCCCGCACTACCCGCTGCCCTACACCGGTGAGGGTTCGACCGGCCTGGGCAAGCCGCTGAAGCCGATCGTGCACCCGTTGCGCGCGGACATCCCGATCTGGCTGGGCGCGGAGGGTCCCAAGAACGTCGCGCAGACCGCCGAGATCGCCGACGGCTGGATCCCGATCTTCTACACCCCGAAGACCGCCGGGATGTACCAGCCGTGGCTCGACGAGGGCTTCGCCCGCGAGGGGGCCCGCCGCACGCGCGCGGACTTCGAGATCGCCGCGACCTGCCACCTGCAGGTCACCAGCAGCGACGAGGAGCGGCAGGCGGTCATCGAGGCGCTCAAGCCGACGATCGCGCTCTACATGGGCGGCATGGGCGCCAAGGAGCAGAACTTCCACAAGAACGTGTTCGAGCGGATGGGCCACGCCGCCATCACCGACGAGGTGCAGGAGCTGTTCCTCGCCGGCAAGCGTGAGGAGGCCGCCGCGCTGATCCCCGACGACCTGGTCGACGACATGCACATCGTGGGCGACGCGGGCCACGTCAAGGAGCGCGTCGCAGCGTGGGAGGAGACCGGCGTGACCACGTTGCTGCTCAGCCTGCGCTCGGCCGCGGAGGTCCGGCAGGTCGCGGACGTCCTGGCCTGAGAGCTCACCCCGGGTCGGCGCTCGCGGCCAGCATCCGCTCCCCGAGGGCCCGGGTGGTGTGCAGCAGCTCGATGCCGCCGACGACGCGGAACGGTGCTCGCAGCACGGCCAGCTGCTCGGCGTACCAGTAGGGGTTGCCGGTGCTCCCGACGAGTCGACAGGTCTGCGCGTCGATCGCCTCCAGGCGGCCGAGGGTCCGCGGCAGGCGGCGCGCGACCTCTTCGAGGGGTGCCTCGACCACGACCTCCGCGGCGTACTCCCATCCCACCGCGAGGTGCTCCTCGAGCAGCGCGACCGGGTCCAGGTCGGCGGGCGGCACGAAGGTGCCCTCGAGGACATCCACGCTCCGAACACGGTCGACGCGGTAGACCCGGACCGCGTCCTTGGCGGGCACGTGGCACACGACGTACCACCGCCCGTGGCGCACGACGATGGCCCACGGCTCGACGTCCACCGTCCACTCCGACCCGCCCTCGGAGCGGTAGTCCAGGCGCGTGCGCCGGTGCCGGGAGCACGCCTCCACCAGGGTGGCCGTGGTGGCGAAGTCGGGGCGGGCTGCGGCGCGGTCGGGTGCGGGGGCGGCTGTACGGCGTACCGCCTCGGCCTGCGCCGCCACCGGCTCCGGGAGGGCGCGCACGATCTTGCCGAGGGCGCTGCCGACCGGGGTGCTGGGGTCGGCGGCCTCGTGGTGGCCGTCGAGGACAGCCATCACCAGCCCGAGGGCCTCGGTGGCGCTGAACACCAGCGGGGGCAGCCGCAGCCCGCGGCCGACCCGGTAGCCGCCGTAGGGCCCCCGCACCGACTCGATCGGGATCTCGGCCTCGCGCAGGATGCCGACGTAGCGCCGGGCCGCGCGCTCGGAGACGCCGAGCCTGTCCGCCAGCCGCTCGGCCGTGATGCCCGGGCTGTTCTGGATGAGCTCGAGGGCGAGCAGCGCGCGGGCCGTGGGACTGACCTCGTCCACCAGAACCTCCTGATCCGGACGCAGAACGTCCGGAACCAACCGTAGCGTCCCCGTCATGACTCAGGACACCTCTCAGCCCCACGCGTTGGACACCTCGATCGAGGAGCCGTCGATGACCCCGGACGAGGTCGAGATGCTGCTCTTCGCCCTGGAGCGCTCCCGGGCGCAGTTCGCCTGGAAGGTCGGCGGCCTCGACGCCGAGGCGCTGAACCGGCCCTTCCCGCCCAGCGCGATGACGCTCGGGGGGTTGGTCAAGCACCTGGCCGGCGTGGAGGAGCGCAAGATGGCGCTCGCCGTCACCGGTCAGCGCCCCGCGCCGCCGTGGGACGCGATCGACCCGGGCGAGGACCCCGACTTCGAGTGGCGCACCGCCGCCGACGACTCACCCGAGGAGCTCTACGCGATGTGGCGCACCTCGGTCGAGCGGTCGAGGGTGGCGACCGCCGAGGCCCTGGCCGACGGTGGCCTCGACCGGCCCGGTGCGATCGAGTTCCCGGGCTGGGGCCGGCCCAACCTCCGACGGCACTTGGTCGACCTGCACGACGAGTACGCGCGGCACGTGGGCCACGCCGACCTCTTCCGCGAGGCCGTCGACGGTGTCGTGGGGGAGGACCCGCCGCAGTAGGCGCGGCGCTCGACGCGGGCTCCGGACGGCTCCTCGCCAGCGAGGTGTGAGCCGGCCCTGCTCTTTGCGCCCGTCTCGTGGCACGCTGCGTCCGTGGCCACCTTCATCCTCACCGTCGTCGGCGACGACCGACCGGGTCTCGTCTCTGCCGTCTCGGCGCCGATCAGCGCCCATGGCGCGAGCTGGGAGCGCAGCCAGATGTCCCGGCTGGCCGGCAAGTTCGCCGGCATCGTGCTGGTGACGGTCGCCGACCGCCGGCTCGACGCGCTCGTCGCCGACCTCGGCGCCCTCGACGACCAGGGCCTCAAGGTCGTGATCGAGCGCACCTCCGACCCGGTCGAGCCGGTGTCGCAGCGACTCAGCCTCGAGCTGCTCGGGGCCGACCATCCCGGCATCGTCGCCGAGATCTCCGCCTCGCTGGCCACGCGCCAGGTCAGCATCGAGGAGCTCAGCACCGAGGTCCGCGAGGCGCCGATGTCCGGCGGGACCCTGTTCGAGGCCCGGGCGGTGCTGAACGCACCGGCCGACGCCGACACCGAGGTGATCCGGTCACTGCTGGAGTCGCTGGCCAACGAGCTGATGGTCGACATCGTCCTCTCGGAGGACTGACCGGCATTCCCGCGCTCCTCAGATCGTGATCAGCACGACGCCGGCGGCGACGAGGACGGTGGCCACGACGCGCCAGCGGCCGAACCTCTCACCGAACACGACGGCGCCGATCACCGCGCCGATCACCGCGCCGATGATCACGCTGGTCTCGCGCAGGGCGGCAACGGGCGCCAGCGCCCCTTGGGTCTGCGCCCACAGCACGAGCCCGTAGGCCAGCAGCGAGAGCACCCCGCCGGTCAGCCCGGCGAGCAGGTGCGGCCGGACCTGGGCCCAGAGCAGCCGTCGCCGGGAGACGACCGCGGCCAGGGGGAGGACCGGCCCCTGGAGCAGGAACAGCCAGCCGGTGTACGCCGCGACCGAGCCCGCGCTCCGCACCCCGAGCCCGTCCAGCGTGGTGTACGCCGCGATCCGGTAGCAGCGCATGAGCAGCAGGTTGTAGACGACGTGCAGCACGGCGGACCCCGCGAGGTAGGGCCAGCTCGCCGACAGGGGCAGGGGCGAGGTCACGACCGGCGCTCGCGGCCAGGGTCTCGGAGAGGATCGGCATCAGGGGCTCCCGGGTGTCTGCTGCCCCGGGTCGGACCGGGCCCGGCACCCCCCGTCGTGCGCTCCACGAGGTGGGAGCCGGCGATACCCAGGCGCCACCCCGTGCTGCCGGAGCATATCGGGACGGGCGCCGGGGGCGTTGCGGTGGCCGTCGCCGGGACCCAGACTGACCCTGGCACCCCGAACGCCCCAGCAGCCGGCGACCGACGAGCGGCGCCGACGACCGACGGACAGGAGTGCCGGATGCGCAGCTTCACCCGATCCGACGAGCTGGAGGGCGCCCGCTTCGACGGCGCGAACCTGCGCGGAGCCCGCTTCGTCGGGTCGGACCTGTCCGGGGTGGTGATGCGCGGTGTCGACGTGCTGGACGCGGAGATCGACGCGCCCTGGCTGCTCGAGGGGAGCGGCTCCCTGCTGGTCAACGGCGTCGACGTCGTGCCGCTGGTCGAGGCCGAGCTCGATCGCCGCTTCCCGGGGCGGGCCGATCGTCGCGCGGGCGACCCCGACGGCCTGCGCGCCGCCTGGTCCAGGCTCGAGGCCTCCTGGGCCGCCGTCCTCGACCGGGTGGCCACGATGCCCGCGGACACCGTCGACGTCTCGGTGTCGGGGGAGTGGTCGTTCGCACAGACCCTGCGTCACCTGGTGATGGCGACGAACACCTGGCTGGGCGGTGCGATCCAGGGCGTCGAGCAGCCGTTCCACCCCCTCGGCCAGCCGAACGCGGAGTACGAGATCGACGGTCACGACATGTCGATCTGGGCGACGGTCGCTCCGTCGTACGACGAGGTGCTGGCGGTCCGGGCCGAGCACGTCGCCATGGTGCGCGACTTCCTCGCCACCGTCACCGCCGAGGAGCTGGCCGAGCCCCGACCGAACCCGTGGGCCCCCGAACACCAGGAGACCGTGCTGGCCTGCCTGCACGTCATCCTCGAGGAGGAGTGGGAGCACCAGCGGTTCGCCGTGCGCGACCTCGACGCCATCGAGGCGCTCACCGCCGGTCCCTCGACCACGGTCGGGCTTGGTGTGGTGGGGGAGGTTCGTTAGGTTGGACGTTTGCCCGTGACGATCTCCACGAGAGGAACGACCATGAGCAACACGATCCCGCACGACGACAGCACCCCCGCCACGAGCCCCGGCACGAGTGCTGACACAAGCTCTGGCGCGCCCGACGCCGTCGACACGCAGGCGATGCTCGAGGCGCTTGCGACCAGCATCGCGCTGCTCCCGCAGGACAACCTGGCCGGTGAGGATGCCCCGCCGGAGGGGTCGATCGCGATCCCGGTGATCGAGCAGGACGGCACGCAGTACGTCCCCGTGTTCACCTCGGCCGAGGCGCTGGTCGCCGCCGGGGCCGACCCCGGCCCGGCCGTGCAGCTGCCCCTGGCCGAGCTGGCCGCGAGCTGGCCGTCCGAGGACCTGTGGCTGGCCATCAACCCCGGCAGCGAGGACGGCATCACCCTGCCGCCCGAGGGCGTCCAGGCCCTGGCGGCCTTCGCCGCCCAGTGATTGATCATTTCTGAAACACGTTCTAGTCTCGCCGCATGACGGACGTGCGGCGCGACGACGACACCCTCAGGCTCGGCACCCACAACGGGCACCTGATGGTCGCGGCCCTCAAGCGGCACCGCACCACGCCGGTGATGTTCCTCGGTGACACCACCCTCACCGGGGGTGAGGTCGCCGAGCGGATCAGCCAGTACGTCCAGGCCTTCGAGGCCCTCGGCGCCGGGTTCGGCACGCCGGCGGCACTGCTGGCGCTGAACCGGCCCGAGGTGCTGTTCATCCTCGGTGCCGGGCAGACCCAGGGCTACCGGCGTACGTCGCTGCACCCGCTGGGCTCGCTCGACGACCACGCCTACGTGCTCAACGACGCCGAGATCACCACGCTGATCATCGACCCCGTGCCGATGTTCGTCGAGCGCGCCCTGGGCCTGATGGAGAAGGTGCCCGGCCTGACGCAGGTGCTCACCATCGGCCCGGTGCCCGACGAGCTGGCGCACGTGGGGAAGGACCTCGCGGCGGCCGCCGGGACCTTCCCGGCCCGCCCCCTCGAGGCCGCCCTGCTGCCGCGCGACCACATCGTCTCCATCACCTACACGGGTGGGACGACGGGCAAGCCCAAGGGCGTCATCGGCACCACGCAGGCGATGGCGACCATGACGCAGGTGCAGCTGGCCGAGTGGGAGTGGCCCGAGTCGCCCCGCTTCTTGATGTGCACGCCGCTCTCCCACGCGGGGGCGGCCTTCTTCGTGCCGACCGTCATCAAGGGTGGCTGCCTGATCGTGCTGCCGCGGTTCGACCCGGCCGAGGTGCTGCGCACCATCGAGGAGCAGCGGGTCACCGCGACGATGCTGGTGCCGTCGATGCTCTACGCGCTGATGGACCACCCCGACTCCAGGACGCGAGACCTGTCCTCGCTGGAGACCGTCTACTACGGCGCCTCGGCCATCAACCCGACCCGGTTGGCGGAGGCGATCGAGCGCTTCGGGCCGATCTTCGCGCAGTACTACGGCCAGTCCGAGGCGCCGATGGTGATCAGCTATCTCGCCAAGGGTGACCACGTGGTGTCGACAGGCTCAACCGACGGAGGCGGGTCCACCGGCGAGAACCGGCTCGCCTCCTGCGGCCGGCCGTCGGCCCTGCTCCGCACGGCCCTGCTCGACGAGGACGGGAAGCCGGTGCCGGTGGGGGAGCCGGGAGAGATCTGCGTCGCCGGCCCGCTGCTGGCCGGTGGCTACTGGAAGCTTCCGGGCGAGACGGCCGAGACGTTCCGCGACGGCTGGATGCACACCGGGGACGTGGCCCGCGAGGACGAGGACGGCTTCTGGTACATCGTCGACCGCACCAAGGACATGATCGTCACTGGCGGCTTCAACGTCTTCCCTCGCGAGGTCGAGGACGTCGTGGCCGAGCACCCGGCCGTGGCCCAGGTCGGCGTGATCGGGGTGCCCGACGAGCGCTGGGGCGAGGCCGTGACCGCCATCGTCGTGCTCCGTGACGGGGCGGCGCTCACCGACGAGGTCGTCCGGGAGATCAAGGACGCGGTCAAGGAGCGCAAGGGGGCCGTGCAGTCGCCCAAGCAGGTGATCGCGATCGACGCGCTGCCGCTCACCGGTCTCGGCAAGCCCGACAAGAAGGCGCTCCGGGCGCGGTTCTGGGGCGACCGGACCCGCAGCGTCGGCTGAGAGCGGTCAGGCGCGGGCGACGACGAGCACGGCGCCCAGCAGGCCCGCGCGCGTGGCCGCGACGTTGTGACCGACCCGTTCGGCGAAGACCGGGCCGAACACCGCCACGGGTGACAGCGACCCCACCGGCGGGGGTCCCGACGTCGAGGACGTCCGGTCCTCGACCTCCTCGACCGTGAAGCCGGCGGCCTCCAGGTGGGTGGCGTAGGCGTCGCTCGTCTCCACGAACGACGACCGCTCGTCCTCGGCCCAGGGGAGCGGGTAGGGGAGCTCGCCGTCGGCGGTCCGCATCTGCTCGAACACCGCGAAGCGCCCGCCGGGAACCAGCACCCGGTGGACCTCGGCGAAGACGGCAGCCTTGTCGGGGATGTTCATCCCGACGTGGACCATCACCGCTGCGTCGTACGAGGCGTCGTCGAAGGGCAGCGACTCCCCGGCGGTGGCGACGAAACGGGCCCGGTCGGCCAGCCCGACGCGCTCGGTGAGCGAGGTGGCGGCCTCGACGAAGTCCGGGGTCAGGTCGATCCCCGTCACCTCGGCGCCCGCCATCGCCGCCATCCGGGAGGTCCCCCCGACACCGCAGCCCACGTCGAGCAGCCGCGTGCCCGGCGCGAGCCCCACCCGGTCGAGGACGTCCTTCGTGGCGGCGGCGAAACCGGCGTGCAGCTGGTCGACCGGGAACAGGTCCGCGGCTCCGAGGTGGTCGACGTCGACGCCGGCACCGGCCAGCGCCGACAGGATCGCCGCGCTCAGGTCCCCTCCGCTGTAGTGACGCGTCACCAGCTCACGAACGTCCACGGCCCGCACCTCCCTGCTGGCAACCTAGCCCCGCAGGGGTGCTCGCGTCACGACCTCACAGGCGGGAGTAGCCCTCCCAGCCGGACGAGGGGGCCTTGACGCCGAAGTAGGCACCGAGGGTCGGGGCGACGTCGAGCGTGTGCGCCCTGACCGACCGGGCGAGACCCTTCTTCACCGACGGGGCGCCACCCCCGACGAAGAACGGGATCGGCTCGGTGGCGGGGTGGCCGTGGTTGCCGGGGATCGGGTTGCTCTGCGGACCGGGGTCGGAGAAGCGCCAGCCGGCCTTGCAGTTCACGAGCAGGTCGCCGGCGTTGGCGCCCAGCCGCAGGCCGGGGGTGTTCGCGATGTCCAGGGCCTGGAAGACACCCTTGGTGGCCAGCGCCAGGGACTTCATCCTCTTCAGGGCGGCGGCCTTGGCCGAGGACGGGCCGGTCCAGTAGACGAGGTTCGCCCCGCCGTTCTGGGCGATCTCGAACTTGTCCGTGAGTGTGGCGTCCGCGTCGAAGACGGAGGTGAGCGTGATCGTCTGGCTGGGGATCGACCAGTCCATCGAGTGGTCCGCCAGGACGATGACCATCGAGGAGGCCCACCGCCCGGAGTCCTTGAGCATGTCGACGAACCGGCCGACCTGCACGTTGGTGTCGGCCAGGGCGGCCGCTCGCAGCGCCTTCAGGGTGGTGCCGGTCAGGTCGGCGTGACCGACGCGGTCGACGTCACCGAGGTTGACGAACATCATGTCGGGGTCGAACTCGTCGACCATCGCCAGCGCCGCCTCCATCGTGCTCGCGTCGGGGGCGTGGTCGGTGAGCGGCAGCAGCGGGAACGGCACCCACTGGTGCGTGGCGCGGGTGCCGAAGACCGAGTAGAGGTACTTCTTCGACAGCACGGTCCCGGTGGTGCGACCGGACGCGTTCAGCTGCTCGATGATCGTGGTGACCTTGATGTCGGTCGGCCGGTCGGCATTGCGCAGCACCGCCTCGGAGCGGTCGTAGATCATGTTGGCCGGGATGCCGTTCCGCGCGGGTCGGCAACCGGTCATCATCATGACGTGGTTGGGGATCGTCTCCATCACGGGCAGCGAGCGGGCGGCGGGATACCAGGTGCCCGTGTCGCGGATCGCCGCGACGTCGGCCATCTGGTCGATCTCGCCCGGCCGGCAGCCGTCGATCACCAGCACGTAGGCGCGCTTGCGTTCGGTCGCCGCAGCGGCGGGGGCTGCGCCCACCGCGCTGGAGAAGGCCAGGGCGGCACCTGAGGCGCCGGCGACCTTGAGCAGCGTGCGCCGGTCGGTGGCGGGCAGGGCCGGGGGACGGCTCGTCGGCTGGGTGCTCATCAGGCACCCACCGGGGCGTCGACCTGGCGGACCGTCTGGCTGCCGGCGGTGGTGGCCCACGAGGTGGACCACGTCACCCCCGTGGTCTTGACGGCGCGGTCGCCGATGATGAACCAGTCCATCTGTGCTCGCTTCGCGGTGATGTCGAGGATCGAGAACCCGTGGTCGTCGAAGTCGATGTACTTGATGTGGGGGTTGTTGGTCTTGAGGACCTCCTCGACCGCGACGCTCGTGGTGCGGGCCGGGGTGCCGGTGATGTCCTTGAGGTTGTTCGAGGTCACCGAGGTGGCGACGAACTCGACGCCGACCGTGTTGCGGGTGGTGAGGTAGGTCGCCTTGTCGGCCGGCAGGTCGCAGGCCCAGCCGGAGTGGATGTCGCCGGTGACGAACAGGGCGTCGGTCACCCCGTGGTCACGCAGGTGCTCGAAGACCTCGCGGCGGTCGTCGGTGTAGCCGTCCCACTGGTCGACGTTGTAGGGCACGCCCTCCGGCGGCAGCAGCCCGGCGGTGTCGTTCACCGGTTGGATCAGGTCGCGCGGGATGCCGGCGAAGGTGACCGGCGAGATCATCACCGGGTTGCCGACCAGCTTCCACTGGGCGACCTGCCGGGTCAGGGAGGTCTTGAGGAAGTCCATCTGGGCCCGCCCGGTGATGGTCCGGGCGGGGTCCGCCTCCTCCGGGTCGACCTGTGCCGCCAGCTGCTTGTCGCGGTAGGTCCGCAGGTCGAGCAGGCTGATCTCCACCAGGTCTCCGAACCGCAGCCGTCGGTAGATCGTGTCGCCGTCACCCAGCGCCGCGGTGCCGCTGAGCCGCACCGGCATCCACTCGTCGTACGCCTTGTGGCTGGCGGCGCGGCGCGCGGAGAAGCTGCCCTCGTCGGGGGTGTGGTTGACCGCTCCGCCCTTCCAGGTGTCGTCCGCGATCTCGTGGTCGTCCCAGGTGGCGATGAAGGCGTACTTCGCGTGCAGGGCCTGCAGGTCGGCGTCGCGCTTGTACTGCGCGTGGCGCTTGCGGTAGTCGGCCAGGCTGAGGATCTCGTGGGCCGGCTCGTGCGTGCGGATGTCGAGGTCGGACTGGCCGTAGCCGTACTCGCCGGGGCCGTACTCGTAGAGGTAGTCACCGAGGAACAGCACCGCGTGCAGGTCGTTGCGGGCCGCGAGGTGCCGGTAGGCGCTGAACCAGCCGGCCTGGAGGTTGGCGCAGGAGACGACGCCGAACCTCAGGTTGGCCGGCGACGACGTGTCCGCGGGCGCGGTCCGGGTCCGGCCGGCGTCGCTGCGGTGGCTGCCGTAGCTGAACCGGTAGTAGTAGGTGGTCGCGGCCTTGAGGCCCGTGACGTCGACCTTGACGGTGTGGTCACGGGCGGGGCTGGTGCTGACCTTCCCGGTCCGGACGACGTTGGTGAAACCGGCGTTGGTGGAGATCGACCAGTAGACGGTGACCGTCGGCCCGGAGCCTGACCCCGGCTTGCTCGCGGTGGTGGGGGTGACGCGCGTCCAGATGACCACGGAGGTCGGGCGTGGGTCGCCGGAGGCGACCCCGTGGGCGAAGTAGGCGTTGGGCATGCCTCATCCAACGACACGCACGGGCCCTGGTCATGAGAATCTCACGCCCGGTTGTCCCGGTGCCTACCAATTCATCCGCGGTTCATCTAGGAACCCTCGGCGGTGTCCATCATCGGCAGGCCCGCGTCCGAGCTCCTTCGCCTGCCTCGCCTCGAGCCGCTTGCGCTCCTTCTTCTCGAGGTCGTGCTCGATCGACTGCACGGTCGACTCGCGGCTGGTGGCCAGGCGCAGGAGGTTCAGTCCGGTGCCGATCATCACGAAGAGCGGCCAGGGGAACCCGCCGAACATGGTGGCCGACCAGATCACCCAGCAGATCAGCGTGGGGGTCAGGAACGTCCACAGCGCCTCCTGCCGCTGCCGGAGGTAGCGCCGCTCCGCCTCCACCCGCTTGTCGCGCACGACGGGCGTGGTCGAGCCGGAGGGAGCCACGAGGTCGTCGATGACCGCGGGCAGCTCGCCGAGCGTCCTGGCGCCGGCCACCCGGTCGGTGCGCTCGTCGAGCTCCTCGGGCGTCAGCCGGCCCTCGGCGTACGCCGTGCCGAGGACGTCGTTGACCACGTCGCGGTCACGGTCGCCGGCGCGCAGGCGGGCGTTCTCGTCGTGGCGCGGATCGAGGGTGAACCTCTCCCAGATGCTCCCGGACATGCCCCGACCCTATGACGGGACGGTGTCGTCGTCCCGCAGCTCTCCGGGCAGGATCGACCAGCTCTGCATGTCACCCCGGCGCCCGTCGACGACGTGCAGCGAGCGCAGCACCCCCTCGAAGGTGTAGCCGACCTTCTCCGCCACCCGGGAGGACGCCGGGTTGTCCACCGAGATGATGGCCGTCACGCGCTGCAGGCCCTCAGCGAAGGCCCACCGGGTCAGCTGGCGCAGGGTCTCGGTGGCCGCGCCTCGACCCCGGGCCCACGGGGCGACGGCGTACCCCAGCTCCACCTCGAGGTCGTGCCGGTCGACGGGGCCGGTCACGGCGTAGCCCACGAACTCGTCGGCCGTCGAGGATCGCCCACGCCACTCGGTGCTCGCCGTCGAACCGGGCCAGCCACTCCTCGAGCCAGCCGTCCGGCATCGGGTGCGGCGTCCGCGTGAACCGCAGCGTGTCGGCGTCGGCCATCGTCTCCAGCAGGGCAGGGACGTGCTCCTCGGAGAGGGTGACGAGCCGGATGGTGGTCACGACGGTGACGCTAGACCACGCCTCAGGTGCCGGTGAACTGCGGCGCGCGCTTCTCGGAGAACGCACGCGGCCCCTCCTTGGCGTCGTCGGAGGCGAACACCGCGGCGCCCACCTTCGCGTCGTCCTTCCAGCACTCGTCCTCGTGCTTGCCCTCCGAGCTGCGGATCGTCTTCAGCACCGCCTGGACCGCGAGCGGCCCGTTGGCGGCGATCAGGTCGGCGATCTCGTGCGCCTTGGCCAGTGCCTCACCGTCGGGCACGACGTGGCCGATCAGCCCGATCTCCTTGGCCTCCGGCGCCGTGACGTGCCGCCCGGTCAGCAGCAGCTCGGCCGCCACCGTGTAGGGGAGCTGGCGCACCAGCCGCACCGCCGAGCCGCCCAACGGGTAGAGCCCCCACCTGGGCTCGGACACACCGAAGCGAGCCGACTCGCCGGCGACCCGGATGTCGGTGGCCTGCAGGATCTCGGTGCCGCCCGCGATCGCGGGCCCCTCGACCGCGGCGATCAGCGGCTTCTCGACGCGGTAGCCCTTGAG
Source organism: uncultured Actinomycetota bacterium (assembly GCA_963731075.1). Classification (GTDB taxonomy): domain Bacteria; phylum Actinomycetota; class Actinomycetes; order Propionibacteriales; family Nocardioidaceae; genus Marmoricola. Next base: position 120,842 of record CAVSUC010000004.1, read on the forward strand.
CAGCGACCTGATCACCGACGGGTCGAACTCGCCCGACTCGAAGCGGTCGGAGGGGGAGCTCGACGACATCGCCTTCAGGTCCGCGCCGGCGCAGAAGTAGCCACCCGCACCGGTCAGGATGACCACCCGCACCTCGGGGTCCTCGTTGGCCCGGACCCACGCCTCCTCCATGATCGCGAGCATCTCCCCGGAGAGCGCGTTGCGGACCTCGGGCCGGTTCATCGTCACCACCAACGTGTGGCCCCGGAGCTCCACGAGGGCGTGCGGCTGGGCGGTTGCTTCAGGCGTTTCGGTCATGGGGGCGATGCTAGTCAGAAACAAGAACGTGTTCTAGTCTTGCGCCCATGGCTCTGAACATCGCTGACCTCTTCGAGCACGCCGTGGACGCCGCGCCCGAGAACCGTGCGGTGAAGATCGGCGACCGGGTCATGACCTTCGCGGAGCTCGAGCGGGACGCGAACCGGCTCGCCCACTTCCTGGCCTCCCGCGGTGTCGGCGAGGGCGACCACGTCGGCATCTACGCCAAGAACAGCATCGAGCACGTCGTCGCCGTCCTGGCCATCGTGAAGATCCGCGCGGTGAACATCAACGTGAACTACCGCTACGTCGAGAACGAGCTGAACTACCTGTTCGACAACGCCGAGGTGGTGGCGCTCATCCACGAGCGCCCCTACGCGCCGCTCGTGGCCGCCTGCGCGCCCCGGCACCCGAGGCTGACGACGTTCGTCACCCTCCCGGACGTGACCGACCCTGCCAACGACGCCGACGTGTCCGGCTTCGGCGGTGTCCTCTACGAGGACGCCGTGGCCCACCAGAGCGCGGAGCGCGACTTCGCCGAGCGCAGCAACGACGACCTGCACATCATCTACACCGGCGGCACGACCGGCTTCCCCAAGGGCGTCATGTGGCGGCACGAGGACTTCTGGCGCGTGCTCGGCGGCGGCATCGACTTCTACACCGGCGAGCCGCTCTCGGAGCTCGACCAGTCCAAGCAGGCCAACGACCCCCGCATGGTGACCTTCCCGCTGAGCCCCCTGATGCACGGCGGGGCCCAGGCCGGGCTGCTGATGCACCTGTTCGCAGGCCACCTGACGATCCTCGAGCCGAAGTTCGACGCCCGGCGCACGTGGGAGATCATCGAGCGCGAGGGGGTGCAGCTGATCTTCATGACCGGCGACGCGATGGCCCGGCCCCTGATCGAGGAGTTCGAGCGCCAGGCCGCCACGGGCACGCCGTACGACGGGTCCAGCCTGTTCGCGGTCTCCAGCAGCGCCGCCGTGTTCAGCGCCTCGGTCAAGGAGCGCTGGATGGCCGCCTTCCCCAACACGGTGTTCACCGACTCGGTGGGCGCCTCCGAGACCGGGTTCCAGGGGATGGGCCTGCAGGACAAGGACCACATCAGCACCGACGGCCCCGTGGTCGGCCTCGGCCCCAACAGCGTGGTGATCGACGACGACAACCGGGTGCTGGACCTGGCGGCCAACATCGGGGCGGTCGGACGGCTCGGCCGGGGCGGCTCGGTGCCGCTCGGCTACTTCAAGGACCCGGAGAAGTCGGCGAGGACCTTCCTCGAGATCGACGGCCAGCGCTACTCGGTGCCCGGCGACTTCGCGCGCATCGAGCCCGACAACAAGGTCACGCTGCTCGGTCGTGGGTCCAACTGCATCAACACCGGCGGGGAGAAGGTCTTCCCCGAGGAGGTGGAGATGGCGCTCAAGGCCCACCCCGACGTGTACGACGTCCTGGTGGTCGGGATCCCCGACGAGAAGTACGGCCAGTCCGTCACCGCGGTGATCCAGCCCCGTGACGACGCCGCGATCGAGCTCGACGACCTGCGGAGCTTCCTGCGCGCCTCGCTCTCCGGCTACAAGCTGCCCCGGGCGATCACGCTGGTGGCGGAGATCCCGCGCAACGCGACCGGCAAGGCGCAGTACCCCAAGGCCAAGGAGCTGGCCATGGCGTCCTTCGCCGCCAAGGTCGCTACCTCACCGACGGGTGCCTGAGCCGATGCGCACGGAGCTGTGTGACCGGTTCGGCATCGACTACCCGATCTTCGCCTTCACCCCGTCGGAGCACGTCGCCGCGGCGGTCTCGCGAGCGGGTGGGCTGGGTGTCCTGGGGGCGGTGCGGTTCAACGACGCCGCCGAGCTCGACCGGACCCTCGACTGGCTCGACGACCACACCGACGGCAAGCCCTACGGCGTCGACGTCGTGATGCCGATGAAGATCCCCACCGAGGGCACGTCGGTCGACCTCGAGGCGATGATCCCCGCGGAGCACGTCTCGTTCGTCGAGCGCACGCTCCAGCAGCTCGGCGTGCCCCCGCTGCCCGAAGGTGACGAGCGCGAGGGCGTCCTGGGCTGGTTGCACTCGATGGCCCGTTCACACGTGGACGTGGCCCTCCGGCACCGGCCGGTCCTGATCGCCAACGCGCTCGGGTCGCCGCCGGTCGACGTGATCGAGCAGGCCCACGCGAAGGGGGTCGTCGTCGCGGCGCTGGCGGGCGCCGCCAAGCACGCCCTCTCCCACCTCGAGAACGGCGTCGACATCATCGTGGCCCAGGGCTACGAGGCGGGTGGCCACACCGGCGAGATCGCGAGCATGGTGCTCACCCCCGACATCGTGGACGCCGTCGGGCCTGACGTGCCCGTCCTGGGGGCCGGTGGCATCGGCTCCGGACGCCAGGTGGCGGCCTCGCTCGCGCTGGGGGCCCAGGGTGTGTGGACCGGCTCGATGTGGCTGACCACCGAGGAGTACTCCAACCTCAACACCAACAAGGGCATGACCGAGGCGTTCCTGCGGGCCAGCAGCGCCGACACGGTCCGCACCCGGGTCTACACGGGCAAGCCCGCGCGGCTCCTGAAGACCAGGTGGACCGAGGCCTGGAACGAGGAGGGCGCTCCCAGCCCGCTGCCGATGCCGCTGCAGAACCTGCTCGTCTCCGAGGCGCACAGCCGGATGAACGACCACGGCGACCCCGACGTCATCTCGATGCCGGTCGGCCAGATCGTCGGCCGCATGAACGAGGTGCGTTCGGTCGCGGACGTGATGGCCGAGCTGGTGGCGGGCTACGAGGAGGCCGTCGCGCGGCTCGAGAAGATCCGGGGCTGAGCCACCCACGGCGCATCAGCCCCGGCGAGTCCGCGGCACCCTAGGAGTACGCCGTCCCTCGCTCGGCCCGGGTCCAGAACGGGCCGCTGCCGAGCCCCTCGGCCTTCAGCTCGCGCTTGAGCACCTTGTTCGTGGCCGTGCGCGGCAGGTCGTCGAGGAGCCGCACGAACCGGGGCCAGGACTTGCTGCCGAGGTCCGGCTGTGCGGCCAGGAAGGCCTCGAGGTCATCGGGCGTGAGCCCGCCGACCAGCACCAGGGCCGCGACGAGCGAGTCGCCGGAGGACTCGTCGGGCACGGCGTACACCGCCGCCTGGCCGATGGAGGGGTGCCTCACGAGGATCCGCTCGATCGGCGCCGCGGCGAGGTTCTCGCCGTCGACCCGCAGCCAGTCGGCCGTCCGACCGGCGTAGTAGACGAAGCCGTGGGCGTCGCGGTAGGCGAGGTCGCCGCTCCAGTACATGCCGCCGCGCATGCGCTCGGCGGTGGCGGCCTCGTCCTGGTAGTAGCCGGCGAACTGACCGCTCCCCGTGGTGTTGACCAGCTCACCGGTGGCCTCGTCGAGGTTGACCACCCGGCCGGCCGCGTCGAAGACCGCCCGGGGGCACTCGGCCCGCGTCCCGGGGTCGAGCACGGCCACGCCCTCCAGGGGCAGGCCGAGAGATCCGGGCGGGGTGCCGGGGACCCGCGAGACCACCACGGCGTTCTCGGTCGACCCGAATCCGTCGACCACCAGGCAGCCGAAGCGCTCGGCGAAGGCGTGGATGTCACGGTCGCCGGCCTCGTTGCCGAAGGCGAGCCGCAACGGGTTGTCGGCGTCGTCGGGCCGGGCCGGCGTCGCCAGCACGTGCGCCAGCGGCTTGCCCACGTAGTTGAGGTACGTCGCCCGGTAGTGCCGGACGTCGTCCAGCAACCGGCTCGCGGAGAACTTCTCGGCGAGGGCCACCGTGCCTCCGCAGACCAGCGCCGGGCCCCACCCGGCCATCACCGCGTTGGAGTGGAACAGCGGCATGGACACGTAGAAGACGTCGTCACGTCCGAGGCCGAGCCGCTCGGTGAGGTAGGCACCCGGGTAGGTGATCTTCTCGTGGGTGATCCGCACCGCCTTCGGGTCACCGCTGGTGCCGGAGGTGAAGATCAGCATGAACAGCGAGGCGGGTCCTGGGGTCGCGTCGGGCGGAGAGGCGGGGGCGGCCGAGACCTGGTCCGCCCAGCCCGGGTCGTCACTGCGGACCACGCGCACCTCCGGGTCCAGGTCGGCGAGCAGTGGCTCGAGCCGCTCGTCGACCACCACGACCTGGCAGTCGGACTTCGCGACGTCGGCCCGCAGCGCCACCCCTCGACGGGTGGTGTTCAGGCCGACGGCGACGTGGGCGCCGAGGCCCGCAGCCCCGAGCTGGAAGGCCATCTCGGGGGTGTTGTCCATGAGCAGGCCGACGTGTGGCGGCCGCTGCGGGTCGAGCAGCTCCGCGAGGACGTGGGCGCGACGGGAGCACTCGGCGACGTAGTCGCTCCAGGACCAGCGGACCTCGCCGGCGAGCAGGGCCGCGTGGTCGTCCGGTGTCCGCGCCAGCAGCGCGTCGCGGATCGTGGTCACGGTCAGGCGGGCTCGTGGGCGAGCAGGGCACCCAGGGCGCGAGCCTGCTCGGTGGTGCCCCCCAGGGTGAACTCGTGGCGCTTGGCCGCGGTGAAGAAGCGGTGTGCCTCGCCGTCGAGGTCGATGCCGACCCCGCCGTGCACGTGCACGGTGGTGTGCGCGATCCGGTGCCCGGCGTCAGCGGCCCACAGCTTGGCGATCGCGACGTCGGCCGTGGCGGGCAGCGCCTCGCCGAGCTTCCAGGCCGCCTGCCACATCGTCAGCCGCGCCCCGAGTGCGTCGATGTAGCCGTCGGCCAGGCGCTGGGAGACCGCCTGGAAGGTGCCGATCGGGCGCCCGAACTGCTCCCGCGTCTTGGCGTACGCCGCGGTCAGCGCGAGCGCGCCGTCGAGGGTGCCCACCTGCTGCGCGCACACGGCGACGGTGAGCCGCTCGGTGAGCCACTCGCACACCTCGGCGCCGTTGCCGATGCCACCGAGCACGCGGTCCATCGGGATCGACGCGCGGTCGAGCTCGAGCCGCGCGACCGAGTCACCGTCGCTGAGCTCCTGCACCAGCAGCGTGACGCCCGGGTCGCTGGCGTCGACCAGGAAGACGGTGAGCCCCTCCGCCGTGGCGGCGGGTACGACGAAGAGCTGGGCCAGGGTGCCGGCGGGGACCACGGACTTGTGGCCGGTCAGCAGCCACGAGCTGCCGTCGCTCTCGGCCCGGGTGACCGGCTCGAGCGGCGAGAACTGGCGGTCCTCCGACAGAGCGGTGGTCAGGATCGCGGTCCCGGCCGCGGCGGGCGGCAACCAGTGTGACTTCTGGGCCCGGCTGCCGAACTGCGCGAGCGCCATGCCGGTCACGACGTGGGTCCCGAGCGGGACGGGGGCGACCGTGCGCCCCACCTCGATGAGCACGGTGCACAGCTCGACCAGGCCCAGCCCGCTCCCGTCGTACTCCTCGGGCGCGGAGAGCCCGACCAGCCCGGCCTCGCCGAGCGCGCTCCACAGCCGGGAGTCGAACCGTGCGTCCCCCGAGTCGACCTCGCGGAGCCGCTCGGGGGTGGTGTGGTCGGCGAGGATGGTGGCGGCCAGGTCGGCGGCCTCGACGGCCTCCGCGGTGGGTTGGAAGTCCATGCCGGCTCCTATCGCTTCGCTGCGGGGAGGCCGAGACCGACGTACCCGATGATGTCGCGCTGGATCTCGTTGGTGCCGCCGCCGAAGGTCATCACCAGCGACGAGCGGTAGAACCGTTCCAGCCGGCCGCGCAGGACCGCGCCGGGGGAGCCGGCACTCACCAGGGCCTTGGGCCCGATGACCTCGAGCAGCGACCGGTAGACCTCGGTCGCCATCTCGGAGCCGTAGACCTTGGTGGCCGAGGCGTCCGCGGGGGAGAGGTCCTCGGTCGCCGCCGCGAGCTGCCAGTTGAGCAGCTTGAGCATGTCGGCGCGGGCCTGGGACCGGCCGAGCAGCACCTGCACCCACTCGGAGTCGATGACGCGGGAGCCGTCGGGGTTGCGGGTCTGCTGGGCCCACTCCGTGACGAGGTCGATCGAGTGCGTGACCGGTGCGGCCGAGGTGAGCGCCACCCGCTCGTGGTTGAGCTGGTTGGTCATCAGCGCCCAGCCGCCGTTCAGCTCACCGACGAGGTTGTCGTGTGGCACCCGGACGTCCTCGTAGTAGGTGGCGCTGGTGCTCACGCCGGCGACGGTGTGCACGGGGGTGAAGGAGAACCCGGGGCTGTCGGCCGGGACGAGGATCATCGACAGGCCCTTGTGGCGCGGGAGGTCCGGGTCGGTGCGGCAGGCCAGCCACACGTAGTCGGCGTACTGGATCAGGGAGGTCCACATCTTCTGCCCGTTGATCACCCACTCGCCCGGTCCTGAGCCGGTCGCAGGGTCGAGCCGCGCCCGGGTCGTCAGGCTGGCGAGGTCGGTCCCGGACTCGGGCTCGGAGTAGCCGATGGAGAAGTGCATCTCGCCCTTGAGGATCCGGGGCAGCATCTCCTGCTTCTGGGCGTCCGTGCCGAAGCGCATGATGGTCGGGCCCACCGTGTTCAGGGTCAGGTAGGGGATCGGCACCCCGGCGATCGCGGCCTCGTCGGTGAAGATCAGCTGGTCCATCATGGAGCGGTTCTGGCCGCCCCACTCCTCGGGCCACCCGATGCCGAGCCACCCGTCGTGCCCGATCTCGCGGATGACCTCCTTGTAGGTCGCGGCGTCGCCGAACTCCCCGTCACCGAAGTCGCTGGTGGCGCCGCCGAGGGCGGCGCGGCGCTCCGGCGTCACCAGGGCGGCGAAGTACTCGCGCAGCTCCGCGCGGAGGGCATCCTGCTCGGACGTCAAGGCGATGTGCATGATGCTCCTGACCGGTTTCTCGCACGGAGGGGCTGTCGTCCTGTCATTTCCCCGCGCAAAACTATAACCTGTTCTTGTTTCCGGCCACCATCACGGAGGAACCGATGAGCGCGACCACCACCCCGGCCTCGACCTCGGGCGCCCGCGCCCTGGACCGCGGCACCGCCCCCCAGCGGTTCGCCCGCGGCTGGCACTGCCTCGGGCCGGTGGAGATGTTCCGGGACGGCGAGCCGCACGCCGTGCAGGCGTTCGGGGGCAAGCTCGTGGTGTGGGCCGCGCAGGACGGCACGCTGAACGTCCTCGACGGCTACTGCCGGCACATGGGCGGTGACCTGACCCAGGGCACCGTCAAGGGCGACGAGATCGCCTGCCCCTTCCACGACTGGCGCTGGGGCGGCGACGGCAAGTGCAAGGCCATCCCCTACGCGCGCCGGATCCCGCTGCGCGCCCGCACCCAGAAGTACGCCACCGCCGAGCGCAACGGCCTGCTGATGATCTGGCACGACGTCGAGGGCAGCGCCGCCGACGAGAGCCTGCTGCCCCCGGAGCTCGAGAACATCATGGACCCCGAGGTCTACACCGACTGGAGCTGGAACGTCCTCGACGTGCCCACCGCCCACTGCCGCGAGATCGTCGACAACGTCGTGGACATGGCCCACTTCTTCTACATCCACTTCGCCTTCCCGACCAGCTTCCGCAACGTGTTCGAGGGCCACATGGCCACGCAGTTCATGGAGTCCACCGGCCGTCCCGACATGATGGGCGAGGGGTACGGCGACGAGGACCTGGTGCTCAAGTCCGAGGCGACGTACTTCGGCCCGTCCTTCATGGTCAACTGGATCAAGAACGACTACAAGGGCTTCGTCACCGACGTCGTGCTGGTCAACTGCCACATCCCGACCAGCGACAACTCGTTCGTCCTGCAGTACGGCCTGAAGGTGCTCAAGCCCGAGGGCATCGACGCGAAGACGACCGAGTACATCGGCACGAAGTACACCCAGATGTTCGGCGACGGCTTCCTCCAGGACGTGCACATCTGGCTCAACAAGGCCCCGGTGCAGAACCCCCTGCTGTGCGAGGAGGACGGACCCGTCTACCAGCTGCGCCGCTGGTACGAGCAGTTCTACGTCGACCTGGCCGACGTGAGTCCCGAGATGGCCGAGCGCTTCGAGTTCGAGGTCGACACCACCAAGGCCAACGAGTACTGGCACGCCGAGGTCTCGGAGAACCTGGCCCGCAAGGCGGCGGAGGAGTCCACGTCGGGCCAGCCGGTCGAGACCCCCACCGCCGCAGGCGGGGTCTGATGGTCTCGTTCGCCCCGACCAGCGAGGAGACGCTGGAGGACCAGCGGCTCTACACGCAGGCCCGCCTCACCGAGGTGGCCTGTCTGGACTGCCTGGCCACGGTCGGCGTCAAGAAGAACAGCGAGCACCACACCTCGATCCAGTGGCACGCCGACTCCCTGTCGCAGTGCGCGGAGTTCCGCAGGATGGAGGGGCAGCCCGGGGGCCGGCACGTCCACGCGTCCTGCCCGCGGCTCGGCGCGTCCATCGACCGCGCCGTGGCCGAGGGCGAGCTCGAGGTCGGCGCGCTCGATGGCTACTGAGTCCTTCGTCCTGAAGGTGCTCGACGTCGTCGAGGAGACCGCGGACGCCCACTCGGTCGTGTTCGAGGTGCCCGAGGACCTCGCGGAGACCTTCGCCTACACCGCGGGCCAGTTCCTCACCGTGGCGGTCCCGAGCGACCGGACCGGCCTCGCCGCCCGGTGCTACTCGCTGTCGTCGGCGCCGCACTCCGGTCGCCACCAGATCACCGTGAAGCGCACCCCCGAGGGCTATGCCTCCAACTGGATCTGCGACAACCTCCGCGAGGGCGACACCCTGCGCGTGCTCCCGCCGAGCGGCATCTTCACGCCCCGCGACCTCGAAGCCGACCTGCTGCTGTTCGCGGGCGGGTCGGGCGTCACCCCGGTCATGTCGATCACCCGCACGGCGCTGGAGAAGGGGCACGGCAAGGTCGTGCTGTTCTACGCCAACCGTGACGAGCGGTCGGTCATCTTCGCCGAGGAGATCAGGGCCCTGGCCTCGGAGTACGCCGAGCGGCTGGTGGTGGTCCACTGGCTGGAGACGGTGCAGGGGCTCCCCTCGCAGGAGCAGCTGCTGGCGTTCGCGGCGTACTTCTCCAGCTACACCGCGTTCGTGTGCGGCCCACCGCCGTTCATGAAGGCCGTCGTCGCCGCCCTCAAGGAGCTCGGCTTCCCGCGCGACCGCCGGCACCAGGAGAAGTTCGTCTCCCTGGGGGGCAACCCGTTCGGCGACGTCGAGGAGATGCAGCTCGCGGCCAGGACCCTGGCGGACGCCGACGACCACGAGGACGACGACGCGAAGCCGGTCACCGGTCCCATCGCGGTCGAGGTGGAGCTGGACGGCGAGACGCACTCCTTCGACGACTGGCAGGGCGACAAGCCGCTGCTCGAGTTCCTGGAGGAGAAGGGTGTCGACGCGCCCTTCTCCTGCCGGGAGGGCAGCTGCAGCGCCTGTGCCTGCGTGGTGCTGGAGGGCGAGGTGGCGATGAGGCACAACGAGGTGCTGGAGCCCGAGGACCTCGCCGAGGGCATCCGGCTCGTCTGCCAGTCGCTGCCGGCGAGCGAGAAGCTGCGGATCACCTACAACGGCTGACCGACCGACGGCCCGTGCCCGGCGTCCTGCCGGGAGACCGCGATTCGTGGGATGCTGACGTATGGACACGTCGCTCTTCCGGGAACCCGCCGGCCTCGCACGCTGGTCCCGCCGCCTCCTGGAGTACTCACTGTTCGTCTTCGGCGGGCTGTGGCTGGTGAACGTGCTGCGGACCGTGGTTCTGGACTCGCCGAGCTGGCCGGCCGCCGTCGAGCACGTCCTGGCCTACCTCGTGTTCCTGTGCCTGTTCCTGGCCATGTGCGCCGGCACGGTCTGGGCCGCCGTCGACCTCAGCCAGCGCGTCAGCGGCCGGGCGCGCGCCAGGAAGCCGTCGGGCCCCACCGCCGGTTGAGCCTGTCGAAACTGAAGGGCGCGTCGCCTCACCAGCCCGGGTCGCGCCATTCCTCGAGGTGGGGGCGCTCGTCGCCGAGGACCGAGTCGTTGCCGTGGCCGGGGTAGAACCAGGTCTCGTCGGGCAGGCGGTCGAACACCTTGGTGCTGACCTCCTCGATGAGGGTCGCGAAGGCGTCCTTGTCGCCGAAGGTGTTGCCGACGCCGCCCGGGAAGAGGCTGTCGCCGGTCCAGAGGTGAGGGGTGCCCGAGGGGTCGTCGTACAGCAGCGCGATGGAGCCCGGCGTGTGGCCGACCAGGTGGATCACCTCGAGCCGGCAGTCGCCGAACTCGACGGTGTCGCCGTGCTGGACGGCGTCGTCGACCGGGACCCCCGTCTGCTCGGTGATGGCCGCCGCGTCGTCGGCGCCGGCGACGACGATCGCCCCGGTGGTGGCCACGACGTCGGCCAGGGCGCGGTGGTGGTCCCAGTGCTGGTGGGTGGTGATCACCTTGGTGACGCCGGACGCGCCGATCAGGGAGCGCAGCCGGTCGGGGTCGGCGGCCGCGTCGATGAGCACCTGCTCGTCGGTGGCGCGGCACCGCAGCAGGTAGCAGTTGTTCGACATCTCCGGATCCACCGCGAGCTTGGTGATGATGAGCTGCGCGAGCTCGCGGGTGTCGGGCGCGCCGCCGGGGGAGACCTCGCCGGAGTAGGGCCCGCTGTCGCCGATGCTGTTCGCCATGGGGGTCAGCCTAGGCTCGTCCCATGCGCCACCCGAAGCCCCCTGTGAGGGCAGAGACACCCGGTCCCGGTCAGGAGTCCGTCTGGGACTACCCCCGCCCCCCGCGGCTCGAGGAGACGCACCGAGACGGTGGTCGTCGAGCTCGGCGGCCGCGTCATCGCGCGTACGACGGCGCGGCTGGCGGGTTCTCGAGACGAGCCACCCGCCGACCTACTACGTGCCGCGGGACGCCTTCGTCGACGGTTCGCTCCGTCCCGCGGCCGGGTCGAGCTGGTGCGAGTGGAAGGGCCAGGCGTCCTACTTCGACCTCGTCTCCGGCGACGTCGTGTCCCCTCGGGCGGCGTGGACCTACCCGACACCGACCCCGGGCTTCGAGGCCCTCGCCGACGCGGTCGCGGTGATGCCCGCCCTGGTCGACCGCTGCCTGGTGGACGACGAGGTGGTGCTGCCGCAGCCCGGGCAGTTCTACGGCGGCTGGATCACCTCGAGGGTGGTCGGGCCGTTCAAGGGCGAGCCCGGCACCATGGGCTGGTGACGGGGCCGGTTCCCGGTCCGGTGGCTACGGCGTCGCCGCAGCGGCCCGGCGCCACGGCTGGAGGGCCGGCAGCTCGCCGGCACCGGCCCGCAGGCCGGCGCCGTCTCCGCGCCCGGTGAGCCACCAGCCCGAGCGCAGCGCCGGGTCCCGTGACCGTCGGACCCCCGGACCGCCGACGGCCCAGGACCGGCCGAGGTCCGTGGCCTGGGCCCGGAACGGCCCCGACGCGGACTGGTCGACGCGTGACCGCGTCGAGCAGCTCGACCACGAAGTCGTCCGGGCAGGTCGGCCGGGCTGTAGTCCGTGCCGAGGTCGACGTGGTGGATCTCGAGCTCGCGCCGCCGGGTGGGCAGCACCGTCAGCATCGGCCAGGCGGGGCCTCCAGGAAGCCGGTCGATGTGCTCGGACCAGTGCGACTCGTCGAGGAGGGCCACCGCGTCGGCGAACCGCGTGGTGGCGATCAGGTGGTGCTCGCGGCAGCTCGCTGGAGGTCGCCCGGGAGAGCGCCTCGATGTCCCTGTCCCGCTGGGCGTCCGAGGCGTACATCGCGACCGGTCGGCGGTGGACGAGCCCGTCGATCACGCCCGCGAGCGCGTAGCCGTTCAGGGCGACGTGCGCGACGACGTGGGCCCGGGTCCAGCCCGGCAGCAGCGAGGCAGCCGCGAGCTCCTCGTCGGTCAGCGCGTCCACGGTGCGGGTGAACGCTTGCGACGAGGTGTCCAGGGCGGTGAGGTCACCGGGATCCCGCCCCCGGAGCGGATCAGTGGCCATGCCTCATTGGAACGCGGCGCCGGGGCGGAAGCCAGCGCAAACGCCGGTGCTTCTGCCAGAGTGCTGGCCGTGAGCCTGTCGGAGGTGGTCGCGCCCGGTGCGATCAGGCGTGTCGTCGCTGCTCGTCGCGAGCGTCCTGCTGCTCGGCGTCACCCTGGCCTGGGCCTTCCTCAGCATGCGGGTGGTGATGGACGTCGGCGGCTCCTGCGCGGACGGCGGACCCTACGTCAGTGCGCAGTCCTGCCCGGGCGGTGCCGGGGTCATCGGGCTCGCGATCCCGCTGATGCTGCTCGCCGCCTTCGCCGGCTCGTTCGCGGGGGCCTCCCTGCCGGCTCCCAACCTGCTGGTGCCCATGTGGCTGTTCCTGTTCGGCACGCTCGGCTGGAACTTCCTGGAGTACGGCTTCGGCTCCGAGGGTGCCGTGAGCGGTTGGATCGTGTGCGGGGTGGTCTTCGAGCTGATGGCCGCCCCGGCGCTCTACTTCATCTGGGCCGAGGTGAAGCCGGGCGTCTTCCCGCAGCGCGGCCTCCCCGACACGTCGGCCCTGCTGCGGTGGTGGACGGTCTACCCGCTCGTCGGCGCCGTGGGGGCGGTCGTCGGCATCGTCACGTTCCGGGCGATGAGCTGAGCTCAGCACTCACCCTCGTCGACGACCCCGTCGTCGATGATCGGCAGGAAGACCGACTGCAGCCGGGTGCGGGGCGGGGCGACCGCCTGCTTCCCGAAGATCCGGGCGCGGGGGCCGGCGGTGAGCAGGCCCAGGGGAGCGGTGAGCAGGTAGGCACACGCGACCACCAGCCCGGTGACCGAGGCGTCGAGCGCCAGGCCGGCCACCAGGGCGACCGTCAGCACCGTCGTGACGACGCGGGCCTGCGGGGTCCTGGGCGACAGCAGCCCACGGAAGGAGCGGAAGCGCACCGTCGTGATCATCAGCAGCGCCGGGATCACGCTCACCGCGACCGGGACCAGCATCCACGGTCCGTGCTCCGAGGTGCGCAGGGCGACGATGGTCGCGATGACCACGAGGGTGGCGCCGGGGCTGGGCAGGCCGACGAAGTACTTCTTGTCGGCCAGCGGGTCGACCGTGACGTTGAAGCGGGCCAGCCGGAAGGCGGCGCAGGCCAGCCAGAAGAACGCCGAGAGCCACGCCAGCACCGGGTTCTCCGGGAGGGCCCAGGTGTGGACCAGCACCGCCGGGGCCAGGCCGAACGACACCAGGTCGGCCAGGGAGTCGAGCTGGATGCCGAACGGGGACGTCGCCCCGACCGCGCGGGCGACGGCCCCGTCGGCGATGTCGAGCACGATCGCCCCGGCCAGCATGATCGCGGCCCAGGTGAAGCGGTCGGAGAACGACAGCAGGATCGCGGAGAACCCGCAGGCCATGTTGCCGGTGGTGAACATGCTCGGGCAGGTGACCCGGAGGCGTTCCCGCGGGGTGAGCTGCCGCAGCGAGACGACGGCCGCGCCGGAGGGTGACTTCAGCCGCCACCGGTCCAGCAGCCGGCGGTTCGTCCTGTCGGTGTGGGGCGTCAGCGGGAGCTCCCCGACCGGTCGACCCGCGGGCCACCGGGCGATGACGCTCTCACCGGCGACCGTGCGGTCACCGACCTCGGCGAGCAGCTGGACGTGCGGCGGCACGAAGACGTCCATGCGGGAGCCGAACTTCATCAGCCCGATCCGCTGCCCCGACCTCAGCAGGTCACCCGGCTGCACCCGGGTCACGACCCGGCGGGCGACGAGCCCCACGACCTGGCGGAACACCACGGCTCGGCGCTCGCCGTCCACCGTGTGGCTCAGCGTGATCTCGCTCCGCTCGTTCTCCGTCGCGCTCTCGAACCGGTAGGCCGCGTGCCACTTCCCGGGGCGGTAGGTCACGTCCTCCACCCGCCCGGCGTAGGGGGTGCGGTTGATGTGCACGTCGAAGAGGGACAAGAAGATGCTCACCTGCTGCCAGTGGCCGGGCGGCGCGACGCCCACCTGGCCCGGCCCGGCGTACATCACCTTGCCGTCGGCCGGGGCGAGGACGACGTCCTGGTCGACCTGTCGGTGGTCCGGCGTACGGTCTGGGTCTCGGAAGAACGCAGCGACTCCGAGCGGGAGCAGTGCGAGTCCCGCCGCCGTCCTGCGGTGCCCCGCGAGCGCAGCCAGCACCATCGGCAGGGCGCCCACGGCCATGACGGGGACGGCGGCCGGGTCGATGGCTCGCGAGGAAGGGGACACGGATGGAAAGAGTAGGCGCTGGGTACGTCCCCGACGCCGACCGCCCGCGTGGCGGCTTGTCGCATCCGATAGGATGGCGAACACTTGTTCGAACATCCCATAGACATTGCAGGGGTTTCATCCGTGGCTGATCAACTGGTCATCCGGGGCGCGCGTGAGCACAACCTGAAGGACGTCTCCCTCGACCTTCCCCGCGACTCCCTGATCGTCTTCACCGGCCTCTCGGGCTCGGGAAAGTCCAGCCTCGCCTTCGACACGATCTTCGCGGAGGGGCAGCGACGCTACGTCGAGTCGCTCTCGGCCTACGCGCGCCAGTTCCTGGGCCAGATGGACAAGCCGGACGTCGACTTCATCGAGGGTCTGAGCCCCGCGGTCTCGATCGACCAGAAGTCCACGTCGAAGAACCCTCGCTCGACGGTCGGCACGATCACCGAGGTCTACGACTACCTGCGCCTGCTCTACGCCCGCGCCGGCCGGCCGCACTGCCCCGAGTGCGGGGCGCCGATCGAGCGGCAGACGCCGCAGCAGATCGTCGACCGCATCCTCCAGTTCGACGAGGGCACCCGCTTCCAGGTCCTCGCGCCGGTGATCCGGGGCCGCAAGGGTGAATACATCGAGCTGTTCCGGAGCCTGCAGTCCCAGGGGTTCAGCCGGGCGCGAGTCAACGGCGACACGATCCAGCTCTCAGAGCCGCCCAAGCTCGACAAGCAGAAGAAGCACACCATCGAGGTGGTGGTCGACCGGTTGGCCGCGAAGGCGAGCGCCAAGCGCCGCCTGACCGACTCGATCGAGACCGCGCTCAACCTGGCCTCGGGGCTGGTCCTGCTCGACCTGGTCGACCTCGACCCCAAGGACCCCCACAAGGAGATGCGCTTCTCGGAGAAGATGGCGTGCCCCAACGAGCACGACATCGAGACCGACGAGCTGGAGCCGCGGTCCTTCTCGTTCAACTCGCCCTTCGGTGCCTGCGTGACCTGTCACGGCATCGGCACCCGGATGGAGGTCGACCCCGAGCTGGTCATCGCCGATCCCGGCGCCACCCTCGGCGAGGGCGTCATCGGTCCCTGGTCGGGCGCCCACGTCGCCGACTACTTCACCCGCCTGCTCGGCGCCCTCGGCGACGAGCTGGGCTTCGACCTGAACACGCCGTGGGAGGACCTGCCCGCCAAGGGCCGCAAGGCCATCCTCGAGGGGCACGCCACCAAGGTGCACGTGCGCCACACCAACCGCTACGGCCGCGAGCGCTCCTACTACACCAACTTCGAGGGCGTCCGCCCCTACATCGAGCGCCGCCACCGCGAGGCCGAGACCGACACCAGTCGCGACCGCTACGAGGGCTTCATGCGCGAGGTGCCGTGCCCCGCCTGCCAGGGCACCCGGCTCAAGCCCGTCTCGATGGCCGTGACGCTCGGCGACAAGGACACCGGCGGGCTCAACATCGCCGAGGTCTGCCACCTCCCGATCAACGAGGCGGCCGAGTTCCTCAACGACATCGAGCTGAGCCACCGCGAGCGCCAGATCGCCGAGAGGGTGCTCAAGGAGATCCAGGAGCGCCTGCGGTTCCTGCTCGACGTCGGTCTCGACTACCTCTCCCTCGACCGACCGTCGGGCACCCTGTCCGGTGGCGAGGCCCAGCGCATCCGCCTCGCGACCCAGATCGGCGCCGGGCTGGTGGGGGTGCTCTACGTCCTCGACGAGCCGAGCATCGGTCTGCACCAGCGCGACAACAAGAGGCTGATCGAGACCCTCATCCGGCTCAAGGAGCTCGGCAACACCCTGATCGTCGTGGAGCACGACGAGGAGACGATCATGACCGCCGACTGGGTGGTCGACATCGGTCCGGGCGCCGGCGAGCACGGCGGCCAGGTCGTGCACTCGGGCACCGTCAAGCAGCTCCTCAAGCACCGCGACTCCGAGACCGGGCTCTACCTGTCCGGTCGCAAGTCGATCCCGGTGCCCGCCGTACGCCGCCCGCCGACGCCCGGCCGCGAGCTCATCGTGCACGGAGCCCGTGAGAACAACCTCCAGAACGTCGACGTCAGCTTCCCCCTCGGCTGCTTCGTCTCGGTCACCGGCGTCTCCGGCTCGGGCAAGTCGACCCTGGTCAACGACATCCTCTACACGTCGCTGGCCAAGCAGATCTACAACGCCCGCACGGTGCCGGGTCGGCACCGCAAGATCACCGGCATCGAGCACGTCGACAAGGTGATCCACGTCGACCAGTCACCGATCGGGCGCACACCGCGGTCCAACCCGGCGACCTACACCGGCGTCTTCGACCACGTGCGCAAGCTGTTCGCCTCCACGGCCGAGGCCAAGATGCGCGGCTACCTCCAGGGCCGGTTCTCGTTCAACGTCAAGGGCGGTCGCTGCGAAGCCTGCTCCGGCGACGGCACGATCAAGATCGAGATGAACTTCCTGCCCGACGTCTACGTGCCGTGCGAGGTCTGCCACGGGGCGCGCTACAACCGCGAGACGCTCGAGGTGCACTACAAGGGCAAGACGATCGCCGACGTGCTCAACATGCCGATCGAGGAGGCCGTGGACTTCTTCGCCGCCATCCCGGCGATCTCGCGGCACCTGGTGACGCTCGTCGAGGTCGGCCTCGGCTACGTGCGGCTGGGACAGCCCGCCACGACGCTCTCCGGAGGTGAGGCCCAGCGGGTCAAGCTGGCCAGCGAGCTGCAGAAGCGGTCGACCGGGCGCACCGTCTACGTGCTGGACGAGCCCACGACCGGCCTGCACTTCGAGGACATCCGCAAGCTCCTCGGCGTGCTGTCGAGCCTGGTCGACAAGGGCAACACCGTCCTGGTCATCGAGCACAACCTCGACGTGATCAAGACCTCCGACTGGATCATCGACATGGGCCCCGCCGGCGGCAACAAGGGCGGGACGGTCGTGGCGACCGGGACGCCCGAGGAGGTCGCCGCCCACGCGACGAGCTTCACCGGCGAGTTCCTGCGACCGCTGCTGGAGGGCACCCTGCGCACCGTTGAACCGACCCGCGCCCGTGGTCGTAAGACCAATGGACAGGCGCGGAGAGCTGCGTCGAAAAAGTAGGTTCGACCGACCAGCACAGTCGATGCAGCAGGAGGCTTCAGATGTCTGACAACGAGAGCGCCGACGGAAACGTGGCCTCGCGTCGCGCGGTCGTCGGAGGGTTCGTGGGCCTCGGGGTGGGGGTGCCGTTGCTGGCCGCCTGTGGCTCCGGCTCGGACTCCGGCGGCAGCAGCGGGGGTGGGTCGACCACCTCCGGCACCGTCGGGAAGAAGTCCGAGGTGCCGGTCGGCAGCGGGAAGATCTTCGCGGGCGAGAAGGTCGTGGTCACCCAGCCGACCGAGGGTGACTTCAAGGCCTTCAGCGCGGTGTGCACCCACCAGGGATGTGTGGTCGCGAAGATCGAGGCCAAGGACATCGAGTGCACCTGCCACGGCAGCAAGTTCTCCATCGTGGACGGTTCCGTGGTCACCGGCCCGGCGACCAAGGCGCTCGAGGCCCTCAAGATCACCGTGTCCGGGGACGACCTCAGCGTCAGCTGACCGCCTTCACCGACAGCACAGGGCAGGACGCGTCCAGCAGGATGTGCTGGGCGGTGCTGCCGGTGATCATCTTGCCGACGGGGGAGCGCCGTCGCAGGCCGATGACGATCAGGTCGGCGGCGCTGGCGATGGCGGCGCCGAGGACGGCCTCGGCCGCAGGCCGCCCGTCGGTGGGCTGCAGGACCTCGTGGGCCACGCCCGCCTCGGTCAGCTCGGTCTCGATGGCGTCGATGTCCTGCGCGGTCGCGAAGCTGGGGTGCGAGTAGTCGCCGTTGCGCCCGGTGTTGACCACGACCAGCCGCGCCTGGGTGGCGGTCGCCAGCCGGATGGCGGTCTCGATGGCGGCGCTGCCCTCGGGCGTCGGCAGGTAGCCGACCACGATCGTCTCGATGCCGACGTTCGCCGCGGGGCTCATCGGGGGCTCATCGCAGGCTCTGCTCGTCCTCGGGCACCGTCGTCGCGCCCGTCATGATCGCGACCGCGTCCTGCATCGAGTGCGTCTTCGGGCTGATCACCGCCGCCCGGCCGCCCAGCCGCTGCACGTGGATGCGGTCGGCGGTCTCGAACACGTTGGGCATGTTGTGGCTGATCAGGATCACGCCGAGCCCCTGGTCGCGCAGGTCGCGGACCAGGCGCAGGACCTGCTCGGTCTCGCGGACGCCGAGGGCGGCGGTCGGCTCGTCCAGGATCGCGATCTTGCTGCCGAAGGCACCGGTCCGGGCGACCGCCACGATCTGCCGCTGGCCGCCGGACAGGGTCTCGACCGCCTGGTGGATGTTCTGCAGCGTGGAGATGCCGAGGCTCTTGATGTGCTCGGAGGCGTGCTCCCGCATGCGCTTCTGGTCCAGCATCCGCAGCACGTTCCCGGCGAAACCCGGTCGACGGATCTCGCGGGCGAGGTAGAGGTTGCTGGCGATGTCGAGCGCCGGCGCCACGGCGAGGGTCTGGTAGACGGTCTCGATGCCGGCCGCCCGGGCGTCCTGGGTGGACTTGAAGGCCACGTCCCGGCCCTCGATCTTCATCGACCCGCGGTCCGGGATCATCGCGCCCGAGAGGCACTTGATCAGGGTGGACTTGCCCGCCCCGTTGTCCCCGATGACCGCCAGCACCTCGCCGGGGTAGAGCCGGA
The DNA here is from genome assembly GCA_963731075.1 of uncultured Actinomycetota bacterium. Classification (GTDB taxonomy): domain Bacteria; phylum Actinomycetota; class Actinomycetes; order Propionibacteriales; family Nocardioidaceae; genus Marmoricola. The sequence continues at coordinate 139,836 of CAVSUC010000004.1, forward strand.
GGTCGACCCCCCGCAGTCCGACCACCCGGCCGAACAGCTTGACGAGACCGGTGGCCTCGAGGACGGGTTGCTCGGTGCCGTGGGTCGCCTCGGCCGTCGTCTCGCTCATGCCTTCACCCTCCTGATCCACTGGTCGACGGACACCGCGAGGATCACCAGGATCCCGGTGGCCAGCACCTGGTAGTTCGGGTCGACCCCGGCGAGCGCCAGCCCGCTGTTGAAGACCTGCACGATCAGGGCGCCGATGAGGCTGCCGATCACCAGGCCGCGTCCGCCGAAGAGGCTGGTGCCGCCGATCACGACCGCCGTGATGCTCTGCAGGTTGTAGTTGAGGCCGGCGTTGGGGTCCGCGCCGCCGACCCGGCCGCACACGATCCACGCGGCGATGCCGACCGTGAACCCCGCCACCACGTAGGCACTCAGCAGGACCCGGTCGGTCGAGATGCCGGCGAGGCGGGAGGCCTCCCGGTCGTCGCCGGTGGCGTAGAGATGCTTGCCCCAGGCCGTCTCCCGCAGCGCGAAGCTCACCCCTGCGTAGAGCAGCAGCATCAGGATGACGCCCCACGTGACGCTGACGCTGCCGAGGCTGATCGTCTTGCCGGTCCACACGAGCAGGGCGTCGGGACCCAGCGCGATCGTCTGACCCGCGGCGTACAGCAGCGAGACGGCCGTGAAGATCGAGAAGGTGCCCAGCGTGACGATGAACGGCGGGAGGTTGACCCGGGTCACCAGCACCCCGTTGAGGAGGCCGGTGAGCAGGGCCACGCCGATGCCGATCAGGAGCGCGATCAGGCCGGGTACGCCGTGGTCGTGGTTGAGCTTCACCATCACCAGCGAGGACAGCACCATCGCCATCCCGATCGACAGGTCGATGCCCGCGGTCAGGATGATCAGCGTCTGCCCGACGGCCAGGGCGCCGACCACGGCCATCTGCTGGACGAGCAGCGAGAGCGCCTGAGGTCGAAGGAAGTTGTCGGCGAAGATGCCGAAGACGATGACGCCCAGCACCAGCACGATGAGCGGGCTCAGTGCCGGGTTGCCGTGCAGGATGTGCTGGACCCGCTGGGCGGGGGTGTGTCTCGTCGGAACGAGCTCCTCCGCCGAGGCTGGTGTCTCGGCGGACTGCGACGCCTCGTTGCTCACGGTGTGCTCCTCTGGTTCGTCCGTGCTCCGGCCCGGTTGTCCTCAGCCACCTGCGGTGCCCCAGCAGGTCTTCTTGCCCTCGGCGGGCGTCTGGCTCTTCACGCCGTCCAGCGGCTTCGCCGTGACGAGCGCGGTGCCGGTGTCGAGGTAGTCCTTGCCCGTGGGCAGCGACGGCGGGTCCGAGCCCTTGCCGACCTTGGCGACGGCGTCCACGCCGAGCTTCGCCATCTTGCCGGGGTACTGCGTGGCGTCCGCCGCGAAGATCCCGTTCTCGACGTCCTCCATGCCCTGGCAGCTGCCGTCGATGGAGACGATGAAGGTCTTGTCCTGGTGGTTGTCGGCCTTCAGGGCGGCGTACGCGCCCTCCCCGGCCGGCTCGTTGATCGTGTAGACGACGTTGATGTCGGGGTTGCGGGACAGGCACTGCTCCATCGCCTTGCGGCCGCCGTCGACGGCACCCTGGGTGGCCTGGTGGCACGCGATCTGGTAGCTGCCGCCCTTCCCGCCGCGGTAGGAGCCGGACCGCTTCTCCTTGGCGTTCAGCGTCTTGCTGCCGGGGTCGATGCCCATGCCGGTGAGGAACCCGTGGTCGCGGTCGACGTCGACCGAGACGACCTGGTCGTCGTAGAGGTCGAGCATCGCGATCACCGCCTTCTTGCCGGCGAGGCGCTTCGCGGCGTACTCGCCGATGAGCTTGCCGGCCTGGAAGTTGTTGGTCGCGTAGGTGATGTCGGCGGTGTTCACCGGCTCGAGGGGCGTGTCGAGCGCGATCACGAACAGGCCGTACTCCTTGGCCTGGCGCAGGGCCGCGTTCACGGCCGGCCCGTTGGAGGTGATCAGGATGCCCTTGTCCCCGCGGGCGATGGCCGTGTCGATCGCGTTGATCTGGGACTGGGTGTCGCCGTCGGCGTTGCCGGCCGCGACCGAGAGGTGCGCTCCCGACCTCTTCGCCTCCGCTTGCGCCGCCTGCTTCATCGAGACGAAGTAGGGGTTGGTCTGCGTCTTGATGATCAGCGAGACGCCCGTCTTGCCCTCGTTCCCGCCGCAGCTGGAGACGAGGGCGGCGAGGCACAGCACCAGCAGGGTCGCGGCTGCGCGTCGTACGACTCCCGACGCAGTGAGCCGGTCAACTCGCATGTGTGACCTCCCGAAGATCCTCAGGTCAGGTCTAGTCCTGATCCGGCGAGGTGCGCAACCCCTCGGCCACGGCCGGGTCGGACCGGGAGTGTCACCGGTCGCTCGTAGGGTTGGGGCGTGGCCGACCCCTCGACGTACCGTCCGAAGCCCGGGTCGATCCCTACCCAGCCGGGTGTCTACCGGTTCCGCGACAAGGACGGCCGGGTTGTGTACGTCGGCAAGGCCAAGAGCCTGCGCCCGCGGCTCTCGTCCTACTTCCAGGACGTCGCCAACCTGCACCCCCGCACCGCCACGATGGTGATGACCGCCGCGTCGGTGGAGTGGACCGTGGTCGCCACCGAGGTCGAGGCCCTCCAGCTGGAGTACTCCTGGATCAAGGAGTTCGACCCGCGGTTCAACGTGAAGTACCGCGACGACAAGTCCTACCCGTGGCTCGCGATCACGATGAACGAGGAGTTCCCGCGGGTGATGGTGGGCCGCGGCGCGAAGAAGAAGGGCGTCAAGTACTACGGCCCCTACGGCCACGCCTGGGCGATCCGCGAGACCGTCGACCTGCTCCTGCGGGTGTTCCCGATGCGCTCGTGCAGCAACGGCGTGTTCCGGCGGTCCGCGCAGATCGGCCGGCCGTGCCTGCTCGGCTACATCGAGAAGTGCGCCGCCCCCTGCGTCGGCCGGGTCGACGCCGACGAGCACCGCGAGATCGCGGAGGACTTCGCCGACTTCATGGGCGGCCGCACCGAGGGCTTCGTCAAGCGCATCGAGCGCGAGATGTACGCCGCCTCCGACGCCCAGGACTTCGAGCGCGCGGCCCGCCTGCGCGACGACCTGGGCGCGCTCAACAAGGCGCTGCAGAAGCAGGCCGTGGTCTTCGGCGACGGCACCGACGCCGACGTGATCGCGCTCGCGGAGGACCCGCTCGAGGTGGCGGTGCAGATCTTCCACGTGCGGGCCGGTCGCATCCGCGGGCAGCGGGGCTGGGTCGCCGACCGGGTCGAGGACATCGACACCGCCGGGCTGGTCAGCGAGTTCCTGCTGCAGCTGTACGCCGGCGAGGAGGCCGACGCGATCCCACGCGAGATCCTGGTCCCGGCCATGCCCGAGGACGCCGGGACCTTCGAGGAGCTGCTCGGCGAGACCCGGGGGAGCAAGGTGGCCATCCGGGTGCCGCAGCGCGGCGACAAGCGCGCCCTGCAGGAGACCGTGGCCAAGAACGCCGCCCAGTCGCTGGCCCTGCACAAGACGAAGCGGGCGAGCGACCTGACCGTGCGCAACCAGGCGCTCGAGGAGATCCAGGAGGCGCTGGAGCTGCCGTCGGCGCCCTTGCGGATCGAGTGCTACGACGTGTCCAACCTCCAGGGCACCGAGGTGGTGGCCTCGATGGTCGTCTTCGAGGACGGCCTGGCCCGGAAGAGCGAGTACCGCCGGTTCGTGATCCGTGGGGTCGACGGGCAGAACGACGTCGCCTCGATGCACGAGGTCATCACCCGCCGCTTCCGCCGGATGCTCGACGAGCGTCTCGAGACTCCCGAGCTCGGAGGTGGGGAGGTCGGCCCCGAGGACGAGCGCGGCCCGATGCTGGTGGACCCCGAGACCGGACGGCCCCGCAAGTTCGCCTACGTCCCCGGCCTCGTCGTGGTGGACGGTGGACCGCCCCAGGTGGCGGCGGCCCAGCGGGCGCTCGACGAGCTCGGCATCGACGACGTTCCGCTGTGCGGGCTGGCCAAGCGGCTGGAGGAGGTCTGGGTGCCGGGCCAGCAGGACCCGGTGATCCTGCCGCGGTCGAGCGAGGGCCTCTACCTGCTCCAGCGCATCCGTGACGAGGCCCACCGCTTCGCCATCACCCACCACCGGTCCCGTCGCTCCAAGACCATGGTGGAGAGCCTGCTCGACGACGTGCCGGGGCTGGGGGAGGTGCGGCGCAAGACGCTGATCAAGTACTTCGGCTCACTCCGCAAGCTCCGGGCTGCGACCATCGAGGAGATCGCGGAGGTGCCCGGGATCGGCACCCGCACGGCGACGGCGATCTCGGAGGCCGTGGCGGCGTCGCCCCCACGCACCTCCGTGAACACGGCCACCGGCGAGATCGAGGAGCACTGATGCAGGATCCGTCCGAGCAGAACGGCGAGGAGGTCGACCACCGGGGCGAGCTCGTCGTGGTGACCGGGATGACCGGGGCCGGCCGCAGCACGGCGGCCAAGGAGCTCGAGGACCTCGGCTTCTTCGTGGTCGACAACCTGCCGCCCGAGCTCGTCGCCGACGTGGTGCGGCTCATCGACAGCAAGCAGGGGGTCGACCAGCCGCTCGCGGCCGTCGTCGACGTCCGTGCCGGCGTCTTCTTCGAGTCGCTGCGCGAGCAGCTGGCCACCGAGTTCCCCACCCGCCGGGCGACGCTGCTCTACCTCGAGGCGAGCGACGACATCCTGGTCCGGCGGCAGGAGGCCGCGCGGCGCCCGCACCCGCTGCAGGGCTCGGGCCGCCTCCTGGTCGGGATCACCCGCGAGCGCGCGGTGATGGCCTCCCTGCGCGGCGACGCCGACCTGGTCATCGACACCACCTCGCTCAACGTCAACCAGCTCAAGGCCAAGGTCTCGCGCGCGTTCGGGACCCCGGAGACGGTCCGGCTGCGGATCACCGTGGTCAGCTTCGGGTTCAAGTACGGCGTGCCCGTGGACGCCGACCTGATGGCCGACATGCGGTTCCTGCCCAACCCGCACTGGATCCCCGAGCTGCGGCCCCGCACCGGTCAGGACCTCGACGTGGCGGCGTACGTCAAGGACCGACCGGACGCGCAGCAGTTCCTGGAGCGCTACCTGCCGGTGATCGAGACGGTGGGGGACGGCTACCTGCGGGAGGGCAAGCGGTTCATGACCGTCGCCATCGGCTGCACCGGCGGCAAGCACCGCAGCGTGGCGATGACCGAGGAGATCGTCACCCGCCTGCGGGCCCTCGGGCTCGACGCCGCGGTCACCCACCGCGACATGGGCCGGGAGTAGCGCCGTGCGGTGGTCGACCGAGCCCTCGGTCGTCGCGCTCGGCGGGGGCCACGGTCTGGCCGCGTCCCTGACCGCCCTGCGCAGCGTGACCACGGACCTGACGGCCGTGGTCACCGTGGCCGACAACGGGGGCTCCTCGGGGCGGCTGCGCGAGGAGTTCGGCGTGCTCCCGCCCGGCGACCTGCGGATGGCCCTCGCGGCCCTCTGCGGCGACGACCGATGGGGCCAGACCTGGGCACGCGTCCTCCAGCACCGGTTCGACTCCGACGGCGAGATGGACGGGCACTCGATGGGCAACCTGCTCATCGTCACCCTGTGGGACCTGCTGCACGACCACGTCGACGGGCTCGAGTGGGTGGCCGGGCTCCTGGGTGCCCGCGGGCGGGTGCTGCCGATGGCGCTGACCCCGCTGGACATCACCGCCAAGGTCAAGGGGGCGGGTGCGGATCCGGACGAGGTCTCCACCGTCAACGGCCAGGTCGCCGTCGCGACCACCCCGGGCGAGGTGCTCTCGGTGAGCCTCGTCCCCGAGGACGCCGGGGCCTGCCCGGAGGCGATCGAGGCCATCGCGACCGCCGACTTCGTCGTGATCGGCCCGGGCTCGTGGTACTCCAGCGTCATCCCGCACCTGTTGGTCCCCGACCTGCGCGACGCATTGTGCTCCACCCCCGGGCGGGTGGTGGTGTCGATGAACCTCGAGCCCCACATGGACGAGACCCGCGGCTACGACCTCGCCGACCACCTCCACGTCCTGCTGCGGCACGCCCCTGACCTGCGGGTCCACACGGTGCTGGCCGACGCCACGGCCGTGCGGGACGGCGACCGGCTGGCGGCTGCGGTCGCCGACGCCGGCGCCACCCTCGACCTCGACGACCTCGCCTCGGAGCAGCCAGGGGTCCACGATGCGCAGAAACTTGCCTCCGCTTATGCGCGGTTGTTGACAGCGAACTAAGGTGACGACATGGCGATGACGGCACAGGTGAAGGCAGAACTGGCCAGCACGACAGTGACCAAGACCTGTTGCCGCAAGGCCGAGGTCTCGTCGATGCTCCGGTTCGCCGACGCGCTCCACCTGGTCAACGGCGGCATCGTCGTCGAGGCCGAGCTGGACACCGGCGCAGCTGCCCGCCGGATGCGCAAGGACATCGCCGAGGTCTTCGGCCACCAGCCCGAGGTGCTGCTCCTCAAGGGCAGCGGCATCCGTCGTGGGACGCGCTACATCGTGCGGGTCTCCCGCGAGGGGGAGTCGCTGGCCCGGCAGACCGGGCTGATCGACCAGCGCAACCGTCCCGTCCGCGGACTGCCGCCCGTCGTGGTCAACGGATCCGGGTGCGACGCCGTCGCCGCCTGGCGGGGTGCCTTCCTCGCCCACGGGTCACTGACCGAGCCCGGCCGCTCGAGCTCGCTCGAGGTCACCTGCCCCGGCCCGGAGGCGGCGCTGGCCCTGGTGGGGTCCGCCCGCCGCCTCGGCATCTCCGCCAAGGCTCGCGAGGTGCGCGGTGTCGACCGGGTCGTCATCCGCGACGGCGACGCGATCGGCCAGCTGCTCACTCGGCTCGGCGCCCACGAGTCGCTGCTCGCGTGGGAGGAGCGCCGGATGCGGCGCGAGGTGCGCGCGACCGCCAACCGGCTCGCCAACTTCGACGACGCCAACCTGCGCCGCTCCGCCCGGGCCGCGGTGGCCGCCGGAGCCCGCGTGGACCGGGCCCTGGAGATCCTGGGCGCGGACATCCCCGACCATCTCGCCCAGGCCGGCCGGTTGCGCCTCGAGCACAAGCAGGCCTCGCTCGAGGAGCTGGGCCAGCTCAGCGAGCCGGTGCTGACCAAGGACGCGATCGCGGGTCGGATCCGTCGGCTGCTCGCCATGGCCGACAAGCTGGCCGAGGAGCTCGGCATCCCCGACACGGAGTCGTCGCTGACTCCGGACATGCTGGCCGAGGAAGCCTGAAACCCGGGCGCTCCGGTTACCGGCAGGTACCCCGGGCAGTGCTCAGGGGCCTCGCTCCGGGGCGATAGGGTCGCTCTTCAGACCTCATTTCGCTGACCAGGAGAAACCGCTGTGACTGTCCGCGTAGGTATCAACGGCTTCGGCCGCATCGGCCGCAACTTCTACCGCGCCGTGCACGCTCTGGGCGCCGACATCGAGATCGTGGCCGCCAACGACCTCGGTGACCTCACGACGATGGCGCACCTGCTCAAGTACGACTCCATCCTCGGCCGCTTCCCGGAGGACGTCTCCGTCGTCGACGGCGGCATCCAGGTGGGCGGCAAGACCCTGAAGATCCTCGCCGAGAAGGACCCCGCCGCCCTGCCCTGGGGTGACCTGGGCGTCGACGTGGTGGTCGAGTCGACGGGCTTCTTCACCGACGCGACGAAGGCCAAGGCGCACATCGACGGTGGCGCCAAGAAGGTCATCATCTCGGCGCCGGCCTCCAACGAGGACATCACCATCGTGATGGGCGTGAACCACGAGGACTACGACGACTCGTTGCACACCGTCATCTCCAACGCGTCCTGCACGACCAACTGCCTCGCGCCGATGGCGAAGGCCATCCACGACGAGTTCGGCATCGTCAAGGGCCTGATGACGACCATCCACGCCTACACCGGTGACCAGAACCTGCAGGACGGCCCGCACAAGGACCTGCGTCGCGCCCGCGCCGCCGCCATCAACCTGGTGCCGACCTCGACCGGTGCCGCGAAGGCGATCTCGCTGGTGCTGCCCGAGCTCAAGGGCAAGCTCGACGGCTACGCCATCCGCGTGCCCGTGCCCACCGGCTCGGCCACCGACCTGACCATCGAGGTGGGTCGTGAGACCACCGCCGAGGAGGTCAACGCGGCGGTCAAGAAGGCAGCGGAGGAGGGTCCCCTCAAGGGCTACCTCAAGTACACCGCCGACCCGATCGTGTCCTCCGACATCGTCACCGACCCGAGCTCGTGCATCTTCGACTCCGGGCTCACCAAGGTGCTGGGCAACCAGGTCAAGGTCGTCGGCTGGTACGACAACGAGTGGGGCTACTCCTGCCGGCTCTCGGACCTGATCGTCCACATCGGCGCCACGCTCTGACCGGCCGCGCCCGATGAGCGAGACCATCGACGCCCTGGCCGCCGAGCTCGGGGGCAGCGTCGTCGGCAGGCGCGTCCTGGTCCGCTCGGACCTGAACGTGCCCCTGGACGACGGCAAGATCGGCGACGACGGACGCATCCGCGCGAGCGTCCCCACCATCAAGGAGCTCTCCGAGGCGGGGGCCCGGGTCGTCGTGATGGCGCACCTGGGTCGTCCCAAGGGCGAGCCCGACCCGAAGTACTCCCTCCAGCCGGTCGCCGACCGGCTCGGCGAGCTGCTCGGCACCCAGGTCTTCTTCGCGGGGGACACCGTGGGCGAGTCCGCCCGCGGTGTCGTGGAGGCCCTGGCCGACGGTGAGGTGGCGCTGCTCGAGAACGTGCGCTTCAACGCCGGCGAGACCAGCAAGGACGACGCCGAGCGCGGCGCGTTCGCCGACCAGCTCGCGGCCCTCGGGGACGGCTTCGTCAGCGACGGCTTCGGGGTGGTGCACCGCAAGCAGGCCAGCGTGTACGACGTGGCGCAGCGCCTGCCGCACGCGATGGGCCAGCTGGTGCGCACCGAGATCGACGTGCTGCGCCGGCTGACCGAGTCGCCCGAACGCCCCTACGTGGTGGTGCTCGGGGGCTCCAAGGTGAGCGACAAGCTGGCCGTGATCGACAACCTGCTCGGCAAGGCCGACAAGCTGCTGATCGGGGGCGGGATGGTGTTCACCTTCCTGGCCGCCAACGGGCACGAGGTCGGCCAGAGCCTGCTCGAGGAGGACCAGGTCGAGACCTGCCGGGACTACCTCCGCCGCTCCGAGGAGAGCGGGGTGGAGATCCTCCTGCCGACCGACATCCTCGTCGCGCCGGAGTTCAAGGCCGACGCTCCGGCCACCACCGTGGCCGCCGACGCGATGCCGAGCGACCAGATCGGGCTCGACATCGGCCCCGAGTCCGCGAAGGCCTTCGCCGCCGCCGTCAAGGAGGCCCGCACGGTCTTCTGGAACGGCCCGATGGGGGTCTTCGAGTTCGAGGCCTACTCCGGCGGCACCCGGTCCGTCGCGCAGGCGCTGACCGAGGTCGACGGGCTCTCGGTGGTCGGCGGTGGCGACTCCGCGGCCGCCGTACGCCAGCTCGGCTTCGCCGACGACGCCTTCGGGCACATCTCCACCGGGGGCGGCGCGAGCCTGGAGTACCTCGAGGGCAAGGACCTGCCCGGCATCGACGTCCTGGACTGAGTCCACACCTCCACGCAACCACGATCGCAGGAAGGCTCCATGCCGAAGACATCACGCACGCCCCTCATGGCCGGCAACTGGAAGATGAACCTCAACCACCAGGAGGCCGTCGTCCTGGTGCAGAAGCTCACGTGGACGCTGTCGGACAAGAAGCACGACTACGCCAAGGTCGAGGTGGTGGTGCTGCCGCCGTACACCGACCTCCGCGGCGTGCAGACGATGGTCGACGGCGACCGGCTGCAGCTGAAGTACGGCGCGCAGGACGTCTCGGTGCACGACGAGGGCGCCTACACCGGTGAGGTCTCCGCCGGGATGCTGGCCAAGCTCGGGTGCTCGTTCGTCTGCGTCGGGCACTCCGAGCGCCGCGAGCACCACAACGAGGACGACGCGCTCGTCAACGCCAAGGCCCACCAGGCGCTGGCGGCCGGGATGACCCCGATCGTCTGCGTCGGCGAGGGGCTCGACGTACGCCAGGAGGGCGGCCACGTCGCCCACTGCGTCGACCAGATCGACGGTTCACTGGCCGGCTTCACCGCCGAGCAGCTGGCCGGGCTCGTGGTCGCCTACGAGCCGGTCTGGGCCATCGGCACCGGCGAGGTGGCGACCCCTGAGGACGCCCAGGAGGTGTGCTCGGCCATCCGGGCCCGCGTCGCCGAGACGGCCGGGGACGAGGCGGCCGCCGGCATCCGGATCCTCTACGGCGGCTCGGTGAAGGCCAACAACGTCGGCGGCATCATGCAGCAGGCCGACGTCGACGGATGCCTCGTCGGGGGAGCGAGCCTCCAGGCCGACGAGTTCGGCGGGATCTGCCGTTTCTACGACATGCCCCTTCTCTGATCCGCGCGCCTGATCGGTTAGGCTCCACCCCGTGGTTATCGTCTTCGAGGTCTTGCTCATCATCTCGAGCTTGCTCCTGATCCTGCTGGTGCTCCTCCACAAGGGGCGCGGTGGCGGGCTCTCCGACATGTTCGGTGGTGGCGTCTCCAGTGGTCTGGGCGGATCGTCCGTGGCCGAGCGCAACCTGGACCGCATCACCGTCGGCATCGGCCTGGTGTGGTTCGCGTGCGTGGTCGGTCTGGGGCTCCTGCTCAAGACCGGCAGTTGATCCTCAACGATCTCGAAGGAGACCAAGCGTGGCAGGCGGAGGAAACGCCATCCGGGGCAGCCGTGTCGGTGCGGGGCCCATGGGTGAGGCGGAGCGCGGCGAAGCGGCTCCACGTCAGAACGTCACCTACTTCTGTTCCCACGAGCACCGCACGCTGATCGCCTTCGCGGTCGAGGCGACGGTCCCGCCCACCTGGGACTGCCCCCGCTGCGGGCTGCCCGCGAGCCTCGACTCCGACAACCCGCCCCCGGCCCCGAAGATCGAGCCGTACAAGACCCACCTCGCCTACGTGAAGGAGCGCCGCTCCGACGCCGAGGCCAAGGACATCCTCAACGAGGCCATCGCCACCCTCCGCGCCCGGCGCAAGAGCGGCGACGTCGTCTTCTAGCCCGCCGACCGGGCAGTTCCTCGTGTCACCACGACGCCGACCGGGCACTTCTCCGTGTTCGTACGACGCCGACCGGGCACTTCTCCGTGGCCTGTGGACAGCGACATGCAGGATGGCCGCATCTCGGGGACCCTCCCGGGATGCATTCGAACTGGCTCGACGACAAGGGGAAGTTCCTCGGCCCTGCCTGCCCGCTGCCACTCACCGTCCCGTTCACCCAGGAGCATGCGCGCGCCCTGGGGGTGAGCCAACACGCGTTCGAGCAGATGCTGCGACGAGGACTGCTGCGACGCGTGGTTCGAGGGGTCTACGCGGCCACACAGGCGCCGGACGACACCTTGACGAGGGCCGCGGCCCTGGCGCTGGTCATCCCGCCGACCGCGGTGGTCACCGATCGCACTGCTGCCTGGTTGCACGGAGTCGAGATCCTCCCGCGCTCCGCCGTGTTCAGGCCGCCCCCGATCGGCATCGTGCACGTCGATGACACGCGCGTCCGCCGACCCGAGGTGGACGGCCGGCGACGCGGCCTCGTCGCGAGCGACATCACGGTGATCCACGGCGTACGGGTGACGACGGCGCTGCGTACGGCCCTCGACCTCGGACGCCTGCTCTGGCGGTTCGATGCGCTCGCGGCGCTCGACGGCTTCCTCCGCCTGGGCGTTCCGCAGGAGCTTCTGATCGCGGAGATTCGCCGGTTCAGGGGGTATCGCGGTGTCATCCAGCTCCGCTACCTCGCACCCTTGGCCGATCCGCGCTCGGAGTCCGTTCCCGAGGCAGCTCTCCGCCTCCACTGGCTCGACGCTGGCCTTCCCACGCCCGAGCTCCAGTGGTGGGTCTGTTCTGACAGTGGCGTTCCCGTCTACCGGCTCGACCTCGCTGATCCTGACGTGCTCTTCGCTGCGGAGTACGACGGGGAGGAGTTCCACACCAAGGACGAGGACCGGGCGTACGACGAGGAGAGGCGTGACTGGCTCGGCCGGGAGCGGGGCTGGACGATCGAAGCCTTCACCAAGGAGCACCTCTACTCGCGCGGAGCCGATCCGGTGCCCATCCTCCAGGCGCGGTACGCCGGGGCGCGACGCACCGTGAGCACCTGGACCTCGCGCCGTCGTACGACCTGAGGAAGTGCCCGCTCGGCCCGATACGAGCACGGGAAAGTGCCCGGTCGGCGTCGTACGAGCACGAAGAAGTGCCCGGTCGGCGGGGTTAGAGCGCGCTGGCGGCGTCCTCGTCGAGCCACCAGGTGCTCGGCTCGGCGGTGATGCCGCGGGCGGGGGTGGAGTGGACGGAGCCGTCGTCGGCGAGGGCGGCGGCGACCGCGTCGGCCTTGCCCTCGCCCGAGACCAGGAACCACACCTCGTGCGTGCGGTTGAGGGCCGGGAAGGTGAGCGAGATGCGGTCCGGCGGCGGCTTGGGGGACTCCCGGACGGCGACGGCGACCTCGGCGCTCGAGAGCTCGTCGAAGCCGGGGAAGAGCGACGCCACGTGGCCGTCCGGTCCGACGCCCAGCAGCACCAGGTCGAACATGCCGCCTCCGTGCTCCCGCAGCTCCTCGGCGTACGCCGCAGCGGCTGCGTCCAGGTCGGGGTGCACCTCGTCGGCGGCCGGCATCGCGTGCACGCGAGCGGGGTCGGCGCCGACGACGTCGAGCAGGTCCAGCTCGGCCGCGCGGTCGTTGCGGTCGGGGGAGTCGGCCGCCACGTAGCGCTCGTCGCCCCACCAGAAGTCGACCCGCTTCCAGTCCACGTCCTCGGACGGGAGCGCGGCGACGGCCTGGTAGATCGCGTTGGCGATGGTCCCGCCGGTGAGCACGATCGACGGCACCCGCCCCTGAGCCTGGATGGAGGCGACCCGCGCGACCAGCTCGGCCGCGACGGCACGGGCCACGGCGTCGGCGGTGGGCAGGACCTTGCGCTCGGTCACTTCTTCGACTCCAGCTTCACGAGGCGTCGGGCGGTGGCGGCGTAGGTGTCGTCCTCGTCGAGGCGGCGCAGCTCCTCGGCGAGCAGCTCCGGGACCGTACGCCGCTTCAGGGCCACCGGGCGGTCGGGCTGGCCGGGCGAGACGAACGAGGCGAGCTTGCCGTCCGGTCGGCTGATGCTGATGTCACCGGTCTTGGTCCGCAGGACCACCTCGGTGATCCCCGGCCCCCCGGAGCTCAGCCGCTCGACCTTCACCTTGAGCCGGTCGTTGAGCCAGGCGACCAGCAGCTCGGCGCTCGGGCTGATCCGCTCGGCGGTGACCGTGGCTCCGGTGACCTTGGCCGGGTGCTGGTCCAGCGCAGCCGCCAGCAGCGCCCGCCACGGGGTGATCCGCGTCCACGCGAGGTCGGTGTTGCCCTTGGCGTAGGTCGAGCACTGGCGGAGGATCGCCTTGGTCTTGGCCTTCGTGGCCGCGGCGGCATCGGTGATCCGGCGCTGGGCCAGGATCCCGAGCGCGTCGGCCGCCGGGTCCTGTGGCGCGTCGTTGGGCCACCAGACGGCGACGGGGGAGTCGGGCAGGAGCAAGGGGAGCACAACGGAGTCGGGGTGCCGGACCACCTCACCCTTGAGCCGGATCAGCGCGGTCTCGCCGCTCCAACCGCCGCCGGTGCCGACCTGCGCGTTGATGACCGCCGCGCCCCGGGCGTCGCCCAGGATGACGCCGAGCACCCGCGCCGGGTGCTCCTGGGACGCCTCGCGGGCGGCCTCCATGGCGTCGTGGGCATCGTCCTCGTCGACGACGACCACCAGGGTCATCACCATGCCCATGGTCGTCGAGCCGGCCTTCTTGCGGGCGTTGAGGAACTCGCTCGCGATACCGGCCGAGTTGGTCTCGAGCAGCTCGATCATGGTCGTCTCCAGACGCGGCCGTCGCGGGCCAGCATGTCGTGGGCGGAGTCAGGACCCCACTTGCCGGACTCGTACTGCTCGACCTTCACCTTGCCGTCGGCGTCCTGCTTGGCCCAGTGCTGGAGGACCGGGTCGAGGATCTTCCAGGACAGCTCCACCTCGCGCTGCTGGGGGAACAGCGGCGGGTCGCCGAGCAGCACGTCGAGGATCAGCCGCTCGTAGGCCTCCGGGCTCGACTCGGTGAACGAGCCGCCGTAGGCGAAGTCCATGTTGACGTCGCGGATCTCCATGGCCGTGCCGGGCACCTTGGAGCCGAACCGCATCGTGATGCCCTCGTCGGGCTGGATCCGGAAGACCACCGCGTTGTGCGTGAGGTCCTCGGTCGCGGTCTCGCTGAACGGCAGGTGCGGCGCGCGCTTGAACACGACCGCCACCTCGGTGACCCGGCGGCCGAGCCGCTTGCCGGTGCGGAGGTAGAACGGCACCCCGGCCCAGCGTCGTGTCTCCACGTCGACCCGGATGGCGGCGAAGGTCTCGGTGGTCGAGGTCGCCGCGATGTCCTCCTCGTCGAGGTAGCCGTTGACCTTCTCGCCACCGGCCCAGCCGGCGGCGTACTGGCCCCGCGCGGTGTTCAGGTCGAGCCGTCGGGGGAGTACGACGGAGGAGAGGATCTTCTGCTTCTCGATCCGCAGGCTCTCGGCGTCGAAGGAGACGGGCTCCTCCATCGCGACGAGCGCCATCAGCTGGATCAGGTGGTTCTGGATGACGTCACGGGCGGCGCCGATGCCGTCGTAGTAGCCGGCGCGACCACCGATGCCGATGTCCTCGGCCATGGTGATCTGCACGTGGTCGACGTAGTTGGAGTTCCAGATCGGCTCGAAGAGGTTGTTGGCGAAGCGCATCGCGAGGATGTTCTGCACCGTCTCCTTGCCGAGGTAGTGGTCGATCCGGAACACCGACTCGGGCGGGAAGACCTTGTCGATGACCGCATTGAGCTCCCGGGCGGACTCGAGGTCGTGGCCGAAGGGCTTCTCGATGACCACCCGCCGCCAGGACCCGTCCTTGGCCTTGGTCAGGCCGTGCTCCTCGAGCTGGCCCACCACGTCGCCGAAGAACTTCGGCGGGATCGACAGGTAGAACGCGTGGTTGCCCCCTGTGCCGCGGACCTCGTCGAGCTCCTCGATGGTCCGGCGGAGCGTGTCGAACGCCGCGTCGTCGGAGAAGTCACCCTGGACGAAGCGCAGGCCCTCGGAGAGCTGGCGCCACACCTCCTCGCGGAACTCGGTGCGGGCGTGGGCCCGCACCGAGTCGTGCACGATCTGAGCGAAGTCCTGGTCGGCCCAGTCGCGCCGCGCGTAGCCGACGAGGCTGAAGCCCGGAGGCAGCAGGCCCCGGTTGGCCAGGTCGTAGACCGCCGGCATCACCTTCTTGCGCGCCAGGTCACCGGTCACCCCGAAGAGCACCATGCCGCTGGGACCCGCGATGCGGGGCATGCGACGGTCGTCGGGGTCACGCAGGGGGTTGGTCCACTCAGTCGTCACCGACGGTGCTCCCGGTAGTAGGCGATCAGGGCTCGGGTGGAGGCGTCCTGCTCGGCCAGGGCGTCGGCGTCGCCGTCGATGGCGGGACCGACCTGCTGGGCCAGCTGCTTCCCGAGCTCGACGCCCCACTGGTCGAAGCTGTCGATGCCCCAGACGGCGCCCTGGGTGAAGGTGATGTGCTCGTAGAGCGCGACCAGCTGGCCCAGCACCGACGGGCTGAGCTCCGGGGCGATGATCGAGGTCGTCGGCCGGTTGCCGGTGAAGACCCGCGCCGGCACGATCTCCGCAGCGGTTCCCTCCGCGCGCACCTCGTCGGCCGTCTTGCCGAACGCCAGCGCCCGGGTCTGCGCCAAGAAGTTGGCCAGGAACAGCTCGTGCACGTCCTGCTCGCCGTCCTGCAGCGGGAAGGCGGGGTTGGCGAAGGCGATGAAGTCGGCCGGGATCAGCCGGGTGCCCTGGTGGATCAGCTGGTAGAACGCGTGCTGCCCGTTGGTGCCGGGCTCCCCCCAGAACACCTCACCGGTGTCGGTGGTGACGGCCGAGCCGTCCCAGCGGACGCCCTTGCCGTTGGACTCCATCGTCAGCTGCTGGAGGTACGCCGGGAAGCGGTGCAGCAGCTGGGAGTACGGCAGCACCGCGTGGGTCTGCGCGCCGAGGAAGTTGGTGTACCAGACGTTGAGCAGCCCCATCAGCACGGGCACGTTGTCGTGCAGCGCGGTGGTGCGGAAGTGCTCGTCCATCGTGTGGAAGCCGTGCAGGAACTCCGCGAAGCGCTCCGGACCGATCGCCACGACGAGGGAGGTGCCGATCGCCGAGTCGAGGGAGTAGCGCCCGCCGACCCAGTCCCAGAAGCCGAACGCGTTGTCGGGGTCGATCCCGAAGTCCGCGACCTTGTCGAGGGCCGTGGAGACGGCCACGAAGTGCTTCGCGACCGCGTCCTTCTCGTCGGAGCCGGCGAGCCCGTCGAGCAGCCACATCTTGCACAGCCGGGCGTTGGTCAGGGTCTCCAGGGTGCCGAAGGTCTTGCTGGAGACGATGAACAGGGTGCTGGCCGGGTCGAGACCGGAGAGCGTCGTGGCCGCGTCCGTGGGATCGATGTTGCTGATGAAGCGGCACTCCAGCCCGTCCTGGTGGTACGCCGCGAGCGCCTCGTAGGCCATCACCGGCCCGAGGTCGGAGCCTCCGATCCCGATGTTGACGACCGTGCGGATGCGCTCGCCGGTGACCCCGGTCCAGCTGCCGTCGCGCACCTTGGCCGCGAACGCGTAGATGCGCTCGAGCACCTCGTGGACGTCGGGGACGACGTCGTGCCCGTCGACCTCGAGATGGGCCCGAGCCGGGAGGCGCAGTGCCGTGTGCAGCACCGCGCGGTCCTCGGTGGGGTTGACGTGCTCGCCGGCGAACATGGCGTCTCGCCGGGCGGTGAGCCCGACCTCGCCGGCGAGGTCCAGGAGCGCGTCCAGCACGTCCCCGTGGACCAGGGCCTTGGAGAGGTCGACGTGCAGCTGGCCCGCCTCGTGGGTGAGGCGCTCGACGCGCTCGGGGTCGTCGGCGAACCAGGCACGCAGGTCGGGCTCGAACGCGTCGGCCAGGGCCTGCAGCCGCGCCCACGCCTCGGTGGTCACCGGGTCACGGGGCGCCTGCGTCACGAGCGTGCAGCCTCGAGGTTCTTCTCCACGGTCTCGAGGAGCTCCTTCCAGGAGTCCGAGAACTTCTGCACACCCTCGTCCTCGAGCACCTTGATGACGTCGTCGTAGTCGACGCCCGCCTCCTTGACGTCCGCCATCACCTGGGCGGCGTCGTCGTAGTTCGGCCGCACCTGGTCGCCCGCGACGACTCCGTGGTCCTTGACGGCCTGCAGGGTCTTCTCGGGCATGGTGTTGACGGTGTTCTCGACGGCCAGGTCCACGACGTACATCGTGTCCTTGTAGTCGGGGTTCTTCACGCCGGTGGAGGCCCACAGGGGCCGCTGCTTGTGGGCGCCGGCCGCGGCGAGGGCCTCCCAGCGCTCGCCGGAGAAGAACTTCTCGTAGGCCTGGTAGGCCAGGCGGGCGTTGGCGACCCCGGCCTTGCCGAGGAGCTCGTGACCCTCGCCGAGGCGCTTGTCGATCTCGGTATCCACACGCGAGACGAAGAACGAGGCCACGGAGTGGATGGTGGAGAGGTCCTTGCCGTTCTCCTTGGCCTTCTCCAGGCCGGCGACGTAGGCCTCCATCACGCCGTCGTAGCGGTCGAGCCCGAAGATCAGGGTGACGTTGACGCTGATGCCCTCGCCGATCGTGGAGGTGATCGCCGGGGCGCCCTCGGTGGTCGCGGGGATCTTGATCAGCAGGTTGGGGCGGTCGATCTCGGCCCACAGCTCCTTGGCGGAGGCGAAGGTCGCGTCCTCGTCGTGGGCCATCGTGGGCGAGACCTCGATCGAGACCCGGCCGTCGACGCCGTCGGTCGCCTCCCACGTCGGCTTGAGGACGTCGCAGGCGTCACGCACGTCGGTGGTGGTCAGCGCGAAGACGGTCTTGTCGACGTCGGCGCCCTCGGCGGCCAGCTTGCGGACCTGCTCGTCGTACCGCTCGCCGTTGGACAGGGCGGAGGCGAAGATCGACGGGTTGGTGGTGACCCCGACGACGGAGTCGTCGGCGACGAGCTCGGCGAGGTTCCCGGTCTCGATGCGCTCGCGGGAGAGGTCGTCGAGCCAGATGGAGACGCCGGCCTCCGAGAGCTCTTTCAGGTTGTCAGACATGTGTTGCTCCTTGGTTGGAAGTAGGGACCGGGAAAGGACTAGACGTTCGCCACCCGGATGCTGTCCTGCGCCGCGTCGGCCACGGCCTCGGCGGTGATGCCGTACTCCTGGTAGATCCGCTCGTAGTTGGCCGACGCGCCGTAGCGGTCGATGCCCACGATGCGTCCGTGGTCGCCCACCAGCTCGCGCCACCCCATGGGTACGCCGGCCTCGACCGAGACACGGGCCTTCACGATCGGCGGGATCACGGACTCGCGGTACTCGGAGTCCTGCTCGTCGAACCACTCGCGGCACGGCATCGAGACGACCCGGGCGCGCACGCCACGGTCGGCCAGCAGCTCCCGCGCCGCCACCGCGACCTGGAGCTCGGAGCCGGTGCCGATGAGGACCACGTCGGGCTGCCCGCCGTCGGTGTCCAAGAGCACATAGCCGCCTCGGTGCACCTGGGAGGTGTCCGAGAAACCGTCCTCACCACGAGGGAAGGTCGGGATGTTCTGCCGGGTGAGGGCCAGTCCGGCCGGCCTGTCGGTGTTGTGCAGGATCGCCCTCCAGCACGCCGATACTTCGTTGGCGTCCCCGGGCCTAACGACGTCGAGGCCGGGGATGGCGCGCAGCGCGGCGAGGTGCTCGATCGGCTGGTGGGTCGGTCCGTCCTCGCCGAGCCCGATGGAGTCGTGGGTCCAGACGTAGGTGACGGGAAGGCCCATCAGGGCCGCGAGCCGGACCGAGCCGCGCATGTAGTCGGAGAACTGCAGGAAGGTGCCGCCGAACACGCGGGTGCCGCCGTGCAGCGTGATGCCGTTGAGGATGCCGCCCATGCCGTGCTCGCGGATGCCGAAGTGGAGCACGCGGCCCTGGTAGGGATCACCCTTCCACTGATCGGTCGAGCGGTCGGCCGGGATGAAGGAAGGCGCGTCCTCGATCGTGGTGTTGTTGGACTCCGCGAGGTCGGCGGACCCGCCCCAGAGCTCGGGCATGACCGCGGCGATGGCGTTGATGACGGCGCCGGACGCCTTGCGTGTCGCGAGTCCCTTGGGATCGGCCTCGAAGACCGGCAGGGCGTCGTCGAGCTCGTCGGGCAGGGCGCGGGTCTGCAGGCGCTCCCAGAGGGCGAGGTCGGTGCGCTTGCGCCCCTTCCACTTCTCCAGCTCCTGCTCCCACGCGGCCTGGTCGGTCTTGCCGCGCTCGACCAGGGAGCGGGTGTGGTCGAGCACCTCGGTGCCGACGACGAACTTCTCCGCCGGGTCGAAGCCCATGATCACCTTGGTGGCCGCGACCTCCTCGTCACCGAGCGCGGAGCCGTGCGCCTTGCCGGTGCCCTGCGCGTGAGGGGCGGGCCAGGCGATCAACGTGCGCAGGACGATGAAGCTCGGTCGGTCGGTGACCTGGCGAGCGGCCTCGATGGCGGCGTGCAGCGCGGGCACGTCCTCGACGTACTCCCTGCCGTCGTTGGTCCAGTCGACGGTCTGCACGTGCCAGCCGTAGGCCTCGTAGCGCTTGCCGACGTCCTCGGTGAAGGCGACGTCGGTGTCGCCCTCGATGGAGATCCGGTTGGCGTCGTAGATCAGGGTGAGGTTGCCCAGCTCCTGGGTCCCGGCGAGGGACGACGCCTCGGCGCTGATGCCCTCCTCCAGGTCGCCGTCGCTGCAGATCGCGTAGACGTGGTGGTCGAACAGCGACTCGCCGCCACCGGCGCCCGGGTCGAGCAGCCCGCGCTCGCGGCGCGCCGCCATCGCCATCCCGACCGCGTTGGCCACGCCCTGGCCCAGCGGACCGGTCGTCGTCTCGACGCCGGCGGTGTGGCCGTACTCCGGGTGGCCCGGGGTCTTGCTGCCCCACGTGCGCAGTGACTGCAGGTCCTCCATCTCCAGGCCCCACCCGCCGAGGAACAGCTGGATGTAGAGCGTGATCGAGCTGTGGCCGGCGGAGAGCACGAAGCGGTCGCGGGCGGGCCAGTGCGGATCGGCCGGGTTGTGCCGCATGACCTTCTGGAACAGGAGGTACGCCGCGGGCGCGAGACTCATGGCGGTGCCGGGGTGGCCATTGCCGACCTTCTGCACGGAGTCCATGGCCAGGGCACGCACGGTGTCGACCGCACGGTCGTCGAGCTCGGTCCAGTCGAGGCGGGCATCGGTAGGCACGTCGGGGTGGTCCTCTCATCAGCGTCAAGCGTCGTCTTCGAGACTAGTGCGCAGGTGCGGTCCAGGTCACGCCGGTCGGTTCGTGAACCCGGTGGGCCCGGAGATATGCTCATCGGGCCCGTACCCCGTTTCCGTTCCACGATCCATTCCCTGATTGCGAGGCCGCGTGACCGCGCTCGAGTCCGATGTCTCCCTCGGTGGGCGATCCTCGGAACCGGCGACTCTCCGCGACATCCTCGGCGCCTACGTCGGGTTGACCAAGCCCCGCGTGATCGAGCTCCTCCTGCTGACCACCGTGCCGGTGATGTTCTTCGCCCAGCGTGGGGTCCCCGACCTCTGGCTGGTCGTGGCCACCGTCGTCGGCGGCACCCTGTCGGCCGGCAGCGCGAACGCCCTCAACTGCGTCTACGACCGCGACATCGACGAGCAGATGCGCCGCACCCGCCGGCGCGCCCTGCCCCGTCACATGGTCACCCCCCGGGCGGCCTTCGTGTTCGGGCTGGCCCTGATGGTCCTCTCGACGCTGGTGCTCGGCTTCTTCGTCAACTGGCTCTCCGCCGGGCTCGCTCTGGCTGCGAGCGCGTTCTACCTCTTCGGCTACACGATGGTGCTGAAGCGGCGTACGACCCAGAACATCGTGTGGGGCGGCCTCGCCGGCTGCTTCCCGACCCTGATCGGCTGGACCGCCGTCACCAACGAGCTGGCCTGGGCACCGGTGGTGCTCTTCATGGTCGTGTTCTTCTGGACGCCTCCCCACACGTGGGCGCTGGCCATGCGCTACCGCGAGGACTACGCCCGCGTCGACGTGCCGATGCTGCCCGTGGTCAAGGACGCCAAGGGGGTCGCGAAGCAGATCGTGGCCTACTCCTGGGTGATGGTCGCGACCTCGCTCCTGCTGTGGCCGGTGGCGGGCACGGGTGTCCTCTACCCGGTCGTCGCCGTCCTCCTGGGGGCGGGCTTCCTCCTCGAGGCCCACCTGATGTGGAGGCGGGCCCGCGGCAGCGACGAGCTCGCCGCGGTGCGCCCGATGCGGTTGTTCCACTGGTCCAACATGTATCTCTCGCTGCTGTTCGTGGCCGTCGCGCTCGACCCGCTGCTCAAGCTCTGAGGCGCGTGCCCGTCGCTTCGGCGCGATTGGTTCGGCGTACGTGGTCGGCGAGGCTGAGCGCGACCGCGAGGCCGATGAGCAGGACGCTGGTGCCGGGGCCGAGGCCTACCAGGCCGATCACCCAGACGGCGGCCACCACCACGAGGGCCGGCAGGGCCGTCGCGAACGATCCGTCGGCGAGGCTGTGGATGCCGGCGATCACGAGCAGGTAGACCGTCACGCTGCCGGCCAGGAGAAGCACGGCGGTCCGCGGCTGGAGGTGCGCTTCGTGCCCCACCACGTCGACCAGCGTCGCCAGGCACGCGCCCACCGCCGCGGTCGAGAGGTAGACGAACCCGTGGACGTAGCCGAAGACGAACGAGGTCTCCGGGTGCAACGAGTCGACCATCGGTCGCTTGAAGTAGATCCACCACATCGAGAAGACCAGGAGCAGGGCCCCCACGATCAGCAGCACCAGCTGGGGATCCAGCCCGTGTCCGTCGAGGGTGCCGGAGATCGCCTGCGTCGTGGCCAGGATGACTTCGCCGAGGACGATGATCGTGAACAGCTCGTAGCGCTCCGCGATGTGGTGCCGATGCCACGGCGTGGTCCAGCCGCGCTCCGCCCAGTAGGGCCCGGCCATCTCGAGGATCGCGAGGGCGACGAAGCTGACCCAGCTCATCGTCCCGTGCCCGAACAGCACGAGGCGCAGGACCCAGAGCACCTGGATGACCGCGACCGCGCCGGCGTACCGCAACGCCGTTCGCCGTGCCTGGGGATGCTCGCGGGCGACTCGCAGCCACAGCGGGATCATGGCCACCCGCATGATCAGGTAGCCGATGACGATCAGCAGGAAGTCGTGTTCCTCGCCTGCGGCCCGCGGTGTGCCCGCGGCCAGGACGAGGACGCCGGTCATCACCACGAAGGTGAGGAGCCGGAAGATCACGTCCCCGGTGTCGTAGGCGCTGGCGAACCACGAGTAGTTCACCCACGCCCACCAGATCGCGAAGAACACCGTCGCGTAGCCGGCCAGGCCCTCGAAGTGACCGTGGGCGAGGTCGTGGTGGAGCGTGGCGGCCGCCGCGGCGACGGCCACGACGAAGCAGAGGTCGAAGAACAGCTCGAGCGGCGTCGAGGCCCGGTGGTCCTCGCTGGGGTCGCGCCCCGACATCGGCCGGTGCCACGGGACCGCGGACGACTCACTCATGGGGCTCGGCCCCGATCAGGAGCCGGCCAGGGAGCTGAGCACACCCTCGAGCATCGCCTGGGCCCGGCCGAGCGCTGCGTCGTCGCCCGGCGGAAGCGAGGTCAGCCGGACGGTGACGACCTCGCGTCCCGAGGCCGCGGCGACGCTGGCGGAGTCCGCGCCGTCGACCTTCCCGCTGGCGGCGCAGGACTCGTCCGAGCCCTTCGCCGCGAACCCGCTCTGCATCCGGAAGTCGGCCCGGTCGATGGCGTTGCACTGGCTCTCGAGGACGTCACGGGCCTCGTCGTCGTCGTTGGTCTGCAGCCAGGTGACCACGGCGTGGACGGTGGTCGGCGACCCGTCCTCGGAGCGCAGGGAGCACGCCGCGGTGGGATTGCCGGAGTCGTCGGAGTTGGAGTTGGCGATCAGGTTGGCCCGCGTGTCGGCCGGCACGGTGGCGCACAGGTCGGCGGGCACCTCCGGCTTCATGGCCGTCAGTGGCTTCGGCTCCGACGACCCGCAACCGGCCGCCAGGAGGAGCGTTGCCAGCAGGGTCCCCAGCTGTGCGGAACGCCGTCGTGCCGGCATCGAGCCTCCCTGGTCCGTCGTCGCTGCCCAACCGGCCACATTCCACCACAGCGAGGGTGCCGTGGCGCGGGAACACGGCAGTGTGGACTCCCACTGGTCGAGGAGTGAGCGGACGTGGGTCGCGTTGGGCGATGTGGTCAGGCTCGGGTCCCGCGCACCTCGATGAGCACCCAGGTCACGGCGGCGGCCACCAGGGCGGCGCCGAGCAGGTGGAAGCCGACGAGGACGGCCGGGAGGTCGGTGAAGTACTGCACGAAACCGATCAGCCCCTGCGCGAGCTCCACCGCGAGCAGGGTGAGGGTGACCCGGGAGGGATGCACGATCACCAGTGCGACGGTCAGGCCCACCAGCAGGAACACGAAGTCAGCGTGCAGCTGGGAGAGCTGGAGCGGGTCGAGGCCGTTGCGGGGGGCGTTGACGTCCCCGGCGTGGGGTCCCGAGCCGGTGACGACGGTGCCGAGCGCGAGCACGACCCAGGCCACGGCGTACGTCGACCGGGCGACCGTGGCGTGCGCGCGCGAGGGAGCAGGAGCTCTCTCCTCGAGCGTCGAGGTCGACGTCTTGTGCAGGTAGAGCACGGCCAGGCTGATGATCGCCATCGAGAACAGCAGGTGGAAGGCGACCACCCACGGGTTGAGGTCGGTGAGGACCGTGATGCCGCCGAGGACCGCCTGGGCGGGGACGCTCAGGGCGAGCAGGAGGGCGAGCCGGCGCAGCTCCGCCCGACCCGTCTGCAGCGCGCTCACGAACGTGGCGATCGCGATGGCGGTGAGGACGAAGGTCAGGGTGCGGTTGCCGAACTCGATGGCCGAGTGGAAGTTCAGCGCGCCGTGGGGGGTGAACGAGCTGCCGTTGCACCGCGGCCAGGTCGGGCAGCCCAGGCCGGAGCCGCTGAGGCGTACGGCGCCGCCGGTCACCACGATGCCGATGTTGGCGACCAGCGTGGCCCAGGCGAACCGACGGGCCCAGGTGCGACGACCGAGCCCGGCGGTGCGCTCGGCGAGGACGGTGCTCACTCCCACGTGAACGTCCTCGCCGTCAGGGCGGCACCGATGCCGGCCCACACGAGGAGCACCAGCATCGACCCCCAGCGGAAGTCCCCGGACCAGAAGGCGTGCCGCAGGGCGTCGCCCAGGGCACCCGAGGGCAGCATCCGGGTGACCGCCCCGAACCCGCCGTACGCCGACGAGGGGAGCACGACGGCCCCGCCGGCCATCAGCAGCAGGTAGACCAGGTTCGCGGCGGCCAGCGTGGCCTCGGCCCGCAGCACACCCGCGACGAACAGGCCGAGCGCGGCGAAGGCCGCCGTGCCCAGGACGATCGTGACGAGCGCCGCGACCAGGGACGGGTGCGGCCGCCAGCCCATCGTGAGGGCGACGGCCGAGATCACGAGGATCTGCAGCGCCTCGACGAGCAGCAGTGCGCCGACCTTGCCGAGCAGCAGGCCGGAGCGGGGGAGGGGTGAGGAGCCGAGCCGCTTGATCACGCCGTAGCGACGCTCGAAGCCGGTGGCGATCGCCAGCGACGTGAACGCGGTCGACATCACCGCGAGTGCCAGCACCCCGGGCGCGAACACGTCGATGGGACGCCGGGTGAACGACAGGTCCAGGTGCCGGGCGCCCTCCACCCCGCCGATCAGGACGATCACCGGGATGACCACGGCCAGCAGCAGCTGCTCGCCGTTGCGGAGCATCAGCCTCGACTCCATCGAGGCCTGGGCGATCACCTGGCGGTGGAAGGGCGCGGCGCCGGGGCGCGGCGTGAACAGGCCGGTGGGTGCGCTCACGTCGCCAGCTCCCTGCCCGTGATCTCGAGGAACACGTCCTCGAGGTTCCGCTGGCCGAGGTTGAGCGACTCCGGCAGCACCCGGTGGGTCTCGCACCACGCGGACACGGTGGCGAGCGTGGTGCTGTCGGCGGGTCCGGTGATGAGCAGGCTGACCTCGCTGATGGTGCGGACGTCGAGGTGGTGGCCCAACGCCACCTGGAGGGACTCGGGCGCCCCCTCGGGGAAGGGCTTGGTGACCACGAGCCGGATGGTCGAGGTGCCGCCGCGGGTCAGGTCGAGCGGGGACCCGGAGGCGATGAGACGTCCGCGGTCGATGATGTGGATCTGGTCGGCCAGCCGCTCGGCCTCGTCCATGTGGTGGGTGGTCAGCACGACGGTGACCCCGTCGGCGCGCATCTCCTCCAGCAGCTCCCACGTCGTACGCCGGGCCGCGGGATCCATCCCGGCGGTCGGCTCGTCCACGAACACGAGCTCCGGCCGGCCGACCACAGCCAGGGCCAGCTTGAGCCGCTGCTGCTGCCCACCGGACAGCCGGCGGTAGGGGGTGCGGCCGCAGTCGCCGAGCCCGAGCCGCTCGGACAGGGTGTCGACGTCGAGGGGCTCGGCGTGCAGTCGAGCGATGTGCCGCAGCATCTCGAGGGCTCGCACCCCGGACCACGCGCCGCCGTCCTGCAGCATGACGCCGATGCGGGGGAGCAGGTCGCGTCGCTGTCGTTGCGGGTCGAGGCCGAGGACCCGGACGGTCCCCTGCTGGGGCCGGCGGTAGCCCTCGCACGTCTCGAGGGTGGTGGTCTTGCCGGCACCGTTGGGACCGAGCACGGCGGTGATGGTGTGGCGGGCCACCGTCAGGTCCAGGTCGTCGACGGCCAGCTTCTCGCCGTAGCGCATCACCAGCCCCGACACCGCGACGGCGGCGTTGGGGGAGGAGGGCACGGCTGGATTCTACGGAGCGGTCGGCAGACCCTTGACGTAGGCCGCCTGCCCGAGGTGCTGGAGGCAGTCGCCGAGCACGCTGACCAGCCGCACGCCGGCCGTGACGGGCGGGTCCCAGTGCCGGTCGACCACGCGGTCGAGCTCGTCCGGGTCGGCCTTCGCGGCGTAGTCGAGGCTCAGCCGGTGGACCGCCTCGTGGTAGTCCACGAGGTCCTGGAGCCGCTCGACCCGCACGGCGTCGACGTCCTCCGAGGAGTGCCCGTAGCCGATGTCCCCGTCGTCGAGGGGGAGGCCGAACCGCTCGGACCAGCCGTCGTGCCAGGCCTGCGTGGCCCCCGAGAGCCCGGTGACGTGGTCGTCCTGGACCCGGGCGGTGTGCCAGAGCAGCCAGACGACCGAGTTGCCGGAGCCGCCCGGACGCCGGTGGGCGGCCTCCGTGTCCAGGTCGCCAGCGGTGCCGACGTACAGCTCGCGGATGCGGCCGAAGTGGTCGATGATCAGGTCCGAGGTGTCCATGGCACCGAACCTATCCGGGGCTCCCGCGAAGGACCTGGAGAGATAAGGGTGGCCTTATTTGAAAGGCCCTCCGCATTAAGGGCACACTGGTGTTGTGGAAATCGCCGGACAGCTGCCTGCGCAGCACGACCAGCCCACGCGCGAGCGTGTCGTGCGGTCGGTCATGGTCAACGGGCCCTCCACCGCCGCGGCCCTCGCCGAGCGTCTCCGGCTGACCCCGGCCGCCGTACGCCGTCACCTCGACCACCTGCTCGAGGACGGCACCCTCGAGGCACGTGAGCCCCGGACCTCGGCCGTGCGCGGCCGCGGCCGGCCGGCCAAGGTCTTCGCCCTGACCGCCCTGGGGCGCGACCGCCTCGACCAGGCCTACGACGACCTCGCCGTCCAGGCGATCCGGTTCCTGGCCGAGACCGGCGGCAAGGACGCCGTCCGCGACTTCGCCGACCGCCGCGCCAGCAAGATCGAGCAGCGATTCCACACGCTCGTCGACGCGCGCCCCGACCTCACCCCCGTGCAGGCCCTCGCCCAGGTCTTCACCGACGAGGGGTACGCCGCCGCGGTGCGCGACCTCCCGGTCGGCGAGCAGCTGTGCCAGCAGCACTGCCCGGTCTCCCACGTGGCCCACGAGTTCCCTGAGCTGTGCGAGGCCGAGACGGCCGCGATCAGCCGGATGCTCGGCGGCCGGCACGTCCAACGACTTGCGACGATCGCTCACGGCGACGGCGTCTGCACCACCTGCATCCCCGACATGGTCCCGACAAGCACGGTCTCGACAAGCAAGGAGAGGGTCACCCGATGACTTCCATCGAAGAGCTGAACCCGTCCATCAAGGACATCGGTCGTTACGAGTTCGGCTGGTCCGACAAGAACGACGTCGGCGCCAACGCCGCGCGCGGCATCAACGAGGACGTCGTGCGCAACATCTCCTCCCTCAAGAGCGAGCCGCAGTGGATGCTCGACATGCGTCTCAAGGGCCTCAAGCTCTTCGGCCGCAAGCCGCTGCCCAACTGGGGCTCCGACCTGTCCACGATCGACTTCGACAACATCAAGTACTTCGTGCGCTCGACCGAGAAGCAGGCCCAGACCTGGGACGACCTGCCCGCGGACATCAAGAACACCTACGACAAGCTCGGCATCCCCGAGGCGGAGAAGGCCCGGCTCGTCTCCGGCGTCGCCGCGCAGTACGAGTCCGAGGTCGTCTACCACGCGATCAACGAGGAGCTCGAGGCCCAGGGCGTGCTGTTCCTGGACACCGACACCGCCCTCAAGGAGCACCCGGAGATCTTCCAGGAGTACTTCGGCACCGTCATCCCCGTCGGTGACAACAAGTTCTCCGCGCTGAACTCCGCGGTGTGGTCCGGCGGCTCGTTCATCTACGTGCCCAAGGGCGTCCACGTCGAGATCCCGCTGCAGGCCTACTTCCGCATCAACACCGAGAACATGGGCCAGTTCGAGCGCACGCTGATCATCGCCGACGAGGACTCCTACGTGCACTACGTGGAGGGCTGCACGGCGCCGATCTACTCGAGCGACTCGCTGCACTCCGCCGTGGTCGAGATCATCGTGAAGAAGGGCGCCCGCGTCCGCTACACGACGATCCAGAACTGGTCCAACAACGTCTACAACCTCGTCACCAAGCGAGCGACCTGTGAGGCCGGCGCCACGATGGAGTGGGTCGACGGCAACATCGGCTCCAAGGTGACGATGAAGTACCCCGCCGTCTACCTGATGGGCGAGCACGCCAAGGGCGAGACCCTGTCCATCGCCTTCGCCGGCGAGGGGCAGCACCAGGACGCCGGCGCCAAGATGGTGCACGCGGCCCCGAACACATCGAGCTCGATCCTGTCGAAGTCGGTGGCTCGTGGTGGTGGTCGCACCTCCTACCGCGGCCTCATCCAGATCAACGAGGGTGCGCACGGCTCCAAGAGCAACGTGCTGTGCGACGCCCTGCTGGTCGACCAGATCAGCCGCTCCGACACCTACCCCTACGTCGACATCCGCGAGGACGACGTCTCGATGGGCCACGAGGCGAGCGTCTCCAAGGTCTCCGACGACCAGCTGTTCTACCTGATGTCGCGCGGCATGGAGCAGGACGAGGCGATGGCGATGATCGTGCGTGGCTTCATCGAGCCGATCGCCAAGGAGCTCCCGATGGAGTACGCCCTCGAGCTCAACCGGCTGATCGAGCTCCAGATGGAAGGGGCTGTGGGCTGACGCTCGCCGCACCCCTGATCCGAACGTGAACCGAGAAAGTTGACTGTGACCATTACTGATTCTGTGCGCGATGCGCTCGAGATGCCGACCGAGAAGGTGCTCAGCCACCTGCACCCGGACGGGTCCTTCGACCTGGCCGACCACGCGGTCCCCACGGGCCGCGAGGAGGTGTGGCGGTTCACGCCGCTGAAGCGCCTGCGCGGCATCCAGGACTCCGCGCCGCTCGACGGGCACTCCTTCGACGTCGAGGTCCATGCCGCGGCCGGCGTCACCGCCGGCAGCGTCGGCATCGACGACGAGTCGCGCGGCACCTCGGGTCTGGTCCCGCCGGACCGCGTGAGCGCCCGGGCCTGGCAGGCAGCCGACTCGATCTTCCTGGTCGACGTCCCCAAGGAGCACGTGGGCACCGAGGCCACCACGGTGACACTGACCGGCACCGGCAACGAGGTCGCCTCCGCCGGCCACCTGGTCGTGCGGGCCGGTGCGTTCTCGAAGTCCACCGTGGTGCTGCGCTTCCAGGGCACCGCCACGTTGGCCGAGAACGTCGAGATCGTCGTCGGCGACGGTGCCGAGCTGACCGTCGTCACCGTGCAGGACTGGGCCGATGACGCCGTGCACCACTCCACCCAGCACGCCCGGGTGGGCCGCGACGCGACCCTGCGCCACGTCGCCGTCTCCTTCGGCGGTGACCTGGTGCGCCACGACGTCACCACGGAGTACTCCGGTCCCGGTGGCTCGGTCGAGATGCTCGGCATGTACTTCGCCGACGAGGGCCAGCACATCGAGCACCGGCTGTTCGTCGACCACAACCAGCCGCAGACCCGCAGCAACGTCAACTACAAGGGCGCGCTGCAGGGCGAAGGCGCCCACTCGGTCTGGATCGGCAACGTGCTGATCCGCAAGGTCGCCGAGGGCATCGAGACCTACGAGGAGAACCGCAACCTGGTCCTCACCGACGGCTGCCAGGCCGACTCCGTGCCCAACCTGGAGATCGAGACCGGCGAGATCCTCGGGGCCGGGCACGCCTCGGCCACCGGCCGGTTCGACGACCTGCAGCTGTTCTACCTGCGCTCGCGCGGGATCGAGGAGGCCGAGGCCCGTCGCCTCGTCGTGCACGGCTTCTTCAACGACCTGATCCGCAAGATCGGCGTGCCCGAGCTCGAGGAGCAGCTCGTCCTCACCGTGGAGGCGGAGCTGGAGAAGAACGTCTCGAAGGTGCAGTTCGGATGACGTTCCAGCGCGCCTGCTCGTTCGCCGAGCTCACCGACAGCACCCCGCTGCGGGTCGAGGTCGACGGCCTCTACGTGGCCGTCGTCCGGCACGAGGACGAGGTCTTCGCCATCGAGGACGAGTGCAGCCACGCCGCCGTGCCCCTCTCGGACGGTGACGTCGAGGACTGCACCATCGAGTGCTTCCTGCACGGTTCACGCTTCGACCTGCGCACCGGCAAGCCCACCGGGCTCCCGGCCACCGAACCTGTTCCCGTCTTCCCCGTTCAGATCAACGGCGACGACGTACTGATCGATCTAGGAGACAACTGACATGGCAACGCTTGAGATCAAGGACCTGCACGTCTCGGTCGACACCGAGGACGGCCCCAAGGAGATCCTCAAGGGGGTCGACCTGACCATCGCGGGTGGCCAGACGCACGCGATCATGGGTCCCAACGGGTCGGGCAAGTCCACGCTCGCCTACTCGATCGCCGGGCACCCGAAGTACACCGTCACCCAGGGCTCGGTCACGCTCGACGGCGTCGACGTGCTGGCGATGAGCGTCGACGAGCGGGCGCGCGCCGGGCTGTTCCTGGCGATGCAGTACCCCGTCGAGGTCCCCGGTGTCTCGGTCTCGAACTTCCTGCGCACCGCCAAGACCGCGATCAGCGGCGAGGCTCCCAAGCTGCGCCACTGGGTCAAGGACGTCAACGCCGCGATGGACCGGGTCTCCATGGACAAGGCCTTCGCCACCCGCAACGTCAACGAGGGCTTCTCCGGTGGTGAGAAGAAGCGCCACGAGATCGTCCAGCTCGAGCTGCTCGACCCGAAGGTCGCCGTCCTCGACGAGACCGACTCCGGCCTGGACATCGACGCGCTGAAGATCGTCTCCGAGGGCGTCAACCGCTTCAAGGAGAACGGCGACAAGGGCGTCCTGCTGATCACGCACTACACCCGGATCCTGCGCTACATCACCCCCGACTTCGTGCACGTCTTCGTCGACGGCCGGATGGTCGAGGAGGGCGGCCCGGAACTGGCCGACCAGCTGGAGGCCGAGGGCTACGACAAGTACGTCAAGGCACCCACCGCCGGTTGAGGAGGGCCGCCAGGCCCGTCTCGAAACCCCGTGAGAGGAGAGGAAATCTGATGGACGCGTTACCCGGTCTCCTGCCGAACCTCGAGATCATCCGCAAGGACTTCCCGATCCTCGAGCGTCGGCTGAGTGGTGACCTGCCGCTGGTCTACCTCGACAGCGCCAACACCTCGCAGAAGCCGCAGTGCGTGATCGACGCGATGGTCGACCACCTGGAGCGGCACAACGCCAACGTGGCCCGCGCGATGCACCAGCTCGGTGCCGAGTCGTCGGAGGCTTTCGAGGACTCGCGCGACAAGGTCGCGACGTTCCTCAACGCCCCGTCCCGCGATGAGGTCATCTTCACCAAGAACGCCTCGGAGGCGCTCAACCTGGTGGCCAACACGATGGCCTGGGCCGGCCCGCTCGAGGTGAAGGCCGGTGACCGCGTGGTCATCACCGAGATGGAGCACCACTCCAACATCGTGCCGTGGCAGCTGCTCACCGAGCGCAAGGGCGCCGAGCTGCGCTGGTTCGGCCTCACCGAGGACGGCCAGCTGGACCTGTCGAACATCGACGAGCTGATCACGCCGGAGACCAAGGTCGTCGCGGTGACGTGGGTGTCCAACATGCTCGGCACCATCAACCCGATCGCCGAGATCGCCCGCAAGGCCCACGAGGTCGGGGCCGTCGTGGTCGTCGACGCCTCGCAGGCTGCCCCCCAGCTGCCGGTGGACGTCCAGGCCGTCGACGCCGACTTCCTCGCCTTCACCGGCCACAAGGTCACCGGCCCCACGGGCATCGGGGTCCTCTGGGGCCGCGGTGAGCTGCTCCGCCAGCTGCCGCCGTTCCTCGGTGGCGGCGAGATGATCGCGACGGTCTCGATGGAGCGGTCGACGTACGCCGACATCCCGCACCGCTTCGAGGCCGGCACACCACCGATCGTGGAGGCCGTGGGCCTCGGGTTCGCCCTGGACTACCTGAGCGAGATCGGGCTGGAGAACATCCACCGGCACGAGCAGGCGATCACCGGCTACCTGCTCGACGGCCTGGCGACGGTCGGCGGCGTCACGGTGATGGGACCGCTCGACCCGACGATGCGCGGGGGAGCGGTCTCCTTCGAGGTCGCCGGCGTGCACCCGCACGACGTCGCCCAGACCCTGGACGCCCGCGGCATCGCCGTGCGTGCTGGGCACCACTGCGCCAAGCCCGCCCACAAGCGCTTCGGGGTGCAGAGCTCGACCCGCGCCTCGTCGTACCTCTACACGACGCCGCAGGAGATCGACGCCCTGATCGAGGGGCTGCACTACACCAAGAACTACTTCAAGGTGGCCTGATGGACCTCGACTCGCTCTACCAGGAGATCATCTTGGACCACTACCGGAGCCCGCACCACGCGGGACTCCGGGAGCCCTTCGAGGCCGAGGTCCACCACGTCAACCCCACGTGCGGCGACGAGGTCACCCTGCGCGTCCACCTCGAGGGCGAGGCGGGCCGCGAGACCGTCACCGACGTGTCCTACGACGCCGAGGGCTGCTCCATCAGCCAGGCGGCCGCCTCGGTGATGGCCGACCTCGTCATCGGCCAGCCGGTCAGCAAGGCGCTGGAGACCCACGAGGCGTTCGTCGAGCTGATGCACGGCCGCGGCAAGGTCGAGCCCGACGAGGAGGTCCTCGAGGACGGCATCGCCTTCGCAGGCGTCGCGAAGTTCCCGGCGCGCATCAAGTGCGCCCTGCTCTCATGGATGGCGTTCAAGGACGCCACCGCCCAGGTTGTCTCCAAGGAGGACTCATGACCGACACGCACACCGACCACAGCGACCTGCCCGACGTGCCCGAGGCCAGCGGCGGCGGCACCGCCACGGCTACCCAGGACGACGTGTTCGAGGCGATGAAGGACGTCGTGGACCCCGAGCTCGGGATCAACGTCGTCGACCTCGGCCTGGTCTACGACGTGCACCTCGACGACCACTCCAACGTCGTGCTGGACATGACCCTGACCTCGGCGGCCTGCCCGCTGACCGACGTCATCCAGGACCAGACCAACTCCGCCCTGGAGGGCATCGTCGGCGACGTGACGATCAACTGGGTCTGGATGCCGCCGTGGGGCCCGGACAAGATCACCGACGACGGCCGCGAGCAGCTCCGCGCCCTGGGCTTCAACGTCTGAGCAGCGTCGCCTCGCGTCGCCAGGTCGACGGCCGGCGTCACAGCTGACGCACGTCCACCAGTGCGCCCAGCTGTCGCGTGACCTCGTCCAGCGTGAGTCGCTCGGTGGAGGCGTCGCGCATGCAGGCGGCGATGACCGTGCTCACCTGCCGTCGAAGCGGTCCACCCGGCCGCCATGACCTCGCTCGGTGTCCGAGCGCAGACAGCCCCGTCGGAGGCTCATCGCTCGTGTACCCGTTCAGGGCCTCGAAGAGCAGGGCCCCAAGCCCCCAGACATCGGTGGCCTCGGTCTGCTGTCCTCCGTGCACCTGTTCGGGGGACCGGTACCCGGTCGTCCCGGTCCCTGCGGTGATGGCTCCGGGCGGGCCTGCCAGGCTCAGGTCGATCAGCTTCGCCGTGCCGTCCTGCAGAATCACGTTGCCAGAGCTGACATCACCGTGGACGCAACCACGACGGTGCAGGTATCGCAGCGCCGAGCTGAGCTGCAGCCCGAGCAGCGCGACCTCCTCGGGGACCAGGCCGCCGTGTTCTTCCACGACGTCTTCCAACGAGGGACCGGTCAACGTCTCCATGACGACCGCCAGCCGGGGCTCCTCCACCAGCTCGTAGGCCCGGACGAGGTGGGGATGTCCCAGGTCACGCAGGAGGGTGCCTTCGCGGCGCAGGTACAGAGCGGTGTGCGGCTCCGAGGCCCTGTCGGGACGCACGAGCTTGACGATGCATCGCGCCTGCCGCTCGAGGCTCCACGTCTCGTAGACGTCGAGCCGGGTGCCCCGTCGCAGGTGGGCGACGACCTCGTAGCCGGGGATGAGCGTCTCGCCGGGGGCCAGGACCCGCGGCTCGACTCGCGAAGCCTGGTCGATCATGCGCTCTCGGTTCGTTGGGTGGCCACATCGAGTGTGACGACGTCGGAGATCATGCGTCCCTGGTCGAGAGTGACCACGCGGTCCGCCATCTCCATGGCGACCGGGTCGTGCGTGACGATGATCGTGGTGCGCCCGGCCTGCCGGCGCTCGCGAAGTGGTTGCAGCACCCTCCGGGCGGCGTCCGGATCGAGGCCGGCGGTCGGCTCGTCGAGGAGCAGCAACGGGCTGTCCTTGAGGAAGGCTCGGGCCAGCGAGACCCGCTGCCGCTGGCCACCGGACAGAGTGCGCGCCCGCTGACCGAGCATGGTGTCGTAGCCGCGCGGCAGTGCCGCGATGAACTCGTGCGCGGCGGCGGCCCGTGCCGCCGCTTGGACCTCGGCATCGCTCGCACCGTGTCGTGCGTAGGCGATGTTGTCGCGCACGGTGGCGTCGAGCAGGGCCACATCCTGGGGCACCAGGGCTACGTTGTCTCGCACGGAGTGCAGCGTGACGTCCTGCAGGTCCTGGTCGCCGATGAGGACCGCCCCTGCCGTGGGGTCCACGGCTCGAAGGAGCAGCTTGACCAAGGTCGACTTGCCGGCCCCGCTCGGACCCACGACCGCGATGACGATGCCAGGCTCGAAACGCACGGTGAGGTCGTCGAGCGCCGGCCGGGTCGCACCCGGGTAGACGACGCTGACGTGCTCCAGAGAGACGCCCGTGGACCTTGGCCTCAGACTCGTCGCACCGACACGCTCCGGGGGCGGCATCTCGTCGAGCAGCTCGGCGACGCGCTCGCACCCGGCAGCGTCACTGATCAGCCCGGGGTAGAGGTTGCTCAGGGAGCGCATCGGACCGTAGAGCTGCACCATCAAGGTCATGAAGGCCAGCAGACCTCCGAGGGTGAGCCGCCCGGTGGCCAGTGAATAGGTGCCGAGCACGATGACGGTCAGCACACCGACGAGCTCGGCGATGTCCACCACCGGGGAGAAGAGGGCGCGCACCCGGACGGCGGCGAGGGCTGCTGCCCTGATGCCGAGATTCTCCCGTCGGAACTGCTCGGTCGCCTCGGTGTGCCTGTTGAAGGTCTGGACGAGCGCGGCGTTGCCCAGGTGCTCCTCGGTGATCGCCGAGAGGGATCCGCCGCGCCGGCGCTGCTCTCGGGCCGTGACCTTGATCAGCCGGGCGAAGCGCTGAGCCAGGAACCAGAAGATCGGGACGATCACCAGTGAGGCGATGGTGAGCTGCACGTCGAGCAGTGCCAACGCACCTAGAAAGAAGGCGGCGGTCGCCACGGTGATGATGCCGGAGCGGACACGGCCGATCATGAAGCTCTCGACGCTGGTGGCGTCGGTGGTGATCCTGAGCATCGAGTCGCCCAGGCGACGGCGGTCGTGCACCTCCTGCGGCAAGGACAGCACGTGGGAGAAGACCCGGGTGCGCAGCTGGGTCAGGACCGTGTGCGAGAGCCAGGTGGACACGTAGGAGTCCAGACCGGACAGGATCCCCGAGACCATCGCCAGACCCAGGTAGCACCCCCCGATCCAGACCACGGGGCCCAGGTCGGCGGGGACCAGGACATCGTCGACGACGAACTTGAACAGCACGATCTCGATCACCGTGATCCCCGAGAGGACCACGCCCAGCGTGGTGCTGAGGATGAGCTGTCCGCGCAGCGCGCGCACGTCCGGCCAGAAGCGACGCCACACCTCGCGCAGCGTGAGGTCGGGAGCGTCCTGCACCAGGTCCTGAGCCCCCTGGACGGGCGAGAGGAATCGGCTCAGCACTCGTCGTGGTGTTCCGCACCAGCTGCGGGCACGCCAGAGGCGGGACCGTCGGTGCGACGGTCCCGCCTCTGGCTTTTGCGACGTTCGCCGCACCGAGGATCTCCGGTCCGCGAGAGTCAGGAGCCGCTGCCGCTGCCGCCACCGCAGCCGCAGCCACAGCCGCTGCCGTGGCTCTTGTGCGACTTGTTGGACTTGTGCGACTTGTGCGACTTCTTGGACTTCTTGGACTTCTTGCCGCCGCCTCCGCCACAGTTGCTGGACTTGACGGCCTTGACCATTCCCGAACGTGCCATTGCTGGTCTCCTGTGTGTGTTGGTCGGAGAGCTGTTGTCCACCCCCCGTGTGCTGCAAGGCTCTGAGGCGGGGAGCCCTGGAACAAGACTGGTCACGGGGTCCACCCGTGGCTATCGCGCGAGGGCGGTGTGGGCCGGAGAGCAAGATGATGCTCGCGGGCCCGTTTTTCTGGTGCTACGTCTGACCAGATCGATTGCGGACTAGTCCATCCGGAAGCAGCAACGAGCCGAGTCGCCTCAGTGGTTCGCGAGGCTCTTGAGGATGTCGATGGCCGCGGTCTTGGGGAGCCCCTTGGGTTTGACCGCGCGGGAGGAGTGGCGCACCCGATCGACCAGGTCGTGGGCCTTCGCGGCGTGGCGCTGGGAGGCGAGCAGGGCCAGCTGCCCAGAGACGAACGGGACCGCCACGGAGGTGCCGTTCCACCAGACGTACCTGCCGCCTGGGACCGGCCCCGCCACACGTTCACCCGGCGCTGCCACGTCCACCCAGCCACCCGAGCCGGAGAAGGTCGTCAGTCGGGAGGCATCAGCCGTCAGAGCGCCGACACCGACGACATCGGCAGTCGCAGCGGGGTACTGCTGCACGTTGCTCCCTGCGTTGCCCGCCGCTGCCACCACGACGACACCGGCCCTTTCGGCCAGCTTGATGGCGTCCTCGAAGACCGTGGAGTCAGGTTTGCGGGCAGTGCCGAAGCTCATGCTGATCACGTCGGCTCCGGCTGCCACCGCATCCTCGATGGCCTGGGCGACCACGAAGGTGTTGCCCCGGCCGTCGCTGTCGAGTACCCGCATCGGCATCACCTTCGCCGAAGGCGCCACCAGGGTCACGATGCCGCTGATGAACGTGCCGTGGCCGAACGCCTCGTCCACGGCGTGGTCGCCGTCGTCGTCGGTGCCGTTGCGCACCTCGGCTGGCCGGTCATCGTCGTCCACGTAGTCCCAACCGGGCACCAGGACCCCCTTCAGGGAGGGATGGGAGGCATCCACGCCGGTGTCCAGCACGGCGACGAGGGACCCGCGCCCCGTGTCCTGCCGGTGAACATCGCCGAGGCGCAAGGTGGTGGCCGCCGACTGCGTGCGCCAGGTGGCGGAGTCGGTTCCCGCATCCACGGGGTCCGAGGCACCCCAGGCATGAAAACGGGTGTCGTCGAGATCGGCCAGGTAGCTGGCCTCGACGTAGAGGACCTCCGGGTCCGCCTTCATCTTCTCGGCGAGCTTGCGCTCGGAGGAAAGGCTCTCGCAGTACCCAGGGTCCGTCGAGCGAACCTCCCAGATCCCCCGTGAGGGCACCAGTGAGTCGGAGATCTCCACCGGGAAGCGGCTGGCCACCTGACCGATGGCATCGTCATGAACCGGATCGACCTTGACCACGACCCGGGCACGACTTCCCTGGGGACAGGTCGCGGCCTGCCCGCTCACCGGGGTGAGAACGCTCAGCCCCATCGCCACGATGGTCGCCGCACCGACGAACCTGCTGTTCCTACTCATGATTCTCCGTTCCGGTCACGGACGGTGCCGCGACAAGGCTGAAAGGGGCCCAGAAGTACGGGTGGGGGGTGGTGGCCCTGACGGTGAGCTGAGCGTGGCGCAGGGCAGCGGCCGGGTGTTCGCCGTCGGCCAGGTGACGGTGGAACAGGGCCATCAGGTCACTGGTCACCACGTCGTTGACCACCCATTGACTCACCACGAGACCGCGCGCGCCGGCTGCGAGGAACGCCCACGCCAGGCCGACAGGCTCGGCCGCCAGCCCTCCCTGCCTGCCCGACTCGCAGGCGCTGAGGATCACCAGGGCACCTCCCAGGTCGAGCTCGAGGATCTCCGAGGCCGTGATCGCCCGGTCGGCGAGCTGGACCGAGGAGAACAGAGGGTTCTCGGGGCGGTAGATCCCGTGGCAGGCGATGTGGACGAGGTCGGCGCGGGGGATCGCGGCCAGCAGTGCCTCGGTGGTGGCAGATGCGCCGATCAGCACGTGCGCCTCCGGGAGTGCGGCCGCGATCGCCAATGCCTCGGCCACCACTGCAGGAGCGCGTTCGTCAGGCACAGCGAGGACGAGTGCGTGCTGCTGACCGCTGGGCTGGGTCTTCGCAGGACGAGGAGCTCGCGCAGTCGGCGCGAGCGTGATGGTCCAACGCTCGACCAGTGGTCGGGACCCGTCGTGCAGCGCGTGGAACGGAACCCCGAGCAGCTCCCTGGGCGCGACGACGACGAGTGGGTCCCCCTCCGCTCCCTCGAGATGATGCGCGACGGGCTCGACGAGCAGGTCGTGGAGACGCCCGAGGATGTCCTCGGTGGTGGCCTGCAGCAACGGACCGGCGCGACTGATGAAGCTGGCGCCCAGCTGGAACCTGCTCCACTGTGCGGACAGCCCACCGAGCTCGGCACGCACCTTCGGCAGCACCCCGGGTAGGCGATGAGCGTGCAGGACTCCGTGCTGCAGGGCGAAGCACAGGACGTCGTCGCCGAGGACGTGGTAGCTGAGCAGTCGGTCGGGCCACGATGGGGTGCGCTCGGACACCTCGCCGTCGGACCCGGTCGACGCCGGGGGTGACGAGGACCCATCGGCCAGCTTCAGCACGATCTGCTGCTCGAGGGCGTCGGCACGCCGCCGGAGGCTGGCGACCAGGGACGGGTCGGGCGCGGTCATCATCGCGCCGTGGACCGCAGTGAGATCGGTCTCGAGGTCCTCCTGGGAGCTCGGCCGAGAGGGGTCGTTCGGCTTCGACGAGGACGTGCGGCCCAGGGTGCCGTCGACCAGCTCGGTCAGAGTGCGTGCCTTGGACCGGTCACTCAGCCGCAGGGCGGCCTCGACGTCGCCCGGCTCGGCGCGATCGACCAGCAGATCCACCAGCTCGTCGTAGGCCGCGAGCCGGCGGCTGAAGAAGGCGCGACGGAGGCTGGCATCGGTGAGGCGTCTGCGACCACGGTCGACCTCGTCGATCACCGAGCGAAGGATGTCGACGGCCTCCGCCGTGCGACCGCTCGAGCGCAGGAGCCGTGCGCGACCCACGAGGTAGGGCTCACGCACCTGGGGCAGGCTGAGTGCGAGGGGCAACCTCGCGACCCGGTCCAGGTGGATCATCGCCAGCTGATCGTCAGGGGCTGTCTCCGCCAGCCACAGCTCGACCGCCGCAAGGGAGACCGGCCAGTCACCTTCGCGGAGCGCTCGGCCCGCCGAGCTGGCCACCCGGATCCCCTCGTCCAGCCGTCCTTCCCGTCGGAGCAGCTCTGCGTGTGCCAACCGTGTCCGGGCCCACTGTTGGCGGTCTCCGACCTCCTCGAAGAGTCGCTGCGCCACCTCGAGGTTGGCCCCGGCTTCGCTCAGGCTGCCGATATCGAGCTCGGCGAGGGCCAGGACGAAGCTCGCTGCCGCGGTGTCGTGCCGCAGCCCTGCGGCGGTCGTCCGTCCGATGGCCTCGGCGGCCTCGGTCTTCGCCTCCTGGGTGAGACCGATGGCGAGGTAGAGGTCGGCGGCCGCCAGCTGGAGACGAGCACCCTCCACCTCGGCGCCGAGCTGCTGCAGAGTCTCCCGGGCGGCACCGAGCGTCTGCAGCGCCGTCAGCAGCTCGCCGAGCTGCTGGTGCGCCTGGGCCGCGTGTCCCAGGCACTTGGCCGACCACAGCCGGTCGCCCGAGCGTTCGAACCCCGCAGCCGCGGCACCGAGCACGGTGAGGGCCTCCCGACCGCGACCGAGGGCGATCAGCTCGATGCCGCGGTTGGCCATGGGGCGAGCACTCTCGTCATCGAGGCCGAGCGCCTCGTAGGCCTCCTCCGAGCGCTGGTAGGCCTCCAGCGCCCGCTCATGGTCGCCGAGGAAGCCCAGCGCCACCCCGATGTTCTCCTGGACGGCCGCGTGCAGCCACGGCCCGAGCCCCTCCTCGGCTCCTTCCGGCTGCTCCTCGGCGCTGGTGAGTGCCACCAGCTCGGCCAACGCAGCCTCCCCCTTGGTGACAGCGTCCGCATGCCTGCCCAGGTCATCGAGGATCTGCATGGTGCCGAGCACGGTGCGCAGAGCCTGCATCCGGTGCCCGGCCTCCCACCAGGTCTGCTGCGCCTGTTCGATCAGGGAGAGACCCTCCTGGAGCTCGCCCCGCTCGGCCAGAACCCGAGCCCGGAGGTAGAGCGACCGCGCACTGATCGGTGAGAGCCCTCGCGTCCTCGCGACGGTGTCGCACAGGACGCACAGGTCGCTCGCGGCACCCGGGTCTGCATGGACGAGCTCAGCGGCTCGTTCGAGCAGCCACGTCAGCCCGGGCTCGTCGTCGAGACCCTGGCGGGCCAGGCCGTCGACTCGGGCATCGCCTGAGGGGGCGCTCAAGAGCTCACGCACCGCGTCCTCGCCGCTCAGCTCCGGGGAAGCTGCGCTCACGGTCGACCATCCAGGTGGAGCGACGCTGTGAGGACCACGTGGCCGTTGCTCAGTCGCAGCTGCTCAGCCCGGTCCGGCACCGACGGCAGCCGGAACCGGCCCAGTGCGTCTCCATCCACGGTGCGCTCCCGTACGCCCTCCCCGACGGCCTCGGCCTCGAAGGCCGTCGCCTGCTCGGAGTGGTCGGAGAGAAACACCTGCCCCTCGATGCGAACCCGGTCGTCCGGGAGCTGGTACACGTCGAGCACGATGTCGGCGGCATCGGTGCTGTAGGCGAGATGCCACATGTCGTGGTCGACGGGCACGCCGCGAACCCCTACGGCCGCGAGGTCCCACCGGCTGTCGAAGATCAACCGTGTCGAGGTCACACCGGAAGCCGCCGTACCGACATCGGGCTCGCTCCATCGGTCGAAGTGAGCGGAGAGCCTCTGTCGGACGATCGGGGGCACGTCGTGCACGGCTGACGCGCGACTGAGTGACTTGAAGTCTCGCAGCCACGTCACCAGCGCGAGAACGTGCTCGTCACCGTCATCCACCCGCCGCTCGAGCTCTGCGGCCTCCTCGGACGGCAGCCGTCCGTCGAGCCAGTCGATCAGTCGACGAAGCCCGGGGCCATGCTCGGCAGGGGCCGGACTCATCCCTGGAGACCGTCGGTCATGAGGGCGCGCAGCCGTTCCAGGCAGCGCGCCCGCATCGGCCCGATCGTGCCGATGGCCCGTCCGGTGCTACGGGCGACACTCTGGTACGACGGCCCGGAGGGATCGAGGTACAGGGCGGTCAGCAGCTCTCGACACGGTTCGTCGAGTCGCTGCAGCGACTCGTGCATCCACGCGACACGCTCCCAGTCCGTGATCGGGTCGAGAGTCTCCGGCTGGAGAGCGGGCGCCAGGCCGTGACGACCCGCATCGCGCCGCACCTGCCAGGTCGAGCGTCGAGCGACCGTGGTCAGCCAGCCGGCGAGGCGGTCGTCGGCACGCAGGTCCTCGATGGAGTCGAGCAGAGCCACGAAGGTCGTCTGGGTGATGTCCGACGCCTCCTCGCGAGAGGCCCCGTTGTTCAGCGCCACCCCGAACACGAGTCCCTCGTAGCGGCGGACCAGGGTGTCCCACGCAGCGGCGTCCCCGCGGCGACAACGGTGCAGCAACGCCGAGTCAGACGTCGCGCGATCGGCCGGTGGTGAAGGATCGGCCGTGCTCAGGTCAGAGTCTCGCCCCTCGTGAGGCGGCAGGAGACCGTCCCTCTCCCCCCGGTGATACGTCATTGAGGTGGCCCTTTGCACGTCTGCTTCATGCACGGACACGCCCGTGAGCGCGTGTTGAAGTGCCACTTTATCCCGACATCTCTGGTGGTCGGGCAACTGTTCTAGACGACTGCCGGCGACACCGCGGGGCCCCACCGACGCCTCGCCCGCGTCGACGTACCTGACACGGTTCGGGTGCCGATGAGAGGTCGTGAGCGTGACGTACGGTGACAACCACACCGCAGCTCTGACCGGGAGGGCACCGTGATGTTCTCCCTTCGTGGACTGTCGAGATGACGTTCTCGTCCACCGTCCTGGTGCCTCCCGGACGACTGGGGCGGTGGGTGCAGAACTTCATCGATCGGCACGACGGGTGCGACCTGTCGGTGGACGCCGGGTCTCTGACCGGCTTGGCCCGCGACGGCTCCAGCTTCACGGCCCGACCGCCCTTCTCCGTGGTGTACGACGGCACGGCCGACGTCGCCTCGTTCACACAGGACTGCGCGCCCCCACGGCGCTGGGGTGTGCTGCTCGTGCGCAAGGGCGGCTTCGCGGTCGCCCGGCTGGAACGGGACCGGAGCGTCGAGTCCAAGGTCGGCCAGCGGCACGTGCAGGGCCGCACCAAGGCCGGTGGCCAGAGCCAGCAGCGGTTCGCCCGACGGCGTGACAACCAGGCCCGCGCTGCCTACGAGGCCGCAGCGGAGCACGCCGTACGGATCCTGGTCGGCGTAGAGCTGGTCGTCACCGGTGGGGACCACTCGGCGGTCGAGACGGTGCTCACGGACCGCCGGCTGGCCGCGCTGGTCGTCTCACCTCCGTTCCTGGCCGTGCCCGACCCGCGCCGGGTGGTTCTCGAGCAGGCCGTGGTCGACGCCGGGTCGGTCAGGGTCGAGGTCACCAACGCGTGACGGGCGCGTGCACGACGACGTGCTGGATCGGCACGTCCCACCGCTCTCGAGCGTCCGCCACCACGCCGTGCCGCAGCCAGGTCGACCGCTCCTCGGGCTGGGTGGCGATCACGACGTGGTCCGGGTCGAACTCGCCCATCGCCTTCTCCAGCGCCACCAGCGGGCGGTAGTCGCCCAGCTCGCCCTCGACGCTGAGACCGCGCGAGCGCAGCTCCTCGAGCGTCTGGTCCAGCCGCTCCTGGGCCGCCTCGGTGGTCGCCTGCCAGACGAACGCCGCGCCCTCTCGGTCGGCCTGGCCGGTGTCGACGGGGTTCGCCGGCACCACCACGAAGTAGGTCGCCTGGTCGCTGCCCGGGATGCGCTCGAGGGCGTCGTGCAGCTCGTTCTCGGCCATCGTCTGGTTGGCGAGCACGACGATGCGCTGGGCGGCGGCCTCCTCGCCGTCGGATCCTGTCGAGGACTGAGCCTCCAGGTCCTCGGCGCTCACCGACCCGCCCTGCCACCGGGTCACGGCGTACAGCGCGAGCACGATGCCCCACGACAGCAGGCTGAGCAGCAGCTGCGAGCGCGTGTCGCTCTTGAAGCCCATCTGCGCAAGGATCGCGACGATGCCGGCCGCGGCCAGGATCGTCAGCACCGGGAAGAACCACATCCTCACGGTCAGGTCCTCGTCGGGCGTCCGGCGGCGCAGCACGAACTGCGAGACCGCGATCAGCAGGTAGACGAACAGGATGACCGCGCCCGAGGAGTTCAGCAGGAAGGTGAACACGG
This sequence comes from uncultured Actinomycetota bacterium, assembly GCA_963731075.1. GTDB lineage: Bacteria > Actinomycetota > Actinomycetes > Propionibacteriales > Nocardioidaceae > Marmoricola. The sequence goes on from CAVSUC010000004.1 coordinate 183,114, forward strand.
TGTCGGGGGAGACGTAGGCCGCGATCACGCTCAGGAAGCCGACGACCGTCGAGGCGAGGATCGCCCACACCGGCACGCCGCGGCTGTTCACCGTGATCAGCCGCATGGGCGCCTCCTTGCGAGCGGCCAGCACGAACAGCATCCGGGACGCCGTGTAGAGCCCGGAGTTGAGGCAGGACAGCACCGCGGTGAGCACCACCGCGTTCATCACGGTGTCGGCGTAGGGGATGCCCATCTCCTTGAACGCCGCGACGTACGGCGACTCACCCAGCGAGCCGTCGTTCCACGGGACGATGCAGACCAGCAGGAACATCGACCCGACGAAGAAGGTCGCCACCCGGAAGATCACCGACTGGGTGGCCCTGGCGATCGCCTTCTCGGGGTCGTGCGACTCGGCGGCGGCCACGGTGGCGATCTCGGCGCCGACCATCGAGAAGACCACGACCACGATGCTGGAGAAGATCGCCCCGACGCCGTTGGGCAGGAAGCCACCGTGGCTGGTCAGGTTGCTGACGTCGAACCCGTGGTTGGGCCACAGGCCGAGGACGAAGAACGTGCCCAGGACGAGGAAGGCGATGATCGCGAACACCTTGATGCCGGCGAACCAGTACTCGAACTCTCCGTAGGAGCCGACCGAGAACAGGTTCGTCGCCGTCATCAGGATCATCAGGGCCAGGGAGAGGGTCCACAGGGGGGCGTCGATCCAGACGGTCAGGATCTTCGCACCGGCCACCGCCTCGAAGCCGACGACGATCACCCAGAAGTACCAGTAGAGCCAGGCCACCGAGAAGCCCGCCCAGCCTCCCAGGGCACGTCGCGCGTAGTCGGCGAACGACCCCGTCGAGGGGTTCGCGGTGGCCATCTCGCCGAGCATCCGCATCACCAGCACGATCAGCACCCCGGTGACCAGGTAGCTCAGGAACGCGGCCGGGCCGGTCTCGTTGATGACCACCCCCGAGCCGACGAACAGGCCGGCGCCGATGACGCCTCCGATGGCGATCATGGTGAGGTGCCGCTGCTTGAGGCCCTTCTGGAGCTGGGCGGGTGCGGTCATGTCGGTCCTCGCTTCGAGTGAGCTGTCGTCGACTGTTCCCCGGCTCGTACCCCGTGAGGAGTCGCGCCAACCCGCCAGGCGCCGCCCGCTCTGTCAGGATGTGGCCATGTGGGAGCCCGACCCCTCGTGGCGCAGGCTGCCCGGTGCGGGCGGCCCCTCCACGACCGGCCTGTGGCTGGCCGAGTCCGGGGGACGTCGCTGGGTGGTCAAGCGGCTCGCCGCCCCGGAGGACCGCGCCCGCGAGCTCACCGACCCCGGCCACGCGGGCTACTGGCGCCGTGAGGCCGAGGTGGCCGAGAACGCCGGGGTCGTCGACGGACCGGGCCTGGTGCCCTCCGAGTTCGGCCCCGTGGAGGAGGACGACGAGGGCGTCACGGTCTGGAGCCTCGAGCAGCCGGGAGAGCCTCCGCCGGGCCTGTTCGTGGCTCGTGCCCTCGGACGGTTCGCCGGTGCCGATCGACCGACGCCCACCTGGGCCGCCCGCCGCCTGCTGTCGGACCGGCTCGCGATGGCCGAGGAGCGCGGAGGGTGGCGGACCCTGGCCCGCACCACGCTCGCCGACGTGGCCGACCATCTCTGGACGCGCCGGGCCCACTGGCTGGCCCGGGCCGACGAGGGACCCCTCGGTCGGTGGCACGGTGACGCCGTCCCCGCCAACTTCCTGACCAGCCGGGGTGAGGACGTGGTGACCGTGGACTGGCAGTGCTTCGGCGTCGGGCCGGTGGGCTCGGACCTCGGGTACTTCTCGCTGTCGGTCCGCGAGGAGTTCGACGTGCTGCTCGACGCCTACCTGGCCGGCGTCGGCGAGGACGCCGACCGGGACGCGATCGGGCTGGCCGCGCGCGTCTCGGCCGTCTACACCGTGCTGTCGCGGGCCGAGTGGGCCCTGGCCCAGGCGGCCAAGGGCGAGGGCGCGCTGGCCGGGAAGTTCCGGCACCCGGCGGTCGCCCCGCACCTGCGAGCCGTGCAGCGGCAGTTCCCGCAGATCGAGTGGCTGGTCACACGGTGACCTCGCGCTCGCCGCGCAGCAGCTCGGCGACGGGGCCGTGGGTCTGCTTCCCCAGCAGGGTGGCGAGGGCGAAGTCGGTGGCGGCACGCTCGAAGACCGCGCGGTGCCGCAGCATCGCGTGCTGGCCGCCCGTCACCCGGAGGTAGCCGACCGGGCTGGTGCGCGCCAGCTGCTGTCCGAGGGCCCACGAGCGCCGGGGGTCCGCGATCCGGTCCTCGGTGCCGTGCACGATCAGGGTCGGGGCGCTCACCGAGGTGCACGCGGTCGGTGGTCTGCACCCACGGGTTGAGGGCGACGACGCTGTGCACCTCGGGCTGGTCACCCGCCAGCAGGGCGGCGCGGCCGCCGAGCGAGTGGCCGACGAGGCAGGTCGGCAGCGTCAGCCCGTGGCGCTCACCGAGCTCGTCCAGGGCCCACCGGACGTCGTCCACGGGGGTGTGCCGGGCGTCCCAGCCACGCACCGAGTTCAGGAGGCGTACGACGGCCAGCCGTCCCCGACCGGCCGCTGCGATGCGCCAGGCGATCGGCACCATCCGGAGCACCGACAGCTGCGTCGGGCTGACGGCGGTGGCGTCGCGGCGTGAGCCACCTCCGTGCAGGAGCAGGACGAGCCCCTCCGGGTTCTTCGGGGCACGAGTCATCACCAGCCGAGCGGTCGCGTCCATGCACGAAACCTAGCGACCGCTCCCCAACCGCCGACTGCGAGGTCGAAGGATGACGCCTGCCTAGGCTGGGCCCATGACGAGCCTCGCCGACCCCCACGTGCTGGTCGGCGTGTGGCAGCTCGCGCGGGTCATCGACGACCGGCTCACCGGGACCCAGAGCCTGGTGGACGGTGAGCTGACGTTGACGGTGGTCTCCCCCGACCGGATCCGCTGGCAGGAGCAGGGCCGGTGGCACCAGCCCACCGGCGACGTCGCGGTGCACCGAGTGCTGTGGCTGGTGCGCGACGAGCCGAGCGACACCTGGTGGGTCCGGTTCGAGGACGAGCGCGACTTCCACCCGTGGCGGCCGGAGGAGCCCGTCGTGCACCCCTGCGCGCCGGACACCTACCGAGGCGTCGTCAGCGGTACGCCGGAGCGCTGGACCGTCGAGTGGGACGTGACCGGTCCCGCCAAGGACTACGCGATGTCGACGGAGCTGACCCGACCGAGAGCCGGGGTCGGCCCGGACGGACCGGAGTGAGGGGTCAGCGCTTGTGGAGCGCGTCGACGCCGCGCCACACCAGCGGCAGGCAGCCGGCCGCGAGCAGGATCTTGAGGCCGTCACCGAGCAGGTAGTTCTTCATGCCGATGTCCCAGGCGGTGCCGAGGCCGATGTGGAGGTTCCACATCAGGTAGGCGAGGCCGAACAGGTAGACGACCGCGTTGCCGACGAGCATCGTCCCGATGGTCCGCACGGGGGAGCGGTCACCCCCACGGCTGGCCAGGGCGCCGACGATGCCGGCAGCGAGGACGAAGCCGATCACGTAGCCGAACGACGGGAAGTGGAAGCCCGAGCCGCCGCCGGCGTACCACGGCATCCCGGCCATGCCGGCGACCATGTAGAGGGCCAGCGCGGCGGCCCCCCGCTGCCAGCCGAGGGCCGCGCCCACGGTCAGCGCGGCGAAGGTCTGGCCGGTGACGGGCACGGGCGAACCGGCCACGGGGACGGCGATCTGGGCCATCAGGCCGGTGAGGCCGGCACCGCCGAGGACGAGGAGCAGGTCACGGACCCGGGCGCCCGGCACGAGGTCGGCCAGGACGAGCGGGCGACGCTGGTGCAGCGGCAGGGACATGGCGGAGCTGGACATGCGAAGACCTCCGGAGTGACGGGCCGAGACGCGACATGTCTACCAGAGCGGGGACCCGTCGGGCGCCCTCGGTGCGCTACTGGACGGTCACCTCGTCAGAGGTCGTCGGTGGCGAAGGTGTCGCAGCCCTTGATGGTCCCCTGCGAGAGTCCCTGGTTGAACCAGCGCACCCGCTGCTTCGCGGAGCCGTGGGTGAAGGAGTCCGTGTTCACCCGGCCGGTGCTCTTCTTCTGGATCCGGTCGTCGCCCACCGCCTCGGCGGCGTCGATCGCGAGCTTGATGTCCTCCTGGTTGAGGTCCTCGATGATCGCGTTGCCGTCGGCATCCTTCGTGTCCTGCGCGCCCTTGGCCCAGGCGCCGGCGAGGCAGTCGGCCATCAGCTCGACGCGGACCGCGTCGCTCTTGGCCCCCTGGGTCGTGCGGATCTTGCCGAGAACGCCGAGCTGGTCCTCGATGTGGTGGCCGTACTCGTGGGCGATGACGTAGCCGATCGCGAAGGTCCCGCCCTTGGCGCCGAGCTGCCCCTGGAGCATGTCCTTGAAGAACGTGGAGTCGAGGTAGACCAACTGGTCGTTGGGGCAGTAGAACGGGCCCATCTCGGCGCCCGCCTGGCCACACTTCGACGTGGTCGACCCCTGGAAGCGGACGGTGGTGATCGGCTGGTACTGCCCGTCGGCCTCGCGCGGGTAGGCCGTGGTCCAGTAGTTCTGCACGGAGTTGGTGAACAGGTCCACGGCGCAGGACTCGGACTTGTTGGCGTCGGCGCCGGTCTTGCACTCGTTCGTGGTCGTGGCGTCGCCGCCCCCTCCGCCGCCGCCACCGCCCATGAACTGGGTGATGATCACGTAGAGGATGACGATCACGATCGTGCCGAGGCCGATCTTGCCGCCCCCGCCGCCCAGCGGGATGGGGAAGCGGGTTCCGCCACCACCGCCACCGCCGCCACGGGTCTCGATCTGGCTCTGGTCGATCCGGGCCCTCGGGTTGAAACGCACGCGTGTCCTTTCCGGGCGTCAGGGCCTCGTAGACTAGCGACCACCGGCCCCTCAGTACCCCGCCGGACTCGCCCCATGAGGCGGCCCCGTTCTTCTCCTTCCCGAAAGTCCCCGTCGTGATCACTGTGTCCAAGCTCGAGGTGCGTGCCGGCGCGCGCCTGCTGATGGACGACGTCTCGTTCCGGATCGCCGCCGGTGACCGGATCGGGCTGGTCGGCCGCAACGGCGCCGGCAAGACCACGCTCACCAAGATCCTCGCCGGTGAGGCCCTCCCGGCAGGCGGGACGATCTCGTCCTCCGGCGACATCGGCTACCTCCCGCAGGACCCGCGGACCGGCGACCCCGAGGTGCTCTCGCGCGACCGGATCCTGTCGGCCCGCGGACTGGACACCGTCGTACGCCGCCTGCGGGAGTCCGAGACCGAGATGGGCAGCGACGACCCGCTCATCCGCGACCGGGCGATGAACCGCTACGAGAAGGCCGAGGCGGCCCTGCACGCCGCCGGCGGCTACGCGGCCGAGGCGGAGGCCGCCCAGATCGCCTCCTCGATCGGCATCGCCGACCGGCTGATGGACCAGCCGCTGCGCACGCTCTCCGGTGGCCAGCGCCGCCGGGTCGAGCTGGCGCGCATCCTGTTCTCCGGCGCCGAGACGCTGCTGCTCGACGAGCCGACCAACCACCTCGACGCCGACTCGATCGGCTGGCTGCGCGAGTTCCTCCGCAACCACAAGGGCGGCCTCGTGGTGATCTCCCACGACGTCGGCCTGCTGGAGGCGTGCGTGAACCGGGTGCTGCACCTCGACGCGAACCGCGCGGTGATCGACATCTACAACATCGGCTGGAAGGCCTACCTCGCCCAGCGCGAGACCGACGAGAAGCGCCGCAAGCGCGAGCGGGTCAACGCCGAGACCAAGGCCAAGACGCTCACCGACCAGGCCAACAAGATGCGGGCCAAGGCGACCAAGGCGCAGGCCGCCCAGTCGATGCTCAAGCGGGCCGAGAAGCTCATGCAGGGCATCGAGGGGGAGCGCCGGGCCGACAAGGTGGCGCGGATCAAGTTCCCCGCGCCCGCCGCCTGCGGCAGGACGCCGCTCACCGCCAGCGAGCTCTCCAAGTCCTACGGCTCGCTCGAGGTCTTCACCGACGTCGACCTCGCCATCGACAAGGGGAGCCGTGTCGTCATCCTCGGCCTCAACGGGGCCGGCAAGACGACCCTGCTGCGGATCCTGGCCGGTGTGGACGAGTCCGACACCGGTGCGGTGCAACCGGGCCACGGGCTCAAGATCGGCTACTACGCGCAGGAGCACGAGACCCTCGACTCCTCGCGGACGGTGCTGCAGAACCTGCACGCCGCGGCCCCGCAGCTCCAGGACACCGAGGCGCGGTCCGTGCTCGGCTCGTTCCTGTTCTCCGGCGACGACGCCAACAAGCCCGCGAGCGTGCTGTCGGGCGGCGAGAAGACCCGGCTCGCCCTGGCCATCCTCGTCGTCTCCAGCGCCAACGTGCTGCTGCTCGACGAGCCCACCAACAACCTCGACCCCGCCTCGCGCGAGGAGGTGCTCGCCGCCATCCGGGAGTACGCCGGCGCGATCGTGCTGGTGACCCACGACGAGGGCGCCGTGCACGCGCTGGAGCCGGACCGCGTGCTGATCCTCCCCGACGGTGTCGAGGACCTGTGGACGCCCGACTACGCCGACCTGGTCTCGCTCGCCTGAGCCCGTTCAGAGGCCGTCGAGGAACGCCCGGACGTGCCCGTCGTACGCCGCGGGGTCGGCGTTCCAGGAGCGCACGTGCTCCACGCCCCTGGTCTCCACGAGCGTGACGAGGTCGGGCTTCGTCCTCACCAGCTGTCGGCTCGTCGCGACCGGGACCGTCGTGTCGGCCGTGCCGTGGAACACCAGGGCCGGCACCGTCAGCCAGGACGGGTCGCTCAGGTAGTCCAACGCGTCCCAGTCGAGGTCGAAGCGCGCCGCGGCGATCCGCTTGGCGGTCCAGGTGAGGCTCTCGGGCACGTGTCCCAGGACGGGCAGGTCCAGCTGCCTGGCCCCGAAGCTGACGGTCTCGCCGAAGTCCAGCATCGGCGCGTCCAGCACCAGCCCCACCACCTGGGGGGCGGCCGCGGCCCGTCGGTGCTGCAGGTAGGACGCCACGATCCCCCCGCCCATGCTGTCCGCCCCGAGCACCACCCGCTCGGCGCCGTGCTGCTGCGCGTAGCGGACGGCGGCCGCGAGGTCGCGCCACTCCGTCCGGCCGTACTGGTAGTAGCCCGAGGGGTCGCGCGGTCGGCCCTCGTCGTTGCGGTAGGTGATGTCCAGGGTGCGCAGCCCCGCGGCGGCCGTCGCGCGGGCCATCCGGTACATCTCCATCCGGGACCCGCCCTTGCCGTGCACCAGCACCGCCCAGGTCCTCGTCGAGGGTTTCGCGCCGTCCACCAGGAAGGCGGGGAAGCGACCTCGGGGCGAGGAGAAGGTGACCGTGCGGACGTCGGGCCCCAGGGCGTACGACGGGTCGTCCGGGAACGCGACGAGGTCGAGCTCCGCCTTCTCACCCTTCCGGGGCGGATCACCGGTGACGACCTCGAGCCGGCGGGTCACCTGCCCGTCGCCGCGGGACACGACGGCGCCCGAGACCCGGCCGTACCCGCCGCCGCGCCACTTCACGCCGTACGTCGACGGGGCGCGAAGCATCGTCAGCTGCTTCGGGTCGGTGGACCGGAGGCTGACGGTGCCGGCGGCCTGCGGGGTCAGGGTGAGCGTGCGCTCGACGGGGTAGGGCTTCACCTCGAGGCCGTCGGAGCGGATCCGGCCCGAGAAGTACCAGCCGCCCCCGAGGAAGAACACGAGCACGAGCACCAGCACGACGAGCAGCAGCCGACGCAGGACTCGGAACCTCGGCCTGTTCCCGGCTCTGCTCGACGTCGTCACGGCGACAGTCAACACCCCTCTAGAGTTCGGGCCATGCCGCTTCCCTCCGACGCAGACCTCCACGCAGCCGGCCTCGCGGTCCAGCTGACCGGGCCCACCCTCACGATCACCCTCGACAAGGCCGACCGGCGCAACAGCCAGACGCCACGGCTCTGGCACACGCTCGCCGCGATCGGCGACGCGCTGCCCGAGGAGGTTCAGGCCGTCGTCGTGCGCGGCGCCGGCGACTGCTTCTCGGCCGGAATCGACATCCGGCTGCTGAGCCCGGACGGCCTCGACGGCGAGGACTCGGTGCTCGAGCTCATGCACGGCACCGACCAGCAGGTCCTCGACGCGATCGACGGCTTCCAGCGCGGCTTCACCTGGCTCTCGGACCCGCGGATCATCTCGGTGGCCGCCGTGCACGGCTATGCGATCGGGGCCGGGTTCCAGCTCGCCCTGGCCTGCGACTTCCGCGTGGTGGCCGACGACGTGAAGTTCTGCATGAAGGAGCCGGCCCTCGGCCTGGTGCCCGACCTCGCGGGAACAAAAGCCCTCGTCGAGCTTGTTGGGTACTCGCGGGCGCTGGAGATCTGTGCCACCGCGAGATACGTCGAGGCGGACGAGGCCCGGGACCTGGGACTCGCCACCGCGGTCGTGCCCCGCGATGAGCTGGACGCCACCACCTCGGACCTCCTCGAGGCCGTCTTCGCCAACAACGTCGGAGCGGTGCGGGAGACCAAGGCCCTGCTGCAGGGGGCCGGGTCCAACGACCTGGACCAGCAGCGGCTGGCCGAGCGTCAGGCCCAGCTCCGCAGGTTCCGCGACCTTGTCGGCGGGGCCTGAGACGCTCGAGAAGTGACACCGGGACCGCCCCGGACCAAGCTCCACTGGGTGGAGGAAAGGAGCCGCAGATGAGCTCCATCAACCCCGGCATGCTGATGCGCACGATGCGACGCGACCCGACCGTCGTCGACCAGAAGCTGACCCGCGAGACCGTACGACGGGTGGCCGGCTTCGCCGTGCCCCACAAGCGGCTGATCGTCATGTTCCTGGTCTTCGTCATGCTCGACGCCGGCCTCGTGGTGATCAACCCGCTGCTCGTCAAGCACATCCTCGACGACGGCATCATCGGCAAGGACACCAGCCTCGTCGTCTGGCTGGCCCTGGCCATGGGCGTCGTCTCGATCCTGGACGCCGATGCTCGGCGTGGGCTCGGGCTTCCTGTCCTCGCGCATCGGCGAGAGCCTGATCTTCGACCTCCGCACCAAGGTCTTCGGACACGTGCAGCGGATGTCCCTCGCCTTCTTCACCCGCACCCAGACCGGTGCGCTGGTGTCCCGGCTCAACAACGACGTGATCGGTGCCCAGCGCGCGTTCACCTCGACGCTGTCGAGCACCGTGTCCAACTCGATCAGCGTGGTCGTCGTCGGGATCACGATGTTCGCCCTGAGCTGGCAGGTCACGCTGGCCTGCCTCGCGCTGTTCCCGCTGCTGCTCCTGGCCTCGCGCTGGGTCGGCCGGCAGATCAGCGGCATGACCCGCCAGCAGATGGACGGCAACGCCGACCTCGGCAACATGATGACCGAGCGGTTCAACGTGGGCGGCGCGCTGCTGCTCAAGCTGTTCGGCCGCCGCGACGAGGAGGACGCGAAGTACGCCGAGAAGGCCGGGCTGGTCCGCGACCTCGGCATCCGCATCTCCCTGGTGACGCGCATCTTCATCGCGATCATGATGCTGATCCCGGCGCTGGCCACCGCGCTGGTCTACGGCATCGGCGGCAGCCTGGCCGTCAACGGCGCGCTCACCATCGGCACGCTGACCGCGCTCGCCACGCTGCTGCTGCGCCTCCTGGGACCGCTGCAGGGCCTGTCCAACGTGCGCGTCGACGTGATGACCGCGCTGGTCAGCTTCGACCGCGTCTTCGAGGTGCTCGACCTGCCCTCCACCGTGCAGGAGAAGCCCGACGCCGTCACCCTCGCGCCCGGCTCCACCCGGGTCGAGTTCGACCACGTGCAGTTCACCTACCCGCGCGCCGAGGACGTCTCGCTCGCGTCCCTGGAGAACCTCGCCCGCCCGGAGAACCGCGACAACGAGCAGGTGCTGCACGACATCACCTTCGTGGCCGAGCCGGGCGAGATGATCGCCCTGGTCGGCCCGTCGGGCGCCGGCAAGACGACGATCACCCACCTCGTCGCGCGGCTCTACGACGTCGTCGGGGGAGCGGTCCGCGTGGGCTCCGAGGACGTGCGTGACCTGACCCTGCAGTCCCTGGAGGACGCGGTCGGCTACGTCACCCAGGACGCCCACATGTTCCACGACACGATCCGCGAGAACCTCCGCTACGCCGCCCCCGACGTCACCGACGAGCAGATCTGGGCGGCGCTGGAGTCGGCGCGGATCGCCGACCTCGTGCGAGGCGATGTCCGACGGCCTCGACACGGTCGTGGGCGACCGCGGCTACCGGCTCTCCGGCGGCGAGCGGCAGCGGCTGGCGATCGCCCGGCTGCTGCTCAAGGCCCCCGGCATCGTCGTGCTCGACGAGGCGACGGCCCACCTGGACTCCGAGTCGGAGTACGCCGTGCAGCGGGCCCTCGACCGCGCGCTCGAGGGCCGCACCTCGCTGGTGATCGCCCACCGGCTCTCCACGGTCCGCAACGCCGACCTCATCCTCGTGGTGGACGCCGGCCGCATCGTGCAGCGCGGCACGCACCGCGAGCTGCTGTCCGAGGGCGGTCTCTACGCCGACCTCTACCGCACCCAGTTCATCGAGGACGCCGTGTCCGAGGAGGCGCCCCAGCCCGACCCCGTTGGATAGCGTGGTTGCATGGACCTCGGACTCACCAGGCCGTGTGTACGTCGTCACCGGTGGCGGTCGTGGTCTCGGCCGCGCCACCGCCGACCTGCTGGTCGCCGAGGGCGCGCGTGTCGTGCTCTCGGGCCGCAGCGAGGAGACCCTCACGGCGGCCACCGGCACGCTCGGCGAGAACGCGGTCGCGGTCGTCGGTGACAACGCGGACCCCGACGTCGCCGACCGGCTCGTGGCCACGGCGACCGACACGTGGGGACGGCTCGACGGGGCCCTGATCTCGGTCGGCGGGCCACCTCCCGGCACGGTGATGGACACCTCCGACGAGGTGTGGACGACCAGCTTCGCAGTCGGTGTTCGTGGGCGGCCTGCGGGTGGCCCGGGCCGTGGCCCGCGGTGATCGAGGGCCCCGGGTCGATCGCGTTCGTGCTGTCCACGTCGGTCAAGGCGCCGGTGGGCAACCTCGGCGTCTCCAACGGTCTCCGTCCCGGGCTGGCGATGGCCGCGAAGACGCTGGCCGACGAGCTCGGCCCCCGCGACATCCGGGTCAACGGCCTGCTGCCGGGTCGGGTCGGGACCGAGCGGGTCGAGGAGCTCGACGCGTCGACCGGTGACGCGGCGGCCGCGCGGGCCAGGGCCGATCGCGACGATCCCGCTGGGTCGCTACGGGCGAGCCGGCGGAGTTCGCGGCCGCGGCGGCGTTCCTGCTCAGCCCGGCGTCATCCTTCGTCACCGGCGTGATGCTGCCCGTGGACGGTGGCATGCTGCGCTCGCTCTGAGCGCCGGCGCTCCCGGTGCTGGCGGAACTCGTCCCAGGCCAGGTAGCAGAAGCCGAAGACCGCCAGGGCCCCGAAGAACCACCACTGCAGCCCGTAGAAGAAGTGCGGCCCGTTGCTGGTGTCGTCCGGGAGCTCCGTGGGCTGCGAGCCTCGTGGCGGGCGCCGGGCTCTCCTGGGCGACGTCGACGAACCCGCGGTAGAGCGGGTAGGGCAGCACCTTGGCGAGCGCGGTCGAGGAGACCGCCCGGGTGGACAGGTCGCTGACCCGGGTGGCGCCACCGGTCGCGTCCCGGCGTACCCACCCCGTGACGGTGACCTGCCCCTCGGTGGCCGTCGGCAGGTCCTCGGGGCGGCTGGCGCCCGAGTTCTGGGTGGACATCCAGCCGCGGTCCACGAGCACGGCGGCTCCGCCCTCGGTGACCAGCGGGGTGACCACGTCGACGCCGGCGCCCTCGTCGCGGGTCTGGTACTTCAGCACGACCGTGTGCGGCGTCGTCCCAGGTCCCGTGCACGGTCACCCGGCGCCACTCGTCGTCCGCGACTCGGCGCCTTCCGCGTGGACAGGACGTCGTCGACGGGGCTGGGCGGCCGCTTCAGGTTGGTGCGCGACGATGTGGTTGTCGTGCTTGCGCTCGTCGAGCCGGTGGAACTGCCACTGCCCCAGCTGGGTCGCCAGCCAGGCCAGGACCACGACCACCAGGAAGAACAGCACCCAGCGGCGGCTCAGCAGGAATCTCACGCCGCGAGGGTAGTTCGTTGCCCCCATGCCTAGACTGCCCGGGTGAGCACATTCATGGGGGACCTCGGGCTGGCGGACAGCTATGGGCGGGTGGCCTCTGACCTGCGCGTCTCGCTGACCGACCGGTGCAACCTGCGCTGCAGCTACTGCATGCCCGCGGAGGGGCTGGAGTGGCTGCCCACCGAGGAGACGCTCACCGACGACGAGGTCGTCCGGCTGGTCCGGATCGGGGTCGAGCAGCTCGGCATCCGCGAGGTCCGGTTCACCGGCGGCGAGCCGCTGCTGCGCCGGGGCCTGCCCGACATCGTGGCCCGGACCAAGGCGCTCGACCCCAGCCCCGAGGTGTCCATCACCACCAACGCGCTCGGCCTGTCCCGCACCGCGCCACGCGCTGGCCGCCGCCGGGCTCGACCGGGTCAACGTCAGCCTGGACACGGTCCGCCGCGACGTGTTCAAGGAGATCACCCGGCGCGACCGGCTCGACGACGTGATCGAGGGCCTGGCCGCCGCGCACGGCCGCCGGACTGGGTCCGGTCAAGGTCAACGCGGTCCTGCTGCGCGGGGTCAACGACCAGCACGCCGCCGAGCTGCTGCGCTGGTGCCTCGAGCGCGACTACCAGCTCCGGATCATCGAGCAGATGCCCCTCGACGCCCAGCACAACTGGTCGCGCGCCGGCATGGTCACCGCCGAGGAGATCTTCGCCTCCCTCGAGGCCGAGTTCACCCTCACCCCCGACCCCGAGCACCGCGGCAGCGCCCCGGCCGAGACCTTCCTGGTCGACGGCGGCCCCGGCATGGTCGGCGTGATCGCCTCGGTCACCCGCCCGTTCTGCGGCGACTGCGACCGGGTCCGGCTCACCGCCGACGGCCAGGTCCGCAACTGCCTGTTCGCCCGCGAGGAGTCCGACCTCCGCGCCGCCCTGCGCGGCACCGCCACCGACGAGCAGATCGCCGACCAGTGGCGGCTGGCGATGATGACCAAGCGCCCCGGCCACGGCATCGACGACGAGGCCTTCCTCCAGCCCACCCGCCCGATGTCCGCGATCGGCGGCTGAGCGCGAGCCGCCGCGCCGACCGGGCGGTTTCCGTGCCGCTGAGACGCCGACCGGGCAGTTCTGCTCGCGCCGTCGAAGCCTCGACCGGGCAGTCTCGTCAGACGTCGCCCGGTCGACGCGTGGGACTGGAGTCCGCTGTCGGCGTCGTACGGGCGTGTGACAGAACTGCCCGGTCGGCGTCGTACGGACACGAGGGAGTGCCCGGTCGGCGTCGTACGGGCACGGAGAACTGCCCGGTCGGCGTCCCAGCGACGAGGAGAACTGCCCGGTCGGCGGTCAGTGCGGGGCGACCTCGCGCAGGAACTTCCGGGCGGCGAGGAAGTCGGAGAGGCTCTGGCGGTGGTCCTCGCAGGCCAGCCAGATCTTGACCCGGTCAGGGGTGTGCAGCTTGGGGTTGTTCCAGCGCAGCTCGTAGGTCGCGGGCGCCTGGCAGCCCTTGGCCGAGCAGGTCGCTGGCCCGTCCTGCGACCCGTCCTGCGACCCGGCGCTCAGTGGAGCTCCTTGTAGCCGGCGTTCGGCTGCACGAGGTCGGCCCCCTCGATGCGCGGGGCGGCGGAGTTGGCCATCACGACGGCGATGTAGGGGAGGATGAACGCACCGGCCACGAGGACCCAGCGGAACCAGTTGTCACCGACGAGCACGGCCCCCACGAAGCACAGCGTGCGGATGCTCATCGAGATGAGGTAACGGCGTCGGCGGCGGTCGATGTCGTCGCCGGCCCGGGTCGGCGCGGTGGTGATCCGGATCGGCTCGGCGTCGCGTCGGGTCCTGCCTGTTGCTGCCACGATGTCAGCCTACGTCGGGGTCTCAACACCCCCAGGTGACGTGGCAAACTGACGCGAGTCCGCACACCCGAAGCCCAGGAGTTGATCACCGATGACCAACCGCACCTACCGCGTCACCGAGATCGTCGGCACCTCGCCCGACGGCATCGACCAGGCCGTTCGCAACGGTGTCGAGCGGGCCGCCCGCACGCTGCGCCACGTGGACTGGTTCGAGGTGACCCAGGTCCGCGGCGCCGTCCTCGACGGCCAGGTCGAGCACTTCCAGGTCGGCATCAAGGTCGGTTTCCGGCTCGAGGACGACTGACCCGGACCGTGACCCAGGACGAGTCCGCGCTGGTCGAGCTGAGGGTCCTCGAGGGCCCGAACCTCTACTTCCCCCGAGCCGCCATCAAGCTCACCCTGGACGTCACCACGCTGGCGAAGGCGCCGGAGGAGGAGCTGCGTCGGCTCGCCCAACGTCTGGGCATCGCCTCGCATCCGGGCCGGTGCGCCGCTGAGCGGCTTCCGGCAGCGCTCGCTGACCCGGCTGGTGACGCGGCTCGTACGCCGGGTCGCGGCCGAGGCGGGCACCACCCGCCTCGGCGTACGCGTCCGGTCGACGTCCCAGCCCGAGCGCATCGTGGTCGCCTACCCGTGGCGCGACCGCAACCGCGCCCAGGCCCTGGGGGAGGCGGTGGCCTCGGTCATCGACGGACTCGGGACCACCGACGTCGGCACCCTCGTGGAAACGGCCGCGCAGCGCGTGCAGTCGGTCGAGCGAGGACCTCGGCCCACCACGATCCGACCGCGTGTGCCGGTCGTCGCCGTCACCGGCACCAACGGCAAGACCACCACCTCGCGGATGATCGCGCACATCGCCCGCGAGGCCGGCCACCTGGTCGGCTGGTCGAACACCGACGGCATCTACATCGACGGCGAGCTGGTCGAGGGCGGCGACTACTCGGGCCCGTCCGGCGCCGGCCGGGTGCTGGCGCACGAGAACGTCGACTTCGCCGTCACCGAGACCGCCCGCGGCGGCATCCTGCTCAAGGGCATCGGCGTGGTCAGCAACGACGTCTCCGTGGTCACCAACGTCACCGCCGACCACCTCGGCCTGCAGGGGATCGACACCGTCGACCAGCTCGCCGAGGTGAAGGGCGTGGTGGCCCGGATCACCAAGAAGACCGGCTGGGCCGTGCTGAACGGCGACGACCCCCGCGTCTTCGCCATGCGTACGACGACCCCGGCGAGCCCGTGGGTCTTCTCGCGCGACGCCGACTCGCCCGCGCTGCGCGAGATCCTGTCCCACGGCGGTCGGGCCACGACGATCATCGACGGCTGGATCACCGTCCTGGAGGGCAACCGTGCGGACCCGCTGGTCGAGGTGGTCGACGTCCCGATGACCCTGAGCGGGTTGTCGCGCTTCAACGTGGAGAACGCCCTGGCGGCGGCGAGCGCGGCGCTGGCGGCGGACATCCCGCGTCGCCACGTCGTGGCGGGCCTGCGCTCCTTCCTCCCGGACGCCGAGCACAACCCGGGCCGGATGAACTTCTTCAGCCTGGGCGAGATCTCGGTCGTGATGGACCTGGCCCACAACGAGGCCGGTCTCGAGGCGATGGTCGAGATCATGCGCGGCGTGCGCGCGCCCGGGAAGCGCCTGCTCCTCGGCCTCGGAGCCGTGGGGGACCGGCAGGACGACCTGCTGGAGATGCTCGGCGAGATCGCCGCTCGCGACGCCGACGTGCTCGCGATCGGGCACAAGGAGAAGTACCTCCGCGGACGCACCGTCGAGGAGCTCGACGCGCTCTTCCGCACCGGGGCCGAGCGGGTCGGGGTCACCGACATCGTGTCCTACCCCACGGAGCTCGAGTCGCTGCAGGCCCTGGTCGCCATCGCCGAGCCCGGCGACGTGGTCGGCCTGATGTGCCACGCGGAGCGTCAGGAGGTCTACGACTGGCTGGCCGGTGAGGGCGCTACGCCCGACACCCCGGAGCAGCTGCGGGACAAGGTCGCACGTGCAGCTCGCACGTCGACAGAGGAGAGGGATCCAACATGAGTGACGACACGAGTCGGCTCGCCGTACTCATCGATGCCGACAACATCTCGCCCAAGGTCGCCAAGGACGTCTTCGAGGAGCTGGCCGGCTACGGCACGCTCACCGTCAAGAGGGCGTACGGCGACTGGACGACCTCGCAGCTCAACGGGTGGAAGGAGCAGCTGCACAGCCATGCCATCGCCCCGATGCAGCAGTTCGCCTACACGGTCGGCAAGAACTCGACCGACTCGGCGCTGATCATCGACGCGATGGACCTGCTCTACGCCGGCCACCTCGACGGGTTCGTGATCGTCTCCAGCGACAGCGACTTCACCCGGCTGGCCACCCGCCTGCGGGAGTCCGGCATGACGGTCTACGGCCTCGGCGCGAAGAAGACACCGCGTGCGTTCCGGGACGCGTGCGACAAGTTCACCTTCCTCGAGGTGCTGCGGGCCGACGCGACCGAGACCCAGAGCCCCGAGGTGGCCGCTCCGGACCCGGCCGGGGCCCCCACCGAGGCGTCGCCGGAGCCGGTGCGCGAGAAGGGCAACCTGGAGAGCATGCTGGTCAAGGCGCTCAACAAGACCGCCACCGACGACGACTGGTCGGCCCTCGGCTCGCTGGGCAGCCACCTGAACCGAACGGACCCGTCCTTCGACTCGCGCACCTACGGCTTCGCCAAGCTCAGCGACCTGGTCAAGGACCAGAAGTTCCTGGAGACCCGGACGGTCAAGTCCGACTCCGGCCAGGGCCAGCTCTGGGTCCGCCCCAAGCGCCGTGCGGCGACCAAGAGGGCGGCGTCGAAGAAGGCGCCTGCCGCGGAGCCTGCCCCGGTCGAGGCGCCGGTCGAGCCGCCGCCCGAGCCGGTGGCCGAGGCCGAGCCGGTGAAGAAGGCGTCGGCCCGGCGCCGGACCACCCGGAAGGTCGGTCAGGCCTCCGGCGGGGGCGTGTAGTCCGGGTCCGCGACGTGCGTGTCGTCCACGCCCGAGGAGGCGCCGGCCTGCGCGTGCGGTGACCAGTTCTCCAGCTCCGCCACCACGGCCGGGTGCTGGTCGACGCACAGGATCAGCAGGTCGCCGTAGTTGGACCGGCTCATCGCGTGCCGCACGGCCTCGATCTCGTCCAGGACGACCTCGACCTGCTTGCAGCGGGCGCCCTGGTCCATCGCGGTGCGCACGCCCTCGGCCACGAACGACGCGGTCTCGCCCTTGGGGCGTCGCCGCAGGTTGACGTCCTCCCGGACGATCACCACGTCGAAGTGCTTGGCCGCGATCTGGCCGAGCTCGCGCATGTCCTCGTCCCGCCGGTCGCCCGCGGTCGCGATCACCCCGATGCGCGAGCGCTTGCCGAGCTCGCTGCCCGAGTCGAGGCTGTCGCCGGTGCGATCGACGAAGTCGCCGAGCATCTTCATGCCGGGCGCGTTGTGGCAGTAGTCCACGATGACGTTGACCCCGTTGACCTCGATCTCGTTCAGGCGCCCGGGGGAGAGGTAGTAGTTCGTCGAGAAGGTGCGCAGGCCCTGCCGGATGTCGTGGAGGGGAGCGCCCGAGGCGAACGCTGCCGCCGCCGCCGCGAGGGCGTTCTGCACGTTCATCCGCGCCCGGCCGTTGAAGGTCGAGGGCAGCAGATGGGTGAAGGCGAGCTGCATGTCGCGCCCGCCGTGGCGCACGACGATCATCTCGCCGCGCTCGGTCGGCTGCAGCACCAGCGCCTTCCCGCCGCGGCGGCAGTGCGCGTCGATCATGTCGCGCTCCTCGGAGCCCGGCTCGGCCATCGAGAACCAGACGACCTGGCCCGAGCAGCGCCGGCGCATCTCGCGGACGAGCGGGTCGTCGGCGTTGAGCACGGCGTGCCCGTCGCGGGGGACCGCCTCGACGAGCACCGCCTTGACGTCGGCGAGCTGCTCGACGGTGTCGATGCCACGCAGGCCGAGGTGGTCCGGCTGCACGTTGAGCACGACGGCGACGTCGTTGCGCTCGTAGCCGAGGCCCTCCCGCAGGATGCCGCCGCGCGCGACCTCGAACACCGCGAAGTCCACGCGGGGGTTCTGCAGCACCATCCGGGCGCTCCGGGGGCCGGAGGCGTCGGCGCGGATGACGAGGCGCTCGTCGATGACGACGCCGTCGGTGGAGGTCATGCCGACCTTGCGGCCCATCCCCTTGAAGATGTGGCTGATCATCCGGCTGGTCGTGGTCTTGCCGTTGGTGCCGGTGACGGCCACGATCGGGATCCGGCTCGGGGCCCCGGGTGGGAACAGCATGTCGACGACCGGCTTGGAGATGAACTGCGGCTCACCGATGGTCGGGTGGGTGTGCATCCGGAACCCCGGGGCGGCGTTCACCTCACAGATGGCGCCCCCGGTCTCGCGCACCGGCTGGGTGATGTCGGGGCAGATGAAGTCGATGCCGGCGATGTCGAGCCCGATCATCCGGGCCGCCTCCTCGGCGATCTCGGCGTTCTCCGGGTGGGCCTCGAAGGTCCGGTCGATCGAGATGCCGCCGGTCGACATGTTGCCTGTCAGCGCGAGCTTCACCATCTCGCCCTGGTCGGGCACGGAGGTCAGCGTGTGGCCCTGGCCGGCGAGCACCTCCTCGGCGGCGGAGTCGATCGTGATCCGGGTCAGGATCTTCTCGTGGCCGACGCCTCGCCGCGGGTCGGCGTTGGTGTCGTCGACGAGCTGCTGCACGGTGTGGGTGCCGTCACCGATGACGTGGGCCGGCACCCGCTCGGCGATCGCCGCGACCTTGCCGTCGATGATCAGGCAGCGGTAGTCCTTGCCGGTCACGAACGACTCGACGACCACGGTGCCGCGCCGGGACTGCTCCCGCGCGACGGGGAACGCCTCGCGGACGGCGTCCTCGTCCATCAGGTTCAGGCAGACGCCGCGGCCGTGGTTGCCGTCGAGGGGCTTGACGACGACCGGGAAGCCGATCCGGCGGGCCATCGAGGCGGCCGCGTCCGCCGTACGCACGGCCTCCTGCTTGGGAACCGGCAGCCCCGCCGCGCTCAGCAGCCGGGTGGTCAGGTCCTTGTCGGAGGCGATGTCGACCGCGATGGAGCTGGTCTCGGAGGTCATCGTGGCGCGGATGCGCTTGGCGTGCACGCCCTGGCCGAGCTGGACCAGCGAGTGCTTGTTCAGCCGGATCCAGGGGATGTCGCGCGAGACCGCCTCGTCGAGGATCGCCTGTGTGGAGGGCCCGAACGCCGTCCGCTGGGCCCGCAGGATGAACGCGTCCAGCTCCTCGTCGAAGTCGAAGTCGGGATCGGCCTCGACGAGGTGGTTGACCAGGCGTACGGCGAGCCGGCCGGCGTCGAGACCGACCTGCTCGTCGACGTAGCCGTAGATGATGTTGTAGCGGCCCTTGTGGCCCTTGACCTGGCGGGTCTTGCCACGCCGGATGTCGTGGCCGACGATCTGCTGCAGGGCGAGGGCGGTGTGCTCGGCGACGTGGCCGAGCCAGGTGCCCTCGTGGAGCCGCTCCACGAAGCCGCCGCGCCGGCCGCGGGAGCAGGAGTGCTGGCGCAGCCCGGGCAGCGCCTCGAGCAGGTGGTCGGTGAACCCGGGCAGGGTGTTGCTCGGGTAGTCCTCGAGGACGCCGAGGTCGACCACGAGGTGGATCGCCTTCTCGTAGGACCACACGTTGGCGCCCCGGTAGACGCGCGTCTCCACGATCGACAGGTCAGCCGTGGGCCGTCCACCGGAACGCTGGGCCGAGGTCCGGTCGTTGCTCAGACCGTCGTCGGTCTGCCCGTCTCTCAGGCTCTCAGTCATGGACGGCTCCTCTGCTTCGTCGGACGATGCGGCGGCGCAGCACCGCGGGTCCGATGTCCCCGGCGGCGATGTCTCGGGCCATCTTGCGCAGATCACGGTTGGCTGTGGCCAATTCGTCGGCCTCCTCGGGTGCGACCTGCGGCGCCTCGGGCAGCAGCACGCGAGCCGTCA
Organism: uncultured Actinomycetota bacterium; assembly: GCA_963731075.1. Lineage (GTDB taxonomy): Bacteria > Actinomycetota > Actinomycetes > Propionibacteriales > Nocardioidaceae > Marmoricola. The sequence continues at coordinate 202,991 of CAVSUC010000004.1, forward strand.
TGTCGAACTCCGAGCCGGCCGGCAGCACGTGCAGGAGCACCCCGGAGGCCAGGATCGGCCGGTGCTCGCGCGCCTCGTGGGCGTTGGTGACCATCTGCGTGCCGTCCATCAGCGTCACGGAGCCGCGGCCGATGACACGCAGCACCTCGGAGTCGCCGACCCGGCTGATCACGGCGGCGGTGTCCTCGTCGACGCCCATGCCGAGCAGCTGGGGGCTCTGCGAGACGATCATGAGCAGCCGGCCGTAGCGGTTGCGCTGGGCGAAGTGCTGGTCGATCACGCAGTTCTCGAGCAGGCCGAGGCCGGCCGCCACCTGGGTCATCCGCTGCTTGGGCGTCGACCCGCCGGGGCCGAAGGCCACCATGTGCGAGGACTGGATGCTCGCCCCCGCGGACGTTCCGGCGATGGTCACGCCCCGGGACCGTGCATCGAGGATCGCCTGGCCGAAGGGCGTGCCGGCGATCACCGTGGACAGCTTGAGCTGGTTGCCGCCGGTCATGAAGATCGCGGTCGCCTTCTCCAGGGAGGCCACGACGTCCGGGTCGGAGGCCTGGGCGCGGCTCTCGGGACGCACGCCGTACACCTCGGCCGCACCGAGGCGCCTGAACAGCGCCTCGTAGACCTCGATGATCTCCGGCCCCAGCGACGAGGCGGTCGGGACCACCGCGATCCGGGCCTCCGAACCACCCGCCCGGGCGACGAACTCCTTCAGGACCGTGCGCTTGCCGAGCTTGTCCTCGGCCCCTCCGATGACGAGCAGGTCGCCTTCTTGGCTCTTGGGTCCCCATGGCATGACAGGAAGCCTAAGGGGTGCATAGAGTGCGTCGATGAGCCCACCTTCGCCCGATTCGTCCACGGGGGCGCGGCGGACTCTGGTGGTCGTGCGGCACGGCAGGGCCGAGGCCTTCGCCCAGGAGGACCACCTGCGTCGGCTGACCGACCGCGGGCGACGCGAGGCCACCGCAGCGGGCCAGTGGCTGGCCGACCAGGGCATCGTCCCGACCGACGCGTTCGTGTCCTCGGCGGCGCGCACCAGGGAGACCTGGGAGGCCGTCGTGGCCGCCAGCGGGACCTCGGCCAGGCCCCGCATCGAGGACGCCGTCTACTCCGCCGACACCGACAGCGCGCTCGACGTGCTGCGGGGGGCGCCGGCCGGGGCCGAGGTGGTGCTGTACGTCGGGCACAACCCGACCGCGGCCTCGCTGGCCTACCTCCTCGACGACGGAGACCCCGATCCTCAGGCCTTCCGGGCGATGAGCGCCGGCTTCCCGACCGCCGCGGTCGCCGTGCTCGAGATCACGGTGCCCTGGGCCGAGCTGGACGCCGCCACCGGCCACCTGGTCGCCTTCCACGTCGGCCAGCCCTGACCGGCCTGCCCTGACGGCGTCGGCTCAGAGCAGCGGCTCGGGCGTGGTGATGCCGGCAGCGGCGTCGGCGGCCACGATCTCCTCGCGGCTGATGCCGAGCAGGTAGAGCACGGCGTCCATGTAGGGGACGTTCACGGCGGCGTGGGCCGCCTCCTGCACGAGCGGCTTGGCGTTGAACGCGATGCCCAGGCCGGCGGCGTTGAGCATGTCGAGGTCGTTGGCGCCGTCACCGATGGCGATCGTCGCGTTGACCGGGACCCCGGCCTCGGCCGCGAACCGGCGCAGGGCCTCCGCCTTCCCGGCGCGGTCGACGATCGGGCCGACCACGCGCCCGGTCAGCCGCCCGTCCACGACCTCGAGCTGGTTGGCGACCGAGAAGTCGATGCCGAGGTCGGCCGCGAGCCGGTCCGTCAGCTGGGTGAACCCGCCGCTGACGAGGGCGAAGCGGTAGCCGAGCCGCTTGAGCACGCGCACCGTCGTCCGGGCGCCGGGGGCGAGCTCCAGGTCGGCGTACACCTGGTCGATGGCGCTGACGTCGAGCCCCTCGAGCAGGGCCACCCGGGCGCGGAGGCTGTCGGCGAAGTCGATCTCGCCGCGCATCGCCTGCTCGGTGACGCGCGCGACCTCGTCCTCGCAGCCGGCGTGGGCGGCCAGCATCTCGATCACCTCGCCCTGGATCAGGGTCGAGTCGACGTCCATGACGATCAGCCGCATCCCGCGGCGCAGCAGGTTGGCGGCCTGGACGGCGATGTCGACACCCTGCACGGCCGCCTCGCGGGCCAGGATGTCGCGCAGCTTCTCCGGGTCGACTCCGGAGACGTGCAGGTCGATCGCGGTGACGGGATAGCGCGCCATCCGTTCGATACGGTCGATGTTGGCGCCGGTGTCGGCGATGCGGCCGGCGACGGCAGCCACCGCGGACGACCTCAGGGGCGTGCCGAGGACGGTGACGTGGCTGCGGCCGTCGGGACGGGGCCGGTTGTCACCGGAGCCACGGTCGAGGTCGAGCGTCATGCCGAGGTCCGAGGCGACCTGCTCCATCGCGCTGCGCAGCGGTCGCCAGTCGCGCGGGGTGGTGACGAGCAGTCCGAGGATGAGCCGACGACGGAGCACGATCTGCTCGATGTCGAGCACCTCGACGCCGAACAGCGCGAGCGTGTCGAACACGAGCGAGGTCACACCGGGACGGTCCTTGCCGGTCAGCGTGATCAGCAGCGTCCGCGACGGCTCGCGGGGGTTGTCCTCCAGCACGGGACGAGGTTAACGGGGTCGGGGCCGGTCGGCTCAGCCAGTCCGCCCCGAGCAGGCGCCGACGAGGGCGCGGCGCGCGGCCCGGTCGAGGTCGGCCAGGGCCTGGCGGCGCCGGTCCATCTCGTACGACGAGACCGCCCCGCCGTCCCCGGCCCGGGCCAGCTCGAGGATGTCGAGGCACAGCACCGCCCGCTCGCTGGTCTCGATGCGGCGGGCGTCGTACCCGGGAGGGAACGGGAGCGGCGTGCGGTGACGGAGGTTGAGCAGCAGGTCGGGGATCTCCGGCTGCCAGGCCGCGACGTCGAGGTCGACGAGCCGCCTGGTCACGTCGGCCAGCGCCAGCCGGAGCTCGGAGGCGGTCTCGCGCTCGTCGACCCACGGCACCGGTCCGGCGGGGTGGGCGCGCCACACGATGGTGCGGGCGTCCTCCTCCGGGACCAGCCCGACGCCGCCGGCCACCACGGCCTCCCCGGCCTCCAGGGCCGCGAGGTTGAACGCTGCCGGACCACCCAGCCCGACGGGGTCGCCGGGCGCCGGGAGGGCCAGGGAGACCGGTCCGGTCAGCGCCGCGGGCAGCTGGTGGAGCTCGAGGACGTCGCTCTCGGGCAGCCCGGTGACGAGGTGGCGCGGGTCGCCCCCGCGGACGGCGTCGGCCAGGTCGTCCGGGCCGGCGAGGCCCGCGCGCACGGCGTCCAGCCACGTCGCGAGGACGGCGGACACGGGCAGGGAGGTCACGCAGGTCAGCGTAGGCACCCGGGGTAGGTTGACCGCGACCGCATCCGCTCCCGACCCCGCCCATGAGGTCTCTTTGTGAACGCCGTACTCGAGCTCGCCTCCGTCACCGTGAGGCGCGGCCAGGCCACTCTCCTCGACAGTGTCGACTGGACGGTGGAGGAGGACGAGCGCTGGGTCATCCTCGGTCCGAACGGGGCCGGCAAGACCACGCTGATGCAGATCTGCTCCGCGCAGATCCACCCGACCTCGGGTGTCGCCGGCATCCTCGGCGAGGTGGTCGGGACGGTCGACGTGTTCGAGCTGCGCCCGCGGATCGGCTGGACGAGCGCCGCCGTTGCCGAGAGGATCCCGCGCCATGAGGTCGTGAGGGACGTGGTCGTGTCCGCGTCGTACGGCGTGGTGGGGCGCTGGCGCGAGCGTTACGACGAGCTCGACCACGACCGCGCCCGGGAGCTGCTGACCGAGGTGGGCGCCGGTTCCCTGCTCGACCGCACCTTCGGGACCCTGAGCGAGGGGGAGCGCAAGCGCGTGCAGATCGCCCGGGCCCTGATGACCGACCCGGAGCTGCTGATCCTCGACGAGCCCGCCGCGGGCCTGGACCTCGGTGGTCGCGAGGACCTGGTGGCGACCCTGTCCCGGCTCGCGCTGGACGAGTACGCCCCGGCGACCATCCTGGTCTCCCACCACGTCGAGGAGATCCCGCCGGGCTTCACCCACGCGTTGATGCTGCGTGAGGGCCGTGCCGTCGCCGCCGGGCCGCTGCCCGAGGTGATGACCGAGGGTGTGCTCGGTGAGACCTTCGGCATGTCGCTCGTGCTCCGCGAGGAGGACGGTCGCTACTCCGCCCGCCGACGTGCCTGAATCGTTGCGAGCGGTTGGATAGTGTCGCCACATGGATTGGCTGGGGGAGCAAGCGTGGGCGAGCTGGCTGGGCCTTGCGGTCCTGCTGGGCGCCCTCGAGCTGGTCAGCCTCGACCTGTTCCTGGTGATGCTGGCCGGGGGAGCCGTGGTCGGCGCCCTGACGGCGTTGATGGGTGGCCCGATCGCGCTGCAGGTCGTGCTGGCGCTGATCTCCTCCGTTGCCCTGCTGGGCGTGATCCGGCCCAACGTCGTACGCCGCCTGCACGGTGGTCCTGACCTCAAGACCGGCGCCGACGCGCTCATCGGCAAGCGTGCGACCGTGCTGCGCGAGCTCGCCTACGGCACCCCGGGGCGGGTGAAGATCGGCGGCGAGGAGTGGACCGCCGAACCGTACGACGAGGACGACCGGATCGAGATCGGCGCGCTCGTCGACGTGGTACAGATCAAGGGTGCGACGGCCTACGTGCTGCGCGTCCACCGGCTCGGGTCCTGACGGCCCGGAACCAACGATTAGTTAGGGGTCCCGATGGGTGGAGCAATCCTCATCATCTTCGCGCTGCTGCTGGTCTTCGTCGTGCTCGTGCTCGCGAAGACCATCCGCATCGTGCCGCAGGCGCGAGCCGGCATCGTGGAGCGGTTCGGGAAGTACAAGAACACGCTCTCGCCCGGGCTCAACGTGGTCACGCCGTTCGTGGACCGCGTCCGCTACGTCATCGACATGCGCGAGCAGGTCGTCTCCTTCCCACCCCAGCCGGTGATCACCGAGGACAACCTCGTCGTCTCGATCGACACGGTCATCTACTTCCAGGTCACCGACCCGGTGTCGGCGACCTACGAGATCGCCAACTACATCTCGGCCGTCGAGCAGCTCACCATGACCACCCTGCGCAACATCGTCGGTGGCATGACCCTGGAGCAGACGCTGACCTCGCGCGAGGACATCAACCGCGGCCTGTCCGGCGTCCTCGACGAGGCGACCGGGCGCTGGGGCATCCGCGTCGGGCGCGTGGAGATCAAGGGCATCGACCCGCCGCCGTCCATCAAGGACTCGATGGAGAAGCAGATGCGCGCCGACCGCGACAAGCGGGCGGTCATCCTCACCGCCGAGGGACAGCGCCAGTCGTCGATCCTGACGGCCGAGGGCAACAAACAGGCCGCGATCCTCTCCGCCGAGGGTGACCGGGAGGCGCTGATCCTGCGCGCCCAGGCCAACCGTGAGGCCGCGATCCTCAAGGCCCAGGGTGAGGGACAGGCCATCCAGACGGTGTTCCAGGCGATCCACGACGGGCAGCCCGACCAGGCGCTGCTGGCCTACCAGTACCTCCAGATGATGCCGAAGATCGCCGAGGGCTCCGCCAACAAGGTGTGGGTGGTGCCGTCCGAGATCACCCGGGCGCTCGAGGGGCTGGGCTCCGCCGTCCACGAGGTCGCGGGCATCCCGCTGAAGGTCGACGGGCCGCGCAAGCGCGTCGAGGTCCCGACGATCGAGCCGGCCACGACGCCCGACTCGTCGCTGTCCAGCGCGCACGAAGAGGTGCAGAAGGCCATCCGGGCCGCCGAGGAGTCCTCGCGGGCGGCCAGCGGCACCCAGCAGGCTGCCTCGGCTGCCCCGGCTGCCCAGGCACCGGCCCTGTCCGACACCACGCCCGACGTCCCGACCGACACCGCGCCCTCTGTAGCCCCGGACGAGGCCTCCGGGGAGGCACCCCCCGCCCAGTGAGCCCCCTGGAGGTCGTCGCGATCCTGCTGGCCGGGGTCGCGGCCGGGACCATCAACACCGTCGTGGGGTCGGGAACGCTGATCACGTTCCCGACCCTCCTCGCGTTCGGCATCCCGCCGGTCACCGCCAACGTGTCCAACACGGTGGGGCTCGCGCCCGGATCGCTGTCCGGTGCCATCGGCTACCGCGCCGAGCTCACGGGACAGCGCCGGCGCCTGGTCCGGCTCGGCAGTGCGTCGCTGGGTGGCGGTGTCGTCGGGGCGCTGCTCCTGCTGGTGCTGCCCTCGGGCGCCTTCGACGCGATCGTGCCGGTGCTGATCCTGCTCGGCTGCGTGCTGGTGATCCTCGGTCCGCGCATCTCCAAGCGGGTGGCGGCCCGGGCGGAGAAGCGCGGCGGTCTGGCCGAGCACGGCGCCTGGTGGGTGTGGCCGGCCGTGGGGCTGGCCGGGGTGTACGGCGGCTACTTCGGCGCCGCGCAGGGGGTGCTGCTGATGGCCATCCTCGGCATCGGTGTCGCCGACTCGACGCAGCGGCACAACGCCACCAAGAACGTGCTGGCGCTGCTCGTCAACGGCGTGGCCGCGGTGATCTTCATCTTCGTCGCCGACGTCGACTGGGGCGTGGCCGGACTGATCGCGGTGGGCTCGGTGATCGGCGGCCAGATCGGCGCCACGGTCGGTCGCCGGCTCCCGCCCAACGTGCTCCGCGCGGTCATCGTGGTGGTCGGCATCGTCGCCGTCACCGCGTTCCTCCTCTGACCCCGCCGACCGGGCAGTTCTGCTCGGCCCTGACAGGCCGAGCCGGGCAGTTCTCCTCGGCCGTGGCTGGTCGACCGGGCAGTTCTCCTCGGCCGTGGCTGGTCGACCGGGCAGTTCTGCTCCGCTCGGCGGTCAGTCCTCCTGGAGGGCGACGACGCCGGTGGCCACTGCGGCGACGGCGACCAGGGCCAGGGCGATGCCGGCCTTCTTCGACACGGCGCCCGAGGCGGCCGCGGAGATGCCGGTGAAGGCGTCGGCGCCGTCGATGGCGACACCGACCTTGACCAGCTGGCTGCGGGCCGACCCCGTGGAGGCCAGCGTGAGGGCGCCGAGCGCGATCTCCCGCGACCCGAACATGCGCGAGAGGTAGGGCAGCGCGGGGTTGGCCCGCCCGTCCAGCAGGAACAGCCTCGCGGCGAGCGACGGGGAGAGGAGCGAGATCAGGCCGACGACGATGCGGCCGATGGACAGGCCGGTGACTGGGTTCATGGGGGTGAGGCTAGCGGGCGCTCTCCGTCGACGTACGCCGAGAGGAACCGCTGCAGCTCCGCGAAGACCTGGGCCCTGGCCGGCATGGGGGAGAGGGTCACGTCGTGGAGGGCGTTGGGCACCTGGGCGATCGTGACGTGCCGCGACAGCTGGGCGGCGCGACGGCGCATCCGCTCGACGTCGAGGACCACGTCGGAGGTGAGCAGGTCCTCCTCCCTGGTCGGGTCGCCCGACCTCGCCGAGCTGACCAGGAGGACGGGCGCGTCGATCTCCAGGCCGCGGGCGATGCGCGCCTGTCCCAGGCGTACGGCGCGGATCCACCCGGCGTACACCGGCCAGGACTTCACCGGCTTCCACGACAGGTCGTAGTCCCACTCGCCCCCGAAGTCCCGGTGCAGGCTGTGGGCGTAGCCACCGCTGACGTTGCGCGGCACCTCCCGCATCGGCTGGATCCGGCCCACCCGGTGGATGGCCGGCATCGCCACCAGCCGGGTGAAGGCGTCGCCGTGCATGTCGATCCACGGGGCGTTGAGGAACACCCCCGCCGCGCTGTGCCGCCGGTCGTGCAGCCACAGCGGCACGGTCAGGCCGCCCGTCGAATGCGCGGAGAGGACGAGGTGGTCGTGCTCCGCGGCCACTCGCTCCAGGGCCAGGTCGAGCTCCTCGTAGTAGGTGCTCAGGTCCGTGACGTAGTTGGGCGTCTGGTGGGGGAGCAGTGACCGGCCGTACTTGCGCAGGTCGAGGGCGTAGAAGTCGTAGCCGTTGGCCACCCAGAAGTCAGCAGCGGCCGTCTGGAAGAAGTAGTCGCAGAAGCCGTGCACGTGCAGCACGGCCTTGCCGGTCGGACGTTCCGCCGGCCGGTGCACCAGCGTCGCGACGACCTCGCCCTGGAAGTCGGGCGCCAGCGCCAGCGTCTCCCGGGTGTACGGCGCTCCCAGCAGGTCGGTCACCACCGTGCCCGCCGCCGGTGTCGCCCCACTCGTCTCAGCCACCCGCTGATCCTGTCACGGTGGGTCGCTCACACGAGGCCACTCCCGAACTCCACCACCAGTGCCACCCCGCTGGCCGCGAGCAGCACCCCGGCCACCCGCAGCGCGGCCCGGTAGCCCTGGTCGCCGAGCCGCCGGCGTCCCTGCCCCGCCAGGAGCGCGACGGCGATCTTGGCGCCGACGAGCATCACGTAGAAGCCCGCCACGAACACCACCGCACCCACGGGCCGGTCGCGCCAGGCAGCCAGGGTCAGCGGTCCGAGGGCGGTGGCCCACGCCACCCACGGGTGGGGGCTGAGCAGGTTCACCACCGCCCCCTCGCGCAGGGCCCGGACCGTCGACGGTGGTGGCTGCGTGCGGGCCTGGCTGAGCGACGCGGTCCGCGCCTCCACCCACGTGCGTACGCCGAGCCACCCCATGAACAGCCCGCCGACCACGCCGATCACCGACAGGGCGGTGTGCGGCAGCTGGCCGAGGACGAGCAGGGTCAGCGTCACCACGACGAGGTCGGACACGAGGGGGGCACACGCGACGATCACCCCCGCCCGCGCGCCGGAGCGCAGGGCGGAGGTGATCGTCAGGAACAGCAGCGGGCCGGGGCTGATGCCAGCGGTGAGGCCGATGGTGAGCCCCAGGACCAGCCCGTCCACGTGCTACGTGCTCGCGTTCGTGGCGTCCTCCGCAACCGGTGACGAGGCGTCCTCCTTGGCCTCGCCCGGCTGCGCACCCGGAGCACCGGCGTCGATGTCCTGGCGCACGAGCTCCTCGATCTGCTTGCCGGTGTCGGCGTCGACGCTCTTCCAGTACTCGAAGGCGCGCTCCAGCACGTCGCCCTCGACCCCACCGAGCAGGTGCCCGGCGACGGTCTTCACGAAGTTGGCGCGGATCTCGTCGTCCCAGACCTCGCGGACCAGCAGGCCGGCCTGGCCGAAGTCGTCGTCGGCCTCACGCAGCGTGTAGGCCTGACGCACCATGGCGCCGTCGGTCTCCCAGCTGTCGTTCACCTCGCCGACCTCGTCGGCGTAGCCGCGACCGAACGAGTTCGGGGCGTAGACCGGGTCGTCCGAGCGGTGCTCGAAGGCCATCGGGCCGTCCTGCGTGTAGGTGTTGAGCTCCACCTTCGGCCGGTTGACCGGCAGCTGCAGGTAGTTCGGGCCGATGCGGTAGCGCTGGGTGTCGGCGTAGGCGAAGGCCCGGCCCAGCAGCATCTTGTCGGGGCTGAAGCCGATGCCCGGGACCACCGAGCTGGGTGCGAAGCCGGCCTGCTCGATCTGCGCGAAGAAGTTCTCCGGGTTGCGGTTCAAGGTCATCGTGCCGACCTTGATCAGCGGGTAGTCCCGGTGGGACCAGATCTTCGTCAGGTCGAACGGGTTGTAGCGGTAGGTCTTGGCGTCCTCGTAGGGCATCACCTGGACCGACAGCGTCCAGCTGGGGAAGTCGCCCCTGGCGATCGCCTCGGACAGGTCACGACGGTGGAAGTCCGCGTCCTCGCCGGCGATCCGGGTGGCCTCGTCGTCGCTGAGTCCCTCGACGCCCTGGTCGGTGTGGAAGTGGTACTTCACCCAGTGCTTCTCGCCGGCCTCGTTGACCCAGAGGTAGGTGTGCGAGCCGTAGCCGTTCATGTGGCGGTAGGTCTTCGGGATGCCGCGGTCGCCCATCAGGTAGGTCACCTGGTGCGCCGACTCGGGGTTGAGGCTCCAGAAGTCCCACTGCATGTTGTTGTCACGCAGCCCGTTGCCGCCGCGGCGCTTCTGGGACCGGATGAAGTGGGGGAACTTCATGGTGTCGCGGATGAAGAACACCGGGGTGTTGTTGCCGACGAGGTCGTAGTTGCCCTCGGTCGTGTAGAACTTCAGCGAGAACCCGCGGGGGTCGCGCCACGTGTCGGGGGAGCCCTGCTCACCGGCCACGGTGGAGAAGCGGGCGAGCATCTCGGTCTTCACACCCGGCTGGAACAGCGCCGCCTTGGTGTACGCCGAGACGTCCTCGGTGGTCTCGAACTCACCGAACGCCCCGGAGCCCTTGGCGTGGACGTTGCGCTCGGGGACGCGCTCGCGGTTGAAGTGCGCCATCTGGTTCAGGAAGTGCACGTCGTGCAGCAGGATCGGCCCGTCGGGCCCGATCGTGAGGCTGTTGCGGTCGCTCGGCGCCGGGGCGCCGGTGTCCGTGGTGGAACCGAGGTGTGCCTCCTGCGAGGGTGCGGTCGCGATCGAGGTGTCGGACGGCTGGGGCAGGTCTGGCATTGCTCACTCCTTGGGTTGATGGGGGTACGCCGGTCCGGGGACCGGGCGTGGTGGTGTCGTACCCAACTCCCATCGACACAAGCACGCAGACTGGAACGGGTCAAGTATTCGGCGGCGACCGGGGCACGCGCGTCACGGGTGCCGTCGTCCGCAGGGTGGGCCTGCGGCACCGGCACCGCAGCCGGTGTCCGCACAATGGTCGGGTGACACCGCCACCCCGCCCCTCCGGAGACTTTCCCACCTATCCCTCAGGCCTGCGTCTGGCCGGGCGGAAGGTGCTGGTCGTGGGCGGGGGCAACGTCGCCCAGCGCCGGGTGCCGACGTTCATCGCCGCGGGCGCCGACCTGCACCTCGTCTCCCCGGAGGTCACGCCCGCCATCGAGGGACTGGTGGGCTCGGGCGAGATCACCTGGATCGAGCGCGGCTTCGCCGACGAGGACCTCGAGGGCGCGTGGTACGTCATGGTCGCCACCGACGACGTCGCGGTGAACGAGCGGGTCAGCACGCTGGCGGAGCAGCAGCGCCTGTTCTGCGTCCGGGCCGACGACGCCTACGCCGCCACCGCGTTCACGCCCGCGGTCGGCAGCCACGACGGCGTCACGGTCGCGGTGATGGGCAGTGCCGCGGCGGACCGCGACCCCCGCCACTCGGCCGCCGTGCGCGACGACATCGTGGCCGGACTGCGCGAGGGGTCCGTCGCCGCGCGCGGCCGGGGCGAGCGCACCGCCGCGGTGGTCCTGGTCGGCGGGGGGCCAGGTGACCCCGAGCTGATCTCGGTGGCGGGCCGCAAGGCCCTGATGGAGGCCGATCTCGTCGTGGCCGACCGGCTCGCCCCGCGCGAGCTGCTGGCCGAGCTGCCCTCCGACACCGAGATCGTCGACGTCGCGAAGCTGCCGCGCGGCCGTTCGACCACGCAGGACCAGATCAACCGGCTGATCGTGGACGCGGCGCTGGCGGGGCGCCGGGTCGCGCGCTTCAAGGGCGGCGACAGCTTCGTGTTCGGCCGGGGCTACGAGGAGGTGCTGGCGTGTCGGGCTGCCGGTGTACCGGTCTCGGTGATCCCCGGCATCAGCAGCCCACTCGCCGTACCCGCCCTGGCCGGCATCCCCGTGACGCACCGCGGTGTCACGCACGACCTCACCATCGTCTCGGGGCACATCCCTCCCGGTCACCCCGACTCCCTGGTGCAGTGGGCCGCCCTGGCCAGCCTGCGCGGGACGATCGTGCTGATGATGGCCGTCGAGAACGCCCCGCTGATCGCCGAGGTGCTGGTGCGCGGCGGACGAGACACCTCCACCCCCGTGGCCATCGTGTGCGACGGCAGCATGCCCACCGAGCGCACCGTGCTGAGCACGCTGGGCGAGCTGGGCGACACCATCGCCGAGGAGCGCGTGCAGCCACCGGCGATCATCGTGATCGGCGAGGTGGTGGCGGTGGCGCACCCGGAGCGGTACGCCGGAGCCGGTCCGGGGCCCGTGCCCGAAGACGTCGCGGCGGGCGGCTGAGCGTGGCGACGTACGTCGAGATCTCCGACCCGACCGACCCGCGCCTGGCCGACTACCGCAGCCTGCGCGACGTGAAGCTGCGGCAGTCGCTGGAGGCCGAGCACGGCCTGTTCCTCGCCGAGGGCGAGAAGGTCGTACGCCGGGCGACCGAGGCCGGCTGCCCGGTCCGGTCCTTCCTGATGGCCCCCCGCTGGCTGGAGGGGCTCGCCGACGTGATCGATGCGACCGATGCGCCCTGCTACGTCCTCGCGGAGTCGCTGGCCGAGGAGGTGACGGGCTTCCACGTGCACCGGGGAGCCCTGGCATCGCTGGCACGGACGCCGCTGCCGACCGTGGAGGACGTGCTCGAGGGGGCCACGACCATCGTGGTCTGCGAGGACGTCGTGGACCACACCAACATCGGCGCCATCTTCCGCAACGCCGCGGCCCTGGGCGTCGACGGCGTCCTGCTCGCCCCGCGGTGCGCCGACCCGCTCTACCGCCGCTCGATCAAGGTCGCGATGGGAGCGGTGTTCGCGATGCCGTGGACCCGCCTGCCCGACTGGCACGACGCCCTGCCCCAGGTCGCGGGCCACGGCTTCACCACGGTCGCGCTCACCCTGACCGAGGGAGCGGTGCCCCTCGAGCAGGCGGTCGCCGGGCTGGGGAAGGTCGCCCTCGTGCTCGGCTCCGAGGGACACGGCCTCTCGGAGCACTGGGAACGGGCGGCCGAGCGCTCCGCCGTCATCCCCATGCGTCCTGGGATCGATTCGCTCAACGTCGCCGCGGCCACAGCCGTCGCCTGCTACGAAACTGCCCGCCGAAGAATCGGTACGGATGCGTAGTTCTGGCCCTATTCTATGCGCGTGGGAATGGGATCTGATCGGGAACCGGGGCCGTACGACGCCCTGGTGAGCCAGATCGCCGACTACGCGATCATCGGGCTCGACCCCCAGGGCACGATCCAGACCTGGAACCTCGGCGCGGAGAAGCTCAAGGGCTACACCGCCGAGGAGGCGATCGGCCGTTCCTTCGCGATGTTCTACCCGCCCGAGGACCGTCGGTCGGGGCTGCCGTTGAGCCTGTTGACCCGGGCCCGTGACGACGGCCGGGTCGAGCACACCGGCTGGCGGGTCCGCAAGGACGGCACCCGGTTCTGGGGTGACGTCGTGATCACCGCCCTGCACGGGCCCGACGGGCGCCTCACCGGCTACGGCAAGGTGACCCGTGACCTGACCGAGCAGCACGCTCTCGAGACCGCGCTGCGGACCAGCGAGGAGCGCTTCCGGCTCCTGGTGGGCCAGGTCGTCGACTACGCGATCATCGCGCTCGACCCCCAGGGCACCATCGAGACCTGGAACCTCGGCGCCGAGCGCGTCAAGGGCTACTCCGCCGAGGAGGCGATCGGGCGCAGCTTCGCGATGTTCTACACCGAGGAGGACCGGCGCTCCGGGCTGCCGATGCGGCTGCTCACCGAGGCCCGGACCAAGGGGCGCGTCGAGCACACCGGCTGGCGGGTCCGCAAGGACGGGTCCCGCTTCTGGGCCGACGTGGTGATCACCCCGATGCATGACGCCGACGGGCGACTGACCGGCTACGCCAAGGTCACCCGGGACCGGACCGACGTGAAGGCCCTCGAGGACGCGCAGGACGCCTTCTACGCCGCGTTCAACCACGACTTCCGCACGCCCCTGACCTCGCTCAAGGGGTTCATCGACGCCGCCCGCTACGCCGGCGACGACTCACGGCCGGCCCTCATCGACCGGGTCGAGGCCAACGCCGACCGGATGCTCGAGATGGTGGAGGGCCTCGTCGAGTTCGCCAGCCAGCGAGCGGGGCACGCGACGTTGCTGCTGGCCGACATCGACCTGGCCCAGGTGGCCCGGACCGCGGTCCGCGACCTCAACCCGTCCCTCGAGCCCGCGCGGGTCAGGATCAGTGACGACGTCGCCCTGGCCCTGGCCAACGGGGTGGCCATGCGGCGCGTGGTGACCAACCTCGTCGTGAACTCCCTGAGGTACTCCCCACCCGGCAGCCCCGTGGACGTGACCTTCGCCCGCGTCCGGCCCGGCTGGGTGCGGCTCTCGGTCGCCGACCAGGGGCGAGGCATCGACCCGGCCGACGTCGACACGATCTTCAACGAGTTCGCCCGCGGACGGCTCGCCGAGGACGACGGGGGCTCGGGCCTCGGCCTGGCCAGCGTCCGCGAGCTGGTCCAGCAGCAGCAGGGCGTCGTCTCCATCGAGAGCGCCGTCGGCGCCGGCACGACGGTCACCGTAGATCTGCCCGCGCCGCGGGCGATGAAGCCCGCGGCGCCGAGTCAGCGGTCGACGCTGTCCGCGTCGGTCCGGCTGCCGGTCGAGGTGGAGACGCTCCCGGACGTGGCGCCGTCGGCCACCGGCCAGCCGGCCGGGTAGTCCTCGGCCGCCGCCTCCATCTGCTTGCGGAGCTTCTTGCGGGACCGGTCGCTGAGGCGGTCCCCGAAGACGGTGCCGTAGATGTGGTCGGTCTCGTGCTGCAGGCAGCGCGCGAACAGGCCGTCCCCCTCGTAGGCCACGGGCGTCCCGTCGACGCCGGTGCCCGTGACCCGGGCCCAGTCGGGCCGGGCGCACTCGACGAAGGCCCCGGGATAGGACAGGCACCCCTCGTCGCTGTCGTCGAGCCGGCGCTCGCGTCCCTCCGGGAGCTCGAGCACGGGGTTGCACACGACGCCGCGGTGGAGCGTGCCCGACTCGTCGGGGCAGTCGTAGACGAAGACCGCGAGGTCGACCCCGACCTGGCAGGCCGCGAGGCCGACGCCCTCCGCGGCGTACATCGTGGCGACCATGTCGGCGACCAGCGCGCGCAGGTCCTCGTCGTACGACGTGACCGGCCGCGCCGGGCGGTGCATCACGTCGGTGCCCCAGCGCACGACGGTGCGCACCGCACCGCCCGTGGGCAGCTCGGCGGAGGTGGGGGAGACGGGGGCAGCGTCACGCGCTGGTTCGGAGCCGGCCATGAGCGGAATCCTAGGGGGAGGTACGCCGCTGGCGCTCGCCCGGACACCGCGTGACCCGCAACACGTACCCAGAGTGTGGCGCGGAGTGTAACTCCGAGTTACATTTCGTGGCATGTCTTCGAATTCGACGAGCGACCCGCAGAAGCTGCCCTGGAGCCTGCTCCGCGCCGGAGGGCGTCACGGCCTCTCCGACGGCGAGAAGCGCGACCCCATCGGGCTGGCCGTCGCCGCCCTGAACCGGCTCGCCTCGAGCGACCTGCTCGACTCGCTCGGCCTGCGCCGGGCGAGCGAGCAGACGGTCTACCGGGTCACCAGCGCCGGCTTCCGCACGGCCAGCAACGTGGGCCGCACCTTCGCCCGCGCCGGCCGGGCCACCAAGGGCAACCGCGTCCCCGCCGCCAAGAACACCGGGCTCTTCGACCTGACCCCCGGCGAGGACGAGCAGATGCTCGCCGACGTCGTCGGTGAGTTCGCCGAGGAGATGGTGCGCCCGGCCGCGAGCGAGGCCAACGAGGCCTGCGCCGCCCCCGACACCCTGCTGAAGGCCTCTCTCGAGATCGGCCTGCCGATCCTGGGGGTGCCCGAGGACCTCGGCGGGATCGCGACCGAGCGCTCGGCGATGGCCGGGACGCTCGTGCACGAGGCGCTGGCCAAGGGCGACATGGGCCTGGCCGTCGCCGCGCTCTCCCCGGGTGCCGTCGCGACCGCCCTGTCCCTGTGGGGCACCGAGGAGCAGCAGTCGACGTACCTCCCCGCCTTCACCGGCGACGAGGTCCCGGCCGCCGCCCTGGCCCTGAGCGAGCCGACGGCCCTGTTCGACCCGACCCGCCCCTCCACCCGGGCCGAGAAGCAGGGCGACGGCTACGTCCTCAACGGCGTGAAGTCGGGCGTGGTCCGAGGCGCGGACGCCGAGCTGTTCGTCGTCGGGGCCGAGCTCGACGGCCGGCCCCAGCTGTTCATCGTCGAGTCCGGGGCCCTGGGCATCACCATCGAGTCCGACCCCTCGATGGGCCTGCGAGCGGCCAGCCTCTCGCGCCTCGTCCTCAAGGACGTCGCCGTGGAGCCGATCAGCCTGCTCGGCGACGACACCGACTTCCTGGAGTGCGTCCGGTTCTCCCGCCTCGCCTGGTGCGCCCTCGCCGTGGGCACCGGGCAGGCCGTGCTCGACTACGTGACGCCCTACGTCAAGGAGCGTGAGGCGTTCGGCGAGCCGATCGCCCACCGGCAGTCGGTGGCGTTCATGGTCGCCAACATCGCGATCGAGCTGCAGGGCATGCGCCTGGTCACCTACCGCGCGGCCAGCCGGGTCTCCCAGGGCAGGTCCGCCGCCCGCGAGATCGCCCTGGCCCGTCGCCTGTGCGCCGAGCGCGGCATGCAGATCGGCCTGGACGGCGTCCAGCTGCTGGGCGGGCACGGCTTCGTCAAGGAGCACCCGGTCGAGCGGTGGTACCGCGACCTGCGGGCCATCGGCCTGATGGAAGGAGCGGTCCTGGTCTGAGGAGCCGCCGGTCGAGCCACTCGAAACCCGCCCCCCTGACTAGGAGACACCACCATGATCAACCTCGAGACCCCCAAGAAGATCCGCCCGCTCGTCGAGCAGGCCCACCAGGTCGCGATGAACATGCTGCGACCCATCTCGCGCAAGTACGACGAGGCCGAGCACGAGTACCCCAAGGAACTCGACATGCTCGCCGCCATGATCGACGGCATCTCGGAGTCCGGCGCGACCGGTGGGGCCGGGGCCGCCGGCGTACGCCGCGACGAGAAGCCCGAGTCGAAGCCCGGCAACAAGAACGGCGCCAACCTGGCGTCGGTGCTCTCCATCCTGGAGATGTGCTGGGGCGACGTCGGCCTGCTGCTCTCGATGCCCCGCCAGGGACTCGGCAACTCCGCGATCGCCTCGGTCGCCAACGACGAGCAGCTCGAGCGCTTCGCCGGCACGTGGGCCGCCATGGCGATCACCGAGCCCGGCACCGGCTCGGACTCGGGCAACATCCAGACCACCGCCCGCAAGGACGGCGACGAGTACGTCCTGAACGGCGAGAAGATCTACGTCACCTCCGGGGAGCGCGCCGACAGCGTCGTCGTCTGGGCGACGCTCGACCGGAGCCTGGGCCGCGCGGCGATCAAGTCCTTCGTCGTCAAGAAGGGCAACCCCGGCATGCGGGTGGAGCGGCTCGAGCACAAGCTCGGCATCCGCGCCTCCGACACCGCTGTCATCATCTTCGAGGACTGCCGTGTCCCGGCCGAGGACCTGCTCGGCGACGCGGACGTCGACCCCAAGCAGGGCTTCGCCGGCGCGATGGCGACCTTCGACAACACCCGGCCGCTGGTCGCGGCGATGGCGCTCGGCTGCGCCCGCGCCTCCCTCGACCTGACGCGCGAGATCCTCACCGAGGCCGGGGTCGAGATCGACTACGACCGGCCGGCGCTGAACCAGTCGGCGGCCGCGGCGACCTTCCTGCAGCTCGAGGCGGACTGGGAGGCGGCCTACCTGCTGACCCTGCAGTCGGCGTGGATGGCCGACAACCGCACGCCGAACTCCATGCAGGCGTCGATGGCGAAGGCCAAGGCCGGCCGGATGGGCTCCGACGTCACCCTGCGCTGCGTCGAGCTGGCCGGCACCTTCGGCTACTCCGAGGTCGAGCTGCTCGAGAAGTGGGGCCGCGACTCCAAGATCCTCGACATCTTCGAGGGCACCCAGCAGATCCAGCAGCTGATCGTGGCCCGCCGGGTGCTGGGACTGAGCTCCGCCCAGCTCAAGTAGCGGGTGCAGGAATCCCCACGCACCCAGGCGAGCCGAACCCCACCGACCCACGTCAGCCGAACTCCAGCCGATCCGGGTCGGCCGACACCTGCTCGTCCGGGCGCGACCACGGGGTCACCGGGCGCTCGACCGGCTCCCCATCCACGACCAGGTCGGTGCGCTCGGCCCAGAAGCAGACGTGGTCACGCACGCGCAGGGCGTCATCGAGCGGCGCGGGGTAGTGCCACGCCACGTCGCGACCGGGCTCGGCCCCGTCGCTCGTCGAGAGGTAGGACGCGACTCCCTTGTAGGCGCAGACGGACCTCGTCTCTGACGGCACGAGCAGGTCCGTCCGGACGTCCTCGGGCGGGACGTAGTACCGCACGGGCAGGTGCGTCTCCAACAGCATCAGCGCGCGCTCGGTCGAGGCCAGGACGGTGCCGGACAGGCTCACCTCGACCTGCCGGGAGCCGGCCAGCACGTCGATCCGCTTGAACGGGTCGTGCGGGTGGCCGAGCAGCTCCTCGTCCTCGGCCCACCAGCTGTCGAAGGTCGAGAAGTCGAGCACGACGCACTGGCCGAGGTCCTGGTCGTCCGGCACGAAGCCGGCCCCCGGGAGCTGGCGAGATCCGACGACGAGGTCCATCGCCGTCCCCGGCACGGTGTGCAGGCCGAAGTCCTCGGGGCCGAGCATCATCGGGACCCCGATCAGGTCCCACGGGTCAGGTTGCTCCTCGGCGACGTGCATCTCGGCGGTCAGGTCGTGCACCGGGACGGCGTACACCGGGACCAGGCGACGCGGCTCCCACACCAGGAACGCGTGGCGGGTGTCCAGGACGGGCTCGCCGTCGAGGAAGGCCCGGATCTGCACGGGCGTGGGTTCGTAGCGCAGCTGTGCCAGCGACGCGGCCAGGTGGTGCCTCATCCGAAGGGCCATGGGCCATTCCAGCACCCGGGACGGGGCGGGTGAAGCGTTCACGCGGGTCGGATGCGGGCACACACCCCTCCATGAAGCTCTATGCCGACACCTCGGTCCGTCGCACCGTCCAGATCGTCGGCGACCTCGCGGTCGTGATCTGGGTCTGGCTCTGGATCGGGATCGCTGACAAGGTCCACGACTCGACCCTCAAGCTCGCCACGCCGGGCCGCAAGATCGACGCGTCCGCCAGTGACCTCGCCAGCAAGCTCCGGGACGCCGGCAAGACGGTGGCCAACATCCCGTTCGTGGGGGAGCAGGCGCGCAGCCCGTTCGACGGCGCCGGGCGGGCCGCCTCCGGGCTATCCGACGCAGGACGCCAGCAGGTCGCGGCGGTCGGCAGCCTCGCGCACTGGCTGGGGCTGGCGGTCGCGCTGATCCCGATCCTGGCGCTGCTCTGGTTCTACCTTCCGCCGCGGATCGCGTTCGTACGCCGGGCCACCGCCGGGCAGCGCTTCCTCGACAGCGGTGCCGATCTCGACCTCTTCGCGCTCCGTGCGATGGCCCACCAGCCGCTGCACGTGCTCGCCCGCATCGACAAGGACCCCGCCGGTGCGTGGCGCCGCGGTGAGCCGACGGTCATCGACCAGCTCGCGCGGCTGGAGCTCCGCTCCGTCGGGATCCGTCCGCCGGCCGCGCTGACCTCCGCTGCTGCGCACCGCAGCGGCCCCGGGGGAGATCTGGCGGATGACACAGTGACCCCGTGACGGACGACGCGCGCGGCCAGCAGATCGTCGAGGTGTTCCAGGACGCCTTCGATCCGTTGATGAGGGCCGACCCCCGGGCCTTCCGCACCAAGTACCGCAAGATGGCGGCGGACCCGCACGCGTTCTACCGCGGATCAGCATGCCTCTACTACGCCGACGTCACCGCCACCGACGACGCGTGGGCGGACGAGCGGCGCCATCTGGGTCCACGGCGACCTGCACGTGGAGAACTTCGGCACCTACCTCAACTCCGACGGTCGGCTGGTCTTCGACATCAACGACTTCGACGAGGCCTACATCGGCCCCTTCACCTGGGACCTGCAGCGGTTCGCCGCGAGCCTCGCCCTGCCGGGCTGGCAGAAGGCGCTCCCGGAGGAGGACATCAGAAGGCGTTCGCGTCCCACCTCGACACGATCCCGCCATCCAAGCGCTTCGACCGTGAGCTGTTCTACGACCTGCGCGACGACGTGGGGAAGTCCGGGTTCGGCATCGGCAGCGCCGGCCTCCCGGCGTACAACCTGCTCGTGGAGGGCTAGAGCCAGGCGCTCGACAACGACGTGGTCCTGTCGATGAAGCAGGCCAACGTGCCGGCGCTCAGCCGCTTTGTGGACAGCGCTTCGATCGACCGGTACTTCGACCACGAGGGTCACCGCACGGTGGTCAGCCAGCGCGCGCTCCAGGTGCACACCGACCCGCTGCTGGGGTACGCCGAGATGGGCGGTGTCGGCTTCGTCGTCTCGGAGGTGTCGCCCTGCGAGGTGGACTTGGACTGGGAGAACATCACCGAGCCCGCCGACATGGCGGCCGTGGTCGACCTCCTCGGCCAGGCGACGGCCAAGGTGCACTGCGCCTCCGACGAGGACAGCGACCATGACCTCGTCGGATCGACGCGACCTGACCGCGTGTGTTCCGGGGCTACCCGACCCGGGCACCGGCGCCAGGCTCGGCCACGAAGAAGTCCGGCCGACCCCATCCCTGCGCGATGAAGGCCGTCTCGACGGCCGTCTGCACGGCAGCCACCCGCTCCACCGGCACCAGCGCGATGGCCGACCCGCCGAAGCCGCCCCCGGTCATCCGCGCTCCCAGGGCGCCGGCCTGCCTGGCGGTCTCCACGGCGACGTCGAGCTCCTCGCAGGAGACCTCGTAGTCGTCGCGCAGAGAGGCGTGGGAGGCGTCCATCAGGGGACCGAGCACGCTCCAGTCGCCCGCGCGCAGGCCGGCGACGAAGGCGTCGACGCGGAGCACCTCGCTGACGACGTGCCGGGCCCGACGCAGCAGCGGCTCGCGCAGCCCGTCCAGGGTGGTCGCGAGCGCGAGGGACCGCTTGTCGAGGCCGAGCTGCTCGGCCGCCGCCCAGGCCTCGTCCCGCCGCGAGCCGTAGCCGCCGTCGGTGAGCTCATGGCTCACCTTCGTGTCCATCACGAGCACCGCGAGGCCGTGGGCGGCAGGGTCGAACGGCACCTGCTCCCGGGTGCCGTTCGCGAAGTCGACGAGCAGGGCGTTCTCGGCCTCCCCGTGGATGGCGATCGCCTGGTCGAGGCCGCCGGTCGGGGCGCCCACGGTGTCGCTCTCCGCACGGATGCTCGCCTCCATCAGCTCCTCAGCCGTGCGGCCGAGGCCCAGAGCGGCGTCGACGGCCACCGCCACGCTGCACTCCAGGGCGGCCGAGCTGGACAGGCCTGCGCCGATGGGGACGTCGCTGGAGACCTCGATCTCCATGCCGTTCGTCACCTCGAGGGCGATCAGCACGCCCGCGACGTACAGCACCCACGACGGGGCGTTCTCGAGCTCACCGAGGCGGCCCGTCCACGAGCGGTCACCGCTGGTGACCACCAGCCGGTCGTCGTCACGCAGGCTGATCCGCGCGGTCGTGCACCGCGTGAGAGCCATCGGCAGGCAGCGGCCGCCGTTGTAGTCGACGTGCTCGCCGATGAGGTTCACCCGCCCGGGCGCGATCCCGGTCACGGGACCGCCGTCTCCGCCCGGCCCGGTAGATTCGTCTCCCGTGCGATTCCTCTCCGACACTCGGCCACCCTATGACCTGACCTACGACGACGTGTTCATGGTCCCGCGACGCTCCGACGTCGCGTCCCGCTACGACGTCGACCTCGCCCAGCACCCCGAGAACGGCGACGGCACGGGTACGACGATCCCGCTCGTCGTCGCCAACATGACGGCTGTCTCCGGACGCCGGATGGCCGAGACGATCGCCCGCCGAGGCGGCCTGAGCGTCATCCCGCAGGACGTCCCGCTCGACGTCGTCGAGGAGGTGGTGGCGTGGGTCAAGGCGCGCCACCCCCTGTTCGAGACACCGATCACGCTCAGCCCCACCGACACGGTCAGCGACGCGCTCGGCCTGCTACCCAAGCGGGCGCACCGCGCGGCGGTCGTCCTGGAGGACGGTCGCCCGGTCGGCATCATCACCGAGGCCGACTGCCTCGGCGTCGACCGGTTCACCCAGGTGGGCGACGCGATGACCACGGACATGGTCACGCTCAAGCACACGATGGAGCCTCGTGAGGCGTTCGACGTCCTCGCCTCCTCGCGCTTCCGGCTCGCGCCCGCGGTGGACGACGACGGGGAGCTGGTCGGCATCCTCACCCGCACCGGGGCGCTCCGCTCCACGATCTACAGGCCGGCGGTCGACCACCTCGGCCGGCTCCGGGTCGCGGCCGCCCTCGGGGTCAACGGTGACGTGGCCGACCGGGCGAAGCGGCTGCTGGCCATGGGGGTCGACTGCCTCGTCGTCGACACCGCGCACGGTCACCAGGAGCGCATGCTCCAGGCACTTGCAGCGGTCCGCTCCCTCGATCCCGGCGTACCCGTCGTGGCCGGCAACGTCGTCGGCGCCGACGGCGTGCACGACCTCGTCGAGGCCGGCGCGGACATCATCAAGGTGGGCGTCGGCCCCGGAGCCATGTGCACGACCCGGATGATGACCGGTGTCGGCCGGCCGCAGTTCAGCGCCGTCCTCGAGTGCGTCGAGGCGGCTCGCCGCCACGGCAAGCACGTCTGGGCCGACGGGGGAGTGCGCCACCCCCGCGACGTGGCCCTCGCCCTGGCCGCCGGTGCGTCCCAGGTGATGATCGGCTCCTGGTTCGCGGGCACCCACGAGTCGCCGGGCGACCTGCACGTCGGCTCCGACGGCCGCCCCTACAAGGAGAGCTTCGGGATGGCCTCGGCCCGTGCCGTCGCCAACCGGACGTCGACCGACAGCCAGTTCGACCGGGCCCGCAAGGCGCTCTACGAGGAGGGCATCTCCACCTCGCGGATGTTCCTGGACCCCGAACGGCCCGGCGTGGAGGACCTCGTCGACGAGATCTGCTCGGGCGTCCGCTCGGCCGCCACGTACGCCGGCGCCCACGACCTCGCGGAACTGGCCGACCGGGCCGTCGTCGGCGTCCAGTCCGCCGCCGGATTCGCGGAGGGCCGGCCGCTCCCCGGAGGGTGGTGACACGCCGCCCTGATTACTCGATCGGGCCGGTGCCTTGCTAGGGTTACGGCGCTCGTCCGGGTGGCGGAATAGGCAGACGCGCTAGCTTGAGGTGCTAGTCCCCGTATTAGGGGGTGGGGGTTCAAGTCCCCCCTCGGACACCATCGGATCCCCGGGTTCCTGCAGGTCAGGAGCCCGGGGTTCCTGCGTTCCCGGTCAGCCGATCTGGATCTCCAGCGGCTCGCCGCGACGCAGGGTCTCGACGGCCTGCTGGGCCCACTCCCGGTCGAACTCCAGGCCGGGGATGGCGTTCAGCCGCGCATGGAGCACGTCGACGGCGCTGTCGAGGTCCTGGTCGACGGTCTCGAGGACCGTGTCGTCCACGGTGGCCCGGACCCGTTCGCCGATGTGGTCCAGGAAGGCCTTCATGCCCGCCTCGTCGGGCTCGAACTGCGTCACCGGGTCTCCCATCGGGTCTCTGACAGCTGCACATCAGGCCGACGCGGTACCGCCGATCGCGTGTCCACGTTGCCCCGACTAGACCGTCTCACAAGCCGTCGACCCCGATTCCGGCACACCGCATATCTTGTGCGCGGTCCCATCGGGGGACCTGGAACTGGAGAGTCATGAACATCATCGAGCGCGCGCTCGTCACCACCGTGGCCGCGGGCCTCACGCTCGGCGTCACCGCACCGGTCGCCAGCGCCAACTCGTCACCGGGCTGCGTCACCAAGCGCGAGGCCGGCAAGCTCTACGAGGGCCAGACGCCGGGCTCGGTCAAGTACAAGTTCGGCACGGCGGGCTTCGAGAAGAGCCGCTACGCCCAGTTCCTGTACGACGGGTACAGCGACTACGACGAGCTCGGCAACTGGGTCGGATACGAGCCCGAGTACTTCGACGAGGCGACCGGCGAGTACACCGAGGAGCAGGGCGGCTACCACCGCGAGCTCGACCTCGTCCGCTCGTACAAGAAGTGCCGGTCCTACGACAAGGGCAGGGGCCGGGTCGGCGTGCTCTTCGACGACTACACCTACGGCTACCTCGGCGCCTACTCCGCCGACCGGTACCACCCGAGCTACCTGGAGTGGTGGAAGTCGCTGAAGGTCGTCAGCGGCAGTGGTCGCACCGCTGGCAAGCCGACACCGAACCTGGTCTCGCGCTGACCCAGCCGTGATCGGCGACTCCAGGAAGCCCCACGTTCTCTCATTCCGGGACGTGGGGCTTCCTGCTCCCCGGGCGAGCGGTCGCGCCCTCGGCACAGGCGCGTGTCGTGAGCAACACATGTGACTCTCAGAAATGCCCGTTACGGTGGAGCATCCTTTCCTCTGCCCAGAGGTCCCCTTCCCCGGAGGTTCGTTTCCCCGTGCGTCAAAAGCTTTCCGTGTTGTTCGTCGTCGCCGCGCTGCTGTTGACCGCAGCGTGCGGGAGCGACTCCGACAACTCCCCATCCGCGTCCAAGAGCACGTCCGGCAACATCAAGGACGTCAAGATCACGGGTGACGTGGGTGCCGCGCCGACGGTGAAGATCGACACCCCGTTCAAGGTGAAGAAGGCCAGCACCGAAGTGCTCGCCAAGGGCTCGGGGACCGCGCTGGCCAGTGGTCAGGCCGCACTGGTCCACCTGTCGCTGAAGAACGGCACCACGGGCAAGTCCATCGGCAGCACCTACGACCAGGGTGTCCCGACCGCCATCACGCTGAACCCCTCGCAGATGCCTGCCTCGCTGGCGAAGGCCCTCGAGGGCAACAAGAAGGGGAGCCGGATCGCGCTCGCCGCAGCGGCCAAGGACCTCTACGGCGACCAGGGCAACACCTCGTTGAAGGTGAAGGCCACCGACAGCCTCGTCATCGTCATCGACATCGTGGCCGTGCAGGCCGCGGACGCGCTGAAGGCGCCGAAGGGCGCCACCAAGGCGGCCCCGGCGGACGCCCCCAAGCTCGTGAAGAAGGCCGGAAAGATCACCTCGCTCGACTTCTCCAAGGCGCCGAAGAAGGCCTCGAAGAAGCTGAAGGTGATCACCCTGGTCAAGGGGACCGGGCCCAAGGTCGGCAAGAGCCTGGTGACGATCGACTACCTCGGACAGGTCTACGGTCAGAAGAAGGCCTTCAACAACACCTTCGCCTCCGGCGCCCCCGCACCGTTCGCCCTCGGCTACGGCGCCGTGATCCCGGCCTGGGACAAGGCGCTGGTCGGTCTCCCCGTCGGCAGCCGCGTCATGCTGATCGCCCCGCCGAGCCTGGCCTACGGCCCGCAGGGCAGCCCCGAGGGAGGCATCCCCAAGAACGCCACCCTCGTCTTCGTGGTCGACATCCTGGGGACCAGCACCTGAGCGACTGATCTCCCGAGGAGGTTTGACGGGAGCTCCCGGCGGACATCCTCTCTGTGCTCTTCAGGGAGCAGGCCACCCGTGGCCCTTTCCCCCCGATGGGGTCCGCGGGTGGTTTCTCTGCCTCCTGGGTGGGAGAGACTGGGCGCATGGCCCCACCCGCCGAGACCAGCCGCGATCGTGACGACGCAGGCCGTGCCCGACAGGCTCGTCCCCGGGACGCGCTGGGGCGTCCTCTGCCCTACGGCGCCCAAGGCGTGGAGCCGGTCTCCGAGGAGCCGCTGCCTCCCGAGGAGACCCTGGCGTTCGCCCGCACCCTGCTGGACGAGGGACGACCGTTCGCGGCCCACGAGGTGTTCGAGGTCCGCTGGAAGAGCGGGCCGGGGGAGGAGAGAGACCTCTGGCAGGGACTGGCGCAGCTCTGCGTCGGCCTGACGCACGGTCTGCGGGGCAACGAGGTGGGCGCCGCCCGCCTCGTGGAGCGGGCCGCGGGACGGCTGCTCCGCTACGAGCAGACGGACGGCCCGACGTACGGCCTCGAGCTGTCCGACGTGGTCGCGTGCGCACGGGCGCGGGTGCAGCAGGGACCGGAGTAGTCGCCTTGGCGAGGCTCAGGGGTGCAGGTGGTGGCGGGGGAGCCAGGCCTCGGGGTCCGCGGCGTCGCCGCCGCCCGGGTGCACCTCGAGGTGCAGGTGCGGTCCGGTGACGTTGCCGGTGGACCCGACGTGGCCGAGGAGGTCGCCAGGCGCCAGGCGCTGACCGACCTTCACCGCGAAGGCGCTCTGGTGGCAGTACCAGAGCACGGTCCCGTCGTCGAGACGTACCACGGTCTTGTTGCCGAAAGCGCCGTCGTACGACGCCGCCGTCACCACGCCCGGAGCGATGGAGCGGATGGCCACGCCCTGCGGGGCTGCGAAGTCGAGGCCGGTGTGGGTCGAGGACCAGAGCCCGCTGACCTGCCCGAAGCGGCCGGTGAGGTGGTAGCCGGCCACCGGCAGCACCCAGCGGGGTGGCTTGGCCCGGAGCCGGATGCCCGGGACCACGCCGTACGGCGAGACCGGCGTCGCAGCCACCGGGCGCGTGGCGACCCGGGCCGGGCTGGCGTCGGGCACGGGGGACGCGGACGCCGGGGCAGTGGACAGGGAGCCGGTGAGCAGGCCGGTCAGCAGGCCAGTCAGCAGGGCGGGCGCGGCCACCCGGCGTGAGCGATGGAGGGAGGGCATGGCAACGGGAATCCTCGGGCGCCACGGCGGCGAGGGTGCGCGACCCGTCGCCCGACGCGTCTCAGCGTCTCGTTGCTCGTCGGAGGCTCCTGGTGAGGGGACACCGGCGGGAGACGAGCAGTGGGCGCTTCCCACACCGGAAGGTTCTCTTGTCAGTCGTGCTGCCTTTTGTTAGCAGCACGAGACTCCAGTGAGCCACGCCTACCCACTGACGTGCAAGTCGAACGGCTTGCAGCTGTTAGCGGCCTCACACCGGCGCCGCCGCGGCACGCTCAGCGCCGGTGCCGAGAGCGACGTACTTCACACTCGGAAGCGTTGGTGGGTCGATGTGGCTACCGTGGGCGACACCCGACGAAAGGACACCCTCATGGGCGTTGAAGACAAGGCCAGCAACAAGTTCAAGGACGCCAAGGGAGAGGTCAAGGAGTCCCTCGGCAAGGCGACCGACAACGAGCAGCTCGAGGGCGAGGGCAAGGCCGACCAGGCCGAGGCCTCCGCGAAGGACTCCGTCGAGAAGCTCAAGGACGCCGCCGGCAACATCAAGGACGCGTTCAAGAAGTAGCCCCGCCGCGGCGTACGCGCTCGTCGCACGACCTCGCCACCCCGACCGGGATGGCGGGGTCTTGCGCTTCCTGGCAATGCGCAAACCTGCAACGGCCCTGCGGGCTAGACAGGTGTAGAGCGCCGCGACGGATGAACGTGCGTCTGGGCAGGCGCCGCCCTAGCCTCGAAACATGGAGGACACACAGGCACCGGCGATGCCGGCCACCGGGATCGGGACCACCGCTCTCGGCCGCTTGCAGATGCGTGTGCCCGACGACGACGGCTTCGAGGAAGTCATGGTCGAGCGTCGCTGGCACGACATGAGTGCCGCACGGGCGTGGTGCGAGCGCACCATCATGAGGTCCCCGGTCGGCGCCACGATCCTCGAGATCCAGGTGTTCGAGGAGAGCTGGCAGCACTCCCGCTCGTGGGAGACGACCAAGACCCGACCGATCGCCGAGGTGCTCCAGCTGGGCGTCGTGGGCGACGGGGGCCGGGTGCGCTGGACCCAGCCTCGCTCGATGACCCCCCGGGCCGGGTCCCGCCACCTGCTCTGAGGCTGGCCCTGATCGGTCAGGGGACGCTGGGGCAGGATGGAGGCATGAGCTCTTCCTCCCCGAACCCCGAGGCCTACGACCCCGCGGCCGAGGTCACCGAGATCTGCCGCGACCTGATCCGCATCGACACCACCAACTTCGGCGACCAGCCGGGTCCCGGTGAGCGGAAGGCCGCCGAGCACGTGGCGACCCTGCTGGACGAGGTGGGCATCGAGAGCGAGCTGTGGGAGGCCGAGTCGGGCCGCACCAACGTCCTCGCGCGCTGGGGCGGTACGACGGGTGACCCCGTCCTGCTCCACGGACACCTCGACGTCGTGCCGGCCGACGCCGCGGACTGGCAGATCCACCCGTTCAGCGGGGAGATCCACGACGGCCAGGTGTGGGGCCGAGGCGCGGTCGACATGAAGGACTTCGACGCGATGCTGCTCTCGACGGTGCGGGCCCGGGCCCGGGCCGGCGTGCTGCCCGACCGGCCGCTGGTGCTCTGCTTCACCGCCGACGAGGAGGCCGGGGGCCTCAAGGGGGCCGGGCAGCTGGTCGAGACGCACCGTGAGTGGTTCGAGGACTGCACCTACGCCGTCGGCGAGGTCGGTGGCTTCTCCACCACGGTCCGGGGCCGACGCCTCTACCTGATCGAGGCCGCCGAGAAGGGGATGGCCTGGATGCGCCTGACGGCCAAGGGCAACGCCGGCCACGGGTCCATGCGCCACCCCGACAACGCCGTCACCACCCTGGCCGAGGCCGTGGCGCGGATCGGCCGCCACCAGTGGCCGGTGCTGCTGACCCCGACCATGGAGGTGCTGCTCGCGGCCGTGGGCGAGCTGGCGGGCGTGGAGGCCACCCCCGACAACGCCGAGGAGCTCGTGGAGGAGTTCGGCCCGGCCTCGCGGATGCTCAGCGCGGTCATCCGGCACACGACCAACCCGACGATGCTCGAGGCGGGCTACAAGGTCAACGTCGTTCCCGGCAGCGCCAGCGCCCAGGTGGACGGTCGGTTCCTGCCCGGACACGAGGACGACTTCGTCGCCACCCTGCGCGACCTCGCCGGTCCCGACGTGGAGATCGAGTGGATCAGCAAGCAGGCCGGCCTCGAGACGCCGTACGACGGGGAGATGGCCGCCGCGATGACCTCCTCGCTGCTGGAGGAGGATCCGGACGCCCTGGTCGCGCCCTACCTGATGAGCGGCGGCACCGACGCCAAGCACTTCACCAAGCTGGGCATGCGCTCCTTCGGCTTCGCGCCGCTGCGGCTGCCGGACGAGCTCGACTTCACGGCGCTGTTCCACGGGGTCGACGAGCGGGTGCCCGTCGACGCGCTGGAGTTCGGCGCCCGGGTCTTCGACCGGTTCCTCGGCAAGCTCTGAGCCCTGCCGGCCACGCCGTCGACGCCGTCGACGCCGGTCGACCTGGTCGTGACCTAGACCATGTAGGCGTAGCGCTGCCGGATGATCCGGCGCCGCAGCTGCACCCGGCGGGTCCCGTCGGGGCCGAGCCGGAGCCGGTCGAGCTCCCAACCGCCCTGCTCGGCACGCTCCACGAGCATCCGCGTGACGGCGTTGCGGGAGACCTCGCGCGAGATCAGCAGCTTGTCGAACTCGTACTCGACGCCCGGCCGCAGGGCCCCGCGGTCGATCCGGCGTTGCTTGGCGGAACTCATCCGGTGACCTCCGGTCCGTGTGACACGTCCTCGAGCGCCTGCACGATCTCGACGGGCAGCTCGCAGTCCTCCGAGCTCAGCGACTCCCGCAGCTGGGCGGCGGTCCGCGCGCCGAGGATGGGCGCCGTGACGCCGGGGCGGTCACGCACCCAGGCCAGCGACACCTCGAGCATCGACCAGCCCAGACCGTCGGCCGCGCGGGCCACGGCCTCGACCACTCGCTGGGACGAGTCTCCGAGGTAGCGGCCGACGAAGGTCGAGAAGTGCGGCGAGGCAGCGCGCGAGTCCGCCGGCGTGCCACCGCGGTACTTGCCGGTCAGCACGCCCCGGCCCAGCGGGGACCACGGCAGGACGCCCAGCCCGAGGGCCTGCGCGGCCGGGACGACCTCGGCCTCGACCGAGCGGTTGAGCAGGGAGTACTCCACCTGGTGGGAGGCCAGCGGCGCTCGTCCCGGGACGGCCCGCTGCCAGGTGGCCGCCTGCGCCGACTGCCAGCCGGTGTAGTTGCTGACCCCGACGTACGCCGCCCGGCCGCTGCTCACCGCGTAGTCGAGCGCGCTCAGCGTCTCCTCCAGAGGCGTGTCGTCGACCCAGGTGTGCACCTGCCACAGGTCGACGTGGTCCACGCCCAGCCGCTTCAACGAGGCGTCGAGCGTGCTGACCAGCTGGCCGCGCGAGGCGTTGGTGACGCGTTCGCGTCCCCGGCGGCTGATCCCGGCCTTGGTGGCCAGCACGATCTCGTCGCGGTCGCACACGTCGCCGATGAGCGACCCGATCAGTCGCTCGGAGTCACCGTCGGTGTAGCCCGCCGCGGTGTCGACCAGCGTGCCGCCGGCCTCGATGAAGGCGACCAGCTGCTCGCGGGCCTCGTGCTCGTCGGTGTCGCGCCCCCAGGTCATGGTGCCCAGACCCAGGCGCGAGACCGAGAGGCCGGTGCTGCCCAGGCGCCGCTGTTTCATGACATGACGCTATCGAGCGTGTCCCACCGACGGGTGCCCGGCTCGCCGTCGGGAGGCAGTCAGGTGAACGGCAGGTCCGCTGCGTACTCTGACTCCTGCCATGGACTACATCGACGCCATCATCCTGGGGATCGTGGAGGGGCTCACCGAGTTCCTGCCCGTCTCCAGCACCGGCCACCTGACCATCGTCGAGAAGGCCCTGGGCCTGAAGGTGAACGACCCGGCGATCACGGCGTACACCGCCGTGATCCAGATGGGGGCCATCGTCGCGGTGCTCGCCTACTTCCGCACCGACATCTGGCGGATCGCCGCGGCCTGGTTCAAGGGCCTGTTCCGCCCGGAGTACCGCGGGCACTTCGACCACCGCTTCGGCTGGTACATCATCGTCGGGTCCATCCCGATCGGCATCGTCGGCTTCCTCGGCAAGGACGTCATCTCCGGCTCCCTCCGCTCGCTGTGGTGGGTGGGCGCCGCGCTCGTGCTGTGGAGCGCCGTCATGGTGTACGCCGAGCGCACCGGCCCGCAGAAGAAGGGCGAGCGCGACCTGACGATGGCCGACAGCATCTTCGTCGGCCTGCTCCAGTGTGTCGCGCTCGTGCCCGGCGTCTCGCGCTCCGGCGCCACCATCTCGGCCGGCCTGGTGCGCGGCCTCGACCGCGTGACCGCGACCCGGCTCAGCTTCTTCCTCTCGATCCCGGCGCTCACGGCCGCCGGGCTCTACGAGCTCAAGGACGTCGTCAACAGCGACATCGGGATCGGCCAGACCGTGGTCGGCACGCTGGTCAGCTTCATCGTCGCCTACGCCGCGGTGGCGTGGCTGCTCAAGTTCGTCGCCGGCCACTCGATCACGTGGTTCGTGCCCTACCGCCTGGTGCTCGGCCTCGGGCTGCTCGGTCTGCTGGCGACGGGCGTCATCAGCGCGACCTAGAGCCAGCCGGCGCGGCGGCTGATGACGAACACCACGAGCGAGCTGAGCACCATCAGGCCCAGCGCCATCGGGTAGCCGTAGAGCCAGGCCAGCTCCGGCATGTGCTTGAAGTTCATGCCGTAGATGCTGCCCACCAGAGTGGGAGCGGCCACCAGCCCGACCGCGGCCGAGATCCGGCGCATGTCGTCGTTCTGCTGGATCGAGATCTGCGCCGTGTGCGCCTCGAAGGCCGCGGAGAGCAGCGAGTCCAGGGTGTCGATGGTCTCGGCGACCCGGGTCAGGTGGTCGGCGACGTCGCGGAAGTAGGGCGCCGCGTCGCTGTGGATCCCGTGCACGGCGCCCACGGCGAACTTGTTCATCGGGTCCCGCAGCGGCAGCACGGCCCGGCGCATCTCGGCCAGCTCGCGCTTGAGCACGTAGATGCGGGCGGAGTCGTTGGTGCGCTCGGTCGAGAACACCGACTGCTCGACCTCGTCGACGTCCTCCTGGAGCGAGCCGGCCACCTCCTCGTAGTGGTCGACCACCGCGTCGCACACGGCGTACACCACCGCCGAGGGGCCGTGGGCGAGCACGTTCTTCATCCCCTCGAGCCGGTGTCGGGTGTCGCTGAGGCCGCCGCCGGAACCGTGCCGGACGCTGATCACGAACTTGTGGCCCACGAACAGGCTGATCTCGCCGGTCTCGACGGCGTCCTCCTCGTCGACGTACCAGAGCGTCTTGAGCACGATGAACAGCGACTCGTCGTACCGCTCGACCTTGGGGCGCTGGTGGGCGCTGAGCGCGTCCTCGACCGCCAACGGGTGCAGGTCGTAGAGGTCGGCGACCGACTCCAGCTCCGCGCTGTCGGGATGGTGGAGCCCGACCCAGACGAAGTCGTTGGCCTCGGTCGCCTTGGCGCGGACGCCGGCGAGGTCGTCGGCGTCCAGGCCGAGGTCGATCCGCTCGCCCTTGCGGTACAGCGCGTTGTCCACGATCACAAGGGCAGGCTACGACGCCGCCGGCGCCTCGGGGCGCACGCGTACGCTCCGGGCATGGCAACCGTGATCCTGGCGCGCCACGGACGGACGGCCGCCAACGCGACCGGCGTCCTGGCCGGACGCAGCAAGGGCGTGCACCTCGACGACACGGGGACCGCCCAGGCGAAGGCGGCCGCCGAGCGGCTGACCGGTCTCGAGCTGGCCGCGGTGGTCTCCAGCCCGTTGGAGCGCTGCCGAGAGACGGCCCGGCTGCTGGCCCCCGGCGCCCGGGTCCTCACCGATCGGCGGCTGCTGGAGTGCGACTACGGCGAGTGGACGGGGCAGGAGCTGAAGAAGCTGTCCAAGGAGAAGCTCTGGAGCACCGTGCAGACCCAGCCGTCGGGCGCCCGCTTCCCCGGAGGCGAGTCGCTCCCGGAGATGTCGGCGCGAGCGGTGGCGGCCATCCGCGACCGCGACTCCGCGGTGGAGGCCGAGGTGGGTGACCACGCCGTCTGGATGGCCGTCTCGCACGGCGACGTGATCAAGGCGATCCTCGCGGACGCGCTCGGCATGCACCTCGACGCGTTCCAGCGGATCATGGTGGACCCCGCCAGCCTCTCGGTGGTGCGCTACACCCCGCACCGCGCCTTCGTGCTCACCATGAACACCCGCTCGGGGTCGCTGGCCCACCTGGCGGGCAAGCCCGCCAAGCGCCGGTCACGCCCGCGCGCCAGCGACGCGGCCGTCGGCGGCGGAGCCGGTCCCGCGGAGGCACCGGTTTCGGGCAAGCCCTAGGCTCGGAGCCATGCCTGTCGTCCACCGGTTCGACCCACCCGAGCGCTTCGTTCCGGGCACCGTCGGCGAGCCTGGCCAGCGCACGTTCTTCCTGCAGGCCCGCGCCGGCAACCAGGTCACCTCGGTGTCGCTGGAGAAGCAGCAGGTGCAGATCCTCGGGGAGCGGGTCGCCGAGCTCCTCGACGAGCTGATCCAGACCGACGAGTCGACCGGCACCATCCCGGCGATGACCCCCGTTGCGATGATCGACAACGACCCGCTCGACCAGCCGATCGAGGAGGAGTTCCGCGCCGGCACCATCACGCTGTCCTGGGACGTGACCGACGAGCGCGTGGTCATCGAGGTCTTCCCGGTCGTCGAGGTGGAGGTCGAGCTGCCGGTCGAGGCCGAGGAGCAGGAGCTGATCGACCTGCCCATCGAGGAGCCGGAGCCCGACGAGGTCTTGCTGGTGCGGATGCCGGCCGCGATGGCGCGCCTGTTCGCCGCCCGGGCCCAGTCCGTGGTGGCGGCCGGCCGTGCCCCGTGCCCCTTCTGCGGTGGCCCGATGGATGCCGAGGGCCACCTGTGCCCCCGCTCCAACGGCTACCGCCGCACGCGGGGCTGACCCTCGTGCAGGTGCCCGGGACGGGCGAGCTGCTCGAGGCACCGCTGGTGGTGCTCGGCCGGATCATGCCGGCCTCCAACCACACCTTCCTGACCCGGCTGGGGGAGACGGACGTCCAGTGCGTCTACAAGCCCAGCTCGGGGGAACGACCGCTGTGGGACTTCACCGACGGCACGCTCGCGGACCGGGAGTACGCCGCCTGGGTCGTCTCCGACCACCTCGGCTGGGACGTCGTCCCCACCACCGTGCTGCGTGACGGCCCGGCCGGTCGGGGGATGGTGCAGCTGTGGAAGGACTCCGAGGAGGGGGTCGACCCGGTCGACGTCGTCGCCGAGGGATCGGTCCCGCCCGGCTTCCTGCACGTCCTCGACGCCACCGGCGCCCAGGACGAGCCGGTCGTGCTCGTCCACGAGAACACCGAGCCGCTGCGCCGGATGGCGGTCTTCGACCTCGTCACGAACAACACCGACCGCAAGGGCGGCCACGTGCTGCCGATGGCCGGGGGGCACCGCCACGGCGTCGACCACGGGGTGTGCTTCCACGCCGAGGACAAGCTGCGCACGGTCCTGTGGGGCTGGGCGGGCGAGCGCCTGTCGGCCGTCGAGCTGGCCGGCGTCGAGACGGTGCTCGTCGGACTGGAGGACGGGCTGCGCGACGCGCTCGAGGACCTGCTCACGGTCCGCGAGATCGACGCCATCGCCCGGCGGTGCGAGCGGCTGCTGCGCGCGGGCACCTTCCCGGTGCCCCGGGGCGGTTGGCCGTCCATCCCGTGGCCTCCGTTCTGAGGGTGGCGGATAGGCTCGGCCGCATGCGTGCGTGGACCTCACCCGGTGGCGTCATCGGGACAGCTGCCCTTCCTGAGGGAGTCCGCGGCCCCGCCGTACGCGTCTTCGACAGCTCGATCGCCGGCCTGCGCGAGCTCGCTCTCACCGACGGGCCGGCCCGGATGTACGTCTGCGGCATCACGCCGTACGACGCCACCCACATGGGCCACGCCGCGACGTACGTCGCGTTCGACCTGCTCAACCGCGCCTGGCGCTCGGCCGGCCTCGACGTGCACTACGTGCAGAACGTCACCGACGTCGACGACCCGCTGCTCGAGCGCGCCGACGCGACGGGCGAGGACTGGGTGGCGCTGGCCGAGCGTGAGACCGAGCTGTTCCGCGCCGACATGGAGGCGCTGCGCGTGCTGCCCCCGGACGCCTACGTGGGCGCCGTCGAGGCGATCCCGCTGGTGGTCGCGATGGTGGAGCAGCTGCAGGAGGCGGGGAGCGTCTATCCCGTCGACGGTGACCTCTACTTCTCCGTGACGCGCGACCCGGGGTTCGGCGAGGTGTCCAGGTGGTCCCGCGACCAGATGCTGCGCGTGTTCGCCGAGCGTGGGGGAGACCCTGACCGCCCCGGCAAGAAGGACCCGCTCGACTGCCTGCTGTGGCAGGCGGAGCGCCCCGGCGAGCCCGCCTGGGACTCGTCCCTGGGCCGCGGCCGCCCGGGCTGGCACATCGAGTGCTCCTCCATCGCCCGGGAGCACCTCGGCGCCACCATCGACGTGCAGGGCGGTGGCAGCGACCTCGTCTTCCCGCACCACGAGATGTCGGCCTCCGAGGCGCAGGTGGCCGATCCCTCCGGTCCGTTCGCCCGGGCCTACGTGCACGCCGGCATGGTCGGCCTCGACGGCCAGAAGATGTCCAAGTCCAAGGGCAACCTGGTCCTGGTCTCCAAGCTCCGCGAGGCCGGCCTCGACCCGATGGTGATCCGGCTGGTGCTGCTGGGGCACCACTACCGCGGCGACTGGCACTGGGACGAGGCCGACGTGTCCGCTGCCGGCGCCCGGCTCGACAAGTGGCGCTCGGCGGTCGCCAAGGGTGCCGGCGCACCCACGGAGCACCTCGTCACCGACGTGCTCGCGGCCCTGGCCAACGACCTGGACGCCCCCTTCGCCCTGCGGTTGCTGGACCACTGGGCCAACACCACCGACTTCGGCGACGAGTCCGAGCCCGGCGCCGGTGAAGTGGTCCGCGCGCTGGTCGAGTCCGCGCTCGGCGTCCAGCTCCAGGGGACTCGAACCCACTCAACCAGCGTGTGGCCGGTCACCCCCGACGATCGGTGAGCCACCGGCGCAGGGTGTCTGCCAGCTCCACGGGGGCGTCGTGGTGGATCAGGTGGCCGGCGTCGTCGATGATCTCGAGCTCCGCGCCGGGGATCAGCGACGCCAGCCGGTGGGCCCGGTCGACCGGGATCCAGGCGTCCTCACGTCCCCACACCACGAGCACGGGGATGGCCATCGCGGCGTACGACCCCTCGATCTCGTCGGTGAACCGCTCGTCCGCCGCGGCGACCTGGCGGTAGAACGCGGGTCGGCCCTCGTCGGTCAGCCAGGGCGCGGTGAGCTCGTCGAGCTGGGAGGAGGTGAGACCGCGGTGGCTGGCCCCGGCTACGTAAGCCTCCAGCGCGCCGCGATGGATCGCCGGCGGCTGGGCCGCGAACACCTCCTCGTGGTCGGCCACCAGTCGGAAGAAGTCCGAGCCCCACGGCCGCAGCGCCACCACGTCGACCAGCGCCAGCGAGGCGTACGACGAGCCGTGCAGCAGGTGGGCGCGCAGGCTGACCGCGCCGCCGTAGTCGTGGGCCACCACGTGCGGTGACTCGAGTCCCCAGTGGAGGAGCAGGTCGCGCAGGACCTCGGACTGGGTGCCGAGGTCGACGGCATGGTTCGGATCCATCGAGGACTTGCCATAGCCGGGCATGTCCCAGAGGTAGACCGTGAAGTCCCGGCTCAGGGCGCGGGCGAAGGGCGCCCACAGCACCGAGGACCACGGCGTGCCGTGGCACATCACCACCGCAGGCGTGTCACCGGAGCCCAGCCGGTCCCACGCGATCGTGCGGCCGCGCCACTCGAAGGTGCGGGTGAGCCTCACGCTCACTCGTCGGGCTTGTTGCGCCGCTTGAGGTAGCGCTCGAACTCCCGGGCGATCGCCTCGCCGCTGGCCTCGGGGAGCTCGGCGGTGTCCTGGCTCTCCTCGAGGTTGCGGACGTACTCCGCGACGTCCTCGTCCTCCTCGGCCAGCTCGGCGACGCCGCGCTCCCAGGCGCGTGCGTCCTCCGGCAGGTCGCCCAACGGGATGCTCGTCTCGAGCAGGTCCTCGACCTGGCCGAGCAGCGCCAGCGTGGCCTTGGGGCAGGGCGGCTGCGGGAGGTAGTGGGGGACGGCGGCCCAGAACGAGACGGCCGGGATGTCGAGGAGGGTGCAGGCGTCCTGGAGCACCCCGATGATCCCGGTCGGGCCCTCGTAGGTCGCCGGCTCGAGCTTGAGCCGGTCCTCGAGGTCGAGCTCGGTCGCGGTGCCGCTGACCTGGATGGGACGGGTGTGCGGGGTCTCCGCGAGAAGCGCACCCAGCGTCACCACCATCTCCACCCCGAGGTCGTCGGCGCACGCGAGCACCTCGGCGCAGAACTGGCGCCACCTCATGTTGGGCTCGATGCCACGCAGCAGCACCACGTCGCGGTCCGCGCCGGGCGGGCGGGCGACGTACATCTGCGTCGAGGGCCAGGTGATGCGCCGCATGCCGTCGTCGGTGGTGCCGATCATCGGCCGGTTCACCTGGTAGTCGTAGAACTCCTCGGGGTCGACGACCGCGACCACCTCGGCGTTCCAGACCTCGATCAGGTGGTCCACCACGCCGGTCGCCGCGGACGCCGCGTCGTTCCAGCCCTCGAAGGCCGCCACCATCACCGGGTTGACGAGCTCGGGCACGTCGTCGATCTCGATCACGATCCAACCCTAGAGCGCCCGGCCCAGACGTGCGGCAGACGCGGGCGAGGGCCACCATGTGAAAATGGTCGGGCCCGTCCAGGCCCGCTGCCTAGGCTTGAGGCTCGTCGACCCGCCCGGAGCACCTCTGTGAGTCCTGCCAGCACCACCGAACGTCCGTCCTTGGCGCGCCCGGACGCGCGCGAGGAGCTGACCGCCCTGCTGCGGGAGCGCATCCTCGTCATCGACGGCGCCATGGGCACGATGATCCAGGGGCACGGCCTCGACGAGGCGGGCTACCGCGGCGAACGGTTCGCCGACTGGGAGAGCGACGTACGCGGCAACAGCGACCTGCTGAGCCTGAGCCAGCCCGACATCATCCGGTCGATCCACCGGGAGTACCTCGAGTCCGGCGCCGACATCGTCGCCACCAACACCTTCAGCGCCCAGCGGATCTCGCAGGCCGACTACGGCATGGAGGACCTCGCCTACGAGCTGAACTACGAGTCGGCACGCCTGGCCCGCGAGGCGGCCGACGCGGTGACCGAGGCCGACCCGTCCCGACCGCGCTACGTCGCCGGGGGCCTGGGCCCCACGAACCGGACGGCCTCGATCTCGCCGGACGTGAACGACCCCGGCTTCCGCAACACCAGCTTCGAGCTCCTGGTCGATGCGTACGTCGAGCAGGCCGCCGGACTGGTCGACGGTGGCGCCGACCTGCTGCTGATCGAGACGATCTTCGACACGCTCAACGCCAAGGCCGCGATCTTCGCCCTCGAGACGCTCTTCGAGGAGCGCGGGCGCCGCTGGCCGGTCATCGTCTCGGGCACCATCACCGACGCCTCCGGCCGCACCCTCTCGGGCCAGGTCACCGAGGCGTTCTGGAACTCCGTCCGGCACGCCCGCCCGCTGGCCGTCGGCCTCAACTGCGCCCTGGGTGCGGCGGAGATCCGGCCCTACCTGGCCGAGCTATCCCGCGTGGCCGACTGCTTCGTCTCCTGCTACCCCAACGCCGGGCTGCCCAATGCGTTCGGCGAGTACGACGAGACGCCCGACCAGATGTCGACGGTGCTGCAGGAGTTCGTCGGCGCCGGGCTGGTCAACCTGGTCGGCGGGTGCTGCGGCACCACTCCCTCACACATCTCCCGCATCGCCGACGTCGTCGATGGTGCCGACCCCCGGGAACCCGCCCACCCCCAGCCCGCGATGCGCCTGTCCGGCCTGGAGCCGCTGAACATCACCGAGGACTCGCTCTTCGTGAACATCGGCGAGCGGACCAACATCACCGGGTCAGCGAAGTTCCGCAACCTGATCAAGGCGGGGGACTACACCGCCGGCCTCGCGGTCGCGGGCCAGCAGGTCGAGGCCGGGGCCCAGATCATCGACATCAACATGGACGAGGGGATGATCGACGGCGTCGCGGCGATGGACCGCTTCACCAAGCTGATCGCGGGCGAGCCCGACATCACCCGGGTGCCCGTGATGGTCGACTCCTCCAAGTGGGAGGTCATCGAGGCCGGGCTGCGCTGCGTGCAGGGCAAGGCGATCGTCAACTCCATCTCCATGAAGGAGGGCGAGGAGCCCTTCCGTGAGCACGCCCGGCTGTGCCGGAAGTACGGCGCCGCCGCGGTCGTGATGGCCTTCGACGAGGAGGGCCAGGCCGACAACCTCGAGCGCCGCAAGCAGATCTGCGAGCGCGCCTACCGGATCCTGGTCGACGAGGTCGGCTTCCCGGCCGAGGACATCATCTTCGACCCCAACTGCTTCGCCCTGGCGACCGGCATCGAGGAGCACGCCAACTACGGCGTGGACTTCATCGAGGCCACGCGGTGGATCAAGCAGAACCTGCCCGGGGCCCTGGTCTCCGGCGGCATCTCCAACGTCTCGTTCTCCTTCCGTGGCAACAACCCGGTGCGCGAGGCGATCCACTCGGTCTTCCTGTTCCACGCCATCCGGGCGGGGCTCGACATGGGCATCGTCAACGCCGGCGCGCTCGTGGTCTACGACGAGATCGAGCCCGAGCTGCGTGACCGGATCGAGGACGTCGTCCTCAACCGCCGGCCCGACGCCGCCGAGCGCCTGCTCGAGATCGCCGAGGCGCACCGCGGCTCGGGGGAGCAGCAGGAGGCCGCGGTCCTCGAGTGGCGCTCGCTCCCGATCGGCCAGCGCATCACGCACGCGCTGGTGAAGGGCCTCGACGCCCACGTCGAGGAGGACACCGAGGAGCTGCGCGCCGAGATCGAGGCTCGGGGTGGTCGACCGATCGAGGTGATCGAGGGGCCGCTGATGGACGGCATGAACGTGGTCGGCGACCTGTTCGGCTCGGGCAAGATGTTCCTGCCTCAGGTGGTGAAGTCGGCGCGGGTGATGAAGAAGGCCGTCGCCTACCTGATCCCGTTCATCGAGCAGGAGAAGCTCGACAACCCGGCGTACGCCACCGCCAAGGACACCAACGGCACCATCGTGATGGCGACCGTCAAGGGCGACGTCCACGACATCGGGAAGAACATCGTGGGTGTCGTGCTGCAGTGCAACAACTACGAGGTGATCGACCTCGGCGTGATGGTGCCGGCGCAGAAGATCCTGGACAAGGCCAAGGAGGTCGACGCCGACCTGATCGGCCTCTCCGGGCTGATCACGCCGTCGCTCGACGAGATGGTCCACTTCGCCAGCGAGATGGAGCGGCAGGGCTTCACCATCCCGCTGCTCATCGGCGGCGCCACCACCTCGCGCGCGCACACGGCCGTGAAGGTCACGCCCCGCTACAAGGGTCCGGTCCTCTGGGTCAAGGACGCCTCCCGCTCCGTCCCGGTGGCGGCCGCCCTGCTGTCGGAGGACCAGCGCGGGAAGCTGCTCGCCGACACCGAGACCGACTACGAGTCCCTCCGCCAGCGGCACGCCGCCAAGAACGACCGCAAGCTCCTCTCCTACGAGGACGCGCAGGCCAACCGGACGCCGATCGACTGGTCGTCGTACGCCCCCGTCGCGCCGGCCATGGGTGCCGGCATCCGGGTGCTCGAGGACTACGACCTGGCCGAGCTCCGCGAGTACATCGACTGGCAGCCGTTCTTCAACGCCTGGGAGATGAAGGGCCGGTTCCCCGACATCCTCAACAACCCGGCGTCCGGCGAGACCGCGCGCAAGCTCTACGAGGACGCGCAGACGATGCTCGACACGATGGTCAAGGAGAAGTGGGTCACAGCCAACGGCGTGATCGGCTTCTTCCCGGCCAACGCCGTCGGCGACGACATCGAGGTCTACACCGACGACTCGCGTTCGGAGGTGCTGACCACGCTGCACAACCTGCGCCAGCAGGGCGAGCACCGCGAGGGCATCCCCAACCGCTCGCTCGGCGACTTCGTGGCCCCGAGGGAGACCGCCCTGCCCGACCACGTGGGCGCCTTCGCGGTGACCGCCGGGCTCGGCGGCCAGGACCGCATCCAGCAGTTCAAGGACGACCTCGACGACTACAGCGCCATCCTGCTGGAGTCGCTCTCCGACCGGCTCGCCGAGGCCTTCGCGGAGCGGCTGCACCAACGGGTGCGCACCGAGCTGTGGGGCTACTCCGACGACGACGGCCTGGACAACGAGGCCCTGATCGCGGAGAAGTACGCCGGCATCCGCCCGGCCCCCGGCTACCCCGCCTGTCCCGAGCACACCGAGAAGCAGACCCTGTGGGACCTGCTCGACGTGCAGGGACGCACCGGCATCGAGCTGACCGAGTCGATGGCCATGTGGCCCGGCGCCTCGGTCAGTGGGTGGTACTTCGCCCACCCGCAGTCGCAGTACTTCGTCGTCGGCCGGCTCGGACCCGACCAGGTGGCGTCGTACGCCGAGCGCAAGGGATGGACCCTCAAGGAGGCCGAACGCTGGCTCTCTCCCAATCTCGGCTACGACCCGGAAGACTGATGGACAATCTGGATGGGGTCGAGGGGCAGGCCCTGACGTTGTCAGGTGAAGCATCCCCTGACAACGACCGGTTTCCCCGCTCGACCGGGGAAACCGGCACCCGCCCGGCCGCGGTCCTCTGGGACATGGACGGCACCCTGGTCGACACCGAGCCCTACTGGATGCAGTGCGAGTTCGACCTCGCGGCCCGGTGGGGTGGGCAGTGGTCGGAGGCGGACGCCCTGGCCGTGGTCGGCAGCGACCTGATGGACTCGGCCGCCTACATGCGTGAGCACATGGGCATCGACCGGACGCCGCTGGAGATCATCGAGGAGCTCCTCGACGGGGTCGTGCAGCGGATCGAGCACGACGTGCCGTGGCGCCCGGGTGCCCTGGAGCTCCTCAACGAGCTGCGGGCCCAGGACGTCCCGTGCGCACTGGTGACGATGTCGTGGCGACGCTTCGTGGAGCCCGTCCTGCGCGCGCTGCCCGAGAACTCCTTCCCGACGCTGGTCTGCGGTGACGAGGTCGCGCACGGCAAGCCCCACCCCGAGCCTTATCTCCGAGCGGCCGAGCTGCTCGGCCTCGCCCCCGAGGACACCCTCGCCATCGAGGACTCGCCGACGGGGGCCACCTCGGCCGAGGCCGCCGGGTGCCTGGTGCTGGTCGTGCCCAACCACGTGCCGGTGCCCACGGGGGAGCGGCGGATCCTGCGCGACACGCTCGTCGGCCTGTCTCTCGAAGACCTCGCCGCTCTGTTCGTCGAAGGGTCGTAGGACCGAGGTCCAATGGCGGTTGCTCCCGCCGCGGCCGGACAGTGATGCCACGGACAAACCGTCCATCACCCCGCACCGAGGAGCAGTCATGAACGTCACTCGCACGCTCGTCCCCGCCATCGCCCTGACCGCCGCCGTGGTCGGCGTCGGCGCCCCCGCCACCGCCCAGGGCAAGGACGGTCGCGTGACCACGTCCGGCAGCTGCAGCAGCGCCACCTGGAAGCTCAAGGCCAGCCCGGAGGACGGCCGCCTCGAGGTCGAGGGCGAGATCGACAGCACCAAGGCCGGGCAGACCTGGTGGTGGTCGCTGAACCAGAACGGCACCAGGATCGCCAACGGCAAGCGCACGACGGCCGGCCGCAGCGGGTCGTTCGAGGTGCGCAAGGTCACCGGCAACCGCTCCGGCACCGACACGTTCGTGTTCACGGCGCGACGCAGCGGCACCTCGGTGGTCTGCCGCGGCGTGGTCAGGATCTGACGTCGACCTGACCGAGGTCGACCGGGCCGGCCCCCACCGGCTCGGGCAGGGGAGGGGGCTGGTTGCCGAAGGCCGGGCAGTGCGCCTGATAGCTGCACCACGTGCAGGCGTAGCCCGGGCTCGGCTGCCAGTCGCCGGTGTCGCGCGCGGTCTCGATCGCGCGCCACAGCGCCTGCACCAGTCGCTCCGTCGCACGCAGGTCGTCCTCGTCGGGCTGGTAGCTGACCACCTGGCCGTCGCCGAGGTAGATCAGCTGCAGCAGCGTGGGCACCACGCCGCGCGTCCGCCAGATGACGAGCGCGTAGAACCGCATCTGGAACAGGGCCTTCGCCTCGAACCCGACGCCGGGGGAGCGACCGGTCTTGTAGTCCACGACCCGCACAGCACCGTCGGGCGCCACGTCGATGCGGTCGACGAAGCCGCGCAGGAGCAGCCGGGAGTCCAGCAGCGCCTCCACGTAGACCTCGCGCTCGGCGGGCTCGATCCGGCGCGGGTCCTCGAGGTCGAAATAGCTGCGGAGGCTCTCGCGGCACGACGCCAGCCAGCCCGCGATCTCCGGCCCCGTCTCCTCACCCTCCGTGGACGACCCGCCCACGAACATCGTGGCCAGGTCGGGCTCGGCGTCCAGGACGAAGTCCCAGGCCGCCTGGACCATGTCCTCCGCCCGCTCGGGGGTCCGGTCGGGGGCGGGCAGGTCGAAGAGGTCCTCGAGCACCTTGTGCACGACCGTGCCGCGGACGGCGCTGGGGGACGGCTCCTCGGGGAGGTGGTCGATCGTGCGCAGCCGGTACATCAGCGGGCACGTGCGGAAGTCCCCCGCGCGGCTGGGGGAGAGCGAACCGAGCACCAGCTCGCCGTCGACCGGGGTGCCGAGGCGGGTGCGATCCGGGAGTTCCTCCATGGCGACACAGTAGGTCGCCGGTCCGACAGGTTGCGTCCGCGCTAGCGTTGCGGCGTGAGCGGAGCCGAGGGACCCACTGACGGGAGCGAGCGGCCCGCCCGTTCGACCTACCCGCCCGGCACGCTGCGCGTCGGCTCCATCGCCGGCGTCGACGTCCTCGTGCGCTCGTCGTGGTTGCTCGTCGCGCTGCTGATCGCGTTCCTGCTGGCCCCCCGGGTCGAGCAGGTCCAGCCCGGGCTCGGTGCGCTGAAGTACGTCGCCGGGGTCGCCTTCGCGGTGCTCCTCTACCTCTCGGTGCTGCTCCACGAGATCGCGCACGCCGTGATGGCACAGCGCTACGGGCTCGGCGTACGTTCCATCAGCCTGCAC
Source organism: uncultured Actinomycetota bacterium (assembly GCA_963731075.1). Classification (GTDB taxonomy): domain Bacteria; phylum Actinomycetota; class Actinomycetes; order Propionibacteriales; family Nocardioidaceae; genus Marmoricola. Next base: position 246,459 of record CAVSUC010000004.1, read on the forward strand.
TTCCTCGGCGGCGCGACCGAGATCGACTCCGAGACCCGCACCCCCGGCCAGGAGTTCAAGGTCGCCGTAGTGGGGCCGTTGACCTCGATCGCCATCGGCCTGCTCGCCCTGGCTCTGCTCACCGTCACCCCCGACGGGCTGCTCGAGCTGGCCGTCCAGGGCCTGGCCGGCGCCAACCTCGTCGTGGGCGTGCTCAACCTGGTGCCGGGGCTGCCGCTCGACGGCGGCCGCGTGCTCAAGTCCCTGGTCTGGAAGATCACCAGCAACATGCACCGGGGCACGATCGTGGCAGCGTGGGGCGGCCGCGTCGCCGCCGTGCTCGTGCTCGGCTGGCCGCTGCTCTCGCGGGCGTTGCTGGACACCACGCCGGACGTCTTCGACTACCTGATGGCCGTGATCATCGCGTCGTTCCTGTGGACCGGCGCCACCGCCTCGATGGTCAACGCCCGCGTCCGCCGCCGGCTGCCGGCCCTCAAGGCCCGACCGCTGGCGCGACGGGTCGTCGCCGTGTCCGACGAGCTGCCCATCACCGAGGCCGTACGCCGCGCCCAGGAGGCCGGCGCCGGCGCGATCGTGGTGCACGCGGGCGACGACCGGCTCAGTGGCGTGGTCAACGAGACCGCCCTGCTGGCGACCCCCGAGGACCGCCGCCCCTGGGTCCCGGTGAGCTCGGTGTCCCGCACCATCGAGGAGGGCATGGTCCTCGGGGCGGACATCGCCGGCGAGGACCTGATCCGGGCCATGTCCAGCACGCCGGCCGAGGAGTACGTCCTCGTCGAGACCGACGGGACGATCTTCGGGGTGCTGGCCACCAGCGACGTGGACCGCGCCTTCGAGGAGGGGGCGAGCAAGTGACCGAGGAGACCGTGACAGGAGAAGCAGTGACCGGGCACGCACAGACCGGGGACGAAGCGACCGGGGACCAGGAGTCCGGGACGACGGGTCCCCACGACTGGTCCGGCGTACGCCGCGGGCCGCTGCGCCCCGGTGAGTGGGTGCGCCTGGTCGACGCCAAGGGCCGGCGGCACAACATCTGCCTGGAGGTGGGGAAGAGCTTCCACACCAACCGGGGCGGGCTGCAGCACGACGACGTCATCGGCCGCGACGAGGGGTTCACGATCACCTCCACCTCGGGTGGCGAGTACCTCGTGTTCCGGCCGCTGCTCAGCGAGTTCGTCGTCTCCATGCCGCGTGGTGCGGCCGTCGTCTACCCGAAGGACGCCGCCCAGATCGTGGCGATGGCCGACATCTTCCCCGGCGCCACGGTCGTGGAGGCCGGGGCCGGCTCCGGGGCCCTGAGCTGCTCGCTCCTGCGCGCGGTCGGCACGACCGGGCACGTCGCGTCCTACGAGCGCCGCGAGGAGTTCGCCGACGTGGCGCGGCGCAACGTCGACCAGTTCTTCGGCGGCCAGCACCCGGCCTGGTCGCTGACGGTGGGCGACCTCGTCGAGGCGCTCCCGGCCGGCCACGCGCCCGGCACCGTCGACCGTGTCGTCCTGGACATGCTCGCCCCGTGGGAGTGCGTCGAGGTCGTGGCCGACGCGCTGACGCCCGGCGGTCTCGTGGTCGCCTACGTCGCGACCACCACCCAGCTCGGCAAGGTCGTGGAGACCCTGCGCGCCCACGGCGAGTTCACCGAGCCGCAGCCGTGGGAGACCCTGGTGCGCGACTGGCACGTCGAGGGCCTCGCCGTGCGCCCCGGTCACAAGATGAACGGGCACACCGGTTTCCTGGTCACCGCCCGCCGGATGTCACCGGGCAACGCGGCTCCGGTGAAGAAGCGTCGCCCGGCCCCGGGGGCCTACGGGGTCGACTACGACGGCCCGCGGCCGACCGGCCTGCCGCCCCAGGTTGCAGATCAGCAACGTGATCAGTGAGACACGGCGTTAAGCCCTTGGCATGTGGGTCCGGCCGAGTAGGGTCGAAATCCAGATCCTGTCCACGGAGGTGGTTCACGTGCCTGACTCAGGTGCCGAGCAAGGACCGACCACTGCCCAGCTGCTGAACCAGGTCTCCTTTCTGGAGGCCGAGGTCACAGACCTGCGCCGCCGACTCGCCGACGCGCCCGGCAGCGCCCGCGCCCTGGACCAGCGGCTGCTGGACACCCAGCGCTCGCTCGCCGCGATCACCTCGCAGAACGAGCGCCTCGCCCACACCCTGCGCGAGGCCCGCGACCAGATCGTCACCCTCAAGGAGGAGGTCGACCGGCTCGCGCAGCCCCCGACCGGCTTCGGCACCTTCCTCAAGCGCAACGAGGACGAGTCCGTCGACGTGTTCACCGGCGGTCGCAAGCTCCGCGTCAACGTGAGCCCCTCGGTCGACCTCGACACCCTGAGCAAGGGCCAGGAGGTCATGCTCAACGAGGCCCTCAACGTGGTCGCCGCCCTCGAGTTCGAGGAGGTCGGAGAGGTGGTGATGTTCAAGGAGGTGCTCGCCGACGGTGAGCGCGCCCTGGTCATCGCCAACGCCGACGAGGAGCGCGTGGTCCGGCTGGCCCACCCCCTGCGCGACATCACCCTGCGAGCAGGCGACTCGCTGCTGCTGGACGGCAAGTCCGGCTACGTCTACGAGCGGGTGCCCAAGTCCGAGGTCGAGGAGCTCGTCCTGGAGGAGGTGCCCGACATCGACTACAGCTCGATCGGCGGCCTCTCCGGCCAGATCGAGCAGATCCGCGACGCGGTCGAGCTGCCCTACCTCCACCCGGAGCTGTTCAAGGACTACCAGCTCAAGCCGCCGAAGGGCGTCCTGCTCTACGGCCCCCCCGGCTGCGGCAAGACGCTGATCGCCAAGGCGGTCGCCAACTCGCTGGCCAAGAAGGTCGCGGAGAAGACCGGTCAGTCGGGTCGCTCCTTCTTCCTCAACATCAAGGGTCCCGAGCTGCTCAACAAGTACGTCGGTGAGACCGAGCGCCACATCCGGCTCGTCTTCCAGCGTGCTCGTGAGAAGGCCAGCGAGGGCACGCCGGTCATCGTGTTCTTCGACGAGATGGACTCGCTCTTCCGCACCCGCGGCTCGGGCGTCTCCTCCGACGTGGAGAACACCATCGTCCCGCAGCTGCTCTCGGAGATCGACGGCGTCGAGGGCCTGGAGAACGTCCTGGTCATCGGGGCCTCCAACCGCGAGGACATGATCGACCCGGCCATCCTGCGGCCCGGCCGCCTCGACGTGAAGATCAAGATCGAGCGCCCGGACGCCGAGTCCGCGCGCGACATCTTCACCAAGTACCTCACCGCCGAGCTGCCGCTGAACGCCGACGACCTCACCGAGTTCGGTGGGGACAGGGACGCCACGGTCGCCGGGATGATCACCGCCACCGTCGAGCGGATGTACACCGAGTCCGAGGAGAACCGCTTCCTCGAGGTGACCTACGCCAACGGCGACAAGGAGGTCCTCTACTTCAAGGACTTCAACTCCGGCGCGATGATCCAGAACATCGTCGACCGGGCCAAGAAGATGGCCATCAAGGACGTCCTCGAGCACGACAACCCCGGCCTGCGGGTGCAGCACATGCTTCAGGCCTGCGTGGACGAGTTCAAGGAGAACGAGGACCTCCCGAACACCACCAACCCCGACGACTGGGCACGCATCTCCGGCAAGAAGGGCGAGCGGATCGTCTTCATCCGCACGCTCATCACCGGCAAGCAGGGCACCGAGCCCGGCCGCTCGATCGACACGGTGGCCAACACCGGTCAATACCTCTGAGCACTGCGCCGAGCCGCACCAGCCGGGAACACAGAAAGGGCGCCGACCTCGCGGTCGGCGCCCTTTCCGTCTGTTGCGGTGGAGCCTCAGTCCTCTTCGAAGTACTTGAAGTCGCCCTTGCCGAGCTCGAGCTTCTTCGGCGTCTCGGCCGGCTTGTCCGGCGTACCGACGATGACGCGCTTGCCGCGGACGATGGTGCCCGGGTGCGGCGACTGCGAGGACCTCTGGCGCCAGGTGATGCCGAAGGACTCCATGTGGGCGCGCGTCAGGCTGGCGTCGCGGATGACCAGCATCTGCTCGTCACCCTTGAACGCGGCGTTGCCCCAGTTGGCCGACCCCGACATCACGACGTAGGCGTCCTTGGAGGCGCCGTATACGCCCGACACGGTCATCCACTTGTTGTGGTTGTAGTGGTCGATGAAGCCGGTGCCGTTGCGGATGATCGAGCGCTTCATCGGGATGGGGCCGCGGCCCGAGCCGGCGCGCAGGATCTTGAACGGCGGGCTGCTCATGGCCGAGTAGATGAGCTTGATGTTGCAGCCGCCGTTCCACAGCTGGCGCAGGCGCTTGGCGATCCACACTCCGCGCTTGTCGTACATGGCGTACTGGATGATGCGGATCTGGGTGCGGTGGAGCGAGTCGCCGCCGGCCGTCGCACCCTTGCAGTGCGTGTTGTTCAGGATGCGCATCACCGGGTCGTACCGCGAGCTGGTGTTGGGTCGGGGGAAGAACAGGCTCGAGATGTTGTCGGCGCTGTACGCGCGGTAGGCACCGCCCTTCACCTTCCGGTCGAGGCGTGACTCCTTGAAGATCTGCAGGAACTGCTTGTAGACCGTGGGCGACCAGGTGGTCGTGGCCTCGTTCCACTGGTTCTTCACGGCGAACATCGTCGCGTTCATCGACGTCGACATCGTGATGGTGTCGCGGTGGCGCGAGCCGACGTTGCTGAACAGGTAGTACTTCGAGTGGGGCGTGCCGCCGCCACCGCGGCAGGAGCTCTTGCACGTCCGGACGAAGCTCCAGCGGTCACGCGTCTCCTTGTGTCCCGTGTGGTAGAGCTTCGTGTGCAGGTTGCGCCTGAGGTAGCCCATGGCCGGGCTGCCGTTGTTGGGCGTGCGCGCCGCCAGGATCTGGACGCTGACACCACGTCGGTGCGCCTTGACGAGGGCCTGTGCGATGCCCATGTCGAAGAACGTCCAGGTGGTCATCCGGATCGTGCCGTTGCCCTCCTTGGCCGCGTGCAGGCTGTCGCGCCGGCCACCCCAGGTGGAGTTGATGTTGTTCAGGATGCGGCGACGGATGGAGGACTGGTGGGCCTTGCCGCGGTTGGGGTAGTTCATCACCGCGCCGGGGCGCACCGGGTTGTTCTGGGGCGGTCGCCCGTAGACGGTCGCCTTCGCCGCCCGGGTCTTGGCGCTGCTGGACGCGGAGGTCGAGGTCGACGCGCTCGGCTCGGCCTTCGGCTCGGCGCTGGACTGGACGGCGCTGGGCTCCGCCGACGGGGAGGACCCCGAGGTGGTTTCGTCAGCCGAGGCTGCGGGAACCATCCCGAGGAGGGGTGCGATGCAGGCGATGGCCGCAACCACCGAGAGCGCTGCAGAGCGCCGACGAAGCAGCATGATGTTGGATCCTCACGAGTGTGTGATGTGTCGTCCGAGCCACAAGCTGGAACTCGATCTTGGGCACAATAACAGCGGGGTCGGCGGATTCTCGTAATTGTCATGGCGCGTCCCATATGCCTGTCCAGACCATGCCGAGGTGCCCCGTAGGCTCCAGCCCATGAGCGTGCGTCGGGTCATGGGCACCGAGACCGAGTTCGGCATCTCCGTGCAGGGCCATCCCCACGCCAACCCGATGGTCGCCAGCACCCGCCTGGTGAACGCCTACGCGACCGCCACCCTCAAGGCCCGGCGCGCGCGGTGGGACTTCGAGGAGGAGTCGCCGCTGCGCGACGCCCGCGGCTTCGACATGTCGCGCGACATGGCCGATGCCAGCCAGCTCACCGACGAGGACCTGGGCCTGGCCAACGTCATCCTCACCAACGGCGCCCGGCTCTACGTCGACCACGCCCACCCGGAGTACTCCACCCCGGAGTGCACCACGCCGCTCGACATCGTCCGGTGGGACAAGGCCGGGGAGCAGGTCGCGCTGGACGCGTGCCGGTTCGCCTCGGTGGGCGGCGAGGGGGACCTGCTGCTCTACAAGAACAACACCGACAACAAGGGAGCCTCCTACGGCTCCCACGAGAACTACCTCGTCCGCCGCTCCACCCCGTTCGGCGACATCGTCCGCCACATGACGCCGTTCTTCGTCAGCCGCCAGGTCGTGACCGGGGCCGGCCGGGTCGGCATCGGCCAGGACGGCCACGGCGACGGCTTCCAGCTCACCCAGCGGGCGGACTACTTCGAGGTGGAGGTCGGCCTCGAGACCACGCTCAAGCGGCCGATCATCAACACCCGCGACGAGCCGCACGCCGACCCCGAGAAGTACCGCCGGCTGCACGTCATCATCGGCGACGCGAACCTCTCGGAGATCTCGACCTACCTCAAGGTCGGCACCGCCGCCATGGTCCTCAGCATGATCGAGGACCGGTTCATCAGCACCGACCTCAGCGTCTCCCGCCCGGTGGCCTCGCTCAAGCACGTCTCCCACGACCCGACGCTCACCCACCTGCTCGAGGTGGGCGACGGCCGGATGATGACCGCGGTCCAGCTGCAGTGGGAGTACCTCGACCTCGCCCACCGCTACATCGACGAACGTCACGGCGGCGAGACCGACGACCCCACCAAGGACGTGCTGGCCCGGTGGGAGTCGGTGCTCACCCGGCTGGAGCGCGACCCGATGGAGTGCGCTGACGAGCTCGACTGGGTGGCCAAGCTGAAGCTGCTCAACTCCTACCGCGACCGCGACGGTCTGGAGTGGTCCGACGCCAAGCTCCACCTCATCGACCTGCAGTACTCCGACCTCCGCCCCGAGAAGGGGCTCTACCACCGGCTGCTCAAGGCCGGGCGGATGAAGCGGCTGGTCACCGACGAGGAGGTCGAGGAGGCGATGCACGAGCCGCCCGAGGACACCCGCGCCTACTTCCGCGGACGCTGCCTGAGCAAGTACGCCGACAACATCGCGGCCGCCTCCTGGGACTCGGTCATCTTCGACCTGCCGGGGCACGAGTCGCTCCAGCGCGTTCCGACGATCGACCCGTTGCGCGGCAGCAAGGCCCACGTGGGCGCGTTGCTCGACTCCCACGACACCGCCCTCGGCCTGTTCGAGGCTCTGACTCGACGCTGACTGGATAGGGTCGGGACAACGACGTACGTAGGAGGTCGCCATGGCGCAGGAGCACAAGCAACCGCGCAAGTCGCACGAGGAGGAGGAGCCGACCGATGCTGCCCCAGCACCGGCCGACGCCGTCACCGAACGCAAGGAGCAGCTCGACGAGGACATCGACGCGATCCTCGAGGACATCGACGACGTCCTCGAGACCAACGCCGAGGACTTCGTGAAGTCGTTCATCCAGAAGGGCGGCCAGTAGTCCTTGATGAATGACGCTCGCCTGCCCGACGCCTTCATGACCCCTGGCACCTCCTCCTTCGCCGAGTTCGTCGGCCTCGTCTCGCCCGACCTCCTGCCCTCGCGCCGGCCGCTGCCTCCCGGCGACGCGGCGGCCCTGGCGCCGCACGCCACGACGATCGTCGCGGCCACCTTCCCTGGCGGCGTCGTGATGGCCGGCGACCGTCGCGCCACCATGGGCAACGTCATCGCCCAGCGCGACATCGAGAAGGTCTTCCCGGCCGACGAGTACTCCGCGGTCGGCATCGCCGGCACCGCCGGTCTCGCGGTCGAGATGGTGCGGCTCTTCCAGACCGAGCTCGAGCACTACGAGAAGATCGAGGGCACGACGCTCTCCATCGACGGCAAGGCCAACCGGCTCTCGGCCCTGATCCGCGGCAACCTCGGGATGGCCATGCAGGGCCTCGCGGTGGTGCCGCTGTTCGCCGGCTACGACCTGAACAGCCGACACGGCCGGATCTTCTCCTACGACGTCACCGGCGGGCGCTACGAGGAGACGGCCTTCCACTCGGTCGGCTCCGGCTCGGTGTTCGCGCGGGGCTCGCTGAAGAAGCTCTACCGCGAGGACTTCGACCAGACCCAGTGCGTCACCGCCGTCGTGCAGGCGCTGTACGACGCGGCCGACGACGACTCGGCCACCGGAGGGCCAGACCTGGCCCGCCGGATCTTCCCGGTCGTCAGCGTGATCACCGCCGAAGGACACGTCCGGCTGTCCCAGGACGAGGTCGCCGTCATCGCCGACCAGATCGTCACGAGCCGCCTCCAGCGTCCCGATGGCCCCGCCGCCCCCCTGATGTGATCGGACTGAACCAATGAGCGAGCGAAGCGAGCACGTGACCGAGCGGAGCGAGGGAACCATTCAAGACAGCCATGCCCCGGCATGCGCATGGGCGACCGGGGGTCGCTCATGAGCATGCCGTTCTACGTCTCGCCCGAGCAGCTGATGAAGGACCGGGCCGACTTCGCGCGCAAGGGGATCGGCCGAGGGCGCTCGGTCGCCGTCGTCCGCTACGTGGACGGCGTGCTCTTCGTGTCCGAGAACCCGTCGGCCGCCCTGCACAAGGTGAGCGAGATCTACGACCGGATCGCGTTCGCGGCCGTCGGTCGCTACAACGAGTTCGAGAACCTCCGCATCGCGGGCGTCCGTCTCGCTGACATGCGCGGCTACTCCTACGACCGCCGCGACGTGTCCGGCCGCGGGCTGGCCAACGCCTACGCGCAGACGCTCGGCACGATCTTCTCCAGCGGCGGTGAGAAGCCCTACGAGATCGAGATCTTCGTCGCCGAGGTGGGCGACACGCCCGACGACGACCAGGTCTTCCGGCTGACCTTCGACGGCCAGGTCGTCGAGGAGCACGACTTCGCCGTGATGGGCGGCGCGGCCGAGTCGGTCACGAAGTACCTCGAGGAGCGCTACACCACCGGTCTGTCCCGCGACGACGCGCTCAAGCTGGCGGCCGCGGCGCTGGGCCACAGCGAGACCGGCCACCGGGACATCGCGGCCGGCGATCTGGAGGTCGCCGTGCTGGATCGCACCCGCAGCCAGGAGCGCAAGTTCAAGCGTCTCGCCGGCGAGGTGCTCACCCAGCTGCTCGGCACGCCCGAGCCGCCCGCAGCGGAGCCGGCCCCGGGCCCCACGGAGGAACCGCCGCTCGCTCCCTGAGCGGTCTCGCTCGTCGGGCTCCGCGGGGTGAGCCTGTCGCAGCGGATTGTGCGGTGCGCCTAGGGTGAGAGCGTGGACCGGCGAATCTTCGGAATCGAGAACGAGTACGGCGTCACGTGCACGTTCAAGGGCCAGCGCCGGCTCTCGCCCGACGAGGTCGCCCGCTACCTGTTCCGCAAGGTGGTCAGCTGGGGCCGCAGCAGCAACGTCTTCCTGGCCAACGGCGCCCGGCTCTACCTCGACGTGGGCAGCCACCCGGAGTACGCCACCCCGGAGTGCGACGACATCGTCGACCTGGTCACCCACGACAAAGCGGGGGAGAGGGTCCTCGAGGGCCTGCTCGTCGACGCCGAGCGCCGGCTGCGCGACGAGGGCATCTCGGGCGACGTCTACCTGTTCAAGAACAACACCGACAGCGCCGGCAACTCCTACGGCTGCCACGAGAACTACCTGGTGAGCCGGCACGGCGAGTTCAGCAAGCTCGCCGACGTGCTGATCCCGTTCCTGGTCACCCGCCAGATCATCTGCGGAGCCGGCAAGGTCACCCAGACGCCGCGCGGCGCGTCGTACTCCGTGAGCCAGCGCGCCGAGCACATCTGGGAGGGCGTCTCCAGCGCCACCACCCGTTCCCGTCCCATCATCAACACCCGCGACGAGCCGCACGCCGACGCCGAACGCTTCCGCCGGCTGCACGTCATCGTGGGCGACTCCAACATGAGCGAGACGACCACCATGCTCAAGGTCGCCAGCTGCGACCTCGTGCTCCGGATGATCGAGGAGGGGGTCGTGATGCGCGACCTCACCATGGAGAACCCGATCCGGGCCATCCGCGAGATCTCCCACGACATGACGGGGCGTCGCAAGGTCCGCCTCGCCAACGGCCGCGAGGCCAGCGTGCTCGACATCCAGGGGGAGTACCTCGCGCGGGCCCGCGACTTCGTCGACCGTCGCGAGCTGCACACCCCGGTGATCGAGGCCTCCCTGGACCTGTGGGAGCGCGGGCTCAAGGCCGTCGAGTCCGGTGACCTCTCGCTGGTCGAGCGAGAGATCGACTGGGTGATCAAGTGGAAGCTGATCGACCGCTACCGCGCCAAGCACGGCCTGCCGCTGGGCCATCCGCGGGTCGCGCAGCTCGACCTCGCCTACCACGACATCCACCGGGAGCGGGGTCTCTACTACCTGCTGGAGAACCGGGGTGCGGTCAAGCGGGTCACCGACGACCTCGCGATCTTCCGGGCCAAGTCGGTGCCCCCGCAGACGACGCGGGCGCGTCTGCGCGGCAACTTCATCAAGCGGGCCCAGGAGCGCCGTCGGGACTTCACCGTCGACTGGGTGCACCTCAAGCTCAACGACCAGGCGCAGCGGACGGTGCTCTGCAAGGACCCGTTCCGCTCCCACGACGAGCGGGTCGAGCGACTGATCGAGGGAATGTGACCCAGCTCCACCGGGTCGCCACCCTCACGGTGGCGCTGGCGCTGGGCGCCTCGGGGTGTGGCACGGCCGACACGAAGGAGAGCGCGAGCCTGCGCGACCGCATCCAGGTGAGCGGCGCCTTCGGGGAACTGCCGACGATCCGGATGAAGACCCCGCTGGACGTGCCGAAGACCGCGTCGTGGATGGGCACGGTCGGGCGAGGCGACGCCGTCGGGCCCGAGGCCACGACGATCCTCCAGCTCACCCTGGCCGACGGCCGCACCGGGAAGACTGCGCTCTCCACCCTCCAGCGCGGCCAGCACCCCCTCCAGGTCAAGCTGGGCGACCAGGTGTTCCCCTCCCTGGTCCGGGCCCTCATCGGGAAGCCGGCCAACAGCCGGGTCGTCGTCGCGTCCACCGCGGACGACGCGTACGGCGACAACGGGGCACCCCAGATCGGCATCAAGGGCGGGGACCCGGTGGTGATGGTCGCCGACATCCTCGCCACCGACCCCACGTCCGTGCTCGAGGGCCCCAGCGGGACGGCCCACGAGGCGCCGGCCTCTGCTCCGGTGCTCGAGGAGCGGGACGGCGTGCCGGTGGGCTTCGACGTGACCGGTCAGCGCCGGCCGACGAAGCTGAGGGTGATCCGGCTGCGCGACGGCACCGGTCCCGTGGTGGAGTCTCCTGACCGGGTGGCCGTGGACTACGTCGGCCAGGTGTGGGGGGCGAAGGAGCCGTTCGGCGAGACCTACAGCAAGGAGCCGGCCATCTACACGATCGGGATGGGTGACGTCGTCAAGGCGTGGGACCAGGCCCTGGTGGGCCTCAAGGAGGGAGCTCGGGTGATGCTCGTCTGCCCGCCCGCCGCCGCCTTCGGGCGGACCGGCCAGCGCGACGTACCCCCGCACTCGACGGTGGTCTACGTCGTCGACCTGCTCGGGGTGGGGTGAGCACGAGATGGCCAACCCCGTGACCGCCGCCAAGTCCGAGCGCCTGCTCAACCTGGTGATCCTGCTGCTGGTGGCGCGCAACTACACCACCAAGGAACAGATCCGGGCGCTGATGGAGCCCTACCGTGCCAGCAGCGACGAGGCCTTCGACCGGATGTTCGAGCGCGACAAGGACGACCTGCGCGCGCTCGGCATCCCGCTGGAGGTCGGCTACGTCGACAAGTTCTTCGAGGACGAGCAGGGGTACCGCATCAAGCGCGACGCCTTCGAGCTGCCCGCGATCGACTTCACCGCCGACGAGGTGGCGGTGCTGGGGCTGGCCGCTCGCGTGTGGCGCCACGCCGGCCTCGCGGCCGCGACCTCCGATGCCCTGGTCAAGCTCCAGGCCGCGGGCCTGAGCTTCGACCGGGAGCAGCTCGAGCAGGTGCAGCCCACGCTGGTGGCCGAGGAACCGGCGTTCGAGGCGATGTGGCAGGCCACCGTGCACCGCACCCCCGTGCAGTTCGACTACAGCCGGGTCGGCCAGCGCGACACCAGCCGCCGTCACCTCCAACCGTGGGGAGTCGTCACCGCCCAGGGCCGGTGGTACGTCGCCGGGCTCGACACCGACCGCGGCGAGCCCCGGCTGTTCCGGCTGAGCCGGATCGCCTCCGCGGTGACCACCACGGGCGAGGCCGCCTCCTACACGGTGCCCGAGGGCACCGACCTGCGAGCGCTCTCGGAGTCGCTCGCGCCACGTCGCGCCGACCGCACCGCGGTCGTCCTCGCGCGCGCCGGCGCCGCCAACGGGCTGCGCCGCCGGGCCGAGCTCACCGCCACCGACGTCGTCGGACCCGACGGCACGCCTGGCTGGGACCGGCTCGAGGTGCCCTACGTCTCCGAGGCCGACTTCGCCGGCGAGCTGCTGGGGTACGCCGACGCGGCCGTCGTCGAGTCGCCGACCGAGCTGCGCGCCTCCGTGCGTGACCGTCTCGTCGGCACCCTGACCGGGACCGGGCGATGAGCGGGGCCCGCGCGCAGGTGTCGCGCCTCCTCGCCCTCGTCCCCTACCTGCAGAGCCGCACGGACGTCTCGCTGGCCCAGGTCGCGGCCGATTTCGGCGTCGGTCCGGAGCAGATCATGAGCGACCTCAAGGTGCTGTGGATGTGCGGCCTGCCTGGCCTGACCCCCGACAAGATGATCGAGGTCGACTTCGAGGCGATCGAGGACGACCCCGACGGTGTCGTGCACATCGAGAACGCCGAGTTCCTGGCGCGCCCGGTCCGGCTGGGCAGCTCGGAGGCCTCCGCCCTCATCGTGGCCCTGCGCGCCCTCCGCGAGGGCAGCCCACAGGCCTCCCACGAGGTCATCGACCGTTGCCTGGTCAAGCTCGAGGACGCCGCCGCCAGCGGCACGGCGGCCCCGCACGTCCAGGTCCACCTGCCACGGTCGGACACGGGGGAGCGCCACGCGGCGGTGCTGCGCGAGACGATCGCGTCCAACCGGCAGGCCCGGCTCGACTACTACGTCCCCACGCGCGACGAGACCACTCAGCGCGTCGTCGACCCGCTCGAGCTGCTGACCGGCGACGGTCACGACTACCTCGACGCGTGGTGCCACCTGGCCCAGGCCCGACGGCTCTTCCGCCTCGACCGGATGTACGCCGTGGAGATCGTCGACCAACCGCGCCACGAGCACGCGCTCAGCCCGCGTGACCTGTCCGAGGGTCTGTTCGCGCCGGGGCCCGACGACGTCGTCGCCGTCGTGCACCTCGAGCGACACGCCCGGTGGGTGGCCGACTACTACCCGGTGGACGCGGTCGTGGAGCTGGGTGAGGGTCGGCTCGAGGTGACGCTGCGCGTCGGGGACCCCCGCTGGCTGGTCCGCCTGGCCCTCCGGCTCGCGCCTGCGGTGACCGTGACGGCGCCGCCCGAGCTCCGTGACGAGGTAGCCCGCACGGCGGAAGCCACGCTGGCCCTTTACCGCGATGCCACCACGGACTCTCAGGACGACGGCGTAGCATGAATCACATGACCCATCCGCTCGTCACCCCGCTCCTCGCCGGACTCGGCCCCACGGAGCTGCTGATCATCGTCGCGATCATCGTGCTGCTGTTCGGCGCCAAGAAGCTGCCCGAGCTGGCACGTGGCAGCGGACGAGCGCTTCGCATCTTCAAGGCCGAGACCAAGGGCCTGCTCGACGACGATGACGACGACGACAAGACCCCGGAGCAGCGCCAGATCGACGCGCAGAACCGTCGGGCCGCGGAGACCGAGTCGACGGCACGGCCGACGCCCGAGGACCCGCCCACCTCGGCTGGCACCACCGGCACCACGCGCTGACGCCGGACCAGCCCACCTGTGTCCCTCGGCGGCGCCTTCGAGCTGTTCCGCGGCCGGCCCCGTGACCCCATCGGCGAGGGCGGACGGATGTCCCTCGGCGACCACTTCCGCGAGCTGCGCGCCCGCGTCATGCGGTCCGCGCTCTACCTCGTGGTCGCCACGATCCTGGCGCTGTTCTTCTACGACCAGCTCTTCCAGCTGATCCTGGACCCCTACAACCAGGCTCGTGACCTGCTGGGGCAGGGGACCCAGACGCAGGCGGTCATCTCCGGCGTCGGTACGCCGCTCCTCCTCCAGCTCAAGATCTGCGGGATCGCGGCCGTGGTGGTCACCTCGCCCCTGTGGCTCTACGAGATCTGGGCCTTCATCGTCCCCGGGCTGCACCGCAACGAGCGCCGCTGGACGCGTGTCTTCGCGGCCACCGCCGGCCCGTTGTTCATCGGCGGTGTGGTCCTGGGCTACTACGTGCTGCCCAAGGGCATCGCCGCGCTGATCGGGTTCACCCCGGACGGCCTGACCCAGCTGACGGAGTTCGGCGAGTTCTTCTCGTTCATCACCAGGATGCTGCTGGTCTTCGGGATCGCGTTCGAGATCCCGCTGTTCGTGATCATGCTCAACCTGGCCGGCATCGTCTCGGGGAAGGCGCTGGGTCGCCACCGGCCGTGGATCATCATCGGGACCTTCGTGTTCGCGGCCGTGGCCACACCGTCCACCGATCCCTACTCCATGATGATGCTCGCCATCCCGATGCTGCTGCTGGTCATCGCCTCCGAGGTGATCGCCCGACTGCTCGACCACCGCAAGCGCCGGGGCCGGGCCGAGGAGTGGGACGACGACGCAGCGTCGCCGCTCTAGTCCCAGCCACACCCGACCGCGCCAGATAGGGTCGCACCGTGTCCCAGGAGATCGCCCTTCTCACCAACCCCACCTCGGGCAAGGGCAAGGGAGCGCGCACCGTCGACGAGGCGCTGCCCCGCCTGCGTGACGCCGGGTACGTCGTGCGCAACCTCGTGGGCCGCGACGCCGACGAGGCCCTGGACCTGGCCCGCCGGTGCGTGGCCGACGGTCTCGACACGCTGGTCGTGGTCGGCGGGGACGGCATGGTCCACCTCGCGCTGCAGGCGGTCGCGGGCACCGAGACGCGGCTCGGTCTGGTGCCGGCCGGCACCGGCAACGACGTCGCCCGCTACTTCGACATCCCGCGCAAGGACACCGCCGCCGCCACCGACATCGTCATCGGCGGCCGGGAGCGCCGGGTCGACCTCGCCCGCATCGGCGCGACCTACTTCGTGACGGTCCTGGCCGCTGGGTTCGACGCCATCGTCAACGAGCGCGCCAACGACATGACGTGGCCCAAGGGCCAGATGCGCTACAACCTGGCCACGATCGCGGAGCTGCGCACGTTGAAGCCGATCTCCTACGTCCTCGACATCGACGGCGTGCAGCACCGCTTCGACGCGACGATGGTCGCCGTGGGGAACGGCCCCTCGTTCGGCGGCGGGCTGCGGATCACCGAGGGGGCGGTGCTCGACGACGGCCTGCTCGACGTGGTCATCATCCGGCCGATGAGCCGGCGCACGCTCCTGCGGACCTACCCGAAGCTCTTCAAGGGCACGCACGTCCACCACGAGGGCTACGAGCACCACACCGCCCGGAAGGTCACGGTGGCCGCCTCCGGCATCACGGCGTACGCCGACGGTGAGCGCATCGCACCCCTGCCGCTGACCGTCGAGGTCGCGCCGCTCGCCCTGCGGATGCTCGTCCCATGAGCACCGAACCGGCTCGACAGAGCCCCTCGGAGTCCTACGCCCGCTTCCGCCGCAACCGGGAGCACCCCGGCCTGGCCGCCTTCGCCTCGCACCTCGACTTCAGCCTCGACGACTTCCAGCTGCGCGCGTGCCGGGAGCTCGAGGAGGGACGGTCGGTCCTGGTCGCGGCCCCCACCGGCTCGGGCAAGACGATCGTCGGCGAGTTCGCCGTCCACCTGGCGCTGGAGAGCGGGCGCAAGGCGTTCTACACGACCCCGATCAAGGCCCTCTCGAACCAGAAGTTCAACGACCTGGCCCGGCGCTACGGCGCCGAGAACGTCGGCCTGCTCACCGGCGACAACAGCATCAACGGCGAGGCCCCGGTCGTCGTGATGACCACCGAGGTCCTGCGCAACATGCTGTACGCCGGGTCCCGCACCCTCGAGGGGCTCGGGTTCGTGGTGATGGACGAGGTGCACTACCTCGCCGACCGGATGCGCGGGGCCGTCTGGGAGGAGGTCATCATCCACCTTCCGGAGTCGGTGGCCCTGGCCTCGCTCTCGGCGACCGTCAGCAACGCCGAGGAGTTCGGTGAGTGGCTCGGCACCGTCCGCGGCGAGACGACCACGATCGTCGAGGAGCGCCGACCCGTGCCGCTCTACCAGCACGTGATCGTGGGCCGGCGGATGTTCGACCTGTTCGCCGACGAGACCGGCACCGACCCGGCCCAGCTCGAGGCGGCCCACAAGGAGCCGCAGGTCAACCCCGAGCTGGTGCGCGTCGCCCGTGACGACTGGGCCCGGGGCCGGATGAAGGACCGCCGCCCGGCGCGCGGCAACAAGCGACCCAACAAGGGCCCGGGCAACACCCGGGCCGCCTGGACCCCGAGCCGCAGCGACGTGGTCGAGCAGCTCGACCGCGCGGGGCTGCTGCCGGCGATCGTGTTCATCTTCAGCCGGGTCGCCTGCGACGCCGCCGTGCAGCAGTGCCTCAACGCCAACCTGCGGCTCACCTCGCCCGAGGAGCGCGACGAGATCGTCGCCTTCGTGCAGGAGCGGTGCGCCAACATCCCCGACGAGGACCTCCAGGTGCTCGGCTACCACGAGTTCCTGGACGGGCTCTCGCGCGGCATCGCGGCGCACCACGCCGGCATGCTGCCCAGCTTCAAGGAGTGCGTCGAGGAGCTGTTCCTGCGCGGGCTGTGCCGGGCCGTGTTCGCCACCGAGACCCTCGCCCTGGGCATCAACATGCCCGCGCGCTCGGTGGTCATCGAGAAGCTCTCGAAGTGGAACGGCGAGACGCACGCCGACATCACGCCGGGGGAGTACACCCAGCTCACCGGCCGCGCCGGCCGTCGCGGGATCGACGTCGAGGGCCACGGCGTCGTGCTGTGGCAGCAGGGCTTCGACCCCAAGGCCGTCGCCGGGCTGGCCTCGACGCGGACCTATCCGCTCAAGTCGTCGTTCCGCCCGTCGTACAACATGGCGGTGAACCTCGTGCACCAGTTCGGCCGCGAGCGCGCCCGCGAGCTGCTGGAGTCGTCGTTCGCGCAGTTCCAGGCCGACAAGGCCGTGGTCGGGCTCGCCCGGCAGCTGCGCAAGAGCGAGGACGCCCTCGAGGGGTACGCCGACGCCGCCGCGTGCCACCTCGGCGACTTCATGGAGTACGCCGCGCTGCGACACCGCCTCTCCGACACCGAGAAGGACATGGCGAAGTCGCGCCGCTTCGACCGGCGCCAGGAGGTCATCGACTCGCTCGAGTCGCTGCGCCCGGGCGACGTCATCGAGATCCCGAGCGGGAGGTACTCCGGGATGGCGGTCGTGCTCGACCCGGGGACCCGCGCCGACCGCGAGGGCCCGCGGCCCTACGTCCTGACCGAGGACAAGCACGCGCGGCGGCTCAGCCTGGTGGACTTCCCGACCCCGGTCGCGTCCTTCACCCGGGTGAAGATCCCCAAGAACTTCAACGGCCGCAATCCGCAGTCGCGGCGCGACCTGGCCTCGACGCTGCGCAACCGCACGCACAACCTGACCCCACCGCCGCCGGACAAGCGCGGCGGCGGACGGGCTCGTGCCCCGCACAACCCGACCGAGGACAGCCGGATCGAGTCCCTGCGCCGTGAGCTGCGGGCCCACCCGTGCCACGGCTGCCCCGACCGGGAGGATCACGCGCGCTGGTCGGAGCGCTACTTCAAGCTGGACCGGGACGCCAAGACGCTGAAGCGGCGCATCGAGCAGCGCACCAACACCATCGCCCGCCACTTCGACCGGGTCTGCGACGTGCTGACCACGCTCGGCTATCTCGAGGGCGGCAGCCACGAGTCGACCGTCACCGACCGGGGCCGCACGCTGATGCGGATCTACAACGAGATGGACCTGCTCACCGCCGAGTCGCTGCGGGCCGGGCTCTGGGACGGTCTCGACGCCTCGTCGCTGGCAGCGGTGCTCTCGACGCTGGTCTACGAGTCACGCCGACCCGACGACGCCGCCGCGCCGCGGCTGCCGGGGGGACAGGTGAAGCAGGTCCTGGCCGAGATGGTCTCGATCTGGTCCGACCTCGAGGTGCTCGAGCGCGAGCACCACCTCGACCAGCTGCACGAGCCGGATCTCGGGTTCGCCTGGGCGGCGTACCGCTGGGCCGAGGGCGACGAGCTCGACGACATCCTCGACACCACCGACCTGGCCGCCGGCGACTTCGTGCGCTGGGTCAAGCAGCTGCTCGACCTGACCGACCAGATCGTCGGCGCCACCCCCGACCCTGCCCTGCGCAAGGTCGCCCGCGAGGCCTCGCTGCGCCTGCGTCGCGGCGTGGTCGCCTACTCCAGCGTCAACGAGTAGCCGCACCGACCACCCGCCCCCCGACCGTGATAGTCCGGAGCGTTCGGACCCTTTCGGGGCGGCCTGGGGGTGCCGATCGCTCCGGACTATCCGGTCTCGGCGATCCGCCGGGCCCGCAGCACCGTGTCGCGGATCGTCACCTCGTGCCCGTCGGGGTGGGTGGCGGTGCGGGGGCGGGCCTCGCAGGTGACGACCTCCCAGCCCTCGTCGAGGTCGGCGGCGAGCTGCTCGGGGGTGAAGAAGAGATCCGGCTCCGGCGGGCGGGGGACCACGCCGATGTCGCTCGGGTGGTGGGCTGCGACCAGGAAGCTCCCACCCGACGCGACCCCGGCGGCCATCGCGGCGTAGACCGGAGTCCGGTTGCGGGTCGGGAGGTGGAGGAAGGACAGCGTCACCAGGTCGTACGACGCCGGTGGGGGTGCCCACTCCAGGATGTCGCGCCGCTGCCAGCCGAGCCGGCCGGCGATCTCGGGGCCCGCCTCCTCCGCGTGCCGGGCGGCGCGCTCGATGGCGACACGGGACACGTCGACGCCGTCGACCTGCCACCCGCGACCGGCCAGCCAGAGGGCGTCGCCGCCCTCGCCGCAACCGATGTCCAGCGCGCGACCCGGTGGCAGGTCGGCGGTCTCGGTCATCACGACCGCGTTCACGTGACCGCTCCACAGGGCCGACGCCGAGCCGTAGCGCTCGTCCCAGAAGTCCGCGGTCCACCGCTCCAGCGGGTCGGTGATCTCGTCGGTGCGTGCCCGTGCCCGTGCGCGTGGTCGCTCATGCCAGCACCTTCCCACGGGTGTCGCTCATCACCAGGTCCGCGTTGGCCATGGCGCCGGCCATCGTCCCGGCCGCCGCGGCCCCCATCACCTGGGCGCTGAGGTCGACGACGTTGCCGGCGGCGTACACCCCGGGCACCGAGGTCTGGCGCAGCTCGTCGACCACGACGTGCTCGCCGAAGCCCGAGGGATGGAGCGCCGTCTCGACCCCGAGCGACGCCAGCACCTCGCTCTGCGCCTGCATGTACGTCGCTACGGTGACCGCGGTCGCCTGGACCAGCCGACCGTCGACGAGCCGGAGACCGCTGACCGCGTCGTCCGACACCTCGACGGCGGCCACCGGGCCCTCGACCACCGCGACGCCCGCGGCGGCCAGCATCCCGCGGGCCTCCGCGTCGGGCTCGAAGGCGTGCGTCACGAAGGTGAGGTCGTCGGTGAGCTGGCTGAACAGCAGGGCCTGGTGCACCGACGCCGGTCCGGTGCCGAGCACGGCGATCACCTGGTCGCGCACCTCCCAGCCGTGGCAGTAGGGGCAGTGGAGCACGTCGCGCCCCCAGCGCTCCCGCACCCCGTCGACGTCGGGGAGCTCGTCGACCAGGCCGGTCGTGACCACCAGTCGCCGGGCCGTGACCCGGCCGCCGTCCTCGAGGGTGACGGCGAAGCCCTCGTCCAGCTGCTCGGCACGGGTCACGCGACCGCAGCGGACCTGGCCGCCGTAGCCCTCCAGCTCGGCGCGCCCGGCCGCGAGCAGGTCGCCGGGGGCGACTCCCTCGTTGCCGAGAAGGTTGTGCACCCCGTCGGCCGGCCGGTTGCGGGGCTCGCCCGCATCGACGACCAGCACCGAGCGGCGCGACCTGCCCAGGGCCACCGCCGCCGCCAGTCCTGCTGCGCCGCCACCGATGACGATGACCTCGTGGTCGATCTGCATGTCTCACTCCTGTGTCTCGTGCCTGTGTCCCACCACGATGCGTGACGTCGCTCGACTTGACAAACTCTCTTGCCATAACGGCAAACTGGGCCGATGGACGACATGACCGAGGACGTGCTGGATGCCGTGGGGCCGCGACTCCGGGCCCTGCGCCAGGAGCACGAGCTGACCCTCGCCGAGCTGGCTGCCACCACCGGGATCTCGGTGAGCACGCTGTCGCGCCTGGAGTCCGGCCGGCGCAAGCCCACCCTGGAGCTGCTGCTGCCCCTGGCCCGGGTGCACCAGGTCCAGCTCGACGAGCTGGTCGGCGCGGTCGCCCCCGAGGACCCCCGGGTCAGGGCGACACCGATCACGCACGGCGGAATGACGATGGTCCCGCTCACCCGGCGCGCCGGGGGGCTCCAGGCCTACAAGATCACCATCGCCGCCGGCCCCCGACGTCGAGACCCCTCGCCGCAGACCCACGAGGGCTACGACTGGCTCTACGTCCTCGACGGACGCCTCCGGATGGTGCTGGGCGAGCACGACCTCGTGCTGGAGCCGGGGGAGGCGGCCGAGTTCGACACCAGGGTGCCGCACTGGTTCGGCGCTGCCGACCGACGACCGGTGGAGCTGCTCTCCATCTTCAGCCGCGAGGGCGAGCGGATGCACGTGCGCGCGCGATCAACCGACAAGCAGGCCACCGACAAGAAGGGCTGAGCGCGAACCCCCTAGGCTTCAGCGACCCTGGAGCACCGCCGTCAGCCGCTCGACCGGACTGGTCAGCCCCCACTGCTCGGCGATGGCGGCGAGCATCTCGGGGTCGGCCGGCGCGTCCGGCAGGGCCAGGTCGAGCGAGCCGAGGTCGATGTCGCGGGCCACGGCCACGACGGTCGGAGCGACCCGCAGGTAGTCGGCCGCGGCCTTGATCTTGCCGCGGGGCCCCGGCCCCATGTCGCCGTCCGGGTCGTCGGCCGCGGCGATGATCGCGTCCAGGTCCTCGAACCGGTTGAGCAGGACGGCAGCGGTCTTGTCGCCGATGCCGGCGACACCGGGCAGGCCGTCGGAGGAGTCCCCGCGCATCGTCGCGAACGCGGCGTACTGGTTGGCGTTCACGCCGTACTTCTCGCGCATCACGTCGTTGGTGACACGCTCGTGCTTGCCCACGCCTCGCGCCGTGTAGAGGACACGCACCTCGGCGTCGTCGTCGATGAGCTGGAACAGGTCGCGGTCGCCGGTGACGATGTCGACCGGCATGCCGGCCTCGGTGGCCAGGGTGCCGATGACGTCATCGGCCTCGTAGTGGTCGGCGCCGACGATCGTGATGCCGAAGGCCTCCAGCGTCGCGACGATGATGGGGATCTGCTGCTCGAGCGGGTCGGGGACCTCCTCGATGTCGGGCACGTCGCTCCGCGGTGCGACCACCCGGTGCGCCTTGTACGACGGCAGCAGGTCCACGCGCCACTGCGGGCGCCAGTCGTTGTCCCAGCAGCAGGCGAGGTGCGTCGGCTCGTACTCGTCCACCAGCCGGGTGATGAAGTCGAGCAGCCCGCGCACCGCGTTGACGGGGGTGCCGTCCGGTGCCTGGACCGTGTCCGGCACGCCGAAGAAGGCGCGGAAGTAGAGCGACGCAGTGTCCAGGAGCATCAACCGATCAGCCACGTCGGGGAGTCTAGGCCGGGACGAACGCCTAGGCTCTGTCCGTGGAGAAGATGGACCGGCAGATCCTGGGGCTGCTCGCCGACGACGGCCGCATGTCCTACACCGATCTCGGCAAGGCGACCGGACTGTCGACCAGCGCGGTGCACCAGCGCGTGAAGCGGCTCGAGGAGCGCGGCCTGATCCTGGGGTACGGCGCCACGATCGACCACGCGGCCGCCGGAAAGCCGCTCACCGCCTTCATCTCCATCACGCCGTTCGACCCCTCCGAGACCGACGACTACCCCGACCGGCTGGCCCACGTCAGCGAGATCGAGTCGTGCTGGTCGGTGGCGGGGGAGGAGTCCTACATCCTCAAGGTCCGGGTCGCGACCCCGGCCGCGCTCGAGGACCTGCTGGCCCGCGTCCGCGCGGCGGCCAACGTGTCCACCCACACCACGATCGTGCTCTCGACGCCCTACGAGAACCGCCCGACGCACTGAGCTCCGGCGCCGAGGGGCCCTTGGCCCAGACCTCATCCACTCCCGGAACGGGCCCGTGACCGAAACCGGTGCACCACGGGTGCGCTGGAGCCCGGGAGGACGGACAGCGGGTCTCCGGGCCGGTCGATGCGACTCATGACCCCGGGAGCGATCCGGTAGGGCCCGGAGAGCAGCACGCTGCCGACCGCACGCCGCACGCGCGACATCTCCGCGCGGACGGTCACGCTGCGCTGCGGGTCGTCAAACAGGTCGCCCGCCAGCTCGGTGGCACTGCGGCCGCGGGGCCCCGCCTCCACCAGCGCCAGCAGGATCTCCGCGTGCCGTGGCGAGAGCCGACGGGACCACGAGCCGCTGGCCCCCGAGACCTGCACGCACGGGGTGCCGGTGAGGTCGAGCACCAGCTGGGTCGGGAGGTCCTCGGCGTCGCCGCCCAGGCGGAGGAGCCAGCCACCGCCGAGGGGCTCGGCGAGGGCGGCACCGAGCGTCGGCAGCCAGACGGGCCCACCCGCCATGTCCGAGGGGAGGGCCACCCGGTCGGGCGTCCGGGCCCCGATGCCCACGGCCAGATGTCCGTCACCGTCGACGGCCAGGGCGTCGCCGGTGAGCCTCGCCAGCAGCGGTGCCGCGTGGGCGCGCAGCCGATCGAGGGCCTCGCGGCGCTGGGCGACGATCTCGAGGCCCGTGAGCCGGGCCGCCATCTCGACCAGGGCCAGCTCAGCGGGGTGCATCCCGCGCGAGGGTCCGCTGACGTCGACCACGCCCAGGGTCCGCCCGGACCACGGGTCCTTGAGCGGGGACGCCGCGCATCCCCACCGCATGTGCGACTCGACGAAGTGCTCGGCGCCCTGGATCTGCACCCCCTCCCCGAGCACGAGGCTGGTGCCGATCGCGTTGGTCCCGACGTTGCCCTCGGTCCAGGCCGACCCGCCGACGAAGCCGAGACCGTCGGCCATCCGGCGTACGCCGCTGGAGCCGACTCGCCACAGGACCCGGCCGTCCGCGTCCGCCACGACCACCATCTGCCCCGCATCGGTCACCGAGGACAGGGCGGCGGAGAGCCGGGGGACGAACTCGGCCAGGCGGCTCTCGGTGCGGCGTCGCTCCAGCTCGTCGTCCTTCAACGGGGGGACCTCGGGCGTCGAGCCCGGGTCCAGCCCGACGGCACTGACCCGTCGCCACGAGGCGGCGATGGTCCCGCGTGGGGCGGCGGTGGCGCGGGCACCGGACAGCACCGCAGCGCGGGTGCGGTGGAGCTCCTGGTCGCCGTCGTGCAACGCCTTGCAACCCTTCCGTGCGTCGTCCCGGTGGTGTGTGCTCGGTCACACCAGCGTAGCGAAGGAGCACCATGACCCAGACCCGCGAGCCGCAGTCCGCACCGACCGACGAGGAAGGCACCACGCCGAGCGGGACGGCCCCCGGTCCCCAGGAACGGGTGGACGCCTGGCTCGCGACGTTCGAGTCCGCGCTCCGAGCACGCGACGTCGAGCGTGCCTCGTCCCTGTTCGCGACGGACAGCTATTGGCGCGACCTCGTCTCGTTCACCTGGAACCTCGCCACCGTCGAGGGACGGGACGGGGTGAAGGAGCTCCTCGCCAGCACCCTGGAGACGACCGACCCGTCCGGCTTCGCCACCGAGGAACCACCGGACGAGGCCGACGGGGTCGTGACGGCCTGGATCGTCTTCGAGACGGGGGTCGGCCGCGCGCGCGGCCTGCTGCGACTGGTCGAGGAGGACGGCGAGGACCGCGCGTTCACGCTGCTGACCGCGCTCTACGAGCTCAAGGACCACGAGGAGCCGCGCGGCACGCACCGCCCGATGGGCGCCGAGCACGGTGCGAACAAGACGCGGCAGACGTGGAAGGAGAAGCAGCAGGAGGAGGCGGAGACCCTCGGCAGCACCACCCAGCCCTACGTCCTCGTGATCGGCGGCGGCCAGGGCGGGATCGCCCTCGGAGCCCGCCTGCGGCAGCTCGGCGTGCCCAGCCTGGTGATCGACAAGCACCCGCGCCCCGGCGACCAGTGGCGCAACCGCTACAAGTCGCTGTGCCTGCACGACCCGGTCTGGTACGACCACCTGCCCTACCTGAAGTTCCCGGACAACTGGCCGGTGTTCTCACCCAAGGACAAGGTCGCCGACTGGCTCGAGTCCTACACCAAGATCATGGAGGTGCCCTACTGGTCGAGCACGACCGCCACCAGCGCGTCGTACTCCGAGGAGTCGGGGGAGTGGACCGTCGAGGTCGAGCGTGAGGGAAAGCCGCTCACGCTGAGGCCGACGCAGCTCGTGTTCGCGACCGGCATGTCCGGCAAGGCGAACATCCCCGAGGTGCCCGGCACCGATGCGTTCCGGGGCGACCACCACCACTCCTCGGCGCACCCTGGGCCGGACGCCTACGCCGGCAAGAAGGCGGTGGTGATCGGGAGCAACAACTCCGCCTTCGACATCTGCGGCGCCCTGTGGGAGAACGACGTCGACGTGACCATGGTGCAGCGTTCCTCGACGCACATCGTCAAGAGCGCGTCCCTGATGGACATCGGCCTCGGTGACCTCTACTCCGAGCGGGCCGTCGCCTCCGGGGTGACCACCGAGAAGGCCGACATGATCTTCGCGTCGCTGCCCTACCGGATCATGCACACCTTCCAGATCCCGGCCTACGAGGCCATGGCCGAGCGGGACAAGGACTTCTACGACCGCCTCGAGGCGGCCGGGTTCGACCACGACTGGGGCGACGACGGGTCGGGGCTGTTCATGAAGTACCTCCGTCGCGGCTCCGGCTACTACATCGATGTCGGCTCCGCCGACCTCGTCGCCGACGGGGACGTGAAGCTGGTCAAGGGCCAGATCGACCACCTCACCGAGGATGCGGTCGTGCTCGAGGACGGCACCGAGCTGCCGGCCGACCTCGTCGTGTTCGCCACCGGCTACGGATCCATGAACGGCTGGGTGGCCGACTTGATCGACCAGGAGACCGCCGACCGGCTGGGCAAGGTGTGGGGCCTCGGCTCCGACACCACCAAGGACCCCGGACCCTGGGAGGGCGAGCAGCGCAACATGTGGAAGCCGACGAACGTGCCGAACCTCTGGATGCACGGCGGCAACCTGCACCAGTCGCGGCACTACTCGCTCTACCTCGCGCTCCAGCTCAAGGCGCGCTTCGAGGGCATCCCCACGCCCGTCCACGGGCTGCAGGAGGTGCACCACACCGGCTGACGCCGAGGCTGTGGTCCCGGTCCTGCTCAGCTGAGCAGGTCGAGGACCGCGGCCTCGATCGCCCGCTGCTTGGCCGCGGGGGAGCGGTAGCGCTTGGCGACGACGGCTGGGTCGATGGTGGTGCCGTTCTCGTAGAGGTCGATGACCCGCGGGTCGATGTAGGAGTTCTTCGCGATCGTCGGGGTGTTGCCGAGGTACTCCGATACCTCGAGCACCGCCGTCTTCACCGCGCGACGCTGCGAGGCCTTGGTGTCACCGGGCTCGTCCGTGGCGGCCAGCGCCGCCGCGGCGAGGACGGTCGCGTGCCAGGTGCGGAAGTCCTTGGCCGTCAGGTCCTCGAGGTGCCCGCTGAGGTAGAGGTTCACCGCCGCGGAGTCCAGGTCGCGCCAGCGCTTCTCGAGCTGGTAGGCGAGCAGGCGTTCGGAGCCTCCACGACGTCGCCGCAGGGCGTCCAGGGCCAGCAGCACGTCGGGGTCGTCGATCTCGATGCTGTGCTCGATGCCCGACTTTCCCACGAAGCGGAAGACGAACCGGTCCTTGTCCTTGCGGACGTGGCGCTTCTCGAGCGTGGTCAGGCCGAACGAGCCGTTGGTGTCGGCGTAGATGTCGCTGCCGATGCGGAAGTAGCCCAGGTCCAGGAGGCGTACGGCGACCGCGTCCGCCCGCTCCAGCGGCATCCCCTCGAGGCCGAGGTCCTTGGTGATCGCCCGGCGCGCCGCAGGAAGCTTGCGAGCCGCTTCGAGCACCCGGTCGAACTTCATCTTGTCGCGCTTGATCCGCCAGTCCTGGTGGTAGAGGTACTGCCGGCGACCGGCGTCGTCAGTACCCACGGCCTGGATGTGGCCGTTGGGGAACGGGGAGATCCAGACGTCCTTCCAGGCCGGGGGGATGGCCAGCGAGCGGATCCGCTCGATCTCGTCGGCGTCGGTGATCCGCTGGCCCTGCTTGTCCAGGAAGATGAAGCCCGATCCCGCTCGACGGCGGGACAGGCCCTTGGTGCTCGGTGAGACCGTCCTCAGTCGCGGCATGCGGTCACAGTGCCCCGACTGCACCCGAGGTATGCCGTGAACTGGGCCACGCGCTCGCACCTCCTCGCGAAGGGGTCCGCACCGTCGACCGATGAAATCAGTGGGCCCTGTCGGTCCGCACTTGCACAATGGACCGCGAGGGAGGTGGACATGACCGAGCAGCTGACCCAGCCCGACCGGGGTCCCGTCGAGCCCGCCGACTCGTCCGCTGCCGCGCGCCCTGCGCCCCTTCCGGCACGCCGCCTACCGACGCCTGGCCCTCGCCCTCGCGTTCTCCACGTTCGCCTCGGGCGTGTGGGTGGTGGCCATCGTGTGGGAGGTCATCCGCATCGGAGGTGGTCCGGGCCAGCTCTCGGTGGTGTCCACCGCCGGGGCCGTCGGCGTGCTCCTGCCGGCCCTGCTGGGTGGGGTGGTGGCCGACCGCGTGCCGCAGAAGCGCATCCTGCTCGGCGTCGCGGCGCTCGAGCTCGCCGGCATGACGCTCGTCGCGACGCTCTCCCTGCTCGACCTGACCCGGGTCTGGCACCTCGCCGCCGTCTCCCTGGCCACGGGGATGGGGATGGCGTTCTACTACCCGGCCTACTCCGCCTGGCTGCCCGCCCTCGTCGACGAGGCCGACCTGCAGGCCGTCAACGGCTTCGAGGGGATGGTGCGACCGACGCTGGGCCAGGCGATCGGACCCGGTGTCGCCGGCGCCGTCGTCGGCGCCTTCTCGGCCGGCGCCGCGGTCGGGGTGGCCGCGGGCGCCTCCCTGGCCGGCCTGGTCGCCCTGACCTTCGTCCCCCTCACCCGGGTGCGGCGCGACATGGACGCGGCCGACCTGGGACACCCGATCGCCTCGGCCCTGCGCGACGTCCGCGAGGGGTTCTCCTACATGCGGCGCACCCCGTGGCTGCTGGCCACCCTGCTGTTCGCGGCGCTGATGATCCTCGCGATCATGGGCCCCTTCGAGGTGCTCATCCCGTTCCTGATCAAGGACCGGCTCGGCGGGGGACCGGGGGACCACGCGCTGGTGATGGCCGCCTTCGGGATCGGCGGCGCGGTCGGCTCGCTGGCGATGGCGTCGATCCGGATGCCGCGGCGCTACCTGACGGTGATGAACCTGCTCTGGGGCGTCGGCTGCCTGCCGCTGATCGTGATGGGGCTCGCCACCGAGATCTGGATGCTCGTGGTCGCCGGGTTCTTCCTCGGCGCGCTCTTCTCCGCCCCGATGGTGATCTGGGGGACGCTCCTCCAGCGACGGGTGCCGCCCCACATGCTCGGCCGCGTCGCCTCGCTGGACTTCTTCATCTCGGTCAGCCTGATGCCGGTCTCGATGGCGCTGGCCGGCCCGATCTCCGAGCTGCTCGGCCTGCACACGACCTTCTACATCGCCGGCATCGTCCCGGGTGTGGTCGCGGTCGTCGCGATCATCTGGGCGAGGATGCCGCAGGACGAGATCGCCCACCCGCTGAGGGACTGATCGGTCAGGAGACCGGCTGGACCGAGCCCTGCGCGGCCCACCACGCCTGTCCCTCGGTGGGCAGCGTGTGGATCGGGTCGTAGTACTCGTAGGTGCGGGAGAGCGCGTCGGGGTCGGCCGCCTCGATCGAGGTGCGGTAGTTCTTGGTCCAGTAGGAGATGCCGCGCACCTGGTCGTACGACGCCAGCTGGTGCACCCAGCGCTTGCCGACGAACGGCACGTCGCACACGATCCGCGGCGTCGCGAAGCCGGGCAGGTAGCCCATCATGTGGTGCTGCAGCCGCTGGGCGTCGGCGACCGAGACCCGCCAGTGCTCCGCGGCCGGGATCATGTCGCACATGTAGAAGTAGTAGGGCATGATCTGCGCGCCGTCGAGCAGACGGAAGCACAGGTCGAGCAGCGCGTGCGGGTCGGCGTTGACGCCGTTGAGCAGCACTCCCTGGTTGCGTACGTCGCGCACGCCGGCCTCGAACATGGCGCCCGCCGCCCTGGCCACCAGGGGCGTGACCGAGTTGGCGTGGTTGACGTGGGTGTGGATGGCGATGGACACGCCCCGCGCACGGGCGATCGTGCACACGCGCTCCATCCCGGCGCGGACGTCGTCCTGGAGCCAGTGCTGGGGGAGACCCATCAGCGCCTTGGTGGCCAGGCGGATGTCGCGGATGTTCTCGATCTCCAGGACGCGGGTGAGGAACTCCTCGAGCCGCGCCCAGGGCATGTTCGCGACGTCGCCACCGGAGACGACCACGTCGCGCACCTCCGGGTGGTGACGCAGGTAGTCGAGCATCTCGGCGTAGCGGTCGACGGGCTTGGCGATGAACTTCAGCTTGTCGACGCTGGGGGTCGAGTTGCCGACGAGGTCCATCCGGGTGCAGTGGCCGCAGTACTGCGGGCAGGTCGGCAGCAGCTCGGCGAGCACCTTGGTGGGGTAGCGGTGGGTCAGCCCCTCGGCGGCCCACATGTCGTGCTCGTGCAGCGAGTCGCGGCTGGAGTAGGGGTGCGAGGTCCAGTCGGTGCGGCGGTCGGAGAGCACCGGCAGCATGTAGTGGCGCACCGGGTCGGCGTAGAACGCCTCGGTGAGCGAGCCCGGGCCGGCGGGCACCGTGTGCGGCGCCATCGTGTTCATCATCTGCGGCGGGATCAGCATCGACATGGTGGCGCGCTCGGCCTGGTCACGCTCGAGGTCGGCGTAGAACCGCTCGTCGACGAGGTCGCCGAGGAGCTCGCGCAGCTGGCGGAGGTTCTTCACGCAGTGCGAGCGCTGCCACTGCGAGCTCTCCCACTCCGACGTCGTGACGTCCTTCCAGCCCGGGAAGCGGGTCCAGTCGGGCTCGACCAGCTCCACGCGTCGATAGGGGTAGGGCTGGCCCGTCTCGCCCTCGACGATGGTGGCGATGGACGTCTCGATGCTCATGGGTCTCCTCCTCCGACGTGCCGCGCGCGTTGTTTGTGCCGCACGACCCCTACCTGAGACAGTATGAACACGATCTTGCGGAGTGACCAACTCAACACCGCAAGATCTCCCGTAGATCTCGGTTTTGACAGGAAGGCATGTGGCTGACGTGGGACGCATGACAGGTGATCCGGTGGGCATGCACCGCGTGCTCGAGCCGCTCGGGGTGCTGCCCCAGGCGGCGCAGCGGCTGGACACCGACCCGGTGCTCCGCGACGACGAGCTCCGGGTGCGGGTGGAGCGGCTCAACCTCGACGCGGCCTCCTTCCGCCAGCTCGAGGGCAAGCACGCGGGCGACGGGGACGCCGTACGCCGCGAGGTGCTGGAGATCGTCGCGAGCCGCGGCAAGATGCAGAACCCGGTCACCGGGTCGGGCGGCATGCTGGTCGGCACCGTCGAGGAGGTGGGGGAGGGCTCCCCGCTCGGCCTCGCTGTCGGCACGCGGATCGCCACCCTGGTCTCGCTCACGCTCACCCCCCTCGTGATCGAGGACGGCCTCGCCGACTGGGACGGGCTGAGCGAGCAGGTGCCCGTCGACGGCTACGCGATCCTCTTCGGGCGCAGCATCGCCGCCCGGCTCCCCGACGACCTCCCGGCACCGCTGGCGCTGGCCGTCATGGACGTCTGCGGAGCACCGGCCCTGACCGAGCGCCACGTCGAGCGGTACGCCGACCCGGTGGTCGTCGTCATCGGAGGGGCCGGCAAGTCCGGCTCGCTGTGCCTCGCCGCCGCCCGCCGCGCCGGGGCCCGGCGCACCATCGCCGTCGTGCCCCACCAGGCCGAGGCCGACCTCCTCGAGCCCACCGGGCTGGCCGACCAGGTGCTGGTCTGCGACGCCCGCGACCCGGTCGCCCTGCGCGACGCCGTCGCAGCCGCGGGCGGACCCGCCGACCTGACGATCGTCTGCGTCGACGTCCCGGGCTGCGAGGGCGGCGCGATCCTGGCCACGGCCGACGGCGGCACGGTCATCTTCTTCTCGATGGCCACCTCGTTCAGCGGAGCGGCCCTCGGCGCCGAGGGCCTCGCGGCGGACGTGACCATGATCGTCGGCAACGGCTACGTCCCCGGTCACGCGGACCTCGCCCTGGAGATCGTCCGGAGCAACCCCGCCGTGCGCGGGTTGTTCGAGAGGAGGCTGTGATGGTTTCGACCAGCTCAACCGGCGGGGGTAGGCCGGCGGCCATGGCGAAGAAGCTCGACCTCGACCCTGCCACCGTCCGGCAGGCGCGGACGCTGGCCCGCAAGGTCGGCCGGCCGATCGTGAAGCTGGCCAAGCAGCACACCACCGTCTCGGTGGAGCGGGCGACGCTGCGCCTGGCCGGGCTGGCGGGGGCCGACCCGGACGGCACCCCCTGGGTCAACCGCCTGGCCGACGCCGTGCGGGCCGACGTCGGCCTCGAGCACGGTCTCGCCCTGCCCGTCTGGGACGCCCTGCTGCGCGGCGAGGCCGAGGACCTCGAGACGCTCGCGCAGAAGGCGTCGGCCGGCTCCACCCGGTTCCGCGTCCCCGAGGGGCGCGACGCCCAGAGGGCACGCACCGCGTCACGCAAGCAGGTCGGCGCCGGCGTACGCCGCATCGACGCTCGTCGTCGCGAGCGCGAGCGCCTCGTCACGCGGGTCGGCGACGCGCCCCGCACGCCGTGGATCTACCTGATCGTCGCCACCGGCGACATCTACGAGGACATCCCCCAGGCGCAGCAGGCCGCGCGCGAGGGCGCCGACGTGATCGCGGTGATCCGCTCCACCGGTCAGTCGCTGCTCGACTACGTCCCCGAGGGGGCCACCCGCGAGGGCTTCGCCGGCACCTACGCCACCCAGGAGAACTTCCGGCTGATGCGGGAGGCCCTCGACGAGTCGAGCCGGCAGCTCGGGCGCTACGTGCGGCTGACCAACTACGCCAGCGGCCTGTGCATGCCCGAGATCGCCGCGCTGGCGGGTCTCGAGCGGCTGGACATGATGCTCAACGACTCGATGTACGGCATCCTCTTCCGCGACATCAACCCCGTGAGGACCTTCGTCGACCAGCGGTTCAGCCGCCAGGTCCACGCCCGCGCCGGCATCATCATCAACACCGGCGAGGACAACTACCTCACCACCGACGACGCGGTCGATGCGGCGCACACCGTCACCACCAGCCAGCTGCTCAACGAGTACTTCGGCAAGGAGGCCGGGCTCGAGGACTGGCAGCTCGGCCTCGGGCACGCCTTCGAGATCAACCCCGAGCTCCAGGACTCCTTCCGGATGGAGCTCGCCCACGCGCTGCTGGCGCGCGAGCTGTTCCCCAGGGCGCCGCTGAAGTGGATGCCGCCGACCCGCCACATGACCGGCGACGTCTTCCGCGGCTACCTCCTCGACGGGTTCTTCAACCTCGCCGGTGCCCTCACCGGGCAGGGCATCCTGCTCGTCGGGATGATGACCGAGGCGGTGGTGACCCCGTGGATCAGCGACCGTGACCTCGCCCTGCAGAACGTCCGCTACGTGATGAACGCCGCGGGAGCGCTGCACGAGGACTTCCGCCCGGCGCCCGACGGCTTCATCGCCAACCGTGCCCGCCAGGTGCTGGGCGAGTCCATCGACCTGCTGGACCGCATCGTCGACCACGAGCAGGGCCTCCTCGACGCCATCGCGGACGGCACCTTCGGGCTGATGAAGCGACCCTCCGACGCCGGCCGCGGCCTCGAGGGCGTGGCGCGGAAGGCCGACGGCTACTTCAACCCGGCGACCGAGATCCTGGAGGAAGACTCATGACCGAGGAGAAGCGGCTGCTGCGCCCCTACGGGGACACGACCGGGGACGGCATGGTGCAGCTGTCGTTCACGCTGCCGATGGCGCACTCCAAGGTCGCCGAGGGGGCCGCGGTGCAGCTGGCCAACAAGATGGGCATGGACCCGGCCCTGGTGGCGCACGCCAAGGCGATGGGTCCCGACTTCACGTTCTTCGTGGTCTACGGGCGGGTGAACCACCTCGTGGACCCCTCGGTGGTCGAGATCGTCGAGCGCGACTACGAGCTGCTGACCCCCAAGGAGGTCAACGCGGCCGTCAAGCGCACGCTGCGGCGCCGGATGGTGGTGGTGGGCGGCTGCATCGGGACCGACGCCCACACGGTCGGCATCGACGCCATCCTCAACATCAAGGGGTTCGCCGGGGAGAAGGGCCTGGAGTACTACCGGGAGCTCAAGGTGGTGAATCTCGGCGCCCAGGTCTCGGTGCCGCAGCTCGTCGAGCGGGCCGTCGAGGAGAGGGCCGACGCCGTGCTGGTCTCGCAGGTGGTCACCCAGCGCGACGCCCACCTGCTCAACACCCGGGAGATGTCCGCGGCGTTCCGCGAGGCCTTCCCGCCCGCCCGGCGCCCGCTCCTCGTGGTCGGGGGACCACGCTTCGACGAGACCATGTCCGAGGAGCTCGGCGTCGACCGCGTCTTCACCAGGGGGACGACGCCCGGTGAGGTCGCCAGCTATCTGGTGCACCGCATCGTCACGGAGAGGAAGGCGTCATGAGCCGCGCCGAGGTCGGCCTGAAGGTCGTGCACCGCCGCTACGTGTCGTACGCCGAGGCGCACTACGCCGGCCACCTGGTCGACGGCGCCTGGGGGCTCGGGCTGTTCGGCGACGTGGCCACCGAGATGTGCATCCTCACCGACGGCGACGAGGGTCTGTTCGCGTCGTACGCCGACGTCCAGTTCCGGGCGCCCGTGCGCGCCGGCGACGTCGTCGAGGCGACGGCCACGCTGGTCCGGGTCGGTCGGCGCTCCAGGGAGATGTCCTTCGAGCTGACGGTGGTCGCCCGCGGTGAGGCCGACGCCGGTTCCGAGTCCGCGGCCCGGATGCTCGGGGAGCCGCTCGTGGCCACCACGGCCACCGGCACCGTGGTGGTGCCGTAGGTCTGGACCGGCCCCGGCGTGTCCAGTGCGACACGCCGCCAGGCTGATCTTTCTGAAACCTGTTGTTCATCTGAGATCTACCGGCTGACCTGCGATTTCACCGCATCCGCGCTGGTCGGGAGGGTGTTGACACGGACGGTCCTCGCGGGTGAGGGTCTGCGAGTTACTCCGGGCAGAACGTCAGTCGCACGTCCGACGGATGCGGTCGCGGGCCATCTCCCCAAGATGGTCGCGGTGGGCGCACTTGGCGGGTCGGACAGCGCGGCCTCGACGGGAGGACACGGGGGGAGTGCGGCGACCAGTAGACAACGCCTACGACCTTGGCAGCCGGCCAGGGCGTGAGCGGTCCGAAGGTCACTCAGCTCCCCCCGACCTGCCTTCACGTTGAGTGGAGTCCCCCCGCCCTCGGGGTGGGGGACCCCACCGCGTGCCACCTCTCCTGCGGGCGACGGTCGGCCCCGATAGGTTGCTGCGCATGGCGTCCCACCGCAGTCCCGGGCCACACGACCTGGGTCGTGTCGTGATGGTGGTCCCCACCTACAACGAGGCCCTCAACCTGTCCCGGATCGTCGCGCGCCTCCGGGCCGCTCAGCCCGAGGTGGACGTGCTCGTCGTCGACGACGGCTCCCCGGACGGGACCGGGCGGATCGCCGACGAGATCGCGGCCGCCGACCCGCAGGTGACGGTGCTCCACCGCACGACGAAGGAGGGACTGGGGGCGGCGTACCTCCACGGCTTCCGCGTCGCCCTGGAGGCCGGCTACGACGTCGTGGGGGAGATGGACGCGGACGGCTCCCACCAGCCCGAGGAGCTGCACCGGCTGCTCGCGGCGCTGCAGGACGCCGACCTGGTCATCGGCTCCCGCTGGGTCCCTGGCGGGAGCATCGTCAACTGGCCCCGCCGGCGGGAGCTGCTCTCGCGAGGAGGCAACTTCTACACCCGGACCCTGCTCGGGATCCCGGTCCGGGACGCGACCGCGGGCTACCGCCTGTTCCGGCGTACGACGCTCGAGGCGATCCACCTCGAGGCCATCGTGTCGCTCGGCTACGTGTTCCAGGCCGAGCTCGCCTACCGCACCCTCCGGGAGGGCCTGCGGGTCGTCGAGGTGCCCATCGAGTTCGTCGAGCGGGAGCGCGGCGACTCGAAGATGAGCCCCCACGTCGCCACCGAGTCGCTCAAGCGGATCACCCGCTGGGGGATCAGTGAGCGCACCCGCCGCGTCCGGCGCGCGCTGCGACGAGGCCCCCGGAACGGCGCCCGGCTCCCGGACGTTGACGAGTCATGAGCGAAGCGAGGAGACGGCGGTTCCCGTGGTGGCTGCTGCTGGTGGCGTTCGTGGTGGTGCCGCTGGTCGAGATCTACGTGATCATCCAGATCGGCCAGGTCATCGGCGCGTGGTGGACGATCCTGCTGCTGGTCGCGGACAGCCTGTTCGGCTCCTGGCTGGTCAAGCGGGAGGGCGGTCGTGCCTGGCGCGCCCTGCAGGTCGCCCTCCAGGAGCACCGGATGCCCGCGCGGGAGCTGGCTGACGGGATCCTGATCCTCGTGGGCGGCATCTTGATGCTCACCCCCGGGTTCGTGCTCGACATCCTCGGGGCACTGTTCATCCTGCCGTTCACCAGGCCGTTCGGCCGCCGGCTGCTCACCGGCCTCATCAGCCGCCGCCTGGTGGGCACCGGCTTCCCGGTGGGTGCTGCCGGCCCCCGGTCCGGACCGTCCGGACCGTCCGACCCCTGGACGCGACAACGCCCCGGACCGGGTGTCCCCGATGACGGGGTGGTCCAGGGCGAGGTCGTCGACGAGCGTCCCTCGGAGGGGCACCAGCCGCCTCCGTGAGGAGGTGGCGTCAGCTCAGACCGATGCCTTCTTCTTGCGGGCGCTGGCACGGTGCAGGTGCGCCGGGCCGATCTCGCCGCCGCGCAGGAGCTCCAGGCGCTCGGTGAGGATGTCCTCGAGCTCCTTGATGGAGCGCCGCTCGAGCAGCATGTCCCAGTGTGTGCGGGCCGGCTTCACGTCCTTGACCTCGGGCTCGATGCCGGACGTGGCCCGACCCTCGGCACCACACCGCGGGCACTCCCACAGCGCGGGGACGTCGGCCTCGACCGACATGGTGATCTCGAACTCGTGCCCGTGGGCACAGCGGTAGCCCACCTGCTGACGAGCGGCGAACTCGATGCCCCGCTCGTCCTCGAAGCTCTGACCCCCGAGTCGGGCTCCGCGTAGCGTGCGCTCTCCCATGAGAACCTCCAAAAGCTCTGCAACCCGTGACCGGATCCGGTCACGAGATGTCGTACCCCTCATGCGTACCGTCCTTGAGACGGTTGAGCAAGCCGGCCATGACGCCGGTCGGGCGGATTCATTGGCACCGAAGAGCGGTGCCGTCTCTGGTTCAACGAGCGTGAGTGGCCAAGGATTCCCGACGCGCGCGGGTTCATGCGCGGCGACGCAGTGGCGGGGATCACCCCCGGGTTGTCCGGAAAGTCTAGACCTTGGCCGGTGGCCGGTTGCCCGCTTCGCGGATCCCGCGCTCAGGATCCAGGCGCAGCAGGAAGAAGGCGCCCAGCACGAAGAAGATGATCAGCGCGAAGATCGCCGGCCGGTAGGAGCCGGTCACCTGGAACACGATCCCGAACAGCAGGGTCCCGAACCAGGAGGTGCCGCGCTCGGCCGCGCCGTACAGGCTGAAGTACTCGCCCTCCCGCCCCCGCGGGATCAGCAGGCTGAAGAACGAGCGCGACAGCGCCTGGGTGCCGCCCAGGACGACGCCGATGGCGATCGCCAGGGCCAGGAACAGGGCGACGTTCTTCTCGGGCAGGAACAGCGCCAGCACCACGATCGCCATCCAGGCGTAGGTGCCCCACAGGATCGAGCGGTAGGCGCCGTACCGCGCGGCGAGCCGGCCGAAGTAGAGGGCGCCCCCGAAGGCCACGAACTGGATCAGCAGGATGGTCGCGATGAGCACGTCCTGGTCGAACTTCAGCTGCTTGGAGCCGTAGGTCGACGCCGCGTAGATCACCGTCTGGATGCCGTCGTTGTAGAACAGGTAGGCCAGCAGGAACGTGAGCGTCATCGGGTAGTTGCGCAGCTCGCGCAGGGTCGTGAACAGCTGGCCGAAGCTTCGCTGGAAGATGGTGCCCTTCTCCGTGACCACGTTGACGGCCGCGTAGTTGCGCAGCCGCACCACCGGGATGATCGTGAAACCCGCCCACCACAGAGCCGCGGAGAGCAGCGAGAGCCGCACCGACATGCCCTCGGCGAGACCGAAGGTGTCGTGCATCGTGTAGACGACCAGGTTGACCAGCAGCAGCAGCCCGCCGCCCAGGTAGCCGAAGGCCCAGCCCCGCGAGGAGGCCCGGTCACGCTCGTCCTCGGTGGAGATGTCGCACAGGATCGCGTAGTAGGCGACCAGCGAGCAGCCGCCGAGGATGCTGCTGAGCACGACGGCGACGGCACCGAGCTGCCAGCTGGTGCCCTGCATGAAGAACAGCAGGGCGGCGAAGAACGAGCCGGCGAACGCGTACGCCGCCATGTGCCACTTCTTGCGGCTCGAGCGGTCCACGAACGCGCCGACGATCGGCAGCAGGAACGCGCTGAGGATCGTGGAGAAGCTGATCAGGTAGCTCGGCAGGGAGCCGGCGGCCAGGTGCAGCCCGAGCACGGAGACGGTCTTGCTGCAGGTCTCGTCGGGGTCGACGCAGCCGGCGGCCTTGCCGGCGACGGTGATCATGTACGGCGCGAACAGCACCGACAAGACGGTGGTGTAGAACGCCGAGTTGGCCCAGTCGTACCAGTTCCAGGCCTTCTGCTGCTTGAGCCGGTCGAGGGGGGAGAGGTCGGCGATGCCGAGGGGGGCCTGCGCGCTCACTGGTGGTTCCTCCATTGTCCGCGCTCGACGAGCACTTCCTTGAGTACGTCGGTGCGATCGGTGATCACACCGTCGACCCCCATGTCGAGCAGGGTGTGCAGGCTCTCGCGGTCGTCGATGGCGACCCACTGCGAGCTCTCCTCACCGGTCCACACGTGGACGTGCAGCCCGGCCCGGTGGGCCCGTCGTACGAAGGAGGGGGTGGTCACCGTCAGCCGCCGTCGTCGGTGCCGCCACGGGACCTGGAGCACCGCGGCCCCGCTCCGGGGGAGGGGGACACCGAAACGCACCGGGAGCACCTCCGAGGGGGCCGCGGCCGTCGCCACCCGTCCGGCCGTGGCCCGGCGGAACTCGGCGATGCGGCTGCGCGAGAAGGAGCCGACGCACACCCGGTCGTGGGCCGCGGTGCGGTCCAGCAGGTCGGCCAACGAGGCCACCGCGCCGGGGGACTTGAGGTCGATGTTGAACCGGCAGTCCGGGAGCTCCTCGAGGAGCTCGAGCATCGTCGGGACGGGGTGCTCGCTCCGGATGCGGGCCAGCGAGACCTGCTCGGCGCTGAGCTCCGCGAGCAGCCCGACCGTGTCGGTGACCCGGTCCAGGGACTCGTCGTGGAAGGCGACCAGGACCCCGTCGCTGGTCGTGTGCACGTCGGTCTCGAGGTAGCGGTAGCCGAGCGCCACGGCGTGCCGGAAGGCGTGCATCGTGTTCTCGGCGCCGGGGATCTCCGGGTGCAGCGCGCCGCCTCGGTGGGCCATGGCGATGACCGAGCCGGGTGGGTCGAGGACCGCGTCGAGATAGGGATAGCCCGTCACGGGGCTGGCGTCCGCGGTCACGCCAGAAGTATTCACCTGCATCCGCTGATGGTGCTCCCGAATCGCCGCCCGGGCCATCCGCGTTCCTACTCAGGTCGGCGCGTCGAGGAGTAGCGTGCGAGCCATGGACGAGATGACCTGCCCCAAGTGCGACGGCGCCATGGTCGAGCGTTCACACGGCCGGGTGCACGTCCGCCAGTGTGAGTCCTGCCAGGGGATCTTCCTGGACCGCGCCGACCTCGGCAGCCTGGTCGAGGCCGAGAACGACTGGCACACCCATCGCTCGCCCGACACCGCCCAGCTGCCCCGCATCACCGCCGACATGACGGCGCCCCCGGCCCCGCCGAAGGCACGCTCCTACGTGGACGGACTGTTCCGGGCCTGACTCACAGGTCGTGGAAGGTCTCGATCTGGGCGCCCAGCTCGTTGAGGCGGTCGGCCAGGCCCTCGTAGCCACGGTGGATGACGTAGGTCGAGCGCAGCACCGAGGTGCCCTTCGAGGCGAGCATGGCCAGCAGGATGACCACCGCCGGCCGCAGCGCCGGGGGACAGACGACCTCGGTGCCCGACCATCGGGTCGGGCCCTCGATCATCACCCGGTGCGGGTCCATCAGGGTCACCTTGCCGCCGAGCTTGTTCAGCTCGGTCAGGTAGATCGCGCGGTTCTCGTAGACCCAGTCGTGCAGCATCGTCTGGCCCTGGGCCGTCGCCGCGATGACCGCGAAGAACGGCAGGTTGTCGATGTTGAGGCCCGGGAACGGCATCGGGTGGATCTTGTCGATGGGGGACTGCAGGATCGAGTGCAGGGTGCTGACGTCGACCAGGCGGGTGTGCTTGTTGGCGGCGAGGTACTCCTCGGAGAGGCGGTAGCGGAAACCCATCTCCTCCAGCACGGCCAGCTCGATCTCCATGAACTCGATCGGCACCCGCTTCACGGTGATCTCGGAGTCGGTGACGATGGCGGCCGCGAGCAGCGACATCGCCTCGATCGGGTCCTCGCTGGGTGAGTAGTCGACGTCGACGTCGATGTCGGTGCAGCCCTTGACCACCAGCGTGGTGGTGCCGATGCCCTCGATCTGCACGCCCAGCTTCTGCAGGTAGAAGCACAGGTCCTGGACCATGTAGTTGGAGCTGGCGTTGCGGATGGTCGTGGTGCTGTCGCACAGCGCCGCCGCCATCAGGGCGTTCTCGGTGACCGTGTCGCCGCGCTCGATCAGCACGATCGGCCGGGTCGGCACGATGCCCGTCTGCACGAGGGCGTGGTAGCTGCCCTCGGTGGCCTTCACCTGGAGGCCGAAGGGCCGCAGCGCGGTCATGTGCGGCTCGACCGTGCGGCTGCCGAGGTCGCAGCCTCCGGCGTACGGCAGCTCGAAGTCGCTCATCCGGTGCATCAGCGGGCCGAGGAACATGATGATCGAGCGGGTACGGCGGGCCGCCTCCTCGTCGATCGCGCTGAGGTCCAGGTTGGGGGGAGGGGTGATCTCGAGATCGTTCTCGGCGTTGAGCCAGCGGGCCTTGACGCCGATGCTCTCGAGCACCTCGAGCAGGCGGTTGACCTCCTCGATGCGAGCGACCCGGCGCAGCGTCGTACGGCCCCGGTTGAGGAGGGTGGCGCACAGCAGGGCGACGCCGGCGTTCTTGCTGGTCTTGACCTCGATCGACCCGCGCAGGGTGGTCGGGCCGGTCACGCGGAGGTGCGTGGGCCCCTGGCCGATGCTCACCAGTGGCGAGTCCAGGGCCTCACCGATGCGGGCCAGCATGTCGAGGGAGAGGTTCTGGTGTCCCCGCTCGATGCGGTTGACCGCGCTCTGGCTGGTGCCGAGCACCTCCGCCAGCTGCTGCTGCGTCCACCCGCGGTGCTTGCGCGCGTCGCGGATCAGGTTGCCGATTCGTCCCAGGTAGCCCTCAGTCACCGCGCGACTGTATCTCAGATATGAGATAAGACCTCGACAGCGTCCAGGGCGTGTCACGGCGACGGGACGAGCTCCGCCGGCGGCCCGTCGGGCGCGTCACCGAGGTGCCGCTGCAGCCAGAGGACGTCGTGCCAGGCGCCGAACTTCCAGCCGATCCGCCGGTAGGTGCCGACCTCCTCGAAGCCGAGCGAGCGGTGCAGCCCCTCGCTGGCAGCGTTCGGGAGCGCGATGCCCGCCAGCACCGTGAGGTAGCCACGGGCGGCGAGCCGGGGGAGCAGGGCGTCGTAGAGCATGCGGCCACCACCGTTCCGCCGGCGCCCCGGCTCGAGGTAGACGCTCACGTCGCAGGCCCACCGGTAGGCGGCCCGGCTGCGGTGCGAGGTGCCGTAGGCGAAGCCCACGACGCCGTCCGGCCCCTCGAGCACCAGCCAGTCGTGGCCCTCCTGCGACGCGGCGATCCGGCGATCCATCTCCTCGACCGACGGGGGCACCTCCTCGAAGCTGACCACCGTCTCCTCGACGTACGTCGCGTAGATGGCCTGGCAGCGCACGGCGTCCTCGGGTCGCGCCCGTCGTACGCCGACGGCACCGGTCAGGTCGGTCACCGAACAGACGGTAGTGGGTGCTCACGGAGCTCGCCCAGGGCCTGCGAACCGGACACTGGGCTAGACCGCGAACCACCGCTCTGCGCCGAGCCGGCGCTCCTGGGTAGGACGACGAGCGAGCCCCGAGAAGGGCCTCGTGAGGGGAAATATGAGCGCTCATGCGCCGAAAGGCCCCGCTCGCGCCCCGCCTCCGACAGCGGACCAGATCGGACCCGCGCGGCTCGTATCGAGCGCCTGTTCGAGGCGGTTCCCGGACTCCGCCGATTGCTTCGCACCACGGCAGCCACAGTCGTAGTCTCAGCGCAGAACACACACCGGGCTCCCTCCGCGGGAACGTTCTCAGGAAGCGACGATGAACTCGACCAGCCAGATGGGACAGCTCCTCGGGTTCGTCGGCATGGTCGCCGGCGAGCACGCGCCGCACCTCGTGGTCGACGCCGCGCTACCGGCCCTGCTCACCCTGGTCACAGGCGACTCGGCGCTCGTGGTCGCGGAGACCGGCGACGGCCCACGCATCACCGCCTCCGCCGGCACGGCCCGCGACGACGAGACCGCACAGCGGTTGGCCCGGGACGTCGCCGGACAGGCCGCCGAGGCCGTGCCGCCCCGCTGGGCCGACCAGGGCGTCACCCGGGTCGCGGCGCACGCGCTTCCCGCAGGAGCCGGGGTCCTGGTCCTGACGTGGACCGAGGACGCGCCGGACCCGGCTGTCCTCGCCCTGGCCCTGGCCGCGCTGGACCAGAGCCTGGAGCGAGCACACGCCGAGGAGAAGCTGAACGACCTCGTCAGCCGGGTCGACAGCGCTCAGCACCTGGCCAACATGGGTGACTACGACTGGCACATCCCCACCGACGTGAACACGTGGTCCGACCAGCTGTTCCGGATCTACGGGCACGAGCCGCAGTCGTTCCACCCGAGCTACGACACGTTCCTCTCGCTGATCCACCCCGAGGACCGCGACCGGATCACGGCCCTGCACCAGCACGCCTACGCCACGGGCGAGCCCTACCAGATGATCGAGCGGATCGTCCGGCCCGACGGGGAGGTCCGCTACCTGTCCTCCAACGGCGAGGTCATCATGGACGCCGAGGGCCAGCCGGTGCGGATGCGCGGCACCTGCATCGACATCACGGAGCGGGTGCTGGCCGACCGCGACCGCGAGAGCATCGCGACCCGCTTCCAGGGGCTCGTCGACTCGGCGCCGGACGCCATCCTCGTGCTCGGCGACGGGCAGCTGGTGATCGAGGCCAACCAGCGGGCCCACGAGCTGCTCGGCGGCGATCCCCGTGGCGAGAGCATCCAGCGCTTCCTGCCGGGCTGGCCGCACACCGGTACGACGGGCGTCGACGCCTCCGGGCTGGCCGGGGCCACCCTCCAGCTCGACGTGATCACCGTGGGGGTCGACGTGGCCGACGACACCGAGGACACCGGTGAGCTGAGCGCCCTGTTCCTGCGGGACGCCTCGCCCCGGCTCGAGGGGGAGGCCCTGGCCGCCCGTCTCGGTGAGGCCCAGCTCCGGCGACGCCAGGCCCTGGAGATCAACGACAACGTGGTGCAAGGGCTCGTGGCTGCGGTCTACGCCCTGGACCAGGGCGAGGTCGAGGGGTCGATGTCCTACCTCGACCGCACCCTCTCGGCCGCGCGGGCGATGATGGACGACCTGCTCGACCCGCTCGACGGCGGTGGCCTCCAGCCCGGCGACCTGGTGCGCACCGGCCCGGCCGTGATCGGCCCCAAGGACGGCCCCGAGCCCGAGCCGCCGGAGCAGTCGACGCCGCTGCGGCGCTCGCACAGCGTGCTGGTCGTCGACGACGCCGAGGACCTGCGGACGCTGCTCCGCGCCCGGATGGAGTCCTACGACGGGCTCACCGTCGTGGGGGAGGCCGCCGACGGCGTCGCCGCCGTGGAGATGGCCTCCCTGCTGCAGCCCGACCTGGTGCTGCTCGACCTCGCGATGCCCCGCATGGACGGCCTCGAGGCGCTCCCGTTGATCCGCGCGGCGGTTCCCGGCGTACGCGTCATCGTGCTGTCGGGGTTCAACCAGAGCACCCTGGCCCAGAAGGCGCTCGAGGCCGGCGCGGACCACTACGTCGTCAAGGGTGGGTCGATGAGCCGGCTGCTCGAGCTGGTCGACTCCCTGCTCGAGCCGGCCTCCTGACCCTGCCGGTCCGGGGGTCCGTCAGGCGTGCGGGATACGGTCGGGCCATGAGCAACAGCGACCAGATCCAGCCCGAGGACAGCCTGGACGACCGGGGTGTCGACGACGTGCTCGACGAGGGCTTCTCACCGCCCGAGCGCGAGACCGACCACCTCAAGCACCCCGAGGGTGGGGAGACGCTCGAGGAGCGGCTCGACGAGGAGGAGCCCGAGGTCTGGGCCCAGGTCGACGCCGAGCAGGACGCGGACATCGTCGACGGTGACGTCGGGGGAGAGGTCGGCGAACGCC
This sequence comes from uncultured Actinomycetota bacterium, assembly GCA_963731075.1. GTDB lineage: Bacteria > Actinomycetota > Actinomycetes > Propionibacteriales > Nocardioidaceae > Marmoricola. The sequence goes on from CAVSUC010000004.1 coordinate 289,159, forward strand.
GCACCGGTCGCCTGATCGCCCCGGACGAGGGGGCCGGCGAGGACGTCGACTCCGAGATGATCGCCGAGGACGAGGGCATCGACGGAGCCGGCGCCAGCGCCGAGGAGGCAGCGATGCACACGATCCAGGACGACGAGGTCTGACCTCCTGCGTGTCACATCCCGGCGCCTCGCTCCGTCAACGGGTCACGAACCCAGCACAGGAGGCAGACAGATGAAGACGATGACGTGCAGGCAGCTCGGCGGGGCGTGCGACCTCGCCCTGAGCGGGGAGACCGCGGACGAGGTCATCAAGGCGCAGGACCAGCACCTCAGGGGCGCGGTCGCCGGTGGCGACCCGACCCACGAGCCCGCCCTGGCGGAGATGAAGGGCCGCTGGAAGCACCCGATCAAGGGGATGGGCTGGTACAAGGACACCAAGCGAGAGTTCGCGTCCCTTCCCGAGAGCTGAGGAGCACCCAGGCATGGCCACGCGCACGAACGAGACGTCGCCCGGGTCGCACGCGGCCGACCGTCACGACCTGATCCGCGTGCAGGGCGCGCGCGTGAACAACCTGAAGGACATCAGCGTCGAGATCCCCAAGCGCCGGTTGACGGTGTTCACCGGTGTCTCGGGCTCGGGCAAGAGCTCGCTCGTGTTCGCGACCATCGCCGCCGAGTCGCAGCGGATGATCAACGAGACCTACAGCTCGTTCGTCCAGGGCTTCATGCCGTCGCTGGCGCGGCCCGAGGTCGACCTGCTCGAGGGACTGACGACGGCGATCATCGTCGACCAGGAGCGGATGGGCTCGAACCCCCGGTCCACCGTGGGCACCGCCACCGACGCCAACGCGATGCTCCGGATCCTGTTCAGCCGCCTCGGCGACCCCTACGTCGGTCCGCCCACCGCCTTCTCCTTCAACGTGCCGACCCGTAGGGCGAGCGGGGTGATGAGCACCGAGAAGGCCGGCGGCCGGGTCGAGAAGAGCTTCGTGCGCGAGGCCGTCTACCTCGGTGGCATGTGCCCCCGCTGCGAAGGGATGGGCGCGGTCAGCGACTTCGACCTCTCGGCGCTGTACGACGAGAGCCTGTCGCTCAGCGAGGGCGCCCTCACCGTGCCCGGCTACAGCATGGACGGGTGGTACGGCCGCATCTTCAGCGGCGCCGGCTTCGACATGGACAAGCCGATCGCCAGGTTCACCAAGAGGGAGCTGCAGGACCTCCTCTACAAGGAGCCGACCAAGATCAAGGTCGAGGGCATCAACCTCACCTTCGAGGGCATCATCCCGAAGATCCAGAAGTCGATGCTCTCCAAGGACGTCGACGCGATGCAGCCGCACATCCGCGCGTTCGTGGAGCGGGCGATCACCTTCAGCTCGTGTCCCGAGTGCGAGGGCACCCGGCTCAGCGAGGGACCGCGGTCGTCGAAGATCAACGGCAGGAGCATCGCGGAGGTCTGCACCCTGCAGATCAGCGACCTGGCCGAGTGGGTGCGCGAGCTCGACGAGCCGTCGGTCGGCCCGCTGCTGACCGGCCTGCAGCACGTGCTCGACTCGTTCACCGAGATCGGCCTGGGCTACCTCTCGCTCGACCGTCCCGCCGGGACGCTGTCAGGAGGCGAGGCCCAGCGCACCAAGATGATCCGGCACCTCGGCTCGTCCCTGACCGACGTCACCTACGTGTTCGACGAGCCGACCATCGGCCTGCACCCGCACGACATCGAGCGGATGAACGACCTGCTGCTCCAGCTGCGGGACAAGGGCAACACCGTGCTCGTGGTGGAGCACAAGCCCGAGACGATCGCGATCGCCGACCACGCCGTCGACCTCGGCCCCGGCGCGGGCTCCGAGGGTGGCCGCGTCTGCTTCGAGGGCACCGTCGAGGGGCTGCGGGGGAGCGACACCATCACCGGTCGCCACCTCGACGACCGGGCGGCGCTCAAGGAGTCGGTGCGTCCGTCCTCGGGCGCCCTGGAGGTCCGAGGCGCGTCCACGCACAACCTGCAGGACGTGGACGTCGACGTCCCGCTCGGCGTGCTCTGCGTGATCACCGGCGTCGCCGGCTCCGGCAAGAGCTCGCTCATCCACGGGTCGATCGACGGCCGCGACGGCGTGGTGGTCGTCGACCAGGGGGCGATCCGCGGGTCGCGGCGGAGCAACCCCGCGACGTACACCGGGCTGCTCGACCCGATCCGCAAGGCCTTCGCCAAGGCCAACGGCGTGAAGCCGGCCCTGTTCAGCTCCAACTCCGAGGGGGCCTGCTCCACGTGCAACGGCGCCGGGGTCATCTACACCGAGCTCGGGGTGATGGCCACCGTCGAGTCCACCTGTGAGGAGTGCGAGGGCAAGCGGTTCCAGGCGTCGGTGCTGGAGTACACCTTCGGCGGGAAGGACATCAGCGAGGTGCTGGGCCTGTCGGTGGCCGAGGCCGAGGGGTTCTTCTCAGAGGGCGACGCCCGGACGCCCGCCGCCCACAAGATCCTGGAGCGGCTGGTCGACGTCGGGCTCGGCTACCTGCACCTCGGCCAGCCGCTGACCACCCTGTCCGGCGGCGAGCGACAGCGGCTGAAGCTGGCCACCCAGATGGCCGACAAGGGCGACGTCTACGTCCTGGACGAGCCCACGACGGGTCTGCACCTGGCCGACGTGGAGAACCTGCTGGGCCTGCTGGACCGATTGGTCGACTCCGGCAGATCGGTCATAGTGATCGAGCACCACCAAGCCGTGATGGCTCACGCCGACTGGATCATCGACCTCGGACCCGGCGCCGGCCACGACGGAGGTCGTGTGGTGTTCCAGGGAACGCCGACCGACCTGGTCGCCGAGAGAGCGACGCTCACCGGGGAGCACCTCGCGGCCTACGTGGGAGCCTGAGATAAACCGCCGATAAGGTACATTATGTCAAGTGCTACCGCTCTCAGGCGCTGAACGAGACGTCCTGCGTCGTCGCCACCCCCGCCGTGCGGTCGGGCGCGTCCTGGAAGCCCCAGTAGAGGTTGGTGTGCGAGATGACCTGCTCGGGCGGCGGAGCGCCGTAGGCGGTCAGGTCCTCGGTCGTGTGGGCGTCGCCGACCAGGGTCACGTCGTAGCCGCGGGCGAAGGCACCGTGGATGGTCGACCTGATGCACGCGTCGGTCTGGGCGCCCGAGACGACCAGGCGTCCCACCCCGGCGCCGGCCAGGACCTCCTCGAGGTCGGTGCCCTCGAAGGAGTCGCCGAAGACCTTGTGGACCAGGGGCTCCGCGTCGCGCCTCTCCAGCTCGGGGACGAGCTGCCAGGCGTCGCTCCCCTGCTGCATGTCGTCGTCGGAGTGCTGCACCCACACCACGGGCACCCCTTCGTCGCGGGCCTTGTCGACCAGGGTGTTGATGTTGGCGACGACCGCGTCGCGCTCGTGGGCGCCGGTCACGACGCCGTTCTGGACGTCGATCACCATCAGGGCGGTGTTCGGTCGGTCGGACAGGGTCGTCATCTGCTGCTCCTCTGCTCGTCGGGTGGTTCCCACGCTAGACCCGAGCACCGACAGTGCTCCGGGCATCGGCTCAGCGGTGGATCCGGACGCGGACGACGAGGAGCGAGTGATCGCTGAGGCGGCGGGTGTGCGGCGTCCGGTCGGCCACCCAGTGGGTGAACCTCACGTCGCGCGTCCCGAAGATCCAGTCGATGTTGTTGGCGCGCGGCGCCTTGCAGGGCAGACCCACCGATCCCCCCGACGCCGCCTTGAACGAGCCTCCGCGCGTCACGGCGCAGTGCACCTTGGTCCCCGAGTTCATGTCGCCGGTGAAGAAGACGGTCGCGCCCTTGCGGCGCATCTGCGTGAGCCGCCTCACCTGCCGGCGTACCGCCTCGCGGCGCTTTCGCCAGGCCGGACCGTGCGCGTTGGAGGCGTTGTGGGTGTTCATCACGTAGATCACCTTGCCGGTGCGGCGCGCCCGCAACCGGGCGATGGGCACCTTGACCTCGGGTCCGTAGTACGGGATGGACAGCCACGACTTCGAGAGCAGCGTGAAGCGGGCCTTGCTGTAGACGATCGCGTTGCGGGTGTCACTGCCCTGGCCGCGCGGCACCGACACGACGCCCCACCGGCCGCGCGTCACCCGCTTGAACGTGGTGGCCTGGATCTTCTCGAACTCCTGGAACCCGGCGATGCTCACCCCGCGGGAGCCGATCATCCGGGCCACGACCTTGATCCGGCGGACCCCGGAACGGGCCCCGGTGTGCGAGGCCCCGAGGACGTTGAAGGACGCGAGCTTGAACCACTCGGCGCGCCGGTGCGCGCGGTCGGCCGTGCCGATCGTCGACGCAGTGCCGGCTCCGGGGGCCGTGGCACCGGCCGGGCCGGGGTCGACCACGGAACCCGCGAACGCGGTGACCAGGACCAGGGTGGTGGCAGCCAGTCGGGGAAGGAACCTCATGCCGGCGATCTCCGAGGGATAGGCGAATGGGGAGGAAACTGTCCCCCCGGGTCGTGCTGGCTCACGATGCTAGTGGGTGACGCACGCCCGCGCAGTCGGTCTGGCCTCGAGGCGCGCCGCGGCGATCGGCTTCCCACAGACCTCACACGTCCCGTAGGTCCCTTCCTGCACCCGCTCCAGAGCCTCGGAGATCTCGGCGAGATGGCGCTCGGCCTGCTGGATCAGCGCCGCGGTCTGCGAGCGCTCCCAGGCGATCGTCTGTCCCTCCGGGTCGTGCTCGTCGTCGCTGTTCGCGTCGCGGGTCGCGTCCACGACACCCGCGAAGTCGTGCCGCAGCCGCGCCAGCCGTTCCTCGGTCGAGCGGCGCTCGGCGACGAGCAGCTCGTGCGGCGTCACCGACCGCCCTGTCCCTCGGGCACGTCGACACCGAACATGTCCCGCACGCTAGCCCACTCCCCCGGCACTCGTCCTAGGCTCTCGTCATGGCTGAGAGGACGACCGCCACCGCGGCCGAGGTGATCGAGTTCCGCGACGCCGCGGCGTTCGAGGCCTGGCTGGAGGCCCACGTCGACCTCGCTCCCGGCGTGTGGCTGAAGATCGCGAAGAAGAGGTCCGGCATCCCGTCGCTCACCGACGACGAGGCGGTCGACAGCGGCCTGTGCTTCGGCTGGATCTCCGGGCAACGGAAGTCGCTCGACGAGTCCTACTACCTGCAGAAGTACGTCCCGCGCCGCCCTCGCAGCCGGTGGTCCCGGGTCAACGTCCGCAAGGTCGTGGAGCTCAGCGCCGCCGGGCGCATCCGCCCCTCCGGCCGGGCCGAGATCGACGCCGCCAGGGCGGATGGTCGCTGGGACGCGGCGTACCAGTCCCAGAAGGAGGCCACCGTCCCCGAGGACCTCGCGGCAGCGCTCGAGGCCAGTCCCTCGGCGGCGTCGGCGTTCGGGACGCTCGGCAGGACGGAGCAGTACGCCGTCATCCTCGACCTCGTCACCACCCGCTCCCCCGCGACCCGGAAAGCCCATCTGGACAAGGCGATCGCGTCCCTCGAGGGAATGCGTCCCTAGCGCGTGCAGTTGGGCACACCATGACAACGATCGGACTCATCGGAAGCGGAAACATCGGCAGCACCGTGGCGCGACTGGCCGTCGACGCCGGCCACGACGTGGTGCTCAGCAACAGTCGGGGGCCGGAGACGCTCGCCGACCTGGTGGAGGAGCTCGGCCCGCACGCACGGGCGGCGACCCCTGCCGAGGCAGCGGCCGCCGGCGACATCGTCGTGGTGACGGTGCCCCTGAAGGCCTACCAGCAGGTGCCCGTCGAGCCCTTGGCCGGCAAGGTCGTCATCGACACCAACAACTACTACCCGCAGCGCGACGGCCACATCGCCGAGCTCGACGACGAGACGACCACCGTGAGCGAGCTGCTCCAGGCCCACCTGCCCGAGTCGCACGTGGTGAAGGCGTTCAACAACATCTACTTCAAGCACCTCGGCTCGCTGCAGCGTCCCAGCGGCAGCGCGGAGCGGTCCGTGCTCGCGATCGCCGGTGACAGCGACGACGCCAAGAGGACCGTCAGCGAGCTCTTCGACGAGCTCGGCTACGACGCCTACGACGTCGGCCCCCTCTCGGAGGGATGGCGCTACCAGCGGGACACCGCGGCCTACGCGAGCCTCTACTCCCCCGAGGACGCCGGCTGGCCCCCGCCGGCCGGACGCCAGGTGACCGCCGACCTGCTGCAGGAGAAGCTCGACGCCGCGGTGCGCTACGCCGACATGTGAGTGCTGCGTCAGAGGCTCACGCCGAGCGCGCGAGCGAGTCCCTCGGGGTCGGCGACGGTCATCGTCGCCCCGGGGTGCTTGATCGTCCGCGTCGGGTCGATGGCCGGCACGGGCACGTGGAACTCCACGCAGAGGGCCCGGTCGCCGTTCGTCGCGAAGCTGACGCCACGGTCGGAGAACGACAGGTGCGGCGGCCCGGCGGTCTTGAGGAACGCGAACCCGCCTGACGAGCTCACCGCCGGCGATGTTCGACAGCGGCGTCCGCAGCGCCAGGGGCCGTATCGGACGCGCAGCTCGTCGTCCTCGACCACGACCGACGAGGTGCCGGGCGTGATGCCGAAGACCAGGGCCGGCAGGCGGTAGGAGCTGGCGAAGGCGAACGGGAACGATGCGGAACGGCTCATGCACCAAGGCTTGCACCTGTTTCCAAGCCGCCTTGGACGCGGCCCATAGGTTCGAGGAATGAAGTACTCCAAGCTGATGTCCCTCGCCACCGCCTCCTACGGCGTCTACGCCCTGGTCCAGCCCCGACACCTTGCCAACGGCGTCGAGGCGCCCGCCGCCCAGGCGCCGGCCTTCGACCGGATGGCCTACACCTACGCCGGGCGCGATCTGTCGATCTCGGGTCTCGCGCTCGCCTCCAAGAACTCCTCGGTGGTCACGGCCGCCATGCTCCTGCGCATCGTCGGGGACGTCGCTGACGGCGTCGTGCTGAGCACCGGCACGTCGAAGTCGTCGGTCCAGAAGAAGGTGCTCGCCGTGACCCTGGGCTGGGCCGCCCTGAACACCGCGGCCCTGGTGGCCGACCGGCGGGCGCTCTCGCACTGAGGGTCGCCCCCACGCCTGCGGACGTGGCATCGTGAGCCTGCGCGGATCTCGTCGACAGGACTGACATGACCACCACCCGCACCGCTCTCGTGACCGGCGCCTCCTCGGGGATCGGCCGGGCCACCGCCCAGATGCTGCTCGATCGCGGTCACCGCGTGATCGGGACCAGCCGCAACCCCGCCACCATCCCGGCGGAGTCGCGCCTCGAGGGCGTGACCTACCGCGCGCTCGACCTGACCGACATCTACGCCATCGAGGGCTTCGTCGCGGCGTTGGGCGCGGAGGGGCACCGCATCGACATCGTGGTGAACAACGCCGGGGAGTCGCAGAGCGGCCCGCTCGAGGACCTCCCCGTCGGCGCCCTGGAGCGCCTGTTCCGGCTGAACGTGATCGGTCCCGTGCACCTCACCCAGCTGCTGCTGCCCGGCATGCGGTCGCGGGGCTACGGCCGGGTGGTGATGGTCGGCTCCATGCTCGCGAGCTTCCCGCTGGCCTACCGGTCGTCGTACGTCGCGACGAAGGCCGCGATCAAGGGCTTCGCCACGGCGGCCCGCTTCGAGATGGCGCCGTACGACGTGTGGCTGACCACCGTCGAGCCTGGGTCGATCAACACCGGGATCAGCGAACGGCGCACGAAGTACATCGCGGAGGCCTCGCCGCACCAGGACGCCTTCCGCCGGATGCTGAAGATCCTCGACCGCAACGAGAAGGAGGGGATCGCGCCGGCACGCGTCGCCCGGACGATCCTCAAGGCGATCGACGCCGACCAGCCCGACGAGCTCTACGCCGTCGGCAGCAACGCCGGGACCGTGTTCGCGCTGCGTCGGGCCCTCCCCCGCTCCGTCGTCGAGGGCGATGCTGGCGCGAAAGTTCGGCATCAGCCGGAAGGGCGCGCAGAAGCACTAGCGGGTGCCCGTTCCCGCCCGGGTGCTGACTACCATCGGCCGCGTGACTTCCCCGCACCGCTTGGCCGTTCCGCTCGTGCTCGTCCTCCTGGCGCTGACCGCTGGCTGTGGTGACGACACCACGACCCCCAAGGCCGACCGCTCCCAGTGCACCTACCGCGACACCGGCCGCCCGGCGTCCAAGGCGGTCGACCCGCCTCCCGGCAATCCCGAGAAGGACGCCCCCACGGAGGTCACGATCGCCACCGACCGCGGCGACATCAAGGTCAACCTCGACTCGGACAAGGCGCCCTGTGCGGCCAACGCCTTCCTCTCCCTGGCCAAGCAGGGCTTCTACGACAACACCCCCTGTCACCGGCTCACGGTCGGCGGGAAGGGCGGGCTCAACGTCCTGCAGTGCGGCGACCCGACGGGCACGGGCACCGGCGGCGCGGGCTTCGAGTACGACGAGGAGCTGATCGACCAGGACCCGCGGCTCCAGCCCTGCTACGGGCAGACGAACGAGCAGAGCGGCAAGGAGTACTGCACCTACACAGCGGGAACCGTGGCCGTCGCCAAGGGCACCCCGCCCGGCACGAGCGGGTCGCAGTTCTTCCTCGTCTACGAGGACTCCGTGCTCGACGCGTCCTACACCGTCCTCGGACGGATGAGCGCGTCCGGCCTCAAGGTGGTCCGCTCGGTCGCCTCGCGCGGCGTCGCCCCGGGCACGGAGACACCGCAGCAGTCCGTGACCATCGCCTCCGTCAGGTAGACGGGGCCCCTTGCCTGACCCGTAATGTCGGGCTCATGGAATTTCGACACCTCGGCAACTCCGGCCTCAAGATCTCCGAGATCACCTACGGCAACTGGCTCACCCACGGCTCCCAGGTCGAGAACGAGGTCGCCACGCAGTGCGTGCGCGCCGCTCTCGACGAGGGGATCAGCACCTTCGACACCGCTGACGTCTACGCGAACACGCAGGCCGAGACCGTGCTCGGCGAGGCCCTCAAGGGCGAGCGCCGCGAGTCGCTCGAGATCTTCACCAAGGTCTACTTCCCGACCGGTCCCGGTGGCAAGAACGACACCGGCCTGTCCCGCAAGCACATCCTCGAGTCGATCAACGGGTCGCTGACCCGGCTCCAGACCGACCACGTCGACCTCTACCAGGCGCACCGCTACGACGCGTTCACCCCGCTCGAGGAGACGATGCAGGCGTTCGCCGACGTCGTGCGCCAGGGCAAGGCCCTCTACATCGGGGTCAGCGAGTGGACCGCGGAGCAGCTCCGCGAGGGACACCGGCTGGCCGAGGAGCTCGGCATCCAGCTGATCTCCTCGCAGCCGCAGTACTCCATGCTCTGGCGGGTGATCGAGGAGGAGGTCGTGCCCGCCAGCGCCGAGCTCGGCATCTCCCAGATCGTGTGGTCGCCGATCGCCCAGGGCGTGCTCAGCGGCAAGTACCAGCCCGGTCAGGCACCCCCCGAGGGCTCGCGCGCCACCGACGAGAAGGGCGGCGCCGACATGATCAAGCGGTTCATGGACGACGACGTGCTCACCCGGGTGCAGCAGCTGAAGCCCGTCGCCGACGAGCTGGACCTGACGATGGCGCAGCTGGCCGTCGCCTGGGTGCTGCAGAACGACAACGTCGCCGCCGCCCTGGTCGGGGCCTCCCGCCCGGAGCAGGTCACCGAGAACGTCAAGGCCGCCGGCGTGAAGATCCCCGACGAGCTGATGAAGCGCATCGACGACGCGCTCGGCGACGTCGTGGAGACGGACGGCGCACTCACCGCCGAGCAGACCCCGAAGAAGCGCTTCGCCTAGGACGCTCGGCAGCTCTCGAGCAGCGTGTCTAGAGTCGATCCCGTGAGCACGACCAAGTCCCGGCGCCCTGGACCCTCGGTCCGCACCCGCGTCACCGAGTTCCGCGACGGTGCGCGCCTCGAGCACGAGGACCGGGTCGCCACCGAGGAGCCGCTCGAGATCCGGGTGGCGGCTCCCGGTCTCCCGGCCCAGCGGGTGGCGGTCACGATGCGCACCCCCGGGCACGACTTCGAGCTGGCGGCCGGGTGGCTGGTCCACGAGGGCGTGACGACGCCGCGCGACGTTCGGGCCGTGCGCTACTGCACCGACGAGAGCCTCGGCGAGCTCGAGGAGTTCAACGTCGTCACGGTCGAGCTCGACGCCCCACCGGTCTCGCTGCCCACCGCCCGCCTGGTCAACTCGGCCTGCGGCGTCTGCGGCACCGAGACCGTCCAGGACGTCCTGGCGGGCGCGTCCCCACCAGCCCCCGTCACCCTCGAGCTCGCGACGCTGCTCGACCTCCCGCAGCGGCTGCGCGTGCACCAGCCCGGCTTCGGCAGGACGGGAGGGCTGCACGCCGCCGGCCTGTTCGAGGCGGACGGCACGCCGGTCGTCGTGCGCGAGGACGTGGGCCGGCACAACGCCGTCGACAAGGTCGTCGGCTCCCGGATCCTGGCCACGTCGCCGGTCCCGCCGGTGCTGGTGCTGAGCGGGCGGATCGGCTTCGAGCTGGTGCAGAAGGCGGTGGTCTCCGGGGTGTCCGCGATGGTCGCCGTCGGCGCACCCACCTCGCTGGCGCTGTCCCTGGCGCAGGACGCCGGGCTGCTGCTGGCGGGCTTCACCCGGGGCGAGCGGTGCGTGGTGTACGCCGGGGCCGATCGGGTTGTGACCTAGCACGTCCCCGACCGGCGGCGTGTGCGACGGGTTCTGTCGGCGGGCTCTCCTAGCGTGGCCACATGCGCATCCTGCACACCTCCGACTGGCACCTCGGCCGGTCGTTCCACGGCGAGGACCTCCTCGCCGCGCAGGCCGCCTTCGTCGACCACCTCATCGCCACCGTGGAGGACGAGTCGGTCGACCTCGTCGTCGTCGCCGGTGACGTCTACGACCGGGCCCTCCCGCCGGTCGACGCGGTGGCGCTCGCCGACGACGCGTTCACCCGGTTGGCCGCGTCCCGGGCGCGGGTCGTCATCACCAGCGGCAACCACGACTCGGCCCGCCGGCTGGGGTTCAGCTCGCGCCTGGTCGACGCCGCCGGCGTACACCTCCGCACCGACGCCGGGCGGGTCGACGAGCCGGTCCTCCTCGACGACGAGCACGGCCTGGTCGCGGTCTACGGCATCCCCTACCTCGAGCCCGACGTCCTGCGGCTGCAGTGGGAGCTACCCCGGCGTTCCCACCACGCCGCCCTCGCCGAGGCGATGCGCCGCATCCGGGCCGACCTCGCCACGCGCCCGGCGGGCACTCGATCGGTGGTGCTGGCACACGCGTTCGTGGCGGGCGGAGCCTCCAGCGAGAGCGAGCGCGACATCGCCGTCGGCGGCATCTCGGTGGTGCCGACCGAGCTGTTCGACGGCATCGACTACACCGCCCTCGGCCACCTCCACGGACGGGCCACCCTGAGGGACTCGGTCCGCTACAGCGGCTCGCCCGTCGCCTACTCGTTCTCCGAGGCCGACCACGTCAAGGGGTCGTGGCTGGTCGACCTGGACGCCACCGGCCTCGCTGGAGCCCGGTTCGTCGAGGCCCCGGTCGCCCGGCCGCTGGCCCGGCTCAGCGGCACGCTCGACGACCTGCTGACCGAGCAGCGCTTCGGCGTGCACGAGGACTCCTGGGTGCAGGCGACCCTCACCGACGAGCTCCGTCCGGTGCGCGCCATGGAGCAGCTGCGCATCCGCTTCCCGCACGCGCTCGCCCTGCGGTTCGCCCCGCCCGGTGGGGAGCAGGCGCCCGCAGCGGCCCACCACCACCGGCAAGTCGGCCCACGAGATCGCGCTCGACTTCGTCAGCCACGTGCGCGGCACCCCGGCCAGCGCCGCAGGAGTCAGACCTGCTGCGCACCGCCTTCGAGTGCTGCACCGAGGACCCGGACCTCGTCGTCGCCCGTGACGCAGTGGTGAGCGGCTGATGCGGCTGCACGACCTCTCGATCACCGCCTTCGGGCCGTTCGTCGAGACCGTCCGGGTCGACTTCGACGAGCTCGCCGTCCAGCGGCGTCTTCCTGCTGACCGGCGACACCGGAGCCGGCAAGACCAGCGTGCTCGACGCGGTCTGCTTCGCGCTCTACGGCGAGGTGCCCGGCGACCGGCACAGCGCCCGCCACCTGCGCAGCGACCACGCCGACCCCCAGGCCGAGCCCCGGGTGACCCTGCGGCTCACCATCGGCGAGCGCACGTTCCGCTTCACCCGGTCCCCCTCCTGGGAGCGGCCGAAGCGCCGCGGCACCGGGACGACCCGGATCCAGGCCGGCGTGCTCGTCGAGGAGCTCCGCGACGGGGACTGGATGGCGCTGAGCCATCGCCTCGACGAGGCCGGGCAGCTCGTGACGTCGCTGCTCGGGATGACGTGCACCCAGTTCCAGCAGGTGGCGATGCTCCCGCAGGGACGGTTCCAGGCGTTCCTGCGCGCCACCTCCGCCGAGCGTCACGCGGTGCTCCAGCGGCTCTTCCGCACCCGTCGGTTCGAGGACGTCGAGCGCTGGCTGGTGGACCGCCGGATCACCCTGCGACGCGAGAGCCAGACGCTGCACGACCGCGCCGCCGCGGTCGTCAACCGGTTCCAGGAGGCCGGCACGGTCAGCGTCCCCGACGACTGGGACCTGCAGGCCCTCGACCCGGTCGCCGAGGACGGCTCCCTGGCCCGCTGGGCGGCGGATCGACTGACGCAGGCGGCCGCGGACGTCGCCGTCCACCGCGAAGACCTGGCGACCGCCACCGCGGCGGTGGTCGAGGACCAGCGCGCGCTCGGGGAGGCGCGAGACCTCGCGCAGGCTCGGGCGCGCGGCGTGACGGCCCAGCGGCACCTGGACGCGCTCGCTCGCCTCGCAGCCGACCGAGGAGTCCCTCGCCTCCGCCCTCGACGCACACCGTCGCGCCGCCCCCGTGCTGCCCACGGCCTGGCGCGTCGAGACCGCCCAGACCCAGCACTCCGAGGCCGCGGCGCGGGCCACCGAGCACGTCGACGCGGTGTGCGACCTGCTCGAGAGCGAGCCCGCCGAGGTCGACGTGCCGGTGCTGGTCGAGGCGGCCACCCGGCTCACCGAGGAGCGAGCGGTCGCCGAGTCGTGGCTGCCGCGCGAGAAGCAGCTGCTCCAGGAACGTCGGCGACTCACCGTCCTGGCCGACGAGGTGTCGCGGTTGTCGGCGGACTCCGAGAAGCACCGTCAGCGCGCCGGCTCGCTGACCTCCGCCCGGGCCCACGCGACCGCGACCCTCGAGGCGGCCACCCCCCTGCTGGCCCGGGCCGCCTCCGACCGCTCGGCCGTCGAGGTGGCCGGCGCCGGTCTGGCCGCTGCCACGGAGGCTGCTCGCCTGGCGGCCGAGCTGGCCGAGACGCGCGCCCGGTTGTCGCTGGCCACCACCCACGCCCAGGACCTGCGCCAGTCCTACCTCGACCTGCGCGAGCGCCGCATCACCGGGATGGCGGCCGAGCTCGCGGTCGGACTGGCGGTCGGCTGCTCGTGCCCGGTCTGCGGCAGCGTCGACCACCCCTCCCCGGCCCATGCCTCCGTCGCCATCGGCCGGGACGACGAGGAGGTCGCCCGCGAGCTCCACGAGTCGGCCGACTTCGAGCGCCAGAACGTGCAGGAGCTGGTCACCACCCTCGCCACCCAGCTCCAGTCGGCGCTGGTCCGCAGCGGCGGCCACACCGTGCGGCACTGGCGCTCCCTGGTCACGGCCGCCGACGTCGCCGCGGCGCGGAGCTCAGCTGCCGAGCAGCAGTCCCGGGAGACGACCGCCCAGCTGGCCGACCTCGCCCAGGAGCTGCAGACGGTGGCCGCCGAGCTCGCGTCGGCGCGGGTCTCGCTGGCCGAACGCACGCGCGAGCAGGCCGAGACGGCCGAGCGCCACGACACGCTCACCGCTGAGCTGGACGCGCTCCTCGGCAGTCGACCGGACGTCAGCAGCGTCACCGCCCTCGTCAGCGCCCACCGCCGGGCGATCGCCGATCTCGACGAGGCCCGGGCCGCCCTGACGAAGCGCGACCGGTCGGCACACGAGCTGGCCCAGGCCGTCGCCGCCGCCGACGGTGCCGCGGCCGAGGCCGGCTTCGGCTCGCTGCAGGACGCCCTCGAGGCCGTGCTCTCCGGTGGCGCGGCGGTCGAGGCGACCCGGGAGCTCGACGAACGCCGCGCGTCGCGGGCGGCGGCGCGGGCCGTGCTCGCCGAGGAGTCGGTGGTCGCCGCCCTGGCCCAGGAGCCTCCTGATCTCGAGGAGCTGGCGGCCCGCCTCACCACCTCCGGTCGGACCCGCGACACCCAGCACGCCGCCCACCAGCAGGCGATCCAGCGGGCCCGTCGTCTCGAGGCCCTGATGTCGGACCTGGCCAGCGCCCTGGCCGACTGGGCGCCCGTGCGGCAGGGCCACGCTCTGGCGGCCGGGCTCGCCGCCCTCGTCGAGGGACGCAGCGCCGACAACCAGCTGAAGATGAGGCTCTCGGCGTACGTCCTCTCGGAGCGGCTGCGCCAGGTCGTGGCCGCGGCCAACGAGCGGCTCGGCGACATGACCGACCAGCGCTACGCCCTCGAGCAGGCCGACGAGAAGGGAGCCGGTGAGCAGCGCGGAGGTCTCAGCCTGCAGGTGCGCGACGAGTGGAGCGGCAAGCACCGCGACCCGGCGACGCTGTCCGGGGGCGAGACCTTCCTGGTGTCCCTGGCGCTGGCGCTCGGGCTGGCCGACACGGTCACCCACGAGGCGGGCGGCACCCAGCTGGACACGCTGTTCATCGACGAGGGCTTCGGCGCCCTGGACGCCACCACGCTCGACGGGGTGATGGACACGCTCGACCAGCTGCGCGACGGGGGTCGCGTGGTCGGACTGGTCAGCCACGTGGCCGAGCTCCGCAGCCGGGTTCCCGCCCAGCTCGAGGTGCGCAAGGCGCGCCGGGGCTCCACCCTCAGCATGGCGCTGGCCGCCGGATAGCCTCGCTGCATGCCACAGCACGAGATCGATCCGACGTTCCTGGCGCTGCCCTACGAGCGGCTCGGGCAGGCGGCGCTCGGCCGGGCACAGGACTTCGGGGTGACCCACGCGGACTTCCGCTTCGAGCGCAACCGATACCAGCACTTCTCGGTCCGGGACGGGGTGCTCGAGGGCGCGCAGGACGCCGAGGACCTCGGCTTCGCCGTGCGGGTGATCCTCGACGGGGCGTGGGGATTCGCCTCCGGCGTCGCGCTGACCGAGGACGAGGCCGTGATGATCGCGGAGACCGCCGTGACCGTGGCGCAGGTGGCGGCGAAGATGACCCGTCGCCGTGTCGAGCTGGCCCCCGAGCCGGTGCACAAGGACGTCAGCTGGGTCTCGGCGTACGACGTCAACCCGCTGGACGTCGCCCTCGCGGAGAAGACGGGCCTCTTCGCCGACTGGACGCGCGAGCTGGTGGGTGCCGAGGGCGTGGACCACGCGACCGGCAGCCTGCAGCAGGTGCACGAGAACAAGTACTACGCCGACCTCGGCGGCTCCTCGATCACCCAGCAGCGCATTCGGCTGGAGCCCTACCTCGAGGTGCACGGTTCCGACGCGAAGTCCGGCGCCTTCGACTCGATGCGGACGATCTCGCCGCCGGTGGGCCACGGCTGGGAGTACCTCACCGGTGGTCAGTTCGACTTCGACACCGAGCGGGCCCAGCTGCCCGAGCTCCTGCGCGAGAAGCTCGCGGCGCCGAGCGTCGCACCGGGCGTCTACGACCTGGTGATCCACCCCTCCAACCTGTGGCTGACCATCCACGAGTCGATCGGTCACGCCACCGAGCTCGACCGCGCGCTGGGCTACGAGGCCAACTACGCCGGAACGTCGTTCGCCACCTACGACCACCTCGGCACGCTCGCCTACGGCTCCCCCGTCATGCAGGTGACCGGCGACCGTACGACGCCGCACGGCCTGGCCACCATCGGCTACGACGACGAGGGCGTCGAGACGCAGTCGTGGGACATCATCCGCGACGGGGTCCTCGTCGGCTACCAGCTCGACCGCGAGATGGCGCACACCTACGGCGCCGAGCTCAACGGCGGCCGCTCCAACGGCTGTGCCTATGCCGACTCCCCCGGTCACATCCCGATCCAGCGGATGGCCAACGTGTCGCTGCAGCCGGCGGCGGACGGTCCCGACACCCAAGGCCTCATCGGGCAGGTGGAGAACGGCATCTACGTCGTCGGCGACAAGTCGTGGTCCATCGACATGCAGCGCTACAACTTCCAGTTCACCGGGCAGCGCTTCTACCGCATCGAGAACGGCCAGGTCCGAGGCCAGCTCCGCGACGTGGCCTACCAGGCGACCACCACCGACTTCTGGGGCTCGATGGAGGCGGTCGGTGGTCCCCAGACCTACGAGCTCGGCGGGGCGTTCAACTGCGGCAAGGCCCAGCCGGGCCAGGCCGCCTCGGTCAGCCACGGAGCCCCGTCCGCCCTGTTCCGCGACATCCGGATCCTGAACACGACCGAGGAGGGGACGGCCTGATGAACGTCCATCCGCAGCGTCTGGTCGAACACGCCCTCGAGGCCTCCGTGTCCGAGCAGTGCATCGCGATCGTCACCGACACCACCAGCGCCAACCTGCGCTGGGCCAACAACACCCTCACCACCAACGGCGTGATGCACTCCGTCGACGTCACCGTGATCGCCTTCCAGGGCGGCGGAAACGCCTCGGTCAGCGGCACGGCCGCGTCGCTCGACCAGGTGTCCGGACTGGTGGCGAGCGCCGACCGGGCCGCCGCTGTCGCCGACGCCGCGGAGGACCGGGCCGAGCTGATCGGCGGCGACGCCGCCTCCGACTGGGACGCCTCCCCCGGCGAGACCTCGATCCAGGTGTTCGAGCAGTTCGCGGCCCAGCTCGGCGAGGCGTTCGGCATGGCCGATGCCGAGCGACGCGTCCTCTACGGTTTCGTCTTCCACGAGGTCTCGACGACCTACCTCGGCTCCTCCACCGGATTGCGGCTGCGGCACGAGCAGCCCACCGGCCACTACGGCTGCACCGGCAAGAACGCCGAGCTGACCAACAGCGCCTGGGTCGGTGGCGCCACCCGCGACTTCACCGACGTCGACGGCACGCGCATGGCCGCGGACCTCGCGACCCGCCTCTCCTGGGGCGAGCGCCGCCTGGACCTGCCGGCCGGTCGCTACGACAGCATCCTGCCTCCCTCGGCGGTCGCCGACCTGATGATCGACGCCTACTGGAGTGCCGGCGCCCGCAACGCCGACGACGGCCAGACGATCTTCTCGCGGCCCGGCGGCGGCACCCGCATCGGCGAGCAGCTGGTCAACCCGGCCGTCCGCCTCTACAGCGACCCGGCCCTCCCCGGCCTCGAGTGTGCGCCCTTCGTCCTCGCCGGTGGATCCTCGGACCGCAGCAGCGTCTACGACAACGGTCTGCCGCTCGCGGCCACGGACTGGATCCGCGACGGCCGCGTGACCTCACTGATCCAGACCCGGCACACGGCCGACCTGATGGGTCAGCCGACGACGCCGGACATCGACAACATCGCGCTCGAGATCGCCGACGGCACGGGCACCGAGGCCGACCTGGTCGCCGGCATGGAGGACGGCCTGCTGCTGACCTGCATGTGGTACATCCGCGAGGTCGACCCCCAGACCATGCTCCTCACCGGCCTCACCCGCGACGGCGTCTACCGCGTCCAGGGCGGCGAGATCACCGGGGCGGTCAACAACTTCCGCTACAACGAGAGTCCCATCGACCTGCTCAACCGCTACACGCACGCGTCGGCCACCGTGCCGAGCTTCTCGCGAGAGTGGGGCGACGACTACTTCTCACGTACGGCGACCCCGGCCCTCCGGATCCCGGACTTCAACATGAGCTCGGTGTCGCAGGCCCTCTGACCTGAGGGCGAGCCGCCCGAATCAGGCGGAGAATAGACACAGACTTACCCGGCAAGTCGGATATGGGCAATATGCGCCCATTGCCCGCGGCATCCTGCCAACATGAACGCGGCCGCCATCCGGGGCTGGTCACGACCTCAAGGGATCCCACCATCACACACCATGTCTCGGGCGCCTTCTTCCGTCCGTCACCTCCCCCGCCGCCCCACCCCTCCGCTGTCGACGGTCCCTCCAGGGGCACGTCGCGTCGCCGCACGAGGGGCCTCGTGAGCGGCGTCGTGCTGGCTCTGGTCTCCGGGGCCACGGTCCTGGCATCGACTCCCGCGGCGAGCGCCGACACGTCGTACGGCGTGATGGACACCGTCGCCATCGGCAGCAACGTGGGCGACGGCTTGGCCATCGACCGCGCCAGCAACTCCCTCTACGTCGCGAACGGCGCCGGCGCCATCTCGGTCATCGACCTCACGACCAACGAGATCAAGGGCACGATCGCGATGTCGGGCAACCCGGGTCGGATGGCGATCGACACCAGCGCCCACCGCGGCTACGTCGTCACCAACGGCTACCTCACGGTCTTCAGCACCATCACCGACACCGTCGTCGACTACATCGGTGGCTTCAGCAACCCGATCGGGGTCGCGGTCGACCCCGGCACCCACAAGGTGTTCGTCGCCAACTACGTCAGCCAGGTGGTGTCGGTGATCGACACGGCGGCGAGCCCGGTGACCCACGAGCGCTCCGACATCGTCGGCAGCCGGCCCTGGGCGATGGCGGTCGACCCGACCACGCACCTCGCCTACGTGGCCACCCTGTTCGGCAACTCGGTCTCGGTGATGAACGGCACCACCATCGAGAAGACGGTCGGTGGCGTCGTCGGTCCGATCAAGGTCACGACCGACCCGAGCCTGCACCGCGCGTACGTCGTGAACAACAACGCCGACGCCATCACGGTCATCGACACGAGCACCAACGACGTCATCGACCCCCTGCTGGCAGGCAGTGGTCCGTCGGACATCGCCGTCGACCCCCGCACGCACATGGCCTTCGTCACCAACCGCAACGACGACAACGTGTCGGTGATCGACCAGACCACCGGCACGATCGTCGACACGGTCGCGGTCGGTGACTACCCCATCGGCATCGTCGTGGACCCGGGCAGCCACCGCGCCTACGTCACCAACGGCGACCAGACGGTCTCGGTGATCTCGGCCGCGCCGTACGACAGCCAGGCGATCACCTACACGTCCACGGCTCCTGAGAACGCCAAGGTCGGCGGGAGCTACACCCCTGCCGCGACCGGCGGCGTCTCGGGCAACCCCGTCACCTTCAGCACGACCGGCGCCAGCTGCACGGTCAGCTCCGAGGGCGAGGTCACCTTCACCCACGTCGGTGACTGCGCCATCGCTGCGGACCAGATCGGTGACGCCACCTCGACCGACGCACCGACGGTCGTGCAGACCGTTGCGGTCGGCAAGGCGGACCAGGCGATCACCTACACGTCCACGGCTCCGGAGAACGCCAAGGTCGGCGGGACCTACACCCCCGCAGCGACCGGCGGCGTCTCGGGCAACCCCGTCACGTTCAGCACGACCAGCACCAGCTGCACGGTCAGCTCCGAGGGCGAGGTCACCTTCACCCACGCCGATGACTGCATCATCTCCGCGGACCAGATCGGTGACGACAGCTCGAGCGACGCACCCACGGCCACGCAGACCGTTGCGGTCGGCAAGGCGGAGCAGGCGATCACGTTCACCTCGCTGGCCCCGACCGACGCCACGGTGGGACAGACCTACGCCGTGACCACTGAGGGTGGCGGCTCCGCGGAGCCGGTCAGCCTCTCGGTCGACCCGTCGACGAGCGACGCCTGCACGATCACCGACACCACGGTCACCTTCGTCCAGGAGGGGAGCTGCATCGTGTCGGCTGACCAGCCCGGCTCCGACGACTACTCCGCCGCCCCGACCGCGACGCAGCAGATCGCTGTGGCGCTCGAGCAGACCACCACCACGGTGAGCCCCTCGGCCGCCAGCGTCGTCTTCGGCCAGGCTGCGACCGCGACGGCAACGGTCACCGGCACCGACGCCGGGTCCGTCCAGTTCCTTCTCGACGGGGCGCCGGTCGGCGACTCGGTCGCGCTGGGCGACGACGGCACCGCCACCAGCGCCGACCTGGGTGACCTCACCGTGGGCGCCCACCAGGTGGGTGCCGCCTTCACGCCCACCGACGACAACCGCTACGCCGGATCCACCGCCACGCCCCAGGCGCTGGCAGTCGACAAGGCAGCGACCACGTCGTCGGTCTCGGTCTCCGCGGACGACGTGACGGCCACGGTCGCACCCACGTCGCCCGGCGCGGGTGAGCCGACCGGGACGGTGCACTTCTCCGTCGCCGGGACCGAGGTCGGCACCGCCGAGCTCAGTGACGGCACGGCGACCCTGGACCACACCGTGCCCGCCGGGAGCGAGAAGCAGGTCTCGACCGTGTACGACGGCGACGACTCCTTCACCGGCTCGTCGGCCTCCACCGCTCGCCGCGACCCGGTGATCACCGCGCAGGTGTCGAGCGCGAAGGCCCGCAGCCACGGCTGGTACCCCGGCCCGGTGAAGGTGACCTTCACCTGCGAGGAGACCAGCGCGGCCCTGACCGCGGCGTGCCCGGCACCGGTCACGTTCTCGCACAGTGGCGCCGGCCAGTCGGTCACCCGCTCCATCACGGCCACGGACGGTGGCGCCGCCACGGTCACGGTCAGTGGCATCCACATCGACCGGCAACCGCCCAAGGTGCGGGTGAGCGGCGTCCGCGCCGGAGCGACGTACTTCGCCACCGGTCCTGCCGGGGCGTGCCGTGCGAGCGACTCGCTGTCAGGTGTTGCCACCTGCACCGTGAAGCGCACCACGAGCGGGAGCCGCGTCACCTACGTGGCCACCGCCACGGACGAGGCGGGCAACCACAGCACCAGCCGCCTGGTCGCACGGACCACGAAGGTGGCCATCGCCGGTGCGTCGATGAAGGACGGGCGCTACGTCGTCCACCGCGGACGCACCTACACGGTGCTGGTCGCCGCCACCTCGCGACCGACCTACGTCTACGCGGCTCCGTCCCCCCGTCGCCCGGCCGGAGGCAACATCGCCTTCGAGCGGATCGGCAAGAACCGCTGGGCCCTGGGCGTCACCTTCAAGCAGGCGATGCGCCACCACACCCTGTGGAACATCGGCACCCGCGTCGCCGGACACACCACGGTCACGACCGTGCGCGTCGTGAAGTGACCTGACCCGACAGAGGAACGTGACGCACGACCACAGTGCGGTGCCGCCCGGCCTTCCAGCCGGACGGCACCGCACTGACCTTCTCGGGGGAATGGGCGATGACCGCTTCTCGCGTTCGTCGATCCCGCCCTTCGTGGTGCAGGAGGAGCCAGCCCCCGACTAGACCGGTCCGCACCCGGGTGACGATGGCAACCGCGACCGCACTCGGCGGCCTTAGCGTGACCAGGGTCACCCTGCGGAAAGAGGCGCCATGAGCACTGAGGACATCGAGCTGGCCTACCGGTTGCCGATCACGACGGTGAGCATCGACGGGACCAGCACCAAGGTCACCAATCCCTACGGCGGCCAGAAGTCGAAGACTTCGCGATCCAGCAACATCGCGGTCCAGATCGAGGCGGACCCCCAACGTCTGTGGGTCGTTCGGCTGCCGGATCCGGCACACAGCAAAGCAACCTGTGCGGTCGGACTCGCCCCCGATGGAAGATTGACCAGCACCGACGCCACCGTGGACGACCAGAGCCAGGCCCGTCTGCTCTCCTTGGTGAAGGCGGGCGCTGGTGCCATCAGCACGCTGCTGCCCGTCGCATCCATGTTTCTGGCCCCTGGACTCGCGCCAGCGGTCGGACTCGGAGCGATGGCCATCCGGGCGGCCTCGACCCGCGGTATTGCGTCCATCTCTGACTCCCTGACCTACGACGCAACCGGCGATGCGGAGGCACATGCCGCAGGCGAGGACGACTCCTCCGAGACCGGCCGTACCCCACCCCCTGACACCTCCGCCGCATCGGCGACTCCATCGCTGGAGGATCTGGGTATCCACCGGGCGTACCTCAAGCACGACTCGACGTCAGCTCACCTTCTGGCAAACCTTCGATGGTCCCAAGCACGGGTCGAGGCCAAGATCGCTGTGGCCGCCACCTTGAACACGCACTCGGCCAAGTCCCTCGTGCGCGAGCTCTCCGACTTGAACAAGGCACTCCAACAGATTCGCGTCGCCTCCGTCGAGTCCGAGTCGAAGTACGCCACCTGGATCGCCAGTCACACGAAGAGCGAGTCCCAAGCGTTCCACGAGGTCTTCGTGCTCGAGGAACTACCGAGTACTCAGACACTCGAACACGCCGCAGCCGATGGCAAGGTGCGGGCTGATCTCGACGGGAACGAACAGCGATGGTGGGAGATCTTGACCCACCTGAGAGTCGCCGTCAGCTGGGACCTCGAGGACACCGATCCCCACGACGACACGAGCGGCGCACCCCTGGGAGTGCCACCCGCCCAGTCACCCGAATGTGTGGTCTTCCGGCGCCCTCGCCTGGCCACCATCATCCACTGGTCCGCCGAACCACTAGCTGATGAGGCACCCGCCTCTGCCGGTGACGAGGCGAGGAGAAAGGCCCTGGACGAGCCCGTCAGGTACCGGCTGACTGAAATCTCGCGCGAGCGCAAAGTCGTGATTGTCCGCGAAGGTTCCCTCTCGTACATCCCTCTACGCCCGATGAAGCCCGGCACTTTCAAGGACAAGCCGCGCGGTGACTCGGTCACCGGCTTGACCTTCGACAAGGACGGCATCTTGACGAAGGTCAGCACCGAGCGAACTGACCCTTCGCTGGCCCGTGCTGCCACGATCGAAGCCCTCCCAGGCATCGCCAGTGACGTGATCACCGCCGGAACCGCAGCGCTGAAACCCTTCACCAGCGCAGGTGAGACCGAACGGCTCAAGGCGGAGCTGGACCTGCTGAAGGCCAAGAAGGACCTGGAGAAGGCCAAGGCCCCACGAGAGAACGATCCGCTGGCAGACCTCAGAGCAACCGTCGAGAAGGCCGAGCTCGATGCACGTCAAGCCCGGGCCGAGGCAATCGTCTCCGACCCGACGAGCAGCCTGATCCAGATCTCGGTGTCAGATCCCGCTGCCACGACCGACGACGAGCAGGAGAACGAGGATGGCGCCTAGGTGCGACGTCCGGACGGCGGTCAGAGCTGGTGACGCGGAGTCCGCGAGCTCGGCGTAACCCGCGCTGGAGGGATGGAACCGATCGGCCCAGAACGGTGAGGAGTCGGCAGTGACCTGCACCGCCAGCCAACACCGCCAAGCGTAGGTGCATGCGTGCAGCACACCAGACGCTCCAGACCCGGCTGCGCGCCAGCGTCGTGCAACGCAGGTCACACCGGTCGCCTCGTATGAGTGTGGCCGTGGCGGGCACGATGAGGTCATGAGTGACAACAAGGCAGACCAAGCCCGCGAAGGACTTCTCGACTCGGTGGCCGGCAAGGCCAAGGAGGTCGTCGGAGCCGTCGCCGGGAAGGACGACCTGGTCGAGGAGGGCCAGCTCCAGCAGGCTGAGGCCAGCAACCGCAAGGAGGCCGTGGCCGAGGAGGCAATCGCCGACGCCAAGCGCCAGGAAGCCGCCCGACAGCTGCGCGAGACCAGCCGCGAGGCCACGGGCCAGAAGGCCGCGGCCGAGGCACAGGCGCAGCGCGAGAAGTCCGCGGTGGAGCACCAGCGTGACGCCGAGCGCGCCGAGGCCGAGCGCACGGCGCAGGAGACGGAAGCGGCTGGCCGCGATGCGGCCGAGAAGCACGGGGCCGACATCGCCGAGACCCGCCTTCGTGAGGCCGAGTCGCTGGAGCGAGCTGCGTCCTCCACCGAGCAGGACGCCGAGGCCGAGCAGCGCCGACTCCAGCGCGAGGCCGCCGTCGCAGAGCACCAGGCCGCGCAGCTGCGCGCCGACACCGACAAGTGAGGACCACCATGATCACCACGCTCATCTCCCTGCCCTACGAGATCGCCCGACTCCCCCTCGCGGTGGTCAACCAGCAGCTCGCGGCGCGTCTCCCCGAGTCTTCGACGCCGCGCGTCACCCTGGATCGCGCCCTCGGCTCGGTCGACAGGGTCGCCGGCACGATCCTGCACAACGAGGTCATCGTCCAGCGCGGCGCCGCCCGCGTGGATCGTGCCGAGAAGCTGTTCCGTGCCGCAACGCTCGAGCAGGAGGCAGCCAGTCGCCGTGAGGAAGCGCGCGACACAGTTCAGGAGGCCGGCCAGGAAGCCGCGCACAAGCGCCAGGCTGCCCAGGACCGAGCCGTCTCTGGCCTGAAGGAGGCCGACGAGGCGGAGATGCGTGCCACCAGGGACGCCAAGAAGTCCGCCGCCGATGCTGCCGCCAGCAAGAAGGCTGCCGCCGACAAGCAGGCCGCGCGTCGCAAGGCAGCCGCACAGGAGAAGAAGCTGCGCGTCGAGGCCGCCGCCGAGCAGAAGCAGAAGGCCGCCGAGCGCGAGGCCGAGGCCAGGCTCGGTGACGCTCGCGAGACCAAGCAGTCCGCTGCGGAGTCACGCGCCGACGCCGAGCGTCTCGAGGCGCTCACCGAGACCAAGAAGCAGGAGCGCAAGGACAGCTGACCCTCCCCCGCGGCGCAACGGGCACGACGACCGAACAAGACTCCGCCGCACCGCGGCCGGCATCGGCGGAGCCGTTGTGGGTCTCCGAGATCGGGTACGGACGGCGCATGAGCATTCTCGATAGCGCGACCCGGGCCGCCTCCCACGCTGGTGGGCAGGTGCTGCGCGTGGCAACGGGAATCATCTCCGCCCGGCCGGCTGCCAAGCCCCTGCACCCTCGAGGGTCGGTCATTCGAGGAACCCTGCACCGGATCGGCGGCGAGGAGAGGACCGGCGCAGAGTGGTTGGACCAGGCCGGTACAGCCGACGTCCTGGTCCGGCTGTCCCGAGCAGTCGGACTGCCCGCCCCCTTCCCGGACATCCACGGCCTCGCGATACGAGTGCCGACCGAAGCCGGACTGCACGGCGACCTGCTGTTCGCCTCGACGGGGCTCGGGCGGCTCACCCGTTTCACGCTCACCGCTGCGCGGTCGCCGTTCCGGAGACCGTTGACCACGTTGCTGCCCTATCGCACACCCTCCGGTCCGGTGCTTCTCTCCGCGGTGTTTCAGGACACGAGCAGGGTCGAGCTGGCGTGGGCCATCCGCTTCGGCCCGTGGAAGACATTCGCCGCGCTCTCGCTCGATCAGGACCCGGTCGGCGAGGCGGACAGGCCCGTCGCGTTCGATCCGGTCAGGCATGGACTCCCCGGCCTCGAGCCCTATGACTGGGTTCGACGGCTCAGAGAGCCCTCCTACGCCACCGCCCGGCGGTCTCGCCGGTCCTGAGCGGCGCCGGACCGACCTCCCGATCGCCTCCACCGTGCGTGACCCCTCCTACCCGCGCCCACACCAGGCTCCCGAACGCCACCACGAGCGCGATGTTCACCGGCACCGCCAGAACCGGCAGGTTCCCGATGTGAGCGACCGGCCAGACGAGGATGGCGACCAGGGTCAGCAGGCCCTGCCACCGGTGGCCGAGCCAGAGCAGCGCGACGGCGATCAGGGCGAACGACAACGGGAAGAACAGTCCCAACGGCTTGATCAGGTTGGCGGCGCCGGGCTGGTCGACGAGCTGGGTGTCGCCGAGGGACATGTGGATCGCCTCGAAGCCGTACGCCGCGTTGCCCACGAGTCCGACCAGGCCGGTGACCAGGATCCAGGCCGCCAACACCGTGGACCGCGGCAGCCACGAGGCGACGCGGAGGACGACGAAGCCGTAGGCGATCGCACCCAGGACGTGCAGCACTCCCCCGGTGCCGTCGTCCCACCCGCGGGCGGCGTACGTCGTGTCGGCGGCCAGGTAGATGACCGGCGCCACGAGCAGGGCGGCCGTCAGCAGCCGATCGGTCGGCGTGGTCGAGGTCGTGGCGGGGGGCGACGCTGGTGGCGGTGGACATGGCTTCTCCTCGGTCGGTGTGACCCCCACCGTCCACGTCACAGCACCTCGAGCGCCCTGGGGAGAACCCTGCTCCTGAGAAGCAGGGAAAACCCTGCCCCGCCCGAAAGTCAGCCGTGCCACGATGTTGCTCGTGACGCGCACCGACCCCAGGGGGCTCCGCGGACTGCTGCCGCTCGTGCTCGTCAGCATCGTCGTCGTGGCCGTGGCCGTCGGTCTCTCGCGTGGGCTGTGGCTGGCCAACCTGCACAACGGGCTCCTCGCGCTGGCGCTCACGCTGGTCGGCGCCTACGTGCTGTTCCAGCGCCCCTGGCACCGCGAGGGGCTGCTGTTCATGGCCGCGGGAGTCGTGGAGGGCGTCATGTTCCTCGGCCGCCAGGTCGGCCACAGCCCCACGTCCGAGGCCAGCCGTTGGTGGGGCTGGCTGGGCGTCTGGCCGCTGGTCGTCGCCCTGGCCCTCACCACGTTCGCGGTCGTCTGCTTCCCCGACGGCAGGTTGCCGTCCCCGAGGTGGCGCCCGACGGCGGCGGTCGTCATCGCCGTCACGCTGGTGTGCGCCGCCCTGTCGGCGACCTGGCCCGTGGAGTACGACGCGGCCGGCGTGCTGACGACCCATCCCTTCAACGGCACGGCCCCCGACCTGGTCAGCACCGCGTGGTCGGCCATCGCCCATCCGGCGTACATCGTGTTCCAGCTCCTGTGGGTGGTGGCCCTCGTCGCCCGGTGGCGTACGTCGGACGGCCCGGTCCGCCGCCAGCTCGCCTGGGTGGTGGCGGCGGCTGCCCTCTCGCTGGTCGCCCTGGGGACGGGACTCGCCGTCCGGGGCACGCCGATCCCCGGCCTCATCGCGGCGACCCTGCTCCCGGTCACGGCGGGCTGGGCGATCGTGCACGGTCAGAACGTCGCGGCGTACGCCGCGCTGACCTGGTTGTCCCGCAGCGGACCGGGCTCCGGCGGCCTGCCCGCCGACATCGCCAGGGCCGCGTCCCAGGCCCTGTCGGCGAGCGGGGCGACGTTGTGGATGGGCACGAGCGAGGAGCTGCGTGCCGTGGGCCTGTGGCCCGAGACCGGCGAGGAGATCGCGCCGACGTCCGTGGCCGAGCAGCAGAGCGCGCCGGCCTCCCAGGTCCGCGCCGTGAGGAGGCACGACGAGGTGGTGGGGGCCCTCAGCATCCACCGGCCGCAGCCCGACCGGTTGTCCCTGTCGGAGGAACGGCTCTTCGACGACCTGGCCGCCCAGGCCGCCCTGGTGATCGACCACCTCAGCCTGTCGGACGTCATCGCCCAGCAGCGGCGGGCGGGACACCTCGACGGCCTGAGCCCACGAGAGCGCGAGGTCCTGGAGCTGATGGCCCGCGGTCTCTCCAACGCGGCGATCTGCGAGGAGCTCCACCTCAGCATCAAGACCGTGGAACCGGTCGTGAGCACCATCTTCACCAAGCTCGGCCTGCACGCGGACGCCGCCAGCAACCGCCGGGTGCTCGCGGTGCTCGCCTTCGTGCGGACCTGACCACGCAGGGGTCGGAGACGCTCCACGCGGCGTCCCAGTAGGCGCCGAGCTCGCTGCCCACACGCAGGACCGTGTCGGCCTCGGCCGTCGAAGGCCTTCGATGGCCGTCGGAGGCGGTCGCGACGCTCGGATGGGCGGGGACCTGCCCGGACCGGTAGCGTCACCACCCGTGACCTCAACGCATCCCACCTACGTGCAGCTCGTCGACCTGCCGGCCTACACCGAGCAGCCCGTCCCCGTCCCGTTCGAGGACGCCAACGGGCACCTCAACGTCCGGCACTACACCGGCATCGCCAGCGAGGGACTCGACGAGTCACTCGTCGCGCTCGGCATCCCGCAGAACTGGCCCGCGCAGGGGCACGCCTGCTTCTCCGCGGAGCACCACCTGACCTACCTGGCCGAGCTGCTCACCGGCGCCAAGATCTCCTCCCGGGTGCGGCTCCTGGGCCGCTCGGAGCGCGCTGCGCACGCCCTGGTCTACCTGCTGGACGACACCAACCAGCGGCTGAGCTTCGTGATGGAGGAGATCCTCCTGCACATCGACCTGGAGAGCCGGCTCACGGCGCCGTGGCCCGAGGACATCGCCGACGCCCTCGACCAGCAGATCGCGCTCCAGTCCAACCTGCCGTGGGAGCCCGACGTGTCCGGCTCGATGAAGCTCCGCTAGGCGCGCAGCACCTTCTCCATCGCCTTGCCCCTGGCCAGCTCGTCGACCAGCTTGTCGAGGTAGCGGATCTTCTGCATCAGCGGGTCCTCGATGTCCTCGACGCGCACCCCGCAGACGACGCCTGTGATCGACCTCGTGTGCTCGTTGAGCCGGGCCCGGGCGAAGAAGTCCCCGAACGTCGTCCCCGCGTCGAGGTGCGCGGTGAGCGCACGCTCGTCGAAGCCGGTCAGCCACTCGATCACCTCGTCGAGCTCGGCCTGCGTGCGGCCCTTCTTCTCCACCTTCGCCACGTAGTGGGGGTAGACCGACGCGACGCTGGTCGTGAAGATGCGGTGCATGGTCCCGAGGGTAGTGGCTTCGAGGCGCTCGCCCCTCAACCGTGCGGGTAGGGCTCCCGGGTGTAGATGAACGTCGCACAGTCGAGGTGGTCGATCGAGCCGTCCTCGCGGCGTACGACGTGCAGGGTCTCGCCGTGGTGGTAGCCGGCCAGTCCGACGATGCGGTCCCCGTCCCGCCCGAACTGCTCGGCCACCGCTCCGCGGGCCAGGTCGCGCCACTCGAGGCACTCGTCGTTCCATCGGACCTCGTAGGCCGAGTTTCCCCAGTGCCAGTAGCCCAGGAGCTCCCGCGCCCAGTCGGGCACGAACTCCGTCGGCACCCACGGCCTCATCGATCCAGGGGTGTGGCGGCCGAGCAGGGCGAGGGTGAGCTCAGGCGCGGAGAACCCGGTGGTCGCGTTGGTCAGGGCCACCACGCCGACGTGGTTGAGCGGGTCGGCGAAGGCGGCGGCCTGGAAGCCGGGCATCGACCCGGTGTGGCCGGCGAGCACGCCGTCGGCGTACGGCAGCAGCCGCAGGCCGAGCCCGTAGTCGATGGCCGGCGGGACGGGCTGGCGCATCTCCGTCAGCGTCGGCGGCGCGAGCAGCCTCGGGTCACCCTCACCGAGGAAGGCGGCGAACCGCGCGAGGTCGGTCAGCGTGCTCCACACCTGCCCGGCCGGGGCCATCGCGCCGGTGTCGTGCAGCGGCTCCTCGGTCAGGGTGCCGGCGAGGTGGTGCACGCTCAGGCCCGGGGCGTACGGCTCCTCGGGGAGGTACGACGTCCGCGTCATCCCCAACGGGTCCAGCACCCGCTCCTGCACCAACGAGAACCACGAGCGGCCGCGCACCCGGGCGACGGCCTCACCGAGCAGCCCGTAGGCCAGGTTGCTGTAGTGGAAGTGCTGCCCCGGCCCGAAGACCGCGCCCGACCCGTCGTTGGCACCGAGCAGCTCCGGCACCGCAACACCCGGGTTCCGCTCCCACCACGGACCGACCGGCTCGCTCTGCATCCCCGAGACGTGCGCGAGCAGGGAGCGAACGGTCGCGGACCCGTAGCCGGACTCGGGCAGGAACCGCCCGATCGGGTCGTCGAGCGCGAGCAGCCCGTCGTCGCGGCACTGCATGACCAGCACCGCGGTCATCGACTTGGTGATCGAGCCGATGCGGTACTGCGTGTCCGTGTCGGTCGGCGCGCCGGCGGTGCCGGTCCACACCAACGACGGGCCTTCGAGCACCCCCGCGACGAGCGAGGGCAGCCGGCGCTCGGCCTGGTAGCGGTCGATGACCGCCTGGTAGTGAGACAAACGATCACCTGGGACTGTCGGGGCCCCGACGAGCCGGGAGCGCATTGAGCGTTGTGGTGGGGTGACTAGGCGAACGCCTCGGGCGGCGGGCAGGCGCAGACCAGGTTGCGGTCGCCGTACGCCTGGTCGATCCGGCCGACCGGCGGCCAGTACTTGTCCGGGTCCGCGCCCGACGGGAACGCCGCCAGCTCGGCGGAGTAGGCCCGGTCCTGGTCGCCGATCAGCAGCGAGGCCGCGGTGTGCGGAGCCCCGCGCAGCGGGGAGCTCTCGGGAGTCCACTCGCCGTCCTCGACCCGGTCGATCTCGCCGCGGATCGCGATCATCGCCTCGCAGAAGCGGTCGAGCTCGCCGAGGTCCTCGCTCTCCGTGGGCTCGACCATCAGCGTGCCCGCGACCGGGAAGCTCATCGTCGGCGCGTGGAAGCCGTAGTCGATCAGCCGCTTGGCCACGTCGTCGACCGAGACGCCGCTCGACTTGGTCAGCCCGCGCACGTCCAGGATGCACTCGTGCGCGACACGGTCGTTGTGCCCGCGGTAGAGCACCGGGAAGTGGTCCTGCAGCCGCTCGGCCACGTAGTTGGCCGCGAGCACCGCCACCGCCGTCGCCTCGGTGAGCCCCTCGGCCCCCATCATCCGCACGTAGGCCCACGAGATCGGCAAGATCCCGGCCGAGCCGTACGGCGCGGCACTGATCGGCCCGATCCCGGAGCGCTTGGCGACCTCGGGGTGCATCGCGTGCGACGGGAGGTAGGGCGCCAGGTGCTCGCGCACGCCGACCGGACCGACGCCCGGCCCGCCGCCGCCGTGCGGGATGCAGAACGTCTTGTGCAGGTTGAGGTGCGACACGTCGCCCCCGAACTCCCCCGGGTTGGCGTAGCCGAGCAGCGCGTTCAGGTTGGCGCCGTCCACGTAGACCTGGCCGCCTGCGTCGTGGACCAGCTGGCACAGGTCGACGATCGTGTCCTCGTAGGCCCCGTGGGTCGAGGGGTAGGTGACCATGATCGCGGCCAGGTCCTCGCGGTGCTCCTCGCACTTCGCGGTCAGGTCGTCCATGTCGACCGAGCCGTCCTCGGCGGACTTCACGACCACGACCTTCATCCCGGCCATCACCGCCGAGGCGGCGTTGGTGCCGTGCGCGGAGGACGGGATCAAGCACACCCGCCGCTCCCCCTGGCCGTTGGCCCGGTGGTAGCCGCGGATCGCCAGCAGCCCGGCGAGCTCGCCCTGCGACCCGGCGTTGGGCTGGATGGACACCCGGTCGTAGCCGGTCACCGTCGCCAGCCACGACTCCAGCTGCTCGATCAGCCGCACGTAGCCCTGGGCGTCCTCGGCCGGCGCGAACGGGTGCAGGTCGGCGAAGCCCGGGAGGCTGACGGGCTCCATCTCGGTGGTGGCGTTGAGCTTCATCGTGCAGGAGCCGAGCGGGATCATGCCGCGGTCGAGGGCGTAGTCGCGGGCCGAGAGCCGCCGCAGGTAGCGCAGCATCGAGGTCTCGGAGCGGTGGGAGTTGAACACCTCGTGGGTGAGGAAGTCCGTCGTACGCCGCAGCTCGGCCGGGATCGCCTCGGTGACGACGACGTCACCGACAGAGCTGCCCTGGTCGGCCGAGCCCGTCGACACCACCCCGAACGCCCCCAGCACCGCGTCGAGCACGTCGGCGTCGGTGACCTCCGAGGTGGACAGGCCCACATGGTCGTCGTCCACCCGTCGCACGTGCACACCGGCGGTGCGCGCCGCGTCGACGACCTCGACGGCCCGACCGGGCACGCGGGCCAGCACCGTGTCGAAGAACGCGTCGTGCACGACCTCGACGCCACCGTCGCGCAGCCGCTGGGCCAGGGCCAGGGCTTGCGCGTGCACCGAGGAGGCGATCCGGGTGAGCCCGTCGGGACCGTGGTAGACGGCGTACATCGACGCCACCACGGCCAGCAGCACCTGCGCGGTGCAGATGTTGGAGGTGGCCCGGTCGCGGCGGATGTGCTGCTCGCGCGTCTGCAGCGAGAGCCGGTACGCCGGCCGGCCATGGGAGTCGACCGAGACGCCCACGAGGCGACCGGGGAGGTGCCGCTCCAGGCCGGCGCGCACCGACATGAAGCCGGCGTGCGGGCCGCCGTAGAAGAGCGGGACGCCGAAGCGCTGCGACGACCCGACGGCCACGTCCGCACCCAGCGTGCCGGGCGACTCGAGCAGGGTCAGGGCCAGCAGGTCGGCAGCCACGACCGCCAACGCCCCCCGGTCGTGCGCGTCCTGGATGACGGTGCGGGCGTCGAGGATCCGCCCGGAGGCACCGGGGTACTGCACCAGCACGCCACTCAGCTCACCGTCGGGCAGCCCCTCCGCGAGGTCGGCGACCACCACGTCGATGCCCATGGCCTCGGCGCGGGTCCGCACGACGTCGATGGTCTGCGGCAACGCGTCGGCGTCGACCACGAACGGGCCCGCCGCCTTCTTGTTCGCGCGTCGCACCAGCGTCATCGCCTCCGCCGCGGCGGTGCCCTCGTCGAGCAGCGACGCGTTGGAGGTCTCCAGCCCGGTCAGATCGGAGACCATGGTCTGGAAGTTGATCAGCGCCTCGAGCCGGCCCTGGCTGATCTCGGGCTGGTACGGCGTGTAGGCGGTGTACCAGGACGGGTCCTCGAGCACGTTGCGTCGTACGACGGGCGGCGTGACCGTGCCGTGGTAGCCGAGCCCGATCATCGGGACCAGCGGGTTGTTCATCGCGGCGATCTCGCGCAGCTCGGCGGCCGTGGCCCGCTCGGAGGCGGCCGGCGGGAGGTCGAGGCCAGACGAGCGGATGCGTCCAGGGACCGCGTCGTCCATCAGCGCCTCGAGGCTGCTCAGGCCGAGGCGCTCGAGCATCTCGGTGACCTGGTGGTCATCGGGCCCGATGTGCCGGTCGCTGAACGCCCGTCCCGCCAAGGCGGTGGCGAGGGTCTGCCCGGAAAAGTCGTCTGACATGTCACTCCTGCTCGTGAGGCGATCAACCGTCATCGGTGAGTACGCCTCCCGTCAGTCACGACGTCGTCGTCGCTCCTGAGTGCCAGTCCGCACGGTCCGTGAGCCTGAGAGGTTGATGGGAGGAGTTGCCCCTTCGGCGCCCCGGACCGACTCGTGGAGTCAGCCGGGAACTCTCCCGCGCGGGTTTGTCAGCAGGACAAATCTACCAGCAGGGGTCAGCCGGTCATCCGCGCCTTGCGGCGAGCGGCGAGCTCGTCGCTGGCCAGGTCGGCCTCCGCCTCGGCGGTGCGCTCGGACGGCAGGTCGGCGAGCGAGCCCTCGATCTCGCGCCACACTCCCCCGATGGCGATGCCGAAGACTCCCTGACCTCCCTGGAGCAGGTCGATGACCTCGTCGTTGCTGGTGCACTCGTAGACGCTGGCCCCGTCGCTCATCAGCGTCACGCGGGTCAGGTCGTCGGTGCCGCGGGCACGGAGGTGGGCCACTGCGGTGCGGATCTGCTGCAGCGAGATGCCGGCGTCGAGGAGGCGCTTGATCACCTTGAGCAGCAAGATGTCGCGGAAGCCGTAGAGGCGCTGGGTGCCGGAGCCGGTGGCGCCGCGCACGGTCGGCTCGACCAGGCCGGTGCGGGCCCAGTAGTCGAGCTGGCGGTAGGTGATGCCGGCCGCGCTGCAGGCCGTGGGGCCGCGGTAGCCGAGGTCGTGGGGCAGCGTGGAGACGTCGTCGTCGAAGAGCAGACCCTGCTCGTCGGCGTGCAGCGCTGCTTCGAGCGCGGCCTGTTCTGCCTGCGCATCGTGGCCCGCTGTGGTGCTCGCGCCGCCGTCGCCGTTCTTGGTGCCCACTGTTACCTCCGAAGTTGGCTCCACTGAGCGTAACCCCCGGGAAGGGTGGCTGGCGGATTCCGACCTGAGCAAAAGGACGTGAATCGCAGCGTTGGAGTTACAGCGAAGACATTGCCGAAGGTAAACCCCCGCTTGAGGGTTGGTCAAAGACCGCGGCGGCGTGTCGCCTTAACCTTCAAGTAGAACTTGAGGGTCTACGCCTGGCCCTTGTCGAAGTCCTCGGGCGAGACGTGGTCGAGGAACTCGCGGAACTTCTCCACTTCGTCCTCCTGTTCGTCGGGCACCAGGATGCCCGCGTCGTCGAGCAGGTCCTCGGAGCAGACGATCTTGGAGCCGGTCCGCAGGGCGAGCGCGATGGAGTCGGAGGGCCGCGCGCTCACCTCGACCCCGGAGGCGAGCACCAGGGAGGCGTAGAAGACGTTGTCGCGCATCTCGGTGATCCGGATCTCGGCGACCTCGTTGCCGGTCGCCTCGAGGATGTCCTTGAGGAGGTCGTGGGTCAGCGGGCGCGGCGGGACCACTCCCTGCTGGGCGAAGGCGATGGCCGTGGCCTCCACGGCACCGATCCAGATCGGCAGGTAACGCTCCCCCGCGAGCTCGCGCAGCAGCACGATGGGTTGGTTGGAGGGCATCTCCACCCGGACTCCGACTACCTCGACCTCGCGCACCACTTCAGCCTACTGCCCCGGGTCCCAGCCACCGTCAGTGCAGGGAGCGGAGCCCGGCCTTGACCAGCGCGGCATGCAGCCGGACCGAGAGCACCGCCATCTCGTCGATGGTCTGCGCCGCACGACCCTCGGCGCCCTCCTCGCGACTGCGGCGGATCGGCGAGATCACCTGCTCCATCAGCCCGACCTCGCGGTCGGCCGCGGTCTTGAAGGCGCGCAGGTGTCGTGGCTCGATGCCGTACGCCGCGAGCTCACCGGCCACCTTGGCGATCACGAGGGCGTCGGCGTCGTAGTGCTTGGAGCCGGTGCGCGGCCGCACCAGACCGAAGTTCTCGAGCTCCTCGAGGGTCTCCTCGGTGATGCCGGCGGTCTTCACGAGCTCGCGCCGGGAGATGCGGACGTCGGAGGAGCTCGCCAGCAGCGACTCGACCCCGGGAGCCGGGTTGGCCATCAGCGCGCCCGGGATGCTGGGCGAGCCGCTCATCGACGGTGGCTCGAGGCCGCGGTCGAGGGCGTCGAGGTGCTCGCGGATGACCTTCAGCGGCAGGTAGTGCTCCCGCTGGGCCCGGATGATGTATCGGAGCTTCTCCATGTCGTCCACGGAGTACTTGCGGTAGCCCGACGGAGTCCGCTCGGGCTCGACGAGCCCCTCGTTCTCCAGGTGCCGGATCTTCGACTCCTTGATGTCGGCGTCCGGGAACTCCGCCTTGAGGTCGGCGACGGCCTGCCCGATGGTGATCCGGCCGACCTTGGCCGCCTGCCGCACGGCTCAGCTGTCCTTGGCGTCGCTGGCGAAGAACATCAACCGGAACTTGCCGATGCGGACCTCGTCGCCGTTCTGCAGCTCGGCGTCGTCGACGCGGTCACCGTTGAGGTAGGTGCCGTTGAGGCTGCCGACGTCGTGGACGCGGAAGCTGCCGTCCTGGCGGCGGAACTCGACGTGTCGACGCGAGACGGTGATGTCGTCGAGGAAGATCTCGCTCTCCGGGTGGCGACCCGCGGTGGAGAGGTCGGTGTCGAGGAGGTAGCGGCTCCCGGTCCCGGGACCGCGCTGCACCACGAGCAGGGCGCTGCCGGCGGGAAGGGCGTCGACCGCCGCAGCATCGGCGGAGTTCAGCGAGGCCCGGTCGTCGGACTCGGTCTTCGCCGGAGCACCGAAGGTGATCGTCGCCGTGGCGTCGTTGGGGACGGGATCGCTGGCCGGTGGGGTCAGCGGGGAGCCGCACTGCGAGCAGAACCGTGCGTTGTCGGCGTTCTGGCTCCCGCACTGCGAGCAATAGGGCATGTCGTCGATCTCCCCTTGTTCATCGTGGAGCCCGTGTCTTCGAGCTCGTGTCCTGAAACCCTGAAGCCCCAGTGAAGGGTCAGGGTTCTGGGCGTCAACCTACCAGCGTCGGGCAACGTCTTCGACGACCGGCCGCGGAGTTTTCGAAGCTCAGCTCTCGAGACTCGTCTGGTAGGTCGCCGGGTCGAGCAGGTCGGCCGATCCGCTGTTGTCCGCGACGATCTCGAAGAGCCATCCGTCCCCGTAGGGATCGGTGTTGACGAGCTCGGGCGTGGCGTCGAGCGCCTCGTTGCGCGCCACGATCTCGCCACCGATCGGGGCGTAGACCTCGCTGACCGACTTGGTCGACTCGAGCTCACCGACGACGGCTCCGGACACGACGGTCTCGCCGACCTCGGGCAGCTGCACGAAGACGATGTCGCCGAGCGCGTCCTGCGCGTAGTCGGTGATGCCGACGCGGACCGAGCCCTCGGCCTGACCGGGCTCGCGCAACCACTCGTGCTCGGAGGTGTACTTGAGGTCTTCGGGAATCACGCTGCTCCTCGTGTTGCTCGGGGGCACCGGCCGAGGTCCGACTGGCGACACCACGGCAGGTTACTGCCCGGGGACCGCTTCGGCGTAGCGGGGCCGGGCCGGGGTTCGGGTGACCGTCACGTTGATCTTGTCCGGCTTCGTCACCTTCACCGACCCGCCGTCGAGGGTCACGTCGTCGATGAACCCCTCCTGGAACTGCAGCGCCCCGGCGAGGGTGTCGGCGTTGCCGATCGCGTCGATGACGTAGGGCGGCTTGAGCACCACGCCGTCGACCTGGACGCCGCCGGAGACGTCCTCGAAGGACGTCTGGGCGATCACCCGGACCTTGTCGTTGATCTCGATCGCCTCGACGCCGGCGTTGCGCAGCTCCTCGACGCCGTCGAGCAGGTGGTTCAGCGTCAGGTCGCCCCGGGGGTCCTGGACCGTGATCCGGATGCCCGGGCCGGTGGCCGGCACGGTGCCGGCCAGCACCCCGAGCGTCTTGACCTCCTGCGTGGCCTGG
The DNA here is from genome assembly GCA_963731075.1 of uncultured Actinomycetota bacterium. GTDB lineage: Bacteria > Actinomycetota > Actinomycetes > Propionibacteriales > Nocardioidaceae > Marmoricola. The sequence continues at coordinate 325,513 of CAVSUC010000004.1, forward strand.
TCGAGGGCCGTCGTCCGCCGCTGGGTGCTGGAGCGGAGCCGGTTGCGGGTCGCCTCGAGGTCGGCGATGTCCCGCTCGGCCTTGCGGGAGGCGGACTGGAGCCCGTTGAGGGCCTGGATGAGCTCGGACTGGCGCAGGCCGGCGTAGGTGTCGTCCTGGCCGGTGATGCGGGCCTGGGTGACGGCGGCGAAGGCCAGCACCCCCACCAGGACGGCGACGACCGCCTGCCCGCGCGACGGCGCCAGGAAGGAGTGCCGCAGCCGGTCGACCCCGGAGGGAGGACGTGGCGACTCCGGCGCGTCGTCAGGCATGGAAGAGGTGACGGCGGATGGCGGCCACGTTGGAGAAGATGCGGATCCCGAGGACGACCACGACCCCGGTGGAGAGCTGCGCACCGACCCCGAGCTTGTCGCCGAGGAAGACGATGACGGCCGCGATCAGCACGTTGCTGGTGAACGAGATGACGAAGACCTTGTCGTCGAAGATGCCGTCGAGGAAGGCCCGGAAGGCTCCGAAGACGGCGTCGAGGGCGGCCACGACGGCGATCGGCAGGTAGGGCTCCATGGCCAGGGGTACGTCGGGGGTCAGCACCAGCCCGAGGACCACGCCGACGACCAGCCCGATGACCGCGATCATGACGCTCCTCCTCCTGCTTCCTTCTGGTTCGCGTAGCGCAAGGACACCTCGGCGCCCGGAACTCGCAGCGAGGACACCGGCGTGATGCTCAGCCGCAGACCCACCTCGCGCTGCAGGTCCAACCATGCCTGACCGCTCGAGGTTTCTGCGAAACGTGCCGGCAGCGTGTCCCGGTTGCCGATCGCGACCACGACGTACGGCCGCCGCAGGGACCGCGAGTTGACGGTGATCGCGCCCCCGGCGAGCCGGATGGTGCTCAGGTTGGTCAGTCGTTGGCCGTTGATGGCGATGGCCTCGGCACCGGCCTCCCAGAAGCCGTTGACCAGCTTCTGGAGGTCGGAGTCGAGCACCTCGTTGCGGGCGTCGTCGGCGCCGGGGGCGTTGTCGGCCACGACTCGGACACCCGGTCCCCGCACCGGGATCGTCCCGGCCCTCGTGCCGAGCAGCCTCAGACGCCTCTGCAACCTGGCCACCGAGGCGTCGGCGCGCACCTGCCGCGTCTCCAGGACCGCCGACTCCGCACGGAGCGCGACGAGCCGGGCCCGCTCGTCCTGGAACTGCCGGCGGGCGCCGCTCACCTGGCTGACCAGCTCGCTCCGCTCGCGCTCGTCGCTGTCGGAGTTGCGCGAGGTCTGCGCCGCCGCCGTCACGACCAGGACGGCGAATACCGCCATCACCAGGGCACCGAACAGGCCGATCCGGCGCCGGGGCGGGGCGCTCTCGCCGGTCGTCGTGCGCTCGGAGACGAACGCGTAGTCCTCGTCGAGCGTGTGCGTGGTGAGGTAGTCGAGCAGGCCCATCGTCGCCTGGGGCGGGAGCCGGTCGGGGGCGGCCACCTCAGGTGTCCGACAGGCTCGGAGCACGCCGGTCGCGGTCGGCCATCAGTCGGCGGACCTGCCACGCGTAGAGGAGCCCGGCCCACCAGTAGAGGCCGATCCCCCAGATCGCGAACGCCCACCCGAACACCTCGGCCAGCGTGGGGATCGGACCCTCGCCGTCACCGAGGAAGAGCATCGGGAACGAGTAGAGGAGCGCGGCCGTCGCGGCCTTCCCGAGGTAGTGGACCGGGAGCGCTGAGTATCCGCGCGTGCGCAGGAACGGGACCAGGATCCACAGCAGCGCGTCGCGGAGCGGGATGATCAGCGCGACCCACCACGGGATGATGTCCCGGTAGAGCAGGCCGATCACGGCGGCCAGGATGTAGAGCCGGTCGGCGACGGGGTCGAGGATCTCGCCGAGCTTGGACATCTGGTCGAGCCGACGGGCGAGGTAGCCGTCGAGCCAGTCGGAGAAGCCGGCGATCATGAGGACGACGAGGGCCCAGACGTCGGCCTCGGGGCCGATCACGAGCCACAGGAACAGGGGTACTCCGGCCAGCCGCAACATGCTGATGATGTTGGGCAGCGTCCACACCGCAGAGGCGCGAGCGCCGTCGGGCTGCCGGGCCACGGGTCCCTCCTGACGGGTCGTCGGAGGTCACCCTATCGGCGGGCGTTTCAGTTCAAGCAGCAGCCGCACCGGGGGCAGTGTCCCCGTTTCGTGCCACCGATCTCCTGGCCGCACCCGCAGACCATCAGTGTCGTGACGCCAGACCCACTGGCGTTGGTGGGCCCGTACAGGGCCGTCTCTGTCGCAATCATTGGTTTCTCCCTCGATGTCGCTCCTCCATAGGACGCCCTGTCCGGTATGTCGGACCGCCCAACACGCCCGAATAGTCCGAACGGGCTATGGATTTTGACCCAGGATGGCCATCAGGATCGTCGGCCGGTCTACACCAGTTGGTCGGTTTTGTCGGGCTCAGCGATTCCCGGGCCATCCGGTGTAGGCCTCGGCCAGGTAGGTCGACCCCGCGCGTGAGGACACCACGGAGGAGAGCTCGCCGATCTGCCGGCGTACGTCGAAGGGGCTGGCGTCGGGGAGCAGGTGGAGCATCGTGGTCATCCAGTAGGAGAAGTGCTGCGCCTTCCACACCCGACCCAGCGCGCGGGTGGTGTAGTCGTCGAGCAGCGCGCCGTCCTTCTTGGCCAGTGCGCGCTCGAGCTCCTCGGCCAGGACACGCACGTCCGCCAGCGCGAGGTTGAGCCCCTTGGCCCCGGTCGGCGGGACCGTGTGGGCGGCGTCCCCGGCGAGCAGCAGGTTGCCGTGACGCAGGGGCTCCTGGACGAAGCTGCGGAAGGGCAGGACGGTCCTCGAGGTGATCGGGCCGTGCTGCAGCGTGTAGCCGTTGGCGCCGACCCGCGCCTGAAGCTCCTCCCAGATGCGGTCGTCCGACCAGTCGTCGACGTCGGTGTCCACGTCGCACTGGAAGTACATCCGCTGGAGCGTGTCGGTGCGCTGGCTGATCAGCGCGAACCCGCGGTCGGAGTGGTTGTAGATCAGCTCCGGGGCGCTCGGCGGCGCCTCGCACAGGATGCCGAACCAGGCGAAGGGGTACTCCCGGGAGTACTGCCGCCGCTGCGACTCGGGGAACGCCCGGCGGCAGATGCTCCGTGAGCCGTCGGTCCCGACGAGGTAGTCACAGCGGATCTCGTGGGCCCTCCCCTCGGCGTCGGTGAACCGGACGACCGGCGAGTCGCCGGTGACGTCCGCGACCGACACGTCACCGACCCCGAAGCGGACGTCTCCCCCATCACGCTCCCTGGCGTTCGCCAGGTCGATGAACACGTCGGTCTGCGGGTAGAGCTGGACGGTGGCGTCCACCAGCGACTCGAAGTCGATCCGGTGGCCGGCGCCCCCGAAGGCCAGGTCGATGCCCTCGTGGCGGTAGCCGTCCTTCAGCACCCGGTCCGAGACGCCCGTCTCGACGAGCAGCCGGACGCTGTCGGCCTCCAGGATCCCGGCCCGGTGCGTCTCCTCGATCTCCTGCCGCGTGCGCAGGTCGACCACGACCGACTCGATGCCGGAGAGGGCGAGCAGGTGGGAGAGCATCAGGCCGGCGGGACCGCCCCCGACGATGCCGACCGAGGTGCGTGCCTGTGCTGGGGACATGGACCGAGCATGCTGGCCGCGACGAACGGCCGCCACCGGCCCCTTCCGGTCAGTGGAAGCGATCGACCGACGTCGACGGGTCGACCAGGGCCCGGCCGATGCTGCGCGCCGTCACCTGCATGGCGGTGACCAGCTTGGCGCGGTCCTTCCTCAGGCTCGGCACGACGATCCCCAGGGAGGCGACCACGTCGGCCCTCGCCCGGATCGGCACGGCGACCGAGCAGGCGCCGAGGCTCATCTCCTCGACGGTGGTGGCGTAGTCGTCCTTGAGCACCCGCGCCAGCTGGCGCCGCAGCGTCCCGGGCTGGTTGATCGTGTACGGCGTGATCCGCGTCAGGTGCGCGAGGACCTCGACCTGCACCGGGGCCGGCGCGTGGGCGAGCAGCACCTTCCCGACGCCGGTCGCGTGCATCGGCAGCCGCGACCCGATCGTGCTCACCACCGGCACGGACGCGTGCCCGGAGAGCCGGTCGAGGTAGAGCACCTGGGCCCCGTCGCGGACCGCGAGGTGCACGGTCGCCAGGGTGGCGCCGTAGAGGTCGTGCAGGTAGGGCGAGGCGAGCTGCCGCAGCCCGGTGTTCACCGGCGCGAGCAGCCCCACGTCCCACAGGCGACGGCCCACGACGTACTCCCCCGCCGGCGTGCGACTGAGCGCGCCCCACGCCACCAGCTCCGCGACGAGCCGGTGGGCGGTCGGCACCGGCAGCTCAGCGCGCTCCGCCAGCTGGCTCAGCGACAGTCGCCGGTGCCGGGCGTCGAACGCCCCGATCAGCGACAGCGCCCGGCTGGTGACCGAGGCCCCGGCGCTGGAGACGTTTCCCGACATGAGCGCATCGTTCCACTCACCGGAACCCCCCGCCAACCGATCGGGCCCGGCCCCGAGGGCCAGACCCACCCACCACGTCGGTCGAGCGTGCCGAGACCCCTCGACCCGGCCAAGGGACCGACCCACGAGCGGTGGTTGCGTTTGCCCTTGGTCGTAAGAGGTCTCGACAAGCTCAACCGGCGGTGCCTCGGGGTCGGTGTGTGGGGTCACCGGGTTTCGACAGGCTCAACCGGCGGTGGTGGCGGTGGTGGGCATCCGGGCCGGGACGGTGGCGAGGGCGAGCACGGCGAGGAGGGCGGCGACGGCGAACGCGTAGAAGCCCCAGGGGTAGGCGATCCCGGCGGTGACCAGGGCGCCGCCGAGGAAGGGGCCGATGATGGCGCCGATGCGGCCGATGCCGGCGGCCATGCCGAGGGCGGTGCCGCGGATCTCAGGCGGGTAGAGGTGGCCGACGAACGCGTAGACGAGCACCTGGGCGCTGAACACGAAGATGCCGGTGAGCAGGACGGCGACGTACACCATCAGCGAGCTCTGGAGCTTGATCGAGAGCAGGGCCAGGAAGACCGCGGCGACGCCGAACCACAGGAGCACGGTCGGCTTGTTGCCGCGCGAGTCTGAGATCCCCCCGGCGACGAGGAGGCCGATCACGGCGCCGACGTTCAGCACCAGCAGCAGTCCGGTCCCGGCCTTGATGGAGTACCCCGCCTCTCCCATGATCTTGGGCAGCCAGGTGTTCAGGCCGTAGACGAGCAGGAGCCCCATGAACGAGGCGATCCACAGGCCGATGCTGACCTTGAGGTAGCGACCCTTGACGACGTCGGCACTGCGCACGGGGGTGGTGACCTCACCGCGGTCACGGGCCTCGACCGCCTCCAGGAAGGTGGTCGACTCGGGGAGCTTGGCCCACATCACGGGCAGGGTCAGCAGGCCGACCACGCCGCCGACGACGAACATCGACTCCCACCCGTAGGCGTCGACCAGCCACAGCGCGAGCAGCGCGGCGAGGACGGCGCCGACGTGGTAGCCGGTCATCATCCGGGTCACGGCCGAGCCGCCGCGACCGGCGCGCGCGTGCTCGGTCATGAACGCGAGCGCGGTCGGCAGGCAGGCGCCGAGACCGAGGCCGGCCAGGAAGCGCAGGACCGTGAACTGGGTGACGTCCTGGGCGACGGCCAGTCCGAGGGTGAGCACCGAGAACAGCGCGATGCTGCTGATCAGGGTCACCCGGCGACCGAACCGGTCGGTGAGCGGACCGACCGTCACGGCGCCGATGCCGACGCCGATCAGCCCCACCGTCGAGGCCAGGGTCAGGGACGAGTCGGTGAAGCCGAGGTCGCCGCTCTTGGACAGGGTCGGGATGACGGCGCCGAGGACGACGAGGTCGAAGCCGTCGAGGGCGACCGCGACCCAGCACAGCAGCACGGGCCAGAGGCCCTGGGCTGCCGTGGCGCGATCGACCTGGCGGTTGCTGGTGAAGGAGGACATGCCCCGCACCGTTGCAGTGACCGCCCGCCGACCTCCACCGACTGCTTCCGCTGAGTGAAATCAGGGGCAGCGCTGGGCCTCGGCTTGGCCGTAGGTTCCGGGGGTGACCGAGACGCATGCCCCCGCGCCCAACACGCCAGCGACGGACGCCGACTCCGCCCTCTCCTCGCAGGCGGAGATCAGCGGCCAGATCGCGAGGATCCGGGCCGACTACGAACGCGGCGAGGCCGAGGAGACCCAGCCGCGCCTCGACTTCCCGGCCTACCGGAGCAGCCTGCTGCGCCACCCCACCAAGGACCTGCACCACGCCGACCCCGAGACCATCGAGCTCTTCGCGCCGGTGTTCGGGCACCACGACGTGGGCACCCCCGAGTCCGACCTGACCATCCAGCACAGCGGGGAGCCGATCGGGGAGCGGATCGTCATCACCGGGCGCGTGGTCGACGGGGACGGCCGTCCGGTCCGTCACCAGCTGGTCGAGATCTGGCAGGCCAACGCCTCGGGGCGCTACATCCACAAGCGCGACCAGCACCCGGCCCCGATCGACCCCAACTTCACCGGCGTCGGGCGGGCCCTGACCGATGCCGACGGCACCTACACCTTCAGCACCATCAAGCCCGGCCCCTACCCCTGGAAGAACCACTACAACGCCTGGCGGCCGGCCCACGTGCACTTCTCGCTGTTCGGGACCGAGTTCACGCAGCGGATGATCACCCAGATGTACTTCCCCGGTGACCCGCTCTTCGGCCTCGACCCGATCTACCAGTCGATCGTCGACCCGAAGGCCCGCGAGCGGCTCGTCGCGACGTACGACCACGACGTGACGCAGCACGAGTGGGCCACCGGGTACCGGTGGGACATCGTGCTGACCGGCAGGCACCGCACGCCCATGGAGGAAGAGGAGGCCGACGCATGACGCAGCGTTCGTCGATGGCGCCCACGCCCGGTCAGACGATCGGGCCGTTCTACGGCTACGCCCTCCCCTGGCCCGGCGACAGCGAGCTCGTCCCGGTGGGATCCCCGGACGCGCTCCGCTTCCACGGCACGGTGTACGACGGGGCCGGCGAGCCCGTCCCCGACGCCCTGATCGAGATCTGGCAGGCCGACCGGGACGGGCAGGTCGCGCAGACCGGCGGGTCGCTGCACCGGGACGGCTACACCTTCACCGGCTTCGGTCGCGCGGCCGTGGACGCCGTCGGCCACTACTCGTTCACCACGGTGCTGCCGGGCGCGACGGAGCCGGGGGCCGCGCCCTTCATCGCGATCACCGTGTTCGCGCGGGGACTCACCAACCGGCTGTTCACCCGTGCCTACCTGCCCGTCGACGACAAGGCCCTGGCCGCCGACCCGTTCCTCGAGTCGTTGCCGGAGGACCGGCGCACCACGGTCGTGGCGGCCGCCGACGACCACGGCTACCGCTTCGACGTACGCCTCCAGGGCGAGGGCGAGACCGTCTTCCTCCAGTTCCCGGGCGCGTGATGGCAGACCTCTTCTGGCCCGGCGACGAACGGGCGCGGCTGACGTTCGACCAGGGGTCCTTCCTCGAGGCCATGGTCGAGGTCGAGCAGGTCTGGCTCGCACGCCCTGCAGCGGGCCGGCGTCGCGCCGGCTGGTGCCCACGACCTGCACGGCCTGGTGAAGCGGCGCGACCTCGCCGAGATCGCGACGCGGGCCGAGGCCACGGGCAACCCGGTCGTCGCGCTCGTCGCCCTGCTCCGCGAACGCCTGGGCGCCCGTGACGAGCAGTCCGCCCGGTGGCTGCACCGCGGACTGACGAGCCAGGACGTCCTCGACACCGCGCTCGTCCTCAGTGCCCGGTCCACGGCGAGGCTGGTCCTCGTCGGGCTCGACCGCCAGGTCGAGGCGCTGACCGACCTCGCCGACCGGCACCGCGACGACCTGATGGCCGGCCGCACGCTGACCCAGCACGCCGTACCCATCACGTTCGGGCTGAAGGCCGCCCAGTGGCTGCAGGGCGTGCTCGACGCCCGCGACGACCTGCGTGCCCTGCGTTGGCCCCGTGCAGGTCGGTGGCGCCGCCGGGACCCTGGCCGCCCTCACCGAGCTCAGCGGGGACGTGGACGCCGCACGGTCGGTCGTCGCTCGCGCGGCGCAGACGCTGCACCTGGAGGCCGCGACGCCGTGGCACACCAACCGCGCCACCTTCACGAGGTACGCCGACGCGCTGGTCCGGGCCACCGACGCCTGGGGGCACATCGCCAACGACGTGCTGCTGCTCGCCCGGCCCGAGATCGCCGAGCTGGCCGAACCCGCCGTCGAGGGCCGCGGCGGCTCCTCGACCATGCCGCAGAAGGCCAACCCCGTGCTGTCGGTGCTGATCCGCCGCGCTGCGCTGACCGCCCCCGGCCACGCGGCCCAGCTGCACCTCGCCGCTGCGAGCAACGTCGACGAGCGACCCGACGGCGGCTGGCACACCGAGTGGTCGACGCTGGCCACGCTGTCGCGGCACACCCTGACCGCCGCGTCGCAGGCCACCGAGCTGCTCGACGGGCTGCACGTCGACACCGGCAGGATGGCCGCCGTGGTCAAGCAGCAGTCCTCGGCCCTGCTCGCCGAGCAGCGCAGCCTGGCCAGCCTGTCCGGCACGGAGCGCGAGCCGGACTTCGACCCCAGCCACTACCTCGGCGCGACCGGAGCGGTGATCGACGAGATCCTCGCCCGCGCCCGCCGACCAGGAGAAGCCGTGAGCATTCCCACCGATCACCGCCGTCCGGCTCACCGGCGCCGCCCACCGGGCCGAGCTGCCGCTGCTGGTGCTCGGCCCCTCGCTCGGCACGTCGGCCGCGACGCTGTGGACCGAGTGCGCCGCCGGGCTCACCGACGTCTTCGACGTGGTGGCCTGGGACCTGCCCGGGCACGGCTACAACCACACCGTGCCCGAGGAGTCGTTCACGATGGCCGAGCTCGCCGCAGGGCGTGCTGCGCGTGGTGGACGAGATCCTCGAGCAGCGCGACCAGTACCGCGGTTCCTTCGCCTACGCGGGCGACTCCGTCGGCGGGTGCGTCGGCCTCCAGCTGCTGCTCGACCACCCCGGTCGCGTCACCTCGGCCGTCCTGCTGTGCACCGGCGCGCGGATCGGCGAGCGCGGCGATGTGGGCCGGCCGGATCGGCCAGGTCAGCGTCTCCGGCACGTCGGTGATGGTCTCCGGCTCCGCCGAGCGCTGGTTCGGGCCCGGGTTCCTCGACCGCGCGCCCGAGACCGGGTCGGCCCTGCTGCACGCGCTGCAGGACGCCGACGACCAGGGCTACATCCAGGTCTGCGAGGCGCTGGCCGGGTTCGACGTGCGCGACCGCCTCGGTGAGATCACCGCTCCCGTCCTGGCCGTCGCCGGGTCCGCCGACGCCGCGACACCGACCGAGAGCCTGCGCGAGATCGCCGAGGGGGTCGAGGACGGTCGCCTGGTCGAGCTCGACGGCGTCGCCCACCTCGCCCCGGCCGAGGAGCCGGCCCAGGTCGCCCGGCTGATCCGGCAGCACGTCCTCGGTGAGAGCGAGCCCGAGCCACCGGCCTCGGCGTACGACGCGGGGATGGCGGTGCGCCGCGAGGTGCTCGGCGACGCCCACGTGGACCGCGCGACGGCCGAGCGCCACCGACCTGACCCGAGAGTTCCAGGAGTTCATCACCGAGTACGCCTGGGGCGGCGTCTGGACCCGGCCCGGCCTCGACCGTCGCAGCCGGTCGCTGATCACGCTCACCGCCCTGATCGCGCGCGGGCACCACGAGGAGCTCGCGATGCACCTGCGGGCCGCCCGCACCAACGGCCTGACCAACGACGAGATCAAGGAGCTCATCCTGCAGAGCGCCATCTACTGCGGCGTCCCGGATGCCAACACCGCGTTCCGGATCGCCCAGGGCGTGCTCGAGTCGACCGCCGAGTCGAGCCTGACGAGACCCGAGGAGAAGCATGACCGCGTTCGTGTACGACGCCGTCCGCACCCCGTTCGGCAAGTTCAACGGGGGGCTCGCCGGCGTACCGCCCCGACGACCTGGCCGCCGTCGTCCTCGAGCGGCGATCCGGGACCGCACTCCCGGCCTCGACCCGGCTGCGGTCGACGAGGTGATCCTCGGCAACGCCAACGGCGCCGGCGAGGAGAACCGCAACGTCGCGCGGATGGCCGGCCTGCTCGCCGGCTTCCCCGTCTCGGTGCCGGGCTCGACGGTCAACCGGCTGTGCGGCTCCTCGCTGGACGCCGCGATGGCCGGCTCGCGGATGATCGAGACCGGCGACGCCGACGTCGTGCTCACCGGCGGCGTGGAGTCGATGACGCGCGCCCCCTGGGTGCTGCCCAAGCCGAGCCGCGGCTTCCCGGCCGGCAACCTCGAGGCCGTCTCGACCACCCTGGGCTGGCGACTGGTCAACCCGAGACGATGCCGGCGGAGTGGACCGTCTCGCTGGGCGAGGCCAACGAGCAGCTGCAGGAGAAGTACGACGTCTCCCGCGAGCGCCAGGACGCCTTCGCCGCCCGCTCGCACACCCTCGCCGACCAGGCGTGGAACGACGGCTTCTACGACGACCTCGTCGTCGGCGTCCCCGACACCGAGGTCGCGCGCGACGAGTCCATCCGTCCCGGGTCCAGCGCCGAGTCGCTGGCGAAGCTCAAGCCGTCCTTCCGCAAGGACGGCACCATCACCGCCGGCAACGCCTCGCCGCTCAGCGACGGCGCGTCCGCGGTGCTGCTCGGCTCGGAGAAGGCGCCGACTTCCTCGGCGCACCCCCGTCGCCCGGATCGCCGGCCGCGCCGCGCACGCGCTCGAGCCGCAGCTGTTCGGCTACGCCCCCGTCGAGGCCGCCGAGAAGGCGATGGCCCGGGCCGGCATCGGCTGGTCCGACGTCGGCGCCGTCGAGCTCAACGAGGCCTTCGCCGTGCAGTCGCTGGTCTGCCTCGACGCCTGGAAGCATCGACCCCGAGATCGTGAACACCCGCGGCGGTGCGATCGCCCTCGGGCACCCGCTCGGCGCCTCGGGCGGCCGCATCCTCGGCACCCTGGCCAAGGTGCTGCGCGAGGGCGGCCACCGCTGGGGCGTCGCCGCCATCTGCATCGGCGTCGGCCAGGGCCTCGCCGTGGTGCTGGAGAACGTCGCGTGACCGACGTGCTCGAGTCCTCCAGACGCCGCCGACGAGGCGGTCGCCGACATCCCCGACGGGGCGACCGTGCTGATCGGCGGGTTCGGTACGGCGGGCCAGCCGATGGAGCTGATCGACGCCCTGCGCCGCCACGGCGCCAAGGACCTGACCGTGGTGAACAACAACGCCGGCAACGGCGACCACGGCCTCGCAGCGCTGCTGAAGACCGGCAACGTCCGCAAGATCATCTGCTCGTTCCCGCGGCAGAGCGACTCGTGGGTCTTCGACGACCTCTACCGCTCCGGGCGGATCGAGCTCGAGGTGGTGCCGCAGGGCAACCTCGCCGAGCGGATGCGCGCGGCGGGGGCCGGGATCGGTGCGTTCTTCAGCCCGACCGGCGTCGGCACGCCGCTGGCCGAGGGCAAGGAGGAGCGCACCATCGACGGGCGCGACTACGTGCTGGAGTACCCGCATCCGCGGCGACTACGCGCTGATCAAGGCGCACACCTCCGACCGGATGGGCAACCTCGTCTACCGCAAGACCGCGCGCAACTTCGGGCCGGTGATGGCCACCGCGGCGACCACGACGATCGCCCAGGTGAGCTCGACGTGGTGGACACCGGGACCCTCGACCCCGAGAACGTGGTCACCCCCAGCATCTTCGTCGACAGGGTGGTGGTGCCTGTGAGCTCGACGCTGTCCAAGGACGAGATCGCCAAGCTGATCGCCGACGACATCCCGACCGGCGCGTTCGTGAACCTCGGCATCGGCCAGCCGACCCTGGTCGCCGACCACCTCGACCTCGAGAAGGGCGTCGTCCTGCACACCGAGAACGGCATGCTCGGGATGGGCCGGGCGGCCGTCGGCGACGAGGTCGACTGGGACCTGATCAACGCCGGCAAGGTGCCGGTCGTGGAGACGCCGGGTGCGTCGTACTTCCACCACGCCGACTCCTTCGCGATGATGCGCGGCGGCCACCTCGACGTCTGCGTCCTCGGCGCGTTCCAGGTGTCCGTGCGCGGCGACCTCGCCAACTGGCACACCGGCGCCGCGGACGCGATCCCCGCCGTGGGTGGCGCGATGGACCTCGCGATCGGCGCCAAGGACGTGCTCGTGATGATGACGCTGTTCGCCAAGGACGGGTCGTCGAAGCTCGTTCCCGAGTGCACCTACCCGCTGACCGGCGTCGCCTGCGTCAGCCGCGTCTACACCGACCACGGCGTCTTCGAGATCACCGAGGACGGCGTGCGGGTGCGCGAGGCGTACGGCGCGACCGTCGACGAGCTGCGGGAGCGGACGGGCCTCGACCTGCGTCAGTGAGCCAGGTAGGTCGCTGACATGTCCTGGTCGCCGTGGCCGGCGTCGACCGCCCGCACGAAGTGATCGCGGATGCCGGGCAGCGGCCCGAGGTCGGTGCCGGCCTGCTCGGCGGCGGCCAGGATGAGCTCGACGTCCTTGAGGGCGCCGGCCAGGGCGAAGGCGGGATCGAACTCGCCCGCGAGCATGGCCTTGCCCTTGAGCTGGACGTAGGGCGCGTCCATCGCGCCGCCGGAGACCGCCTCGAGGAAGAGCGCCGGGTCGAGTCCGAGGTCGCGGGTCAGGGCCAGCGAGTCGGCGACCCCCTCGAGGACGGTGGCCACCCACGCGTTGGCGGCCAGCTTGAGGCGGCTGCCGGCGCCGGCCTCGCCGACCCACATGGTGCGGCCGCCGATCGCGTCGAACACCGGCGCCACCACCGCCCGGGCCTCGTCCGGACCCGAGGCGAGCACCACCAGCGCTCCCTCCTCGGCGGGCTTCTTGGTGCCCAGCACGGGGGCGTCCACGAGAGTCGACCCCCAGGTCCGCGGCCAGCGCCACCACGTCGTCGGAGCCTGCGACACCGATCGTGCTCTGCTGCACCCAGACGGCCCCGCTGCCGAGGTGGCCGCGCGCCTGCTCCATCGTCTCGAGGACGCTCTCCGCGTCGTAGAGCATGGTGATCACGACGTCGGCTCCCTCGACGGCCTCGGCCACCGAACCGGCCACCTGCGCCACGTCGGAGAGGGCCTCGGCCTTGTCCGCGCTGCGGTTCCACACGCGTAGGGGGAGGTCGGCCGCGGCGAGGTTGCGCGCCATGCCGGCGCCCATGGTGCCGACGCCGAGCAGGGCGACAGTGGGGTTCTCAGTCATGGGCACCACGCTACTCACGCGGCCTCGGACCAGAAGAGGTCGAGTCGCACGGCGTTCGCCGGCCTCGCTCCGACGTGCGTGCCGTGGCGGTCGGTCACGAACACGCGACCGTGCGGCGTGGTCCAGGTGAAACGGTTGGCCCGCTGCTTCACCGTCCAGCCGGCGTGGGTCTTGATCCGGTGATGAATACCTACCGCCGACGCGACGATGGTGTGGATCCCGGGTCACCACGCGACCCAAGATCCACACCATCGGGACAACCTCAGGCGATGACCGCGTCGATCGTCTTCTTCAGCGCGCTCGGCTGGGCGGGGCTCTTGGGGGCCTTCTTCCTGGCCTTGGCCATCTCCGCCCCGAGCTCCTGGAGCGCCTTGCGACCGAGGCCCTCACGCACCTTGGGGAACCAGTCCTTCTCCTCCTCGTCGATGTGGTGGTCGACGTTCTCGATGAGGACGGTGGTCTTGGCGGTGAAGCGCTCGGCGTCGGGCTTCATGCCGACGAGCTCCATCACGAGGACGTCCGCGACGTGGTGCTCCTCGTAGGACTCGAGGATGTCGTCCTCGAGCTCGGGGAGCAGCTCGCGGACGCGCGGGTACATCACCTCGTTCTCGATGTAGGTGTGCACCGTGAGGAGCTCGATCATCTTCTTGACGAGCTTTCCCTTGGTGGCGTGGGCGTTCTCGCCGGCCTTCTGGAAGTCGCGGAAGACCTTGCGGATCTCCTTGTGGTCGTTCTTGAGCATGACGATGGCGTCGGTGGACATGGGTGCTCCTCAGCGTCGGGGTGGCCAGTGGGGAGCCGGTACCCGACGCGGCGAACGCGACACGCAAGGCAAGCCTTAGGTGCGCGTCCTCGCCAGGTCGGCGCGGGCGTAGGACGCCTCGAAGCCGTCGAGGGTCGCCTGCCAGTCCATCGGGGGCGGGTGGGCGAGGTTGTGGGCCGCCATCTCGCTGCGCAGCTCGGGATCGGTGGCGAGCACGGCGAGCGCGCGGGCGAGCTCCTCGTCGTCGTGGCAGAGCAGCCCCTCGTCGCCGTGGTGGACGAACTCGCCGACGCCGCCGCTGCGCATGGCCACGACCGGCACTCCGGCGGCACGGGCCTCGAGCGCGGCGATGCCGAACGACTCCTGGTAGCACGGGGCGGCGTAGGCGTCGGCACTCCGGTAGAGCTGGCGGATCTCGTCGCGCGACAGCGGTCCGGCCAGCTCCACCCAGTCGCCGAGGCCGAGGTGGTCGACGTGGTGGCGCACCTTCTCCTCGAGCGGGCCCTCCCCCACGATGACCGCACGCAGCGGCATCCCGGCGGGCACCTGGCCGCGCAGCTCGACGAGCGCGTCGAGCAGCTCGAGCGGGCGCTTGCGGCCGGCGAGGCGCATCACGGCGACCACGGTGAACGGCCGCGAGGCGTCCGGGAGCGGTGAGAGCGCGCGCCACCAGTCCACGTCGACGGCGTTGGGTACGACGTCCACGGGCGTCTGCGGACCCAGGCAGTCGCGCATCGACGCCGCCGCCACGGAGCTGACCGCCGTCCACCGCACCGGCCACCGGTCCCAGCCGGCGATCGCGCCGACGAGCCGCACCCAGCCCTCGCGTCCCGTCCACATCGAGTGGACGGTGGCGATGGTGGGCGTCCGGGCGGCGACGGCCGCCTTGGCCACGCGGGAGGAGAACGGCGAGACGACGGAGAGGTGCGCGTGGACCACGTCGTACGACGACAGGTGCAGGTCGCGACGAGGGAGGAACGGCAGCGGCCACGGGGCGGGGTTGGGCACCCTGACCACGTCGATGGGGCCGGCCGTGTCGTAGGACCTGCCGCGGGTCGGGCTGAGCACCGTGACCTCGTGCCCGGCCGCGACCTGGCGCTGGGCCAGCTCCTCGACGAACATCTCGATCCCACCGACGCGCGGGCGATAGACGTCGGTGACGTGGAGGATCCGCATCAGGCGGCCGCCTGGCGCTGCCGGCGGCGTACGAGCAGCCAGCCACCGAGCCAGAGGCCGCCGACCGGGATCTCCAGCGCGTAGGTGAAGCCGCGGTAGAGCAGCACGCCGGCGGTCATCACGGCCGGGGCTCCGCCCAGCGCGACCAGCACGGCGGCCGTGCCCGCCTCGGCGAAGCCGGTGCCGCCGGGGGTCAGGAACACCATCGACATGATCCGGTCGACGGCGAAGCCGGCCAGCACGATCACGGGGCTGAGGTGCCCGCCGACCGCGTGCAGGCACGCCCACAGCAGGAGCGCCTGGAGGACGCCGTAGCCCACCATCCCGAGCGAGAGCTGCGGCCAGCGCTGGCCGATCAGGGAGGCGACGCGGTCACGGAAGGACAGCAGATCGGACGCGACCACCTCGCGCTCGACGGGCCGGCGGACGACGAGGCTCAGCCGGGCCACGACCGGCGCGAGCACCCAGACGGCGCGGACCGCGGCGCGGTGCGTCGCGAGGCCCGAGACCAGCACCACCACGAGCACGCCGAGCACGGCGGCGGCCGCCAGCCCGGTCCAGCGCACGGTGTCGTTGACGTGCTCCCCGGACATCACCAGCGCCGTCAGCGCGACGGCCGGGAGGGCCAGCTTGAGGAGCACCGACCAGACGTTGGTGATCAGGGTGAAGGCCGAGAAGCCGGCGGCGCTGAACCCCCACGACCTGATCATCAGGTAGTTCAGCGACATGCCGGCCGCACCGCCGAACGGCAGCACGTTGGCGACGGCACTGCCGGTCAGGTTCAGGTTGAGGGCACGCTGGCGGGTGAGGCCGGGCAGGGCGGCGGTGAGGACGAACGAGTAGACGAAGAGCCCCGAGGCCCAGAGCAGCGCGAGCAGGATCGACTCGGGGGCGGTGACCAGCTCCAGGGCAGCGGAGGACCTCGTGCACGGTGGTGCCCGACGAGGCGCGGCAGGGCGTAGCCGAGGAGGCCCGCGGCGAGCGCCAGGGAGAGCACGATGCGGGGTGCCCGACCGGCCTGGCGCCGGGTGCCGGCGTCGGGCGTCTCGTCCGGCTCCACCTGCCAGACTGGGGACGTGCCGTTCACCCTCGTCTCCTTCCACGCGCACCCGGACGACGAGGCGCTGCTCACCGGCGGAACGCTTGCTCGCGCCGCTGCCGAGGGGCACCGCGTGGTCCTGGTGACCGCGACGGCTGGCGAAGCCGGTCTGACCGATGGTACGGGTCTCCACCCCCCTCTTGGCGAACGCCGGCGCGACGAGCTGGCCCGCGCCGCCGCGGCGCTGGGCTGCGCGCGCTGGGAGCTGCTCGACTACCAGGACTCCGGCTGGGGTCCCCCGTCCTCCGACGACGAGGTCCCGCGCGACCCGTTCTCCGGCCTCGACCCGGCCGGGCCGGCGGAGCGGCTGGCCACGAATCCTCCGTGAGGAAGGGGCAGACGTGCTCACGGTGTACGACGAGCACGGCGGCTACGGGCACGCCGACCACGTCCAGGTGCACCGGGTCGGCGTCCTCGCGGCCGAGCTGGCCGGCACCCCGGTCGTGCTCGAGGCGACGGTCGATCGCGCCAAGCTGCAGCGGGTCGCGTCGGTGATGGCGCGGATCCCCGGCGTGTCGCGACTCGTCCCCGCGGACCGGTTCGCGGGGTCGTTCACCGCCCGTGGCCGGCTGACCCACGAGGTCGACGTACGCCGTCACCTGGGCGCCAAGCGCGCGGCCCTCTCGGCCCACGCGTCGCAGGCGACGGGCGGCGGCTCCGTGCGGACCGTCGCGCTGCTGCTCCGGCTGCCCGGTCCCGTGCTCGGGCTGGCGCTGGGCCGGGAGTGGTTCAGGGAGCGCGGTCGCCCGACGCCGGAACGGCTCGCTGGACGACGTGTTCGCGTCACTGCGCTGAGGTGCGGCCCGCCTCGACCGGCGAGGGTGGCCGCCCTCTCGGATAGATCATCTTGGCGCCCAGGTAGCACGCGAGCACGGCGATCGCGATCCCCGCCGGGTCGTCGACGAAGAAGTGCCAGCCGAGGTAGACGGTGGCGACGATCGTGCAGACGAGGAACAGGCCCATCGCGATGGTGGTCTTGCGCAGGCCGTAGTAGGCGCACATGAGGAAGATCACGGTGGTGACGCCGACGTGCAGGCTCGCGAACGCCGACACCTGGGCGAACGCGTCGTTGGCCTGCGGGTGCGCGAGCAGGTGCGCCCGCTGGTCCATGTAGCGCGCCTGCGTGTCCTGGATCATCGTGTGCGGCAGCTTCGCGAACTCCTCGGGCGCCTCGTTGAACGGGCCGAGGGACGGGATCAGGTAGTAGCAGCCGACACCGAAGATCCACACCCACAGCGCCGAGGCGATCCCCACGAAGCCGTCGCGGATCCGGGTCGAGAACACCAGCGGCATCGGGATCGCGATCAGCACGATGGTGCCGAAGGACTCGTAGAGCACCATCAGCACGTACGCCGCGACGTGCGTGCCGAGCAGGTCGTGAAGCAGCACGGCCGGACTGTGGCCGAAGAACAGCCACCGGTCCCACTAGAGGAGCATCGCGTCGCGGGAGGTGTTCAGCACGTCCCAGCTCTTCAGGTTGTGGTAGCAGAAGTAGACGACGTGGTAGGCGAGCAGGCCGAGCGCCGCCAGCACCAGGCGCTGCCTCGTCCAGCGGCTGCGGAGCATCGCCAGCGTCCGTCGCCACGTCCAGCCGCGGCGCCCGACGCGCAGGACGGCGTCGATGAGCGCCATCGGGATGAAGAACCCGATCGAGATCGAGACGCGGGAGAGGAAGATCGAGCCGTGGGGGTCCTTGATGGAGATGCCGACGTGGTGGGACCAGTAGAGCGTGATCGCCGCGAACGCGGCCACCAGCACCCACACCCGGGCCAGCCAGCGGTAGTCCTGCTGCACGTCCGGCGGAGCCGCCGTCACACGAGCGGTCGGCAGCTCAGAGGTCGTCACCGGAGCAGCCTAACGAGAGGAGCGGGTCAGCGCTTCGCGCCCCTCAGGGAACCCGTGGTGGCCTCCCCCGTGCCGACGGTGCACGAGACGCTCGGGTCGGTGCCTTAGGTGTCGGCCTCGGCGTAGACGTCGAAGAAGTCCGCGACCCCGCCCGGGTGCGCGCGGCGTACGGACGCTCCATCGAGTACTCCCTGACCAGCATCTTCTCCTCCGTTCGGCACCACCCCCGACCCGAACCTCGTGCTCGTCGTCGCGTTCCGCGACCGCTTCCTCAGCGCCTTCGGGCGAGAATGAACCTTTCGATCGGTTCTGCGTGTGAGGGGGTAGGAGGTTCGATGCCCGGGAGCCAGGTCGCGCTGATGCAGCGGCTGCATGACGAGCATGCAGGCGCGCTCTGGTCCTACTGCCTGCGCCTGACCGGGCACGACCGGGCGCGGGCCGAGGACGTCGCCCAGGAGACCCTCCTGCGTGCCTGGCGGCGCATCGAGGTCCTCGAGGCCACGCAGGGATCGGTCCGGGCCTGGCTGTTCACGGTCGCGCGCAACATCGTCATCGACGAGTGGCGCACCAAGCGGTCGCAGAAGGAGTTCGCGGTCGCCGAGGTGCCCGAGAGCGAAGGCCTGAGCGACCGCACCGACCAGCTGCTCCAGTCCTGGATGGTCGCCGAGGCCGTCACCACCCTCTCGCCGGAGCACCGGGCGGTCCTGCTCGAGTGCTACTACCGCGGCGTCTCCGTCGCCGAGGCGTCCCGGCGCCTGGGCGTGCCGGAGGGCACGGTGAAGTCGCGCACCCACTACGCGCTGCGTGCCCTCCGGCTCGCGCTCGAGGAGATGGGGGTGGGCGCATGAGCTGCGGCTTCGCCCGGCAGGACGGGTCCTACGTCCTCGGTGCCCTGTCCCCCCACGAGCGCCAGGAGTTCGAGCAGCACCTCGCGGGGTGCGAGGAGTGCGCCCGCTCGGTGCGCGAGCTGGCCGGGCTTCCGGGTCTGCTGTCGCGTGTCGAGCCCGAGGTGCTGGCCTCCCCGCCGGTCGGTGACCCCGTTCCCGAGACGTTGCTGCCCGCGCTCATCCACCAGGTACGGCGCACGCGGCAGTGGCGCCTGGCGTCGATGGTCGGCCTGGCCGCCGCAGCCGTGGTCGCCGTCGTCGTGGGCACGCTGGCCCTGACCGGGGTGATCGGCGACGAGGACCCCGGACCGGTCGCGTCGCCGCCGGCGACGACGGCCAGTGCGACCGTCCCGCCCGGCCGCTCGATGCTTCCGATCGGGCACGTCGCAGTCCGCGGCACGCTGGCCCTCACCAGCGTGCTGTGGGGCACGAAGCTCGACCTCACCTGCACCTACGAGGGAGGCGGCGACTACGGCACGCCGCCCGTCCAGACCTACGAGATGTTCGTGCGCACGACCGACGGCCGCACCCAGCAGGTGGCGTCGTGGCGCGGGCTCCCCGGACGGACGATGAGGCTGGCGGCCGCGACCGCAGCCAGCCGCCAGGACATCACCTCCGTCGAGGTGCGGACGTCCTCGGGCCACACCGTGCTGAAACTGGTTGCCTGAGACAAGCACGACCCTCGCCCGATGCCGACGAGCCTGACAGAGTGGGGGCGTGGCGCTCGGGTGCCCGCTCACGGAGAGGTGTGGACGCTCGTGCCGGAACCTGCCCGTGTCTACCCCTACCGCTGGGTGGTGCTCGTCGCGTTCATGGCGGTGAACCTGACGATCCAGGCACTGTGGATCAGCTACGCGCCTATCTCGAGCCGGGCCCAGGACTACTACGGCGTCTCCGGCGTGGCCATCGGCGCGCTCGCGATGTCGTTCATGCTCGCCTACCTCCCCTTCTCGTTCGTCGCCAGCCACCTGCTGAGCTCGCGGGGGTTCCGCTTCGCGGCCGGCTTCGGTGCCCTGCTCGCCGGCGTGTCCGGAGTGGCGCGCGGCCTCGTCGGTCCCCACTACGCGTTGGCCCTGCTGGCGACCATCGGCGCGGCGATCGCCCAGCCGTTCCTGCTGAACGCGTGGACCACCCTGTCCTCCCAGTGGTTCCCGCACTCGCAGCGCGCCACGGCGGTCAGCCTGATCACGCTCTCGAACCTCGTCGGGGCCGGGATCGGCCTGGCCGTGACGCCCACGCTCGTCGAGTCGCAGTCGATCGCCGACGTCCAGCTGCTGTACGGCGGGTGCGCGCTCGTGGCGGGCCTCGCGTTCGTCCTCGTGGCCCGCGACCGGCCGCCCACCAGTCCCGACGGGTCTGCCGCGGCGGCACCGCAGCCGATGCTGGTCGGGGTCCGTCATGCCCTGACGGTGCGGCCGTTCGTGGCGTTCCTGGTCATCGCCTTCGTGACCATGGGCGTCTTCAACGGCCTGTCCACGTGGGTGGAGGAGATCGTCGAGCCTCGCGGGTTCAGCTCGGTCGACGCCGGCAACGTCGGCGCCATCCTGCTGCTCGGTGGCGTGTTCGGCGCGCTGCTGATCTCCGGCCTCTCCGACCGGTCCCGCCGCCGGGTCCCCTACCTGACCATCGCCCTGCTGTTCTCCGCACCCGCCCTGCTGTGGCTGACCCTCGCCGGGTCGCTCACCGGTCTGTTCACCGCGGCGTTCCTGCTCGGGTTCTTCATGACCAGCGCCCTGCCGGTCGGCATGCAGTACTCCGCCGAGCTCACCGCTCCGGCCCCCGAGGGGACCTCCAACGGCCTGATCCAGCTGGCCGGCCAGGCCTCCGTCGTGGTCGTCTACCTGATGTCGCTGACCCGGGCGCCCTCGGGCTCCTTCGTGCCGTCGCTCACGGTGCTGTCGGGCCTGCTGCTCGTCGGCGGCCTCGTCGCCTGGCGCCTGCCCGAGCCGGCGCACCACCTCGCCCTGAGGGACCTGCTGGCCGACGCGGGCTCGCCCGCTCCTAGGCGTCGAGCTGCTGGCCGGCGAAGAACATCAACGGGTCGCTGAGCAGCTCGATCTGGATCCCGTCGGGGTCCTCGACGTACATCGACTCCTCGATGCCACGGTCGGGTCCGTCGTACTCCACCCCGGCCGCGTCGAGCCGCTCGCGGATCTGCTCCCATCGGTCCCGGGGCGTGGAGATCGCGATGTGCTGGACGCTGCCGATCGACTCCACACCGGGTGGGAGGCCCAGCCCGGGGAAGTCGAAGAACCCGAGCAGCGTCCGGTTGCCGAGGTCGAAGAAGAAGTGGGAGGAGCCGGCGTAGTCGCGGTTCTCCACCAGCTCGACCAGCGGGAAGCCGAGGACGCCCTGGTAGAACGCGATGGTGCGCTCCACGTCGGAGCAGATCAGGGCCGCGTGGTGGATCCCGCGCCCGGGGCTGTCGCGCTGCTCCGGTGGCAGGAGGTACTGCGTGCGCAGCGCCTCCCTCCGGGCCTCGATGTCGGCCAGTGCGCTCTCGTCGAGCATGGACCCTCCCGCAAGTGGTCGCAGTTTCAACCACTCTACCGCCCGAGGCTAGGCGGGGGCCGGGCTCCAGCCGGGGCGCGTGCGCCCGACGAGATCCTCGACGCTCGCGACCACCGAGCTCATCGAGGTGCCCTTCTGGATGTAGCCGTCGGCCCCCAGGGCCATCGCCCGCTGGGACATCTCGGCGGCGCCGAACGCGGACAGCATCACGACGGTGGCCCTCGGGCAGGCCTGCCGCACGAGCGGCAGCGCCTCGAGGCCGTCCATCACGGGCATCGAGATGTCGAGGAGGACGACGTCGGGATCGTGCGCGGCCGACACCTCGACCGCCTCCTGGCCGTTGCCGGCCTCGGCCACGACCTGGAACCGCTGGGTCCGCTCGAACGCCCGTCGCAGGAGGTCGCGGATGTCCGAGGTGTCGTCGACCAGCGCCAGGCGCAACGGCGCGCCCTCGGGTCGTACGTCGGAACCAGTCATCGTCACTCCACTCCACGGCACCTGCTTGCCCCCAGTCAACGAGACACGCACGAGGCCGTCACACTGGTCTACCCGGTGGATCAGTTGCTTCGCGATGACGAGGAGCCCGTCGACGAGAACGAATCACGGGAAGTTTCGGGTTTCCCCGTCGTACCTCTGGACCGGAGGAGAGGATCAGCGCCTGCGCGTGCACATCCGGGGGCACGCCGTACCCAGGGAGCTCACCGTGACCCGTCCACGTCCTCATCGATCCACCGCCCGACGCGGGCTCGCAGCCCTGGCGGTGTCCGGGCTGCTGACCGCGGGACTCACCGCCGTCACCACCTCGCCCGCCCAGTCGGTCCCCGACACCCAGTGCCCGACTGCGGTCCCGGTGGACCAGATCGCCGACGGCGACGCCGTGACCGGCCTGACCGTCACCAAGGGGACGCAGCCGGGCTCGTTCACCGGCACCATCCAGGGCGTCCTCGAGGACGGACTCGCCCCGGGTGTGGACCTCATCCTCGCGGACCTGCACTCGACGGCGATCGACAAGAACGGCATCTGGGAGGGCATGTCCGGCTCACCGGTGTACGACGAGGACGGGGGCCTGATCGGCGCCGTGGCCTACGGCCTGGGCGACGGTCCCTCCACGATCGCCGGGATCACGCCGGCCACCGAGATGGCCAAGCTGCTCGACGACGCCAACCTCCAGGACCACGACGTGGTGGCTCCTCGGGTGAAGCTGACCAGGACCCTCGCGCGGCACCTGGCCGCCTCCACGACGGCCACGACGGCCCAGACCCGCGCGGGGCTCTCGCCGCTCCGGCTGCCGGTGAGCGTCTCCGGCCTCGGCAGCGCCCGCCTCGGCAAGGTCGCGCCCAAGCTCCACGTCGGCGGCAGCCACGTCCTCGCCGCGCCCGGCTCCCCCACCTCGAACGAGGACATCCCGATCGAGGCCGGCGGCAACATGGCCGCCGCCATCTCCTACGGGACGGTCTCCCTGGCGGGCCTCGGCACGGCGACCGTCGTCTGCGGGGACGACCCCGACCAGAAGATCGTCGGGTTCGGACACCCGATGGAGTTCTCCGGCCCCAGCACGAAGACCCTGCACGGAGCGCGGGCGATCCTGATCCAGGACGACTCGACCGGCGGAAGCTTCAAGCTGGCCAACGTCGGCGCCCCCCTCGGCACCGTGGACCAGGACCGCCGAGCGGGCATCCGGGGCATCCCCGGGGACCTGCCGGAGGCCACCACGATCGACACCACCACGACGGTCGCCAACCGCTTGGCCCAGGGCACGACCAAGGTCAACCTGCAGCCCGCCGTCCCCGAGCTGAGCTACATGCACGTCGCGTCCGTCCAGGACAAGGCGCTCGACCGGCTGGGCAAGGGCACCGGGCACGCCAGCTGGACGATCCAGGGGACGCGCGCGAACGGCGACCCCTTCCAGCTCACCCGGAGCGACGTGTTCGCCAGCGCCGAGGACATCTCCACGGTGACCGCTGACGCCGTCGCCAGCGACGTCGACGCCATCACGAACAACGACAGCGAGGAGGTGAAGATCTCCTCGGTCGACGTGGACTCGTCGCTCTCGGACGTCTACCAGACCTACAAGATCGCCAAGGTCCAGATCCGCTCCTTCGGTCGCTGGGTGAACGCGTCGGTGAACGAGCCGACCCCGGTCCACGCCGGCTACCTGGTGCCGGTCAGGCTCACCCTCACCTCGCGCCAGGCCACGCCCAAGACCGTCGAGGTCAGCGTCCGGGCCCCGAAGGGCGCCAAGAACAAGCTCGGTGTCCTGCACGTCCTCGGCGGCGGCCAGGGCGA
Source organism: uncultured Actinomycetota bacterium (assembly GCA_963731075.1). Taxonomy (GTDB): domain Bacteria; phylum Actinomycetota; class Actinomycetes; order Propionibacteriales; family Nocardioidaceae; genus Marmoricola. The sequence goes on from CAVSUC010000004.1 coordinate 349,273, forward strand.
GAGCTCCGAGGACTTCGTCTCCGACGAGGACTTCGGCTTCTTCACCGTCGACGAGGGCGACGGCGAGGGCGGCTTCACCGGCGCCGACGCCCCGTCACCGGAGAAGTTCCCGAAGCTGCTCGAGGCCCTCGAGGCGACGCCCACCCAGAACCAGCTCGACGTCTCGATGAAGTTCCGTGCCTCCGGCACGGCCGGCAAGCGGGTCGTCAGGTCGAGCAAGCTGTCCCAGGTGGTCAGCGGCGAGGGCATCTTCCCGATCGTCGGCCTCCGCTGAGGTAGGGGCCGGCGCCCGGCTGCGGTTCTGCAGCCGGCGTCGGCCTCCCCCGGGTGCCCCGCATGCGTCGGTCAGGTTGCGTTCTCCGATCGTGACACGGATGTCCTTGACTCTGGGTGCGGCGACGGCGAGCCTGCCTCTACGAAGACAGGTCGTCCATGCTCGACCTCCCGGGAACCAGAAGGGCTCCTCATGCAACTGAAGCGAACACTCGCGCTGTCCGCGTCCCTCGCGCTCGCGCTGTCCATCTCTGCCTGCGGGTCGAGCAAAGACGACTCCTCGTCGGGGGCGTCCGGCGGCGGTGACTTCGGCAACTGCAAGGTCACCAGCAAGAAGGACAGCATCAAGGTCAAGCCCGTCAAGGCCGGCACGCTCACGGTCGAGACCACCCTCCCCGCCCAGGGCTGGTGGAACGGCACGACGCCCGGCTCGATCAAGGACGGCTACGAGTACTGCATGGCGGCCAACCTCGCCAATGCCGCCGGCCTGAAGTCGGTGACGGTCAAGAACGTCTCGTTCGCCCAGCTGGTCGCCGGCCGCACGAACACCTACGACATCGCCCTCGCGGAGATCACGATCACCGACGAGCGGGCCAAGGTCGTGGACTTCTCGGTGCCGTACTTCGACTCCAACATCGGCCTGATCACCAAGAAGGGCGCCGGGGTCACCGCCGACAACATCAACACCAAGAAGTGCGCCGCCTACTCCGGCACCACCTCGGTGAACTTCATCAAGACGCAGCTGAAGTGCAACGCCAAGGTCTACCCCAACTCGCAGACGCTCTACCAGAGCGTGCTGTCCGGGCAGGTCGACGCCGCCTTCCTCGACACCGCGATCATCCTCGCCGAGGCGAAGGCGACCGGCGGCAAGCTCGAGGTCCCCGGCCAGTACAAGACCGGCGAGAAGTACGGCGCCATCTACCCCAAGGGCTCGGCCAACAAGGCAGAGCTCGACAAGGGCATCACGAAGCTGATGGAGGACGGCACCACCGACAAGCTCTCCAAGGACTACCTCGGCCCCGCCTTCGGCGGCGACCCGAACTCCGTGCCTGTGTGGACGATCAAGTAGCCCTGGCGCATGAGCCACTCAGGACTCGTCAACGAGGAAACCCAACCGGCTCCGACGCCGAGTCCGCCACGTCCGGTCACGGCCATCGCCGTGGCCGGGCTGGTGCTCGCGCTCGTCGGAATCGCCCTCATGGTCCTGGCGGCCACGCGCCTTCGTGACTACAACCACGGCGGCATCGTCTCCACCCTGATCGGGGCGGTGCTCGTCATCGCGTCGCTCTACCCGCTGTGGCCCAGCTTCCAGTCGTTCGCGGCCTCACGGCAGCGCGGGACCCTGCTCGGCCAGGACCAGCTGGTCCTGGCCCGGCGGGCCGCGGCCGCCGGGCGCGAGGAGGCGCAGATCGCGATGGGGTACGCCGCGGCGGCCATCGTCGTCGCGGGGATGCTCCTCGTCGCCTTCGCCAACGACGGCGGCATCGCGCAGACGTTCTTCACCGCCAGCGCGTGGCGCAAGTCGTTCCCGGAGATGATCCGGTCCTTCTGGACCAACGTCTGGGTGGCCATGGTCGCCCAGGTGCTGGTGCTCGTCTTCGGGCTGCTCCTCGCGATCATGAGGATGCTGCCCGGGCGGGCCGGTGCTCCGCTGCGGTTGATCGCGCTCGTCTACTGCGACATCTTCCGCGCGATCCCCGCGATCGTGACCATCCTGCTGATCGTGTTCGGCACCCCGCTGGCGTTCCCGGCCACCGAGAACTGGTCGCCGGTCTGGCTCGGCATCATCGCCCTGTCGATGACCTACTCGGCCTACGTCGCCGAGGTCTACCGGGCGGGGCTCTCCTCCATCCACCCGAGCCAGAGCGCCGCGGCCCGTTCCCTGGGGCTGAGCTACACCCAGACGCTCCGGACGGTGCTGGTCCCCCAGGCCGTTCGTCGGGTCATCCCGCCGCTGCTGAACGACTTCATCAGCCTGCAGAAGGACACCGCCCTCCTCTCGACCGCGGCCATCGCCGAGGTCGTGCTGACCTCCACCCTGTGGCAGGCCCAGCTCTTCAACCTCTCGCCGGTGACCCTGGCAGCGGCGTTCTTCATCATCATCACCATCCCGCAGGCCAGGTTCGTCGATGCCCTCATCGACCGCGACGCCGCACGACGGACGGGGCAGTAATGGCATTCCTGGAGATCGACGACGTCCACAAGTCCTACGGCGACAACGAGGTGCTCAAGGGCGTCACCCTCAACGTCGAGCGACACGAGGTGGTCTGCCTGATCGGGGCCTCCGGCTCCGGCAAGTCGACCCTGCTCCGCTGTGTCAACGCCCTGGAGGAGATCAGCTCCGGAGAGATCCGGATCGAGGGCGACTGCGTCACCGGCACCGGCGTCGACCTCAACGCGCTGCGACGTGACGTCGGGATCGTGTTCCAGAGCTACAACCTGTTCCCGCACATGTCCGTCCTGGAGAACATCACCCTGGCCCCCATCCGCATCGACGGGCTCCCGCAGAAGGACGCGCGCGAACGGGCGATGGGCCTGCTCGAGTCCGTGGGCATGGCGGAGAAGGCGGACTCCTACCCCGACAGCCTCTCCGGCGGCCAGCAGCAGCGCGTGGCGATCGTCCGGGCGCTCGCCATGCAGCCCCGGGTGATGCTGCTCGACGAGATCACGGCGGCCCTCGACCCCGAGCTGGTCGGCGACGTCCTCCAGATCGTCCGCGAGCTGGCCCACGGCGGCCTGACGATGCTCCTGGCCACCCACGAGATGGGGTTCGCCAAGGAGGTGGCCAGCCAGGTCTGCTTCCTCGACAACGGCTCCATCTGCGAGCGCGGTTCCGCGGCGGACATCTTCGAGAACCCGCAGGAGGAGCGGACGCAGCAGTTCCTCAGTCGGGTCGTGCAGTCCGGCCGCCTGTAGGTGCCCCCACCCCCGAGTGGGTCGCCACACCGATCGACGACTCGCTCGTGCGCGGGGCGATCGAGCTCGAACGCACCGCGCAGGGGGTGCGGCTGCGCGCCTTCGCCCCGGCCGTCCACGGCTTCCTGGACACCATCCGCGAGGGCCACCCGACGACCCCGTTGCTGGTGGTCTCGTCCGTGCTGTGCCCCATCCACGAGGAGACCCCGGGACCCGCGGCGGCCGACGTCGGCGACATCGCCGACCAGATCCACCCCGACGCCGTCACGCACCGCCTGATCGGAGAGCGGTTCGCCGAGCACGCCTTCGCGCACGGCGGTCCGCTCGCCTAGCTCCTGAGTCGTGCCGCTCGCTTGGTGAGGTGGTCCCGCTCCGCGGTGCTGGTCGTACGCCGGGCGGCCCGGCGGTAGAGCTCGACCGCTGCCTCCACGTCGCCGGCGCGCTCGTGCAGGTGGGCCCGCACCGCGTCCACCCGGTAGTGGTCGCGCAGGGCGTCCGCGACCTCGTCGACCGCCCGCAGGCCGACCAGCGGGCCGTCGACCTCACCGACGACCACCGCCCGGCTCAGGGCGGCCATCGGGTTGTCGGTCAGGGCGACCAGCTCGTCGTACCACTCGAGGATCTGCGGCCAGTCCGTCTCCTCCGCCGAGGCGGCGTCGTCGTGGAGGGCGGCGATGGCGGCCTGGAGCTGGTACTCCCCCGGCTTCTCCCGGGCCAGCGCGGCGTTGACGACCCGCACCCCCTCGGCGATCTCGTCGTGGGCCCAGAGACTGCGGTCCTGCTCGTCGAGGGGCACGATCGCGTCGTGCTCGTCGCGACGGGCCGAACGACGCGCGTGGTGCAGCAGCATCAGCGCGAGCAGGCCGGCGATCTCCGGCTCGTCCGACTCGCGCCGCAGGATCCGGGTCAGCCGGATCGCCTCCGCGGCGAGGTCGACCCGGCCCCCGCCGTACCCCTCGTTGAAGATCAGGTAGAGCACCCGCAGCACCACCGCGAGGTCGGCCGGGGTGCCGAACCGCTCGCCCGCCACCGTCCGTTTCGCCCGGGAGATCCGCTGCGCCATGGTCGCCTCGGGCACCAGGAACGCCTCGGCGATCTCCCGGGTCGTCAGGCCGCCCACCGCGCGCAGGGTGAGCGCGACCGCCGACGACGGGCTCAGCGTGGGGTGGCAGCACAGGAACATCAGGAGCAGGGTGTCGTCCGCGTTCTCGGTCGGCCCCGCGCCCGGTGCGAGCGACGTGAGCTCCTCCCGGCGCCGGCGGGCGATCTCGGAACGCTGGGCGTCGACGAGCTTGCGCTGGGCGACGGTGACCAGCCAGGCCTTCGGGTCCTCGGGCGGGTCGTCGGGCCAGTGCCGGTGTGCCTCGAGCAGGGCCTCCTGCACGGCGTCCTCGGCCGCCGCGAAGTCACGGCCACGACGGACGAGGACACCGAGCACCTGCGGGGTGAGCTCCCGCAGCAGCGTCTCGGTCATTCGGCCCCGGCGCTCCACATCACCGGACGGACCTCGAGCCACTCGTGGATGGGCTTGCTGTCCTTGCCCGGGGCGGACGAGACGAGCGCCGCCACCTCGTGGGCGCGGGCCTCGGACTCGACGTCGATCATGTACCAGCCGGCGATGAGCTCCTTGGTCTCCGGGAACGGGCCGTCGGTCACGACCGGGGCAGCGTCGGGGCCGCCGTACTGCACCCAGGCGCCCTCGGGGCTGAGCGCCTGCGCGTCGACGTACTCACCGTTCTCCTTCAGGATGCGCGTGACCTCGTGCTGGAAGTCCATGTGCGCGGTGATCTCTTCGGGGGTCCACTCGTCCATCGGCGCGAAGCCCGGGGCCTCGGGGCCACCCTGGTAGTGCTTCAAGATCAGGTACTTCGGCATCTCTGACTCCTCGTGTCCGGGGCGGCTCGGTGCCACCCTCAGCCCTGGGACGGAGCCCATCCTGCATTCTCGACACGCTGGCGTGAAGTTTCTCCTCAGGGCTCCAAGCGCCCCACCTGGTAGGCACGCCCGATCGTGGACACCAGGTCGGCGACGGCATCCTCGTTGGGCGCGAACGGCCCCGGCCGGAAGTGGGGACTGGCCAGGCCGCGCTGGACGGACTCGCAGGCGGCCCAGTCCTGCTTGTTGGTGATGTCCCAGAAGTCGACGGCTCCGGTGGCGCTCGGTGCGGAGCCGTCCGCGTCGGGCGCGACCAGCCACGAGCACTCGATCCAGGTGCGTCCCGGCGCCAGCGGCAGCAGCCGGTGCGCCATCACGTAGTCAGGGTGGGCGGACACGAGCAGGTTCGGCAGGACGTGGACGTACTCCACCTGCTGAGGATCCACCCCGGGCAGCGACGTCGCAGCCAGCTCCCCCGTCAACGACATGGTCTGCATCCCGTCGCGCAGGCGCATCGACCCACCGACCCAGGCGCCCGGCAGGTCGTAGTTGTCGCCGGAGTCGGGCGGGCTGACCTGGCAGAGCTCGGGGTGGATCAGCGGGCAGTGGTAGCACTCGTGGTAGTTCTCGGCGACGACCTTCCAGTTGGCCGCCACCTCATAGCTGTGCCGGTCGGCCAGCACCAGCGTCTCGCAGGCGTAGGCCGAGATGATGGCGGCCACGTCACCGAGGTGGTCGGTGAACGACGGGACCTGGTCACTGCCGAGCGGGTGCAGGGCGTGGCCGAAGACCCAGCCCGACCACACGTGCACCGGGAGCTCGACCAGGGCGTGGTCGGCCTCGTCGAAGGTCTCGTCGTCGCGGAAGCCCTTGGCGGCGATGAGCGCACCACCGAGGTCATAGCTCCAGGCGTGGTAGGGGCAGATGATGCTCCGCCGTTGTGAGGTGTCACCGACCGCGAGCAGCTCGTGGCCGCGGTGCCGGCAGGTGTTGGCGAACATCCGCACCGACGACCCGTCCCGCACCAGCAGCGCCGACACGTCGCCGACGACGACGGCCCGCTGCGTCAGCGGCTTGGCCGTCGTGTCCGGGAAGAGGTCGACGTAGCGGCCCAGGCACGTCCAGCTGCCGGCGAACAGGTGACGCTGCTCCCAGGCCAGGACCTCGGGCGAGGTGTACGCCGCGGCCGGCAGCATCCGCTCGGGCTCGCCGTCGAGGGGCGTGGCCCGGCGTACGGTCTCGAGCGGGTCCATCTGCGTATCGGTCATCGGGGCGGCTCCTGTCGTCCTATGCTGCGCGTCATGGGTGATCGCCGGTGGTGACGCGTCGTGACCGCCGTGCGGTGGAGGTCCGACGCGACGAGATCCTCACGGCGACCACCGAGCTCCTCGACCGCATCGGTCTCGAGGCCATCCGGGTCGCCGACGTCGCCCGGGCCCTCGGGGTCAGCCCGGCGCTGGTGTTCTACCACTTCGGCAGCAAGGACGCGCTCGTGGCGGATGCCTTCGCGCACGCCGTGGACCGTGACCTCGCCAAGCTGGACCGCGCCGTCGCCGCCGGCGTCGACCCGCTGGACCGGTTGCGCCGCGTGCTCCGGCTCTACGGGCCCACGGGGGCGGCGACCGGCTGGCGCGTGTGGATCGACGCCTGGGCGCTGGCCCAGCGCGAGCCGGTGATCCGCCGGGTGCTGCGCCGGCTCGACCAGCGCTGGACGGCGGCGCTCCTGGAGGTCGTCGAGAGCGGCGTCGCGGACGGCTCCTTCGTCTGTGCGGACCCCGTGGCCTCGGTGGCCCGTGTGTCGGCGCTGCTCGACGGGCTCTCGGTCGCGGCCCTCGTCCACCGCACGGTCACCCGCGCCCAGCTGCGGCAGTGGGTCGCCGAAGCGGTGGCGGGCGAGCTCGGCATCGACCGCGAGTCGCTGAGCTGAACCTGGCATCGCGTCACACCAGCCAGTGGGCACGGTAGGCACGGTCCATCCGGCACGAGGTGCCCGGGGCCGCCGGCACAGCGCGCTGTCGCATGGAACCTCCACTCGTCCTTACTGACTCGCCGATCAGTAAGCACATCCTCGCACGCCCCACCTCGCCCCCGCCAAATTCCGTGGCTCCCGGGTCAAGCCCCGCCGGCCGCGCCTGCCGAACCCCCTGCACGCCGAGCGGAGATCGACTGCGGGCTGAGCCAACAAGTGGCAAGTCGCGTGGCGCCCCGCACCACCGCCGGTTGAGCCTGTCGAAACCCCGTACGCCGAGCGGAGGGCGAGCCGGCCGGCGTCCCCAACCACCGCCGGTTGAGCCTGTCGAAACCCCTCTGCGCCGAACCACACACTCGTGCCAAACGAACGAGCCAAAAGCACCCGAAGATTCCGAGATTCCCCTTGTGGACAAGGGCATCCGAGGGCCCAGGACTGTCAGTGGTCGGTGCTTGAATTGCCTCATGACCACCCACCCGAACACCCCACCCGGCACCCCCGGTGCCGACGGTGTCCCGGGTGCCCTGACACGCATCCGCGCCGACATCAGGGACCTCGCCCAGACGATGTGGGCGGCCCGGCGCGGCGAGGAGCTGATGGACACCATCGCCGAGATCGAGACCCTCCGCTCCACCCTGGACGCCCTCGAGCTCGACGTGGTCGCAGAGATCGAGGCCACCCACGCGGTCAAGCCCATCGGCTGGGCCTCCACCCAGGACTTCCTCACCGCCGTCACCGGCGGCCACAAAGCAACCGGCCCCGCCATCGTCAGACTCGCCACCGCTATCCAGACCCCACTGTTCGCACCCGTCGGTGAGGCCCTGGCCGACGGGTGGCTCTCCACCCCCAAGGCCCAGGTCATCACCCGCACGATCGAGCACCTCCCCGGCGACCCCGACCTCCGCCGCCGCGGAGTCCAAGTGCTGCTCGATGAGGCCAAACGGCTCGATGCCACCGACCTCCGCAAGGCCGCCGCGCACCTGGTCGAGACCATCGACCCCGACGGCCAAGCCCGCCGAGAAGAACGCGCCCTCGAGCGTGCGGAACGAGCCGCCCACCTCACCCGTGAGGTCTGGATGCGGTTCGACGGCGCCGGCGGGTTCCGCTTCGGCGGCCACGGCTCCGCCGAGGACGGCCTCACCCTCCAGACCACCCTGCTCGCCCTCTCCAGGCCCACCCCCGCCACTGGACCGACGTGTGACCCCGACACCTGCGACCTCCCCGGCTGCGGGCACGACGGACGCGACCCCCGCGACCACGGCGCCCGCACCTTCGACGCCCTCATCGACCTCTGCGACACAGCAGCCAAGGTCTCGCTGCTCCCCGACAGCCACGGCACCACCCCGAGAGTCACCCTCACGATGACCCTCGACGACCTCACCCGATCGGCGACCGGTCACGGCACCAGCGAGACCGGCGAGGACCTCTCAGCAGGAACCATCCGGCGGCTGGCGTGCGACGCCGAGCTCATCCCCGTCGTCCTCGGCCAGGGATCGATGGTCCTCGACGTCGGACGCCAGCAACGCCTCGTCACCCCCGCCATCTGGAGAGCCCTCGTCACCCGCGACCAGCACTGCCGGTTCCCCAACTGCACCCGCCCGCCCGTGATGACCCACGCCCACCACATCACCCACTGGGCCGACGGCGGCCCCACCAACCTCTCGAACATGATCCTGCTCTGCGGCCACCACCACCGCCTCATCCACGCCGCCCCCTGGACCATCCACACGACCAGCCCAAACACCTTCGAGTTCCACCCACCACCCGGCACCCGACGCATGACCACCACCGGACGACAACCACCCGAACCCTGGCCCGATGACTGACCAGGTACCTCAGAAGCCGGGAACAACCACGCCCCGCTCAGTCCCCGACGAGGGCGAACGTCGCCAGCGCGTGCACCAGCGTCTTCCCGCCCTGCTCCACGTCCGCCTCGCACACCGTCAAGCTCTCGCCGCGCTTGCTCACCCGCGCCGTCACCGTCAGCTCACCGGGCTTCCCCGGCCGCAGGTAGGTGACCGTGAGCTGGCTCGTGGCCGGGGCTTCGTCGTCGACCGCACTCCTCACGGCGGCCCCCATGGTGGCGTCGACCAGGGTCGCGAGCAGCCCGCCGTGGACGGCTCCGGCGGGGTTCAGGTGTCGCTCGTCCACCTCGAGGAGGAGTCGCGCCGTCCCCTCGTCGGAGTCGGGCGTGTGGGCGCCCACGAAGGAGAGGAATCCGGAGTCCATGTCGGTCATGCCCCCTCGTACCCCGCAGCCCGCCACCGACGCCCTCGTTGCCCATCCGACCGGGCGCGCCTAGCGTCTGGGGGCACCCTCATGGAAGGCCCCTCATGACTGCGACCCTCGACGCCGTCTGCTTCGACGCCCGCGACCCCGACGGGCTTGCTCACTTCTGGGCGGAGCTCCTGGGGTGGAACCTGGGCCACGGGCGCCACGGTCGACCCGCCCGACGACACCGGGTTCCGGCTGAGGTTCCTCGCGACCGAGGAGCCGAAGACCACGAAGAACCAGCTGCACTTCGACCTGACCAGCGAGACACCCGAGCACCAGCAGCAGACCGTGGCGAGGGCGCTGGAGCTCGGTGGCCGCCACATCGACATCGGACAGCTCCCGGAGGAGGGTCACGTCGTGCTCGCCGACTCCGAGGGCAACGAGTTCTGCGTCATCGAGGCGGGCAACGGCTTCCTGGCCGACTGCGGGTTCCTCGGCGCCGTCGCGTGCGACGGGTCGCAGGCGGTCGGCTACTTCTGGAGCGAGGCGCTCGGCTGGCCGCTCGTGTGGGACGAGGACCCGGAGACCGCGATCCGGTCACCACACGGTGGCCCGAAGATCACCTGGGGCGGACCGCCGTACAGCGCCAAGGTCGGCAGGAACCGTTTGCACTTCGACCTCGCCGCGTCCCCCGGTGAGGCTCGGGCCGAGTTCGACCGTCTGGTGGCGCTCGGTGCCACCCGGCACGCCGCCAGGGAGTCCGACGTCGGCGTCGCGCGCATGATGGACCCGGACGGCAACGAGTTCTGCCTCCTCGGATAACGACACTGGGACGGAGAGCGCCATCGCTGGCGTCCCGGATGTTGTGGCCACCCGGAGGGTGGCGCTCCGGCTCCCCGGCTGCCACCATGAGGCATGGTCTCCGCGACCGTGATCATGTACGCCGAGGCGGCTCCCTCCGACCGGGACGGTGCCCGACACCTCGTGGGACCCGTCGTGCCGACCCTCGCCAAGCTGTGGCGGGACACCTACACGACACTGCCGGACACCTACTACCTCCTCGTCCACGAGGGGGGCGCCTACGACCACGGCCAGTCCGGCCCGGTCCGGCGGATGAACCCCGCGGCCTTCGCGAAGGGCGGCGCGTCGGTCGAGGTCGTCTGCACGATGACCGACGACCCGGGTGCCGGACAGTCGAAGTACTGCGTGTGGAAGTTCGGCCACGGTGGCGAACCGCTCGTCACCACCTGACGCGAGCACCCCTTGCCAGGCCCGCTAGGCCGGGATCCACGCACTGCGATCGACGGCCTACTGACCCGCGAGTCAGTAGCGACTAGGGTGGCCCCGTGATCAGGACGACGCCGTTCCATCCCCGGCTCAGCGAGCTCAACACGCAGGGCCTCTACACGCACTGGCAGGGCCATCTCTCGCCGCTGCGCTACACCCACGCGCCGAAGCACGAGTACTTCGCCGTACGCAACGCCGTGGGCGTCTTCGACACCTCTCCCCTGTTCAAGTACCGCATCCACGGGCCCGACGCCGAGCGGTTCCTGGCCGGCGTGCTGGCCCGCGACATCCGCACCTGCCGGCCCGGCCAGGCGCAGTACACCCTGTGGTGCGACGACCGCGGCTTCGTGATGGAGGACGGCGTCGTCTTCCGGCACGCGGCCGACGACTTCCTGTTCACCGCCGCGCGCCCCACGCTCGGCTGGTTCGCCGACCTGGTCGGCCGGCTGCAGGTCACCATCGAGGACGTCTCGGACGACTACGGGATGCTCGCCGTGCAGGGTCCGCGCTCACGAACGGTGCTGTCCTCGTTGATGCCCGAGGCGGAGTCACTGGCCTACTTCGACCACGTGCAGGCCAAGGTCGCGGGCGCCGAGGTGACGCTCTCGCGCACCGGCTACACCGGCGACCTCGGGTTCGAGATCACCGTCGAGTCGGGCGACGCGGTCGACGTCCTCGACGCCGTCCTCGCGGCCGGTCAGGGACACGGCATCCGGCCCTTCGGCGAGGAGGCCCTGATGACGCTGCGGATCGAGGCCGGCCTGGCGCTGGTCGACGTCGAGTGGCACAACAGCCGGCTCGCGTTCACCGACGACGAGCGGGTCACGCCCAAGGAGCTCGGGATGGGCTGGATGCTGCGCGGTGTCAGGGACGGCGGGCGTCACTTCGTCGGCCGGGACGCCATCGTGCGCGAGCTCACCGAGGGGACCTCCCGCTGGGCGTCGGTGGGGATCGTCGTGGACTGGCAGGACTGGGACCGGATCCACCGCGCCGCCGGCCTGCTGCCGCCCAAGGACGAGCACCCGCTGTCCTACGAGTCGATGCTGTACGACGCCGCGGCCGGCGGAGCCCAGATCGGCTACACCACCAGCTTCGTCTACTCCCCCGCCCTCCAGCGCCACATCGGCCTGGCCCGGGTCCGCCCCGATCTCGCTGCTGCCGGTTCACCCGTGCACCTGGAGCTCGCGATCTCCCACCACAACACGAGGGTGGCCGCCACCACGGCCAAGCTGCCCCTGTTCAACCCGACGAGGAAGACGGCATGACGACTGAGCCCTACGACGCGATCGTGATCGGCGGCGGCCACAACGGGCTGGTCAACGCCGGCTACCTGTCCAAGGCCGGGCTGCGCACCCTGGTGCTGGAGCAGCGCCACCTCGTGGGTGGGGCGGCGATCACCGAGGAGCTCGTCCCCGGGTTCTCGTTCACGACCTTCTCCTACGCGCTCAGCCTGCTGCGCCCCGAGATCATCCACGAGCTCGACCTGGTCAAGCACGGCTTCATGCCGCTGATGATGCCCTCGTCGTTCCACCCGACCGGCGACGGCGACTACATCCTGCTGGGCGACGACCACGGGCAGAACATCCAGGAGATCCGGCGGCACTCCAAGCACGACGCCGACGCCTACGACCGCTACCACCACGACCTCGACCGCGTGGTCCAGGTCGTGCAGCCGCTGTTCGACCACGCGCCGCCCAACGTGTTCGGCAAGGACCCCGAGGACCAGGCCGACGTGAAGTGGCTGCTCGACCACCTCGGTGGTGTCGAGCAGAAGGTGATGCACGACGTCGTACGCCTCATCACCGGCAGCGCCTCGGACTGGCTCGAGGACTACTTCGAGCACGAGGCCGTCAAGGGCTACCACGCCTCCTCCAGCATCATCGGCACCAAGGTCGGTCCGATGTCGCCCGGCTCCGGGCTGGTGCTGCTGTTCCACAAGATGGGCGAGCACGACGGCAACCTCGGCTCGTGGGCCTTCCACAAGGGCGGCAACGGCGGCTTCACCCAGGTGCTGGCCCGCGCGGCGGAGGCGTACGGCGCGGAGATCCGCCTGGGCGCCAAGGTCAGCTCGGTGCTCACCCAGGACGGGCGCACGCTCGGGGTGGTGCTCGAGGACGGCACCGAGCTCCGCGCCCCGGTCGTGGTGTCGGCGCTCGACCCGCGACACACGTTCCTGGACCTGGTCGACCCCCGCGAGCTGCCCTCCGACCTGGTGGACAACGTGGAGCGGATGCGGTTCCGCGGCGTCTCGGCCAAGGTCAACTTCGCTCTGGACGGGCTGCCCGTCTTCCCCGCGCTCCCCGACACCGTCGACCACTACGGCGGGTTCCTCAACATCGGGCCGACGATCGAGTACGTCGAGCGAGCGTTCGACGCCGCGAAGTACGGCTGGTACAGCGAGCGGCCGTTCATCGACGCCGCCATCCAGTCGGTCGTCGACCCCGACATGGCACCGCCCGGCAAGCACGTCATGTCGTGCTTCGTGCAGTACGCGCCCTACGACCTCAAGGGCAGCGACTGGGAGACCGAGCGGGAGAGCTTCGGGGACAAGGCGCAGGCCGTCCTCGAGTCGCACTTCCCCGGCTTCGGCGAGCTGGTGCTGCACCGTGAGGTCGTCACCCCCGTCGACATCGAGCGGACCACCGGGCTCACCGAGGGCAACATCTTCGCGGGCGAGTTCCTGGCCCCGCAGATGTACTTCTTCCGGCCCGCACCGGGCTGGAGCCAGTACCGGACGCCCATCGAGGGCTACTACCAGTGCGGTTCCGGGACCCACCCCGGCGGCTGCGTGATCGGGTCGCCCGGAAAGCTCGCCAGCCAGCGGGTGCTGCGCGACCTGAAGTCCTGAGCTCCCCGCACGGGGTCGCCCCGAGGTCTCCGCTCAGCCCGAGTAGGGGACCTCGGTCCTCCACTCGTCCTCGTCCTGGGCCGCGGCGGCGACGATCGCGGCTGCGACGCGGTCCGGGGTGAAGTCCCCCTCCTTGGCGAGGGTGCCCCGGACGGTCACGGAGACGGCCCGGATGCCGTCGGGCTTCAGGCTGGTGTCGAGGCTGTGCACGAGGTTGCGCAGGCCGGCCTTCTGCACGCCCAGGCTGGCCGCCTCGTTCCAGGGCTTGTCGGCGGCCATGGACCCGGTGGCCGTGACACGGCCACCGGCGGACATGAAGGGCCGCGCGGCCTGGACCGCGGTCAGCAGTGACCCGACCCCGAGGACGACGTCCTCGGCCAGCTCTGCCGGGGTCAGCTCCAGCGGGCTCTTCTGACGGAACGCGCTCGGGTTGAAGTGGAGCACGTCGATCCGCCCGGCCGCCTCGCCGATCCCGGTGACCACCTCCGCGAACGCGGTTGCGTCGGTGATATCGGCGACGCTCCACCGGGCCTCGACACCGTCCTCCCGCAACGAGTCGGCGAGCTCCTCGAGGACCGCCTGGTCGAGTCCCACGAGCGCCACGTCGTACCCGTCCCGGCCGAACCGCCGCGCCACGGAACCGCTGACGCCCGGTCCGGCGCCCACCACCAACACCACTGGGTTGCTCATGGTCGCCAGCCTAGGCCGACGCCCGCTCCGGGTGTGGCGACAGCGAGCCGGGGTATGAGAAGCCAGGGTCGAGCAGGCCCACCCGGGCGTGCAACAGTGGACGCGTGACGGACGAGGACGAGATGAGTGACCGCACGATCGACGAGGAGAACATGACCGAGGACGCCGGACAGCCCGACCAGCAGCCTGACCAGCAGCCTGACCCGCCGACCGAGCACGAGCCCAGCGAGATCACCTACTCCGAGCAGTTCTACCCCGCTCGGCCTCGGGCCCTTCGTCCCCGCGCCCGGCTGCGCCCGCAGGGCAGTCCCCAGCACGGCGAGGACCGCTCGGGGGAGCCGGTCGGCACCAACCCGTTCTACGTGGCCTGGCTCCAGCGCTCCTCGATGCTGCACGACGCCAACACCCTGGCCAACCAGTTCTCCGGCACCGGCGGCATGTGGCAGAACCCCTACGCCAACCCCAACCCGGAGTCCGCGATCCGCACCGCCGGCGTCTGGTTCACCGCCTACCCGCTCTCCTTGATGACCAAGCCCACCTACTCCTTCCTCGGCACCCTCGCCGACCCGGACCTGTGGGAGAGCTTCGAGCGCATCGGGATCAACGCGCTGCACACCGGCCCGGTCAAGCGCGCCGGTGGCCTCTCTGGATGGCAGCCGACCCCCAGCGTGGACGGCCACTTCGACCGGATCAGCACCGAGATCGACAGCGCGTTCGGCACCGAGGAGGACTTCCGCACGATGTGCGAGACCGCTGCGGCGCACGGCGGAACGATCATCGACGACATCGTGCCAGGCCACACCGGCAAGGGCGCCGACTTCCGCCTGGCCGAGATGAACTACGCCGACTACCCCGGCATCTACCACATGGTCGGCATCGAGCCGGAGGACTGGGCGCTGCTGCCCGACGTACCTCCGGGGCGGGACTCCGTCAACCTGAACGCGGAGACCGAGAGCCTGCTGGCGAAGTCCGGCTACATCATCGGCGAGCTCCAGCGGGTCATCTTCCACGACCCGGGCGTCAAGGACACCAACTGGAGTGCGACCGCTCCCGTCCTCGGCCCCGACGGCGTGGAGCGGCGCTGGGTCTACCTGCACTACTTCAAGGAGGGGCAGCCCTCGATCAACTGGCTGGACCCGACCTTCGCGGGCATGCGCCTCGTCATCGGCGACGCCCTGCACTCGCTGGGCGACCTCGGCTCCGGGGCCCTGCGCCTCGACGCCAACGGCTTCCTGGGCGTCGAGAAGAGCGCCGAGGGACTGCCGGCCTGGTCCGAGGGGCACCCGCTGTCCGAGGCGGCGAACCACCTGATCGCCAGCATGGTGCGCAAGGTCGGAGGGTTCACCTTCCAGGAGCTGAACCTGACCATCGACGACATCGCCGAGACGTCGCAGGCCGGTGCGGACCTGTCCTACGACTTCATCAACCGGCCCGCCTACCAGCACGCCCTCGCGATCGCGGACACCGAGTTCCTGCGGCTGACCCTCAACGCCTCGCTCGAGTTCGGGGTCCAGCCCCGCAGCCTGGTGCACGCGCTGCAGAACCACGACGAGCTCACCTACGAGCTGGTCCACTTCGCGACGCGGCACAAGGACGACGAGTACGCCTTCCGCGGCGGGACCGTCGACGGCGGGACCCTGGCCGAGACGATCCGGGCCGAGATGATCGAGACGCTCACCGCGCCGGCCGCCCCCTACAACGCGATCTTCACCACCAACGGCATCGCCTCGACGACGGCCAGCATCATCGCCGCCTCGCTCGGGATCAGCGACCTTGCCGACATCGACGACGCGGTGACGGAGGACATCAAGAGGGCCCACCTGCTGCTGACGAAGTTCAACGCCTGGCAGCCGGGTGTCGTGGCGTTCTCCGGGTGGGACCTGTGCGGCATGCTCCCCCTCGAGCGGGACGGCATCCGCCACCTCCTGTCGACCGGCGACACGCGCTGGATCCACCGGGCGGCGTATGACCTGATGGGGCACGGCGAGAACGCCGACTTCCACGGCATGCCCCAGGGACGCAGCCTCTACGGCACCCTGCCCGACCAGCTCGAGGACCCCGACTCGTTCGTCTCCGGGCTGCGGCGCATTCTCGAGATCCGGGAGACCTCGGGCGTCGCCACCGCCACCCAGGTCGACGTCCCCCCGGTCTCCAACAAGGGGATGCTGGTCATGGTCCACGAGGTGGAGGACGGCACCCAGCACCACGTGGCCGCCCTGAACTTCACGGCCGAGGAGGTCACCGGCACGATCAGGTCCAAGCACCTGCTCCCCGGGTCGACCGTGCTCGACATGGCCAGCGGGGAGGAGATCGGCGAGGTCGACGACCTGAACAGCTTCAGCGCCACCCTCGGCGCCCACGACGCGCTGTCCCTGATGGTCACTCCCCCGCCGGTCGAGGACGACGAGGACGACGCCCCCGCGGAGAGCCCGGCCTAGGTCCGGTCGCGGTCGCTCAGGCGGGAGGACGCGCGAGCCGGCGTACGGCGACCTCGGCCAGGAACGCGGCGCAGTCGGGCAGCACGGAGTCGTCGAACACGGCCCGCGCGGAGTGGTTGTCCGCCGCCGTGAGCGGGTCCTCGGCGGCACACGCACTGATCGAGACGTAGGCACCGGGCACCCGCTCGAGCACGTAGGAGAAGTCCTCGGTCCCGGGCTTGGCGTTCGCCTCCTCCTCGAACCGGGAGCCGCCGAACAGGTCGACGAGCGTGTCCCGGGCGAAGGCGTACTCGTCGACGTCGTTGACCGTCGGCGGGTAGCCCGGCGTCCAGGTGACCTCCGCACGGAGCCCGTGCGCGGAGGCGATCCCGTCGAGCAGGCGGAGCACCGCGTCCTTCATCAGCACCCGGTTGGCCGCGCTGAACGACCGGATCGTCGCCTCGAACACGGCCTCGTCCGGGATGATGTTCTCCTTGGTGCCGGCGGCGAACTTGCCCACGGTGAGCACCACCGGGTCGTCGATGTCGACCTGGCGCGTCACCACCGTCTGGAGCGCGGTGACCATCTCGCACGCCACGGGGATCGGGTCCAGCGCCAGGTGCGGGGCCGAGCCGTGGCCGCCGAGCCCCACGACGCGGACGACGAACTCGTCGGAGGCGGCCATCAGCGGGCCGGGACGGGAGAACCACACGCCCAGCGGGCGCCCCGAGGACATCACGTGCAGGCAGTACGCCGCGTCCACCGGTCGCCCCGCCGCCTCCAGCAACCCCTCGTCGATCATGGCCAGGGCACCGGCGGTGGTCTCCTCGGCCGGCTGCCACATCAAGACGACGTCCCCGCGAAGCTCGGCGCGGCGCTCGTGCAGCAGCCGCGCCGCCCCGACCAGGGAGGCGACGTGCAGGTCGTGGCCACAGGCGTGCATCCGGCCCTCGTGCTCCGAGGCGAAGTCCAGCCCGGTCGCCTCCAGCACCGGCAGCGCGTCCATGTCCCCGCGGAGCAGGACCACCGGACCCGACCCGTCGTGGTCACCACCGCGCAGCACGGCCGTCACCGACGACAGGTGCTCACCGGTGGTCACCTCCAGGTCGAGGCCCACGAGCGCCTCCAGCACCAGCGCCTGCGTCAGCGGCAGCCGGCGGTCGAGCTCGGGCACCCGGTGCAGTGCGCGTCGGAGCTCGACCAGCTCGGGTCCCAGGGCGCGCGCGCCTTCAACGACGGAGTTCACGGACCGAGGCTATCGGTCCGTGCGAGACTCCCGGCATGAGCCGTTACGGCCAGCAGTTCGGCCCTGACTTCACGTTCCTCGGTGTCCCGATGTGCGACCTCGACGACCCCGCGTCGTACGCCGACGCGGAGGTGGTGATCCTCGGAGCGCCCTTCGACGGCGGCACCTCGGCCCGCTCCGGAGCCCGGTTCGGACCGATGGCCATCCGGATGACGGACTACCTCGGTCACGACGGGTCGCGACCCAGCCTGGCGCTGCGCACCGACGGCCTCGTCGACCTCAAGGTGGTCGACGCCGGCGACGTGGAGATGTACTCCGGCCAGATCGACACGGCGCTGCCGGCGCTCGAGGCGGCCGTGGAGAAGGTGACCCGCTCCGGGGCCATCCCGGTGATCCTCGGCGGTGACCACTCGGTGACGTTCCCCGACGCCAAGGGCGTGGCCAACGTGCTCGGCCACGGGCGCATCTCCATGCTGCACTTCGACGCCCACGCCGACACCGGCGACCAGGAGTTCGGGTCGCTCTGGGGCCACGGGCAGCCGATGCGCCGGCTGATCGAGTCCGGTGCCCTGCGCGGCGACCGGTTCCTGCAGATCGGCCTGCGGGGCTACTGGCCGCCGCCGGACACGCTCGAGTGGATGGCCGGCAGGAGGATGCGGTCCTACGAGATGACCGAGATCGTGCACCGGGGCCTCGCCGAGTGCCTGACCGAGGCGTTCGTGATCGCCATGGACGACTGCGACGGCGTCTTCCTGTCCGTCGACATCGACGTCTGCGATCCGGGCCACGCGCCGGGCACCGGCACGCCGGAGCCGGGTGGGCTCTCGGCCCGCGAGCTCCTGGACGCCGTCCGCCGGATCTGCCTCGAGCTGCCGGTGGTGGGCGTCGACGTGGTGGAGGTGAGCCCGCCCTACGATCACGCCGACATCACCGCCGCGCTCGCCAACCGGGTCGTGCTCGAGGCCCTGTCCGCGATCGCCCGGAAGCGGCGTGACGAGTCGGACGGCACCACCTGGGACCCCAGCACCCCCTTGCTGGCAGACCGCGAGAGCGACTGAGGAGACCCGATGGCGCAGCACCCGCTCGAACCGCTGGACGAGGCGGAGTTCCGTCAGGTGGTCGGCGTGCTGCGCCGCGAGCACGACCTGTCCCCGGCCTGGCGGTTCGCCTCCATCGAGCTGGTCGAGCCGCCCAAGAGGGCGGTCAAGGCCTGGCGACCGGGCGACCCCGTCCCGCGTCGGGCCCTCGCCGTGCTGTGGAACCGTGAGGACAACCAGACCTGGGAGGGCGTGGTCGACCTCAGCGGCCAGGCCGTGGCCTCGTGGACGCACGTCCCCGGCGCGACGCCCAACTTCACCACCGACGAGTACCACGAGGTCGACGAGGCGATGCGCGCCCATCCCGAGGTCGTCGCCGCCCTCGCCTCCCGTGGCATCACCGACATGTCCCTGGTCACCATCGAGGTGTGGACCTACGGCAAGGCCCTGATGCCGGAGCAGTGGCGCGACCGACGCCTGGGCTGGTGCGACATCTGGTACCGCGCGACGCCGGGCGGCAACCTCTACGCCCACCCCGTCTCCGGGCTGAAGGTCGTCGTGGACGTCAACACCCTGGAGCTGCTCGAGCTGGAGAACGACCACGACCACGGTCAGCCGGAGGTCGACGGGGAGTACGTCCCGGGGGCCTGGACCGGCGAGCAACGCGAGGACCTCGCGCCCCTGCACATCACCCAGCCTGAAGGTGTCTCCTTCACGATCGAGGGCACCGAGCTCACCTGGCAGAACTGGAGGATGCGCCTCGGGTTCAACTACCGCGAGGGCCCGGTCATCTACCAGGTGTCCTACGACGACCACGGCGTCGAGCGCGAGGTCGCCTACCGGATGTCGTTCACCGAGATGGTGGTCCCCTACCGCGACCCCTCCTTCGACCACTACCGGCGTACGGCGTTCGACATCGGCGAGTGGGGTCTCGGCTTCATGACCACCTCGCTCGAGCTGGGCTGCGACTGCCTCGGCGAGATCCGCTACCTCGACGCGGTGCTGCACGACACCAAGGGCGAGCCCTACACGATCAAGAACGCGATCTGCCTCCACGAGGAGGACAACGCCGTGCTCTGGAAGCACGTCGACCACTCGCTCGGCGCGGAGGTGCGACGGATGCGCCGCATGGTCGTGTCCTGCCACGCGACGGTGGCCAACTACGAGTACCTCGTCTACTGGCGCTTCTACCAGGACGGCAACATCGAGTGCGAGGTGCGCGCTACCGGCCTGATGGTCACCACGCCGTACGCCGAGCACGACGCGCCCCCCGCGACCGGGACGGTGGTCGACAACAGGACCTACGCGCCCTTCCACCAGCACTTCATCGTCGCCAAGCTCGACCTCGACATCGACGGCGACCAGAACACCGTGATGGAGGTCGACTCGCGCGCCCTGCCGGTGTCGGCGGACAACCCCCACGGACTGGCCGTGGTCACCGAGGCCACACCGGTCGCGTCGGAGGCGAGCTCCGCGCGCGACTTCAGCTGGGAGACCCAGCGGTCGTGGAAGGTGGTCAACCCGAACCGCACCAACGCGGTGGGCACGCACCCGTCGTACAAGCTGGTCCCCACGGCGTCGATCCCCTCGATGATGGACCCGAACGCCCCGCAGCTGCTCCGTGCGCCGGTCATCGGCCACACCCTGTGGGTGACCCGCCACCACGACGACGAGCGCTGGCCGGCCGGCGCCTACCCGACGCAGTCGACGCACGACGAGGGCATCAGCCGCTGGATCGCCGACGACGAGCCGCTGGAGAACACCGACGTGGTGCTCTGGTACGTCTTCGGCATCCATCACGTCACCCGCGTCGAGGACTGGCCGATCATGCCGGCGGACACGATCGCCTTCTGGCTCAAGCCCTTCGGCTTCTTCGACCAGAACCCGTCCATCGACGTGGCGCCCACGCGCAGCGCGGACGGTGGCCACTGCCACCCGGACGAGGACGGTGCCGCACACGGCTGAGGCCGCCTTGGCAACTGAGGCTGGCCTCACCAGGTTGTCGGAACGGGAGGACCTGTCGTGCACGGAGCAGTGGTCGAGAAGCAGTGGCTCACCCCGAGCCTGGTGAGGATCGTGCTCGGTGGCGGGGACAGGTCGTGTGCACGCGTTCGTCCACGGTGCGGCCACCGCGCTCTGAGCGGCGGACCGTTCCATCCCCTCGGCACCCCGGGTCGGTCGGGGCTACTGGCCGGTACGGTGGTCGCTGTGTCCACACCGTCGTTCGACCTGTCCCCCGACCACGCCGAGCTGAGGTCCTGGCTGCACGGCTTCGCAGCGGACGTCATCCGTCCCGCCGCCGCCGAGTGGGACGAGAAGGAGGAGTTCCCCTGGCCGGTCGTCGAGGAGGCCGCCAAGGCCGGCATCTACTCGATGGACTTCTTCGCCACCCAGGGCTTCGACCCGACCGGCCTCGGCATCCCGATCTCCATGGAGGAGCTGTGCTGGGGCGACGCCGGCATCGGCCTGGCGATCGTCGGTACGGCGCTGGCGGCGGCCGGCGTGAGCAGCAACGGCACCCAGGAGCAGGTCCTCGAGTGGGTCCCCGAGATGTTCGGCGCCCCCGGCGACCTCAAGCTGGGCGCCTTCTGCTCCTCCGAGCCCGACGCCGGCAGTGACGTCGGCGCCATGCGCACCCGTGCGCGGTACGACGAGGCCACCGACGAGTGGGTCATCAACGGGACCAAGACCTGGGCGACCAACGGCGGCATCGCCGACGTCCACGTCGTCACCGCCGTGGTGGACCCCGACCTCAGGACCCGCGGCCAGGCCAGCTTCGTCGTCCCCCCGGGCACCAAGGGCCTCTCCCAGGGACAGAAGTTCCACAAGCACGGCATCCGCGCGAGCCACACGGCCGAGGTCGTCCTCGACCAGGTGCGTGTGCCCGGCCGCTGCCTGCTGGGCGGCAAGGAGAAGCTCGACGCCCGACTCGCACGGGTCCGCGAGGGGTCAGGCGCACGGGGCAACGCCAGCATGGCGACGTTCGAGCGCACGCGTCCGGCCGTGGGCGCCATGGCGGTCGGCATCGCCCGGGCCGCCTACGAGGTCGCCCTCGACTACGCCAAGACCCGCGAGCAGTTCGGCAAGGCGATCATCGAGAACCAGGGCGTCGCGTTCATGCTCGCCGACATGGCGGTCTCCATCGACGCCAGTCGCCTGCTCGTGCACCGGGCGGCGTGGATGGCCAGCCAGGGCAAGGCGTTCGAGGCGGCCGAGGGTTCGATGTCGAAGCTGATGGCGGCCGAGACCGCGGTGAAGGTGACGGGGCAGGCCATGCAGATCCTCGGTGGCAACGGCTACACGCGGGAGTACCCCGTCGAGCGCTGGGCCCGCGACGCCAGGATCTACACGATCTTCGAGGGCACCTCGGAGATCCAGCGGCTCGTCATCGCCCGCACGATCTCGGGTGCGCCGATCCGCTGAGGCGTACCCACACCCCTCAGGCCCCCGGTGGCGTCAGCCGAGGGACAGGCCGTAGCCGGCCAGGACGTGCTCGCGGAACAGCTCGCCGGCCGGGAGGAGGCGGCGGCGCTCCGACCAGGCGATCCCGACGTCCCGGTGCGCGCCGTCGTCGGTGAGTGGGACGAACGACTCCCCCTGCGGGTCGCCGCCCCCGGGAGCCTCCACGGCCGGGACCACGGCCACACCGAGGCCGGCGCGGACGAAGCCGGTGACCACCGACAGGTCGTCACCCTCGAAGGCGACGTGCGGGCGGAAGCCCGCCGCCCTGCAGAGATCGTCGGTCAGGATGCGCAGCGCCCAGGACGGGCGGAGCATCACGAAGGCGTCGTCACCGACCTCCGCCAACGACGCCTCGGCCCGGCCCGCCAGCGGATGACCGCCCGGGACGACGAGGACGAGCGGCTGGGAGAGGAGCGGCTCCCAGTGCACCTCCGGGTTGCGCGGCCGGCGAGCGGTGAACTCGAGGTCGATCCGGCCGCCGGAGACCAGGGACGAGCCCAGCGCGTCGTCCGACTTCTCCAGCCGGAACTGCACCTGCGGGTGCTCTCCGCGGAAACGGCGGATCAGGTCGGGGACGAGCCAGGTGCCGAGGGAGACCTGGAAGGCCACGGCCACGGTGCCGGTCTCGGGGTCGACGAGCTCGTTCACCGCGGCGACGCCGTCGTCGAGGGCGTGCAGCACCGCGTCGGCGTGCCGCTTGAAGACGCTGCCCGCCTGGGTCGGCCGGAGCAGCCGGCCGGTCCGGTAGAGCAGCGGCGTGCCGATCTCCCCCTCCAGCCGGGCCAGCGCCCGGGACACCCCGGGCTGGCTGACCAGGTGGATCTCGGCCACCTCGGTCAGGGTCATCCCGTCCACCACCTGCTGGAACCAGCGCATGACATCGGTGTCCATACCCATGACGATATCGCATGGATCACTGCGGTTCTAGTCATTGGACGTATGGATCAGTCACGAGGAGAATGGGACTCATGCGAAACACTTCCACCTCCGACAGCACCACCCTCCGCCCCCGCAGGGTCCTCGCCGCCGTCCGCGACGACCTCCGTGAGCGCCGCCAGGCCCGCCGCGACTACCGCGCCCTGGCGAACGAGCTCGCCTCCTACAACACCCGCTCCGAGGTCGACGACCTGCTGGCCGCGCTCGACAACGACCAGACCGTCGAGGCCGAGCAGATCCGCACGATCCTGAGCCGCAACCTGGCGCGCAACCTCGAGAGCATCTCGAAGCACCCGCTCGCCTCCTGACCCCAGGGTCAGGCGTTCTGGGGGAACCCCAGGTTGATGCCTCCGTGGCTGGGGTCCAGCCAGCGTGAGGTGATGACCTTGCCGCGGGTGAAGAAGTGCACGCCCTCCATGCCGTGGGCGTGCGAGTCGCCGAACAGCGAGTTCTTCCACCCGCCGAAGGAGTAGTAGGCCATCGGCACGGGCACCGGCACGTTGATGCCGATCATGCCGACCTGCACCTCGTTCTGGAACCTGCGCGCGGCACCTCCGTCGTTGGTGAAGATGGCGGTGCCGTTGCCGTAGGGGTTGTCGTTGATCAGCCGGACGGCTTCGTCGTACGTCTCGACCCGGAGGACGCTGAGCACCGGCCCGAAGATCTCGTCGGTGTAGATGGACATGTCGGTGCCGACCTGGTCGAACAGCGTCGGCCCGACGAAGAAGCCTTCTCCGTCGGCGTCCGCGGAGACCCCGCGCCCGTCGACCACCAGCGTGGCCCCGGCCGCCTCCCCCGCGTCGACGTAGGAGGAGACCCGGTCGCGCGCCGCCGCGGTCACCAAGGGGCCCATGTCGCACCCGCGGGTGCCGTCACCGGTCCTCAGCTTCTCGGCCCGCTCGGCGATCTTGGCCACGAGGTCGTCGGCGATCTCGCCCACGGCCAGCACCGCCGAGATCGCCATGCAGCGCTCGCCCGCCGAGCCGAAGCCGGCGTTGACCGCCTGGTCCGCGGCGAGGTCGAGGTCAGCGTCCGGCAGCACGACCATGTGGTTCTTCGCGCCGCCCAGGGCCTGGACGCGCTTGCCGTGGGAGGTGCCGGTCTCGTAGACGTACTTCGCGATCGGGGTGGACCCGACGAAGGAGATCGAGGCGACGTCGGGGTGCGTGAGCAGGGCGTCGACCGCCTCCTTGTCACCGTGCACGACGTTGAAGACACCGTCGGGGAGACCGGCCTCCTTCCACAGCTCCGCCATCCACAGCGCAGCCGTGGGGACCTTCTCGCTGGGCTTGAGGATGACCGTGTTGCCGGCCGCGATCGCGACGGGGAAGAACCACATCGGGACCATCGCCGGGAAGTTGAACGGGCTGATGATCCCGACCACGCCGAGCGGCTGGCGGACGGAGTGCACGTCCACCCCGGTGGACGCGTTCTCGGTCATGCCCCCCTTGAGCAGGTGGGGCATGCCGCACGCGAACTCGACCACCTCCTGGCCGCGGGAGACCTCCCCCAGGGCGTCCGACAGGACCTTCCCGTGCTCGGCGGTGATGATCGCCGCCAGCTCCTCCTTGCGTGCGTTCAGCAGCTCGCGGAACGCGAACACCACCTGCGTGCGCCGCGCGAGCGAGGCGTCGCGCCAGTCGGGGAACGCCGCCCTCGCGGCGGCGATCGCGTCACCCATCTCGCCGGCCGAGGCCAGCGGGAGGTGGGCGGTGACCTCCCCCGTGGCCGGGTTGGTGACCTCGGAGGTGCGGCCGCTGGTGCCGTCGGTGGCCGCGCCGGCGACCCAGTGGTGCAGCGTCCTCGTGGCGGTGGGGCTGGGGGTGGCGGTGGTGTTCATCAGTTCTCCTGGGTGCCGATCGAGACGGGGGCACCACTGCACGAGGCGAGGTAGGTGTGGGTCCGTCGCGCGATCGGAAGGGGCTTGTCCGGTGCGCAGGGATACATGTCCTGCTCCACGATCGCATAGACGTCGCGCCCGAGCGCACCCACGGCGTCCAGGATCGGACCCATCGCCGGGACACCCCGGGGCGGCTCGACCATCACGCCTCGGCGTACGGCCTCGGGGAAGGTGAGGTCCTCGGCCTCGACCTGCTCCGCGACGGCCGGGTCGACCTGCTTGAGGTGCAGGTAGCCGATGCGCTCGGGGTACTTCGCGATGATCCCGAGGTTGTCACCGCCGTAGTAGGCGACGTGGCCGGTGTCGAGGCACAGGTTGACGAACGCGGGGTCGGTGGACTCGACGAACCGCTCGATCTCGTGCTGGTGACCGACGTGGCTGTCGGCGTGCGAGTGGAACTGGAGCGTGAGGCCGTACTCCTCGAGGATCCGTCGGCCCAGCTCGTCGGTCCCGGTCGTCAGCGCCTTCCACTGGTCGTCGGTCAGGGTCCGGTCCTCGAGGTCCTCCCCGGTCCGGTGGTCGCGGTAGAGGTCGGGGATCACCACGATGTGCTCGCCACCGACGGCCTTGGTGAGGGCCGCCACGTCCGTGACCTGCTTCCAGACGGCGTCCCAGGAGTCCGGCCGGTGCAGCGCGGAGAACACGGTGCCGGCGGAGACCCGGAGCGCGTGCTCGTCGAGCTTCTCCTGCAGCCGGGCCGGGTCGGTCGGCAGGTACCCGAACGGGCCGAGCTCGATCCACTCGAACCCGGACGCGCTGACCTCGCGCAGGAACCGGTCCGCCGGGGTCTGGGCGGGGTCGTCGGCGAACCACACCCCCCAGGAGTCCGGGGCCGAGCCGACGTGGATGCGGTGGGTGCTCATGAGGTCTCCGGGGGTGGGTTCTGCGCGGGGTCCAGGTAGGGGCGCTGGGTGGCCTTGTGCGCGGCGTACCTCGAACGGGCCTGCTGCGTCGACTCCAGGGTCGAGGTCTCGCTCACCGGCACGTCCCACCACGACTCCGAGTCGGGCGCGGACCGCAACGGGTCGGTGTGCACGTGGATCACCGTGCTCCCGGTCGCCTGCCTGGCCGCCTTGATCGCCGCGGCGAGCTCGTCCGGGGTCTCGGTCCGCACGACGTGGACGCCGAGGCTCTCGGCGTTGGTGGCCAGGTCGACGGGCAGGGTCTCGCCGTCGAGGCGACCAGAGCCCGTGCGGAAGCGATAGCTGGTGCCGAAGCGCTGAGAGCCGAGCGACTCCGAGAGGGCGCCGATGGAGGCGAAGCCGTGGTTCTGGACCAGCACCACGATGACCTTCAGGCCCTCCTGGACCGCGGTGACCAGCTCGGTCGCCATCATCAGGTACGACCCGTCGCCCACCATCACGAAGACGTCGCGGTCGGGGCACGCCAGGCGGACGCCGAGGCCTCCCGCGATCTCGTAGCCCATGCAGGAGTAGCCGTACTCCACGTGGTAGCCCTTGGGGTCGCGCACCTGCCACAGCTTGTGCAGGTCGCCCGGCATCGAGCCCGCGGCGCACACCACGACGTCCCGGGGGTCGGAGAGGTCGTTGACCAGGCCGAGCACCTCGGCCTGGGTGAGCGTCCCGGGCGCTGCGGCCGGGCTCGCGGGGTGGTACGCCGCGTCGACCGTCGACTGCCAGTCGCGGTCGAGCCGGGTGTACTCCGCGACGTAGGACTCGTCGACGCGATGGTCGACCAGGCGCTTCGTCAGCGCCACCAGCGCTTCGCGCGCGTCGGCGACCACGGCCGCACCGGCATGCTTGACGGCGTCGATCGGCGCGACGTTGATGTTGACGAACCGCACTCCGGGGTCCTGGAAGGCCGTCCGGCTGGCCGTGGTGAAGTCCGAGTAGCGGGTGCCGATCCCGATCACCAGGTCGGCCTCGCGAGCCACGGCGTTGGCCGCCGTCGTGCCGGTCGACCCGATGGCGCCGAGGCACTGCGCGTGGTCGAACGGCAAGGACCCCTTGCCGGCCTGGGTCTGGCCGACCGGCACCCCGGTGGCCTCGCAGAAGGCGGCGAGGGCGGCACCGGCCTCGGCGTACCCCACCCCGCCGCCGGCCACCACCAGCGGGCGCCGGGCCGAGCGGATCAGCGCCGCCGCCTCGTCCAGGGCCCGTGTCTCGGGGAGGGGCCGGGCGACGTGCCAGACCCGCCGCGCGAACAGCGCGACCGGCCAGTCGTGCGCCTGCGCCTGCACGTCCTGCGGGAAGCAGACCGTGACCGCGCCGGTGTCCACGGGGTCGGTCAGGACCCGCATCGCCGACAGGAGCGCGGACGGGAGCTGCTCGGGCCGTGACACGCGGTCGAAGTACTTCGAGACCGGGCGGAACACGTCGTTCACGCTGACGTCGCCGGCCGACGGCAGCTCCAGCTCCTGCAGCAGCGGCGAGGCGCTCCGGTCCGCGAAGGTGTCGGCGGGCAGCAGCAGCACCGGCAGCCGGTTGATGGTGGCCAGCGCGGCGCCGGTGACCATGTTGGTGGCGCCGGGCCCGACGCTCGTCGAGACGGCCCAGGTCTGCAGCCGGTCCTTCATCCGGGCGTAGGCCACGGCCGTGTGCACCATCGCCTGCTCGTTGCGGCCGAGGACGTAGGGCAACGTCGCCGGGTCCTCGAGCTCGGCCTGGAGGAGGGCCTGGCCGAGGCCGGCCACGTTGCCGTGACCGAAGATGCCGAAGCACCCGGCCAGCAGCCGTTGCTCGACGCCGTCCCGTTCGCTGTACTGCGCGGCGAGGAAGCGCACGGTGGCCTGGGCCACCGTGAGTCGCACCGTGTCCGGGCTCATCGGCGGCCCTCCAGCCGGGGGTCGGTCTGCTCGTGCTCCCAGGTGCCGCGCACCCAGGCCTGGTCCGGATGGTCGGAGATCAGCCAGGCGCGCTCCCCCGGGCCGGCCATCACGTTGAGGTAGTACATGTCGAACCCCGGCGCGGCGACGCACGGGCCGTGCCAGCCGAACGGCACCAGGGCCGTGTCGCCGTCGTGCACCTCGGCCAGGACCTCGATCTCGCCGCGGGGCGACGAGCTCGTGCGGTGGTGACCGAAGCCGGGCTGTCCCTCGGGCCCGGCGGCGATCTCGAAGTAGTAGATCTCCTCGAGCTCCGACTCCTGATCCCCCGCCTCGTCGTGCTTGTGCGCGGGATAGCTCGACCAGTTGCCACCCGGGGTGACGACCTCGCAGGCGATCAGCGCGTCGGTCTCGAAGGCGTCCACGACACCGAAGTTGCGGACCAACCGGGTCGACCGGCCGGCTCCCCTCACCTCGACGGGGACGTCGGTGGCGGCGCCCCGCCGGAAGGGCAGCGACCTCTGCGCCGTGGCCCCGGTCAGGGCGAGGCGCGCGCCGTGCCCCGACGCGATCGTGACCGACGAGCCCACGGGCAGGTAGGCGAAGTCCGTCGGTCCCTCGAAGACGTCGGCCCGCCCGTCCAGCGTGAGCTCCTCGCCGTCGCAGGTCACCCGGGCGCCACCACTCAGCGGGACGAGGAGCATCTCCTCGCCCCCGGTATCGATCGTGTGGTCCTCGCCGGCGCCCAGCGTGAGCACCCTCAGGCTGCAGTGCGCCCAGCCGGCGGTCTCCGGGGTGACGATGACGTCGTACGCCCCGGACGCGGCGGCGCCGGAGCGCAGCACGAGGTCGTCGCTGTTCTTCATGCGCCGGTCCTCATGCGCCCGGCCGGACCAGAGCGACGGCCGTGTCGACGGCAGCGGCCACGTCGTCGTCGAGCGGGTAGAGCAGCGCGCGTCCCACGACCAGGCCCCGCACGGAGGGGAGCGTCAGCGCCTTCTCCCACTCGGCGTAGGTCTCGTCCGGGTGCCCCGACGGGTCGCCGCCGAGCAGCAGGGTCGGCAGGGTGGTCGCGCTCATCACCCGCTCCATCTCCTGCACCACCGGGAGCTTCATCCAGGTGTGGGCGCTGCTGGCGCCGAGGCCCTGGCTGATGTGCACGGACCTGATCACCGCGTCGGGACTGAGGTCGTTGACGACCCTCCCCTTCTCGCGGGAGCACAGGAACGGCTCGAGCATGGCCACCAGCCCTGCTCGGCTGAGCTCGGTGACCGCGCGGCCGCAGGCCTCGAGCGTCCGTACGGTCGCGGGGTCCGCCAGATCGATCCGCGCGAGCATCTTGGCGCCGTTGAAGCCGCCCTCCACCGCGCCCTGCACGTCGTACGCCGTCATCCGGTCGTCCATCTCGAAGACGCTGCCGGTCAACCCGCCGCGGTTCATCGAGGCGATCACGACCTTGTCCTCCAGTGCTCCGAGGAGGAGCAGGTCCTCGACGACGTCGGCCGTGGCCAGCAGGCCGTCGACCCCCGGCCGGTCCAGGGCGACCCGGAGGCGCTCGAGCAGGTCGTCGCGGTCGGCCATCGCGTCGGGCCGGCCCCGCACGGAGAGGGCCCCCCGCGCCGGGTGGTCGCACGCGACGAGCATCAGCCGGCCGTCGGCGGGAACCAGGTCGCGACGACGGCGCGCTGCCAGGAGCTCCCCGATGCGCTCCGGGTGCCGAGCGCGCACCTCGGTGATCTCGGCCGTGTCCTTCACGAAGTCCGTCATGGCGCGATCCCTGCCAGCAGCTCGTCGATCTCCGGCTGGGTCGGCATGGCGGTCGAGCACTCGAGCCGGGACGCGACGATCGCCCCTGCCGCGTTGGCGTTCAGCAGGAGCTGCTCGAGGGAACGGCCCGCGAGCAGCCCGTGGGCCAGCGACCCTCCGAAGCCGTCGCCCGCCCCGAGCCCGTTGAGCGGGGTGATGGAGATGGGGGGCGACACCACCCGCTCGTCGCGCGTCTTGGCGAGCACACCGCGGGGACCCTGCTTGACGACGGCCAGGTCGACCCCGGCGTCGAGGAGGGCGTCGGCGGCTCGCTCCGGGTCCTTCTCCCCCACCGCGACCTCGCACTCCTCGAGGTTGCCGACCGCGACGGTGACCTGGGACAGGATCTTCTGCACCTGCTCGGTCGCGAGGGCCGGGCTCTCCCAGAACATCGGCCGGTAGTCGAGGTCGAGGACCGTGTGCGCCCGGCGGTCACGGGCCGTGAGCGCGGCGTGGTGCGCCTCGCGGCTCGGCTCCTCGCTGAGCCCGGTCACCGACACCCAGAAGACCCCCGCGCCGCGGACGGCATCGGTGTCGAGGTCGGCCGGGGTGACCTGGAGGTCGGGCGCCTTCGGTCGTCGGTAGAAGTAGAGCGGGAAGCTGTCCGGGGGGAAGATCTCGCAGAAGGTGACGGGGGTCGGGTAGAGATCGCTGGTGACCACGTGGGCGTCGTCGACCCCCAGGCGCAGCAGCTCGGCCCGCACGTAGCGGCCGAACGGGTCGTCCCCCACCCCGGTGATGATCGCGGAGGCGCGACCCAGCCGCGCCGCGGCCACCGCGACGTTGGCCGTCGAGCCTCCCAGGAACTTGCCGAAGGTCTCCACGTCCTCGAGGCCGACGCCCACCTCGAGGGGGTAGATGTCGACCCCGCTCCGGCCGAAGGTGAGCACCTCTGGGTCCATCGGGCTGCCTCCGGGTTCGTCACGGCGAGCGTCGCCGACGCGACCCACGCTAGGTCCCTCCCCCGATCAGGTCAAGACTTTGTCAGGACAATAGGTCATTAGGGCAAAGTCAGCGATGGACGAGGGTCGACTCGAAGGCGTAGAGCGACGGCCGATAGGCGTGGATGCCCACCTCGACGGCGCGACCGGCGTCGTCGTACGCCGTGCGCTCCATGGTGAGCAGCGGGGCGCCCCTCTTCTCACCGAGGAGCCTGGCCTCGGCCGGCTCGGCCCGCCGGGCGCAGATCCGCTGCTGTGCCACGCGCATGACCACGCCGCTGCGTCGCAGCGTCTCGTAGAGGCCGACGGTGGTCAGGTCGACGTCCTCGAGGTCGACGAGGGCGGCCGGCAGGTAGTTGAGCATGTGCGCCAGCGGCTCGCCGCCGACCGACCGCAGCCGCTCCACCCGCCAGGCCCGGTCGCCCGGGGAGAGCTGGAGCGTCGCAGCCGTCTCCGCGTCCGGCTCGATCCGCTCGAGCGACAAGACGTCGGTGCCGACGCGCTCGCCGGCCTCGGTGAGGTCGTCGAACAGGCTGGTCAGCTCCAGCGGGCGGCTGACCCGCCCTCGCACGACCTGGGTGCCCACGCCGCGCTTGCGGACCAGCAGG
The DNA here is from genome assembly GCA_963731075.1 of uncultured Actinomycetota bacterium. GTDB lineage: Bacteria > Actinomycetota > Actinomycetes > Propionibacteriales > Nocardioidaceae > Marmoricola. The sequence goes on from CAVSUC010000004.1 coordinate 380,483, forward strand.
CCCTTGTCCACCAGCACCTGGATGGCCTGGCGCATGGTGGGACGCGACAGCCCCAGCTCCTGGGCGAGGGCGACCTCGTTGGAGATCCGCTCCCCCGCCACGATGGATCCGTCGCGGATGGCCTGCTCCAGCTGCTCGGCGACCTGGAAGTACAACGGCACCGGGCTGGACCGGTTGACGCTGATCGACGTCGGGTTGGCCATCTGCTGACTCCTGTGCCGGAACGAGGGAGGCTGACTGTAGCCGATTGTCCCGATGTCTTTATGTCAATACAAACTATTGACACTATCCTGTGGCGCGCACCACACTTGGCGCACTCGGCACATCCCCGGTGTGCGGGAACGACTCAGGAGACAGGCCATGAAGAGACTGAAGGCAGCCGCGATCCTCGCCACGGGCGCACTCGCCCTGACCGCGTGCGGTGGCACGGGCAAGGCCGAGGGCCCCTCGGACGCCAAGTCCCTGGACCTGAAGTACGCCGTGATCACCCACGGTGCTCCGGGCGACGCGTTCTGGGACCGGGTGAAGTCGGGCTCCGAGCGCGCAGGCAAGGACTACGGCGTCGACGTGGAGTACTCCTCGGACCCCGATCCCGCCAAGCAGTCCCAGCTGATCGACGGGGCGGTCGCGGACAAGGTGGACGGCATCGTCGTCTCGATGGCCAACCCCGACGGCCTCGAGTCGAGCGTCAAGGCCGCCGTCGCGGCCGGGGTGCCCGTGGTCACCATCAACTCCGGGATCGACCGGTTCAAGGAGTTCGGGGCCATCACGCACATCGGGCAGAGCGAGGACATCGCCGGCAAGGCCGCCGGTGAGAAGCTCAAGGAGGCCGGCATCACCAACGCCGTCTGCGTCATCCAGGAGGCCGGCAACGTCGGGCTCGAGACGCGCTGCAAGTCCGCCGCCGCCGCGATGGGCGGCAAGATGACCAACCTCCAGGTGGACGGCACCGACGACAACGCGGTGCAGTCGACGATCACCTCCAAGCTGCAGGCCGACAAGGCCGTCAACGGGGTGCTCACGCTCGGCGGGCAGTACGGCGTGGACGCCGTCGCAGCGGTGAAGGAGTCCGGCAGCAAGGCGAAGATCGCGACGTTCGACCTCTCCGAGGACGTGCTCGCCGCGATCAAGGCCGACAAGGTCCTCTTCGCCGTCGACCAGCAGCCCTACGTGCAGGGCTACGAGGGCGTCTCCGTGCTCTACCTGAAGAGCATCAACGGCAACGACCTCGGCGGCGGCCAGCCCATCTACTCGGGTCCCGCGTTCATCACCAAGGAGAACGTCGACGCCGTGACCAAGTTCGCGGCCAACGGGACCCGCTGAGCCATGGCCACCGCCACGGCAGCGCCCGACGAGCGGCTCGCGCGCGTCTCCGTCGTCGGGCGCGTCATGAAGCGGCCCGAGGTCGGGGCGCTCGTGGCGGCGGTCGTCGTCTTCGTGTTCTTCGCCGTGAGCACGAACACCTTCGCCACAGCGAGCGGTGCCTCCACGTGGCTCCGCTCGGCCTCGACCATCGGCATCATGGCGGTGGCGGTCGCCCTGCTGATGATCGGCGGGGAGTTCGACCTCTCGGCGGGCGCGATGACCGGGTTCACCGGCCTGGCCGTCGGCGTGATGACCACGCAGTACGGCATCCCGATCGGCGTGGCCATGATCGTCTCGCTGGCGATGGCGCTGGGCATCGGCGCCCTCAACGGCTTCATGGTGATGCGGACGGGACTGCCGAGCTTCATCGTCACCCTGGGCACCTTCTTCGTCCTCCAGGGCATCGACCTCGCCCTGGTGAAGGTGCTCATCGGCCAGGTCGCCATCCAGGGCATGGCCCTCGTGCCGGACTACGACATTCCCAAGGCGTTCTTCGGCTCCGCCGTCTCCATCGCGGGGGGCAACGTCTACGCCTCGGTGTGGTGGTGGATCGCCGTGACCGCCCTGGCCACCTGGGTGCTGCTGCGCACCCGGGTCGGCAACTGGATCTTCGCCGTGGGCGGGGCGCAGGTCGCCTCCCGCCAGGTCGGCGTCCCGGTGGCCCGCACCAAGACCGCGCTGTTCATGACCACGGCCGGAGCCGGTTGGCTGGTGGGCATGCTGCTGCTGTTCACGACCTCGACCGTGCAGAGCAACACCGGCGTCGGCCAGGAGTTCATCTACATCATCTGTGCGGTCGTCGGCGGCTGCCTGCTCACCGGCGGCTACGGCTCCGCGGTCGGAGCCGCCCTGGGCGCCCTGATCTACGGCATGACCAACCAGGGCATCGTCTACGCCGGGTGGGACAACAACTGGCTGAGGGCCTTCCTGGGTGTGATGCTCCTCGGCGCCGTGCTCCTCAACGAGTGGGTGCGCAAGCGAGCGGAGACCTCACGATGACCGACGACCTCGAGAGCCCCGCCCCGCCGTCCATGACGGAGCCCCCGGCCCGCGGCACCGAGCTGATCACCGTCCGCGACATCGGCAAGCGCTACGGCAACATCATCGCGCTCTCCGACGTCACCACGTCCGTGCGGGCGGGCGAGGTCACCTGCGTCCTGGGCGACAACGGCGCCGGCAAGTCGACGTTCATCAAGATCCTGGCCGGTGCCCACGAGCACACCGACGGCGAGCTGCTGGTGGACGGCGTCGCGACGACGTTCGCCAGCCCGAGGTCGGCCCTGGCGGTCGGGATCGCCACCGTCTACCAGGACCTCGCCGTCGTGCCCCTGATGCCGGTGTGGCGCAACTTCTTCCTGGGCTCCGAGGTGACGAAGGGGCGGGGACCCCTCCGCCGGCTCGACGTCCCGCAGATGAAGGCGACCACCAAGTCCGAGCTCCAGGCGATGGGCATCGACCTGCGCGACGTCGACCAGCCGATCGGGACCCTGTCGGGTGGCGAGCGCCAGTGCGTCGCGATCGCACGAGCCGTCTACTTCGGCGCCCGCGTGCTGATCCTCGACGAGCCGACGGCTGCCCTGGGCGTCAAGCAGTCCGGGGTCGTGCTGAAGTACATCGCCAAGGCCCGTGAACGCGGCCTCGGCGTCGTCTTCATCACCCACAACCCGCACCACGCCTACCCGGTGGGCGACCGCTTCATGCTGCTGCGTCGCGGCCGGAGCATGGGCGACTTCCCCAAGGCCGAGATGGCGCTCGACGAGCTCACCGCGATGATGGCCGGAGGCGCCGAGCTCGAGGCGCTCAGCCACGAGCTGAACCGTGAGCTCGGTGCGGACTCGACGGTGGCACAGAGCCTCGAGAACGAGGTCAAGGAGCTGCATTCGTGACCGACCTCCGGGTCGGGGTCATCGGGTTCGGATGGATGGGACGGGTCCATGCGCGCAGCTGGGCGCGGCTGCCGATGCACTTCCCGGACCTGGGCGTCCGCCCGGAGCTGGTGGCCGTCGCCGACAGCAGTGCCGGCGACGAGCTCGCGTCACTCGTCGCGGCGTACGGCTTCGCACACCTGCACAGCCACTGGCGCGAGCTGCTCGAGCGCGACGACCTGGACGTGGTCTCCGTGTGCGGGCCCAACTTCCTGCACCGAGAGATGGGGGTGGCCGTCGCCGAGTCGGGCCGGCACCTGTGGATCGAGAAGCCTGCCGGCCGCCACGTGGAGGACACCAGCGCGGTGGTCGAGGCCGTCGTCTCCGCGGGCGTGCAGTCGGCAGCGGGGTTCAACTACCGCAACGCACCGGCGGTGTCGCTGGCCCGGCAGCTCGTCGCCGAGGGCCGTCTCGGTCGTCTCCAGACGGTCGAGGTCCGCTTCCTCGCCGACTACGCCGCGCACCCCGACGGCGCCCTCTCGTGGCGCTTCGTCAACGAGACCGCGGGGAGCGGTGTGCTCGGCGACCTGGTCAGCCACGCCGCCGACCTGGCCTGCTTCGTGGCCGGCGACCTGACCGAGCTGATCGCCGACGACGGGCGGTTCATCACGCAGCGTCCCGAGGCGGGCGCCGGTGCCTCGCACTTCGCGCGCGGGGTCCCGGGCACCCTCCGCGACGTCGAGAACGAGGACTACGCCGGTGCCCTGCTGCACTTCGCCTCCGGGGCACGAGGAACGCTCACGTCGAGCCGGACGGCCGTGGGCGAGCAGTGCGGCTACGAGCTCAGCATCCACGGCGACCGCGGGGCGCTCGCCTGGGACTTCCGGCGGATGGGCGAGCTGCGGACCTGCCTGGGACAGGACTACCAGGACGCGTCGTACTCAACGGTGCTGGTGAACCATGAGCACGGCGAGCTCGCGGCGTTCCAGCCTGCCGGTGGCATCGCGATGGGGTACGACGACCTCAAGGTCATCGAGGCCGAGCACCTGGCCCGGTCGATCCTCACCGGCGAGCCGACCGGCGCGACCGTCCACGACGCGCTGCGAGCGGCGCGGGTGGTCGAGGCGATGCAGCGCTCCGTCCGCGACCGCTGCTGGGTGTCGCTGTGACGCCGGCTTGCTCGCAGACCTGGACGCGGCGCGCCGTACCGGACGCGATTAGCACAACCGCCGCCGTCCGCCTGCATCTCGCGTGCGTCGTCGCCAGAAAGCCGAATCGGTCTAGACCTTTGCGGATCGACCTACGACGAATTCGCCCGCCGTACCAGGGGGCTCAGATCGGGAGCAAACGTCGTGCGGCGTCCATCGTCGCCTCGCCCAGGGCCGGGAACCGCGAGGGGTCGACCCGGTCCCGCGGACCCCAGATGCTCAGCACCGCGAGGACGCGGCCGCTGTGGTCGAGGACGGGTGCGGAGACCCCCCAGGCCGAGGTCTCGAACTCACCACTGCACGTGGCGTAGCCGCGCTCGCGGGTGCGGGCGAGGTCCTGCCACAGCGACGGCCGGTCGGTGATCGTGGTGTCGGTGAACCGCTTGAGCCGACGGGGCAGGAGGGTCGTCATCTCCTCCTCCGGCGTCCACGCCAGCAGCACCTTCCCGGTGGAGGTCGCGTGCAGGCTGATCGTCCGTCCCGACCAGGCTGCGGACACGATTGAGGCGGGAGCGACCTCGTCGACGTAGACCAGCGCCCCGTCGCGGAGCACGGCCAGCGCGGCGGTCTCCCCCGTCTTCGCGGCCAGCCTCTCGAGGACGCGGTGGGCGTTCTGCATCACGGCGTCCAGGCCCGAGGTGCGCACGATCTCGCCGAGCCCGTGGCCGATGCTCCACTGGTTCGTGGACCGGTCGCACACCACCAGCCCGTGGGCCTCGAGGGTCGAGAGGATCCGCCAGGCCGTCGCACGGTTCAGGCCGCACACCTCGCCGAGGGCGACCGTGCCGGCGCCGGCACCCCCCGCGGAGGCCACGGCCCGCAGCAGATGGACGGCCCGATCCACCGATTGCACGCGCCACCCCTGCGCCGCGGCCTGCACCCCGGCAGGCAGCGTCGACGTCGCAGACGCCCTGGGCAAAGGTTCGGTCACGAGGCCATGTTGCCCTTGACGAGTGATTTGGGCCACCTCTAGGTTCGCATCACACACGGAGGTGTTCGCATGACGAACGACAACGGAGCCCAGCCCGAAAGCTCGGGTTACTCGCGCCGCACGGTCTTCAAGTTCTCAGGAGCGGCCGCGATGGCCGTCGGCGGGGCCGAGTTCCTCGCCGCCTGCGGCTCCGACAGCAGCAGCGGCGGCGGGGGCGGTGGCAAGCAGTCGTCCGGCGGGACGCTGATCCACGGAGCCACCGGTGGCAGCAGCAAGGACACCCTGGACGCGCACCGTCCGGTGACCAACCCTGACATCGCGCGCTGCTTCAACCTCTACGAGCCGCTTGCTCATCTGGGACAACGACTACCGCCTGGCTCCGTCCATCGCCGAGTCGGTCGAGTCCTCCAAGGACGCGCTCACCTGGACCGTCAAGCTGCGCTCGGGGGTCACCTTCCACAACGGCAAGGACGTCACCCCCGAGGACGTGCTGTTCACGCTCAAGCGCGTGGCCGATCCCAAGGCGCCCACGTCGGCCGGTGGCACGCTCTCCACCATCCTCGACTTCGACGCGACCAAGAAGGCCGACGCCACCACGGTCGTCATCAAGCTCAAGACGCCCTACGCGCTGCTCGACAACCTGCTGGCCGAGTACACCCTGGGCATCGTCCCCGAGGACTACGACCCGAAGAACCCCGTCGGCACGGCGGCGTTCAAGTACAAGTCGTTCACGCCCGGCAAGAACAGCGTCTTCACCAAGTACGCCGACTACTGGGGCGACAAGGCGTTCGTCGACGAGCTCCAGATCCAGGACTTCTCCGACGCCAGCGCGCAGGTCAACGCCCTCCAGGGCGGCCAGGTGCAGACGATCGACAACCTGCCCTACAACCTCATCGACTCGGTGAAGGGACAGGGCGCCCAGATCATCGAGTCCAAGTCCGGCGCCTGGGTGCCGTTCACGATGCGTGTCGACAGCAAGCCGTTCTCCGACGTGCGGGTGCGGCAGGCGATGCGCCTGATCTGCGACCGCAAGCAGATGATCGACAACGGCCTCAGCGGCTACGGCCGCCTGGGCAACGACCTCTACGCCCCCTTCGACGTGGCCTACGCCAAGGACCTGCCCCAGCGCGAGCAGGACATCGACCAGGCCAAGTCGCTGCTGAAGGCGGCCGGCCAGTCCGGTCTCCAGGTGCAGCTGTTCACCGGTGACGACATCGGCTCGGTGGCACCCGCCACGGCGGCGCTGTTCGTGCAGCAGGCCAAGAAGGCAGGCGTCGAGGTCAAGGTCGTCAAGAAGAACCCCTTCTACGGCGACGACTACCTCTCCTACCCCTTCGCCCAGGACTTCTGGAACACGCGTCTCTACCTCCCGCAGGCGGCCGTCGGCTCGCTCAAGGGCGGCACCTACAACGAGACGCACTTCGACAACTCGAAGTTCGCCGGCCTGATCGCGGCGGCCCAAAGGGAGACCGACGAGGGCAAGCGGAACACGCTGCTCCAGGACGCCCAGAAGATCGAGTACGACGAGGGCGGCTACATCATCTGGGGCTTCCGCAACCAGATCGACGCGGTCACCAGCAAGGTGCAGGGTCTGAAGTCGAGCGTCTACCAGCCACTCGGGTCCTACAACTTCAAGACAACGTCCGTCTCGGCCTGACGGTGACCGACGTCGCGACCCTCCCGGAGCCCCTGGCGGAGGTCGCCCCGCCGAAGAACCGCCACGGTGGTGCGGCCTGGCTGAGCTGGCTGGCCCGGAGGCTGGGGCTCGCGGCCCTGACCCTGTGGCTGGTCTCCATCCTGGTGTTCGTCGCGACGACAGCGCTGGGCGACCCGGTCCGCGCCATCCTCGGCAAGGACTTCGGCGCCGACAAGGCGCGCGTCGCCCAGCTCACCGAGCAGCTCAACCTCGACGAGTCGCTGGTCACCCGCTACTTCCACTGGCTCGGCGGGCTGTTCAGCGGGGACCTCGGCACCTCGATCGCCAACCAGCGGCCGGTCACGGAGCTGATCAGCGACAACGTGCTGAACACCCTGGTGCTGGTGACCCTGGCGGCGGTCGTGATGATCCCGGTGGCGTTCGGCGTCGCGATGATCTCGACGAACTACCGTCGCCGTCGCCCGGACACGATCATCCAGACGGTGCTGCTCATGCTGGCGGCCCTGCCCGAGTTCGTGATCGGCATCCTGCTCGTCGCCATCTTCTCCACCACCGTCCTGCACGTGCTGCCGGCCGTGACGCTGTCCTCACCGGGACAGCATCCGTGGACCGCGCCGAAGACGATGATCCTGCCGGTGGCCACGCTGGTGCTGGCCGTGGCGCCCTACGTCTCCCGCATCGTGCGGTCGACGCTGCTCGAGGTGCTCGACAGCGACTACGTCGAGCTGGCCCGGCTCAAGGGCATCCCCGAGCGGGTGGTGATGCGCAAGCACGCCCTGCTCAACGCCATCGTTCCCGGCATCCAGGTGATCGCGCTCCAGCTCGCGTGGCTGGCGGGCGGAGTCGTGCTGGTCGAGAAGGTGTTCAACTATCCCGGCGTCGGCAACCAGCTCGTCGACTCGGTGAACAACCACGACGTGCCGATGGTGCAGGCGTTGAGCATGATCATCGCCGGCGTCTACGTCGTGGTGAACCTCGTCGCGGACCTGCTGTCGATCCTGCTCACCCCCCGCGCGAGGACGGCGATCTCCTCATGAGTGCCACCGCCGACCACATCACGCCCACCCCGGCCCCGGCCGAGCGGTCGACCTGGCAGAAGGCGCTGAGGCAGAAGCGCTTCGTCTTCGGCGGGCTGGTCACCGTCCTGGTGGCGCTGTTCGCCCTGTTCGGTCCGCTCATCGCCCCGCACGGCGAGAACGAGGTCGTCGGCACGCCGTACTCCCCCGACGGGCTGTTCGGCACCGACTACCTCGGCCAGGACGTCTTGTCGCGGCTGATGTACGGCGGCACCGAGCTCCTGCTGATCGCCCTGCTCGCCACCGTGCTGAGCACGATCTTCGGGACGCTCATCGGCGTGATCGCGGCCTACGGCGGCGGCTGGTGGGACGAGGTGATCATGCGCCTCAACGACGTCATGCTCGCCTTCCCGCAGATCCTGCTGTCGCTCGTCGTGCTGACGGCGGTGAGCCAGCCCAAGGCGTGGATGCTCGTCCTCCTGGTCGGCTTCTCGAACGCCCCCCGCACCGCCCGCATCGCCCGCGGCGTCGCGCTCGGTCTCGTCTCCCGCGACTTCGTCCACGCCGCGGAGGCCCTGGGTGAGAAGCGGTCGCGCGTCATCGTCGCCGAGGTGCTGCCCAACATGAACGCGCCGCTCCTCGCCGAGGCGGGCCTGCGCCTGACGTTCTCCATCACCCTGGTGGCCGCGCTCGGCTTCCTCGGGATCACCACCGACCCGAGTGCCGCCAACTGGGGCCAGATGATCCAGGAGAACCGGCTGGGGCTGGCCACCCAGGCCTGGTCGGTGCTCGCACCGGTGCTCATCATCGGCCTGTTCACCATCGGCACCAACCTGACCGCCGACGGCATCGCCCAGCTCAACGACCGCGGAGGTGACGACTCGTGAGTGCCCCCGCCCAGGAGCCCACGGTGGAACGCACCACCAGCGGCATCACGATGCAGGACCTGCGCATCGTGCTGAGCAGCCGCAAGAACGTCGACGTCGTCGACGACATCGACCTGGTGCTCCGCCCCGGTGAGGTGGTCGGCCTGGTCGGCGAGTCCGGCAGCGGCAAGACCACCGTCGGGACCGCCCTGCTCGGCTACACGCGCGCGGGCGCCGAGATCGAGCGCGGCAAGATCGTCTTCGAGGACAAGGACGTCCTCGGCCTTCCCTGGCAGCAGGTCCGCCAGCTGCGCGGCGAGGAGATCGCCTACGTCCCGCAGGATCCCGCGTCGGCCCTGAACCCGAGCATCCGGATCGGGCGGCAGATCGTCGAGCTGATGGAGCTGCGCGGCCTCGGCACCTCCGAGAGCCGGCTGCAGGGAGCGCGCGACGGGCTGGCCGAGGTCGGCCTGCCCAACGACGACGAGTTCCTGCGTCGCTACTCCCACCAGCTCTCCGGTGGCCAGGTCCAACGGGTCGCCCTCGCGATGGCCTTCCTCCCCAAGCCCAAGGTGCTCGTGCTCGACGAGCCCACCACCGGCCTCGACGTCACCACGCAGGGCATGGTGCTGCGCACGATGAGCGAGCTGTGCCGGGCCCACGGCGTCGCCGCGCTCTACGTGACCCACGACCTCGCCGTCATCGCGAACATCGCCGACCGCGTCGCCGTGATGTACGCCGGCCAGATCGCCGAGCTCGGCACCCGCGACGACGTCTTCGCGGCGCCGTCGCACCCCTACACCCGGGCGCTGCTCGACTCCATCCCCCACCTCAGCCAGGCCCGCGCCCTCAGCGGCATCCCGGGTCGGACCCCGGCCCCGGGCGCGCGCCCCGACGGATGCCGCTTCAACGACCGCTGCGAGTTCGCGATCGACGAGTGCACCAAGGCCGTCCCCGAGCTGCGCGAGGTCGCGCACGACCACTCCGTGCGCTGCATCCGGGTCGGTGAGATCGGCACCTGGGACATCTCGCGCGGCACCGTGCCCGACACCGACCCGCACAAGGCGCGGGACATCATCCTGGGCATCAACGACCTCGGCGTCTACTACGGCCGCAAGCAGGTGGTCTTCGACGTGTCCTTCGACCTCGGCCGCGGCCGAGGTGGTCGCCCTGGTCGGTGAGTCCGGGTCCGGCAAGACCACGATCTCGCGCTGCGTCGGCGGCCTGCACAAGGAGTGGACCGGCTCGCTGGCCTTCGAGGGCAACGAGCTCGGCCACGGCTCGCGCAAGCGCAGCGTCACCGACCGCAAGCGGATCCAGTACATCTTCCAGAACCCCTACCTGTCGCTGAACCCGCGCCTGACCATCGAGCAGATCGTCAAGCGGCCGATGGAGCTGTTCGGGATCGCGTCCGGCAAGGCCGCCACCGAGCGCGTCGTCGAGCTGCTCGACCAGGTCGCGCTCGGGCCGGCCGTGCTGAAGTACCAGGCCAACCGACTCTCCGGCGGTGAGCGCCAGCGCGTCGCCATCGCCCGCGCCCTCGCCGCTGAACCCGACGTGCTGGTGTGCGACGAGATCACCTCCGCCCTCGACGTGTCCGTGCAGGGCTCGATCGTCGCGCTGCTGGAGTCGCTCCGCGTCTCGCGCGGGATCAGCATGCTGTTCGTGACCCACAACCTCGCGCTGGTGCGCTCCATCGCCGACCGCGTCCAGATCCTCAACGCGGGACGGGTCGTCGAGGCCGGTCCCGTCGTCGAGGTGATGGACTCGCCGAAGGAGGAGTACACCCAGCGATTGCTGGCGAACAGTCCGCGCATCGACTGATGTCCACCGGCACCACCTCCCGGCTCTCGGGACTCGAGTTCGTCAACCCCCAACGCGTCGGCGAGTCCGCGATGGGTCAGTCCTTCCGCACGGTCCCGGCCGGCGAGTCCGCCGACCTCCCCGGTGAGCCGCGGCCCCTCGTCGTCGACGTCGCCGGTGCGGGCCGCCTATTCGACCTCGCGGCGTGGAACGCGTTCACCCACGGCACCTCACTCCTGGTGATCGTGCGGGGGCGCGTCGTGCACGAGTGGTACGCCGACGGCCTCGGCCCCCACGACGCCTTCCTCGGCGCCTCGATGACCAAGTCGGCACTGGCGCACCTGGTCGGGGTCTCCGTCCGCGACGGCGCCCTGCGGGTCGACGACCTCGTGGTGGACCACGTCCCCGAGCTCGCCTCCTCCGGGTATGCGCGGTGCACGGTCCATGACCTCCTCACCATGACGACCGGCGTCGACTGGGTCGAGGACCACCGCGACCCGGCCGGCGCGGCCAGCCGGCTCGCCGCCTGCTTCGGGGGCGCGGGCGGCGACTCGCGGGCCCTGCTCCTCGAGGTCGGCCCACGATCGACTCCGGGCACCCGCTACGAGTACTGCACCGCCGACTCGCAGGTCCTCGACTGGCTGCGGGAGCGGGCCACCGGCTCGGCGTACGACGTGGCGCTGGGTGAGCTGTGGCAGGCCCTCGGCTGCACCTCCCCCGCACACCTCGGCACCGACAGCCACGGCGTGACGATGGCCGGCGGCAGCCTGGCCGCCACCGCCCGTGACTGGGCCCGCCTGGGGCTGCTGCAGCTGGACGGCACCGTGGCCGGACGACGGCTGCTCGACGAGGACTGGGTCGAGCGGAGCACGCTCCCGGCGTACCCCTTCCTGGCGACCGGCCGGCTGCCGAGCAGCATCACCACCCACGCCGGCTTCGGCTACCACTGGTGGCCGACCGACGACACCGGGCGACGGGCCACGGCCGACGGGAGCCGCGGGCAGTTCACCTACGTCGACCGCGACCTCGACGTCGTCGTGGTGAAGACGTCCCAGTGGCCCTACGAGGACGTCCTCGCCGACCGGCAGTGCCGCGACCTCAGCTATCTCGGCCTGCCTGCGATCGCCGCGGCAGCAGCACCACCTGACCACGAGCACCACCGAGCAGGAGGCAGCACCATGAAGCACGCCATGAACCGCAAGGTCATGATCACCTGCGCCCTCACCGGCGCCGGCGACACCGTCGGCAGGTCCGAGCACGTGCCCGTGACGCCGGAGCAGATCGCGGAGTCCGGGATCGCCGCGGCGCGCGCCGGGGCCACGATCATCCACATCCACGTGCGCGATCCGGAGACCGGCGTGGGGTCCCGGGAGGTGTCCTACTACCGCGAGGTCGTCGAGCGCATCCGGGCCAGCGACGTGGACGTCATCATCAACACCACCGCCGGCATGGGCGGCGACCTCGTGCTCGACCCGCAGGACCCGACCACGTTCGTCGAGGGCACCGACCTGGTCAACGGGGTCGAGCGGCTCAAGCACGTCGAGGCGCTCCTCCCCGACATCTGCACGCTCGACTGCGGCAGCCTCAACTTCGGCGAGGGCAGCCTCGTCTACGTCAGCACGCCGGACATGCTCCGCGACGGCGCCAAGAAGATCCAGGAGCTCGGCGTGCGCGTCGAGATGGAGATCTTCGACACCGGTCACCTGTGGTTCGCCCGGCAGCTCGTCGAGGAGGGGCTGATCGACGCCCCGCCGATGTTCCAGCTGTGCATGGACATCCCCTACGGCGCCCCCGCCGACCCGGCGTTGCTGCTGGCGATGGTCGAGCAGCTGCCCGACAACGCCGTGTGGGCGTCCTTCGCGCTGGGCCGGATGCAGATGCCCTGGGTGGCGCAGTGCGTCCTGCTCGGCGGCCACGTCCGGGTCGGGCTCGAGGACAACCTCTACCTCAGCAAGGGGGTCAAGGCCACCAACGCCCAGCTCGTCGAGCGGGCCCGGTCGATCATCGAGGCGATGGGGGCCGAGGTGGCCACGCCCGACGAGGGCCGCGAGATCCTGAGCCTGAAGCCGAGGGTCGCATGAGCACTCCCCCCGTCGCCGTCGGCGACGTGCGCACCGTCTGCTGCGTCGGCTCCGGTGTCATCGGCGGTGGCTGGGCGGCCTACTTCCTCGCTCGTGGGTACGACGTCGTCGCCTGGGACCCCGCGCCCGACGCCGAGGAGCGGCTGCGCCACCTGGTCGACGCGGCCTGGCCGGCGCTCACCGAGCTCGGCCTCGTCGAGGGGGCCGACCGGTCCCGGCTGCGGTTCGAGCCCGACCTCGCTCTGGCCCTGGCCGACGCGCAGTTCGTGCAGGAGAGCGCCCCCGAGGACCTCGACCTGAAGATCAAGCTGCTGGCCGAGATCGACGCGGCCGCGCCGGAGGGGATCGTGATCTCGTCGTCGACCAGCGGCTACGGCATGAGCGAGATGCAGGGCGCCTGCGCGAACCCCGACCGCACGATCGTCGGCCACCCGTTCAACCCGCCGTACCTCATCCCCCTGGTCGAGGTCGTCGGCGGCGCTCAGACCTCGCCCGAGGTGGTCGCCTGGACCTCCGACTTCTTCCGCCACGTCGGCAAGTCGGTGATCACCATGGACCGCGAGGTGCCCGGCTTCATCGCCAACCGCCTGCAGGAGGCGCTGTGGCGCGAGGCGCTGCACATGGTGGCCGAGGGCGAGGCGACGGTCGAGCAGATCGACCTGTCCATCACCGACGGCCCCGGGCTGCGCTGGCCTGTCCAGGGTCCGATGCTCACCTTCCACCTCGCCGGGGGCCAGGGCGGGATGGCCCACATGCTCGACCACTTCGGCCCGTCCCTGAAGTCCCCGTGGACACGGCTGGTCGCGGCCGACCTGACGCCGGAGCTGCGCGACGCCGTCGTCGACGGCTGCGAGCGCGAGGCCGACGGGCGGACGATCGACGAGCTCGTCGCCGAGCGGGACGCCGGCGTGATCGCCGTCCTCCGTGCGCTGGGGAAGGCGTGAGCGAGCCCCTCTGCACGTGGACCGAGGAGCTGCTCCCGGAGTGGATCGACTACAACGGTCACCTCTCCGAGCCCTACTACGTGCTGGTGCTCGGGCACGCGCACCGACGAGGTGATGGCCACGGTCGGGCTCGGCCCGGACTACCGCGAGGCCACCGGGGCCTCGCTGTTCACCGTCGAGGCCCACGTGCGCTACCTCGACCAGGTCAGCGGCTCACGCCCGGCTCGAGGTGCGCTCGTGGGCGATCGGAGCGACCGCGAAGCTGCTGTGGATCTGGCACGAGCTCTGGGTCGACGGCACGCTGCGGGCCACCGAGGAGATCCTCGGGGTGCACGTCGACGCCAGCGCCTCCTCGGCGCCGTTCCCCGACGACGTCCGGGCCCGCATCGACGCCTCGCTGGTGCCGCCCGGACCAGACGCCTCGCGCTCCATCCGGGTCAGGTCGTGATCCCGAGCTCGACGTCGAGCGACTCGGGGTCGCGCTCCACGATCTCGAGCACCCTCGACGCCAGCTCACGCAGGCCCGCCTTCTTGACCTCGGACCACCGCGAGAGCAGCGCGAGCGCGCGCTCCTCGGAGATGGCGTAACGGCACATCAGCGCCCCGGTGGCCAGGCTGAGCGAGGGACGTACGGCGAGCGCGGCGCGCAGCCGCGCGTTCTCCTCGGCCTGCCGGCCCAGCTCGTCGATGAGCTCCTCGAAGGTGCTGATCGTCATCGAGACGACCTCGGCCGCGGGCCTCGACCCGTCCTGACCGACGCGGGCGGGCCAGGGGCCAGGCGTCACGGTCGATCGGTCACTCATGCGTCTCCCCGGCGGACAGCGGTGCACGGCGCCGGGGTCTGGGGCGAGTGTGTCCGCTGAGTATAGGGCGGCTACGCGTCAGGCTCCTCGCGGAGCCGAGGCGGGGTGAATCCCTCGGGCCTCAGGCCGGTCTTGTCCGCGTAGAAGGCGCGGACGCGGTCCATGTCCGCGCGCACGTTGCCCGTGGGAGTGAACGTCGGACCCCAGCCGACCGTGCGCGAGGGGCCGTCGAGGAAGGCCAGGGTGATCGGCAGCCCGCTCTGCTGGGCGATCCGGTAGAAGCCCGACTTCCAGTACTCCCCCCGGCTGCGCGTGCCCTCGGCCGCGAGGCCGAGCACGAACGGCTCGTCCCCCTCGGCCTCGATCATCAGCTCACGGATCGTGGCACCCGGGTCGTCACGGTCCAGGGAGACGGCACCGGTGGCACGCAGCAGCGGCGCCAGCGGCCCGCGGAAGAACTCCTGCTTGACCAGGAGCTTGAGCGGGATCTCGGAGTCCCAGGCCAGCAGCATGGTGAGCACCCAGTCCCAGTTGGACGTGTGCGGAGCCCCGACCAGCACGGCCCGCTGCGGCACCGTCCCGACCGTCTTCCATCGCGAGGCGCGCAACGCGACGCGGGCGAGGCTGCGGCGGAGGTGGAGGCGTCGGCTCATCGCGTGACCGTACCGCCCCGCGGGTCCGCTCCTGACAGGGTGCGCACCTCGCCGAGCTCCGGGTCCCACCGTCGCAACGTGCCGAGCGAGATCCGGAGGGACGCGTGACCGATCGCCTCCAGGGCACGCGGCAGGTCGGCACGGGGCAGCCGACGCACCAGCGTCAGGTGCGGCAGCCACCCGAGGTGCTGGTGCCCGGTGGTCGCGGCTCGCAGGTCCAGGACGGCTCGCGTCACGTCGTCGGCCACGTCCAGGGTGCGCACCAGGGTGACCGAGGAGCCACCGAGGACGGCCACGCCGGAGGTGACCACCTCGACGGGAAGGAGCTCGCCCAGCAGGTCGACCGCTCGTCCCTCGTCGCTGTCCGTCAACGAGGGAAGCGCGATCACGGTGACGTGCGGGGTGTTGCTGGACCCGGTGTGGTCGAGCATCGACCGCAGCCCGGCGTCGCGCATCGCCTGCCACTCCGTGCGGACGGCCGCGTCGCCGGCCGGGTCGGCCACGAGCTCCAGGGCGTGGAGCCGGGGCATCAGCGGGCGGCAGTCGTGTGCGAGCTCGCCACCGGCGGTGCCGCGGTGTTGCAGTGGTACTCCGGGGGGCGGGCCGAGGTGGAGTCGCGACGCTGCTTGGCCGGCACGCCCACCCAGGCCAGGACGGCTCCGGCGACGAGCAGGGCGCAGCAGGTCCACATGAGCGTCCCGAAGCCGTCGACGACCTGGCCCGGGTCGGTGAGTCCCTGGCCGCCCAGCCCACCGACCAGGGGCACGGAGGCCACCGCCAGCAGGCCGGCCGTGCGGGCGACGGCGTTGTTCACCCCGCTCGCGAGCCCCACCACCTCGTCGGGCACAGCGGCCAGCACCGTGGCGGTGAGCGGGGTGACCATCAGGGTCAGGCCGACGCCGAAGACCGTGGTCGGCACGAGCACGTCGAGGAGGTAGTCGACGTCGGCGTCGACCCGCGTGAGCAGAGCGACCGCGACCGCGGCGACGAGCGGCCCCAGGCTCATCGGCAGGCGGGCCCCCACGCGGTCCATCAGGGCTCCTGCTCGGCTGGAGAACAGCAGCATGACGATCGTCACCGGGAGCAGGGAGAGCCCGGCCTGGATCGGCGAGCGGCCGGCGCCGACCTGGAGCACGATGCCGAGCGAGAAGAAGACGACGCCCAGTGCGGCGTACACCACGAACGTGACGAGATTGGCGACGACGAAGACCCGCGAGGCGAACAGCTTCACCGGCACCAGCGGTGCGGCCGAGTGGTGCTCCCACAGCCCGAACACCACTCCGACGAGCAGGCTCACGACCAGGAAACCGCCGACCCGGGCCCCGAGGAACGGCGCGCTCGACCAGGCGGTGAGCGCGAAGGTGAGCGAGCCCAGGCAGAGCGCCAGCAGCGCGGCGCCGGTCCAGTCGAGCCGGTCCCCCGTTGCCGGCGGCCGGGACTCGGGCACGTGGCGGCGGGTGATCAGCACCACCACGACGGCGATGGGCAGGTTGACCAGGAACGCCCAGCGCCAGTCGGCGACCTCGATGATCCAGCCGCCGAAGAACGGGCCGATGGCGCCGGCCACGCCGGTCAGCCCGGACCACGCCCCGATGGCCCGCGACCGGTCCTTCTCGGCGAACGTCGCCTGCAGCAGGGCCAGGCTGCCCGGGGTGAGGAGCGCCGCGGCGACGCCCTGCACGGCACGCGCGGCGATCAACGTGCCGACGTCAGGTGCGAGGCCGCAGGCGACCGAGGCCAGGGCGAAGCCGGTGATGCCGATGACGTAGACCCGGCGGCGCCCGAACCGGTCGCCCAGGGCTCCCCCGAGCAGGACGAGCGCGGCCAGGGTCAGGGTGTAGCCGTTCACGACCCACGTCAGCGCCTCCGACCCGGCGCCGAGATCGACGGCCAGGTGGGGCAGGGCGATGTTCACGACGGTGGCGTCGATGAAGGTCAGGGCCGCGCCGAGGACGGTCGCCGCCAGCACCCAGCGGGCGCGTGGCTCTCCCCACTGCAGCGGCGCCGAGGCCGTCACCGTGGGGCTGGCCGTCACGTGGAGCTGCCCGGTGGCCGAGTCGTCATGGGGCCATCATGCTCCCGTCCCGGCGTTCCTAGCGACCCGTCAGGGGCAGCGTCACGGTGAACGTCGAGCCGCGGTCGTGCTGCGAGAGCACGGAGATCTCGCCACCGTGGGTGTGCACGATGGAGTCCACGATCGTGAGGCCGAGACCGGATCCCTGGATCGCGTTCTCCAGCGCGGTCGAGGAGCGGAAGAAGCGGGTGAACAGCCCCTCCTGCTCGCCCTCCGGGATCCCGAGGCCGTTGTCGCTCACCTCCAGCCACGCCTGGTCCTCGACCACGCGCAACGCGCAGCGCACCCAGCCGCCGTCCTCGGTGAACTTCAGCGCGTTGCTGACCAGGTTGGTCACCACCGACTCGAGGCCCTGGGCGTCACCGCGCATCCACACCGGGGTGGGCGGGACCTCGAACGAGACGTCGACGGACCGCGCTGCGACGGCCGTCTCGAGCGCGGACCGGGCGGACGCCACCACCGCGACGAGGTCGACGGCCGCGAGCTCGTGGCTGAAGGTGCCGGACTCCAGGCTGGACAGGGTCAGGAGGTCGTTGGCCAGGGCGGTGAGCCGGTCGCTGCTCCGGCGGATGGCCTCGACGAAGCCTCGCTGCTCCGAGGTCAGGGTCGCGCCCTCGTCCTCGCCGAGCAGCTCGATGAACCCCGCGATGCTGGTCATCGGGGTCCGGAGCTCGTGGCTCACGGTCGCCACGAACTCGGTCTTCGTCTGCCGGGCCTGGGCGTTGAGGAGGTACGCCGTGGTCACGTCCGCCAGGGTCTGCGCGGCTGCCATGTCCGTCTCGTCGAGGGCCCCGGGCGTCGTGCGGTAGAGGTCCAGCGCACCGAGGCAACGGTCGCCCTGGCGCAGCGGGAAGGTGAACACCGCGGCCAGCCCCTGGGCGCGCGCCGCCTCGGCGAACCGCGGGAAGCGGTCGTCCTCGCCGAGGTCCGGCACGGAGATCGGCTCGTCGGTCTCGTAGGCGGCTACGCACGGCCCTTCGCCGAGGGCGGTCTGCAGGTGCTCGAACCGCATCGCCGACTCGTCGGACCCGGCGATGAACCTCGGATGGGTGGTGGCCGAGATCAGCGTGACCCCGGCGGCGCCGATCGGAAGGATGTCGACGATCCGCCCCACCAGGTGGTCGAGGATGCCCTGGATCGGGAAGTCGGTGACCAGGGTGCGCGCGAACTCGCAGAGCACGTCGGAGAGACGGTCCTCGATGATCATCCATGCCCCCAAGCACGACGGCCGCGGGGTCTGGGCGGGAGTCACGACGAGAGACGCCGGTGGGTCACCGAGTCGTCTCGACCGCTGGGACGAGTCTACGCGCCCGAGGAGAACGCCGCGTCGAACGCCGCCTCGGGCGGGTCGAAGGCGAGCGAGCGGACGAACGCGAGAGCCTCGGGCGCACCGCGCAGTCGGTCCATGCCCGCGTCCTCCCACTCCACCGAGATCGGGCCGTCGTAGCCGATGGTGTTGAGCATCCGGAAGCACCGCTCCCACGGCACGTCTCCGTGCCCGGTGGACACGAAGTCCCAGCCGCGGCGGGGGTCGGCCCACGCGAGGTGGGACCCGAGCCGGCCGTTGCGGCCGTTGCCCACCTGGAGCTTCGTGTCCTTGCAGTCGACGTGGTAGATCCGGTCGCGGAAGTCCCAGAGGAACGAGACCGGGTCCAGGTCCTGCCAGACGAAGTGCGACGGGTCCCAGTTGAGCCCGAACGCCTCGCGGTGACCCACCGCCTCCAGGGCGCGCACCGTGGTCCAGTAGTCGTAGGCGATCTCGGAGGGGTGCACCTCGTGGGCGAACCGGACGCCCTCGGAGTCGAAGACGTCGAGGATCGGGTTCCAGCGCTCGGCGAAGTCCTCGTAGCCGGCGTCGACCATCGCCTGGGTGGCCGGCGGGAACATCGCGACGTACTTCCAGCTGGCGGAGCCGGTGAAGCCCACGACCGTGTCGATCCCGAGCCGACGGGCGGCTCGCGCCGTCATCTTCATCTCCTCGGCCGCACGGGCGCGTACGCCCTCCGCCTCGCCGTCGCCCCAGATGCGACCGGAGAGGATGCCGTGGTGGCGCTCGTCAATGGGGTCGTCGCACACGGCCTGGCCGGTGAGGTGGTTGGAGATCGTCCACACCTGCAGGTCGTACTTCGCGAGGACGGCCTTCTTCTCTGCGAGGTAGTCGTCGTCCTCGACCGCCCGCCAGACGTCGAGGTGGTCGCCCCAGCAGGCGACCTCGAGGCCGTCGTACCCCCACCCCGAGGCGAGGCGGCAGACCTCCTCGAACGGCAGGTCGGCCCACTGGCCGGTGAAGAGGGTGATGGGCCGCGTCATCTGGGGGTCCTCTCGATGGTGCTCTCGATGGTCTGCCACGAGCCGTCCGCCGAGCTGGTCTCCACGGCCGCCAGGACACGCTGCACCTGCAGTCCGTCGGCGAACGACGGGAGTGGCTGCTCGCCGCGTCCGATCGCCGTGACCAGGTCGACGACTTGATGGGTGAACCCGTGCTCGTAGCCGAGACCGTGGCCCGGCGGCCACCAGTGTCCTGTGTAGGGGTGCTCCGGCTCGGTGACGATGATCCTGCGGAAGCCCGCTGTCAGGGGCGGCTCCTCCGCGTCGAAGAACTGCAGGACGTTCATGTCCTCGAAGTCGAACGCGAGGCTCCCGCGGGAGCCGTTGATCTCGATCCGGATGGCGTTCTTGCGGCCGGTCGCGAACCGCGTGGCCTCGAACACCCCGACGGCTCCCCCGCCGAACCGCGCCAGGAACACCGCCGTGTCGTCGACCGTGACGTGCCCCGTCTCGTGGCTGCCGCCGTTGAGCGAGCTCCCGCCGAGCAGGGCGCCCGATCCCTCGGCGACCGGCCGTTCGTCCACGAAGGTCTCCAGCAGGCCGTTGACCGACACCACACGGTCGCCGGTGATGTGCTGGGTCAGGTCGAGGATGTGGGCCCCGATGTCACCCAGCGCCCCCGAGCCGGCCCGGGCCTTGTCCAGCCGCCAGCTCATCGGCACCGACGGATCGCTCAGCCAGTCCTGGAGGTACTGCGCACGGACGTGCCGCACCTCGCCGATCCGTCCCTGCTCCACGAGGCGGCGCGCCAGCGCGACGGCCGGCACCCGGCGGTAGGTGAACCCCACCATCGACCGGATCCCGTGCTCGGCCGCCCGGTCGGCCGCCGCCGCCATCGCCTCGGCCTCAGCCACGCTGTTGGCGAGCGGCTTCTCGCACAGGACGTGCTTGCCCGCCTCCAGCGCGGCGACCGCGATCTCGGCGTGGGTGTCGCCCGGGGTGCAGATGTCCACCAGGTCGACGTCCTCGCGGACGAGCAGGCGGGTCCAGTCCGTCTCGGTGGACTCCCACCCGAGCCGGCGGGCCGACTGCTCGACCCGGCCCGGGTCCCGGCCGCACAGCACGCGCATCCTCGGGTCCAGCGGCAGGTCGAAGAAGTGAGCGGCTGTGCGCCAGGCCTGGGAATGAGCGGCACCCATGAAGGCGTAGCCGACCATGCCGACACCGAGGTCAGGGGTGAGCGGATCCATGTGAAGGTCCTTCGATGTCCGGGCGATGCGGGTCAGGACTCGAAGCCGAGCGCCATGTAGTCGTCCACGTTGTCCTTGGTGACCACCGGCGCGTTCAGGACCACCCGCTTGGGGACCTCGACCTGCACCAGGTCGGAGAGGCCCTTGTTCTGGGCGATCAGCCGGGCCAGGCGGATGCCGTCGGCGGCCTGCGTGGGCGGGTAGATGACCGTCGCGGCCATCGAGCCGTCCTTGATCCAGCGCATCGCGTTGGCCGACCCGGCCCCGCCGATGAAGGCGAACTCGTCGCGGTTGGCGTTGTCGAAGGCCGCCTTCACGCCGACGCCCTGGTCGTCGTCGTGGTTCCAGATGACGTCGATCTTGGGCGCGGCCTGCAGCAGGTTGGACGCCGCCTTCTCGCCGGACTCCACGGTGAACTCGGCCGCGACCCGGTTGTCGACGTTCTCGCCGCAGCCCTTGAGGGCGTCCTTGAAGCCGCGCGAGCGGTCCTGGGTCAGCGGCAGAGCGTCGATGCCGGCGATCTCGGCGACGACGGCATCCTTGATCTTCTTGTCCTTGATCACCTTGCAGGCGTAGGTGCCGGCCGAGACGCCCATGCCGTAGTTGTCACCGAGGATCGTGGCCCGCGCGGCGAACGGGGTCGAGAACTCGCGGTCCACGTTCACGACGGGGATGCCCGCCTCCATGGCCTTGGTGGCCACGTCGGTCAGCGCGGCACCGTCGGTCGGCAGCAGCACGATCGCGTCGACCTTGTCGTTGATGAAGGTCTCCACCTGGCTGATCTGCTGGTTGGCGTCGTTGGTGCCCTCGGCGCTCTTCAGCTCGACGTCGGAGTACTTCTTGGCCTCGGCCAGGGCCGAGCTGTTGATCGCGGCCAGCCAGCCGTGGTCGGCGGCCGGGCCGGAGAACCCGATCACGACCTTCTTGCCCGGGTCGTCGTTCTTCGACGTGGCCTTGGCCTTGTCGCCGCTCCCGCTGCTGCTGCTGCTGTCGGTGTCGTTGGTGTCGGTGCTGCAGGCCGAGACGAGCAGCAGGCCGGCCAGGACGGCTCCGGTGGCCGCTGCGAGCCGACGACGAGGTGTGGTGCGAGACATGGTTGCTCCTTGTGGTGGGTCCGAGAACTGGGTGGCGACGGCGTACGGCGGTGCGGGTGGCGGCTGGCTAGGTCCCCCCGCTGTTGCTCCGCGCCGCGAGCCGCTGTTGGAGCAGGACCGCGACGACGATGATGAGTCCCTTGGCGACCGACTGCGCCGAGCTGGACAGGTTGTTCTGCGTGAAGACGTTGGACAGCGTGGTGAAGATGAGCACGCCGAGCACGGTGCCGACGATCGTGCCGCGACCGCCGGAGAGCAGGGTGCCGCCGATCACCACCGCGGCGATGGCGTCGAGCTCGTAGAGGGTGCCGTGGGTCGAGGAGCCCGTCGTCGTGCGCGCCACGATCATCACCGCCGCGATGCCGCAGCACAGCCCGACGATCACGTAGAGGGCCACCGTGTGCCGCTTGACGTTGATGCCGGCCAGCCGGGCGGCCTCGGGGTTGCCACCCACCGCGAAGGTGCGGCGGCCGAAGGTCGTGCGGTTGAGCACGACCCAGCCGATCACCGCGACCAGCGCGAAGATGACGACCAGCAACGGGAGGCCGAGGACGTCGTGGCGGAAGAAGTCGGTGAACCCCGGGACGCTGACGATCTGGGTCCGCCGCTGGGCGATGATCTCGGCCAGCCCACGGGCGGCGGCGAGCATCGCCAGGGTGGCGATGAAGGGCACCACGCGGCCGTAGGCGATCAGCAGGCCGTTGAGCAGGCCGCAGCCCATGCCCACCACGACCGCGACCAGGATGATCAGCGTCCAGTGGTTGCCGCGGGCCAGCGACTGGGTGGCCAGCGTGGTCGACCACACCGAGGAGAGCGCGACGATCGCACCCACTGACAGGTCGATGCCGCCCCCGGTGATCACGAACGTCATGCCGACCGACACCACGCCGATCACCGACGCGAGGCGCAGGATCGTCAGCGCGTTGTCGACGCTCGCGAACTGCTCCCCGGCGGTCGCGATGCCGACGAGGCAGAGCACGAACAGCGCGACCACGAGGCCGAGGTTGCGTCCGACCGACGAGCCGAGCAGGAAGCCCGCCACGCCGGAGCGTTCCTTGCCACTGCCCGCCAGCGGCTCCTGGACCACGGCGGCGTCGTGCGGGCTGGTGGTCATGGCTTCTCGTTCCTGGGTCACGCGAGGCTTCCTTCCATCACCAGGTCGAGGACCCGGTGCTCGTCGATCTCGGCGGCCGGCCCGCTGTGCACGATCCGGCCCTCGCGGACGACGAGGACCCGGTCCGAGAGACCGAGCACCTCCTCCATCTCGCTGGACACCACGACCACGGCGACCCCGCGCGCGGCGAGCGTGCGGATGAGGACGTAGATCTCGCTTCGGGCGCCGACGTCGACGCCGCGCGTCGGCTCGTCGAGCAGCAGCACGCGACACTCACGCAGCAGCCAGCGGGCGAGCACCACCTTCTGCTGGTTGCCGCCGGACAGGGTGCGTACGGCGCGGTCGACCCCGGGCGGGCGGACGTCGAGCGACGTGGTCAGCTCGCTCGCGGCGGCCCGCTCCGCCGCGGTGTCGAGGAAACCTCCCCGCGCGAACCGGCTCAGGCTCGACACGGTGATGTTGCGGTAGATCGCCTGGTCCAGCAGGAGGCCCTGGCTCTTGCGCTCCTCGGGCGCCAGGCCGACCCCGGCCCTGACCGCGGCGCCCACCGAGCCCGCGCGGAGCTGCTTCCCGTCGACCGTCACCGTCCCCTGGCCGGGCCGGCGCGCGCCGTACACCGACTCCAGGATCTCCGAGCGACCGGAACCGACGAGGCCGGCCAGGCCGACGATCTCTCCGGCCCTCACCGAGAAGCTGACGTCGGCGAACTTCTTGGCCAGGGTCAGGCCCTCGACCTCGAGCACCGTGTCCGCGCTGTCGTCGTGCTCGACGCGGTCGGGGAAGACGTACTCGATCTGGCGACCGGTCATCCTGGTGATCAGCTCGTTGGTCGGGGTCTCGCGGGCGGGCAGGTCCGTGGCCACCGTGCGGCCGTCCTTGAGCACCGTGACCCGGTCGCCCACCTGGCGGATCTCCTCGAGCCGGTGGGAGATGTAGACGACGGCCACACCCTGGGCGGTGAGGTCGCGGATCACCCGGAACAGGGTCTGCACCTCCTGCTGGTCCAGCGCCGCCGACGGCTCGTCCATCACGATCAGCCGGGTGTCGTGGGACAGGGCGCGGGCCATGCTGACGATCTGCTGCCCGGACGCCGGGAGCGTGCCGACCTCACGGTCGGCGCGGATCTCCTGGTGCCCGAGCCGGGCGAGCAGGGCGCGGGCCGCGGTGCGGGTCTCCGCCCGCCGCAGGAGGCCGCCGCGCGACTTCTCGTGGCCGAGGAAGATGTTCTCCGCGACGCTGAGGCCGGCGACGAGGTCGAGCTCCTGGTAGATCGTGGAGATCCCGAGCGCGATCGCGGCGTCGGGCGTGTTCAGCGTGACGGGCTCCCCGCGCCAGAGGATGTCACCCTCGTCGGGCCGGTGGGCGCCGGCCAGCACCTTGATCAGCGTGCTCTTGCCGGCTCCGTTCTGGCCCAGCAGGCAGTGGACCTCGCCCGGCCGGACGACCAGGTCGACGCCGTCGAGCGCGCGGACGCCCGGGAACGTCTTGACGATCCCGCGCATCTCGAGCAGCACGTCGCCGACGACGTTCGGGCTGTCGACCGGGTCGTTGTGACCGCTGTCACGCTCTGGCATGGCAGGAATCTAGAGGAGCAAACGAAAGAGAACAAGACTATTTCGAAAGTTGTTTGCGAAAGTCAGTTGGCGGCGTAGACCGCGTCGCTGATCAGGCGCGCGGCGCCGATGACCCCGGCGTCGTTGCCGAGCTCGCTCAGCACGACCGGGAGGTTGCCGGTTGCGAGCGGAAGCGACTGCCGGTAGATCACGCTGCGGACCTCGGCCAGCAGCGAGTGCCCCAACCCGGCCACGCCGCCGCCGATGACGATCAGGCCGGGGTTGAAGAACGACACCAGGTTGGCCAGGACCGACCCGACGCGACGGCCGCCGTCGCGCACGAACTGCAGGGAGACCGCGTCCCCCTGCCCCACCGCCAGCCCGACGTGCTGGGCCGACAGCTCGCCGTGCTCCTCGAGCAGCCCGGCCAGGATGTCCGAGCGGCCGGTGCGCGCGGCGGCGGTGGCGTCGCGGGCCAGCGCGGAGCCACCGAAGAACGCCTCGAGGCACCCGTGGTCCCCGCAGGCGCACAGGGGTCCGCTCGGGTCCAGGCGGATGTGCCCGATGTCGCCGGCACAGCCGTCGGCACCGCGGTAGAGGTGTCGACCCACGACGATGCCGCAGCCGATGCCCGTGCCGATCTTGACGAACAGGAAGTCCGAGGCCGATCGGGCGACCCCGTTGTGCTGCTCCCCCAGCGCCATCACGTTCACGTCGTTGTCGAGCAGGACCGGGCTGCCGAACTCGCGGGACAGGGCGTCGCGGACCGGGTAGCCGTCCCAGCCGGGCATGATCGGCGGCGAGACCGGCACCCCGGACTGGAAGTCCACCGGGCCGGGGACGCCGATGCCGATGCCGGCCAGCCGCTCCACGCCACTGTCCGCCACCAGCTTGCGGATCAGCACGATGACCTCGGCCAGGACCGTCTCGGGGCCGCGTCGGATGTCGGACCTCGGCATCGACGCCCGCGAGATCACGCTCAGCCGGCCGTCGGTCATCGCGACCCGCATCGAGGTGGCCCCCAGCTCGACACCGACGAACCGCAGCCCGGCGTCGAGGTCGACCAGCGTCGACCGGCGCCCCCCACGGGACGCCGCAGGACCGCCGTCCTCGGCCAGGCCGAGCTCGACCAGCCGGCCCACCTCGGCCGCGACCGTCGTCCGGGAGACGTTCAACCGGCTGGCCAGCTCCATCCGCGAGAGCGGGCCCTCGTCGCGCACGTGGCTCAGGATCCGGGACTGCGTCGGGGTCTCGGCCCGACCGGAGAGCACGTGGGACATGGGGGGATCCTGCCAGAACATCGGCCCACTTTCGACACTTCCTTGTGAAAGTGGCGGGTCTCAGTGGGACTCGCGCGACACCTCGTCGCCGCTCGATCCGACGAGGAAGTCGAGGTCGGCCCCCGTGTCGGCCTGCGTCACCGTGCGGACGTAGAGCTGCTCCCACCCCCGTGTCGGGTCGGGCGAAGCCGTCCACGACCGCCGCGTCGGGGACCCGGGCGTCCAGCTCCGCCTGGGGCAGGTCGACGTCGAGCCGGCGGTTCGGCGACGTCGAGCACCACCATGTCGCCGGTGCGGAGCAGGGCGAGCGGCCCGCCGGCCGCGGCCTCCGGGGCGACGTGCAGCACCACCGTGCCGTACGCCGTGCCGCTCATCCGCCCGTCGCAGATCCGGACCATGTCGCGCACCCCGGCCTCGAGGAGCTTGGTCGGCAGGGGCAGGTTGGCCACCTCGGGCATGCCGGGATAGCCGCGCGGACCGCAGCCGCGCAGCACGAGGACGGAGTCGGCGTCGACGTCGAGGTCCGGGTCGTCGATGCGGGCGTGCAGGTCCTCGATCGAGTCGAAGACCATCGCCCGGCCCCGGTGCTGCAGCAGCGCGGGGGTGGCCGCGGCGGGCTTGATCACGGCGCCGTCCGGGGCGAGGTTGCCGTAGCAGCACGGCGATCCCGGCGTTCTCCTGGAACGGCTCCGCGCGCGGACGGATCACCTCGCGGTCCCAGATCTCGGCCTCGGCCAGATAGCTGGTCAGCGGCTCGCCCCGTGACCGTGATCGCCTCGGCGTCGAGCAGGTCCTCGACCTCGCGCAGCACCGCGAGCAGCCCACCGGCGCGGTGGAAGTCCTCCATCAGGAACCGGCCCGCCGGCTGCAGGTTCGACCAGCAGCGGGACCCCGGCCCCCGTCCGGTCGAAGTCGTCCTGGCGTCAGCTCGACGCCGAGCCGGCCGGCGATCGCGAGCAGGTGGACCACGGCGTTGGTGGAGCCACCGACCGCGGCGAGCGCCACGATCGCGTTGAGGAACGACGCCGCGGGTGAACACCTGGCTCGGGCGGCGGTCGGCCGCCACCATCTCGACCGCGAGGCGACCGGCCTCGTGCGACCCCTCGAGCAGCCGGCTGTCCGGCGCGGGCGTGCCGGCCGTGCCGGGGATGGTGGCGCCCGAGCGCCTCGGCCACCATCGCCATCGTGGACGCCGTGCCCATGGTGTTGCAGTGCCCGCGGCTGCGGATCATCGAGGACTCCGACCTCAGGAACTGCTCCTCGCGAGAGCGTGCCGGCCCGCACCTCCTCGCTGAGCCGCCACACGTCGGTGCCGCAGCCGAGCGGCACGCCCTGGAAGGTGCCGGTCAGCATCGGCCCGCCGGGGACGACCAGCGCCGGCAGGTCGACCGAGGCCGCCGCCATCAGCAGCGACGGGATCGTCTTGTCGCAGCCGCCGAGCAGCACCACGCCGTCGACCGGGTTGGCGCGCAGCATCTCCTCGGTCGCCATCGCGGCCATGTTGCGCCACAGCATCGCCGTCGGCCGGACCAGCGTCTCCCCCAGCGACACCACCGGCAGGTTCAGCGGGATGCCGCCGGCCTCGTAGACCCCCTGCTTGACGCTCTCCGCCACCTCGTCGAGGTGGGCGTTGCACGGCGTCAGGTCGGAGGCGGTGTTGGCGATGGCGATGTGCGGGCGGCCGTCGAAGGCGTGCGCCGGGCAGGCCGCGGCGCATCCAGGCCCGGTGGATGTAGGCGTTGCGGTCGGTCCCGGCGTACCACTGGGCGCTGCGCGGTGTCGTCATCGGATTCCAGTCCTCGAAAACGATGATCTAGCATGCGGAACGTGCCTCACGCTACGTCTCCGCAGTGACCACGGTCGCGCCGGTCACGCCGCCGTCGTGCACGCTGGGCGAGGGGCCGGTCTGGGACGCCGTCCGCGGCCGGGTCCTCTGGGTCGACATCGTCGAGGGCCTCGTCCTCGTCGGGCCGTCTCGACGGGGAGCGGCTGGTCGTCGAGACCACGCACCGGTTCCCGTCGTACGTCGGAGCGGTCGCCGTGGCCGACGGACGGGTCGCTGCTGGTCGCCGAGGAACGGACCCTGACCCACGTCGCCCCGGACGGCACCCGCACCAGCGACGGCCCTCTCGGCCGTGGGACCCGACGACCGGCTCAACGACGGCACCTGCGACGCGGCGGGCCGCTTCCTGGTCGGCACCTGCTCGCTCACCGGTGAGCAGCACTCGCAGCGTGCTGGTGCAGGTCGGCTCCGAGGGCACGCGGGTGCTCGACGACGACCTGGGCCTGTCCAACGGGCTGGCCTTCTCCCCCGACGACAGCACGCTCTACAGCGTCGACAGCGTGCCGGGCCGGGTCTGGCGCCGCGACTACGACCAGGTGACCGGGTCCACCGGCGAGCGCCGGCTCCTCCTCGACCTGCCCGACTGCACGCCGGACGGGCTGACCGTGGACGCGGACGGCCAGCTGTGGCTGGCGATCTGGGGACGTGGGGAGGTCCGGCGCTACACGCCGGACGGTGCGCTCCTCGACGACCGTCGCGGTTCCCGCGCCGCACACCACCTGCGTCGCCTTCGTCGGTGACGACCTCGACCGGTTGCTGATCAGCACCGCCCGTGACGAGCTCAGCGACGGGCAGCTCGAACGGTTCCCGCTGTCGGGGAGCCTGTTCCTGGTCGATCCCGGCGTCCGGGGCCTCCCGGCCCGGTCGTGGTCGGCCCGACCCGCCCGCTGAACCCAACAGGAGAAGACCATGCAGCTCATGCGACTCGGCCCGGTCGGCGCCGAGCGACCCGTCGTACGCCTCGACGAGACGCGCTACGTCGACGTCTCCGACGTCTTCCCCGACTTCGACGAGGCGTTCTTCGCCGGCGGCCTGCAGCCGCTGCGCGCGCTGGTCGAGGCGCGGACCCTGAGCGGGGAGGTCAGCAGCTTCGCCGGACGAGCGCATCGGCTCGCCGATCGCGCGGCCGCACCAGATCCTCTGCATCGGCCTCAACTACAGCGACCACGCGGCGGAGACGGGCCAGGCCGTCCCGGACGAGCCGATCCTGTTCACCAAGTCGCCCAACACCATGGTCGGGCCCGAACGACGACGTCCGGATCCCCCGCGGCTCGACCAAGACCGACTGGGAGGTCGAGCTCGGCATCGTGATCGGACGGCGCACGTCCTACCTCGACTCCGTCGAGGAGGCGCGCGACGCGATCGCCGGCTTCGTGCTGGTCAACGACGTCAGCGAGCGCGCCTTCCAGCTGGAGCGCAGCGGCCAGTGGTCCAAGGGCAAGTCGGCCGAGACGTTCAACCCGACCGGGCCCGTGGCTGGCCACCCCCGACGAGATCGACGACGTGCTGGACCTCGGGATGTGGCTCGACGTCAACGGCGTGCGTCGTCAGGACGGATCGACCTCGACGATGGTCTTCGACCCCTACGTGATCGTGCACCACCTCAGCCAGTTCATGGTGCTGGAGCCCGGCGACCTGATCGACACGGGCACGCCGCCCGGCGTCGGCATGGGCCAGGACCCGCAGGTGTGGCTGCAGCCCGGCGACGTGATGGAGCTCGGCATCGACGGCCTCGGCACCCAGCGCCAGAACGTGGTCGGGCCCCGCTGAGGTGCGTGCCTTCGTCCTGACCGGTCCCGGCGAGTCCGCCGTCCTCGACGTCGAGCCGCCGGTCGCCGGACCCGGCCAGGTCGTCGTCGACGTCGCCCGGGTCGGGGTGTGCGGGACGGACGCCGAGATGTTCTCCGGCGAGATGGAGTACCTCCACAACGGGCTCGCGACCTACCCCGTCCGGCTCGGGCACGAGTGGTGCGGCACGGTGTCGGCCGTCGGCGAGGGCGTGGACCCGGCCTGGCTCGGTCGGCGTACGACCGGCGACACGCAGCTCGGCTGCGGGCACTGCCACCGCTGCCTCGTCCGGACGCCAGCACGTCTGCGAGGAGCGGCACGAGATCGGCCTGCGCCGCGGCTTCGACGGCGCCCTGGCCGAGCAGATGGCCGTGCCGGTGTCGGCGCTGCTGCCCCTGCCCGACAGCGTCGACGACGCCGCCGGCGCGATGGTCGAGCCGGGCGGCAACGCCCTGCGAGCGGTCCGCGCCGCCGCAGGTCGGCGCCCGGGCGAGCGGCTGCTCGTCATCGGGCCCGGGACCATCGGGCTGCTGGCGGCCCAGTTCGCGCTGGCCCAGGGCTGCGAGGTGCACGTCCTCGGGGTGACGCCGGCCTCGCTGGCCTTCGCCGCCGGTCTCGGCGTCACCGGCGCCTGGACGCGCCGACGACCTGCCCGACCTGCGCTGGGACGCGGTCGTGGACGCCTCCAACCACCCGTCCTCCCCGGCGCTGGCCGCCGCGCCTGGTCGACGCCGGCCGGCGGGTCGTCTACATCGGCCTGTCCGAGGCGCCCGAGCCTGCTCGACACCCGCACCCTCGCGATGAAGGACGTCACCGCCGTCGGCGTGCTGAGCGCCTCGCCCGGGCTGGCCGGCGCGATCGACCTCTACGCCTCCGGTGCGGTCGACCCCCGCCCCCTCGTCGCCGCGACCGTGGCCCTCGACGACGTCGACGGGGTGCTGCGCGGGCACCGGCCCGACCACCGCCGGACCCGGACCCAAGATCCACGTGGACCCGACGCAAGCGAGGAGGAGACCATGAGTGAGTTCGACGGACTGACCGCCCTCGTCACCGGAGGGGCCAGCGGCATCGGCGCCGCCACCGCGCGGGCTGCTGAGCGAGCGGGGCGCCACGGTCGCGATCATCGACCGGGCCCACACCGGCGACAGCGGGCACCTCGAGCTCACCTGCGACATCACCGACCGGGCCGCGGTCGAGGCCGCGGTGGCCGAGGTCGTCTCCGACGCTCGGTGGCCTCGACGTGCTCGTCAACAACGCCGGCATCGGCGCCATCGGCGACGTCACCGCGAACGACGACGCCGAGTGGGCGCACGTCCTCGACGTCAACGTCGTCGGGCTGGCCCGGGTCTCCGCCGCCGCCCTGCCGCACCTGCGCCGGTCCGAGCGCCGCCCGATCGTCAACGTGAGCTCCGTCGTCGCGGCGGTCGGCGTACCCCAGCGGGCGCTCTACTCCGCGAGCAAGGGCGCCGTCGCGGCCGTCACGCTCGCGATGGCCGCCGACCACGTCCGGGAGGGCATCCGCGTCAACGCCGTGCTGCCCGGCACCGCGGACACCCCGTGGGTCGGCCGGCTGCTCGACCAGGCCGACGACCCCGAGGCCGCGGCGGCGGCGCCTGCGCGCCCGGCAGCCGATCGGCCGGCTGGTCACGGCCGAGGAGGTCGCGCACTCGATCCTGCTACCTCGCCAGCCCGCTGAGCGCCTCGACCACCGGCACGCTGCTCGCCGTCGACGGCGGGATGGCCTCGCTCCGCCTGCCGTCCTGACGGCTGCCGGTGGGCACGCTCACCCTCCGCTGACGGGTCGCGCCCGGGCACCGTGCCTACGATGGGTCGATTCGTGAACGCACCAGACCCGGAAGGCACCCGTGATCGCAGGCAGGTACTCGCTCGACCGCGAGATCGGACGGGGCGGCACGGGCGTGGTGTGGCTCGGTCGCGACGAGGTCCTCGGTCGGCCGGTGGCCCTCAAGCGCATCGGCCTGCTGCCCGGGGCGGACCGCACCGACCTCGCCCGCGCCGAGCGCGAGGCCCGGATGAGCGCCCGGCTCAACCACCGGCACGTGGTCGCGGTCTTCGACGTCGTGGTCGACCCCGAGTCGGACGTCCACTGGCTGGTGATGGAGTACGTCGACGGCATCACCTTCGACCAGCTCGTCCGTCGGGGCGGACAAGCTCTCGCCCGACGACGCCGCGCCGTTGCTCTGGCAGGCGGCCGACGCGCTGGTCGCCGCCCACGCCGCGGGATCGCGCACCGGGACGTGAAGCCGTCCAACATCCTGGTCGACCGCAACTGGCAGGTGAAGCTCACCGACTTCGGCATCGCCCGGATCGCCACCGACCCCTCGCTGACCCAGACCGGCATGGTCACCGGGTCGCCGGCCTACCTCGCGCCGGAGATCGCGACCGGCTTTGGCGCCACGGAGGCCGCGGACGTCTGGTCGCTGGGGGCGACGACCTACCACCTGCTGGCCGGCCGTCCGCCGTACGAGGTCGGCGACAACGTCCTGGGCGCGCTCTACCGGATCGTCAACGAGGAGCCGCCGCGGCTCGGTGACGCCGGCTGGATGGCCCCGATGCTCGAGGGCACGATGGTCCGCGACCCCGCGCGGCGCTGGACCATGGCGCAGGTCCGCGACTTCCTGGCCGACCCCGACCACGTGCCGCCGTTCGTGGCCGCCCCACCGGGCGGGGAGGGCACCCAACCGCTGGCGACCGTCCCCCCGGCTGCTGCACCCGCGGCGACGCGGGCGTCCTCGGGGAGCCGGAGGCCCCGCCCCCTCCTCGTCCTCGTCGGCGTCCTCCTGGCGCTGGTCGTCGCGGCCGGGGCCTGGCTGGCGTGGCCCGACGGCGAGCCCGCGGCGAAGAACACCACGACCCCCTCCGCGAGCCCGACGCCGAGCCCCTCCCGTTCGGCCGAGCCATCCGCCGCGCCCAAGCCCACGGCCGCGGGCATCGAGTCCTTCATCCGGAAGTACGTCGACACCGTCGCCTCGGACCCCGACGCGTCCTACCAGATGCTCAGCCCCAAGTTCCAGCAGGAGAGCGGCGGCATCGACACCTACCGGGAGTACTGGGACAGCGCCACCGACGGCCGCGTCCTCAGCATCTCCGCCAACCCCGACAACCTGACGGTCAGCTATCAGGTCCGGTTCGCCAACCACGAGAACGGGCCGGGACCGACCGTGCTCGACCTGGTGTTCGTGGACGGCCGCTACCTGATCGACGGCGAGCGGACCCAGGGGTTCCAGCCGGCCGGGTAGACCTACCAGCCGTCGGTCAGGACGCGGTCGAGGGTGTCGGTGAAGAAGTCGGCGTCGGCGACGGTGATGCCCAGGGGCGGCTTGATCTTCAGGACGCACATCCGGTCGGAGGTGGGCTGCATGATCACCCCCAGCTCGCGCATCCGCTCGCAGATCGCGGCGGTCTCGGCGGCGGCCGGCTCGAGGGTCTGCCGGTCACGCACCAGCTCGACCCCGACGTAGAGCCCGGCGCCGTGCACCGCACCGATGAGCTGGTGCCGGTCGGCGAGCTCGAGCAGCCGGGCGCGCAGGTGGGCCCCGACGACACGGGCGTTCTCCTGCAGCCCCTCGTCGCGCAGCACGTCGAGCACGGTCAGCCCGACGACGCTGCTGACGGGGCTGCCGCCCGCGGAGGAGAAGAAGTAGCCCTGGCTGCGATATCCCTCCGCGATGGCCCGCGTGGTGATCACCGCCCCGAGCGGATGTCCGTTGCCCATCGCCTTGGCCACGGTGACGACGTCGGGCACGACCCCCTGCTGCTCGAAGCCCCAGAAGTGCTCTCCCAGCCGGCCGTAGCCGACCTGGACCTCATCGGCCAGGCACAGTCCCCCCGCCCGGCGTACCGCCTCGTAGACGGCCGCCAGGTAGCCGTCCGGCAGGGCCATCCCGCCGGCGTTGCCGTAGAACGCCTCGCCCAGGAAGGCGGCCGGCGGACGGCCGGAGGCCACCAGGTCGTCGACGCGGGCCACGGCCTCCTCGGCGTACCGGTGGGCCTCGGCGCCACGGTGCCGCCCGCGGTAGGCGTTGGGCGCGGCGACGGTGTGCACCCAGGGCGGGCGCGTCTCGAGGGCGTCCGGGTTGTCGGCCACCGAGGTCGACACGGCGTCGGTCGCGTCGGACCACCCGTGGTAGGCCTCCTGCACGGCGAGCACGTCCCTGCGGCCGGTGGTGGCCCAGGCCAGCCGCAGGGCCAGGTCCACCGCCTCGGTGCCGCTGTTGACCAGGAACACCGTGTCGAGCGGATCGGGCAGCAGCGCCGCCAGCCGCTCGGACAGCTCGACCACGGCGCCGTAGTGGAACCGCGAGTTGGTGTTCAGCAGGCGCCACTGCCGCTCGACAGCGTCGGCCAGCCGGGGGTGTCCGTGCCCGAGGATCGCCACGTTGTTGAGCATGTCGAGGTAGGACCGTCCGTCGACGTCGAACAGGTGCTGCCGCCAGCCGCGCTCGATCTGCGGCGGCTCCTCGAAGTAGTGCTCCTGCACGGTGGCGAAGGCCGACTCGCGCCGCGACAGCAGCGCTGACGCGTCGGTCTGATGGTCGAGCTGCGCCTCCGGGTCGACCAGCGGCGTCGGGTCCGGGCAGACGTGCGCCCAGGCCTCGGCCACCCTGGCAGGGACGAAGAACGGCGGGCGGCTGGGCAGGGTGCTCACCTGCACACGCAGCGAGACGACGGAGCCGTCGCCCTCCAGCACACCGATCCGCTCGCCGGTCCCGAGCCGCGCCCCGGGCACCCGGCCGCGCAGGCGCCCCGCGAGCCAGAGCGTCTGTCCCTCACCGCGCAACGACGTCGCGTCGTCGTGCACCTCCACGGTGCCGGGCCACGGCGCTCGCACCTCGAGCGGCTCGACGGTGAAGACCTCGGCCCCGAGGCCGACGGTGGCCGGCTCGTCGAACGAGTTCAGGAGCGTGCGGGTGAGCCGGGGCTGGCGGTGGTCGACGCGGGCGAGCACCGCACCGGTCCCGTGGTGGTCGGTGATGAGCCTCGCGGCCAGGCGCGCCTCGGCGTCCTCGCCGAGGAACCGGCCGCCGTCGAGGAGCCGGCTCGTCGTCGAGAGGTCCAGCGGCACGACCTCGCAGCCCGTGAAGAGGCGCTCCCCGGTCACGGTGCGTCGCTCGCGGGCAGGGCGTACGGCGGAGCGCACCAGCTCGGTCATCACGCTGATCGGGACCGACGTCGCTCCCTCGAAGATCTGCCACTCCCAGTCGAGGTTCTCGGTGGCGTAGGTGTTGGTGCTGTCGATGCTGGCCTGGTGCCGGCCGCTGACCAGCAGGGACGCGGCGCGCAGCACGACCAGCGGCCACAGGGCATCCAGCTCGTCGTCGGAGATCGGCCGCACGCGGTCGAACGCACGGATGGCCGGGAGGACCACGGTCGGGTCGCCCTCGGCGTACGGCAGCAGGCAGGAGCAGGTCACCGCCAGCTCGGAGATCGCCCAGCTCCGCGTCAGGTCACCGAAGTCGATCACCCCGACGGGGCGTCGACGCCCGTCCTGGTCGACGGTGGCGATCACGTTGTCGTCGGTCAGGTCGCCGTGGATCGCCTGCACGGGGAGCCGGTCCGACACCACGGCCAGCAGCTCGCCCGCCTCGCGCGCCGCCTCCCGGGCCGCGTCCGCGCCACCCGGGTCGGTGACGAACTCCGCCAGCCGGGAGACCACGGCCTCGGCGTTGCGCAGGTCCCACTGGAGCTCGCGCTGGGGCAGGGCGCCGTCGAAGCTCGCGAGGGCGCGGGACGTGCGACCGGCCAGGTCGCCGAGAGCCGCCACGATCACCGGTGCGAGGTAGGTGCTGGCGCTGAGGACGTCGCCCTCGACGTAGGACACGAGGCGCGCCACGGTCGACCGGTCGTCGAGGGACACCGGCTGAATGGTCTCTCCGTCGGTGCCCGGCAGGGCGACCGGCACCAGGATGGCCGGGTCCTGCTGGGCGACATGGGCCGCAGCCCGGTCCTGGGCGTCGAGGTCCTCGGCGGTGAAGGCCGGGTTGGACACCTTGAGCACGAACGCGCCGGAGGACGAGTCGACCAGGAAGTTGGCGTCCTGCTGGCTGCCCAGCTCGCGGGCGACACCGTCGATGCCGTAGTGCTCCCGGACGAACACCTCCGCCTGCGCCACCGACACCTGCGGCGTCGGCAGCGCGTCGTGCTCGAAGAAGTCGAAGCCCGGGGCCATCAGCCCTCCTCCGTGATCAGCTCGGCCAGGAAGTCGCGGACCGGCGCCAGGATGCTCGCACCGTGGTGGCCGACGCCCGGCACCAGCGCGAAGCGTACGGCGATCCCGTGCGACGTGAAGCTGCGCTCGAGCGAACGGAGCCGCTCGACCCGCTCCTCGTCCTGGTCGCCGACGACCATCAGCACCGGCACCCGTCGTACGGCGTCGAGGTCCACCGGCCGGCCGAAGCGCTCCTCGAAGTCCTGGATGCCGTGCCACCACGGCAGGGTGTCGTCGAGCTCGGTGGGCCGTCCGGGCGCACCGATCGACACCCCGGCGAGGCGGTCCGGGTGCAGGTAGAGGAAGCGCTGGTCGGCGCGCGAGGCGTGGACCGGAGACCTCGTCATGCCCCCGTCTCCTCCCCGCCGAAAAGCGATGGTCACGTCCGGCCATCTTGGCCGACTACGATCCTCGCGTGCATGCCGACGTCACCACCATCGCCTACTTCGCGGACGACGCGACGAGGACCTACCAGCTGGGCCAGTGGCTCCCTGTCCTGGAGATCCTGCACGAGCGGCATCCGGTGGCGATCGTGGCCCGCGACCCGGAGTCGGCCCTGCTGCTGTCCACCCGCACGTGGCTGCCGGTGCACACCGTCCCCTCGCTGACCGAGCTCACCGCGTTGTACGACGAGCTCGACGCCAAGGTCGTCCTCTACTGCAACAACTCGGTGCTCAACTTCCAGTCGCTCATCAGCGGACGCATGCTCCACGTGCACATCAACCACGGCGAGAGCGACAAGCAGAGCATGGCGAGCAACAACGCCAAGGCCTACGACCGGGTCTTCGTCGCCGGCACGGCCGCCGTGCAGCGCCACGCCGCCGGCCTGCTCGAGTTCGACCCGGCGAGGCTGGTGCGGGTCGGCCGCCCGCAGCTGGACCTCAGGCCCGAGCCCCTGCTCCCCCCGACGGAGCGGAGCACCGTGCTCTACGCGCCGACCTGGGAGGGCGACGCGGACTACAACGACTACACCTCGGTCGACACGGTCGGGCGGGACGTGGTGCGGGCCGTCCTGGGCGTGCCCGACGTACGCCTCGTCTACAAGCCGCACCCCAAGGTGGTCACGAGCACCGCGCCGCGCGTCCGGGACGCGCACCACGACATCCTCGGCCTGGTCGACGACGCCCACCGGCGCGACCCCCTCGCCGGGCACCGGTCGATCACCACCGGCGACATCCTGGCGATCATCCCGGACTGCGACGCCATCGTCACCGACGTGTCGTCGGTGGGCCTGGACTGGCTCTACCTCCGCACGGACAAGCCGATCTTCCTCACCGACCGCCGGCACGACGCCGACGCGCTGCGCCAGGAGATCCCGGTCAGCCGCTGCGCCGACGTGGTCGACGACGTCGAGGTGGCCGAGCTGACCGCCCTCATCTCCGCGCGGCTCGAGCACGACGAGCACCACCTCGCGCGGGTCGCCATGCGGCACCACTACTTCGACGACCTCCAGGTCGGTGACAGCACGGTCCGCTTCCTCGACGCCGTCTCCGAGCTGGTCGCCCGGCGCGACCTCCTGCTCGGGCACGCGTCGGAGTCCGACGCCATCACCGCCTGAGGGTCAGGGCGGCGCCTGTCGTCCGGCCCGCTCCGGAGAGCCGAACGGTCAGCGCAGCGCGGGGTCCAGCTCGGCGTACCGCTGGAACCACGGCTGCGCCTCCTCGAGCTGGGCCGCCAGCTGGAGCAGCAGGCCGTCCGAGGCAAGGGGGCCGACGAACTGGACGCCGAGCGGCAGGCCCTGCGCCGTCCAGTGCAGCGGCACGGAGATGGCCGGGCGCCCGGTCAGGTTGGCCAGCTGGGTGTAGGGCACCCAGCCGAGGCTGTCGGAGATCAGCTGGTCCAGGACGCCGGTGGCGTTCAGGAGCTTGCCGGCCCTGACCTTGGCCACCACGCGTGCCGCCGCCTTCAGCGCCGCCGGTGTCTCGGTCGCACCGACCTCGAGCGGCGGCTTGGCCAGGGTCGGGGTGAGGAACAGGTCGTAGCGATCGTGGAAGTCGCTGAGCGCGTGGATGTGCTCGTTGACGTTGTCCAGCGACGCGAAGAGCGGGCCCACGCCGGCGGCGCGCCCGATCTCGGCGGCCGCGAGCGAGTCGGGCTGGAAGTGGCTGTTCGAGACCCCGAGGCGTCGCTTGATGCTCGAGATCTGCCCGTGGAGCTGCGCGAACCAGATGGTCAGGAAGTCGCGTGCCAGCGCCGCGTCGTCGTGGGGCGGCGTGACCTCCTCGACCTCGTGCCCCAGCTCGGTGAGCAGCGCCGCGGCCTTCTCGACCGCGGCAACGGCCTCGGCGTCGGGACTGGCGTTGATGGCCGACGAGCTGGAGAAGCCGATGCGCAGCTTCGCCGGCCGCTCGTCGAGGGTGGGCAGGAAGGGGGCGGGTGGCTGCGTCACGTACGCCGCGTAGCGCTCGGGCACGCCGGCGATCGCGTCGACGAGGCCCGCGCTGTCGCGCACCGTGCGGGAGACCACGCCCTGCGTGACCATGCCGAACATCGACTCGCTGGTCTGCGGACCGTACGGCGTCAGGCCGCGGCTCAGCTTGAGCCCGACCAGCCCGTTGCACGCGGCCGGGATGCGCACCGATCCGCCGCCGTCGTTGGCTCCGGCGGCCGGGACGATGCCCGCGGCGACCGCGGCACCGGAGCCGCCCGAGGATCCGCCCGGGGTGTGGTCGAGGTTCCACGGGTTGCGGGCCACACCGAGGAGCGCGTCCTCGGTGACCCCCTTGGCGCCGAACTCCGGGGTGTTGGTCTTGCCGAGGATGACCAGACCGGCGTCGAGGAAGCGCTGCGTGACGAGGGCGTGCTCGGTGGCGACCTCGCGCTCGAGCGCGCGTGACCCCTTGGTGGTGGGGAGGCCGGCGTACTCCTGGTCGAGGTCCTTCACCAGGAACGGGACCCCGGCGAACGGCCCGTCGAGGGTCTCCGCCGCCCGAGCGTCGGCCTCCTGGGTGAGCGGCCGGACGATCGCGTTGAGGTGAGGGTTCACCTGCTCGGCCCGCTGTCGGGCGAGCTCCAGGAGCTCGACGGCCGTGACGTGCTTCTCGGCGACGAGCTGGGCCAGGGTGGTCGCGTCTGAGGTGAGGTACTGGTCGAGGTCCACCGGCGGAGCCTAGCGCTACGTCCCGGGCGACCCGCGCGGGTCGGCACTCCGTGGCCGACGCACCGGGGCGAGCACTAGACCAGCGACCGGGGTCCAGGTTGACGATTCATCTCAGCGCTGTACGGTCCGCGGCCATGGAACCTCCCCAGGGTCTCGATCGGCAGTGCGAGCCGAGGACCTCCGCCCGGTGACCGACCACGTCACGGTCGTGTGGGCCGCGGGTGCGGCTCCGGCGACCGCCCTTCTGCGCGAGGAGGTGGCCCACTTCGCCGGGATCGCCCTGGAGGACGTGCGCCTGACCCGGGCCTGCGCCCGGTGCGGGAGCTCCGAGCACGGCCGCCCCGTCGTGCTCGCCACCGATACCGCCGTCAGGCTGCCGTTCGTCAGCCTGAGTCGCGCCCGCGAGCTCGTGGTGGTCGCGGTCTCCGGCCAGGGGCCGGTCGGCGTCGACGTGGAGCGGCTCGACGCGACGCGCTTCGCGGGGTTCGACGACGTAGCGCTGCACCGCTACGAGATCGCGCCGACGATCGAAGCGCGGGCCGCGACCTGGGTGCGCAAGGAGTCCCTGCTCAAGGCGACCGGGGACGCGCTGCACATCGACCCCCGGCTCGTGCGACTCAGCGACCCGGACCTGCCACCCGAGCTGGTCGAGTGGTCCGCGGCCAACCCGCCCGAGGCCCGACCCTGGATGCAGGACCTCGACCTCGACGGCCACGCCGCCTGTGTCACGGTGCTGAGTCGGCGAGCTCCGCAGGTCACCGTGCGGCAGGCAGATCCGGAAGCGCTTCCTCGCTGAGCCATGCCTCGAAGAGCCCCGCCACCGGGGTGCTGGTCCGGCTCTCGACGTACTGCACGAACATCTCCGTCGTGACCGTGCTGTGCGCGTAGCCACCGGCCCAGCCCTGCAGGATCGAGAAGAACTCCGCGTCGCCCAGCGTCAGCCGCAGCGCGTGCAGCAGCAGCGCCCCACGCTTGTAGACCCGGTCGTCGAACATCAGCTCCGGCCCGGGGTCGCCGAGGACGAGGTCCTGGTCGAGCGAGTCCAGCCGGTCCCAGTGCTCGACCGCACGGTCGTGCGTGGAGACCTTTCCGGACTCCTCGGACCACAACCACTCGGCGTAGCAGGCGAATCCCTCGTGCAGCCAGATGTCACGCCACGTCTCGACGGTGAGGCTGTTGCCGAACCACTGGTGTGACATCTCGTGCGCGATCAGCCGCTCGGAGTCCCAGTCCTGCACGAGAAAGTTGGACCCGAAGGTCGACAGGCCTTGCGACTCGAGCGGGATCTCGAGGTCGTCCTCGGTGATCACGACCGAGTAGCCGGCGAACGGGTAGTCGCCGAAGAGTCGCGTGAACACCTCGAGCATCTCGGGCTGCCGCCCGAACGCCGCGTCGTACGACGAGACCAGGGCACCGGGCACCGCAGCGGACAGCGGCACGACGGCGTCGAGCTCGAGCAGGCGGTAGCGGCCGATCTGCACGGTCGCGAGGTAGGGGGCCATCGGCTCGGGCTGGTCGTAGACCCAGGTGGTCGAGCTGGCGTGCCGACGGCTGGAGAGCAGGGTGCCGTTGGACACCACGCGATGGGTCGACGGCGCGGTGATCGACAGGCGGTACCCGGCCTTGCTGCTCGGCCGGTCGTTGCAGGGGAACCACGAGGGCGCGCCGTGCGGCTGCGCGGCGACGATCACTCCGTCGGTGAGCTCCTCCCAACCGGCGTCGCCGAGCGTCCGGCTGACCAGGGGCGCCGGGTGCCCGGCGTACTGCACGGTGATGACGAACGCCTCGCCGCTCGCGACCTCGCGGCCGAGCCGGACGGACAGCACGTCCTTGCGGTGGGAGTACTTCACGGCTGAGCCGTCGACGGACACCCTGCTCACCCGCAGCTCGTGCAGGTCGAGCTCCACCCGGTCGAGGTCGTCGACAGCCTGGCAGTGCACCACCGCCCGGCCGGTGAGGTGGTTGCCCTCGATCTTGTAGGTCAGGTCCAGGTCGTAGTGCGTGACGTCGTACGACGTGTCGCCGTGGCCCGGGGTGTAGTCGTCGGCATCAGGGCGACCGCTCACCTGGCCGGCTCACGCGGCTCGTCGATCCAGGGACCTATGGGGTTGCCGATCCACCGAGTCTTGTCGGGCACGGACTCGCCCCTCATCACCAGTGACACGGGGCCCACCGTAGCGTGACGACCGACCCTGGAGGCGGGCAGGATCACGCTGTTCGGGCCGAGCGTGGCGCCCTCCCGCAGGGTGACCCGGTCCATGCTCAGCACCCGGTCGTGGAACAGGTGCGTCTGGAGCACGCAGCCCCTGTTGACGGTCACCCCGTCCCCGAGCTCGACCAGGTCCGGCTCGGGCAACCAGTAGGTCTCGCACCAGACCCCACGCCCCACGTCGGCGCCCAGCGACCGCAGCCACAGGTTGAGGACCGCCGTGCCCGTGGCCGCCCGTGCGAACCACGGCGCAGCCACCACTTCTACGAACGTGTCAGCGAGCTCGCTGCGCCACACGAACGAGCTCCACAACGGGTGGTCGGTCGCACGGATGCGTCCCACCAGCACCCACTTCACGGCCGAGGTGACACCGGCGGCGAGCAGTCCGGCCAGCATGAGCAGCGGCCCGGCCGCCAGGGCCGCCATCCAGGGGAGGTCGCTCGCCAGCACCGCCTCCAGGCCGAGGACGACGACGCCGGCCAGTGCAAGCGAGACGACCACCGCCGAAAGCCGGCAGACCTCCACCAGTCCGCGGGCCACGCGCAGTCGTCGGGGCGGGTCGTAGGTCCGGCTGTCGTCACCAGCGGTCGCGGGCCTCCGGAGCAGGACCGGCGGGCTGCCCAGCCACGACGAGCCGGCCTTGGCCGTCTTCTTGCGCGGCGCCGCCGAGAGCACCGCCACCAACGACTGCTTGGGCACCTTCCGCCCGGGGGCGGTCATCCCGGAGTTGCCGACGAAGGCGCGCTTGCCGATCTTCGTGCGCTCCACCCGCAACCAGCCACCGCCCAGCTCATAGCTGCCGATCAGGGTGTCGTCGGCCAGGAACGCCTCGTCGTTGATGCTGGTCAGCTTCGGGATGAGCAGCACCGTGGAGGCCTCGACCCGGCGGCCCACCCGAGCACCCAGCAGTCGCAGCCAGACCGGGGTGGCAGCGCTCGAGTAGAGCGGGAACAGCCACGTGCGGGCCTCGTCGAGCAGCTTCATCGTCGCCCAGGCCTGCCAGGCGGGGCGACTGTGGATGGGGTAGGCGCCCGCAACAAGACCGGTCCCGAGCAGCCGAACGGCCGCCACGATGACGGCGGCGAGCACGACGAGCCCGACGAGCACCGCCAGCGGCAGGAGCGCGAACAGAACCCGGGCCGCACCGCCGACGCTCGTGGTGCCCAGAAGCCAGGGCAGGGTGACCGCCAGACCGGAGAGCACCGCGATGACGGGCAGCAGCGAGACGGAGGTCGCGACGGCCGCGTAGGCCAGCACCCAGCCCCGCTTGTGCGCCGGGCGGCTCGCCGACCACGGGCCGCGGGTGAGTCCCACGGCCTCGGCCGGTGAGCCGGTCCAGTACTCCCCCTTCGTCACCCGGCCGACGACCGACGACCCGGGGGCGACCTCGGAGCCGCGGCCGACGACGGCACCGGGGCCCAGGGTGCTGCGGGTGCCGACCCGCGCACCGGAGCCGACCTTGACCGGCCCGATGTGCAGCACGTCGCCATCGAGCCAGTGCCCGGAAAGGTCCACCTCGGGCTCGATCGAGCAACCGCTGCCCAGGGACAGCATCCCGGTGACGGGGGGCAGCGAGTGCAGGTCGACCTGCTGGCCGATCTCGGCCCCCAGGGCGCGGGCGTAGGTCGGCATCCATGCCGCACCGGCCAGGTTGGCGGCACCGAGCTCGTCGGCGAGGCGCTCGGCCAGCCACAGGCGCAGGTGGATCCGGCCACCCCGCGGGTAGTCGCCCGGCCGGACGCGGCGCAGGAGGATCCGGGCTCCCGCCGCGCTGAGCGCCATCCGTCCGGGCGCCGAGACCAGCCCGATCCAGCCGATCAGGACCCACCACCACGACACGGTCGGCAGGAAGTCGAGCCCGAGGAGACCCGACGCGACATTGGTGCCGGCGATCACCCAGGTGAGCCAGCGCAGGCCGGAGAGCAGGCGCAGCGGCACGGTGAACACGAGCTGGCCGACCTGGGTCTTCGACGGCGTGGGCCGCACCTTGCGGTTGCTGCGCCCCGCCGGCGCGGTCATCTCGTCGAGCATGCTCGCCAGCGCCGTGATGGTGGGCTTCTCGTAGAGGTCGGCGACCGTCACCTCCGGGTAGCGGGTTCGCAGCCGGGACACCATCTGGGCGGCGGTGAGGCTCCCCCCGCCGAGGTCGAAGAAGTCGTCGCGCTCGTCGGTCACCACGGCGCCGAGCACGTCGAACCAGAGCTCGGCCACCCAGGCCGCGGTGCCCTCGAGCCGGCTGGGACGGCGGGTGTCGACCTTCGCTGTCGCCAGCGGCCAGGGCAGTGCGTCGCGGTCGATCTTCCCGGAGGTTCGGGTCGGGAGTGAGTCCACCTCCGCGAGGCGAGGCACGAGCGCAGCCGGCATCGTGTCACGCAGGTGGGCCGTCGCGGCGGCCGGGTCGAAGCCGTCCTTGACGGAGACGTAGCCGATGAGGAGCTGGTTGCCGGCCCGACTGGTTCGAACGGCGGCCGCGGCGCTCACCACACCGGGCAGCGTCAGCAGCGCGTTGTCGACCTCGCCGAGCTCGATGCGCCGACCGCCGAGCTTGACCTGGTCGTCGCCGCGGCCCGCGAACACGAGGCCCTGCTCGTCGTACACCACCCGGTCGCCGCTGCGGTAGGCGCGTTCCCAGCCCAGCGTCGGGAACGCCGCATACTTCTCGGCGTCCTTCTCCGGGTCGAGGTAGCGGGCCAGGCCCACTCCCCCGATGATCAGCTCGCCCACCTCGCCGGGCGCGACGTGGGTGCCGTGCTCGTCGACGACCGCCAGGTCCCACCCGTCCAGCGGGAGGCCGATCCGCACCGGCTCCTCGCCCGTCAGCCGGGCGCCACACGCGACCACCGTCGCCTCGGTCGGGCCGTAGGTGTTCCACACCTCTCGGCCGGGGCGGGCCAGTCGGGTGCCGATCTCGGGCGGGCACGCCTCACCACCCATGATCAGCAGGCGTACGCCGTCCAACGACTCGGTCGGCCACAACGCCACCAGGGTCGGCACCGTGGAGACGACGGTGACGTCGTTCGCCACCAGCCACGGCCCGACGTCGACCCCGCTGCGGACCAGCGACCGGGGAGCCGGCACGAGGCAGCCCCCGTGCGCCCACGCCAGCCACATCTCCTCGCAGGACGCGTCGAAGGCGACCGACAGTCCCGCCATCACGCGGTCGGACGCGTGGAGCGGCGCCGACCGGAGGAACAGCCGAGACTCGGCGTCCACGAACGCCGCGGCCGACCGGTGCGAGACCGCAACGCCCTTGGGGGTGCCGGTCGACCCGGACGTGAAGATGATCCAGGCGTCGTCGGAGGGCGCGGGATCCTGGTGGACGCGCGGCGAGTCACGTCGCCGCACCGAGACGACCCGGTCGTTCCCCACCACGGCCCGGACGTCGGCCTCGCCGAAGACCAGCCGGGCCCGTTCGTCGGGGTCGTCCGCGTCGACCGGGACGTAGGCGGCGCCGGCAGCGAGCACCCCCATCACGGCCACGTAGAGATCCGTCGTCCCGGACTTGACCCTGATCCCGACACGGTCACCTCGGCCGACACCTTGGGCGTTCA
This sequence comes from uncultured Actinomycetota bacterium, assembly GCA_963731075.1. Taxonomy (GTDB): domain Bacteria; phylum Actinomycetota; class Actinomycetes; order Propionibacteriales; family Nocardioidaceae; genus Marmoricola. The sequence goes on from CAVSUC010000004.1 coordinate 425,028, forward strand.
GCGACGCGGCGAGCTCATCGGCTGCGGCGCTGAGCTCGGCGTAGGTGAGCTGCTCGGCGCCGTTGTCGAGCGCCAGGGAGTCCGGATGGTCTGCGACGGTCTGCCGGAAGACGTCCACCAGCGTGCGGGGAGGGGGCGCCAGCTCAGCGCGTCGCATCGTCAACGCGACGCTCGGGTCACAGCGAGGGGCGTGGGCACCCGGGAAGTGTTTCGGGCACAGTTGAACAGGAGGTGGACGGGAGCCGTCCTGCGCTCACGGTCGCGCGCAGCGCCAAGCGGTCAGCTGGCCCGCGAGCGCTGGGCCGGGGCGCGGAAGTGGTCGGACACCTCACGCTCGACCAGCACCGGGATGAAGTCCCGGATGGGACTCCCGTCGTACTGGTGGTGGACCTCGGAGACCAGCTCCTTGATCTCCTCGGGGGACGCGTCGGGGAACCGCTCGCGAAGGCGATCCGCCAGCTGGTCGAGCGCCCGGATCTCTTCGGTCTGCGTCATGTCACCCAGTGAAGCACCGTGGACGCTCGCCCAACCACTGCTACCGGGGCGTAGGAAATGGGCTCGAACGAGCCTCAGGCGTGACGGCGACCAGAGCGCGAAAAGTGTTCAAGTCCCGTTCACCTTCCGTTCACCCTGCGACTCACGAGCGGCTCGCGTGTCAGTCCTCGAAGGCCTCGGCCGGGTTCAGCGCCCGCTGCTGCGGAGTCAGCTCGATGAATCCCGACGTCCCGGCCACGACTCGACCCCTGGTGTGCGACACCACCGTCGTGCGCTGGCGCAGCCGGAGCACGTGCTTGATCAGCTGGTCGTAGGTCGCCTTGTCGGTGTGGCGCAGGATGATGTCGTTGTTGCCGCGCATGGCGTTGTAGGTGAAGTTGTGGGAGCCCATGAAGGTCAGCGTGGCGTTCAGCTGGCGGGCGTAGCCCCCGCTCACCATCACGATCTTCTCGTGCAGGTAGCGGTCGATCGTCCCGTTGCGGCCGAAGTCGACGCTGGCCGCGCGGAAGCTGATGCCGCCGTGGCGGGTGGGCTTGCGGAGCCAGGCCTTGACGTCGGAGTCGAGGTCGTGCGAGGAGACGATCGCCTCGACGACACAGCCGGCCTGATCCAGCTGCCACAGGCGCTTGGCGTTGCGCACCCGCGACTTGGACCACAGACCCATGGCGACGGTGACCTTGGTCTTTCCCTTGACGCCGTAGCCCGGGGCCGCCTTGCAGTGGATGTTGTTCAGGACCTCGCCGTAGTAGTCCTTGACCGAGAAGTACTGCGCGGGCGAGATGATGGCGCGCGCGCTGCCCCCGTCGACGACGCGGTAGTAGTTCACCTCGTCGGCCGTCGCGGCGCTGGCCACCATCGCGTCGAAGAACTCGACGAAGGCGTCGTACATCGGCTGGTTGTTGACCATGGCGAACAGGTCGTTCCAGCCGATCTCCGCCTGGGCGGTGGTCGGGTTGCCCGAGCCCACGACGCTGACGCGCTGCGCGATGCCGGTCGCCGAGAACAGGTAGAGCTTGGAGTGCTGGAGGGTCGAGTGCCGGGTGTCGAAGCAGCTGTAGCGGCACACGGTCGCGAACGACGAGCTCGTCCGGTCGCTGCCCAGGGCCGTGACCAGCCCGCGCCACCAGTCGAAGACCGACCCGTGGCCGTCCATGATCAGGCGGACGTTCACGCCGCGATCATGGGCTGCGATCAGCGCGTCCTTGAAGCTGTCGATGCTGCCGGAGTAGAGCGACATCCGGATCGTGGCGCCGGCCGGGGTGTTGTCGATGGCCCGCACGAGGTAGGTGTTCAGGGCGTACTGCTGGGCGTGGCTGCCGGAGGGGTCGTTGAACAGCGGCCCCACCTTCGGGGAGTACGTCGAGGGGACGGGCGGGTCAGCCGGCGGGTCCTCCGCGGCGGGATCGCCGGGAGCGGGTTCCGCCGGTGTGACCACCACCGGGTCGTCGGCCACGGCTGCGTCCGGGCGGACCAGTGGCCCTCCCACGACGAGACCGGTGACCAGCACCAGCACCGAGGCGCGCGAGAGCGCGCGCCAGATCTTGTTGACAGACATTGGTTCCCCCGAAATGTTGTGGAACCCCGGCATGGGAGCGGGACCTGCCCCGTCCGGGTCGTCCCGAACGTTAGGCGGGACGCCGCAAGATCGGTAACTTATCGGGCATTTCGAGACGGATGCCTCCAGCTGGCCTAGTCCACCTGCTCCGCGAGCTGCTCAGGGCGGCCAGACGGGTGTCCCAGGCGCTGGCGAGCTCCGCCATCCGGTGCTTGACCACCGCCTCGACGAGGCCGGCGGACAGCACGGACGCCCAGGGCTCGTCGCCCCGGGCGTCCGGTGTGCTGCGGTGCGGGTCGCTCAGCCGGTGACGATGCTGACGCCGTAGCGGGCGGCGACCTTGTTCCACGTCTCGGCGTACGACGTGGAGCCGTTGCCGGCGATCACGTGGCCACGGATCCACGCACCCCGCGAGTCCTTGGCGTAGAACGGCGAGCCCGAGTCGCCGCCCTGGGAGAGGACGCCGCCGGTGAACGCGATCACGTTGGTCTTGCAACCGGTGGCCGTGCACACCTGCGCGGAGGTGCTGACCGCGGTGTGGCCGCAGTTCTCACCGGTGGTGCGGCCGCTGTGGCAGTAGTTGGTGTAGCCGACCGACGCCGACCCGGCCGCGACGACCGGGATGCTCGAGGTGCTGGTGACGCCCCCGGTGAAGATGCGACCGGAGTACGAGCCACCGTTGAGCAGCTCCATGTCCAGCCCGGTCTGTCCGAGCGAGGCCAGAGCGCGGTTGGTCACGGTCCCGAAGTAGCGAGCGTTCGACTCGGTGTTGACACGGGTCCCGATGGCATAGCAGTGACCGGCACTGACCATCCAGCGCGAGCCGGAGGAGTTCGTCACCGTGTAGCCGGCCGAACACAGGGAGTTGGACGCGAGCAGGCCGCCACCGCCGTAGAACGCCGGGGAGTCGTCGCGACGGTTGAACTGGTCGGACAGCCCCAACTTGTTGACCTGCACCTTCACGGTGCCGGCACCGAAGGTGCGCTGGCCCTTGGCCGCCGACGTGAGCGAGGAGACGACCCGCGACGACGCGTTGGTGTCGAGCACGATCTTGCCGGTGACGGCGTTCGCATAGCTGCCGAAGGTGTACTTCGTGTGCGGGTGGGCGGCGACGAAGCGCCGGATCCGCGACTGGACGGAGGTGAGGGCCTTCTGCGAGGTCGCCGGGACGACCCGACTGGCCCTGCTGTCCGGCCGCTGCGAGGCCGGCGCCGGCTTCGACGTCGCGACCCGATCCTTCGACTTGTCGGTGGACGGCCTCGCCTGCGCCGGGCCGCTGGCGGCCACCAGCCCGGTCACAGCGGCGGCCGTGGCGATCAGGACGACGGACTTCTTCTTCATGCTGCGCATGGTTTTCCTCCTGTGTTGGCACGACGCGAGGTCGTAGTTACCAACCGAGGAGTGGACCTCCCTGGCCCAGATACGTGCCGCGGCCACTGGTCTATCCGAGGGCTTGTCTGTCGGGTCCCGGCCGACCGGAGTGTTTGACTTCCCCCATGCCACGACACCTGACCCTGGTCACCGGCGGCACCCGTGGGATCGGGGCCGCGACGGCACTCCGCCTCGCCGCCGAGGGGCACGACCTCGTCCTCGCCCACGTGGCCGACGAGGGGGCGGCCGAGACGACCCGGCGAGCCGTCGAGGAGCTCGGTGCCCGCTGCCTGATCGTCAGGGGCGACGTCTCCACCGAGGTCGGTGTCGACGACCTCTTCGCGCGGGCGCAGGCGTTCGGTCGCCTGACCGGCGTGGTCAACAACGCCGGGGCCACGCTGCACCTCGGTCCCCTGGCCGAGACGCCCCCCGACGTCGTACGCCGCACGGTCGACCTGAACCTCACCGGAGCCCTGCTCGTCGCCCGAGCCGCGGTCCGGGCGATGAGCACGACGTACGACGGCGAGGGGGGCGTGCTCGTCAACGTCAGCTCGGGCGCGGCGACCCTGGGCTCCCCCGGTGAGTACGTCCAGTACGCCGCCGCCAAGGCCGGTGTCGACGCCATGACGCTGGGACTCGCCCAGGAGGTCGCGGGCGGCGGGGTGCGCGTCGTGGGTGTGGCTCCCGGGCTGGTCGACACCCGGATCCACCTCGACGCCGGCGACGCGGGACGGCCGGCCCGAATGGCGCCGAGCATCCCGCTCGCCCGGGCGGCCGAGCCCGAGGAGATCGCCAACGCCATCATCTGGCTGCTCGGCGACCAGGCGTCCTACGTCACCGGCACCACCCTGCGCGTGGCCGGCGGTCGCTGACTGGTTGAGTGTCGCTGTGCGAGAGCCTGCGGACATCGGCGTCATCTGGGACATGGACGGGACCCTGGTCGACTCGGCCACGGTCGTCCCCGACGCCTTCATCGAGACGGTGACCCGGCTCGGCGCGACGCCCCCCGACCGCCACGGCGTGGTCGCGCTCTACGACCTCGGTGACCCGAGGATCATGCTGGGTCGCATGCTCGACCGGGACGGAACCGACGCGGACGCCGAGCTCTACCACGACGTGCTGGCCACCATGATCGACCAGGTCCGGGTCCACGACGGCGTCGAGGACGTCCTCGACGAGCTCGACCGACGAGGCGTCCCTCAGGCGGTGTTCACCGGCAACAGCCACCAGGCCGCGGCGATCCTGCTCGAGGGCACCGGCCTGCGTCCGCACTTCGACGTCGTCGTCGGCGGCAACGAGGTGGCGCATCCCAAGCCCGCGCCGGACGGGGTGCTCAAGGCGGCCCGGGAGCTGGGCCTGGAGCCGCACCGCTGCTTCTACGTGGGTGACTCGCCGCTCGACGTCGGTGCCGCGGAGGCCGCCGGTGCGGTCCCGGTCCACGCCGGTTGGGGCCACCTGTACGACGACGCGCTCGGCCATGCCACGGCCGAGGCGCCCGGCGACGTGCTCGGTTTCCTGGACCGCCCCGGCCAGTAGCCTGTCCCGCATGGCCGTGGTGGAGGACGAGAAGGCGCGGGTCCAGGCCCTGCGCGACGCGGAGGGCAAGGCCCTGCAGCTGTTCGACCGGGTGCTCGAGCTGGGGCTCGTGACCCCGGGACGCACCGAGCGCGCGCTCAGCGACGACATCCGTGACGTCGCCGCCGACGTGTTCGGCATCCAGCGGTTCTGGCACAAGCGCATCGTCCGCGCGGGGGTCAACACCCTCGAGCCCTACGCCTCGAACCCGCCCGACCGGGTCATCGAGGACGACGACATCGTGTTCTTCGACTTCGGCCCCCTGCTCGAGGAGTGGGAGGCCGACTTCGGCCGGACCTACGTCCTCGGTGACGACCCCGTGAAGCACCGGATCGCCCGCGACCTGCCGCTGATCTGGCAGCAGGGAAGGCTGTACTTCGACCAGCACCCCGACATCACCGGGGCCGAGCTGTTCACCCACGTCCTCGGGCTCATCGACGAGGCCGGCTGGGGGCACGGGTCCAGCCACGCCGGTCACCTGGTCGGTGAGTTCCCCCACGAGAAGATCAACGGGGACGACGTCGACTGCTACATCACCAGCGGCAGTGACCAGCCCATGCGCCGTCCGGACGCAGCGGGCAAGCCGTGCCACTGGATCCTCGAGGTCCACCTCGTCGACCGCGACCGTGGCTTCGGCGGGTTCCACGAGCAGCTGCTCGACCTCTGAGGTCTCAGACCGCGCGCAGATAGCGGCCTGCGACCCAGCGCTGGACGCCTCGGCCGAACGGGCCACCGACACGAGCCAGGGCGGACGCCAGCAGACCCTAGGAGCGGTAGATCGCCACCTCGCTCGCCTTCACCGTGAACACCACACGCGTTCCCGGGGCGAGGTCGAGGTCGGCGACCGCCGCGGCGGTGACGTCGGCGCTGAGGCGGTCGGTGCGGACGCGGACCTGGTCGCCGAAGGGCTCGAGCTCGGTGATGGTCACCTCCATGACGTTGCGGGGGCTGCCACCCGGGGCCACGCGGTAGACGCCGACCGCGCTGGGACGGAACACCGCGACCACGGCGTCGCCGCGGGCCACCGGCCGGTCGACCAGGCCCTCCACGTGGCTGCCGTCCGAACCGCTGACCCCGGAGCCGTCGAAGGCGCCGCGGACCATGTTGAGCCCGGCGATGCGAGCGGCGAAGGCGCTCCGCGGCCGGGCGAGCACCTGGGCGGTCGGCCCCTCCTCGACCACCCGGCCACCGTCGATGACCACGACGCGGTGAGCGAGCAGGAGGGCGTCGAGGACGTCGTGGGTGACGATGACCGCGGACCGGTCCTGGAGCACCCGGCGCAGCATCTGCCGCACGGCCGGCGCCACCGAGACGTCCAGCGCCGACATCGGCTCGTCGAGCAGCAGCAGTCGAGGCTCGGCGGCCAGGGCGCGGGCCACGGCGATGCGCTGGGCCTGGCCCCCGGAGAGCTGGGACGGCTTGCGATCGGCGTACTCCGCTGCGTCGACCTCGGTGAGCCAGGTCGACGCACGGGTGCGCGCCTCCGACCGCGAGCATCCCGTGCTCCGAGGGCCGAAGGCGACGTTGTCGAGCGCCGAGAGGTGCGGGAACAGGAGCGGCTCCTGCGCCAGCAGGGCCACGCCCCGGTCGTGCGGCGGGACCCAGGTGGACGACCCGGTCCCGCCCACCTCGAACAGGACCCGGCCATCGATGCTCGCCCGCCCGAAGTCGGGCCGCACCAGGCCGGCGATCAGGCTCAGCGCCGTGGACTTGCCCGAGCCGTTCGGACCCAGGACGGCAACGACCTCGCCGTCGCCCACGTCCAAGGAGACGTCGAAGCCGCGCTCGCGCACGGTGGCGTGCAGCTCGAGGCTCATACCGTTCCCCGGCCGCGAGCGAGGCCGATCACGACGACCGCCACGATCACCAGGACCAGCGACAGGGCCACCGCAGCGTCCGCATCGCTCTCCCGCTGCAGGTAGATCTCCAGCGGCAGGGTCCTGGTCACCCCCTGGAGGCTGCCGGCGAAGGTGATGGTGGCGCCGAACTCCCCCAGCGACCGGGCGAACGACAGCACGGCACCGGAGACGAGCCCGGGGAGCACCAAGGGCAGCGTCACCCGTCGAAAGACGGTCGTGGGCCTCGCTCCGAGCGTGGAGGCGACCGCCTCGAAACGACCACCCGCCGTCCGCAGGGCGCCCTCGAGGCTGACCACCAGGAACGGCAGCGCCACGAAGGTCTGCGCCATCACCACGGCCGTGGTCGAGAAGGCCACCTGGAGGCCCAGCACCTCGAAGGTGTGGCCCAGCAGCCCGCGGCGCCCGAAGGTGTAGAGCAGTGCGATGCCACCCACGACCGGAGGCAGCACCAGGGGCAGGAGCACGATCGAGCGCAGCAGCTGCTGGCCGCGGAAGCTCGTCCGGGCCAGAACCATCGCCATCGGGACGCCGAGGACCACGCACAGGAAGGTGCTGGCACCGGAGGTGCGCAGGCTGAGCATCAGGGCGGCGAGCGACGACTCCGAGGTGATCAGCCCGACGAAGTCGCCCCACTGGACGCGGGTCAGCATGGCCACCAGCGGAAGCACCACGAACAGCGCCCCGACCGCGGCCGGCAGGAACACCCAGGTCGGCAGGCCGACCTGGCGAGACCCTCGTGCCACTACGCGCGCCCCACTAGGGCTGGGCGAATCCGGCGTCGGCGAGGACCTGCTGGCCCTCGGCACCCGCGACCATCTCGACGAACTGCTGGGCCAGGTCCTTGTTCTTGCTGTCGGCGAGAGCGCCGATCGGGTAGGTGTTCACCGCGTCCGAGGACTCCGGGAACGTGATGCCCTTGACCTTGTCGCCGGCGGCCTTCACGTCGGTGACGTAGACCAGCCCGGCGTCGGCCTCGCCGGTCGTGACCTTGTTGAGCACGTCGGTCACGGACTGCTCCTCGCTGACGGGCTTGATCTTCACCCCCGACGCGTCCTCGACCTTGAGCGCTGCCGCCCCGCACGGGACCTCGGCGGCACACAGGACGACCTTGGTCGCCGGCTTCGCGAGGTCCTGCAGGGACGCCACCGAGGCGGGGTTGTCAGAGGGTACGGCGATCTCGAGCGTGTTGGTCGCGAAGTCGACCGGGTCGCCGTCGACGAGGTCGTCGCCCGTCGCCTTGTCCATGTTCTTGGTGTCGGCGGACGCGAACACGTCGGCGGGCGCGCCCTGCTGGATCTGGGCCACGAGGTCCGAGGAGCCACCGAAGCTGAACTTGACGGTCACCCCCTGGTGGGCGGCCTCGAACTTCTTGCCGATCTCGGTGAAGGTCCCGGTCAGTGAGGCAGCGGCGTACACCGTGAGGGTCTGGGGCTCGGTCTTCTCGGCCGAGGAGCCCTTGTCCGCCGAGTCGTCGGACCCGCAGGCCGTGCTCGTGCCGACGAGCAGCACGGCTGCCACCGTGGCGATCCAACGCTTGTTCATGACACTCCTTCTGGGGTCTCGACGATGACCGTCGTCGACTTCACGACCGCGACCGCGACCGAGCCGAGCTCGAGGTCGAGGTCACGCACGGCCTCGCTGCTCATGAGGGACACGACGCGGAACGGGCCGCACTGGAGCTCGACCTGCGCCATCACCGTGTCGAGCTTGATGTCGGTGACCAGCCCGACGAACCGGTTGCGGGCCGAGCTCGCCACCCCCAGCGGGTTGGGCGTCGCCGTGGCCTGGTTTCGGGCGAACTGCGCCAGCTCGAAGTTGTCGATCACCTTGCGTCCGGACTCGTCACCGGTGGCGTTGAGCGACCCGGCGTCGATCCAGCGGCGGACGGTGTCGTCACTGACCCCCAGGAAGGCAGCGGCATCTCGAATCCTCATGTGCGGCACGAAAGTGACTCTACGGCGGCACCAGCGGGCTTGTCTGCCCGGCTGACCAGATTCTGCGGGATCACCGTATCCAGCTTCGGGGGACCGGGGCGTCTGCGAGGACGGCGGCGACCCCGGAGGCCGGGTCAGGAAGCCGGGTCAGGAAGCCGGTTCAGGAAGTTGGTTCAGGAGTCCGGTCCGGGTACAGCCGCTGACCGGCGCCGGCCCTGTCGTTGGCCTGCTCGACCAGGCTGCGGGCGATCTCGCGCAGCTTGACGTTGGTGTGCGAGGACGTCGCGACCAGGTGGGCGAACGCTGCGTCGGCGGTGAGCGTCGACTCGCACATCAGCAGGCCGACCGCCTGGCCGATGATGGTCCTGGTCCGCAGGGCCTCCTTCAGCGTCTCGATCTCCTCGCGTGCGCGGCGGAGGGCCTCGAGGGTCTGGTCGGTGTCCATCGACTCCTCGTGGGCATGCGCGATCGCGTCCATGACCTCGTTGAGCGACAGTCCGGCAGTGCTGCCGTCGGCTCGGGACAAGGTGGTGGCGTTCTCGGTGGCATCCATGGCGGTCTCCATCAGACTTACATGTGAAGGCACAGATCGGGGCGCATGAAATGATAGCCACGTCGAGGCGCCGGGCCAACCTCGTGCGAACCCCGTGGCGTGGAACGCCCGACGTCCGCACGCGAGGTGGCTCCGTGAGTGTCGACCCCTTCGTCACCGAGTCCTTGTCACAGCGAGTCGACCCAGCCGCGCAGGCGAACCGAGCAGGGTCCAGGCTCGGCACGCCGACCGGGTGGCCGCTTTCTTGACCATGCGGTCCTCGGCACCCCAGGGGGATGCACGATCGCTGGTCCCAGCCTAGTACGTCGAGCGCGAGGTCACCCTGCGCAAGGACGACCGGGTGCTCAGGCGAGCACCGGCCCGAAGCGCTCCCAGACCCGGTGCGAGCCGAGCAGGCCGTGGACCGCCGTGAACACCTCGCTCGCGTCGGTGCCGGTGACCACGCCTTCCTCCTCGGGCAGGATGCCGGCGACCAGGAGCGCACCGACCCCGGCACCCCAGGCACCGACCACCTTGGCGTGGCGGAAGCATTCCTGGAGCAGGAGCACCACCCGGGGGTCGAGCACCGGGGCACCCTCCTCGCCGGCCTTGCTGTCGCGCACGACCCGGGCATCGGGAGCCGGCGTCGGAGATCCCGCGAGGAGCACGGCGTCGAACTCCACCGAGCGCGTGGCGCCGAACGAGCGCTGGACGTCCGTGCCGTTCGGCAGCTTCCCGCCGTGCGGAGCGACGACCAGCGGCACCATGCCGGCCTCCTTCACGGCCGCGATGACGGCATCGACGCCGCCGAGGTCCCCGTCCGGGTCCACCACAATCGCGATGAGGCGGCCGTCGGTCGGCCAGGAACCACCGATCTGCGACAGCGCGGGGCTGGGGGCGAGATCGACCAGTGGCACGGTCGGCTCAGGCGCCGGGAGACCGAGGCCGGCCGCCACCTGCGCGCAGAGATCGGGATCGACGTTGGCCAGCGCCTGGAGCTGTCGCTCCTTGATGGCCTGCTCGTAGCAGCGCGCCAGCTCGAAGGTGTAGGCGAGCACGATGTGCTCCTTCTCGGGAGGCGTCATGCTCAGCCAGAACTGCCGCGCCTGGCTGTAGTGGTCGTCGAACGAGGCCGGGGCCGAACGCGTCTTCACGGACTCGGCCACCCGGACCGGGGCCTCGACGAAGGCACCGTCCCGGGGACCGCTGGCGAAGAACGGCACCCCGGCGTCGAGCGAGTTGGGCTTGTAGGGCGCCACTCCACCGTGTACGGCGCTCTGATGGAAGCCGTCCCGGAGCATGTCGTTGACCGGGGCGTGCGGCCGGTTGATCGGGAGCTGGTGGAAGTTGGGTCCCGCCAGCCTGGTGATCTGGGTGTCGAGGTAGGAGAAGAGTCGCGCCTGGAGCAGTGGATCGTTGGTGACATCGATGCCCGGCACCAGGTTGCCGAGGTGGAAGGCGACCTGCTCGGTCTCGGCGAAGTAGTTCACCGGGTTCTTGGTGAGCGTCAGCAGGCCGATGGCCTGAACCGGCGCGAGCTCCTCCGGCACAAGCTTGGTCGGGTCGAGCAGGTCGATGCCGTCGAAGGTCTCGTCATCGGTGTCGGGGAAGACCTGCACGCCGAGCTCCCACTGCGGGTAGGCGCCGGACTCGATCGCATCGGCAAGGTCGCGACGGTGGAAGTCCGGGTCGATGCCACCGAGCATCTGCGCCTCCTCCCAGGTCAAGGAGTGGACCCCGAGCACCGGCTTCCAGTGGAACTTCACCAGCGACGTCTCGCCCTGGGCGTTGAGGGTGCGGAACGTGTGCACCCCGAAGCCCTCCATCGTCCGGTAGGAGCGCGGGATGCCGCGGTCTGACATGTTCCAGATCGTGTGGTGCTGCGCCTCGGTGTGCAGGGAGACGAAGTCCCAGAACGTGTCGTGGGCGCTCTGGGCCTGCGGGATCTCCCGGTCAGGGTGTGGCTTCCCGGCGTGGACGACGTCGGGGAACTTGATGCCGTCCTGGATGAAGAAGACCGGGATGTTGTTGCCGACCAGGTCGAAGGTTCCCTCGGAGGTGTAGAACTTCGTCGCGAACCCTCGGGTGTCACGGACGGTGTCGGCAGAACCCCTGGACCCGAGCACCGTCGAGAAGCGCACGAACACCGGCGTCTCCACGTTCTTGGCCAGAAAGCCGGCCTTCGAGATCGGCTTGGCGTTGCCGTAGCCGATGAAGACGCCGTGGGCGCCGGCTCCGCGGGCGTGCACAACGCGCTCCGGGATGCGCTCGTGGTCGAAGTGCGTGATCTTCTCGCGGAGGTGGTGGTCCTGAAGCAGGGTCGGACCCCGGCTGCCGGCCTTCAGGGAGTGGTCGCTGTCGCGCAGCCGAGCCCCCTGCGAGGTGGTCAGGAAGGCACCCTGCTGGGCGACGTCGGTCGCGGGCACCGCGGTCTCGGCACCGGTCGCCGTACGCCGGTCGGGGCCGGCCTGGTCCGTCTTCGGCGGCAACGGATCCTTCGGCTTCGTCGGCTCCGTCAGCGACGGCGGCTTGGGCGCGGGCACCCCGGGGACAGGGGGCGGCGTCAGCTCGGCAACCTTCTCGCGGGCCGCCTCGGCAGCCTGGGTCACGGTGCTCTTGACGGCCTTCTTGACCATCCGTGCTGCCTTGCTGGCGTCAGCCATGCTTCCTCCCGGGGTCGGACTAGGAGCGGCCAGTACCCCTCGCGTGCGCGTCCATGCGAGGAGTCTCGACCAGGGCGGGCCGGTCGGTCCGGGCGTCACCGCGGAGGTCAGCGCCGCAACAGGTCGCGCATCTCGGGCAGGTCGAAGAAGTCGGCGATCTCGACCGCGGACCTCGGACCCTTCTCAGGATCGGCGCCGGCGTCGAGCAGCAGGGTGACGATGCTGGCGTGCCGCCGGAACACCGCTGCCGCCAGGGCCGTCTGCCCGTTGTCGTTGACCCGGCCGTGGTCCGCACCGCGCGCCACCAGCTCGCTGACGACCTCGGGGTGGACGTGGTAGGCCGCCAGGATCAGCAGCGTGTCGCCCGCACCGTTGGTGAGGTTCACCGGGACGCCGGCGTCCAACACCTCCACGAGCGCCCCGAGGTCACCGTGGCGCGCGTGGTCGAACGCCGACTGCACGAACGCGAGCTCCTCCGGGGTCAGGTCCTGGCTCACGTCGGCCAAGGTAACCACCCCGTGATCCGCCGGTTGAACTCGCCCGACGCACGCGGGAGGGTGGACCCGACGGCGACTCGGCGGACGACCTCCCGGGACTGATCGTCACCAGGAGGATCAGATGGCACTCACGCGACAGCGCCCGTTGCTCGTGCGGTGGACACGTCGGCTCGAGGAGGCGACCGTGCTCGACCCGGTCGTGCGTGCCGTCGAGCCGAAGGTCGGCGCCCTGTTCGGCAGTGGCGCGCGGGGGTCGCTGCTGCGCGGCGACTGGCTGGGTCACGCACTGCACCCGTCCCTGACCGACTTCGTCCTGGGCAGCTGGACCTCGGCCACCGTGCTCGACCTCGTCGGCGGCCCCGACGCCCCCCTCCCCGCCAAGCGGCTCATCGGCGCCGGACTGCTGGCCGTGGGGCCGACCGCGTGGACCGGGTGGGCGGAGTGGTCGGCCGCCGGCCCCCGGGACCAGCGGGTCGGCCTGGTGCACGCCGTCACCAACGGACTGGCGATCGGCGTGTACGCCGCGTCGTGGGTCGCCCGCCACCAGGGACGGCACGACACCGGCGCCAGGCTGGCCCTGGCCGGAGCCGCCGTGTCGGGCGTCGGGGCCTACCTCGGCGGCCACCTCGCCGCCGCACGCAAGGTGGGCACCCACCACCCTGCGTTCGACGAGTGACCCCTTCCTCGGGCCGAGAATTTTTCCGCCGACCGGGCCGGTTTGGGGTTAGGTTGAGCACCCGACGTTAGCCGCGCTCACATGCCCACAGACAGCTCACTGCGTCACCCGCTCCGGGTCGTCATCATCGACGACACCGAGGACCTGCGCCTGCTGGTGCGGATGGCGCTCGAGCGCAACGGCGGCTTCGAGGTCGTGGCCGAGGCGGCCGACGGCGCCGACGGTGTCTCCGCGGTCGAGGCGGCCCAGCCCGACCTCGTGCTGCTCGACATCGCGATGCCCGTCATGGACGGTCTGCAGGCGCTCCCCCTGATCCGTCAGGCGTGTCCCACCGCGGTCGTCGTGATGGTCTCCGGCTTCGGCGACTCCAACGGGATGGCCCAGCGCGCGATGGCGCTGGGCGCAGCCGGCTACATCCAGAAGGGCGGCCGGCTGCAGGCACTCCCCGAACAGCTGCGCGTGATCGTCGGGTCGGCGACCGCTGAGTCGGCTGCTCGGCTCGCCCGGCACCCGCTCGAGGCAGCAGGACCGACGACCACCACCTGAGCTCCGCGTCAGAAGAACGTGCGGAGGCCGTCGACCACGGTGTTGTCGTCGTCGATCAGCGGGATGAACGGCATCTTGTCGAAGGCCGTGCAGGGGTGGCTGGAGTCCAGCGCGACGATGTCGCCCGGAGCGAGCTCGAGCCCGGCGTCGAGACGGACGAAGGCGTGCTGGTCCATCAGCGTGAACGTCTCGGCCCGCCCGCGCAGGTCCTCCGTCGACCCGTCCGTCCGGTGGAGGGTGCGCGGCCTCGGCAGCGTGTCGTCGTGGGCCAGGTCGCGTCGTCCCGCGCCCAGGATGGCCAGCCCAGGCTCGGGGCAGGACAGCACCGCCGACCAGGTCGTGAGGGCGTTGTGCAGTCGCAGCGACTCGGTCTCGGGTGCGCGGCCGTCGAGCGGTGAGCTGTGCTGGTAGGTGCCGGCGTCGTGGCTGATGTAGCAGCCGCTGCGGAGGACGACGCGCACCGGCTGGTCGACGTCGTCCCAGCTGGTCAGGGCGTCCACCACCCGGTCGAACCAGGCGCTGCCGCCGGCCGTCACGATGATCTCGTCGTCGCCCAGGAGGCCGGCCCTCGCCAGCTCCAGGACCGTGGCCCGGAACCGCTCGAAGAACTGGTCCACCGCCAGCAGCCGGTCCTCGGCGTCCGTGCCCGCGACGACTCCCTCGAACGCCTCGACGCCCGCCAGCCGCAGGTGTGGGGAGTCGGCCACCGCTCGCGCCACCTCGGTCGACTCCTCGAGCGTGCGCACCCCGCCACGACCGCCGAGGACCCCCACCTCGAGCAGCACGTCCATCGGCCGGTCCGGGGCCAGGGACGCCAGGACCTCGCCGACGCGGCGGACCCCGGCCACGGAGTCGACCAGGCTGTAGAACTCGAGCTCGGGATCACCGTCCAGCTCGGAGGCCACCCAGCGCCACGCGGCGGCCTCGGTCATCTCGTTCGCCAGCAGGATGCGTCGCGCGCCGAAGCGTCGCAGCACGGCCGCCTGCGTCGGCGTCGCGCAGGTGATCGCCCAGGCGCCCGCTCGCAGCTGCCGGTCGAACAGCTGCGGCGACATCGTGGTCTTGCCGTGCGGAGCGAACGAGACCCCGTGGCGCCGGCAGTAGTCGGCCATCGTCTGCACGTTCGACGCGACCGCCTCGGCGTACAGCGTGGTGACCGGGAGCGACAGGTCGCCCCGCGCCACGTTCCAGCCGTGCTCCCCCACCTGGGCGAGGGTCGTGGTGACGCCGAGGGGCACGCCCTTGAGGCTGTCGTCGAGGAGCTCGCAGCCCAGCTCCTCGAGCCTGACGGGGTCCAGTCCCTGCGCCTCGGTTCCGCTCATGCCTGCATCCTGACACTCACGGAAGCAGAACCCTGCGTGGCTCCTCGAGCATGCGTACGGCGGTGGCGCGGAGGTCCACCGCCTGGTGGATCAGGTCCTGGGTCATGCCGGTCTCCTGCCACGCGAGGGAGAACGTTGCCACCCGCTCCCGTGCCTCAGTTGAGGTCGGGCCAGTCCGGGCAGGCGGGCAGGAGCGCCTGCAGCGGCGACTCCTCCATCACGGGGATCCGCACGCTCACCGAACCGGCGTTGCTCTCCTGGCCCTGCACGCCGTCCACTACGAGCTCCTGGTCATGTTCTGGGTTCCCACTCGTCCTCCTCGACGACGACCGCCTGGGCCTGCAGCAGCTCGGCGAGAGGTTCCTCCCACGCGTGCCCGTCCCAGTAGCGGTGCCACTTCGGGTGATCCGGATCGCGGTACCAACCGGCAGGGTTGTCGCGCATCTCGGTCATGTTGTCTGCCACAACGAACGACGCAGGAGAACGTCACGCCCCAGTCGCCGCCCGCCGCCCCGCTAGTCTCGGGACGACGCGACCCTGGAGGGCTGATGGCACGGCAGTCAGGCACCGGCGAGGACTCCGAGCCTCGCGGCGAGCGGTTGTCCGCAGTGGCGGAGAACGTGGAGGGCGACGTCCCCACCGACACCGAGAACGCGCTGGACGCGGATCGCGCGGTGGTCGACGGCAACGACCTGCCCTCCCAGCGGGTGGCACTGTCCCGGCAGCGGGTGGTGGCCGCCGGCCTGGCCTACATCGACGAGTTCGGGCTCCCGGGACTGTCCATGCGTCGACTGGGTGGAGTGCTGGGCGTCGAGGCGATGTCGCTCTACCGCTACGTCTCCGGCCGCGAGGCCCTGCTCGATGCGATCGCGGACGCCATGACCGACCTGCTCGTCGACGACGAGGAGGTCATCGAGGCGCCGACCGACGGCTGGCAGGACTTCCTGCAACGGCTCGCCCACGGCGTACGCCGGATGGCCCTGACCCACCCGAAGTCGTTCCCGCTGGTCGCCTCCCGCCCCGCGGAGGCACCGTGGCTGCGGCCGCCGCTGCGCAGCCTGCACTGGGTGGAGGCGTTCCTCGACGGGTTGCTGGCCGAGGGCTTCAGCGCGGAGGCGGCCGTCCGTGCCTACCGGGCGTTCAGCAGCTTCCTGCTCGGGCACCTGCTGCTCGAGGTCGCCACCCTCGGCGCCGACCTCGGACCGCTCGACGTGCTCGAGGAGGAGGGTGCCGACGAGAGCGCCCCGCGCCATCCGACCGTGCGCCGCCTGCGCGCGGCCCTGACCGAGGACCACGCCGCCGAGGAGTTCGAGGAGAGCCTGGAAGACCTGCTCAACCGGATCGAGCTCATCCGGATGGAGAACTGAGTCGGTCCCTCAGGCCGCCGGCGCCTCGCGCGCGTCCCCGCCCTCGGCCAGCCACCGGGTGACCGCCCGGGGGTTCCGCTGCTCCAGCTCCTCGAGCACCAGCTGCCGGAGACGGGCGTAGGCCGCGAGCTCGAGCGGCGAGGTCGTGGTCTGCAGCCACACGTGCGTCGAGCGCCACGCCTGGCAGAGCTCGGCGGTCGTCAGCCTCGCCAAGACGTCGCGGTTGGTCAGCTCGAGCTCCAGCTGCTCGGACTCGGCGTCCAGCGACCCCGGCCAGCCGGCCGTCCTGCCGCGGGCGGCAGCGACCAGTGACGGGCTCGAGAGCAGCGCGAGCAGGACGAGCCACACCATGAGCGAGCCCGAGACCGTGCCGACGAATACCACGGCGGCGGTCGTCGCGGCGCCCCAGGTCGAGACCCGGCACGCCCGAGCCAGACGAGCGGCGAACGGTTCCTTGCGGTCGGCGCTGACCACCAGGAAAGCGACCACGGCGACGACCGCGCCCGCGACCGCTGCCGCCAGGAGGGCCGCCGGACGGACCACGAGCGCCGCGGGAGCCAGGCTGACCGCGACGGTCCCGCCCCACACGCGGCGCCACCGCCGCGAGTAGTCGCCCTGCCAGCGCGTCGGTGCCTGCGGCGTCCGTTCCCTCACCTCACTGCGGGTGCCCGAAATCTCGCGGACTACACGCACCGATGACTCGGGGGCGCACACGGCCAGACGGCGTACCGCCTCGGCTGAGGGCTAGGCCCGAGGCGTGGCTCCGGGCAGGGGCGGGACCACGGGCGGCAGGCCGCCCTTCTTGCCCGGGGTGGCGGACCGCCGCTGGGCTCCCTGCTCGACGGGATCCTGGAACGGCTGGTCGTCACCGACGCACCGGGTGCCGACGGCCGGCAGCTCGCCCGTCAGCAGGTAGGTGTCCACGGCGCCGGTGGCGCAGGCCGAGGTGCCGTAGGCCGTGTGGCCCCAGCTGTTGCTCCGGAGAAGTCGGCTGTTGGGCAGCATCGAGGCGACCTTCACGGCGTTGTCGTAGTTCGTCGCCGGGTCCCAGTAGTTGCCGACGACCAGCACCGGGTTGACGGTGCGCCGCGTGAACGACGCCCGGTAGTTGTCCTCGTCGTGGGCCGTCCACGTCGCCGAGGCGCAGGGCGCCGAGCCCCAGGTCCACAGGCGGCCGAAGTCGGGTGCCTTCAGGTCATTGGCGTCGGCGTAGCCGGCCCAGCTCGCGGCGTCGGGCGGGTTCACGCCGTCGGTGCACAGCACGGACTGGTAGGCCTCCGGGGAGTTGTCGTAGGGGAAGCCGAAGCCGAAGGCCTGGCGCTGTCGGACCGTCGTGGCACCAGCGGACGCGGCCGCGGCCCGGGTGGCTCGGAACTTCTTGACGAGCCCGGCGCGCGCCGCTGCCTGCTTCTTCGCCTGGGGCGTGTTCTTCGGCGCGGCCGTCTGCAGCGTCTCGAGGACCTGGAGCAGGTCGCTGGCCACCCACGACGCACCGAAGGGGTAGTAGAGGTCGCTCAGCAGGAAGTTGACCAGCAGCGGGTAGTCGAGCTGGAACTCCTCCTCCGTGCCGTTGTCGACGACGGTGATCGGGCCCTGCTTGAGCTCGGCCACGATCGCGGCGTAGTTCGCCAGCGGGTCTCCCTCACCGGCGAACTCGCACGTCTCCGGACCGGCCTTCGCGCAGCGGGCGAGGACCTCGCGCAGGGCGTGGGCCGAGGCCTGGCCCGACCTCAGCAGGGCGGTCTGCGGGACGGTCAGGTTGCGGCGGGTGGTGCCGGCCCACGCGATCGGGTCGAGCACGCCGTCGATGGCGATCGTGCGCACCCGGTCGGGGAACATGTTGGCGTAGACGTTGCCGAGGAAGCTGCCGTAGGACAGGCCGAAATAGCTGAGCTTGGTGTCGCCGACGGCGCGGCGCAGGACGTCCATGTCCCGGGCCACCTCGGCGGTCGACATCGACGCCGAGAGCGGTGTGCCCGTCGTCGAGCAGGCCTGGCCGAAGGCCTTCGAGGACGCGACGTAGGCGCTCTCCTGGCTGGTCGTCCACGGGAAGGCCGTGTCGAGGCCGCTCAGGGCCGCGGCCTGGGTGCCGGGGTTCTTCCAGCAGGCCACGTTGTCGCTGAACGCGACGCCCCGCGGGTCCATGCCGACGATGTCGAAGCGGTCCAGGACGTCGGCGCCGAGGAACGAGGTGGCGGAGGCGGCCATGCTGACGCCGGAGCCACCCGGGCCACCCGGGTTGACGAAGAGCGAGCCGATGCGGTGCTCCTGGTCGGCGGCCTTGTGGCGGAGCAGCGCCACCGTGGTGGTCGCTCCCGTGGGCTGGTCGTAGTCGAGCGGCAGGTCGGCGGTCGCGCACTCGTTGCCCTCGCCGAAGTCGGCACTGCAGTCGTACCAGTCGAGGTCGGGAGTGGGGACCCGGTCGACCCGTCGGGCCTCCAGCGCGCTGGTGGTGTCGTACGGCGGGGCCACGGCCGCGCTCGCCGCGGCGGCGCTCACCGGCACCGCGAGGAGCACCGCCACCAGGACCGCCGGAACCAGACCGATCGAACGACTAGCCCGCATGGGCGAACCCTCCCCGTAGGGCCGGCGAGCGGGGGCTCGTCGACATGACATTGGAGGATGCCTCTACGTCAGAGATCAACCGCCCCTCCCGAGAGCCTTCACTTTCACGGTGGGGGCATCCCGAGTCAAGGCCCGTCTCGGCGCGCCGACTCCGAGCAGGAAGCGGGTGGGTGTCAGCCCGAGGGTGGACCGGGATCGGTGACGGCGACGTACGCCGAGCCGGCGGCAGCGGCCAGGCTGCGGATGCGGGCCCGCTCGACGGGGTCGGCCGAGGCCATCGCCTGGAGGACGGCTCGCCTGGCTGCGAGGGCGACCGCCTCGGGGGTGGGCAGCAGCTCATCCCCCGCTGAGTGCGACATGGGCGACCTTCCTCACCGATGAACAAGCGTGGGCCAAGTCTGGGGCCTGGGGCCCGTCCGTTCGGGCACTTTCGGGAAACCCGACGTCAGGAGATGTGCCCCTCCGCCGTACGCCGGCCCCAGTCGTCGCGCACCGAGGTCGCAGTGCCCCGTTCGTCGACCGACACCTGCACCACCAGGCCCTGGTCCTCGAAGAGCGGCGCGACGAGCCGATAGTCCAGGACTCCCCCGGTGAGCCCCCGCGCGCGAGCCGCCTCCGCCATCGCCATCGCCTGCAGCGGGCCGTGGACCACGAGCCCGGGATAGCCCTCGCGGTTGCGGGCGTAGTCGCGGTCGTAGTGGATCCGGTGGCCGTTGTAGGTGAGGGCCGAGAAGCGGAACAGCAGGACGGGACTGACCGGGCGCGTCCACTCCTCGGGCTCGACCTCCAGCCGGTCCTGCGACCCGTCCCCCTCCGGCTCCGGCACGGGCACCGGCCGGGCGTCCGCGTCGCGGTAGAGGAGGTCCTGTCGCTCCTCGACGACGACCTCGCCGCGCTGCAGGATCGTGTGGCCCACGGTGACCAGGGTGAGGCGACCGCTGCGGCCCTGCTTCTCGGTGGTGCCCAGCACCCGGGTGCGGCGCGTGGCACTCTCGCCGACACGCAGCGGCGCGACGCTGCGCACGCTCCCGCCGGCCCACATCCGGCGCCGTCCCGGGCCGGGTGGATCCGGCACGGCGTTGCGGACCGGGTGACCGTCCTCGCCCAGGTCCTGCTGCCGCGGCCGCTCCAGCAGGTGGAGCCAGTGCCAGGTGAGCGGCAGTCCCTCGCCCGCGTCCAGGTCGGGCAGTGGCACGTCCAGCAGGGCGGCCAGGGCGATGGCGGGCTCGGGGGTGATCAGCTCGGTGCGTTCGCTCATCGCGACCCGAACTCGCGGCGCAGCGCCTCCGAGTGCTCACCCAGCCGCGGGACGTCGCCCATGGCGGCCTCCCGCCCCTCCGTCACCACGGGCGGGAGGAGGGCGCGGATCCGCCCGCCCGGCGAGTCGACCTCCCGCCACCGGTCGCGCGCCGCGAGCTGGGGGTGGTCCCAGAATTCCTGCGGGGTGCGCATCCGGGCGCAGGCGATCCCGCGGCTCTCGAGGTCGGGCACGACGTCGTCGACCAGCTGCCGCGCCAGGACGGTCTCGATCACACCGGTGATCATCTCGTTGTGCGCCACCCGCTCGGTGTTGCGCGCGCACCGGGGGTCGTCCACCAGGTCCGGCCGACCCAACACCTCCCGGCACAGCAGGGCCCACTCGCGGTCGCTCTGCACACCGATGAACACCGTGCCGTCCTCGCAGCGGTAGGGGCCGTAGGGAGCGATCGAGGCGTGCCGCGGGCCGGTCCGTCGGAACGGCTGCCCGCCGTACACGCTGAGGTAGGCGGGCTGCATCATCCACTCCCCCACGGCGTCGAGCATGGCCACGCTCAGCGTGGCGCCCACTCCCGTGCGCTCGCGCTCGTAGAGGGCGGCGAGGATGCCGGAGAAGGCATACATCCCGGTGGCGATGTCCACCACGGAGACCCCGACCTTGGCCGGCTCCTCCGGGCTGCCGGTCGTGCTGAGCAGGCCCGACTCGCACTGCACCAGCAGGTCGTAGGCCTTCTTGTCGCGGTAGGGGCCGCCGGCGCCGTACCCCGAGATGGAGCAGTGCACCAGCTCGGGGCGCCGGGCGCGCAGGGTCGCCGCGTCCAGTCCCAGGCGGTCGACCGCGCCGGGCAGGTAGTTCTGCACCAGCACGTCGGCCTGCTCCAGGATCGCGTCCAGCAGCGCGCGGTCGGACGCCGTCTTGAGGTCGAGCTCGATGCTCTCCTTGCCCCGGTTGAGCCAGACGAAATAGCTCGCCTCGCCGTGCACGCTGCGGTCGTACTCACGCGCGAAGTCTCCGACGCCGGGCCGCTCGACCTTGATGACCCGGGCCCCGAGGTCGGCGAGGTGGCGCGTGGTGAACGGCGCGGCCACGGCGTGCTCGAGCGCGACGACGGTGATCCCGTGGAGCGGCAGCCCCTCCGTGCTCCCCGTGCTCACGGGCGTACGCCGTCCCGCGCCACGATCGACCGGGCCACGATCGACCGGGCCCGGGCGATCACCGGCCGGTCGACCATCTCGCCGTCGACGAGGACCGCGCCGGTGCCCTCGTCCGCAGTCTCCAGCACCCGCGTCGCCCACGCGACCTGTCTCGTCGTCGGCCGGAATCCCGCCTCCACCGGACCGACCTGCTGCGGGTGGAGGCAGAGCTTGCCGCCGAAGCCCAGCGCCCGGGCCCGCGCGGCAGCGGCGTGGGCCGCGTCGGCGTCGCCGGTCGCGGCCGTCACCCCGTCGAGCGGAGGCGGCAGCCCACCCAGTCGCGACGCGAGCACCAGCGAGCTGCGCGCGAGCAGCAGCGCCTCGTCGGTCTCGTCGGCACCGATGTCCAGGGCGAAGTCGATCGAGCCGAAGGCGAGCCGGTCCACGGCGCCGCTCCTGGCCATCGCGATGGACCGGTCGAGGCCCAGGGCCGACTCGACGAGCGCGACCACGCCGACCCCGACGGGCAGGAAGGCACGCACGGCGGCGACCGCGGCCGGGTCCTCGGCCCGGGGGACCATCACGCCCCTCAGGCCGCCCCGACCAGAGATCGCGGCGAGGTCGTCCTCGTGCCCCGCGGTGCCGGCGGCGTTGACCCGGACCCAGCCGGACCCGCCGGTGCCGAGCCAGCCGGCGACGCTCGACCGGGCCTCGTCCTTGCTGTCGGGCGCGACGGCGTCCTCCAGGTCGAGGACCACCTCGTCGGCGCCGGACGCCACTGCCTTCTCGAAGCGGTCGGGCCGACTGCCGGGCACGAACAGCCACGTCACCGCGTCGCCGACGCTCATGACCTCACCGGGTGGCGCTTGACGAGCTGGCGGGCGATCACGTTGCGCTGGATCTCGTTGGTGCCCTCGCCCACGATCATCAACGGCGCGTCCCGGAAGTAGCGCTCGACGTCGAACTCGGTGGAGTAGCCGTAGCCCCCGTGGATCCGCACCGCGTCGAGGGCGATCCTCATCGCCGTCTCCGACGCGAACAGCTTCGCCATCCCCGCCTCCAGGTCGGCCCGCTGTCCCGACTCGTAGCGGCGCGCGGCGTACATCACCAGCTGGCGGGCGGCGGTGAGCGAGGTGGCCATGTCGGCCAGGTAGTTGCCGACCGACTGGTGCTGCCAGATCGGCTGACCGAAGCTCTCCCGCTGCTGGGCGTAGGCGAGCGAGTCCTCCAGGGCCGCCCGGCCGACGCCCAGGGCCCGGGCGGCGACCTGGATGCGGCCGATCTCGAGGCCCCGCATCATCTGGGCGAAGCCGTGACCCTCCTCGCCGCCGAGCAGGCTGCCGACCGGGGTGCGGAAGTCGGCGAAGGACAGCTCACAGCTCTCCACCCCCTTGTAGCCGAGCTTGGGCAGGTCGCGCGAGACCTCGAACCCCGGCCCCTTCTCCACGAGCAGGATGCTGATGCCGCGGTGGGCCGGCTCGGCGTCGGGGTCGGTGCGGCACAGCAGCGCCACCAGCTCGGAGCGACGGGCGTTGGTGATCCAGGTCTTGGCGCCGTTGACGACGTAGTCGTCCCCGTCCCGGCGCGCGGTGGTCCGCAGGGCCTGCAGGTCGGACCCACCGCCGGGCTCGGTCAGCGCCATCGTCGCGCGCACCTCCCCGGTCGCCATCCTCGACAGGTAGCGGTCCTGCTGCTCCTGGCTGCCGTAGGCCACCAGCAGCTTGGCCACGACGGTGTGGCCACCCATCGCCCCGGCCAGGCTCATCCACCCGCGGGCCAGCTCCTCGGTGACGGCTGCGTAGCAGGGAGCCGTGACGCGCGCCTCGCCCCACGGCTCGGGGACGGCGAGGCCGAAGATGCCGAGCTCCTTCATCCGCGCGATCAGCTGCTCGGGGTAGACGTCGCCGTGGTCGAGCTCCCGCGCGACGGGACGCACCTCGCGGTCCACGAAGTCCCGGACGACCCCGACGATCGCCGTCTCCTCGGCGTCGAGCTCGAGCTCCTTCAGGTCCAGCACGGTCACCCTCTCCTTCGCTGATCGTTCGGGCTCCTTCGCAGGGTGCCACCCAAACCCGTCGAGCGGGGCCACAGAAGTCGACCGCGCTGCACAGAGCCTTAACGACACCTGTACGCGCCGGCCCGTCACGACCCGTCTCATGGCATCGTTCGACCCACATCAACACCCGGCGACGACGCGGAGGCGAAGCACCATGGCAGGCAGGCTCGACGGCAGGATCGCCGTCATCACCGGAGCGGGTCGCGGGATCGGGCTCGCCATCGCGCGGCGTTTCGCCGACGAGGGCGCGCGGGTCGTGCTCGGCGACATCGACGCCGAGACCGTTGCGGCCGGCGCCCAGAGCATCGTCGACGCCGGCGGCCAGGCCATCGGCGTGCACGGCGACGCGGGTGTCGCGGCCGACGTGGACGCCCTGTTCGAGCGCACGACCAGCGAGTTCGGCCCCGTCGGCATCCTCGTCAACAACGCGGCCATCACCACCGACCAGCGCCACTTCTTCGACGGCGACGAGGACTGGTGGGACCTGTTCCTGCGGGTCAACCTGAAGAGCCAGTACCTCTGCACCGACCGGGCCGCCCGCATCATGGCCCGCCACGGTGGCGGTGCGATCGTCAACGTGTCGAGCGGTGGCGCGACCAAGGCCCACCGCGGCATGGCGGCGTACGACGCGGCGAAGGGTGGGACCGAGGCGTTCACACGGACCACGGCGCTCGAGCTCGCGCCGTACGGCATCCGCGTCAACACCCTCGTGCCCGGCCTGATCGCCACCAACCCCGACGAGCCGGAGTGGTCCCTGGAGCGGCGCGACCAGACCGTCCCGCTGGGGCGTGGTGGCCTGGCCGAGGACCTCACCGGCCCCGCGCTGTTCCTCGTCTCCGACGACGCGGCCTACGTCACGGGTGCCAAGATCCTCGTCGACGGCGGGGTCCTGGCGCAGCAGCGCAGCCCGCAGGTCGACACCCTGAAGCCGGAGGACTACCCGCCCCTCGACAGCATCTGAGCCCTCGGTGTCCGCCCGTCTCGAACTTCGCGCCTACGGTGACACGGGGCTGCTGGCGGGCGTTCTCGGCGACGACTACGAGTCGCGGTGGCGTACGACCCAGGCCCTCGCGTCCGCGGTCCGCGCCAGCCGCCCGGGATGGCTGGTCGACCTGGTCGCGACCTACGACCACCTCTTCGTGACCTTCGACCCGGGGCAGAGCGACCATGCCGGTGTCTCGACCGCCCTGGAACGGCTCGACGACGAGCTGGCCGACGAGGCCGTGGCCGAGCTCGAGGGCGGCCGCGTGTTCCGGGTCCCGGTGCTCTTCGGCGGCGAGGCCGGCCCGGACCTCGACGCCGTGGCCGCCGAGCTCGACCTCACCACCGACGCCCTGGTGGACCGGCTGACCGCCGAGCCGTGGCGGGTGCGCTTCGTGGCCTCGCCCGTGGGGACGCCGTTCACCGACCGGTCGGACTGGGAGGTGAGCATCCCGCGGATGAAGGAGCCACGCGTCGCCGTCCCGCCGGGCTCGATCGCCCTCAGCGGCAGCCAGAGCATCATCTATCCGGTGCGGTCCCCGGGCGGCTGGCGCCTGGTGGGTCGTACGCCGCTGCGGCTGGTCGACCCCGCCGCGGACGAGCTGGTCGCCTACCGCGCCGGCGACCAGCTCCACTACGTGGCGGTCGACGCGGGCCGCTTCGCCGAGCTCGAGGCCTCCGGCGAGCAGCTGGACCCGGACTCGTGACGCACGGCCACGAGGCACCTCGGATCACGGTCGAGTCGGCCGGCCTGGCCGTCGTCCAGGACCTGGGCCGCACCGGACACGGCGACAAGGGCATCTCGGCCAACGGGGCCAGCGACCGCCGCTCGGCCCAGCTGGCCAACGTGCTCGTCGGCAACGACCCGGGCGCGGCCCTGCTGGAGACCGCCGGCTCGTCCACCTCGTTGACCTTCAACGCCGACACCCTCGTCGCTGTCACCGGCGCCACCACCCACCCCACGGTGACGGGCCGAGCGGTGCCGACCTGGGACCCGTTCGTCGTCCCGGCCGGCGCCACCCTGGACCTCCCCACCCCCGAGCAGGGCTGGCGCACCTACCTCGCGGTGGCCGGCGGCCTGGACGGCGAGCGCCTGCTCGGCAGCGTCGCGCCCGACCCGATGCTGGAGGTGGGGACCCGACTGGCCCGGGGCGACCGGCTCGAGCTCAGCACCTGCGCGTGCGGGTTCAGCCACCCGCACCTCCCCCTGTTCCGGTTCGGCGCCCGACGCCCCTCCTGGCCCTCGACGGCCGTCGTGCAGGTGACCCCGGGCCCGGAGCTCGACGAGTTCGACGAGTCGGCCCTGCGTGGTCCCTGGGAGGTCTCGCCCCACTCGGACCAGGTCGGCCTGCGCGCCGAGGGGCCCACCCCGTCGCGGACCGCGGCCCACGAGATCCTCTCGCGGGGCGTGCCGGTCGGAGCCGTCCAGGTGCCGCCGAGCGGCGGTCTCCTGGTGCTGCTCTACGGTCGGCTCCTCACGGCGGGCTACCCCATCCCCTACGTCGCGACCACCGTCTCGATGGGGGCCCTCGGCCAGGTCCGCCCCGGCGACCGGATCGTCCTGCGCCGCACGGACGAGGCCACCGCCGTCGCGCAGCTGCTCGACGACCGCCGCGAGCTCGCGCAGGTCGCGGAGCGCGCCACCACCGCCCTTCGAGCGAGCGGTCTGCTTCCCGCCGGGTGAGCCGGTCGGGACCCTAGAGACGCGCGGCGATCTCCAGGCCCGCGTCCTCCAGGGCCGCCCGGACCTTGAGGGCCGCGTCGACCGACGCGGCGTTGTCACCGTGCAGCAGGATCGAGTCGCACTGCACCGGGATCTCCACGCCGTCGGTCGCGGTCACGACACCCTTGATGGCCATGGTCACCGCCCGCTCGGTGATCAGGTCGAGGTCGTGCAGCACGGCCCCCTCCTTGCGCCGCGACACCAGCGCACCGTCGGGCTCGTAGGCCCGGTCGGGGAAGCCGAGGCGACCCGTGCGCAGGCCGCGCTCGTCGGCGAGGTCGTGGATCAGCCCCGGCTGCCCGACCACCACGAGCGAGGGGTCGAAGGCCTCGACCGCGTCCAGCACGCCCCCGGCGTACACCTCGTCGGTGGTGGTGAGGTTGCCCAGACGACCGTGCGGGGAGACGTGCGCGAGCTGTCCTCCGGCGGCGACCACGAACGCGTGCAGGGCCCCGAGCTGGTAGAGCACGTCGGCCCGCACCTCCTCGCGCGACATCTCGATGGCGCGGCGCCCGAACCCGACGAGGTCGGGGAAGCCGGGGTGGGCACCGATGGCGACGCCCTGGTCGAGGCACAGCCGCACCGTGCGCGCCATCGTCACCGGGTCGCCGGAGTGGAAGCCGCAGGCGATGTTGGCCGAGCTGAGGGCCCCGAGCAACCGCTCGTCGTCACCCATCCGGTGTGAGCCGAAGCTCTCGCCCACGTCGGCGCTGAGGTCGATGCTGGTCATGGGTCCCACCGTACGCAGGGCGTCCCGATCCCGCGACGCCTCCACCACGCGTGAAGGCTGGCTTAGCGCTGCCGGTGTCGGTCGGCACGGCGACTTGGCGACCATCCCCCGACGTGTCACCGTTTCCCCACCTCTGCAGCGAGAAGGTCGCCCCATGGATCACGCCCCGCACGTCGACGGGACCGTCGACGTCGTCGTCATCGGAGCCGGGATCATGGGCGCCAGCAGCGCCTACCACCTCAGCGCGGCGGGCCACACGGTGACGGTCCTCGAGGCGCGGTCGGGGTACGCCGAGGGCAGCAGCGGCCGCTCCTTCGCCTCGGTGCGCTCCCAGTGGGCCGACGACCTGTCCATCGACCTTTCCTGGAACAGCATCCGGACCTACCAGCGCTTCGAGCAGGACCATGGGATCGACATCGGCTACCGGCCGACGGGCTACCTGCTGCTCTGGGCCGAGGACGTCTGGGCCCGCCAGCTCGAGGCCGTCGCCCTGCAGCACCGCCACGGCGTGCCGGTCGAGGTCCTCGACCCGGTCGACGCCCAGCGGTTGACGCCGTTCGAGACCGACGGGGTCGCAGGGGCGACCTTCGGCCCCCAGGACGGGCGGATCGACCCGCACATCGCCACCGGCGCCTACCTCGGGCTGGCCCGCGCCGAGGGTGCCCAGGTGCACTTCGGCTCGCCCGTGACCGCGATCGAGGCGAAGGAGGACGGCAGCTGGGTGGTGCACACGCCCACGCGGACCGTCCGCGCGCAGCACGTCGTCAACGCCGCCGGCGGGTGGAGCGCGGAGACCGCCGCGATGGTCGGGATCAGCGCCCCCGTCGTGCACAGCAAGCGCAACGTCTACGCCAGCGCCTCCGGAGCCGTCGACCGCGACATCCCGATGACCTGCGACATGGCCACCGGCGTCTACATGCGCTCCGACGGCGACCGCCTGCTGTTCGGGCTGTCGAACCCGCGCCAGACCGACGGCTACGACACCGAGGTCGACTGGAGCTGGCTCGAGGGCCTGCTCGGGATCGCGAGCCACCGGTTCCCGTGGCTGGCCGACCTGCCCCTCGACTTCAAGGCGTGCTGGGCGGGCACCTACGAGAACACCCCCGACGCCAAGCCGCTGATCGGGCCGGAGCCGTCGGCGCCGACCTGGATCCACGCGTGCGGCTTCTCGGGCCACGGGGTGATGCAGGCGCCGGAGGTGGGCCGGCTCGTGGCCGAGCAGGTCACCGAGGGCGCCATCACCAGCCTCGACGTCAGCCCGATGGGTCCGGCTCGCTTCGCGGGCGGGATCCGCGGGCTGGACATGGTGATCTGATCCTCGCCCACCAGGTCAGCGGATCCTCCTCGGCGCCCGCCCTGCTGCTGCTCCAGGGGCAGGCGAACTCGCACACGTGGTGGGACGGCCTGCGCCCGTTCTTCGACGAGCACTTCCTCGTCGTCACCTTCGACTACCGCGGGACGGGCGGCTCCGACTCCTCCCCCGACGAGCCGGAGTGGACGACGTCCTCGTTCGCCGATGACGCCGTCTCGGTGCTGGACTCGCTGGGCCTCGAGGCCGCCCACGTCTACGGCACCTCCATGGGCGGCCGGGTCGCCCAGGTGCTCGCCGCCGATCACCCGTCCCGGGTGCAGCGGCTGGTGCTGGCGTGCAGCTCGCCCGGTGGTCCGCACGCCACCGAGCGTACCCAGGCCGTACGCCGCTCGCTCGCCGATCCCGACGCGTCCGCACGTCGCGCCGCGCTGCTGCGGCTGATGTACACCGACGCGGGACTGCCCCGGCGCAGCCACCTCCTCGGTGACCCGACGATGACCGCCGGCGCGACCCGCCGCCACCTCCGGGTGAGCAACCGGCACGACGCCTGGGAGCTGCTTCCCCGGATCACCGCCCCGACCCTGGTCGTGCACGGCACCGACGACGAGATGGTCCCGGTCGCCAACAGCGATCTGATCGCCGCTCGCGTCCCCGACGCGACGGTCTGGCTCCGCCCCGGCGGCCGCCACGGCTTCTTCGACGAGTTCGCGGACGAGGTCAGCCCGCGGGTCCGCGACTTCCTGCTCGCCTGACCCGACCGGGCGCCACCACCGGTGGGTCAGCGCAGGACGAACGGGTTGCCCGAGGGGGCGCCGGTGTTCACCCAGACGGTCTTGGTCTCCAGGTAGGCCTCGATGGCCTCGGCCCCGTTCTCCCGGCCGAGGCCGGAGTCCTTGAGACCACCGAAGGGCGCCATGAAGCTCACCGCACGGTAGGTGTTCACCCACACCGTTCCCGACTGGATCCGCTCGGCGAGCCGGAAGGCGCGGCCGATGTCGCTGGTCCACACGCCGGCGCCCAGGCCGAAGCGGGAGTCGTTGGCGATCCGGACCGCGTCGGCCTCGTCCTCGAACGGGATCACCGCGAGCACGGGCCCGAAGACCTCCTCCTGCGCGATCCTCATGGAGTTGTCCACGCCGGTGAAGATCGTCGGCTCGACGAACCAGCCGTTCTCGCACTCCGGCCGCGAGGCGCGGCCGCCGCCGAGCGCCGCGTGGGCGCCCTCCCGCTGGGCGATGTCGATGTAGTCGAGGACCTTGGCCAGCTGGGGCCGGGTGGAGATCGGGCCGACCTGGGTGGTCTCCTCGCGCGGGTTGCCCATCCGCGCGGTTCCCGCGAGCTCGACCACCCGGCGTACGACCTCGTCGTGCACCGACCGCTGGACGAGCAGACGGGAGCCGGCCATGCAGGTCTGACCCGTGGCCGCGAAGATGCCGGAGACGACGCCGTTGACGGCCGACTCGAGGTCGGCGTCCGCGAAGACGATGTTGGGCGACTTCCCGCCCAGCTCGAGGCTCACGTGCTTGAGCTGCCGGGCGGCCTGCTCGTTGACCAGGCGACCGGTGGTGTCGGAGCCGGTGAAGCTGATCTTGCGCACGAGCGGGTGCTCGACCAGCGGGCTGCCGACCTCGGCACCGAACCCGGTGACGACGTTGACCACTCCCGGCGGCAGGCCTGCCTCCTCGAGCACCTCCACCAGCTGGAGCGTGCTCGCCGAGGTGAACTCGGAGGGCTTGATGACCACGGTGCAGCCGGCGGCGAGCGCCGGGGCGAGCTTCCAGGCGAGCAGCAGGAGTGGCGAGTTCCACGGCGTGATGATGGCCGTGACGCCGACCGGCTCCCGGCGGGTGTAGGCGAAGAACCCCTTCTTGTCCAAGGGGAGCACCGAGCCCTCGAGCTTGTCGGCCAGGCCGCCGTAGTAGTGGAACCACTGCGGCAGGTAGGTCAGCTGACCGAACATCTCCGCCCACAGCTTGCCGTTGTCGCGCACCTCGGTCTCGGCCAGCTCAGCGGCCCGGGCGGCGATCGCGTCGCCGAGCGCGTGCAGGAGCGCACCCCGCTGGGTGGCCGTCAGCTCCGGCCAGGGACCAGCGGTGAAGGCACGGTGCGCGGCGGTGACGGCTGCGTCGACGTCGTCCGCGTTGCCACGGGCGACTCGCGCCCAGGGCTCGCCGCGAAACGGGTCGTCGGTCTCGAACCACTCCTGGCCGAGCGGCTCGTGCAGCCGGCCGTCGATGTGCATCGGGAAGCTCTGCATGGCGGTCCCTCTCCTAGAACGTCCCCAGGCCCAGGGCGGCCCGGAAGCTGTTCTTGTTGGCTGCGCCGTCACGGGGAGGCATCGCCCTGGCCGTCTGCTCCCTGCCGATCATCACCCGGGCGAAGCTCGTCCCGGAACAACCGACGGCCTCGCTGGCCAGGTCCTCCACCTGCGGCATGGTCTCGATCGTGTGCGCCCGCTCGATCCCGAACCCGCGGGCGACCGCGGCCAGGTCCGTGCCGAGGCTGGTGTGGCTGACCTGCATGCCGGTCTCGCCGTAGTGGCCGTTGTCGAGCACCACGACCGTGAGGTTCAGCGGGGAGCAGGCGGCCACGGTCGCCAGGGAGCCGATGCCCATCAGCTGCTCGCCGTCGCCGGTGATGGCCAGCACCGGCCGGTCCGGCTGCGCCAGGGCGAGGCCGAGCGCCATCGGCACGGCGCCGCCCATCGCGCCCCAGAGGTAGAAGCTCGTCGCCCTCTGGCCGGCCGCGAAGACGTCGTACGTCGGGGACCCGAGCCCGGTGACGACCAGCGCGTCGGGGACGAGGTCGAGCAGCGTGGCGACCGCGTGCCGACGGTCGAGGCTCCCCATCAGTCCTGCTCCCACTTCTTGCGACCGATCATCTTCTGGCCCAGCAGCACGGCGACGCGCTCCCCCGCGAGGAACACCGAGTCGACGGCCGCGCTGACGGTCTCCTCGACCTCGTCCGGGTCGTCGACCCGCAGCACGGTGATCCCCATCAGCTCCATCGCGCGCTGGGTGGCCCGGCCCATCGGCCCCTGCCAGGGGTTGAACTCGGCGTACTCCCCCCGCATCGTGACGATGGTCAGGAACGGGAAGCGCGCGGACTCCAGCAGCGAGAACATGTTGACGCAGTTGCCGACGCCGCTGCTCTGCATCAGCAGCACGGCCCGGTCGCCGCCGAGCCAGGCCCCGGCCGCCAGCGCGACGCCCTCCTCCTCGGTGGTGAGCACGACGTCGCGGATCCCGGGGTCGTCCTTGGCCTGCTGGATGGTGTGCGCGTGCCCGGCGTCCGGGACGTAGGCGACCTGCCGGATGCCGGCCTTCTTCAGGACCCGGAAGACCGACTCCTGCCACGCCGGTGCTGCTGTGCCCGTGTTCATGTTGCTGTGCTCATCCCACGTCCTCGTCGTTCGGTGCTCCACAGGATCCCGCGCCCGAGGCCGATAGGGAACGAACCGATCGCGGGGTGAGCGATAAGGTCCGCTTCATGCCTCTCAGCGCGTTCCACCTCCAGCTCCTCGGCGAGGTGCAGCGGGCCGGCAGTCTGGCCGGCGCGGCCCGGGCGCTGGGCGTGAGCCCGCCCGCCGTCTCCCAGCAGGTGGCGCGCGTCGAGGGCGAGCTCGGCGCGGCCGTGGTCAGCCGCGGGTCGCGCGGCGCCACGCTGACCGAGCTGGGGGCCGCGCTCGCCGCGCACGGGCAGGCGATCACCGAGCAGGTCGACGCCGCGGCCGAGGCGTCCGACCGGCTGCTCGGCCGGCACGCGCGCCGGCTGCGGGTCGGCGCCGTCGCCTCGACGGTGCAGCCGATCCTCGCGGACGCGCTGGCCACGATCCGGCTGCGCTTCCCCGACTGCGAGCTCTCGGTGGTCGAGGTCGGGTCGGACACCGGGGTCGACCTCGTGGCCGAGGGCAGCCTGGACCTCGCCCTCGTCGCGGGCTACGGCACCTCACCGTTCCGGGAGGGGCTGGCCATCCGCGAGGTCTCGGTCGACGAGCTGCTGCTCGTCGTACCCGACGACCACCCGCTCGTCGCCACCCACCACGCAAACTCTGGCCATGCCACCGTCGACCTGCGACAGCTCGAGGACGACGCCTGGGTCAGCGGGGCGCCCGGGCGGCGACACCGCGTGCAGCTCGACGTCCTCGCGGCCGGCTTCGGGTTCGTCCCGCGCGTGACGTTCGAGACCGAGTCGTTCCAGGTGGCGCAGGCCCTCGTGTCAGCCGGGGTCGCCGTCGCGATCGTGCCGGCGACCGCCCGACTGGAGCTCGCGGGCATCCGGCACCACCGGATCACCGGCGAGCCCACCCGCGTGCTGTACGCCGTGACGGCGCACAACGTGAACCACCTGCCCCTGGCGGAGCCGATGCTCGCCGCGATCCGTCAGACGGCCCGCGAACGCTCCCTGTGACCCGACCCGTGCGTCAGCCGAAGATGCTGACGCCGCCCGGACCGACGAGCAGTCCCACGACGATGAGCAGGATGCCGAAGAGCATCTGACCCCGGACGATCGTGACGATGCCGCTGACCACGAGGATGACTGCGATGATCCACAGGATGGTTGCCATGTTGTTCCTCCCTGAACACTGATGGTTCCCCTTGTGTACCCCCGCGCGAGCCGTCTAGACCGGCGACGCGCGGTCATTCCGCGGAGAGACTCACGACCTCGGTGGCGATGACGAGGTCCTGCCAGGACATGCCCACGCTCTTGAACACCAGCGGTCGATCGGGCGGTACGACGAACGCGCCCGCCACCACGTCCCGCAGCGGCACCAGGTCCGACGCCGTCAGGGCGTCCTCCGCGATGGCCAGGACGACGTCGCCGGCCTCGCGCAGCGCGGCGCCGACGTCCTCGACCACCACCGTGGAGCGACCCATCAGCGAGCCGTCCAGCTCCCGGGCGTCCGGGGTGTGGGAGCCGACCGCGATCACGACGGCGCGGTCGCCGAGCAGTGCCGAGTCGAAGACCGGCATCGATGCGGAGGTGGCGCAGACGACGACGTCGGCCGACCGCAGGATCGCGTCGGCCTGTGACGACGCGAGGGCCACGGCGTCGAGCGGGGTCCGGGACGGATCCCGGACGAGGTAGGAGACCTCGGCCAGCGCATGGACCGCGGCCAGCGTCTCCACGTGCCCGGTCGCCTGGGGACCGGCGCCGACCACGGCGACGCGCAGGGGGTGGTCCGGCAGGTGCTGCTGCACCGCGGCGACCGAGACCGCGGGGGTCCGCAGGGTGGTGAGGGCCGTCCCGTCCAGCACCGCCCGCAGGGACAGCGTCTCCGGGTCGAAGAGCAGGTAGACGGCCTGGATGCGGGGCAGGCCGTGCGCGGCGTTGCCGGGCGCGACGGTGACCACCTTGACGCCGACGCCGGCGTCGGTCTCCGAGGGCATCAGCAGGAACTGGCCCCGGGTCAGGTCGACCGGGAGGCGCGGCGGGTCGGCGGCCGGGTCGAGCGGTCCCCGCAGCGCGTCGCCGATGGCCCGGACCGCCGCGGCCGGCCCGAGGGCGGCGACCGCGTCCGCGTCGAGGAACCTCATCGGAGCAGGAAGCCCGGGACGAGAGGGTCGTGCGGATCGATCACGAACGTGTGCTCACCGGTCCGGTGGGCCAGCCCGGTGACCTGCGGCATCACCGCCGCGTGACCGTCGGCCTCGGCCGTCTCGAGCACCCGCCCGACGAACGTGCTGCCGACGATGGAGTCGTGGCGCAGGACGGCGCCGTCAGGGAGTCGCCCCTCGGCCGACAGCACCGCCAGCCGGGCGCAGGTCCCCGAGCCGCAGGGCGACCGGTCGACCTCACCGTCGGCGAAGACGGTGACGTTGCGCTGGCGCACCTCACC
Source organism: uncultured Actinomycetota bacterium (assembly GCA_963731075.1). Lineage (GTDB taxonomy): Bacteria > Actinomycetota > Actinomycetes > Propionibacteriales > Nocardioidaceae > Marmoricola. The sequence continues at coordinate 459,017 of CAVSUC010000004.1, forward strand.
CGCGGCGTCGCCGAGGTGGTCGAACCAGATGGTGCCGTAGATGCCGCTCAACCGCGCGTCGGAGGGGTGTACGGCGTGCTCGCTGTCGTTGAGCGCCCACTTGATCTCGCGCCCGATCGCCACCAGCTCGTCCAGGTGCTTGGGCTCGACCGAGAGGCCCAGCTGCTCGGCGGCGAGGGTCGCGTACATCGCTCCCCCGAACGCCACCGTCACCAAGACGTCGCCGCGCGAGGTGGAGACCGGCACCTCGGTCGCGGACACCCAGCTGGCCACGTTGACGAAGTCCACGGCGACGACCCGGCCGGCCTCGCGATGCACCCGGGCCGTCACCCGGCCGGACGGCACGTCGATGACGACCTCGACGCTCCCGGTCTCCGGCGCGGCCACGCGACCGGACTCGACGGCCCACGTCCCCAGGGCGATGGTCCCGTGACCGCACGCCGTCGAGAATCCGTCCTTGTGCCAGAACAGCACGCCGAAGTGGGCGCCGTCGTCGTCCGGCGGCACGATCAGCCCGCCGTACATGTCCGCGTGGCCGCGCGGCTCCTGGCAGAGCACCCGGCGCAGCTCCTGCACGTCCGGGTCCCCGATCGCGAGCGCGCGACGCTCGGCCACGCTGCTCCCGGGGATCGGCACCGGCGGGTCCGCCACGATGCGGAACGGCTCGCCGCCCGTGTGGTAGTCCGTGGTCACGATCGTGGTGGGCAGCATCCCGGAATCGTGCCACGCCGATGCGTTCGGCTCAGCGCCAGCCGAGCTCCGGAGCGACGAGCCGGCCGACGCTGTCGAGCACAGCCGCGAATCCCGTCATGACAGGGTCGTCGGAGTACACCTCCAGCCCCGGCGCGAGGACCGGCGGCCGAGCGGTGAGCGCCCACCCGCCCGCGCTCGTGTTCCGTATGACGAACTCGGTGCCGGGCTGACCCGAAAGGTCCCCTCGGATCTCCCTCGGCTGGGCCAGCGTCAGCCCGAGTTCGCGACACAGCAGTTCGTCGGCTCTGGCGATGGGCACCACGACCTGCGGGATATCCGCCTCGTTGGTGCGAACCTCGACTGAGCACTGGCCAGCTGAGGTCCCAACTGCGATGGCCAGGATCGTGCCGCGATCATCGACGGTGACGACCTGCGCCGACCCGGTCGGCTGGGGAGCACTACCGAACGACCCGGCTGTCCAGGTCAGCAGATCTTCATCTTGGACCCAGACAGCGTGACCACCCTCGGGCGACAGACCAGGAGTTCCGTACGCCTCTCCGTCCAGGTCACGGGGCGCCCACAAGCGTCCGTCGGCGCTGATCAGCGCCACGCTCCTGGTGGGCGCTTGGTCGACCGAGTAGTGCTCGTCACAATCGACGGTGGCCGCCACCGCCGGTCCCGCAGCGATCGCGTGCACCATCCCACACTCACGGTCGGGGTCTTCGAACACGACGCGGGCATCGCTCCAGCCCTCGGTGGTGCGACGCTCCACGACGACCCGATGACTGGTCGGCAAGGAGAACCGGACGCCGCATGCCGTGATCATTTCATGGCCATCCCCTGAGCCAGTCTCGTTCTGTGGGTCGCAGGCCGGACGCACCGTCATCGGGGCACCGAATGGGGAGCGAGCAGCTACAGCGGTAGTTGGCGTCCAAGTGCGACGACGATCTCCTCGTCGGAGAAGCCCAGCCCCCGGGCACGAGCCACGAAGTCGGCGGCCATGCCGACGATCAGACCCCGTCGGTCCGTGGCCGGCGCCCGTCCGGTCGCCGCGACGCGCGTGCCGCCGCCGCGGCGGGACGTGATCAATCCCTCGTGCTCGAGCTCACGAAAGGTGCGTGCCACCGTGCCGACGGCGACTCCCATGTCGCCGGCGAGCTGACGCAGCGGAGGAAGCCGGACGCCGGGGCCGAGCTGTCCCGCGGTGATCAGGTCCGCGAGCTGGCGTCGTAGCTGCTCGTACGGCGGGGTCGGATCGCCCGGGTCGAGGGTCAAGGCGAGGCTCAACGCGTCCCCGCCGTCTGTGCGGGTGCGGGAAGCGCCGTGGGGGCGACGATCCGGCTGAGGAACCAGCCGAGAAGCAGCAGTGCTGCAGGCACGCTCAGCACCAGCACCCAGCCGATCGGTGCCATCCAGGCGCTTTGACAGCCCATCCGGAGCAAAGCTCCTCCTGCGAAGTACGCGATGCCCACATGGCTTGCTGCTACCGCGGCACCACCTGCAGCCAGGACGCGCGTGGTGGACCTCCGACGGAGTACGTCGTCACCTACCTCGTCGGGCGCGAACCCGCGTGGGCGGCGAACAACGGCAATCAACACACTCGCAGTGACTGCGCAGATGAGCAGAAGCAGCAGCGTGAGTGGAACGGAGTAGAAGCTCCCCGGATACGGACCGGCTGCGCTACCCATGTCGCCGCACCGGGCTGCGACCTGTCGTCCGTCTCGTCCCCTGTCATCGGCGGAGGCGGAGATCGTGGTCAGCGCCAGAGTGGCGAGGTGCAGCGCGGTGATCGTCGCCACGGCGGTGGCGAGTGTTCGCGGAAGGTAGTCGGCGACCCTCCGGGGAGTCAGCGAAGCAGTCCGCGGACCGGTCGGCCGCTGCGGCCGCACCACGGTCTCGGCCAGGCCCACCCCGGCGACCACGAAGAGACCGAGGATGGCGGGGACGAGCATCGTTCCGCGGCCAAGGTCGAGACTGTCCTTGACCAGCCATGCGACCAAGCCACCGACGACCACAGCGGCTAGCCACGTCACGCGCACCCACTGCCACTCATGACGGGTGTCGACGCGCTCGCGTGTCAACGACGCTGCTGCGAGCGCGATGACCATCAGTGACAGCGGCCCACCGACCAGGACCAACAGAACGACCAGTGACATCTGAACCCCGGTTTGTATCGAACGGTTGGGACAAATAGATGATGGGGCCGTCCCACCCTTGTGTCAAGCATTCGGCACAAGATGAGTGCCCCCTTCCACCGCCTGTCGGACGCGCGACATGGCCGAGGTGAGGATGGTCGGGTCCGGCGCCGCGCTCATCGCGGTCGACCGCGACGAGGACTGAGGCCGCGCTCGTAGACGTCGGTGGCATCCTGTCCGAATGCAGCCCGCCCATGTGTGGATCCGGTCCGAGTCCCGCGGCACCGAGCGGCGTGCGCCGGTCGTACCTGCCGACGTCCCATTGTTGCTGGACGCCGGGCTCCAGGTGACTGTGGAGGACTCGGCGCAACGAGTCTTCGCCATCGAGGAGTACGCAGTGGCCGGGGCAACCATCGTGCACGAGGGCACCTGGACCGGCGCACCCGATGACGCCTACGTCCTGGGGATCAAGGAGCTCCCCGACGAGCCGGAGCTGCTGCGCCACCGGCACATCTACTTCGCACACGCGTTCAAGGGCCAGGACGATTCCCGGAGCACCTTGGAGCGGTTCCGCCGGGGCGGTGGCCGTCTGCTCGACATCGAGTACCTCACCGGCGACGACGGCAGGCGTGTGGTCGCGTTCGGCTACTGGGCCGGCTACGTGGGTGCCGCTCTCGGTGTCCTGCATCTCGCCGACAGGCTGGTCGCGCCGCTCGCTCCGATGGTCAAGGACGAGGTCGACGCGGAGCTGGTGCGGGCCGGGAAGGCCGGGGCCGACCGGCTGCTGGCCCTGGTCACCGGGTCGCGCGGGCGGTCCGGGCGCGGCGCCCAACAGGCACTGATGACCGCCGGGGTTCCGACGACGCTGTGGGATCGCCAGGAGACGCGGGACCTGCACAAGCAGGCGCTCCTGGGACACGACGTGCTGGTGAACTGCGTCGTCACGACCACCCCGACAACTCCATTCGTCGAGCAGGCGGACCTGGAGCATGAGCGCCGGCTCCGGGTGCTCGCGGACGTGACCTGCGACGTCACCGGCCCCACCAACATGCTGCCGGTGAACACCGAGATCACCACCTGGCAGGAGCCGGTTCGGCGACTGCACGGCGGCTCCCTGGAGCACGGAAGTCCACCGCTCGAGGTCATCGCCATCGACAATCTGCCTTCGCTTCTCCCCCGCGAGGCCAGCCAGGCCTTCAGCGCTGACCTGACCCCGCAGCTGCTCGGGCTGGCCGACGAGGGCGGGCCGTCGACGCCGTGGCGCGCGGCTGGCCGCGCCTTCGATCAGGCGATCAACGAGCTGTCGGCACCTTCCTGATGTCGGTGAGCACGGCGTCAGGGCGGTGCTCGGCCACCGCTGCCAGCAGCGCCTCCGGGTCGGCGACCGACGTGAGCAGGTCGATCCACCTCGACTGGCCCTGCCAGACGCGGCGCATCGCCCTCGGCTGCCTCGGTGCGCTCCTGACCTTCCGGCGGATCGAGTGGGGGCGAGCACCAGGCGTCACGCCCAACGCACTGATGCCAGCAACGATGGGCCAACGTCTCGCTCGAGGCTCAGCGGACGGCTCGGAGGTAGGAGAGCACAGCCAGCACCCGCCGGTGGCGCTCGTCAGAGTCGGTGATGTCAAGTTTGGTCATCAGGCTGCCGACGTGGGCCTCGACCGTGCGAGCGCTGAGGAACAGGCGGTTGGCGATCCCGTTGTTGGTCAGTCCCTCAGCCATCAGCGCGAGCACGTCGCGCTCCCTGGCGGAGAGACGTCCGAGGGGACCATCGTCCTGGGCGGCGATCAAGGCCGACACCACCTTGGGGTCCAGGGCCGAGCCCCCGGCCGCTACGCGCTCGGCGGCGTCGATGAACTCGTTGACCTCGAGGACGCGGTCCTTGAGCAGATATCCGAAGCCCGGCATCGCGACCAGGTCGACCACACTGGACCGGTCGATGTGCTGGGAGAGCAGCAAGATGCCCAGCTCAGGTCGGGCGACCTTGAGCGCGCGCGCGGCCGTCGCCCCCTCGTCGGTGAAGGTGGGCGGCATCCTCAGATCGAGGACGACCAGGTCCGGCTCGGTGGCAGTGACCAGCTCGACGAGCCCGTTCGCGTCGCCCAGCGAGCCGACCACCTGGTGGTCCTTGTCGGTGAACAACCGAACCAGTCCGTCGCGCAACAGCGCTTGGTCCTCAGCCACGATCACGCGCATGGCAGCCTCGCGGTCAGCTGGGTCCCGGTCTGGGGGGCTGAGTCGATCGTGAGACTTCCGCCGTGAGCACGTGCCCGGTCGATCAGGCCGAGCAGACCGCTGCCCCGCCGAGGGTCGGCTCCACCGCTGCCGTCGTCGCTGATCGCTAGCACGAGCTCCTCTGGCCCTCGGTCGAAGCGCAGCACGACCCGGTTGGCCGATGCGTGCTTGACCGCGTTCGTGAGCCCTTCGCACGCGATGAAGTACGCCGCCGCCTCGAGCTCGCTCGGGAACCTGTCAGGTACTCCCCGCACCTCCACCGGGATCGGTGAGCGGACGGCGAGCTCGCGCAGCGCCGACCCGAGGCCTTTGTCGAGGGACACCGGACGCAGACCTGCCGCCAGTCCGCGGAGGTCGTCGATGGCGTTGCCCAGCTCGGCGACGGCACCGTCGAGGGTGTGATCGACCTCGGCCGGTGCACTTCCGTTGAGCGCATGTTGGACGTGGCGGAGGTCCAGGCCGATCGTGACCAACCGTTGCTGAGCCCCGTCATGGAGGTCCCGGGCCAGACGGCGGCGTTCCTCGTCCGCGACCGCCACGATCCGGGAGCGGGAGATCTCGAGCTCCTCGAGCCGACGTCGAAGCTCGACCTGGAGCGCTGCGATCTCGAGGGCAAGCCGGCCCGCGTCGGTGACGTCCCCGACCAGCCGCGCGTCGGCGTCGCGGTGGCGAACGAGCGTGACGACGTGCTGTCCGGTCGCGATCGAGGTGATCTGCCGGCCTGCCGACGGCCCCAGCTCGTGCGGCCGGCCGTGCACGTCGTACGTCGAGGGGCCGGACCGGAAGCCCAGGGCGAGCGCGTCGTCGTCGACCGCTCTACGAAGGGCGTCCTCGACGGTCTCGGTGCCTGCGTCGCCCCGCCGGAGCCGCTCGACGAACTCGGTCATCACCCGACGGGACTCGTGCCGCGACCGCCGGAGGCGCCGGTCGACAGCGTCCTGGATCCGGGTCCGGATCGGCCAGAACGACACCGCCACAGTGAGCGCCCCGATGGCGGCGGCCACTGGCGAGGACACCATCGTCCCGACGGCCAGCACGACGGCGGCGTAGGCAACCCCGAGCACGCCCGTCAGAGCGCCGTAGGCGACCGTTCGGCTGATCACCAGGTCGATGTCGTAGAGGTTGTGGCGGACGATCGCCACGCAGACCGCGAGCGGCAACAAAGGCAGTGCGACTGCCGGGGCGTACTGGATCGGCGGCCACGCGGTCCACAACGCCGCGGAGGCAGGAAGGGCGATCGTCAGGACTGCGCCGGCGAGCATGACCCACTTCAACCGGAGGCGTTCCATGCCGTGAGAGCGTCGGAAGCGGACCAGTGCCGCGATCACCGAGGCCACCAGCGATGCGCACAGCAGGAAGGTGCCGACCGCGACCGCCGGCTCGACCCAGGACCCCTCGACGGCCAGCGGGTTGACCCCGTCCTTCAGCGACTCACCCAGTCGCGGGGTGAGCGCCCAACCGGGGATGGCCAGCAGTGCGCCGGCGAACCAGACGACCGGCACCCAGCGCCAGCGGCGCGACAGGTAGTGCCCGTCGGGGAACAGGAGGAAGAGCAGGTCCAACCCCAGGCAGCCAAGGACCCAGGAGGTGAGGCTCAGGATCTCGCCGTACGTCGCCCCTGGCCACCCCTCGAGGTGTCCGCGGATGCCGTAGGAGAGTGCGACATCGGCGAACAGCGTGTTGAACAGCGTGAAGCCGACGAGCAGCCATCCGATGGGGTGCCGCGGGTAGTTCCACACGATGACCGCTCCGGCCACCGCCTGGACGACCGCAGAGACTGCGAAGAGCAATGGCTGGCTGATAGGTGCGACTCCGGCTACCAGGGCGACGGCAGCCACTTCCAACGCGACGGTCACCACGACGATCGCGTTCACCAGTGGGCGCGCAACCGCGGATCGCATGGGTCCGATGATCGCACCGGCGCAGCCGCCGTGAGTAGAGGAACTGCCCGCGTCCTGACTACGTGCCAGCACCTATCCCGGTCGCGGGCACGCCCCGATGTGGCGGAGACGTGTGATTCCTAGCGTCAGTGGTCACCCCGCACACCATTCGGAGGATCACCATGTCGACCACCACAACACGCGCAGTGACCAGAACCACGAGTCCCCTGGGCCCAGCCGGGGCCTGGTGCGTCGGTGCAGGACTCGTCGGCGTTGCCCAGGCGGTGATCCTGCTGCTCTGGGCGCCCCAGGTCTCCGCGGACCGCTACAGCTACCCCTTCACCGGCTTGGGGTACGGCGTCGCCCAGGTCTCGTTCTTCCTGCAGCACCTGCCCCTGATCGCAGGCGTGGCCGCTCTCCTGAGGCTGCCCGCAGTGCGGGCGTCGCGAGCGGGGTGGGTCGCCACGTGGGTGGCCATGGTCGGACTCGCCTTGCTCACCGTGCTGGAGCTGGTCGCGATCATCGCGTACCAGGCCGCGACGGACTCCGCGCTAGCGAACCTGGTGAGCAACCTCTACGGTCCGCCGGTGATCATGGTCGGGGCCGGACTCCTCGTGGCGGGGATCGCGACAACCCGGCAGGGCACCGCCACCTGGGCGGGCGCCCCCTGGTTGCCCCCGGTCGTGGTGCTGCTGGGTGTCTACGTCTTCGTGCCGCTCACCCCCGCGATCATGGGCTCCTTCGTCGCCGGACGCCTCGGCATCGGCGGCTGGATGCTCCTGTTCGCCGTCTTCGGCTACGGACTGACCCGGCTGGTGCCCCGGGGTGCCTGAGGTCGAAGCGGCAGGCCGCGCAGGCCTGGCCCGAAACATCGGGCTGGGGCTGCACCTTCGCGGCGTCGAGGGCGAGATACGACGTGCGTGCTCGTGACGAGGAGCAGTGATGCTGCCGTCACGGCAGGCGTCCTGGAGCGACGATCGACGAGGTGAGCGTCGGATACCGCCCATCTAGGTCACCTAGGTCCGTCGGCTGAACCGCACGTCTCCGTTGGGCATCCGGCTGGTGTCGAAGGTGTCGTCGTGGGCGCGGTGGTGGTGCCAGGTGCACAACAGCACCCCGTCCTTGAGGTCGGTGAGTCCTCCCCTGGCCCAGGGTCTGCGCCAGTGGTGGGCCTCGCACCACGCGGCGGGGATGGTGCAGCCCTGGGCGCGGCACTGCTTGTCGCGGATGATCATCGCCTTGCGCTGGGCGGGCTTGAACAGCCTGGAGGTGCGGCCGAGGTCGAGGACCTCGGACTTCCCACCCAGCACGGCCGGCAGGAGGTTCGCGGTGCAGGCCAGCCGGCGTACCTCTCCCGCGGTGAGCTTGTCCGAGAGCCCGATCTCGGCGGTGCCGAGGTCCTTGCGGAGCTCCTCGAGCGGGATCGTCACGATCACCGTGGTCGCATCCCCACCATGCGCGGGCACCCGCCGGGGATCCAGCGCCTCCAGCAGGGCACCGAACGCCTGGCCCCGTTTGCGTGCGATCGGGATCCGGTCCCCCTCGCCCCCACCGTGGTGGCGCGGTGAGGTGTAGGCCTCGAGGTAGGTGTGCAACCGTGCCGCCACCGAGTCCGCGACATGGATCGTGATCCGCGTCGACCCGTTCCCCAACCGGGTGCTCCTCAGGCTGGTCCTGCCCTCGGCCTCGCGCTCCTCCTTCGCGAGCTGTTCGGCCTCGTGGGCCTCACCGATCTCGGGGGCGATGTGGTCCAGGATCCGGCGCCCGAGGTGCCGCAGCTCCCGGGGCCCGAACACACCGGCCTGCTCGACCAGGTGGGCCTCGGCCTGAGTCATCAGCTCCGGGCCGACCTTCACCGACGGCAGCTCGTCCAACGCGTGGCTGATCACATGAGCCTGGGCCGTGTTGACCTCGCCCTGACCCAACGCCGAAGCGAGCAGCAGCCAGCGCTGGTCCAGAGCCTGCGCCAGGGCCAGGTCGCGACGGTTGGTCCCCGGATCAGTGCGGGTGTGATGAGTGACCAGAGCAGCAACATCCCGCGCCCCCTCGTCCAGGGCCACATCGTCCGAGGCGGCCATCACCCGCAGCCTCAGCCCCGCCACCTGCGCCTCGACCCGGACCAGCTCCACCAACGCCGTCCTCTTGTCGGCCGGCGCCATGAACACGGCCTGCACCTCCGCAGTCACCTCCAACGCCGACCGCAGCGCCGCCACACACGACAGCACCGGATGGACCTGGTCGAACCTCGAGCTCACCCCAGCACCTCCCGCACCCGTCCACGGACCAACGACAGCTCAGGTGTCGATGCCTCGTGCTCGGAATCAGCGGACCACGAAGCCGGGGCAGGCCAGCGCGGTGAACAACATCGATCGTTCGAACGTGAGTTCGATTCTATCGGATCTGACGTGCCTTCACAAGACAGTGGGCCCAACTGATGGCTGCAGTTTCGCGGTTCCCGACCCGCCTGCTGATCCTGGATGGCGCGATCGACACCGCCTCTCCCCGGTCCGCACCGCCTTCCGGCGAAGCACATAGATCGTGTTCAGCTTTGAACTCGCTCGACGGCTCCCGGCTCGCGAGGAACTGATCCTCGTATCCTCGGGCGGATCGCCATTGACCACTGCTCCTTTGCGGAGTCGTCAGGGCCACTTCCACGGGCCCAGGTCGTGACCGCTGCACCGCAGTCGCAACTGGTCATACGCGAACGAGAATAATGCCGAAATCCTCAACACAGCTCCGCACGACCCAGAACCTCTGGTGGTTGAAGGTCGATGCGCCTATCGTGAATTCATGATCTGGTCGCTCATTTTCGGGGTTGTCCTGCTGGGCTTTTGCGCCGGTCTCTTAGCCGTGCGGTTCGGTTTCGAAGTTTATCTACATTCGGGCGGATTCGGACTTCTCACACAAGCATCCAAACCCGACCAGGATCTGACAGGCACCACGAAGCGCGACGGTTCAACCGTCGCCCATGTTGCTTTCTCGGGGGGTCTCTCCCTGATCACGCGACGGCGTGGGACCGATTCGGGCGAGGGGGTCGAGGCATGACCGGCGCCGAAGTGCCAGCAGAACTCTCCAGTTTGACTACCTTCTGGTGGGGAGCCCTAGGTGCATTAGCCTCCTTTCTGGTCGTCATGATCCTGCCGGAGGCCGTCAAGATATTCAGGGGTGAGAAGACGTTGGCGATCACTGTGCCGAGACTCTTGGCCGCCTTGGTGATTGCGACGATATTTGTGTTCGCCGGTGGCCTACTCGCGATCGCTTTCGGCGATGCGACACAAGCCAAACAAGCTTTGGCGTACGGGCTGGGTATGGAGGGGCTGTTGGCGGGTAGCCTCAAGGCGTTCACGGGATCCGAATAGCGGGTGCAGTCAGCGGGGTTCTTCAGGGTGTTACTTCGCGGCGCCGGTCGCCATTTCCCAAGACGTCACACACCCATGGTCAGTGGGCGGCACTCGTGGAGGGGTCAGGACCCCATCATCGGTGCTCGCGCGACCGGGGGCGCCAAACGAACGTGCCGTCATGGCATGGTCTCGCCGCCATACCGCGAGGAAGGACAGTGGTCGCTCCATGCCCCCTCGCGGGGCGTCTGGCGCAGGGTTCCGTGACGCCGGACTGCCGCGCTCGCCAACCCCGTGCCTGTCGTCAGCAGGTTGCGCCTCCACCTGATCCAGGCAGGGTCGAGCTCGTGGGCCGGCGCGTCGAGGATCAACACCGGGGTCCCAGAGCAGTGCGCTGACGATGCCCAGACATCACCGGGCCGAGTAGATGACTCCGCGCCACCTGCACGAATGTCCCGAAACGCTCTCCGGCGCGGCGGTCACCGTAGGATCCGGCGGGTGGATGCTGAAGATCGGGCCGCTGTTGCTGCCCGGGACCTGCGGAACCGCAATTTCTTGCTCCTACTCCGGTCGCTCGGTGCGCGCGAAGCGATGTCTCGGGCCCAGCTCGCCGAGGAGGTGGGGCTTTCGGTGCCGTCGGTGCACCGGCTGATCGCGGACCTCACCACGATGGGCTGGGTGGAGCCGACGGCAGCAGCGACGACGACCGCGAGGCAGGGGCGGCCGACCACGTGGTTCCGTTTCCGCGACGAGCGCGCGCTGCTCGCCGGCGTCGACGTGGGCAGCGAGACGACTCGCATCGCGATCGGGACTCTGGGCGGCGAGTTCGAGACCGTCCACGAGATCGCGACTGCCGATCTTCAAGATGATCTCGGTGGGGGTTTGGCCACCACCATCAAAGGGCTGAGGTCTCCGCATGGATCGGGTGTACGCCCGCTCGCCGGTGTGGCGGTCGGTGTGCCGTCGGTCGTTGGCGTCGACGGCGTTCTGGTGCGTCCCTGGTTGAAGAAGGAGTGGGTGGGCCTACCACTTCGAGCCTCGCTGGAGAGCCTGCTGGGCTGCCCCGTCACCGTCGCTCAAGACAATCACCTCTCGGCCTTGGCAGAGACCAGCGTGTCGGGTACCGCGCCAGGAGTGAGCAGCGTGCTGGTCGTGGAGCTGGGGATAGGTATCGGTATGGGGATGGCTCTGCAGGGGAACTTCGTCTCCGGCGGTCATGGTGGCCTCGGACGACTGATGGGATGGCCCTGCACACCTCCCCGAGGTGCCCGTGAACTCGGGTCTTCCTTGGGCGAGCTCATCACTGCCGACGGTCTGCTGCGCCAATATGCGTGGCGCGGCGGGAAGGGCAACCCACTGGGCGGCGCCGAGCTGCTGGAGGCGGCGCAAGGCCGTGACCGCGTCGCTGGGAGTGTCATCCGCTGGGCCGCCCGTGAGCTCAGCGATGTGCTGCTGCGACTTGCCCTCGCGGTCGATCCGGATGTCATCGTCATCGGAGGAGGTCTGGGGCGTGGCCTGCACCGAGCAGGCCTGGTGCCCGACCTCGAGGCGTCGCCCTATCGACCAGAAGTTCCCGTGCTGCCAAGCGTGCTGCGCGCGGACTCAGTGGTCACCGGCGCCCTGCTTGCCGCCAAGGACCATGTGGCGGGCTGGGTTGCGACCGAGATCGAAACTGCCGGGTAATTATTCTCAAGATGATTAAAAAGCCTTGACACCCCGCTGAGCGAGACCTAGGTTTCGTGGCGTCAGGCGAGCAGTGCCGCAGCAGCGGCGACCGGTCTGGCGCATTGGAGCGTGGCATGCAGTCGGCGTCGGCCTCAACGGGATCTCCGGTGATGCACCGGAACTTGAAGCGCGACTACACCAGCATCGTGCGGGGCTCGGGTGTCTACCTGTACGACAGCGATGGGCGTGCCTACCTGGATGCAGTGGGCGGCGTAGCGGTCAACATCATCGGGCACGGGGTTCAGGAGATCGGTGACGCGATCGCCGCCAACGTCGAGGAGACGAGCTTTGCCTATACGGCGGCTTTCACCACGCCGTGGCAGGAGGAGCTGGCGGCGCGGCTGGTGGGTATCGCGCCCTTCGACGAGGCCAGCGTGTTCTTCACCTCGGGTGGCTCCGAGGCCAACGAGACGGCGATCAAGCTGGCGCGGCAGTACCACGTGGAGCGGGGCCACTCGCAGAAGTGGAAGGTGGTCGCGCGCTGGCAGAGCTACCACGGCAACACGCTCACGACGCTTGCGGTTTCCGGACGCCCGAGCTGGCGTGGTCCCTACGACCCCTACCTGATGGCGTCCCCGCATATCGTTCCGCCCTACTGCTACCGCTGTCCCTTCGAGAAGACCTATCCCACGTGTGGAGTCGAGTGCGCCGAAGACCTCGAGCGCACAATCCTCCTCGAAGGGCCGGAGACGATCTCGGCGTTCATCGCGGAGCCGATCGTGGGGACGTCGCTGGCCGGTGTGGTCCCCGTTCCGGAGTACTACGCGAAGATCCGCGAGATCTGCGACCGATACGACATCCTCTTCATCGCCGACGAGGTGCTCACCGGTTACGGCCGCACCGGCAAGGCGTTCTCGATCGACCACTGGGGCGTGAAGCCCGACATCCTCACCCTCGGCAAGGGGGCCGGATCGGGCTATGTCCCTCTCGCGGCCTGCATCGCGGATGCGTCCGTCGTCGAGGTGCTGCGCAGCGGCAGCGGCCGCTTCCTGCACGGCTTCACCTACAGCGGCATGCCGATCGCCTGCTTCATCGGCATTCAGGTCTTCGACTACGTGATCAAGCACGATCTCTTCGAGCGCAGCGCCACCAACGGTGCCTACCTGCACGCCGAGCTGGTCAAGATGGCGGAGAAGCGTGAGCACGTCGGCGACGTGCGTGGACTCGGCATGCTGGCGGGAGTCGAGATCGTGGCCGACCCATCGACCCGCCAACCCTTCGAGAAGTCGCTAGCCATCACCGACCGGGTCGTGGCCGCGGCCGAAGAGCGTGGGCTCCTCCTGCGCGAGGGAACACCCGACGCCAACTACGGACGAGGCGGCGACCAGATCCAGATCAGCCCGGCCTACGTCATCAGCACCACCGAGATAGATGAGCTCGTGACCCTCCTCGGGGAGTCGATCGACGTCGTTCTGGAAGACCTCACCACGCAGTGATGCATCGGGCGCCCGCCCGACTGCACCGAACCGCCCGAGGAGTGCCCATGTCATCACTGCAAGTCGAGTCGGAAGCCACCGCCCTGAAACGGGACTCGCTCGGACTACCGAGCGTCCTGGCCGTGTCCCTGAGCTTCATCTCGCCCACCATCGGGGCGATCTTCGTGACAGCGCTGATCGTGGGCCAGGCGGGAGCTTCGGCACCGTTCGTGTTCGCCATGGGCGCAGTCGCACTGACCCTCAACGCCGTGACGTTCGCGCAGTTCGCTCGGCGTGTGCCCTCCTCCGGGATTCTCTACTCCTCCGTCGCGAAGGGGATCGGTCCCTCCACCGGGCTGGTGCAAGGACTGGTCCTCCTCGTCGTTTACGGTGTCGTCTCGATCGCCAACATCTGCCTGTTCGGAGGGTTTGTGGCCGACGTGCTAGCACGGCGGGCGAACCTCGACGTGCCGTGGTGGGTGCTCTCGGTCGGGGTGATCGTCGCGATCGGGATCTTGGCATGGCTCTCCGTGAGCGCCTCGATGCGATTCGACCTCGTGCTGCTTGCCTTCGAGGTGCTCGTGGTCGGCGCGCTGTTCATCGTGATCATCGTCCAAGGCGGTGCGGACGGCCAGATTCCTGGTGCTGTCGGCCCCTCCTTGTCGCCCTCGGGATTCTCAGGTCTGGGTCTCGGCTTCGTGTACGTCGCCTTGGCCTACTTCGGCTTCGAGTCGTGCACGACTGTCGCCGAGGAGGCGCGTGACACCAGGCGCAGCATCCCGTTCGCGCTCATCGGATCGGTGGTGCTGTCGGGCATCTTCTTCGTGTTCGCCAGCTATGCGATCCTCGTCGGCTTCGGCTCGGCCCACCTCGATGCCCTCACAGGTTCGGCCGCCCCGGTCAGCGACCTCGCAGGTCGCTACATCGGTGACTGGTACGAGGTGTTCATCGACATCGCTGCGGTCTCCGCGATCACCGCGGTCCTGCTCTCGATGCAGAACGGCAACTTCCGCATCTGGCACTCACTCGCCAGGGAGCAGGTGCTGCCGCGGTTCCTCGCCAAGGTGCACCCGGAGCACAAGACCCCCACGGCCGCGATCATCGGCTTCTCGATCGTCTCCGCGATCGGCGCCCTGATCGCCGGGTCGACCTGGGGTCCGCTCGAGTCGTGGGGCTACCTGGGCTACTTCTGCGGACTCGGTATCCTCCCGATCTACCTGCTGCCCAACATCGCCCTGATTCGCTACATGTGGACCAAGCGCCGCGACGAGTTCAGCTGGCTCATCCACGGGGTCTTCCCGGCCATCTCATCTCTCATCATGGTGACCGCACTGGTCTTCACCATCTACCCACGTCCGGAGGGTCCCGCCCGGGTGATGCCCTTCATCCTGCTCGGCGTCACGCTCGCGGCCATCGCCTGGGTGATGGTGCTGCGCAGAACCGATGCCGAACGGATCGATCAAGTAGGTGCGAGCTTGTTCGTCGACGGCGACATGGAGCTCGAAGACCCCCACCCGATCGAGATTCGCTCATGAATGGCCAGGGTCGTCTGTCCGGGCGGGTCGGCGTCCTCACCGGGACCGCCACGGGCATCGGCCGCGCGGGAGCCCTTCGCTTCGCCCGTGAGGGCGCTGCGCTGGTCTGCTTCGACAGCAACGTCGACGAGGGCCAGCGCACCGTCGACATGATCTCGGAGGAAGGTGGTCGCGCCGAGTTCGTCCACGGCGACGTGTCGAGCGAGGTGGACGTCCTCATGGCGATCGAGCAAGCCAGCAGCAGCTTCGGTCCGCTCGACCTCCTCTGGGGAAACGCGGGAATCGGTGTCTTCAAGACGGCTCCGGAGACCACGAAGGAGGAGTGGGACCGGATCTGGAACGTCAACGTCACAGGCAACTTCCTGCTGGCCAAGCACGGGATCCCGCATCTCGTGGCCAACGGTGGCGGGACCCTGGTCTTCACCGCCTCGGTCAATGCCTTCGTGGGCGACCGCCAATGGGCGGCGTACTGCGCGACCAAGGGCGCCATCGTCGGATTCGCGCGGGCGCTCGCCGTGGACCATGCGCGAGACAAGGTCCGAGTGAACTGTGTCTGCCCGGCGTCGACCGACACCCCGCTGCAGGAGAAGTGGCTGAAGGGTCGCCTCGCCGGCGACGGTACCTACGAACAGGCGGTCCGCGCTGACCAAGCCGCCCACCTGCTCGACCGCTACGCCACCCCGGAGGAGGTCGCGGCGGCGGCCCTCTTCCTGTCCAGCGACGAATCAAGCTTCAGCACCGGATCGGTGCTCATGGTCGATGGTGGGTTGACCGCTGTCTGAAAGGGCGGGGGTGGGAGACTTTCCCGGTCCGGTGTTCGGCGCCGTCGCCGACGACCTGACCGGGGCGGTCGATCTCGCTACCGGTTTGGCAGAGGCCGGACTGCGAACCCGCATCTCTACCCACGTCGACGATCTCGAGACCGGAGGCGCGGACGCAGTCGTCATGGCCCTGAAGTCGAGGACCATCCCCCCGGAGAAGGCCGTCGAGCTGAGTGTGACCGCAGCTCGAGCACTGTTGGCCGGGGGCGTGAAGACGCTGTTCTTCAAGTACTGCTCGACGTTCGACTCGACCCCGGAAGGAAACATCGGACCTGTCGCCGACGCCTTGCTGGATCTCGTCGGCTCCCCCTTGGCGGTGGTGGCACCGGGGTATCCCGTCCATGGCCGCACGGTCTACCAGGGACACCTCTTCGTCGGACCCGACCTGCTTTCCCGCTCGAGCATGCGTCATCATCCCCTGACCCCGATGACGGAGTCTGATGTCGCCCTGCTCCTCGGTGCGCAGTCCTCGCATCCGGTGGGCAAGGTCGCGCTTGCCCACGTCAGGGCCGACCGTATGAGGGAGCGGTTCGAGGAGCTCGCTGGGACCGGCGTGCGCTATGCCGTGGTCGATACGGTCGAAGACCACGACTTGGACGTCCTCGCGCGAGCCTGCCGGGACCATCCCCTGATCACTGGTGGGGCGGGGCTCGCGCACGCTCTGGGCCGGCAACTCGGTGTCGGCCACCGTCTCGGGGCATGGACGGCTCCTCAGGGCCGGGTCGGTGTCATCACCGGCAGCTGTTCGCAGGCCACGCTCCGCCAGGTCGCCGCCTTCGCCGAGCAGGGGGGCACCGTCCACCGCGTAGATCCTCGGGAGAGCAGTGATGCCTCGGCAACCGTCGATCGCGCCGTCCGCTGGGCCCTGGCTCAGGATGGTGATCAGCCGTTCGTCATCTCCAGCACCATGGAACCCGCCCAGCTGCGCGAAGTCCACGCCGAGCTCGGACGTGACGTGGCGGCGCAGCTGGTCGAACGGGTGATGGGCGAGGTCGCCCTCGCTCTGGTGGAGGCGGGTGTCTCCGGACTGCTCGTCGCGGGTGGCGAGACCGCGGGAGCAGTCGCCGCGGCCCTGGGAGTCCGGTCCCTGCGTGTCACGCTTCCGATCAGCCCGGGTCTCGCGTGGTGTGAGACCGATTCAGGGATCGCGCTGGCGTTGAAGTCCGGAAACTTCGGCAGCGACACCGTCTTCCGCGACGCGCACGCACTGCTAGGAGCTGCCGTGTGAGCTCGGTCGAGGCGTTGCTGGGTGTGGCTCGATCGTTGTACGACCGCGGGCTGACCCCAGGCACGTCAGGAAATGTCAGCATTCGTGACGACTCCGGGTTCGTGATCACCCCTACGAACAGCTGCCTTGGACGATTGCACGTCCGGGCGCTGGCACGTCTCGACCGACACGGTGAACGGATCTCGGGCGGGGTGCCGTCCAAGGAGTGGCCGCTCCACCTGGCCGTCTATCACCAGCAACCGGACGCCCGCGCCGTGGTGCACCTGCATTCGCCCTGGGCCGTCGCCGTGTCGTGCCTGGCGGACATAGATCCCGATGACACCCTGCCCGCCCTCACTGGCTACCACGCGATGAGAGTCGGGCGAGTTCCCTTGGTGCCCTATTACCCGCCGGGTTCACCTGAGCTCGCTCTGGCGGTGGCGGATCGCGCCGGCGCTGCGCATGCCCTGCTTCTCGCCAACCATGGCAGCATCGTTGCGGCGACAGACCTCGAGGCAGCCGCCGACGGTGCCGAGCAGCTGGAGCAGACCGCGCAGGTCTTCCTCATGTTGCACGGGCGTCGGGTCGCACTGATCGAGAAGTCAGAGGAAAAGCCATGAGACTGCACGCGTTCCAGTGTGGCGGTGAGGGCACGGACATGGCCTTCTTCTCTCCTTTCCACCCGCTGGTCGGCACCAAGGTGTTCATCCCCTACCTGTTCTTCCTCATCGAGCATCCCCGGGGTCTGGTCCTGTTCGACTGTGGTCCCCACCCAAGCCTCGCGGTCGACCCCTCGGCACGGCTAGGCGGGACTGCCGAGACCTACGAGATTCGCGTACGTCCCGGCGAGGATGCTGCGAGCCAGCTGCGCACAGGAGGGTGGGATCCCTCTGACGTCGGTGATGTGGTGCTTTCCCACCTCCACTACGACCACGCAGGTGGAATCGAGTCCTTCCCTGAGGCGACTTTCCACGTGCAGCGCGCCGAACGGCATTTCGCGGCCTCCCCGCCGGTCTACCAGAGCGGCGACTACGTCCCTGCGGACTTCTCCCACCCTGTCCGCTGGAACGAGATGGATGGCGAGTTCGACCTCTTCGGAGACGGGCGTGTCCTGATGATTCCCACTCCGGGACATACGCCTGGGCACCAGTCGCTCGTGGTGCGGCTCTACGGTCAGACTGTGGTCCTCGTGGGAGACGCTGCTCCCCACGCTCGCACCCTCGCGGAACAAGCGCTGCCCGCAGTGCTGTGGAACCCGGACTCCATGGTGGCGAGCTGGGACCGGCTGCGTGAGCTCGAGCTCGCCGAACGAGCGTTGTTGATCTACCCGCACGACCCTGATTTTCGTGAGTGGCTGGTGCTGTCGCCAGACGGTTGGTACGCCTAGGAGCTGGCGAAACGAGCTCCATGTCAACGCTGCGCTCACAACCACCTGTCACCTGATCCGGCGAACATGCGACGTCACAAGGGACGGAACACGCCCATCATCCGATCGACCTTGCCGCCGGCGTCGGAGTAGGAGGCCTGTTCGAGGCGCCAGCCCACCTCTTCGACGGCTTGGACCATGGCACTGATGTGAGCCAGTTCGCCATACACCTCCGCCGCTGAGGCCGCCGGACTTGAAGAGGCAGACGAATACGGTCTGCCCGTTTGCTCGTGCCCTTTTGGCGTCGTCGACGACGATGCCAACCTTTGTGTCCTTGATGAGCCCCATCGAGTGAGGGTACTTTCCGACCGCGACAGCCAGCGTGCGATGTCGAGATTCACCGAGGCGTATCCCCCCGTGAGGCTGGACTGCACATCGAGCCATCTCAACAATTGGTTCGAATCGCCATGAATACCGTCAATGCTTGTCATGATTGGTGGGCAACTCGGGCCAGGAGCGACATGATCAGTGACCACGACGCCGCTACCCCGGTGCCTGAGCACGCCCGCTCGAGCAGCTGGGGAGGTCCCGAGGCGCGCGCCGAGCTGCGGCGTATCGCCGACGACGCCCGGCTCCGCACCGGCTTCAGTGTCAGCATTGTCGACGTGCTGCGAGGAGACGGCTTCCTGGAGCCGGTTGCCTTCGCGGGTCCAGGGGTCGATGAGGCCGACATGGGGCAGAGCTATCCGGTCAGCCACATGCGGCGCGTGGTCCAGGCCGGCACCGGCTACGGGAAGTTCGTGTTCCTCGCCGAGGAGGACATGGACGCGGACCTGCAGGACGCCATCCGCGGCCACGGCTACGTGCCCGTCGTCCCCGACTCAGGCGCTCCCGATCGCTGGCGGACGCTGGACATGCTCGTGGCAACGCTGACCGACGCGTCCGGTCGCACCCGCGCACTCCTGCACCTCGACGAGCCCCTCTCCGGACGCCGTCCGGGGCCTCAGGAGCTGTGGCACATCGCGGACAGCCTCGAGCTCGTGCTCCAGTCGGTCATGGTCACGGTCGACCGCGAGGAGCTGACCCGACAGGCCCGGCTCGACGAGACGGCGCGCAGCGTGGTGCGCGCGGCGTCCCGACGCCTGAGCGGTCGAGACCTGCTCGCGGACGTGCACCCCCAGCTGTTGGCCGGCTTCCGCGCACACTCGCTCGTGGTGCGGCTCCACGGCCAGCCCGAGGACCTGCAGACCGGAAGAGGCTCCGCCGCCGACCTGCCGGCCGCCCTGGATGCCGCGATCGAGGCCGCCACGCGCCGGGCGTGGGAGTCCCGCACGGTGATCATCGCGGAGCCGGATCGGGTGTGGGGCGACGACGAGCTGGACCGCCACCACCGTGACGCCGTGACCGACCACCTGGCCGCGCACAGCGCCAGCGAGCTGCTGCTCGTCCCGGTGGGCGCCGGGCACGAGGCGATGGGCGCGCTGGTCGTGGTCCGAGACGGCCGCGAGGACCGCTGGACGGAGAGCGAGAGCCAGGCTGCGCTGGGGGTCGGTCACGACGTGGGCCGTGCCCTGCTCAGCGCGCGGGCCCATGAGCGGGAGCAGCAGCTCATCGTGGAGCTCCAACGGCTCGACGAGTACCGTCGCCAGCTCATCGACACCGTCTCCCACGAGCTGAAGAACCCCCTCGGGGTGATCCTCGGCCACCTCGAGATGCTCGACTCGGTCACAGGCCTCACGTCCGATGTGGCGACGTCGCTGAACGCGGTGCAGCGCAGCGCCGCCCGCGCGAACGCGGTCGTCAACGACCTGCTCCTGCTGAGCAGCCTGGGCAACCAGGACTTCATGGTCGGGTTCCCGGTCGACGTCGGCACCCTGCTCGCCGAGGTCTGCGAGGACGAGTCGCTCCGAGCCGCTCAGCAGGAGGTCACGCTGCGGATCGCGCCCCACACCAGCTCGCTGGTCGTGGCCGGTCAGAGCGAGGATCTGCGGCGGCTCCTCGCAAACCTGGTCAGCAACGCGGTGAAGTACTCCAGCGCCGGAAGCGCTGTGGACCTGTCGCTCGAGCGCAGCAAGGACGAGGTCGTCTTCACGTGTGCCGACCAAGGGCTCGGCATCTCGGAGGAGGACCGGCAGCGACTCTTCACGGAGTTCTTCCGCTCGACCAACCCAGATGCGGTGCAGCGGCCTGGGACCGGCCTCGGTCTGGCCATCGTCGCCCGGATCGTGGCCCGTCACGACGGCCAGATCCACGTCGAGAGCGAGCTCGGCGTGGGCACGACGTTCCAGGTCCGCCTGCCCACCGCCCGCTCGGAGAGCCGGGCCGAGGTCGGCCGCACCCACGGCGACGAGCCAGCAGCACGTCGGCTCACCAGCCCGGTCGCCGCGCGCTAGCGACGCCACGACGTCCACTCCCCCGCCGCCCAGGTGGCTGCATCCAACGGGGCTCACGAGAACTCCGCGTCGACTCCACCCAGAGATGGGCTACGGGCCGAGCGTCAGGGCTGCCCATCCGCTCGAGCGAGGACATCCGAGGCGTCGCAGAAGCCTCGGAGGGTTCGCTTCAGGCAGAGGAGCCCGAGCAGGGTGCGGTCGTCATCGATGACGGCGAGGCGACGCGTCTGGCCTCTGGTCAGGAGCTCCATGGCCTCGTCGACGTGCTGGTCCGGTCCGACGGTACGGCCCCCGAGGCTGGCGAAGTCGATGGCCGCGCACCGCCGGTCGAGGTGAGTCGCGAGATCCCCACGCAGCAACGTTCCGCGCAGCTCGCCGCCGAGGGTCAGCAGGAGCATGTGGACGTGAGGGTCGGCGAAGGCATCCTGCGCCTC
Source organism: uncultured Actinomycetota bacterium (assembly GCA_963731075.1). Taxonomy (GTDB): domain Bacteria; phylum Actinomycetota; class Actinomycetes; order Propionibacteriales; family Nocardioidaceae; genus Marmoricola. Next base: position 480,194 of record CAVSUC010000004.1, read on the forward strand.
TCCGACGGTGGCCTCGACACCGTGCGTCTTGGGTGTCGTCAGCATGACGTCGGCGACGGTCCCATGCGTGACCGAGATCGGATTCCCCATGATGACCACCCTCGCAGATCACACAACCGGCACGAGGGCGGCGACGGTCGGTCTCCCCCATCCCGCCACCGTGCTGGTCGCGCCGACCGAGGCGGACTGCCCTGGCGTTTCTCGTGGCCGTCGTCATCGCCGCGCTGAGCGCGGTCTGCGGCCGGGCAGCCGGCCCACGTCCGAGATCCAGCGACTCGCCGCGACCGGGCAAAGTCTCGTAGTCCCGTCCCGACGCTCATGTCCTGGGCCCTCAGGTGCCGAAGGCTCGGGTGACCAGCTGGATACGGCTGCTCGTCGACGTCTTGGCGAAGATCGCCTTGAGGTGGTCCTGGACGGTGTGTTCGGAGACGCCCAGGCTGCGGGCGAGATGGCGAGTGTCGGTGCCGTCTCCCAGCTGCCGCACCAGCTCGGTCTCTCGCGCCGTGAGACCACCGGCCCGCGCGAATACGGCCATTCGGTCCGCCGGGCTGGCGGTCTGCAGCGTCACCGCGATGGCCCGGTTCTGCCCTGGCCCGGTCGCGCCCAGCCGAGCAGCGCTCATGCTCACCCACTGTCCACCGGCCAGGTGCAGACGGGTCAGTGGTGGATGGTCATCGACGCCGACCTCCACAGCGAGGAGCTGCGCAGCGACGTTGTAGGCCACGGCCGGGACCGGGCGGCGACCCTCCTCGGTCGGCACGATCGTCCGCAGGTAGGTCTCGGTCTCGGACGTCTGGGACAACACGGCGAGGTCCGGGGAGAGCAGCAGGACCACAGGCCCGACCTCGTTCATCGAGATCGGTCGGGTGGGCGCCACGGCGAACGACTCGGCCTGGAGCCTCCTCAGTGCGGGCGTCACGATGGCGACGATGGTGATGAGCAGGTCCTGCTCCTGATCGGTGAACGCGGGCTGGTCGCCGGTGCGCCACAGGTCGAGGAAGGCCCAACAGCCGTGGGTGTCAGCGAACACCGCCGAAGCGATGTCGCCCACGCCGTACTGGACCAGCAGCTCCGCCCACATCGTGCTCCGAGACAGATCTCCGGCCGTGACCTCGCGCAGTCGTGCCACAGAACCGGGCATGTTCGTCCACCGATTCACCTCGGTGAGGTACTTCAGGCGGATCAGCTCTGGAAGGCGCGGAAGGCAGGGAACGTCTGCGATCGGCGAACCACCCACCGCGGTCTCCGGATCGGTGAGCAACCACGCGTAGGCGTCGTACGGAACGGCCTGAGCGAGGAGGTCCAGCACCCCCAACCGCAGCGTGCGTGGGTCACCGGCTCGTTCACAGCACTCGGCGACCTGCTCAGCGACGCGGCGATGCTCAGCAGGGGCAACCATGGACGGACGCTACTGCTCCTGATCGCCTGGCGTGCAGCCCCAGGAATCTGGGGTACCGCCAGCTCCGCGCACTCTCCTAGCGTCGAACCAGCCAGCCCACACATCCAACCCTGCGGGAGAAGCGATGCCTACCTTGCACATCGAGCACAACATCACCGACTACCCCACCTGGAGCACCGCCTTCGCGGGGTTCGCCAGCGCACGGACCCAGGCCGGAGTGCGTCACGAGCGGATCCGGCGAGCGGTGGACGACGAACGCTGGGTCGTGATCGACCTCGCCTTCGCAACCACCGACGAGGCCAGCGCGTTCCTGGGTTTCCTGCGCGCCAACGTCTGGGGCACCCCCCTCGCTCCCGCACTGGTCGGCGCCCCCGCCGCGAAGATCCTGGAGGATGTGCCAGCCGGATGAGGCGGCCGCCCCGTCGATCAGCCTGTCGTCCCGGGTCCCGCGTTCTTGGCGCGCCGGGCCGACGGTTTGCCGCCGACGATGATGATCGAGGCGTCGTCGACGTCGGACAACGGTCCCGTCCTGCCCGGAGGAATCGGCTGAGGGTTGAGCTCGACGTCCGAGCCGGGCGAGACGTCGGCCGGCGTGTGATCCGCAGTCGGGAGCTGGTGGACATCGACGACCGCGTCGCCGTCGCTCACGTGCGCATCGGATCGGCCGACGCCTTCCATGCGTGGGTCGTCACTGACGCCACCGTGCACTTCTGTGCCTGCGGTCTCGACCTTGCCCGCCCGAGCCTTTTTCGTTGCCCATCTCATGTCCGCTGCCTCAGAGCCCTGGACGGCGTGCTGGACACCTTGATGCTTCCCGTTCCACAGGTGCACCCTCTTGTGATTCTCGGCGCCGCCCTTCTCCATCTCCTCCGTGACGCGGGCGATCTTGGCTTGGTACTCCTCCTCGGACTCCGGGGCGGCGTCGGGGTCGACGTCGAACGTCGACTGACCCGGGTGTTCGTCACCCCCGAACAGGTTGTCGACGGCACCTCCGACCCATGTGGCGGCGTCGTTGGCTCCGTCGACGACGTCGCCTGCCTCGTCGATGGCAGCAGCGGCGGCCGCGACCTGGGGGGCGACAGCCGCGATGCCTGTCAGGGCCGCGTCCCCATCCGCGGACTCAGCGTCGCCGTCGTTGTTGATCGTGTTTCCGGCCATGGTCTCGTCTCCTGATCTCGCGATCTCCACCTTTCAGTGAACCACCAGAACGGGGTGAGGGCTCCTGCTGAGGACTCACCAAAAGGTCGCCGGCAGCCCCGCACATGGGACTCACGAGTCATTCCGCGCCCACTGTCACGAGACAGGGTGCTCGACCAGGGGCAGCAACCTCGAGTGGGTCGATCATCGGGGCTACTTGACCTCTGCTCTCATGACGAGCCCTAGCCCGACCACCAGTGGAATGACGAGCCAGATGATGGCGGACGTTCCGAGGTGAGGCCACTGCGCTGGCTCCACTCGCTGGTGACCGACAAGATCGCGATGACGGGGCTCACGACGGTCATCGGGAAGCAGACGGCGGTGGCGAACGAGGTGTAGGTCAGGCCGTCTCTCGTCGAGGACGCAGTGACCGCGGCGGTGGCGGGACCGCCAGGTTCGCGATGCTGGCCATCAGCCAGAGCCCCGAGATCGTGTCGAACATCTTGCGGACCTCCGCCGTGACGACACGCCTCAGCGGGATGGCACCACGGGGGTTCCCTGGCGTCCGCGGGTTGGCCATGGGTCGCTCCGGGCGGCCGCGCGAGCTTCTGACGGGTTCTCGTCGTGCCACTCAGGGACGCCGGCGCCATGGGTCGGCGGGTGCATTCACGAACTGGGCGACCACGTAGCTCCACGGGATGACGGCGATGATGACCACGACCAGGGCGACGGCACCCGCCTCTGTGCGCAGGGCCCCGTCGAGGTCGTGGCTCAACCAGGCGGGTAGCGCCACGATCCCTAGCCAGATCAGCTTCCAGGTGACCTCGAACAGCAAGATGGGCAGCATCCGGAGCGGGTACCGGATCCCGAGCAGTGCCAAGAACGACAGTGCGATGAACAGGCACTCCTTGGTGCCTTCAGCGACTCCCCACGTCGGGTGCCCGAAGAGCAGGGGCCACTTGATGATGGCCAGCCCGCCCCCCATGAAGAGGTAGCCGACGCGAAGGACATTCACCTTCCACAGCGCCAGGGGCAGTGCGGTGGGTGAGGTAGCAGCCCTGCTTCCTCGTGGCTGGAGTGCTGCGTGCGGAGGCCGTTCCTGTACGTGCTTCATGGTGGTGCTCCCTTCATGTGTGGTGGATGCCCACGATGACCGCCGGGCAGCGGCTCTCACATCGGCTCACGGGCCAGACGGCGCGCTCGAAAGAACGGCTTCTTGACCTCCGCGGTACCGCCTTTCGGCGCAGCCACGTAGACCTTCGTCGGTGTCCTGCCATCTCGGCGGTCTCTACGCTGAGGTCATGTCCCGGTCATGGAAGCGGTGGAGAGGCCCGGCGATGCCGGCGGCGTGGATGGCGCCGGGCGACCTGCCGCACCAGCCCTCGACCGATCCCAGGACACGTCGCGACCTGCTCGTCGACGCCGCCGGGTGTCTGGCGGCCGCCGCACTCGGGGCACTCTTCCTGACCCCCGACCTGCGCGACAGCGGTTCACCCCTGTCGACCACACAGCTTGTCGTGGACATCTCCTGCGGAGCGTTGGCTTGCGTCCTGCTGTGCTGGAGGCGGCGCTGGCCGCTCGCAGTCGCACTCGCCTGTGCCGCCCTGGGGATGGTCTCGTCGTCCGCCACACCCGCCGGACTGCTCGCGCTGTCCTCGCTGGCCGTGTATCGGCCCCTCCGACCGGTGCTGCAGGTCGCATTGCTGTGGATCCCCTGCGTGCTGGTCTTCGCCGCCTACAGCCCGACGACCGGCCCGATCTCGGTGTTCCTGCTGGTGACTCCGCTGGTGCTCGCTTCCATCGCGTGGGGGATGTTCCTGCGAGCTCGACGACAACTGCTGGTGACGTTGCGCGAACGCGCAACGCGGGCGGAGAACGAGCAGCATGTGCACGAGGACCGGGCCAGGATGGCCGAGCGCACACGGATCGCCCGCGAGATGCATGATGTGCTCGCACACCGCATCACACTGCTGGCACTGCACGCCGGCGGGCTCGAGGTACGTCCCGACCTGCCGGCCGAGAAGGTGCGCGAGACCGCCGAGCTGATGCGCCTGACGGCACGCCAGGCACTCGAGGAGCTGCGCGGTGTCATCGGGGTGCTTCGCGAAGAGGCCGGGCAGGAACCTGGGCCCTCCGCCGCCCCGCAACCGACGCTGTCCGACATCCGCCGCCTGGTCGAGGAAACCAGGCGGGCCGGGGCACGGATCGACCTGCAGATGGTGGTCGATCACGCGCAGGCCGTCCCGAGCGCGCTGGGGCGAGACGCCTACCGGATCGTGCAGGAGGCGCTCACCAACGTCGGCAAGCATGCCAACGGCTCGACAGCCTGGGTGCGGGTCACCGGCGGGCGTGAGGAGGGGCTGCACGTCAGCGTCCGGAACCGAAGACCTCTGCGACCCTCGGCCGGTCCGACGCTCCCGGGCGCTGGCGCTGGTCTTCTCGGGCTGCAGGAGCGGGTCGCGCTCGCGGGCGGAACACTGGTTCACGGCCCGGACGCATCGGGCGACTTCGTTGTGGACGCCGAGCTGCTATGGCACAGGTGAGGGTGTTGCTGGTCGACGACGACGCGCTCGTGCGCGCAGGGCTCCAGCTGATCCTCTCGTCGGCCGAAGACCTCGTGGTCGTCGGCGAGGTCGACGACGGCGCGGGGGCGGTCGCTGCGGTGCGTGAGCATCAACCCGACGTCGTGCTGATGGATATCCGGATGGCGGAGATGGACGGCATCACCGCAACCGCGGCGCTGCGCGGGCTGGACTCACCTCCCCACGTCATCGTGCTGACGACGTTCCAGGCCGACGAGCAGGTGATGAGCGCGCTGCGCGCAGGAGCCAGCGGGTTCCTGGTCAAGGACACCCCGCCCGACGAGATCATCAACGCCGTCCGAGTCGTCGCTTCCGGAGCGGCCATCATCTCGCCGTCCGTCACCCGCACGCTGCTCTCCCACTTCGGCGACGGCCCGGGATCCGAACGCCGCCATGTCGCCGCGCAGCGCCTCGCCGCCCTCACCGACCGCGAACGGGAGGTGGCAGCTGCGATCGGGTCGGGGGCCTCCAACGCAGAAGTGGCCTCTGCGCTCTTCATGAGCGAAGCGACGGTCAAGGCGCATGTGTCACGGCTATTCACCAAGCTCGACGCCACCAACCGAGTACAGATCGCCATCGTCGTGCACGACGCTGACCAGTCTTGAAGGCATCGCTCAGGAGCATCCGGCTCCCAGCGAGTCATCGGCTGGACCCGCTGCGGAGGGTGCGGTTCATGCTTGTGTCGGGTCCGGGGCTCCTCGGTACGTCATCCGTTCGCCAGGTCGTCCGAAGATGCTGAGGATCTCAGCAGGCTCAGCGCCGGTGCTGCCGAACCAGTGCTTGACTGTGGTGTCGAAGGTGGCGACCTGGCCGGGTCCGAGCACCACGTCCTGGTCACCAAGGATGAACCGCATGTGACCGGACAGGACGTAGATCCACTCGTGACCGTCGTGCGCGCGTGGCTCTGGAACAGCCATGGCGGTCGGAATGATGATCTTCCACGCCTGCATGCCGTCCGGTTGTCGAGTCAGCGGGATCACCGTCCTGCCCTTGACAAGGCCCGGTTTCAGCCGCAGCCTCGGGTCGCCCTCATCGGGGGCCGCGACCAGGTCGTCGAGCGGCACCCGGTAGACGTGCGAGAGGGCGAGCAGCAGCTCGAGGGTGGGCCGGCGTCCACCGGTCTCGAGCCGCGACAGTGTGCTCTTGGAGATGCCGGTCGTCTCCGCGACGCCGGTCAACGTCAGACCACGGTGCGTGCGGAGTCGCTTCAACCGGGGTCCGACCCCCTCCAGCGCGGCAGCTATGGCGGCCGCTGACTCGTCCTCCACGTGTTCATCTGACCGCTGATTCCCACAAACAGCAACGTTTGTAGGCGTTCGCCACACCCGGTCCCAACCTTGGGACATGAACAGATACGACGTAGTGGTCATCGGCGGAGGCGCCGCCGGCCTGTCCGCAGCCCTGGTCCTGTCCCGAGCCCGCCGCAAGGTCCTCGTGGTCGATGCCGGTCACCCACGCAACGGCCCAGCCACCCACATGCACGGCTTCCTCTCCCGCGACGGCATGCCCCCCGCCGAGCTCCTCGCCGCCGGCAGGGACGAGGTCACCGGCTACGGCGGCGAGATCCTCGCCGGCACCGTCGCCGACCTGGTTCCCGATGGCCGGACCGGGTTCTGGGTCCTCCTCGGCGACGGGCAGCGGATCTCGACCCGCCGACTGCTGGTCACCACCGGCCTGCGCGACGAGCTGCCCGACGTCCCCGGCCTGTCAGAGCGGTGGGCACGCGACGTGCTGCATTGCCCCTACTGCCACGGCCACGAGGTCCGCGACCAGCAGCTCGGCGTCATCGGTGGCACCCCGGGCTCCGTCCGGTACGCCCAGATCGTGCGCCAGTGGACCCACGACCTCGTCTACTTCACCCCGCCCGACATCCTCACGGCCGTCGAACGGACCGAGCTCCTGGCCCGTGCCGTCGGCATCGTCGAAGGCACCATCGACCAGCTCGTCATCGACGAGGATGACCACCTCCGCGGCGTGCAGATGGACGACGGCTGCGTCATCCCTCGTGACGCCCTCTTCGTGCCGCCACGCTTCGTGCCGAACGACGTCCTGCTGCTCCGCCTGGGCGCCACCGTCGATTCGAACAGCTGGGTCGAGGTCGACGCCACCGGACGCACCGGCGTACCCGGCATGTGGGCTGCCGGCAACGTCGTCGACCCGCGCGCCCAGGTCATCACCGCCGCAGGTGCCGGCTCAGCCGCCGCCATCGCCATGAACGCCGACCTCGTCGACGACGACGTACGCAACGCCGTCCGCGACCTCGACCACGGATTCCCCCCCACCCCGATCGCCACCACTACCAAGGAGTCACGATGACCAACCCCACCCCCAACCCGACCGCCCCGACCCCTGGGCGGGTGAAGCCCGGTCCGCCGACCAAGCACCAGCTCGCGCTGATGATCTGGCTCGCGGTCTTCCCGACCCTGACCGCGCTGAACCTTCTCCTGGGCGACTGGCTGGGCACCTTGAACGCGGTCACCCGCACGTTCGTGCTCGCGACCATGGCGGTGCCCATCGTCATCTACGGCCTCATGCCCCAGCTGCACCGGCTGCGCGGTCAGCTCCTGAGCCGGGCGGCGACCTCGTCATGAGCGAGCGGAGTCACCTGTGACGCGCGGCCAGACCGCCGAGGATGAGGTCGAGACCGAACTCGAACTCGTCGGCGAAGTCGTAGCCGGGCTTCAGGTAGTAGGTCTCCGCCATCTCGACCATGGTCGGGTACGCGCCCGTTGCCATCAGCTTCATGATGGGGCCGGCGACGTCTCCCACCGATTCAGGCCCCTCGAAGGGAAGGGCCGCCTCCTGGAGCGCGAACCCGTAGACGTAGCTGTCGATGAGCGCATACGCGTGAGCGGTCAGCTCCAGGGAGAACCCGGCATGCCGCAGGCACGCCAGGACCGCGTCGTGATGTCGAAGGGTTGCGGGCCCGGGGGCCGTGCGCGACTCCAGCAGCCCGATCGACCAGGAGTGCACCCTGAGACGCTCACGGGCCGAGTTGGCGCGCCGACGCATCTCCACCTGCCAGTCGCCCCGGGGGTCGGGGAGCTCGATCTCCTCGAACACGACGTCGACGAGCAGATCCAGGAGCTCGTCCTTGCTGGCGACGTAGTAGTAGACCGACATCGGCTTGGCGCCGAGCTGCCGGGCCAGCGAGCGGATGGTCAGGCCGGACAAGCCACCTTGATCCGCGACGAGCATGGCGGCGTCGAGCACCCGCTCCTTGGTCAAACGTGACCTCGCCGGTCCCTCGGACCGATCGGACTCCACCACCCGCAACCCCTTCACCCTTGACTTTCGTACAGTGTACGTTATTCTCGTACACTGTACGAACAGAGCACGACGCGCAGACTCGGGACGCGTGAACTTCCAGAGAGACGACACCGCTATGGACCCGAAGATCGCACCCTCCATCCAGACCGCGCCAGGCCAGTCGCCGCCGGCGGATCAGTCGACGAACCGACCCGGGATGATGCCCGCCATCGTGCAGGACGAGTACGGCGACGAGAGGACGTTGCGCCGAGAGCGCATCGCTGTCCCTGCGGTCGCCGAGGACGAGGTCCTGGTCCGGGTGCATGCCGCGGGGCTTGACCGCGGGACGTTGCACCTGATGACCGGCAAGCCGTACCTCATGCGCATCGTGGGGCTTGGCCTCCGGGGCCCGAAGATCCCGGTGCCGGGCCGTGACCTGGCTGGCACGGTGGCCGAGGTCGGCGCTGACGTGTCCGGCTTCGAGCTGGGTGACGAGGTGTACGGGGTCGGCCGCGGGTCGTTCGCCCAGTACGCCGTGGCCCGGGCCGAAAAGCTCGCCCACAAACCGGCCGGCCTGACCTTCGAGCAGGCCGCGGTGGTGCCGATCTCGGCCGCCACCGCCCTGCAGGCGCTGTGCGACCACGGCCATCTCGAAGCGGGCCAACGCGTACTGGTCATCGGCGCCTCCGGGGGTGTCGGCAGCTACGCCGTCCAGATCGCCAAAGCACTCGGCGCCGAGGTCACCGGGGTGGCCAGCACCTCCAAGCTCGACCTGGTGCGTTCTCTGGGCGCCGACCACGTCATCGACTACACCCAGGAGGACTTCGCCGCCACCACGGTCCGCTTCGACCTGATCATCGACATCGCAGGAAACCCGAAGCTGTCGCGGCTACGACGAGCACTCACCCCCCACGGCACGGCCGTCATCGTCGGCGGCGAAGACGGTGGCAACCTCACCGGGGGCATGAACCGCACGCTGCGCGCCCTCGCCCTGTCCCCGTTCACCACACAGCGGTTCGCGAACTTCATCAACAAGGAACGAGCCAGCGACCTGGACCGGCTCACCGCACTCATCGACACCGGGCAGGTCGCCCCGAGCCTCGACCGGACCTACCCCCTCGAACGGGTTCCCGAAGCCATCCAGCAGCTCGCCTCGGGCGCGGTCCGCGGAAAGGTCGCCATCACCCTGTGAGTACGCACCACACGGCGTGCCCGAAGCACCATCCGGCGGAACTTCGTCGGCCCACCCCACACAGATGCGAGGCAGACAGATGACCGCCACCCAGGACCGGGAGCCGCTCCGCGCGGACGGCGCGGCTCAGGACCCCGACGCCGACCAGCGCGGGCGCTGTCACGAGTCGGACGTGCGGTTGGCACGCACGGCCGGCCTTCTCTACCTGGTCGTCGCGGTCTTCGGCGGCTTCGCCCACATCGTGAGGGTGAACGTGTACGAGCCCGGCGACGCCGCGGCAACGACTGCCAACATCGTGGCGAACTCCACCCTGGTCCGGCTGAGCTTCATCGCCGACCTGGCCCAGGCGATGGTGTGGCTGGTGCTGGCCGCACTGCTGTACCGACTCCTGGCTCACGCGGGCCGAGACATCGCCCGCACCATGGTCGTCTTCGTGGCGGTCTCTGTCGCGATCGCGTGCTTGAACATGGTCAACCAGCTCGGCGCGGTGCTGGTGGCGACCGACCACTCCTATGCGACCACCTTGGGGGTCGAGGGCTCGCAGGCCATGGTGCTGCTCCTGATGGAACTGCAGCACTACGGCTACCTGATCGCTCAGTTCACCTGGCTGTGGCTCTTCGCTGTGGGTCTGCTCGGCTACCGGTCCGGCCTGTTCCCCACGTGGCTCTCCCTCCTGCTCATGGCCGCCACCATCTGCTACGTGAGCGACGCAACGACACAGTTCCTCGCCCCGGCACATGCGGACACCTCCGCCGCTGTCTTCGTGCTTCCAGAAATCGTGTGCGAGGTCGCGCTCTTGGCGTATCTGCTGATCAAGGGCGTCAGGACGCCGGCGATGACACCGGCCACCTGAGCTGGGTCGGACTGCCGCATCTGCTGGCTGAATCACCACCTCAATCACCACAAGTGGTGACGCTCACCCACCACGTTCACTCCTAGGTTCAGGGCCATCAGCCCGCCCAGCAAGGAGATTGACATGACAGCGTCCCTCGAAGCCCCACCACGGCTGAGTTCAGGCAGAGCCCACTCATGATCACGATCGAGTCGATCACCCGGACCTACGGCGACTTCACCGCAGTCGATGACGTCAGCTTCACCGCGTGCCCGGGGAGGGTCACCGGGTTTCTGGGCCCGAACGGTGCTGGCAAGTCCACCACCCTCCGGATCCTGGTGGGGCTCACCAAGGCCGACTCGGGGACCGCGACGGTCGCCGGGCGCAGCTATGTCGACCTGCCCAACCCCGGCCGCGAGGTCGGTGTCCTGCTCGACGCGTCGGCCCAGCACGCCGGCCGCACCGGTCGCGAGATCCTGACCATCGCCCAGCGCTACATGGGGATCCCCCGAGGTCGGGTCGAGGAGATGCTGGACCTGGTCAGCCTCACCACGGCCGAGGCGTCGCGCCGGGTCCGCGACTACTCACTGGGGATGCGGCAACGGCTCGGGATCGCGACCGCGCTCATCGGACAGCCGGAGGTTCTGATCCTCGATGAGCCGGCCAACGGACTCGACCCGGCCGGGATCCGGTGGATGCGCGGGCTGCTGCGCGAGTATGCCGACCACGGTGGCACCGTGCTGCTCTCCTCCCACCTGCTCCACGAGATCGAGGTGGTCGCCGATGATCTCGTGGTGATCGGCAACGGCCGCATCGTCGCAGCCGGCGCCAAGGACGACCTGCTCCGCTCCGCTGGGTCGATGGTCCGGGCGCTCGATCGAGACGTCGTCGCCACCGCCCTGCTGGAGGGCGGCATCGCCTCCACACCAGTCGGCCCAGATGGGCTCCTGGCCCACGCAGACACCGGTCAGGTCGGGATGATCGCGTTCGCCGCAGGGGCAGCTCTGCTCGAGCTGAGGCCAGCCGACGGCGCGGGCCTGGAGGAGATGTTCCTCGCCCTCACCGCCGAGACCCAGCGCGACACCAGCAGCGACGCCCACTCAGAAGGAGCAGTGACATGAGTGCCAGAACCGCATCAGCAGCCGCAGCCAGGACGGCAGCCTCTCGGGGTCCGGCACCGACCCATCGCGCCATCCCCCTGGGCCGCATCGTGACCACGGAGCTGCGCAAGATGTTCGACACCCGGTCCGGATTCTGGCTGATGGCGAGCATCGGCATCCTGGCGCTGTTCGCCACCGGTGCTGTGATCGCGTTCTCCTCCGAGGCCGGGATGACCTACAGCGCGTTCGTCACTGCCGTCTGCTACCCGTTGACGGTGGTCCTGCCGGTGATTGCGGTGCTGTCGGTGACCAGCGAGTGGAGCCAGCGCAGTGGTCTCACCACGTTCACCCTCGTGCCGCACCGTGGACGCGTCATCGGCGCCAAGGCGATCGCCTGCGTCGGGGTTGCCATTGCGTCCATCCCACTGGGCTTCACGATCGGGGCGCTGGGCAACATCATCGGCTCCTCCATCGCCGACATCGAGCCCGTCTGGGACGTGACTGCGATGAACATGGCCACGATCATGCTGGCCAACGTCCTCGGTCTGCTGGTGGGCTTCATGCTCGGCGTACTCATCCGGAGCTCGGCCGGCGCCCTGGTCGGCTACTTCGTGTACTCGTTCCTGCTGCCCACGCTGGCCATCATCCTCGCGGGCTCGCAGGCCTGGTTTCGGCACCTGCAACCCTGGATCGACTTCAAGCTCGCCGGTGGCACCCTGATCGACGGGACCGTGACCGCCCAGCAGTGGGCTCACCTCGGGGTCACCAGCGTGATCTGGCTGCTCATCCCGCTGACCGTCGGCCTCGCCGTCGTCGTGCGAGCAGAGGTCAAGTAGCCGCACGTTCCCCTCGCGGGCGATACGTGGTGGTGGAAGGTGGTCCACTAGGAGCCATCGCTCGAGGAGTGTCACCATGTCCGATCTTTCCGGGCCGAGCACCAGTAGCGCTCCAGCCGGGGCCGTGCCCGACCACGAGCCGACAGCCCACGTCGGGCCGGGCTTCGTGGCGCTCTACGCGCTCGCGTACATCGGCGCCATCCTGCTGTTCCTCGCGCCGCTGCTGGTCAGCCTGTCGCTCAAGGTCAACGCGCTCGTGGGCACCGACCGGGCACCCAACAACCTGTCACTGGTGGCCGGGGTCGGCGCCTTCCTCTCCATGTTCGCCAACCCGTTCTTCGGCAGGTTGAGCGACCGCACCTCCTCGCCCCTCGGGATGCGTCGACCGTGGCTGGTGGCGGGCCTGTTCGGCGGCTCGGCCGGGATCCTCGTCGTGGCGCTCGCACCCAACATCGCGGTCGTCCTGGTCGGCTGGTGCATCGCCCAGGTGTTCTTCAACGCGCTCCTGGCAGCGCTCATCGCGGTGCTGCCCGACCAGGTGCCCGTCAGCCAACGCGGCCTGGTCGCGGGTGTCCTGGGTGTCTGCCTGCCGATCGCCTCCGTCTCTGGCACGTACGTCGTCCAGCTGTTCACCGGCAACACCCTGGCGATGTTCCTCGCCCCATGCGCCATCGGCGGCTTCTTCATCGTGGTGTTCGCCCTGACGCTGCACGACCGTCGGCTGGATCCCTCCGCGAAACCGGCCTGGTCGCTGCGCGAGGTCGTCAGCGTGTTCTACGTGAACCCGCGGAAGAACCCCGACTTCGCGTGGGCGTTCGCCAGCCGGTTCATGTTCGTCCTGGCCTACGCGTTCCTGGCCACCTACCAGGCGTACTACCTGTTGGAGAGGCTCGACAGCGCAGAGCGCGACGTCCCGCGCCAGCTCTTCCTCGCCACCGCGGCCATGTCCTGCGTGGTCGTGGTCGCGTCCCTGGCCGGCGGATGGTTCTCGGACCGGATGGGCCGGCGGAAGGTGTTCGTCGGTGCCGCGTCGGTGGTGTTCGGACTGGCGATGTTCGTCATCGCGCTCGCGACCACCTTCAACGGCTTCGTGGCCGGGATGGCGCTGGGTGGACTCGGGTTCGGCCTCTACACGGCCGTCGATCTCGCCCTGGTCGCCGACGTGCTCCCCGACTCCGGCAGCGCCGCGAAGGACCTCGGCGTGATGAACATCGCCGGCGCACTGCCCTCCGCGGTCGCCCCCGCGCTCGCACCGGCCATTCTCGCCGCGGGCGGCGGCAGCTACGGCGTGCTGTACGCCGTGGCCGGCCTGTGCGCCATCGGCGGCGCCGGCGCCATCATGCGGGTGAAGCGGGTTCGTTGACCGCCGTCCTCGTGGGCGAGGTTGGCCCCCTTGAACCGGCCCGACGGCGGGCGGGGCGTCGGATGATCCACTCGGCGAGGGCGAGGTTGATGGCCCAGGCCGACGCCATCATCAGGTCGGTGCGGACGACGCCGGTGCCGATGAGTGCCTTTCCGAAGCCGACCGTCAGCACCTGGGTGCCGGCGCCGAGCGCGAGTGCATAGGCCCGGGTCATCCAGGCTCGGTGCCCGGCGATGTTGCGGCGCCGGATGGCGACCAGGCCGAGGATGACGCTGGCGCCCATGCCGGAGCCGACCAGCAGCCGCGTGACCCAGAGGATGTCGCCCGTGCCCTCCTTCTGCGGGTAGGCCAGCGTCATCCACAGTCCGGTGAACGCCACCGCCAGACCGAGCACCACCAGGAGGCGCCCTGCTCGGCGGTGCCAGCCGCGGTGGCGGCGGCGCCACCGGGCCGAGAACTGCAGGGCGCCCAGCACCGCGTAGACGGCAGAGCTCAGGATGTGCACGACCAGCGGGATCGGGGAGGCGGCGAACCGCGCGTCGGTGGGCAGGAGCTCGGGTCCGCCGAGCACCTCGACCAGGCGTCCGGTGCCGCCCAGGACCGGGATGAAGGCGAGCAGCAGCAGGCCGGGCACCACCCACCAGCCGGTCCGGCGCCTCCCCCTCGCCCGCCCCCCTGCAAGGTCGGTGGCGGGTGCGGGGCCTCGGTTGGTGGTGGGCATGGCGCTCACGCGACCCGTACGGTGCTCAGCGGCGAGGTGTCGACGGTCTCCGACGCAGTCTCGGCGTCGTGGCGGGCGACCTGCCACAGCGAGTACCCGAGGGTGATCATGGCGATGCCGTTGGGAAAGGCGAGGAAGCGGTAGACGGAGTCGGGCGTCAGCGCCAGGCCAGCGGTGGCCAGGCCGGCGACGGCCAGCAGGGCTGAGGCCCACCGGGGCAGGACCCTGGCCCGGTACAGCGCGATGCCGAAGAGCAGGCTGCCGACCAGGTAGGCGAAGCCGAGCACCTTGAGCACCGGACCGAACGGGCCGAGGTCGCCCTCCACCGTGCCGCGGGCGGTGTCGGCGGCGATGGCGTCGTTGACGAACCCGGTGCTGGAGGTCGCCACCTCGGGGAGCACGTAGGCGGCGGTGAAGGCGACGCACATGATGCCGAGGTAGCCGACGGCGAACACCAGGTAGCCGATGAGCCCGAGGAGGCCGTGCTTGCGGACCTGGTTCAGGTACATGCCGGTGATGCCGGCCAGGGCGAGGGCGGCCATCAGCACCTTGAACGTGTCGCGCACACCCAGATCGGTGGTCTGGATCGTGATGGCGTTCACCTGCGGGTGGTTGATCTGGACGCCGATGAAGATGGCTCCGGCGCTGGCGGCGGCGAGGCCGGACCACCTGGTCAGGAGGTTGGGGGTGATGGTCATGTCTGGCCCCTTCGGGTTCTTCCGCGGCCGGTGCTGCGGGGATACCCGAAACCTAGAAGCGGACCGGGGTGCAGGGCGTCACCACATGATGTGATTGGTGATGTGACCTCGAGGCGCGCGGGGCCGATGCAACTGTCTCGGTCCGGGATGCGCCCCAGCGTGTGGGCGGTCCTGAGGGTGGCTCATACTGGTGGCGCGTCAGGCTCGGCAGAGGCTGGCTCCGCGGACGTGGTGTAGTTGCAGCACGCTTCCCTTCCAGGGAAGGGGTCGAGGTTCAAATCCTCGCGTCCGCTCCAGCCGCCGAGGGCGCTCGTCCCGTCAGGGTCAGCAGGTGGGACTGGATCGGTGCCTGCACCACCACTCCCTCACCGTGCGCCCAGTCCGCGTCCGTGGCGACCAGCCGCACCGCCCGGGGCGGCTTCCACAAGCGCATCGGCCCGCGCAGCGAGAGCACCCGATCGGCGGCGACGACGGCCGCGTCGACGGGCATGCGGTGCTCGAGCCCCAGCGGCACGCAGATGTCCTGGGTGTGCACCAGGACGTCGAGAAGTGGCTCCAGGTCGGAGACGAGGGGAGCCCGTCGTCGTGAGCCGACGAAGCCTCGGAGCGTCGCCACGATCTGCTCGTGCGAGAGGGGGCTGCGGACCGCGGCGTACCTGATCATGGCGTTGTAGCGGAAGCCGGTCCGGATCGCCGGCCACATCACGTCGCGGACCCTCGCCTGGGCGAAGGTCACGTGCGCGGCGACGTCCCGCACGGACCAGCCCTCGCACAGGCTCGACCGGCGCCAGTCCTGCTCCGGGAGCGACTCGAGCAGGTCGGCCAGCGCCGCTCGCTCGGTGTCGATGTGCTGCCAGACCGTGTTGCTGTCCATCGCGTGCCACCTCGACCCATTTCCGTGTATAGACAGTTTATCTGTCTAAACTGGCACCATGACCACGGGCAGTCAAGAGCCGAACCTGGGGATCCTGCTGTTCGTCACCTACCGCGCCCTCGAGCAACGGGCGCACGACGCCGTGGCCGCCGCCGGCATCACGGACATCACCCCGGCACAGGCCCGGATCGCCGCGCGGATCGGACCGCACGGGACCCGCGTCTCCGACCTCGC
Source organism: uncultured Actinomycetota bacterium (assembly GCA_963731075.1). Taxonomy (GTDB): domain Bacteria; phylum Actinomycetota; class Actinomycetes; order Propionibacteriales; family Nocardioidaceae; genus Marmoricola. Next base: position 496,411 of record CAVSUC010000004.1, read on the forward strand.
CGAGCAGGCCCGGGTCACCAAGCAGTCAGCCGGCTTCCTCGTCGAGCAGCTCGAGGCGGCGGGGTACGTCGACCGGGTTCCCGACCCCGCCGACGGCCGCGCCCGACTGGTGCGTCTCACCGCACGCGCCGACCCGGTCGTCACCGCTGCGAACGCCGAGGTGGAAAGGGTGCTGGCCGAATGGGCCGAGCACGTGGGGGCCGATCGGCTCCGGCAGGTGCACGAGACCCTCGCCGACCTGCACGAGGTCACCGATCCGTGGCGCTGATGCCCCGGCCGGCATGGCGCCCGGCTGACCGCACCCCACCGTAGATCCCGCGGCGCACGATCCAGGGCTGAACGATCGCCCGGACGCTCCACGCGGGGAAGCGGAAGCAGCGTCCCGAGGGGGTGAAGACGCGGAGCCCGTCCGGCTGGGGCCCGAGGACCGAGCCCCAACGCCGACGCCGGGCGCGGTAGGTGCGGAGCGGGGCGTCGGCCAGATGGCGGCGGACGTTGTGCGCGAGCATCCGGTCGGCCCGGTTGCGGGCCGACCCCCGCAGTGGGTCGGTGGCCGCCACGTCGCCGATGGCGAACACGTCTCGCGCACCGACCACGGAGAGGTCGGGTGCGACCCGGACGAAGCCCGCCTCGTCGAGCAGCGAATCCGGCAGCCAGGCCGTGTTGGGGCGCACGCGCCCGATCGCCCAGAGAGTGGCGTCGGCCTGCACCGCAGGCTGCCCGGTGCTGAACGCGACGGGCTCGGTGGTGATGCGGTCGAGGTCGAAGCTCGCTGGGACTGCGGCTCGGTGGCCCGGATGGAGCGAGACCCCGCGTTCGGTGAGGGTGGCGCTGACCGTGGCCCACACCCGGCGATGGTGCTGTGGGAGCGCCCGATCGCCGGGGTGGTACAGCCCGACCTCGGTGAAGGGCCACGCGAGAGCGAGGTTGGCTGCGGCACTGACCGCGGCCGCTCCCCCGCCGATGACGTTGATGGACGCAGCGGCCGACAGCTGCTCGTGCGCCGCCCTGAGAGTCGTGGCGATCTCTGCTTCCGTCTGCAGGTCCGGCCGACGCCAGAAGCCGTTGGTGACACCGGTGGCGATGACCAGCACGTCGTACGGCTCCGTGTGCGTGGTGCCGTCGGGGAGGAGGACGGTCAGCACGTGGTCCGCGAGTGAGACCCCGGTGAGGGTGCCGTGGATCGTGCGGACTCGGTCCAGCTTGTGGAAGCGGTCGAACCCGACGAGGTAGTCGCGGGCCCACTCGTCGGGGCGCGCCAGCCGCAGACCCAGCTCCTGTCCACTCACGAGGGCGGGCTTGGTCGAGACGCCGACGACGTCGACGTGTCGCGAGAGGTGCCGGGCCGTCAGCAGGCCGGTGTCACCGAGCCCCGCCACCACCACCCGCGGTCGGGTCATGCGGGTTTCCGCGAACGTTGCAGCGATCGAGGGGGTCGAGGGACGAGCTTGGGCACCCGGTCGATGACGTCCTGGTACGCCGGGCGCCGCTCGAGGCTGCGCTGCTCCATCATCGGGATGCTCGCGCCGAGGAAGAGGCCGGCCATCGCGACGGCTCCGAGGAACACCCACCACCAGTCCGCGGGCGAGGCCGCCAGACCGAAGAGTCCGAGTGCGAACCAGAAGGTGATCTCGCCGAGGTAGTTGGGGTGTCTCGACCAAGCCCAGAGTCCGTGGTCCATGCATGCCCCCGGCTGCTTGGTGCGTGCGAAGCGGTACATCTGGGTGTCCGCCACCAGCTCGAGCATCGCCGCCCCGATCCCGATCACGACGGCCACCGTGTCGATCCAGCCGACCTCCCGACCGGCTCGCGAGACGACGAGGTAGACCGGCGTCAGGCCGAGGAACACCTGCCACGTCGGCACCAGGTGGAGCGCGAACAGGTCGACCACCGGCTCGAAAGCGCCCGTGCCCTCGCGCACCAGCGGGTAGCGCCAGTCCTCGTGCGGGAAGCCCGGGAAGGCGTAGACCCAGTTCCCGGTCAACCGCACCGCCCAGACGAGGACCACCACGAGCACCAGCCAGGACCGGACGTCGTCGAGGCCGAGCGGACCGGCCGCCCACCAGTAGATCGCCAGCAGGGGTGGCAGCACGCTCCACCAGGCGTCGTAGAAGCTCGAGTTGTGGTGGGTCCGGCTGAACCCGAAGATCACCAGGGTCGCGAGGGTGTCGGCAAGCAGGCCGTCCAGCCAGAGATGTGCGGTGTTCGGGCCGCGCCACAGCCACGCGGCGCCGACCGCGACCGCCGCCACGTAGGCGAGACCCACACGCACCAGCGAGGCACTCTTGCTCATGAGCAGACCGTAGTCGAAAGAACTAGAACACGTTCTTGTCTCGCCTCGCCTCCTGCGTCGACGCCGCGACGCGCCTCTCAGTCCGAGGCGCCGACGACGTGCTGGTCCCAGTCGATGACCGATCCCGTGACCACCCCGCTGCGGTCCGAGAGGAGCAGGACCACCAGCGCGGCCGCGTCCTCCGGCTGGGCCAGCCGACCCATCGGCAGGTCCGCGCCGGCGCGCTCGAGCCAGTCGTCACCGGCACCGTGGAAGCGACGTTGCACGGCGTCCTCGCCCTCGGTCGCGGTCCAGCCGATGTTCACCGCGTTGATCCGGATGCGGTCGAAGCGGTGGGCGTGCGCGGCGTTGCGGGTGAGGCCGGCCAGGCCGGCCTTGGCGGCGACGTACGGCGCGAGGTAGGGCTGACCGCCGTGGGCCGCGATGCTGGCGAGGTTGACGATCGTGCCGGGCATCGCGCGGTCGACCATGTCCTGCACGGCCGCCTGCATGAGGAAGAACGGCCCACGCAGGTTGACCGCGACGTGCTCCTCGAACAGCTCGGGGGTCGTGTCGAGCAGGGTGCCGCGGCTGGTGAGGCCCGCGGCGTTGACGAGGGAGTCGATCCGGCCGAACCGGCGTACGACCTCGCGGACGGAGGCCTGCGCCTGCGCCACGTCGGACACGTCGGCCGCGACGAAGCCCACCTCGCGACCGCTGGGCCTCGAGAGCTCGGCGGCGAATGCCTGGCCGACCTCCTCACGGCGACCGGAGACCATGACTGTGGCTCCCTCGTCGACGGCGGCGCGGGCGACGGCCGCCCCGACTCCCTGGGTGCCGCCGCTGACGAGGACGACCCGGTCCCGCAGGAGCCCGCTCATGCGCGCGCGGTGAGGCGACGGTCGCGGTGGGCGTCCAGGACGGTGGCCAGGTCCTCCGGCGCGGTGCCTGCGTCGAGCGCCTGCTCCACGAGCAAGGCCTGGGACGGCGGGATGAGCCCGCCCACCGGCTGGTCGAGGTCGAGGTTGGTCGGGAACGGGTAGCCCTCCGCCGCCGACGCCAGCGCGGCGTGCAGGGACGCCGACGGCATGCCCGCGGCCTTCCGGTCGAGCAGGACCGGGTAGACCGCACGCGTGACGCGGTCGCGGTCCACCGTCTCCATGGCCCGGCCGAAGGCCGACGACACCTGGAGCAGGTTGGCCACGCGCTGGACGTCGGCGGACACGTTGGTGCCGGCGCCGTGGAACAGCGCGGGGTTGAAGAAGACCGCATCACCCTTGGCCAGCGGGAGCTGGACGAAGCTGCGTGCGAAGTGCTCGCGGAACTCGGGCAGTCGCCAGGCGAGGTAGCCGGTGACGAGCTGGTGGGAGTAGGGCAGGTACATCGTCGGGCCGCTCTCGACCGGCATGTCGGAGTGGGCGACGGCACCCTGCAGCGTGAGCACGGGCGAGAGCAGGTGCACGTGGGTCGGGTAGCGCTCGACGGCCTCGTTCTCCAGGAATCCCAGGTGGTAGTCGCGGTGGGGCTCCTGCGCCTGGCCTCCGGGGCGTACGACGTTGACCTGCGAGGTGACCTGGTAGCCGGGGCCGAGCCACGCCCGCGACAGCAGGGCGATCACGTCGTTGGCGTAGTAGTCCACGAACGCCTCCGGGTCGCGAAGGGCCAGCTTCTCCAGGGCGTTCCACACCCGGTCGTTGGCCCCGGCGGTGGCGAAGTGGTCGCCCACCGGTCCCCCGCCGGCCCGTTCGTCGGCGATGATCGCGTCGAAGGCGACGGTCACGCGGTCAACCACGGCGGCGTCCGGGAACGCACCACGGACCGCCGACGACGCCCGGGCCGTCGGTCAGGGCCCGCACCAGCTCGCCGGCGACGGCCTCCTCGCCGTCCGTCCTCGCGACCGCCTCGCGCAGCCGGTCGGCGTCGTAGACGATGACGTCGTCCACGACCTCGGTCGCCAGCGGGAAGTCGGCGAGCGTGGTGCGCTGCGCCGTGATCCGCGCGAGCTCGTCGAGATCGCAGTCGGCCGTGCGCAGCCTCGCCCGCCCACGGAAGGTGGATGGAGTCGTGGTCGTGGTCATCGGGGTGCCTCCGGTCGTGAGGTGGTGACAGGTGGTCCTCGTCACACTAGGGCGGGACTGAGGCATGCTGGGTGCCGGCTTCGCCTCAAGAACGCCTCAGCGCAAGGACCGTCCATGACCACGCCACGACGTCTCCACCGGGTCAGCGACATCGCCGCCCAGGCCGGGCTCAGCCGCGCCACCGTGGACCGGGTGCTGCACGGGCGGGCGGGGGTGCGCGAGGCCACGGTCGTCCAGGTCGAGCAGGCGATCACCGAGCTCGACCGGCAGCGCGCGCAGATCCGCCTGTCGGGGCGGACCTTCATCGTCGACCTGGTGATGCAGGCACCCGACCGGTTCACCTCCGCGGTCCGCGGCGCCCTCGAGCACGAGCTGCCGGCACTGCGCCCCGCCTCCTTCCGCGCGCGCTTCCGGCTCAGCGAGGAGAGCGACTCCGGTGGGGCGGTCGCGACGCTCGCCGCGATCCGGCGACGGGGCTCCGAGGGCGTCATCCTGAAGGCCCCCGACAGCCCGGCCGTCGCCGAGGCGGTGGACGACCTCACCGCGGCCGGCATCCCGGTGGTCACCTTCGTCACCGACGTCCCGTTCAGCCGGCGGGTGGCGTACGTCGGGGTCGACAACCGCGCGGCCGGTGCCACCGCGGCGTACCTCATCACCCAGTGGGCCGGACCCGAGCCCGGCGGCGTGCTGGTGACCCTCAGCAGCTCCACGTTCCGCGGTGAGGAGGAGCGCGAGATCGGCTTCCGGACCGCCCTCCGCGAGCTGGCACCCCACCTCGCCGTCCGCGACGTCACCGACACCGCCGGCCTCGACGCCTCGATGCTCGAGGCCGTGAGCCGGGAGCTCGCCGCCGACCGGTCGATCAGCGCGGTCTACTCGATCGGCGGCGGCAACACCGCGACCCTGGCCGCGTTCCGTGCGGCCGGCCGCACCCCCCGCGTGTTCGTGGCCCACGACCTCGACGGCGACAACCGCGGGCTGCTGCGCACCCGGCAGGTCTCGGCCGTGCTGCACCACGACCTGCGCACCGACATGCGGCGCGCCTGCCGGCTGCTGCTCCAGGCCCAGGGTGCGCTGCCGGGCAGCCCGGTCAGCGTGCCGTCGCAGATCCACGTCGTCACGCCCTTCAACGAACCCGCGGCGCTGAGGCCTTCTTGAGGCGTTGCGGGGTTCCCCGGTCTCACCGGGAGCCCTAGCGTCGAGGTGTCCTCCCCACCCCATGACCAAGGAGCCACCCATGCGGATCGGACTCGTCGGCCTCGGCCGGATCGGCTCCTTCCACGCCCGGACCCTGCTCGCGCTGGACGCGGTCGAGGAGCTCCTGGTGACCGACGCGCTGCCGGCCACGACCGCCGCCCTCGTCGCCGAGACCGGCGCCACCGCGGTCGACTCCCCCGCCGCTCTGCTCACGGCCGGCCTCGACGGCGTCGTGATCGCCTCCTCCACCAGCACCCACCCGGAGCTGCTGCTGTCGTTCGTGGAGGCTCGTGTCCCCACCTTCTGCGAGAAGCCTGTGGCTGCCAACCTGGCCGACGCCATCGCGGTGCGCGACCAGGCGGCGGCCCACGACGTGCCCGTCCAGATCGGCTTCCCACGCCGGTTCGACCCGGACATGGTGCGGGCGCGCGACGACCTGCGCTCGGGCCGGCTGGGGCGGCTGCACACGCTGCGCTCGACGACGCTCGACCCCGCCCCGCCCCCAGCGGAGTACGTCGCGGGGTCCGGCGGCATCTTCCGTGACTGCGCCATCCACGACTTCGACCTGGTGCGCTGGGCGACGGGCCGCGAGGTGGTCGAGGTGTACGCCGCGGGGACCAGCGAGATCGTCGACTACATCGCCGCCGCGGGGGACGCCGACACCGCCACGACCGTCCTCACCCTCGACGACGGATCGCTCGCGGTCGTCTCCAACGCCCGGCGCAACGGCCGCGGTCACGACGTACGCCTCGAGCTGCTCGGCACCGAGGACTCCGTCGCCGCCGGTCTCGACGACACCCTGCCCCTCCGCTCCGCCGACCCGGACCTGGCCTTCCCGGCCGGGCCGCCGGCGTACTTCTTCATGGACCGCTTCGCCGAGGCCTTCCGGCGCGAGCTGACGACCTTCACCGAGGTGGCGGCCGGGACGACGGCCTCGCCGTGCACCGTCGCCGACGGGGTCGAGGCGAGCCGCACCGCGGAGGCCGCGACGCGGTCGTGGCTGGAGCACCGCCCGGTCCGGCTCGACGAGGTCGACGGCGCCTGAGGGCGCTCCGCCCCGAGGTCGTCGAGGGCCAGCCCCGCTGGACGCCTCGCCCACCGAGCGCCAGGATCCCGGCCCGGACCACGGTCATGTCGAGATCCCGACGTCGGCTCCGTCCCAACCTCGAAGGCACACACCACGAGAGGATTGCTCCCATGTCACACGTACGACGTCTCGACCACATCGGCATCACCGTCGAGGACCTCGACTCGGCCACGGCGTTCTTCGTCGGGCTCGGTCTCGAGGTCGAGGGCACCACGTCCGTGCAGGGCGAGTTCGTGGACACGGTCTGCGGCCTTCCGGGCGCGCACTGTGAGATCGCGATGCTGCGCCCGCCGGACGGTGGGTCCCGACTCGAGCTGGCCAGCTTCGTCACGCCCGAGCACGCCCCCGGATCGCCCACGGCGATGGCCAACGAGGTCGGCCTGCGCAACGTGTCGTTCGAGGTCGGTGACCTCGACGCAGCCGTCGCCGCGGTGGCGGCGGACGGCTACGGACTCGTCGGTGGCGTCGGCCAGCACGAGGACAGCGTGCGGATGGCCTACGTGCGCGGTCCCGAGGGGATCATCGTGTCCCTGTTCGAGCAGCTCGGCTCAGCCGACGCGCTCGACCGCCTGGACCGTCCAGCCACGTGAGGATGCGTCGTCCAGGCGCAGGGTGAACACGAACGGCACCGTGCGCTCGGCGCGAGGATCACCCGCCAGGACCTCTTCGGTCCGGCGGTCGACCTCGTAGTAGATGCCGTGCGCCTCGACCGCGACCCGGAACGCGATCGGGTCCTGGGACACGAGGTCGCGGACCTCGATGCTGCGGACCGTGGCCGTGCGCATGACGGTGCGGTTCGGCGTACGGACGGCGGTGAAGTCGAGGCTTCCGTCGTTCATCGCCCACTCCTCGAGGAACGCGGTGATGGCGACCTCGAGCACCGGCCGGTCGAAGCGGGCGTCGACCAGGCTCAGGTCGCGCGCGGCCTCGTCAGCAGCATCGGCCCAGGAGATGTTCGTCAGGGCCAGCACGTCGGTCCCACGTGGTGCCGACATGCGTTCCGCGACCTCGAGCGTCGCGTCGCGGGCGACCGACTTCTGGTTCCAGCTGTCGGTCTCCACCGCGTCCGTGAGGTGGTGGCTCCCGTCCTCGGCCTGCTCGATCCCGGCCACGATCCACTCGCCGGAGTGGTTCTTGCGCAGCGTCCAGTACTCCACCGGCCGCCTCGAGCGGTCCTTGCGGGTCAGCTGGGCACCGGTCCGTCGGTCGACGACGTAGTCGTTCAGCCGGGCCGTGATCCGGAAGGTCACCGTGTCGTCGGTCTCGCCGGGTCGGTTGGCCACGTTGACCATGCGCACCTCCGGCCCCTCGAGGATCTCGACGACGTTGACCTGGCCGCGGGCGAGGTAGCCGTCCAGCTGCTCCGTCCACTTGCCGTAGACCACGGGTGCCAGGATCGTGTCGAGCGTCCCCTCGTCGCCGGCGGTCCAGGCTCGCTGCGCGGTCACGTAGAGCTGGACCGCGCGCTCCTTGAGCGTGTCGAGGTCGAACGTCTCGTCGGTGACGGCCAGGGCGTCGACCTGCGCCTCGACCGCGGTGGCGCGCGCGTGCGCCTCCTTGTCGGAGCGGCGGGCCACGCGGTCACTCGTCGTGTTCATGTTGCGCTTCGCGCGCTGCTGCTGGGACCAGGTCTTGAACAGGAAGTACGCCACGACCAGCAGGATGATGATGAACAGGCCACCGCCCCCACCGCTGCCGAGGAAGAAGAACCCGCCCCCGCTGCCGAACCGAGTGCCTCCACCGCCCAGGCCGCGGCCACCGCCACCGCCTCCGAAGCCGTGACCACCTCCGCCACCGCGAGCGAACGCAGCGACTGGAGTCGACAGCACCGACGCGCCGACCAGCGCGAGAACGAGTGCGAGGGGTGCGACCAGTCGCCGGACACGGCGAGTGTGGTCGGCAGATGGTGAGTCCATGTGGGGGGCCTTCCCGAGCATCGAGCAGATGGGCGCTTCGCACCGGACGCAGGTTCGATGCCCTCGTCCTGAATCAGGTCCTTCACCCATCGTCGCTCGCCTTACCAACTCGGGGGGTCCGGCACGGTACGACGACCCTGGTCCCGGAACCGAGGAGCACCCCATGAGCACGCTGGCCCGCAGGATGTTCGACCTTGCGCCCGCGGCTCCCCGTGGACCTGGAGAACATCTAGCCCCTGAGCGTCCCGGCCGCGCATGGTCAGGTGGCTCGCGCGGTCAGGTAGAAGCCGGCGACCTCCGGCGTACCCCCGTAGCCCTCCGGCAGGTAGGGCGCCGGCCCGGCGACCTCGACGGGGGTCCACACCCCCTCGGCCCGCAGGCGGTCGAGCACCGCCTGGCACCCACGGGTGTGCCAGAGCTCCTCGCGCTGGGTGGCCACGACGATCCCCCCGGGCCGCGTGACCCTCGCGAACTCGCGCCACACCGCCTCGACGTCGGGCAGGTAGGTCATCACCCCGACGCAGACCACCGCGTCGACGGAGTCGTCCTCGCTCGGTAGCCGCTGCTGGAGGTCGGCCGGCTCGACGGAGTCGTAGGCCCCCGTCCTACCGGCGATCTCGAGGGACGCCTGCGAGATGTCGAGCCCCGTGATCCGGCCCTCGAAGCCCTGGGCCCGGAGCGCCTGGCCGACGAGCCCGGTGCCGCAACCGACGTCGAGCACGGAGGCCGCTTCGGGCAGGCGGGCGACGACGATGTCCGCGACCGTCGTGGGGGCCCGGTAGGACCACGAGGCGAGGTCCTCGTCGTAGGCCTGCGCCCAGTCGTCGTAGCGGTCGGCGATCTCGCCGGGATCGCTCGTGCCCTGGTGCAGCCAGTCGCCGATCGAGTCCTCAGGAGCCATCGCGCCAGAGTGTCACGCGACGGCGCCGTCTGTCCTACTTCTGGCGTCCCGATGCCGTGCCCGGCCGCCGGTCGACCTCGTCCGGCTCCCCGTCCTCGTCGTGGGGGTGGAAGGTCACGTCGACCTCCTGGAAGCCCTTGGAGCGCTGCGCCTTCGCCTGGTCGCTGTAGGAGCGACGGTCACCGCGGGTCAGCTCCACGTTGTCCGTGAACGGCGTGAGCAGGGAGCGCGGGTAGAGCCGGTCGACCCTCACCGCGTTGATCTCGGCGCAGATGACGATGACGTTGGCGGTGGCGTAGAGGAAGGCGAGCAGCCCGAGCACCAGGGCGAAGACACCGTTGGTCGCCGAGGCGCCCTTGATCACGTGGCCGACGTAGGCCACGCCGAAGGTCTGGAGCAGCTGCCAGAGGACGGCCGCGACCACGGCCCCGGGGGCGACCTCACGCGCGGAGAGGTGGCGCCCCGTGGCGACGCGGTAGACGAACACGAACACCGCGACGTTGACCACGAAGGCCGCCAGCAGCAGGAGGACCTTCACCGCGAGACCGAACGACCCGGCACCGCTGCTGCCCAGGGCCGACAGCACCGTGGTGGCCAGGACGGACAGCCCCGCGGTCACCAGCAGCAGGAGGCTCCGTCCCCGCGACCTGAAGGGGTCCGGGCGGCTGTTCTTCGGAACGGCCCAGATGGTGTTCATGGCGTTCTGCACGGCCTGGCCGACGCCCAGCCCGCCGTACAGCGAGCCCAGGATCCCGATGGTCAGGCCCACGGCCCCGCCGCTGATCTGCTTCGGCTGCCCCAGCTGGTCGCCGACCACCGGGAACTGGCTGAGCGCGGAGTCGAGGACGCGCTGCTGCAGGGCGGGGTCGCCCGCCAGCACCAACCCGAGCACCGTCGAGAAGAGGAGCAGCAGCGGGAAGAGCGACAGGAAGGCGTAGTAGGCGATCAGCGCTGCCAGGTTGCCTCCCCCGTCGTCGAAGTACTTGTAGAGGACGGCCAACGGGAACCCCGCCCTCGGGTGCCGCCGCTGGAACCGGTCCAGTCGTTCGACCAGCACGTCGCACCTCCCGTCTCTCGCCAGCCCCTCAGGGGCAGTGCTTCCGTTCGGACCTCACTGCCGACGGAGTACCCAGATTCACGGGTCGACCACTGCCCCGGGCTTCCCGGCCTCGGCGTAGGACCTCACGATCGAGACGTTGAGCGGGAAGTCGATGCCGATCTCCCGGAACAGCAGGCCCGCCGCGGTGGTCGCCGCCTCGGCTGCCTGTTCGGCGACGGCCTCGGCGAGGGCGACCGGGGTATGGACGACCACCTCGTCGTGCAGGAAGAAGACGAGGTGCGGCCCTTCCTCGACCCGACCGCCGTCCCGCATCCGCCACAGCCGGTTGCGGAGGTCGGCGATCCAGCACAGGGCCCACTCGGCCCCCGTGCCCTGGACGACGAAGTTGCGGGTGAAGCGGCCGTAGGCCCGACGGAGGCGGGCCTGAGTGTCGGAGTCGGGCGGTGGGTCGTCGGGGTCGTGGTCGCCCACCCCACCCAGCTCCGGGGACCCACGTCCGAGCAGGGTCCGCACCACCTCGCCGCGCTCACCGGCGCGAGCCGCCTCCTCGACCAGCCCGAAGGCCTCCGGGTAGCGGCGGGTGAGGCCCGCGACCATCCGACCGCTCTCACCGCTGGTGGCGCCGTACATCGCACCGAGCAGTCCGAGCTTGGCGTCCGTCCTGCTCGCGACGGCGCCGTCGTCGACCATCCCCTGGTAGAGGTCGGCGCCGCGCGCCGACCGGGCGAGGGCGCGGTCGCCGCTCATGCCGGCCAGCACGCGGGGCTCGAGCTGCGCGACGTCGGCGACCACGAACCTCCAGCCGTCGTCGGCCACGGCGGCCGGCCGGACCTGGACCGGGATCGACAGCGCACCGCCGCCGTTGGACGACCATCGTCCCGTGGCGGAGCCGGCCGGCTGGTACGACGGGCGGAACCTCTCGCCGCTCACCCACCGGTCGATCCACGCCCAGCCGTTGGTCTGGAACAGGTGCGCCAGCTGCTTGTAGCGCAGCAGCGCCTCCATGCCCGGGTGGTCGAGCGCGCGCAGCGACGAGGCGCGGGTGTCGGCGACCTCGAGCCCCGCCCGCCGCAGGGCGGACAGCAGCTCGGGTCGCGAGTCGGGGTTGAGGCCCGGCGCACCGAACGCCTCCCGCACGTCTGCGACCAGCGCCTCCAGCCCCTGCGGGCGGGCGCCCCGCGGTGGCCGGGGACCCAGCAGCTCCACCAGCAGGCTCTCGTGCACGTGGACCCGCCACGGGATCCCGGCGTACGTCATCTCCGCGGCCACCAGCGCCCCCGACGACTCCGCCGCGAGCAGCAGACCCAGCCGGGATGCCTCGGTGGACGCGGCGACGGCGGCCTGCTGACGCGCGTCCTCCAGGTCGGCCCGCAGGTGCTCGGCCGTGTCGTCGACCGAGAACAGGGCGGGGTCCGAGGGCGTGCTCGGCCCCAGCCGGTCCCAGTGCCCCGACTGCTCGCCCACCAGCAGCCGTGGGTCGACCGCGGGCGCCCCGCGCAGCAGGTGATGGCCCAGCCGCAGGTCGTGGCAGCGCCCGAGCCGGATCCCCTCGGCCAGCAGCGGTGGGTACCAGCGGGCGGTGTCGTCCCACACCCAGCGCGGCGATCCGGCCTCGCGACCCCGCACGTACGCCGGGAGGTCGGCCATCGCGAGCTCGTGCTCGGTGGCACCGTCGACCACCAGCACCCGCTCACCCGGTCGGCGGGACAGGGAGACCCGCGTCATGTGGTCGTGCGGGTCGGCGACTCACCCGCGACCTCGCGCGCCCAGGCGGCGTGCTCCCGGCGGGCCCAGTGCAGCGGCACCCGCCCGGTGCGCATCCCGGCCATCGCGTGCGGGTCCTTGAACGCCATCAGGACGTGGCCGATCACGAGGAGGCCGAGTCCGAGCGCGAACCAGTCGTGGACGAAGGTCGCGCCGCTGCGCCACGCGAGCGGGCTGAGGTGGGTGAGGAGCATGACCACCCCCGAGACCAGGAGGACCCCGATCGATCCGGCGGACAGCGATGCGTTGAGCTTCTGGCCGCCGTTGAACTTGCCGACCTCGATCGCGCCGTCGCGGCGGGTGCGGGAGCGCAGCCACGCCCAGTCCGCGGAGGTGAAGCGGTTGAGCCGGCGCGCGTCGTCGCGGTAGGCGCGGCTGGCGATCCCGACCACGAGCGGCACCGGCAGGAGGTAGCCGGAGTACACGTGCACCTGCTCGACCAGGTAGCGGTGACCGACGAGCACCGCCAGTGACCCGTTGTAGAGGACCGCCGCCGTCACCAGGCAGACCAGCATGAAGAGCGCGGTGAGGCGGTGCACCCAACGGGACCCGGCGCCGAAGCGGGCCACGTCCTCCCCCGTCCCGGGCGACACGTCGGCCTCAGGTCTGCTCATCGTTGCTCCGCCCGTTGGACCGGCCGACGAAGCCGTCGACGTCATACCCGCGGGTCTCCCAGTAGCCCGGCACCACCTCGTCCGTGACCTCGATCCCGGAGAGCCACTTCACGCTCTTGTAGCCGTACATGGGCGCGACGTAGAGCCGCACCGGCCCACCGTGGTTGTGGGTGACCACGTCGCCGAGCATCTGCAGCGCGACGAGGACGTCGGGAAGCCGTGCCTGCCCGAGAGTCAGGCTGTCGGTGTAGGTGCCGTCGAAGGAGGTCAGCCTCAGGGCCCGGCCCGACGGCTGCACGCCCGCCCGCTCGAGGATGGTGGACAGCCGGACCCCGCTCCAGTGCACCTGGGGCACCCGCCACCCGGTCACGCACTGGAAGTCGCGGACCAGCTCGGTCTGCGGCATCGCCTCGAGATCGGCCAGGGTGAACGTCATCGGGTGGTCGACCAGGCCGCTCACCTTCAGGCGGTACGTCGTGGCGTTGCGGGTCGGGGCACCGCGCGTCACGGAGTAGAAGCGGAACGTGTTGCCCACGGGCAGCAGCGACACCAGCCCGGTCGGGTCGCGCAGCTGGATGGGCGCGAGGAACGAGGTCACGGCATCCTGCACGCGGGTGCCGGTGACGATCCCCAGCGTGCCGACCCCGAGGAGCCCGAGCGCCAGCCGGCGTCCCACCGGTCGTCCCTGGTCCGGACGGAGCTGGTCCGGGCGACGAGCCTTCCGACCACGCATGGGTCCAACCTAACCGTCAGTCCCAGCGGCGTACGCCGGTTGCTTCAGCGGCTGAGCAGGACCGCCAGGCCCGTGCCGACGCCGGTGGCGACCAGTGCCACGATGAGGACGAGGGCGACGAGCTTGGTGTTCATCACGGGCCCAGCCTACGGCGACCCGTCATCGGTTCAGCAGCACCAGCCCGAGGAGGAGCGATGGACACCTGGTCCGTCAACGACATCGACCTGGCCGTGCACGCGGAGGGTTCCGGTCCCCTCGTCGTGCTCGCGCACGGGTTCCCGGACCTCGCACTGACGTGGAGGCTGCAGGTGCCCGCGCTGGTGGCCGCCGGCTACCGGGTTGTGGCCCCTGACATGCGCGGGTACGGCGCGAGCTCGCGCCCCGAGGCCGTCGAGGCCTACCGCAGCGACGTCATCGGCCTGGACCTCGTCGGGCTGCTCGACCACGAGGGCGTCGAGCGCGCGCACTTCGTCGGCCACGACTGGGGTGCCGCCAGCGTGTGGCCCGTGGGCCTGGACCACCCCGACCGCGTGCTGTCGCTGACCGGGATCAGCGTCCCCTACGCTCCCCCGTCACCCGCGCCCCCGACCGAGATCTTCCGGCGCCGGCTGGGCGAGGAGTTCTACATGCTTCGCTTCCACCGCGACGACGTGGTTCCCCTGCTGGAGCGGGACGTCGCGCAGACGCTGGCCATCGTGCTCAACGGCCGCATGGAGGACCTCGGCACCGACGTGGCCGTCGAGGCACCGCCCTGGCTGCCCGGCGACGTCTTCGAGGAGTACGTCGCGGCCTTCTCCCGCACCGGCTTCGCCGCGGCGCTGCGCTACTACCGCAACCTCGACGCCAACTGGCAGCTGTCGACGCAGCGGGACAGATCACGGATCGAGGCGCCCTCGCTGTTCGTCACCGGCTCGCGCGACCCGGTCGGCCGGTTCATGCCGGCCGACAGCGGCGCCGACTCGTTCCGGTCGCTCGACCTGCAGGTCGTCGACGGTGCCGGCCACTGGGTCCAGCACCAGGAGCCCGAGCAGGTCAACGCCCTCCTGCTGCACCACCTGGCCCGAGCCTCGTAGGACTAGCCGCGCAGCCGCACCGAGAGGCAGGTCACGCAGCCCTCGAGCTTCTCGAACTCCGTCAGGTCGACCGCCACCACCCGCAGTCCGCGCGCCCTGAACAGCTCCGCCGTCCGCGGGGCGCTCGTCGACATCAGCACGGTCTGCTCGTCGAGCAGCACGACGTGCGACCCCGGCTCCTCCGGGACCTCGAGGAAGCTCTCCCACGTGGCGGGGTCGTCAACGAGCGGCAGGTAGCCGACGACGGAGCCGTCGGGCAGCGCGGTGACCGCCGACTTGAGGTGCAGCACCTTGGTGAGGGGTACGCCGACCACGTGGGCGCCCTGCGGTTCCAGGGCCCTCGTCAGCTGTTCCAGGCCGGAGCGGTTGGTGCGTCCCCCGAGGCCCACCCACACCGTGCCGTCGTGCTTCAGGACGTCGCCACCGTCGAGGGTGCCGGGCTCCTCGATGCGGGCGATGCGGTAGCCGATCCGGCGCAGGGAGTCCTCGACCGCCGCGGTCTCGGGCTTGCGCTCGTCGGCACCGGGTCGCGAGATGACGGCCAGGTCGCCGTACACCACGACGGTGTCCTCGACGAAGACCGCGTCGGGACAGTCGTCGGCCGGGGCGACCTCGATCGTCTCCCAGCCCTCGGCGTGGAGCGCCCCGACGTAGTCCTCCCACTGGCGCCGGGCGAGGCCGAGGTCGATGCTCGACCGCTCGATGTGGGTCACCAGTCCCTCCGCGAGACGGGGACCGGGAGGGCGTACGAGGGCGCGCTTGTTCACCGCTCGAGACTAGCGAAGGCCGAGGAGCCGGACGACTGGCGCGGTCAACGCGACCGGCGAGTCGGTCCGCTCGGCCACCGTGAACGCCTCCCGGCCGGCCTCCTCGCAGCCCGTCGTCCGGATCAACGCCGGTGGCCCAGCCAACCAGCGCACCTTCGACGTCCTACTCGAGAACACCACCGTGCTCGCGAACTTCGACATCTGGACCGCCGCCGGTGGCATCGACAAGGCGGTCTCCCGCCAGTTCAACGTCAACGTCACCGACGGCTCGATGACCATCGACTTCATCCGGAGGATCCAGAACGCCAAGGTCAGTGCCATCGAGATCATCCCGGTGAACTGACCTCCAGACTCGACGACACGGTCCGCCCCCCGTTGGGCCGTGTCGTCGTCCACTCCCCTGTGCCCGGCGTCGCTCGCCCGACGTCGAGCACAGGACTCCACGGGGGTGCCGCACCGCTCGCTCGCCGCCTCCGCCAGGCCAACGACGTCGTCGCGAACCTCGTCTTCTCAGACGCCGACCTCGGCCCAGACCAGCTTGCCGGCCCCGTGGGGGTCGACACCCCAGCGCAGGGCCAGCGCCTCGACGAGCATGACGCCACGGCCGTGCTCGGACTCGAGGTCGTTGCCCTGGGCCTCGGGGCCGTGGGCGATGGGGTCGCTGACGTGGATCCGCACCCGGTCGCCCAGCGGCACGAGCTCGAGGACGGCCGGGCCGTGCGTGTGCAGCAGCGCGTTGGTGACCAGCTCGCTCACCAGCAGGGTGGCGGTGTCCTCGGCGCCGCCGAGTCCCCAGTCCTGCAGCATCTTGCTGGCGAACAGCCGCGCCTCGGCGACGGCGTCGAGGCCGGTGACCACGAGGCTGGCCGCGCCGATCGTGTGCGGCGAGCCGGCGACACCGCGGTAGTCGGCCACCAGCAGCGCCACGTCGTCGCCGCGGGCCGGACGCATCCGCGACATGATCGTGTCGGCGGCCACGTCCAGCGATGCGTCGCCCTGGGCAGCGAGCAGCTGGACCAGCGACTCCACCTGGGTGTCCATGTCCACGTCGCTGCGCTCGATCAGCCCGTCGGTGTACAGCAGCAGCCGGTCGCCGGGCTTGGCCCACCGGATGCGGACCTCCCAGCGGGCGTCCGACCCGAAGACGCCCAGCGGTGGACCGCCACCCTCCTCGGGCATCTGCCCGGAGAGGTCGCCGCGCCGGAAGACCGGCACCGGGTGTCCCGCGCGCGCGATGGTCATCTCGCCGTTGCGCGGGTCGAGGGAGACGAGGCAGCAGGTCACGAGCAGCCCGGACTGCTCGACGATGGGGTTCACCCGAGCCAGCGCCACGTCCAGCTCGTGTCCCTCGAGCAGGTAGGCGTGCAGCGCCGCGCTGACCCGGCCCATGACCGCGGCGGCGGAGAAGCTGTGCCCCTGGACGTCCCCGATCACCAGCGTCACGCGGCCGCTGGGCGCGACGACCATGTCGTACCAGTCACCGCCCACCTCCGCGTTCCGCGCGCCCGGCGCGTAGCGGACCGCGACGTCGACGGTGTCCGAGGTCGGCAGCTCCTCGGGGAGGAACGAGCGCTGGAGCGTCTGCGAGGCATCGGTCAGCTCATCGACATGGCGGCGCAGCTCGGACCGCGCGTCGGCGGCTGCGGTGAACAGGTCGATCCGCTCCAGGGTCCCGCACAGCTGCTCGCCCAGGGCAGCGACCAGGCGCCGGCGGGCCGGACTGAAGGTCATCTCGTTGCTCCACGTCAGGGTGAGGCAGCCGTAGTCGGCGCCGAACACCCGCAGCGGCGTGGCCACGGCGGCGTGGACGTCGGGCATGGCCCGCGCCAGCTCGCCGTAGCCGGCCAGGAACTCCTCGCGGTCGCCGACCGCGACCACCCGTCCGGTCCTCAGCGCCTCGCGCCCCATCGTCGGGGCCGACAGCGGGACCGAGGCGAAGTGCGCCAGGTCCTGACCGCCCAGTCCCAGTGAGGCGCGCAGTCCGTGGGGCTCGGCGGACACGTCGACCGCGGCGGCCCACGTCGACGCCGAGCACTCGTCGGACGCCGGGAGCTCCCGTGCCCGCAGGGCTCGCAGGACGTCGCCGTCGAGGCGGTAGACCCCCATCCGCTCGATCCCGAGGTGGTTGACCAGGATGTCGACCAGGCCGTCGATGGCGTCGTCGAGGCTGAACATGCCCGCCATCCGCGAGGTGACCTCCTGGAGCACCTGGAGGCTCTGGGCCCGCTCCTCGGCGAGCCCGAGCGCGGCGCTCTGCTCCGCGAAGAGCCGGGCGTTCTCCACCGCAACGGCCGCGTGGGCGGCCACCAGCTGCACCGCCCTCTCGGAGGTGTCGGTGAACACTCCGCGGTCGACGTGCCCGAGCAGGAGGGCACCGATGACGACCCCCCTGCGGCCGATGACCGGCACGGCGAGATAGCTGGACACGGGCAGGTGGTCCACCGGGAAGCCCGAGAACCGAGGATCGGCGCCGACGTCGTCGGAGCGGACGGATCCGCGGCCCGTGAAGGTGGGCTCGAACAGTGCCGTGATGCGCGGCGAGGGCAGCGAGAAGAAGCTCCCGGCGTCGGCCCCCGAGATGACGTGCAGCACGTAGGACGACCCCGACTCGTCGAAGGCGTTGTAGAAGAACGCCCCGAACTGAGCCCCCGAGAGGGTGGTCGCGGTGTCGGTCACCGTCTGCAGGATGCTGGGCAGGTCGGCCTGGGAGTTCAGCTCCGCCGCCAGGTGCAGCACCAGGGCTGCGGCATCGACGTCACCGGAGGCCGGCAGCTCGAACGGCCGCTGCTGGGGCACGGAGTCTCCCGTGTCGGTCGGTGGCGGCTGCATGCTCGTCGGGGTTTTCCTCGTCCTGTCCGGCCGCACGCAGCTGTCGTGGCTCGGCGGGAAATCGAGAGCACGGTACCCGACAAAGTGGACCACGGCCGACCCCCCGGCCAGGTGTCGGACCGGCCCTCCGGTCAGATGGGTTCCCGGGCGTCCGACGCCTGGCGAACGGAGGGGTGCGGGCGCAGTCCCAGGTCGGCCACGACCCGGCGGAGCCCGAGCATCAAGCCCCGCATCGGCTGTCCCTTCTCCAGGTAGCCGTCGGCTCCCAGGGCCACGGCCTGCAGCCTCATCCTCGACGCGCTGAAGCCGGAGAGCATCACCACGGCTGCGTCCGCGAGGGCGTTCCGGATCGGCGGCAGGGCCTGGAGGCCGTCCATCACCGGCATCGCGATGTCGAGCAGCACGACGTCGGGCCTCAGCGCGATGGCGAGGTCCACCCCCTGCTGCCCGTCCTCCGCCTCACCGACGACCTCGAAGTCGCCGGTCCGCTCGAGGACGACCCGGATCAGGTCACGGAAGTCGGAGGTGTCGTCGACGACGAGGACACGCAGCACCGGGCGGTTCTCCGGTGGCGGAGGTCCACCGGTGGTCATGTCCTGCACGCGCGTCTCCTCGAGCACTCACGGATTCGTAGCACCACCAGGGTCCAGGGCAGCCCCTCATCAAACCACGTTGGGAGTGCTGCGCACCACGAGCTTCGCGCCGCCACCTCGTGACCCGAGGTCAGCGATCGGCGGCGCTGACCAGCTCCGCCGCGAGGTCGGCCAGGTGCCGGGCCCCGGCCTCCACCTGCGCGCGCACCTCGGCCAGCGACTCGGCCGTCGGCAGCTGACCGGCGACGGCGTGCGACTCGATGTCGGTGGACAGGCGCGCCAGCAGGTCGAGACCCACGTTGGCCGCACTCCCCCTCAGGCCGTGCGCCAGGGCCACTACCTCGGATGCCTCGGCCCGCTCCGTCGCCGCGGCGAGGTCATCGACCGCGGCCCGGGCTCCGGAGCCGAAGCGGTCGACGATGCGGAGCACGAGGTCGAGGTCCGCGGCACCGTCATCGATCAGCTCGGTGAGCCGGCCGCGGTCGAGCACCTCCCGGGCGGTGGCGTCCGGAGCTGCGCCGGTGGTCGCCGAAGGGGCACCGCCACCGGTCGTCCGGCCGGTGCTCGCCTCCTTGTCGGGGACCCACCGCAGGAGGGTCTCGCGGAGCAGGTTGCTGTCGACCGGCTTGAGCATGAAGTCGTCCATGCCCGAGTCGAGGCAGCGCTGGCGCTCGTCGGCGACCGCGGCCGCGGTCATCGCGATGATGGGGATGCGGGGACCGATCGACTGCATGGCGCGGATGGCCCGGGTGGCGTCGTACCCGTTCATCACCGGCATCTGGCAGTCCATCAGGATCGCGACGAAGCCGTGCTGGTCCGCGGCGTACGCCGCCACGCCGGCGGCACCGTTCTCGGCGATGGCGACCTCGTAGCCGATCCGGTTGAGCACGCCCTCGGCGACGAGCTGGTTCACCGGGTTGTCCTCCACCACCAGGACGCGGCCGAGACGCTCCCCGCTGTCACCCGTCCGGGGCTCGCTCTCGACGTCGGGCGCGGCGACCTGTCGCCCGCCGAGCGCCGTGAGGGTCTCGAGCAGCTGGGTCGGCAGGATCGGCTTGCTCAGGAAGGTGTCGATGCCGGCGTCAGCGAGGAACGCCTCGCTCGGCTCCATGGCCGAGGAGAGCAGCGCGAGCCGGGTGCCGTCGTGCCGCGTCTCGGCGCGGATGATCCGGGCCAGCTGCTCGCCGTCGGCCCCGGGCATCATGTAGTCCAGCAACACGATGTCGTAGGCCTGGTGGCGCTGGGCGGCGGCGTCGAGCTCCACCAGCGCCTCGTAGGCCGAGGCCGTCGCGGTGCTCTCCACCTCCCACGCCGTGAGCTTCTCGGTGAGGATGAACCGGTTCGTCTCGTTGTCGTCGACGACCAGCACCCGCAGCCCGGCCACGGCCCGCTCACGCTCGGCGGCCCGCCTGTCGGTGTCGCCGTGGGGCGTTCCCAGCGTCGCGGTGAACCAGAAGGTGCTGCCGACGTCGGGCTCGCTGTCGACGCCGATCTCACCGTCCATCGCCGAGACGATGCGCCTGCTGATGGCCAGCCCCAGCCCGGTGCCGCCGTACTGCCTGGTGGTCGAGCTGTCCGCCTGGGAGAACGGCTGGAACAACCGCTCCTGCACCTCGGCCGACACGCCGACCCCGGTGTCCGAGACCTCGACGCGAACGCCCAGCCCGTCGGGTCCGTGGCCACCGGTCGCCCGGATGGACACCTCCCCGGTCGCGGTGAACTTGACGGCGTTGGAGGCCAGGTTGGTGATCACCTGGCCGAACCGGACGGGGTCCCCGCGCACCTTCTCCGGCATGTCCGCGGCACTGGAGACGATGAGCTCCAGCTTCTTGCCGCGCGCCTGGTCCGCCACGAGCGCGGCGCTCTGCTCCACGATCGTGCGCGGGTCGAAGTCGACCTCCTCGAGGTCGAGGCGGCCGGCCTCGATCTTCGAGAGGTCCAGGATGTCGTTGATCAGCGCGAGCAGCGTCCGACCGGCCTGGTCGACACCCGCCGCCAGCCGTCGTTGGTGCGGGGTGAGCTCGGTCGAGCCGAGCAGCTCGCTGAGGCCGATCACGCCGTTCAGCGGCGTACGGATCTCGTGGCTCATGGTGGCCAGGAACTCCGACTTGGCCTTCGACGCCTCCAGGGCCTGGTCCCTGGCCGAAGCCAGCTCCTCCGCGGCCCACTCCCGCTGGGCGACCGAGGCCAGCATCGTGATCATCTGGGTGAAGATGGCGAGGTCCGAGGGTCGGCCGTACGACGCGCGCCGGGTGTCGCAGACCAGGATGCACCCGAGCCGTCCGTCGGCCTCGACGGCGCCCCCGATCAGGACCGTCCCGGTGGGTCCGTGCTCCTCGACCACGCAGCGCTCGGAGGCCACGCGCTCGGCGAGCGACCGGGCGGCCTGTCGCAGCTCCTCGGTCGCCGGGTCCCAGTCCATGTCGATGTGGGCCAGCTCGCGGCTGTCACGCCGCTTCGGGACGCTGACCACCACGACCGGCCACTGGACGAAGGGCTTGATGATCGTGTCCGCGGCGAGCAGGACGTCCTGCAGGGTCTCGGCCTCGTTGGCGGCCGCCGCCATGGCTCCGAGGAAGGCGAGCGCGTCCTCGCCCTCCTTGCTCTCCGTGACGTCCTGGGAGGTCCCGGTCACGCGGATGGCGTTGCCGGCGGCGTCGCGCCCGACGACCGCCCGGCTGCGCAGCCACCTCGACTCGCTCTCGTCGGGGTTGAACCGGTAGTCGAAGGTGAACGGCTCGTCGGTGTCCAGGGCGTCGGTGATGATCTGCCGCACCCGCAGGGTGTCGTCGGGGTGCACGCGGTCGAAGAAGTTGCGGCTCGAGGGCCGGAACACCTCGGGGTCCAGCCCGTAGATCGCGAACATCTCCTCGGACCACACCACGCGGTCGGCGACGAGGTCCCAGTCCCAGCTGGCGATCCGCGCGATGCGCTGGGCCTCGACGAACAGCTTCTCGCGACGTTCGAGCTCGACCAGCCGCTGGTGCTGCAGGCTGTGCTCGCTCGCGCGGTGCAGCCAGCCGCGGTGGTGGCCGTCGTCGTCCAGCAGGGGGGTGTGGCTGACCAGCGCCCACACGTGCGTGCCGTCGGGGCGTTCGAAGCGACAGTCGAGGTCGTTGGCGGCCTGTCCGGTGTCGCGGAGCTGGTCGAGGTGCCGGCGCAGGTCGCCGCGACCCGACTCGTCCATCGCGTCGAAGGCCGAGAACCCGACGATGGTGGCGTGGTCGAGACCGAGCATCTCGGCCATCCGCTCGTTGGCGAAGACGGTGCGCCCGTCGTCGTCCCACACCCACAGCCCGTCCGGGCACGCGCGCACGA
The DNA here is from genome assembly GCA_963731075.1 of uncultured Actinomycetota bacterium. GTDB lineage: Bacteria > Actinomycetota > Actinomycetes > Propionibacteriales > Nocardioidaceae > Marmoricola. The sequence continues at coordinate 518,613 of CAVSUC010000004.1, forward strand.
CCCAGCTGCTCAGGCGGGTCTCCGCCTGGGGAAGCACGCCTTCTCCTGGACTCACCCATCCATAGTCGCCCCTGGCCGGGCGAATGTGGGGCTTTTGTCGGAGTACGGGGACACCCGGGTCGCCTCCGGGAACAGGCAGACCCCCGTGACCTCGAGGGTCACGGGGGTCTGTTCCCGCTCAGCTGTGAGCGGTCAGGCTGTGGCGATCAGTCGCCGGGGGTGGTGTTGACGGTGATCTTCGCGATGCCGACCAGCAGGCCGGGCTTGACGGCGTCGGTCTTGAAGACGTCGTTCAGCACGGTCGCGGCGACCGGGGAGATCTCGACCTTGGTGCCCTCGAGGGTGGCGGTGCCACTGGCCGTGGAGAGCGGCTTGAGGGTGCGGCCGTCGAGCTTGAACAGGTAGGCGCTCGTCGCGGCGACCTTGCCGTTGACGCTCACGTCACCGTAGACGCGCGAGACGCCCGGGTCGACGTTGAGGTTGGTCAGCTGGATGTTGATGTCGTCCTTCGGCATGTTGAGCTCGCCACGCGCCGTCAGCGACAGTCCCGAGCCCTCGTGCCGGATCTGGCCGATCACGTAGGGGGAGACGGTGCCGGGCTTGAACACGGTCACGTTGCCGCCGGTGATCGGGAAGATCAGCGAGCCGTCGGTGAGCTTGGCGGTGCCCATGACCTTCGGGGTCAGCTTGAGGGTGGTCAGGGCGTCCACGAAGCCCTGGTCGAGCTTGATCTGGGTGTCGTTGCCCGTGAGGGAGTCGATCGCGGCGACGGGCTTGGGGGCCGAGGCCTTCGACGACGAGGAAGAGGAGGAGGAGGAGTCGTCGCTGCTGCCGCACGCAGCGGCGGAGAGCCCGGTCGTGGCGATCAGCGCGATCGCGGCAACGGCCTTGCGGGACTTGGAGGAAAACATGGTGCTCATCGGAGTCACATCCTGTGGCTTGGGGAATCGAGTGCTTGTCTGTCTCGGGAGGTGGTTCGCCACCGGCGCCCGACCGGATTGGTCGACCTTCGGACCGATTCGTCCCGCGGCCGGGAGCAGGACCCCGCCAGCGAGCTCGCGAGCACCCTCCCCCGGGTCTGTGTCAGGTTGTCCCATGCCCACCGCGACCTTCTTCGAGACCGCGCGCCTGCGCGCCCGTGCCTTCTCCCCCGCAGACCTCACGGCCTTCGTCACCTACCGGGCGGACCCGGACGTCGCTCGCTACCAGAGCTGGAGCGACTACACCCCCGAGCTGGGCGCCGCGCTCATCGAGTCGATGCAGCACACGCGACCCGGACGTCCGGGCGAGTGGTACCAGCTCGCCCTCGAGGACCAGGTGACCGGCCGGCTCGTGGGTGACCTGGCCCTGCAGCGCAAGACCAACGACCCCCGGGTGGCGGAGGTCGGGTTCACCCTGGCCCCCGACCAGCAGGGGAACGGCTTCGCGACCGAGGCACTGACGGCCCTGCTCACCTTCGCGTTCGCGACCTTCGACCTGCACCGGGTCATCGCCGTCACCGATGCGCTCAACACGCCCGCGGCCGCGCTGCTCGCGCGGGTCGGTCTGCGCCGCGAGGCCCACTTCGTCGAGAACGTCTTCTTCAAGGGCAGCTGGGGCAGCGAGCTCCTCTTCGCCGTCCTCGAGCGCGAGTGGACCTCTAGGGCGACTCCACCGGCCTGATCCGGAGGACCCGGCGCCATGGGCTGGGCATCGTCCAGCTGAGGTGACCGAGCACGCCGACGAGGGCGGGCGCCAGCAGTCCACGGACGACCACCGCGTCGATGAGGATGCCCAGGGCGAGTGTCGTGGCCAGGATCTTGACCTCGACGGCCGGCACCGTCGAGAGCGCGATGAAGGCCAGGAAGAGGATGAGGGCGGCGCAGGTCACGAGCCGTCCGGTGTGCGCGATCCCGTCCCCCTGATGCGGTCGAGCGTCGCCGTCCCCGCGTCGCTCGCGGGGTCGTCGGCGAGGTGGACCCCACGGGTCAGCGGGCGCGCGGCTTCCTCTTCGACCGTGCCCTCTCGACCGCGGCCTTGATCCTCGCCTGGTTCTGCGGCTTGCGGGCCTCGTCGTAGGCCTTCTTCGCGACACCGAGCACGGCAGCACTTCGTAGCAGCTTCATGGGGTCGGGGTACCCGTGCTGAGCGGCCTCACACCCACCAGCACCGGCCGCCCGGCCGTCCGGCCGCCCGGTGCTGCGTGAGCACCGGGCGGCCACGAGGAGCCGGCGCGACTCAGGCCTGGATGGCCTCGCGCTGCTGCTCGGGCGAGCCCGCGATCTGGATCTTGCGCGGCTTGGCCCGTTCGGCGACCGGCACGACGAGCCGCAGGACCCCGCCGTCGTAGGACGCCTCGATCCGGTCGAGGTCGAGGTTGTCGCCCAGGACGAGCTGGCGGCTGAACCGGCCGCGGGGCCGCTCCGAGGCGAGCATCTCCCAGTCACCGTTGCGCGGCAGTCGTTCGGCGCCGACGGTCAGGACGTTGCGCTCCACGTCGAGGTCGATGCTCTCCTGGCTGATGCCCGGGAGGTCGAACTCGATGACGAACCGGTCACCCTCACGCCAGGCGTCCATCGGCATCACCACGGGCTTGTTGGTGGTCCCGAGCAGGTGCTGGGTCAGTCGGTCGAAGTCGCGGAACGGGTCGGTGGTGCGAAGCAACATGGTGTCCTCCTGATCCGGTCGGGCTCTCACGAGTCGGTGAGAACCTGTAACGTTGGGTATAGATTTTTATAGCCCCGACCTTCACCGGATGCAAGCCCTTGAGCCGAGAGAATTCATGAGTCCCACGCCCCCCTTCTTCGCGATCTCGGTGGCCGCCGAGCTGGCCTCGATGGAGATCCAGAACCTCCGGGTCTACGAGCGCCACGGTCTCGTGACCCCGGGGCGCACGGACGGCGGCACCCGTCGGTACACCCACGGCGACGTGGAGCGGCTGATCCGCATCGGGGAGCTCCTGGCGGAGGGGCTCAACCTCGCCGGAATCGCCCACGTGCTCGTCCTGGAGGCCGAGGTGGCGCGGCTCCGTGCGGCCAGCACGCGTCAGCGGTCGTACGCCGCCCGGGCCAGCTCGAGCAGCTCGCCGAGCCCTGGTGGAGGCTCGTCGCGCCACCAGGCGATGCGCACGGCGACGGGCTCCGCGTCGACGACGGGCCGGTAGACGACCCCGGGACGTGGGTGCTGGAACACGGTCGCCTCGGCGGTCACGCCCACCGCCCGGCCCGACGCGATCAGCGTCAGCCAGTCCTCGATGGTGTGTACCTCCCGCAGCGTCACGTGCACGGGCGTGGCGGACCACAGCTGCGGCGTCGTGCTGCCCGTCCGGGTGTCCACGGCCACGACCTGGCCATCGAAGTCCTTCAGCCGGAGGCGCCGTCGACGGGCGAAGGGGTGGTCGCTGGCCACCACGGCGTGCCGCCGCTCCAGCCCGACCAGCGTCGAGTCGAAGCGCGGGTCCTCGAGGGGCAGCCGGACCACGGCCGCGTCGGCGAGCCCGTCGAGCAGCCCCGAGGTGGGCGTGTTGGAGTGCACCAGCTCGAGCGGCGTCCGCGGATGGGCTCGCCCCCACCGCCGCTGGAGGTCGGTGGTGTGCCGCCCCAGGGCCGACCAGGCGTAGCCGAGCCGGAGCGCGTCGTCGGGCGTCCGGGCCGCGTGCACGAGCTGCTCGCCCTCGGCGAGCATGCGCACCGCATGGGCCAGGGCCCTCTTGCCCGCCGGGGTCAGGCTCACCGATCGCGACGTACGCCGGAGCAGGCGCGCCCCCACGGCCTCCTCCAGGGCCGCCACCGACCGGGACACCGTCGCCTGCGAGGTGCCGAGCTCGATGGCGGCGTCGGTGAAGGTGCCCTGGTCGACCACGGTCACGAAGGCACGCACCTGCCGCAAGGTCGGTTCCATACGACTAGCGTATACACAACGCGGGGATTGCATTTTGTGGAAGCACGGTGGCGGCCCACGCTCTCCTCATGACCGACCTGATGGCCAGACCAGCGTCCCCGGCGAATGCCCCGGCGACCCCGATTGCCACGACCCCCGCGTCACCCAGCCGGGCGGCAGGGGTCGGCCTGATGGTGGTCAGCACCACCAGCATGCCGTTCGGCCAGGGGCTCGCCGCCCAGGCCTTCGACGTCCTCACCCCGCCCGGCGTGGTGGCGATCCGCCAGCTGGTGACGGCCCTGGTGCTCCTGCCCGTCACGAGGCCGCCGCTGCGGCGGCTCACCTGGTCGCAGTGGTGGCCGGCCCTCGTGCTCGGTTGCCTCTTCGTGACGATGAACCTCAGCCTCGCCGCCGCGATCGACCGGCTCGGGGTGGCGCTCGCGATCACCCTCGAGCTCCTCGGACCGCTGTCGGTCGCGCTGCTGGCGTCCCGCACCCGCACCGACCTGGCGTGTGCCCTGGGAGCCGGCCTCGGTGTCTACCTGCTCGTGCTGCCCGGTGGGGACAGCGACTTCGTGGGTATCGGCCTCGGGCTGCTCGCGGCGGCGGGGTGGGCGAGCTACATCCTGGTCAACCGGCTCACGGGGACCCGGCTGCCGGGCGTCCAGGGCACGGCGATCGCTGCCGGGGTCTCGACCCTGCTGTGCCTGCCGATCCTGGTCTGGCTCGTTCTTCACGACCTGCTGACGGGACGGCCGCTGCTGCTGGCGGTGGCGGCCGGCATCCTGTGCACGGTCGTGCCCTACGTGACCGACCTGCTCGCGCTGCAGCGCATCCCGGCGGGCTACTTCGCGCTGTTCATGAGCGTCAACCCGGTCGTGGCCGCGCTGGCCGGTCTCGTGCTGCTCGGCCAGAGCCTCGCGCCCCACGAGGTCGCGGGCATCGCGACGGTCGTCGTGGCCAACACCCTGGCCACGGTCGCGTCACTCCGCGGCGTACGCCGGCAACGTGATCGTGAACGTGCTGCCCCTGCCTAGCGCCGACTGGACGTCGACGGAGCCGCGGTGCCGCTCCACGATCCGCTTGACGATGGCCAGACCGAGCCCGGTGCCGGGCTGGGCCACGGCCTCGGGGTTGTTGGACCGGAAGAACTCGGTGAAGAGCTGCGCCTGGTCCCGCTCCGAGATGCCGAGCCCCTCGTCGGCCACCCGCAGCATCACGAGGTCGGACTCCGTGCGGAGGTCGATGTGCACCCGGCGGCCCTCGGGGGTGTACTTGACGGCGTTGCTGACGACGTTCAGCACGACCTTGTCGAGCTCTTCGCGCTCCCCCCGGGCCACCACGAGCTCCTCGGGCACGGACACCTCGACCACCAGGCCCTTGCTCTCCATCAGCAGGCCCGTCATCGCAACCGCCTCACGCACGAGCTCGACGAGGTCGACGCTCTCCTGGCCCAGCGGCTTCTCCGCCTCGCCGATCCGGCGCAGCAGGAGCAGGTCCTCGATCACGCGCGACATCCGCTGCGACGCCCTCCCGATCGCGGCGAGCGAGGGACGCGCCTGCTCCCCCACGCCCTCGGTGTCGGACTCGAGCATCTCGAGGTGCCCGGCCACGGTCGTCAGCGGGCTCTTCAGCTCGTGCGACACGGTGGAGATGAGCTGGCTCTTGTAGGTGTCGAGGGCCTGGAGCTCGGTGACCAGCGCGTGCTCGCGCTCGAAGGTGCGGGCGTTCAGGGTGGCCCGGCCGAGGTCGTGCCCGATGTCGAGGAGCGAGGAGCGCTCGATCTCCGACCACTCGTGGCGGGCGTCGCGACGGGTCAGTACGAGGCTGCCCATGTGCTCCGGACCGGCGCCGAGCGGGACGAACACCAGCGAGGACATGGAGATGCCCTGCAGGAGCTCGACGATCTGGTGGAACTGGGCGGGCTCCATCATCGGCGGGACCGGCAGCCCCACGCCGATGGTCACCACGACCTGCTGGTGCCAGCAATAGCTGGCCGACTGCGCGGCGAAGGCCACGATCTCCGCGGGCAGGACGAGGTCGACGTCCTCCGGGGTGTACATGCGACCGCCCCGGTCCTCCTCGATGATGGTCTGGATCCACAGGCCACTGGCCCGGAAGCCCTCGACCAGCGTGCTCTCGCTCGCGGCGAGGAGGCCGTCGAGGCTGACCTGGGCGCTGGTGGTGCGGACCACCTCCTTGACCATGTTGGCCATCGCCACCTGCTCCGCGAAGGCGTCGCGCTCGACGGCGGAGAGGACGGCCCGGCTGGCGAGCGCGGCGAACCGCTCGAGCATGCGTCGCTGCACGGGACCGGGACGGCGCCCGTCGACCGGCTCGTCGAAGGCCAGGACGCCGAGCAGCTCACCGCTCTCGTCGTACAACGGGGCCACGAGCATGTCGAGCGGGTGCCAGGCGTCCGGGTCCTCGCTGATCACGACGTCGGGGACGATCCAGCCACCCTCGGCGCCGACCTCGCTGCGCTCGTGCGGGAGGAAGCGAAGGGTGTCCCAGTCGTCGGCCCGGGAGAGCTCGTCGGTCATCAGCGTCATCGGGATCCGGGTGCCGACGCTCTCCGGCAGCCCCGTGTCCACGACGAGCTCGAGCTCGTCCCCCCGGCGGATGCGGATGGCGGCCACGGCGAACCCGGCCACGGCGACGACGCCGTCGGCGATCAGCTGGAGGTTCTCCAGCAGGGTGTCGGGCACCAGCCAGCTCGGCACCGCGGGGACAGGCGCGGTCGACGGCAGCGCGCGCTGGTTGGTCGTGGTCATAGCCCCCCTCGTGGAGGATCAGGTTGACACATCCCGAATCATATTTCGGGCAAATGGGCCAAGCTCCTGCTGGTCCGGCACCGGGTGGTCAGCGACGCAGCAGCTGACCCAGCACGACCCGGCGCAGCAGGCTGTCGCACACGATCAGCGTGTCGTGACCGAACTCGACCGCGCGGGCGGTGGCGCGATGGCTCGCCGTCTCCCCGGCTGTCACCGGTCTTCCCTTCGGTCCGTCCGCGCCCCGGCGATGGTAGCCACGTCGGACGGCGGAAGGTCACCGAAGAAGAGTGCGCCGCCCGCGCCGGACGTTCGTGGGAACGGGAGGCGCGGGCGGCTACGAAGAGGTCCTACCCGACCCCGAGCGCGACGAAACTCGCAGCCCGAGCTGATCGTCACCGGGCGACGGCGACCGCCTGCGGGTTCACGGCCGTGCCGGTGGGGATCGCCGGCACCCACGGCCCGGTCCCCAGCCTGGTGATGGTCAGGAGCTGGTAGGTGCCCGGCGCCGAGCCCGCGGGGATCCGGAGCGCGCAGCGGTACTGGTGCCTCGCCACGTCGTACGGGCAGGACAGGTGCGTGGTCAGCGCGTCCTTCGGCGAGCGCAGCTGCAGCGACAGGGTGACCGCCCTGGCGGTCGTGTCGCTGAGGGCAGCACCGGTAGGACCGCCGAGCGTGAAGGCGACGGGCATCGAGCTCCCGGCCCTGTAGGAGGCCTTCGCCGCCGGCGACGTGTAGCCCCGGAAGGCGTGGGTCACCAGGAGCTGGACCACCCGCGTGCTCACCTTGCCGACGACGTTGGTGAAGCTCGCCCGGTAGAGGTTGGCGCTGTCGCCCGCGACGGCCGTGAACGACAGGGTCCTGCCGGTGGCGCCGCTGATGGTGGACCAGGTCCTGCCGCGGTCCCGGGACACCTGCCACTGCACGCTCGGGGTCGGCGACCCGGTCGCGTCCGCACTGTAGGTCGCGGTCCTCCCCGACACCGTGACCACCGAGGTCGGCTGCTTCGTCACCGTCGGAGCCTGGTTGGGGGGCGGCTTGGTGATGGCGTAGGTGCCGTTGTCGTCGGTGCTGTTCTGGTACTGGCCGGCGTCGGTCGCGACGAAGCAGGCCTTGAGCCGGTAGGTCCCCGTCGCCGCGAAGGTGTGCGTCAACGCGGCCCGCCCGTCCGTGCCCACCGATGACGAGGCCACCGGTGAGCCCGAGCCGCACGCACCGGTGGCCTGCCAGGTCACCGTGCCCGCGGGGAAGGAGCCGTCACCGGCCGTGAGGGCGACCCGCATGGTCACGGCCTGTCCCGTGCGGGCACCACCGCTCGGCGTGACCGAGCCGATGGTCGTTCTCGTGGTCACCGGTCCGACGTCCAGGCAGCAGCTGAAGTCCTCGCTCGTCTGGTAGACGGCGTCGTCGTCGGGGTAGAAGCACGCGTTGAGGCTGTAGGAGTCGTAGGGCGTGGTGTGGGTGTAGGTCATCGTCGCCGTGCCGTCGGCCCCGACCGCTCCCTCGGCGACGTAGGACATGCACGCCCCCGCATCGTCCCAGCGCACCACGCCCTTGGGCGTCGAGCCATCGGCCGCGGTCACCTTGGCCGTGAACGTGACCGGCTGTCCGGTCCGGGCCTCGGCGGGTGGCGCCGGCGACACCTGCACGGTGGTGGTCGGGATCGTCCTGACGTCGAGGCAGCAGTTGAAGTCCTCGCTCGTCGTGTACTCGTCGTCGTCGTCGGGGTAGAAGCACGCGTTGAGGCTGTAGGAGTCGTAGGCGCGGTCGTGCGCGTAGGTCATCGTCGCCGTGCCGTCAGCCCCGACCGCTCCCTCGGCGACGTAGGACATGCACGCCCCCGCGTCGTCCCAGCGCACCACGCCCTTGGGCGTGGAGCCATCGGCCGCCGTCACCTTCGCCGTGAACGTCACGTCGTGACCGACGTACGCCGAGGTCCCGGTCGCCGGCGCCACCAGCGTCACCGTCGTCGCGACCGGACCGACGTCGAGACAGCAGCTGAAGTCCTCGCTCGTCTGGTAGACGGCGTCGTCGTCGGGGTAGAAGCACGCGTTGAGGCTGTAGGTGTCGTAGGCGCGTGGTGTGGGTGTAGGTCATCGTCGCCGTGCCGTCGGCCCCGACCGCTCCCTCGGCGACGTAGGACATGCACGCCCCCGCGTCGTCCCAGCGCACCACGCCCTGGGGCACCGAGCCGTCCGCGGCCGTCACCTTGGCCGTGAACGTCACCGGCTCTCCCGTCTGCGCCGTCGCCGGCGGCGCCGGTGAGACCTGCACGGTGGTGGTCGGGATGGTGGTGACCTCGAGGCAGCAGTTGAAGTCCTGGCTCGACTGGTAGGCGTCGTAGTCGTCGGGGAAGAAGCAGGCGTTCAGGCTGTAGGAGGCGTAGGCCCGGTCGAAGGTGTGGGACAGCGTCACGTTGCCGTCCGCGTCGGGGCGGGCCGAGGTCACCTCCGACATGCACCCCCCGGCGTCGTCCCAGGCGATCCTCCCCTGTGGCAAGGACCCGTCTGCCGCGGTCACCTTCGCCGTGAACGTCACCTCGTGCCCGACGTACGCCGACGTGCCGGTCGCCGGGGCCACCAGCGTCACGGTCGTCGACACCGGCGAGGCCGCGTGCGCCGGGCCGGCCAGGACCGGCAGGGAGAGCGTCATCAGCAGGACTGACAGGAGCATTCTCGACCGAGACATGGGGTCCCTCTTCGCGTCGCAGGCCAGGCTCCACCGAACCGGACTCAGTGGACGAAGGCTGGCACCACCACCCCGGCACGGCAACGGACGGATGCGGTCGGGCTAGTCCACCGGCCGACCTAGCGGTACTCCGGGTTCTGCGTAGTCGGTGTGGCAGCCGGCGCCCCTGCGAGCTCTGGTCGCCGGCACTTCGCCCGCTCCGACTGATCCGCGGCACGCAGCGGCGCGGCCTTACCTGGCCGGGACCGGTAAGACCCGTCGCGCAGCCGACACGGATCCTCCATGCAGACGCGGACGAGTCGCCCGAGATGGTGGCCCCACTTCACGAGCCCGCTGAGGTCGACGGCCGTCACCGCCCGGCTGGGCCGCGCCGTGGGGATCTGCTTCGCCGTGTGCTTCGTGACCGGGATGCTGAGCCACTACCAGTACCACCCGTGGTCCTGGCTGCCCGAGCCCGCGCGCCCGGTCCAGGCCTACCGCCTGACGCAGGGCCTGCACGTCGCCACCGGGGTGGCGACCATCCCGCTGCTGCTGGTCAAGCTCTGGTCGGTCTACCCGAGCCTGTTCCGCTGGCCACCGGTCCGGTCGGTCAGGCACGGCCTCGAACGCGTCTCCGTGCTGGTCCTCGTCTCCTCGGCCCTGGTCCAGCTGACGACCGGGTTCCTGAACACCCTGAACTGGTATCCGTGGCCCTGGTCCTTCCCGTCGACCCATCGCTACCTGGGCTACGTGCTCATCGGCTCGATCCTGCTCCACGTCGCGATGAAGCTGCCGGACATCAAGTACGGGCTCCAGGCCAGGTTGGCGGAGGCCGACGTGCTGAGCGAGATCCCGTGGAGCGAGAACCCGCTGGCGCACAGCCACGCCGGCACGGTGGCTCCACCGGAGACCCCGGCGATGGACCGCCGCGGCCTGTTCGTCGCCGTGGGCTCCGGAGTGGGAGCCGTGGTGCTCACCACGGTCGGGCAGACCGTCACGCCGCTGTCCGGCCTCGGGCTGCTCGCGACCAGGCAGGCCTCGAAGGGACCCCAGGGAGTCCCGGTGAACAAGACCGCCAGGTCCGCACGCGTGCTCACCTCGGCCAGGGCGGACGACTGGACCCTCGAGGTGAGGGGCCCCAGGCCCTTCACCCTCAGCCTCGCCGACCTCGAGGAGCTGCGATCGGTCTCGCGCAGCTTCCCGCTGAGCTGTGTCGAGGGATGGAGCGTCGGCGCGACGTGGGCCGGCATCCCCGTGCTCGACCTCGTACGCCGGGCCGGGGGCGACGAGTCCTCCCGCGTCGACGTCCTCTCCCTGCAGCCGGTGGGCGCCTACAACCACAGCACGCTCGAGGGCCCCCAGGTCGGCGCCGCCCTGTTCGCCACCCACCTCAACGGCGAGCGGCTCGACCTCGACCACGGCTACCCGCTGCGACTGATCGCCCCCAACCGGCCCGGGGTCCTCAACACCAAGTGGCTGCGCCGCGTGGAGGTGAGCTGAGGTGCTGAAGTACCGGATCGCCCTCGCCGTTCCCGGCCTGGCCCTGCTGGCCTTCGGCGTCTTCCGCCTGGTCACCCAGCTCGAGGGCGGAGACCTCCTGGCCCTCGCCCTGTGGCTCGCCGCAGCCGTGGCCCTCCACGACGGACTGGTCGCCCCGGTCACCGTCGGCACCGGGCTGCTGCTGACCCGCGTCCCTCCCCGCCCGCGGCGCTACCTCCAGGGAGGGCTGCTCGTCGGGGCGCTCCTCACCGTCATCGCCATCCCGCTGATCGGGCGCGAGGGCACCCAGCCACGTTCCAAGGCGATCCTGCTGCGCGATTACGGGGGCAACCTGACGCTGCTGCTGGCCCTGACCGCCTCCGTCGCCCTGGTGCTGTACGCCGTCCGCGTCATGCGCGACCGGAGCCTGGAGAAAAGCGCCCTGTCTGAGGACGGCACCGCGCAGGACGGGGCCGGCTGACCGGGGCGGCCCTACACTCGCCGATGTGGAACACCCCCCTGACGACGATCGGGGAGCACGGCTCGGCGCACACGTCGACGAGGTGTCCGCCGCGTGGATCAGCGGGCTGGTCGCGGACGGTGCCGAGCGGGACGCGACGATCGCCCGGCTGCACGACCTGCTCCTCCGCGTGGCCCACGTCGAGGCCGCCCGCCGGGCCGGTCTCAACGGGATCGGCGGGACCGAGCTCGAGGACCTCGCGCACCACGCGGCCTCGGACGCGTGCCTGTCGATCGTGCGCAAGGCCCGCGAGTTCCGCGGGGACAGCAAGTTCACCACCTGGGCCTACAAGTTCGTGGTCTACGAGGTCTCCAACAAGTTCGCCCGGCACGCCTGGCGGCGCGACGACGTGAGGCTCGGCGACGAGGCGTGGCAGCGTCTCCCCGCTCGGCTCGGCACCGACCCCGAGGACGTCGCCGGGGCGCGGGAGCTCGTGGGCGCCGTACGCACCGCCGTCGAGGAGGAGCTGACCCCCCACCAGCGCCGGATCTTCGTGGCCATCGTGCTCGACGCGACGCCGCTGGACGTGCTGGCGACCGAGCTGGGCTCGAACCGCAATGCGATCTACAAGAGCCTGTTCGATGCCCGACGTAAGTTGCGTGCACATCTCGTCACTCATGGGTACATGACCGACCTGTCGGCCACGAGGACCGAGAGGGGCGAGGAGTGACATGAGTGCGTTCGAGGCCTTGGAGTCACTCCTCTCGACCGACCCCCGTGATGCCGGCTGCGGCGAGACCTTCGAGCTGATCCACGCCTACGCCACGATCGCGGTCGCCGGCGGCGACCCCGAGGAGTCGATGCCGGGCGTGACCCTCCACCTGGCGACCTGCGGGCCGTGCGCGGAGGACTATCTCGGCCTGCTGGGCGCGGTGCGCGCCGAGGGAGGCACCGCCCCTCGCGACTGATCGCTCGACTCGCCCGCATCCCCCACGACGACGATTCGAGGTTGTCATGATCGACCCCCTGGACCACCTGATGGTGGTGAGCGCCATGTCGCGGCTGGCGCGCGGGGGCGGATGGGCGCGGATCCTGGCGCGCAAGCCGCTCGAGGACGAGATCGACTTCGTCGACGTCGAGCTGCTGCTCGAGGCCGGGGTGCTCCGCCGCACCGCCGACGACTCCCTCGAACCGGTCCATGCCCACCCCTGGCACTTCGATCCCGAGGCGCTCGCGGCCGGCACCCTGTCGCTGCTGCGGCGCGCCCTCCACCACGCCGAGGGCCACGACTCCGGATGGTCCGGCCAGACGGTCGAGGTCGCGGTGGCGCAGGGCGTCGCCAGCGCGTCGGCGGCCACCGTGGTCGGTGAGAGCCTGCTCCCCCAGCTGCCGGGGGCCTACGCCGCTTTCGTCTCGGGCCGGGCGGTCTTCCTCGACGTCGGCGTCGGCACCGGCGCCTTCGCCACCAGGCTCTGCGAGCTCTACCCGGGCACGACCGCCGTCGGCCTGGACGTCCACCAGGGCGTCCTGGACCTCGCCTCCACGCAGAGCGCCGACGCCGGGCTCGCGGACCGCATCGAGCTGAGGCTCGAGTCGGTGGCGGACCTCAGCGACGAGCGCCGCTACGACCTGGCCTGGATGCCCCAGGCCTTCATCCCGCCACACGCGTTCGACCCCGGGCTGAGAGCGGTGCAGCGGGCACTGCGTCCTGGCGGGTGGCTGGTGCTCCTGCTGGCCGCCGCGCCGACCGGTGCCGACTCGTTCCAGCGCGCCGTCCAGGCCCACGGGGCCCACCTGACCGGCGGTGGCCCGGTGGAACCTGCGGCCGTGGTCGCCCACCTGCGGTCCCTCGGCTTCGAGCAGGTCCGGGAGATCGACTCCGGTGACCAGTCGCTGCTGCTCGCCCGACGTCCGGCCGTAGGTGAAGCCCCTTCCCAGATGGCCACCCGGCGCGGCAACTGAGCCGACCGGGAGGGGCTCAGGCGGAGACGATGCTGGCGTCCATCGCCTCCAGCATCTGGGGGGTGACGTCGGTGACGCCGTGGTCCTCGCGGGCGTGCTGAGCCACCAGCTCCAGCACCCGTTCGCGACTGTCCTCCTCGAAGCGGGCCGTGCAGCCCGGCACCGCGTCGCCGCAGGAAAGCGTGTACTTCATGGTTGTCCTCCTTCGTCCTGGCTCGAACCGGGCCCCGATGGCTCCGGTCCGGTCGCTGGTTCGCGTGGCAGTCGCGCGAGCAGCACGGTGCTCCGCTCGTCTCCCTCGGCGCCGATGAAACCTGCTTGCGCGACCATGAGGGCACGGGCCGTGTAGAGGCCTACGGTCACCCCGGTCGCGTCGTCGTTGGCGCCGAAGGGGTCGAGGAGGGCCTCGATCACCCGGGGCTCGATCGGGACTCCCTCGCGCACGACCCGGATCTCGTGCCACGAACCGGACTCCACCACCTCCACGGCCACGCCGTCGGGCGCCGGCTCGCGGTGAGCGGTCTCCCACAGGTCCCGCAGCACCCGGCTGAGCAGTCGCGGGTCGGCGTGCACGGTCAGGTCGGCGCCCCGGCGGACACCGGGACGACCGGGCAGCTCCCGGCACAGCGCCGCGACGTCGACGGGCTCGAGGGTGACCCGGGTGCGGCCCAGGGACGCGGACGTCGACAGCTCGATGTCGTGGATGTACTCCGAGAGGCGGGTGAGTGCGTCCGAGAGCCGCTCCACCGATTCGGCGACCTCGTCCTCGGGGACGTCGCCCTCCGCGAGGACCATCGCCCATCCCCGGGCCACGGCCACGGGGGTCCGGATCTCGTGGGCGAAGGCGGCCAGGAAGCGGTCACGCTGTCGGGCCTCGTCGGGGTCGGGCCGGTGGGTGACCACGGCGGTGCCGGCCACGAGGAAGTCCCGCAGCCAGCGGTGGACCAGGGACGGCTCCACGTCCCACTCCTGGGCCACGTCGTCGGCCGGGCGACCGCCCAGCACGGCGAGGACCATGGCCACGCGCGGGTCCACGGCGGCCTGCGCGGCGACCCGGGAGTCGGGGCCGTCTCCGTCCTGGTCACGCCGCGGTGGCGGAGGCCCCGATGGCTCGGTCATCGACCCCCCTCGATCCGGAGCACGCCTGACCTCGGACGCGCCCTCCGCACGTCCACGAGAAGCAGGCGGACCCAGGATCACGCTACGCCTTGGTGAGAACCGCCCCGCCGACTCGACGACCATCGGCTCAACCGCCGTACGGCGTCGGGGTCCCGAACGGATAGGCGACCGGGGCCGCAGCGCCCTGGTGGGCCGCGCAGTAGGCGTCGCGGGACGCGCTCGTGGTGAGCGGCGGTGAGTAGGACTGGGTGAGCAGGACCGAGCGGGCGACGCTGGCCGCCTCGCCCTCGATGGTGGCCGCCACCGCGGCCCGGGCCGCCGGGCCGGGTGCGTTGACCAGGGCCTCGGCGTTGCGCCAGGCGTTCTCCCGCCACGCGGTCAGCAGCTGCATCACCGAGGCGTAGGAGAGTCCGAGGGGGTCGTCCGAGTCGTCGACGGTGGGGTCGAACCGCGCGGCGAGCTCGGCCATCATCGCGTCGGACGCGTCGTTGAGGAACCGGTCGGCCTGGTCGAAGTCGGGCTTCCCGGAGCCGCCGTCGGGGCGCACCAGCCCGATCGACGCCAGCACGAACGGCAGGTCCCGGTTGACGTGGGCGTTGATGCCCAGCAGCAGGTCCCCGGTCGCGGTCACCCGCTTGTCCCGGGCCGCGTCGAAGGCGGTGAGCCAGGCGTCGGGAACGGCTGCGCGCTCGCCGCGGCGATAGCTGTAGTAGGCGTCCGTGTAGTACTTCGCGAACACGGCGTCCATGTGGTTGATGTAGGGCACGTCCTCGTAGTAGCCGGGGATGTCCCGGCTCCAGCCGTAGGTCTGCGTGATCCGGGTGTAGGACAGCGCGAAGACGGACGCGTGCGAGCAGCTCTGGGCGTTCTCCTTCAGGATGCGGCCGAACTCGCGGCGGGTCTGGGCCAGGCAGGAGGACCGACCGGCCACGCAGTCGTTGTCGCTGCTCGGGACGTAGGTGTCGGTCCAGCCGGGGAGGAAGACCGACCAGGCGACGTACGGCGGGTCAGCGCGGGCCGGCGCCACCGCCAGCGCCGGAGCCACGGCCGGGATGACGACACATCCCACCACCGTCGCGACGATCAGCCGCAGCCGTCTGAATTGTCTCGGTGCCAGCACAGCAGTCCTCCCCAGGAGCCCCCCGGCGTGACCAAAAAGTGTGCCAGCCCTCAGGACGATCTGTCCACATTATGAGAAAGTCGACGTCGCCCTGGTCCGAAGGGCCCGTCAGCTGTGTGTGGGCTGTGACCGGTGGCTGCACAGGCTCCACACAGGAACGTCCCACGTCCTCCTCATCCTCCGGAGCGAGGCTTCATCTCGACAACCACCGAAAGGGACGTGCATGACCATCCTCTCGTCGCGGGTCGCGACCCGTCCCGGTGATGCCGGGTCGGCCGACCTCGGACGCCGGGCACGGCTCGACGCCGTCGTACGCCTCCTCTCGATGGCCGCGCTGTGGCTCGGGCTGCTGCTCGTGACCTATTGGTGGGTGACCGACCGCGGCCTGCAGGACCTGACCGGGTGGACCACCGGGCTGACCTCGGTGGGGCGCCTCAGCGGCCTGGTCGCGACGGTGCTGCTCCTCGCTCAGGTCGTGTTGATGGCGCGGGTCCCGGCGCTCGAGGCCGCCTTCGGCCAGGACCGGCTGGCCCGCGTCCACCGCGTCGTCGGCTTCACCTCCTTCAACCTGATGCTGCTTCACATCGTCACCATCACGTGGGGCTACGCCCTCGGTCGCCTGCTGCGAACCCCCGCCACGCTGTGGGACCTGACGGTGCACTACCCCGGCATGCTGCTCGCGGTGGCCGGGAGCGGCTGCCTGGTCATGGTCGTGCTCACCAGCATCAGGGCCGCACGCCGCCGGCTGCGCTACGAGTCCTGGCACCTGATGCACCTCTACGCCTACCTCGGGGTCGGCCTGGCGCTCCCGCACCAGCTCTGGACAGGGCAGCAGTTCACGGACTCAACGGCCAAGACCGTGTTCTGGTGGACCGCTTGGGCCGTCGCCGCGATGACCGTGGTGGTGTGCCGGGTCGGTCGTCCCCTGCTGCTCAACCTGCGTCACCGGCTCCGCGTCACCTCGGTGGTCGTCGAGGGCGACGGCATCTGGTCGATCAACCTCGAGGGCAGGCACCTGGACCGCTTCCCCGCCGAGGCGGGCCAGTTCCTGAGCTGGCGCTTCCTGGGACGCGCCGGATGGACGCGCGCGAATCCCTACTCGCTCTCCGCGGCGCCCGACGGTCGCAGGCTCCGCGTCACGGCCCGGGCCGTGGGGGACGGCAGCGAGGCGCTGCGTCGCCTGGTCCCCGGTGCCCACGCCTTCGTCGAAGGACCCTTCGGACGTCTCAGCGCCCGCGCTCGCACCCGCCCCCGGGTCGCCCTGATCGGCGCCGGCGTGGGCATGGCACCGCTGCGCGCCCTGGCCGAGGGGATGGCGTACGCCCCCGGGGAGGCGATCCTCGTCGAACGCTTCACCACCCACGCCCTGTTCGCGGCGGAGGTCGACGCGCTGGTCGCCGAGCGCGGTCTGCAGGTGCTCCGGCTCCCGGGACGTCGCCGCTCCCCCGACTCGTGGCTCGGCGAGGGCATCGGCTCCGCCGACGACCTGGCCGCCCTGCGCTACTGGATCCCCGACATCGCCGAGCGCGACGTCTTCGTCTGCGGCCCCTCGGCCTGGACCGACCTCGTCTGCCGCACGCTCCTCGCGGCAGGCCTCTCCCCCGACCACATCCATCTCGAGACCTTTGCGTGGTGACCAGATGAGACGCATCGCCCTGTGGGTGCTCAGCACCCTCTCCGCCCTCGTCCTGCTGTTCGGCTACAGCACCTCGACCTCGGGGCCGCAGGCCACGAGCGCGCCGACGTCGATCTACTCCAGCAGCTCCAGCGGTTCCAGCAGCTCGGGCACCTCGGGGTCGGACTCGAGCTCCGGTTCGGGCTCGAGTTCAGACTCGGGCTCCGGATCGGGCTCCGGTTCGGGCTCGACGACCTCGAGCAGCAAGACCGTCACGGGCACGGTGGCCCAGACCCGGTGGGGACCGGTCCAGGTGCGGCTCACCGTCAAGTCCGGGAAGATCACCGACGTCTCGGTCGTGCAGTACCCGAACGGCAACGGCCGGGACCAGGAGATCAACAGCCAGGCCCTGCCGATCCTCACCCAGGAGACGGTCACCGCGCAGAGCGCGCAGATCGACATGGTCAGCGGCGCCACCGTGACCAGCGACGGCTACGTCGCGTCGCTCCAGAGCGCGCTCGACCAGGCCGGGCTGTGACGGCCCCGACCGTGCCGCTCGACGCCTGGCGCGGCGTACGCCGCAAGGTCGCGCACGTCATGGGAATGCCCATCAGCCTGGCCCTCCGGGGGCTGCACGTGGACGACGAGCAGGCCGATCAGGCATGGCAGGACTGCCTGGACGTCCTCCACGAGGCCGACCGGGTGTTCAGCACCTACCGGGAGGACTCCGTGGTCTCGAGGCTCGGGCGCGGAGAGGTGGACCTGGCGAGCTGCCCTCCGGAGGTGCACGAGGTGCTCGACCTCGGTGAGCGCGCGCGATTGGAGTCCGACGGCGCGTTCGACGTACGCCGCCCCGGTCCCGACGGCCGTCCCGTCCTCGATCCCAGCGGGGTGGTGAAGGGCTGGGTCGTCGACCGGGCGGCGAGAGCGCTCGAGGCCCTGCCCGGCACGGACCACTGCCTCTCCGCGGGCGGCGACATGGTCTGTCGGACCAGGCGCACCGGTGCCCCCGCCTGGCGCATCGGCATCGAGGACCCGCACGACCCGCGCCGCCTCGTGGCCACCGTTCCGGTGCTCGACGGTGCCGTCGCGACCTCGGGTCTCGCCCACCGCGGCGACCACGTGGTCGACGCCCGGACCGGGACCACACCGGTCGGCATCGCCTCGGTCACCGTGGTGGGACCGGACCTTGTGTGGGCCGACATCGACGCCACCGCCGCGTTCGCGCTCGGCCCGGACGCGCTCTCCTGGTTGCGTGGGCGGCCGGGTCGCAGCGGGCTGGTGGTCTGGTCCGACGGCGCGTCCGACGTCTTCGGTGCCCCACCGACCTGACCGGCCTCTTGTCTCGATCTCGCCGTCACCGGCGGCACCAGCGACCTCCCCCGGGATTGCGACTTCAGCCGCGGCACGCCCGTCAATCGGTCATACTGGACACCGGTGCAGCAGGCCGCCGCGATTGACTCGACCCTCGGAGGCCGCCATCATCTCGCTCACCTACATGAGCTCAGCCGTTGTGCCTTTCGGCGACGACGATCTCGCCGAGCTCCTGCTCACCTGCCGCGAGAAGAACCACGCCGCCGGTCTCACCGGAGTGATGCTCTACGCGGGCGGGCACTTCATCCAGACACTCGAGGGGCCCTCCGACGTCGTCGACGCCACGGTGGCACGGATCCAGCAGGACACCCGGCACCGCAATCTCGACTTCGTGCTGCGGGAGGAGATCGCCACGCGGAAGTATCCCGACTGGTCGATGGGCTTCGAGACCATGAGCGTCGACGACGCCTCCCGGCTGCCGGGGTTCAACGACTTTCTCGAGGGCGGGACCGTGTCCGCCGAGAGCGCGGGCAAGCTCGGGCGCGCCGGGATCTTCCACCGGGTCTTCCGCGACAACATGAGGTGAGGGGCGCACGCTGTCGCGAGCCGCTTCAGGACGGGCGCGAGAGCGGCGCAGGTCACACGGGTCGTGGTGCGTCAGCGCCCGTGATGCGGGCACCCTTGACCACGTGCAGCCCCCACGCCGAACGCGACCGATGACCTCGTTGCCCCGGGTGCTCGGGCGCCGGGCCTCCCAGCTGTCCGGCCTCCGCTCCCACGCCCGGGAACGGACCGACCTGCACGGGCTCGCGCGACCGTCGGGCCCGCCGTCGACCCGGCTGGCACTGGCCGAGCTCGCGTCGGGCCTGGCCGCGCTGCGACTCGTGCCCGCGACTCCCCGCCTGCTGACGGCCCCGCGCGGCGACGGCCACGTGGTCATCGACATCCCGGGCTGGAAGGCACCGGAGGTCTCCGGCGCCCCGCTCCGCGCCTACCTGCGCGGTCTGGGGTACGACGCCCGCGGCTGGGGCTTCGGGACCAACACCGGCGACCCCCGCCGCGACGTCGAACGCCTCACGCGGCAGGTCCTCGAGCTCGTCGACGACAGCGGCTCGCCGGTGTCGTTGGTCGGCTGGAGCCTCGGCGGGGTGATCGCGCGCGAGGTGGCCCGGGCCCAGCCGGACGCCGTACGCCAGGTGATCACCTACGGCACCCCCGTCGTGGGTGGTGCCCGGTTCACCGCCGTCGCCCGTGCCTACAGCCCGGAGAGCAGCGACGCGGCGGACGAGCTCACCAGGCGGCTCGATGCCGCGTCGCCCATCCAGGTCCCGCTGACCGCGCTGTACACGCGGCGGGACGGGATCGTCGCCTGGCAGGCGTGCATCGACCGCGTCTCTCCCCAGGCCGAGCACGTCGAGGTGTCCTCGAGACACATCGGCATGGGCTGGGACCCCGACGTCTGGGCGGTCGTCGCGAACCGCCTGGCCCGAGCACCGCGCGCCGGCACCGCCATCTACTGACCTCGTTCACCGATCCCGCAAGGAGACCGTCATGTTCCTGCTCTTCAGCAACCGCCTGGGTTGTCTCGGCTCGCTCGTCCTCTCGGCGGCCGTGACGATCGTCCTGGTGCTCCTGCTCAGCCGGTGACCGACGGGCTCCGGGAGCCGCTGCTCCCGGTGCTCTTCCTCGCCGCCGCCTTCTTCGCCGGGGCCTTCTTCGCCGGGGCCTTCTTCGCCGGGGCCTTCTTGGCCGGGGCCTTCTTGGCCGGGGCCTTCTTGGCCGCGGCCTTCTTGGCCGCGGCCTTCTTGGCCGCGGCCTTCTTGGCCGGGGCCTTCTTGGCCTGTGCCTTCTTGGCCTGTGCCTTCTTGGCTGCGGCCTTCTTGGCTGCGGTCTTCTTGGCCGGGCTCTTCTTCGTGGGCTCGGTGGGACCGGTGTCGATGCCGAGCCCACGCTCGAGCGCGGTTAGTGCGTCGCCGGTGTGGACGGCGAGGCGTTGCAGGTGTGGCACTGCCTCCCGGTCACCGATGAAGCCGAAGTTCATCGTGCCGGCGTAGGTCTCCAGCGTGATGTTCAGCGCCATCCCGTGAGCGGGGATCGACACCGGGTAGACCGCCTCGAGCCGCGAGCCCCGGAGGTACAGCGTCTTCTTGGGCCCGGGCACGTTGGACAGCACCAGGTTGAAGGTGGTCGGCAACGGGTTCTTCACCCCGGCGATCGCCGCCATCGTCTGGGCGAGGCTGGGCGCGAGCAGGTAGCCGGAGTAGGCGAGGGCCGGGAGCTGGCCGAGGCCGGCCATCTGCTTCTTGGCCTGGCTGGTCGAGTCGATCACCGCCTCCAGCCGACGCACCGGGTCCTTCACGTGGGTGCCCATCGAGGCCATCAGGACGGCGACCTTGTTGCCGCCTCCCTCGTCTCCCCCCTCACGGATGTTCACCGGCACGAAGGCCACCAGCGGCTTCTCCGGCAGCGCGCCGAGCTCCTCGAGGTAGGTGCGCAGACCACCGCCGCAGACCGCCATCACCACGTCGTTCAGGGTGCCGCCCGATGCGCTCGCGATGGCCTTGAACCGGGAGGTGTCGAACTGCTGGGTGGCGAACCGGCGGGTGCGGCTCGTGCGCTGGTTGAGGATCGAGTCGGGAGCGCTCCATCCGCCCTTGAGGTTCGCGTGCTCCTCCCCGCGGCTGAGCTCCAGCTTCGCGACGGCCCTGGCCACGCCGGCCGCCGAACCCACCGCGCCGAGCGCTCCCTTGGCCACCCCGGTAGCCGTGTCGCCCAGTGCCTGGACCAGCGACGCGGACTGCTTCGGCGGCCGCGAGCGCTTCGGCGGGTCGAGGCTGAAGAAGAACTTCCCATGGTGGCTCGTCGGGTCCTCGGAGAGCGAGCGACCGAGCATCTTCACGGCCGTGAAGCCGTCCACCAGCGCGTGGTGCACCTTGGTGTAGAGCGCGAACCGACCGCCCTCGAGACCCTCGATGACGTGCAGCTCCCACGGCGGCCGGGTGAAGTCGAGCTGATGGCTGTGCAGTCGCGAGACCAGGATGCCGAGCTCGCGCTCGTCGCCCGGGCTCGCGAGCGCCGAACGGCGTACGTGGTAGTCGAAGTCGAAGTTCTCGTCCTCGACCCAGGCCTGCCGCGGGTGGCGCAGCAGGAACGGGTGCGTCAGCTTCATGTTCCACGGCGAGGTGATCCGGGCCTCGCGCGCCTCGTCGAGGATGTCCCTGAGGTACGTCGGTCCCGCGTCCGCCGGTGGCGTGAACGGCATCAGCGACGCCACGTGCATCATCGTCTCGGGCGTCTCGGTCCACAGGAACATCGCGTCCTGAGGAGGGACCCGTCTCTTGGTGCTCATGCCCTGATCCTGTCCTACGAGCGTCTGCGTGCGTAGGGGGCACGATCACCCGTGGACGAGATCGTCAGCACCGGACCGTCAGCGATCGATCATCTTCTGCATGGCCTCGGGGTAGCGGTCGCCCTGGACCTTGACGCTGTCGGATGCCTCGCCGGGCTCGGCGAGGTCCTCGGGGCCGAGCGGGCTGAAGGGCACGAAGCCGATCTCGAGCTCCTCGAGCGCGGGCAGGATCTCGTCCTCCGGCTCGCGCCAGAACAGGGAGTACTCGCTCTGCAGGGCCGTGACGGGCTGCACGGTGTGCGCGCGCCGGATCGTCCCGACGCCCGCCTCCGACATCCCGAAGTGATGGACCTTGCCGGCCTTGATCAGCCTCGTTGTGGAAGGGGCCATAGACCTCGGCGGTGTCGAAGAAGGTCACCCCGCGATCCACCGCAGCGCGGACGGAGGTGATCATCTCGTCTCGCGGCGGGGCGGGCCGCAGGACTGGCTCACGCCCATGCAGCCGAGGCCGAGCGAGGACACCTGCAGGCCCTCTGCTCCGAGTGTGCGTTGATCAATGGTCGTTCCCCTGTCCTCGATGGGTGGTGGCGTGGTCGGCGCGTGCGTCGCATGCCTCCGGGATGTCCTCACTCGAACCTACGACGGCGCGCCTGGGTCGTCGGTCAGGCAGCGGGGATGACGTACTTGCCCCGGAACAGGCCCTTGGGGTCGAACTTGGTTCGCAGCTGACGCAGCCGGGTGTAGTTGGTGCCGTAGTACGAGGACAGAGCCCTCGACGGCTCCAGGTAGTTGATGTAGGCCCCGACCGAGGCGGTCCCGAACTTCGTGTGCCCGGTCGAGATCCAGTTGTACGTCGAGGTCTTCTCCGCCGCGCTCGGCGCCGGGGCGACGAAGTCGACCCGCCATTGAACAGAGGCCTTCGCGGTCCGCCACGGGAACGCCGTGCTGGACGGCGACTTGTTGGCCAGGGCGCCACCGAAAGGATCGAAGTACAGCGTCGTGGTCGAGTTGGTCTTCGCTCGAGCTCGCAGGTAGGAGGCGATCGCGGAGATCTCGGTCGTTGTCAGCGCGCGGCCCAGGATGTCACTCCCGGAGAGGTAGACCTTGCGGGTGATCTTCCCGCCGTCGGCGACCGGTTGGCACTGGGCGTTCGTGAAGTTGGTGCACCCGCCGGACTGCTGGTAGGCCTGAAGGTGGGTGTACTCCGTGCTGGTCTGCGTCGTCGGGTTGCGCCCGATCGCCGCGATCAGCGCGTTGACCTCGGTCGCCACCGGCTTCCCCAGGGAGAACACGTCGATGTTCGCCTGGACCGACCCCGAGCGGCACCTGAGGCGCAACGTGGGCCAGCAGGTGGCCGGTGCCGACGCGATGCGTGCCTGCCAGCCGGCGACCACCGCCTCCAGGTTGGCGTCGGGCCACGTCAGGGTCGCGTAGCTGATCGGCAACGCGGGACTGGTCGCAAAGGTGAACGAGGTGACGATGCCGAAGTTCCCCCCACCGCCGCCGCGGCAGGCCCAGAACAGGTCGGAGTTCTGTGTCGCGGATGCAACAACCGTGCTCCCGTTGGCCAGTACGACCTGGATGGATTGCAGTGCATCGGCGGTCAGGCCGTACAGGCGGTGCTCGAACCCCAGGCCGCCACCGAGCGTGAGCCCCGAGACCCCGACGGTCGGGCACGTCCCCGTCGCCAGCGTCCGCCCGAACGGCGCCAACGCCGCATGCACGTTGTACAGCCGTGCGCCGGCGCCGACGACCACGGTCCGGTTCGTGCTGTTGTACGACACCTTGTTGAGCCTGCGCACGTCCAGCTGGATTCCCTGGTCACCGCCCGACGCACCGACGTAGGAGTGACCCCCGGAGCGGGGCGCGAACGTGGCTGTGTGCGCCGCCGCGAATTTCACCGCGGTCGCTACATCGGCCACAGTCGCCGGCTGCACCACCGCAAGCGGCCGCTGCGTGTCGTAGATCGGGTCGAAGAGCTGGCTGGCGGTCAGGTAGCTCGATGCCGACGGCAACACCACCGAGCCGTTCATCGCGGCATCCAAGTCCGCGAGCTCCGCCACGGTCGGCAGCCCACCTACCGTCGCGCCGGCCGGTGGTAGGAAACCGGAGAGCCCGGTGAGGCGACCGACAGCCGCGGCCCCGACCAGCCCCGTACCTGCTGCCAGCCACGACCGACGTGAAATCTGTAGATCCCCCACAGCCGGAGGGAAGCACAGTTCGACCGGTGCAACCAGGCCATGCCCGTGCTGGTCGAGACCACCCTTGGGCCGACGTCCGCGTCCTCGACTGTCGTTACCGGTCAGGGCGTTCGCGTGATGGCGGAGAAACCGTCATCGCAGCCCTGGAAGGGCGTCACGTCAACGTCTAGCTGACCGTGACGTTCCACTCGTCCACGTCGAGGATCTCGCCCTTGCTGGCTTTGGTGGAACGAGCCACCACGGTCAGGGCCGAGCCGTCGTACTGGGCCACGTAGCGGTAGGTGATCGTGGTGAACGAACTGCTGATCAGCTTGATTCTGGAGCTCACGCCGGGGCTGAGCCTGGTCCCGTTCGAGCGAGTCTCTCGCACGACCAGGCCGCCATTGACCGTGCTGGTCTGTGACCCGGCCTTCAGGCTCGCGGTGACGACATACGTCGCGCCGGCGGCCGACTTCTGCCTCAACGTCTGCTTCACACCCATCCTGCCGTCGCCCACAGCCGTGACCTTCAGGCCCTTGCCGCTGCTGCCGGCACTCGAGGCGACGGTCATGGCGGAATTGCTGCTGCCCTTGCTCCAGCTGGTCAGGCCTGAGTCGTAACCGGGGTTGATGACCAGGTTTGGCGCACTGCTCGTGGCCTGCGCCCCCGAGAGCGGGACCAGGCCGGCGAGCGCCGCCGCGCTCAACGTTGCAACGAGTTTGCGGTTCATGGAACTGCCTCCCAGACAGTCGTGCGTGCTGACACTCGCGGTGCGTCCGGGCCCCGTCCCGACGCCGCCAGCCGCAGGGGGCTGGCGATCCGCGCGGTCTCGCCCAGCCTAATGTTCTGAAAGTCGTATTTCAGGCGAATTGAAATCGTCCCGGTCCAGCGCTGATGGGTCGGGCTGACGCATGCTGAGCGACGCGGCCCGGCGCATGTGAGATGCCCGCACACGTGTGCCGCTGCTCGGTCACCAGCGACGGTCGGTATCCAGACCCTGCGGGCTGTCGCGTCCAGAAGGCCGGTCGACAGCAGCTGGGGTCTACTCGACCCGCTCGACAAGGAGTGGTGCACCGGCTCGATCGAGGTACGTCATGGTCAGCTCGGCCGTGTCTGCGACCCATTCTCGAGCCCGCTCTCGGCCAACCCCCTGGACATCTCGATGTATGAGGTCTCGCCGTCGCCATGACGCCGGAGGTGCCCCAGGCATGCACCGCGATCGCTGACCTGAGCAACGGCGAGCGGCTCATGGTGCGCGGGCGAGACGACGCTGTGTCCATCAGTGCCGAAGAACTCCGAGTGGAGCGGCACCTGGGGACGGCTTGACGCCGACCTGAATCAGGCCGCGAAGCAAGAACTTGGGCGCTTGCTTCATGGTGACGACGAAAGTCGCTGACGCACAGACGTGCCGCGATCCGCGTCTGCCGATCGAATGATCAGTCGCTACCGTGCAGCGATGAGGATCGTCGGAGGCGCCGTGGTCGCTGCTCTCCTGCTCGCGATCGCCGCGGCGGCGTACGCCCGGGTGGGGTGGACCCGGATGGACGCCGACTGCGGGGCCGACAGGAACCTGGTCGAGCACGGCGGCGGGGTCTCCTACTCGTGGTCCTGGAGTCCGACCGGTTTTCGGTGCACCTACCGCGACGGTGCCGTGAAGACCTCGCTCTGGTTCTGACCCACATCGTCGCCTTCTGCTGTGGGGTGCGACGTCGTGCCGAGCCTGAGCCGACCTCAGGCTCGGACGGCACACTGGGTGCATGATCAGCCTCAGCCTCGCGCGCCGCCTCGAGGCCGCCGCGGTTCCGTGGGTCCCGGGGGACGGCGACCGGTTCATGGTCCCGGACCGCGACCTCGACGACGTCCTCTTCGTCGTGAGCCACATGGTCGTCGAGATCGACGACTCCCCCTCCGGCCGGATCCTGAAGTTCAACGGGACCACGGAGTGGGCTCTGGACATCGTCCACTCCCGCGAGGCGCTCTGGTTGCCCCGCGAGGACCAGCTCCGAGCCATGTTGGGTCGTCACTTCGTCGCTCTGGCCACGGCACCGGGTGGGTACGCCGTGGTGATCGATCACGACGGAGGTGAGCAGCGCCACGAGGACGCCGACGCCGAGTGCGCGTACGCCCGCGCCGTCCTGTCTGTGCTCGACACCTCTTCGTCCGCCACGCCCTGAGCCGACGTGAGGTGCCCGCACACGGTGCGCCCGATTCCTGAGGCGCGGGACTAGGGCCGAGGCAGGGTGAGGGTGAACCTGGTGGGCTCTCGCGCCGAGGTGATCGACACGTCGCCGCCGAGAGTGCGTGCCACGCGGCGCGCGAGTGAGAGGCCCAGCCCCACGCCGGTGCTGTCAGCCGCGCGGACCCCGGCCGTGAACAGGGACTCGAGATCGCTTCCGTCCCGGGAGAGGCCCGGCCCGTCGTCGGAGACCGTGATCTCCACCGCTCGGGCACGCCCCTGCACCGAGACCGTGACGTACGACGACGCGTGCTGCAGCGCGTTCTCGACGAGGGGAGAAAGCGCTCGGACGGCGCTCTCCGTGGTGGCGTTGACCAGGAGGACCGTGCTCGAGGGCACAACGGCGCCGACCTCGATCGACCCGTCGCCGGACGGGGTGCTGGCCAGCGTCATGGAGATGACGTCGTCGACCGAGGTGCGGGTGGAGGTCTGGGTCCCCTCGCCCCGGGCGATCGCCAGCAGGGTCGTGATGGTGGTGCTCATCTGGTCGACCAGGGAGACGACGCGCTCGAGCCGCTCCCGTGTGGCGGGATCGGCCGAGGACATCAGGGCGAGCTCGGCCTCACCCCGGATCCCGCTCAGTGGCGTCCGCAGCTCGTGGGCCAGCTCGGAGGTCAGCCGCTGCTCTCCACGCAGGGCACCGGCCACCCGGTCCAGCAACACGTTCATCGTTCGACCGAGGTGCGCGATCTCGTTCTCCGAACCGCGATCGTCGAACCGGGCGTCCAGCTCACGCTCGCTCCAGTCCTCGGCCAGGCCGGCCATCGACTCGACCGGCGCCAAGGTGCGCGACATCGTCCAGGCTGCGATGGCGGTCGCTCCCACCGTCACCAGCAACCCCAGGGTGATGAGCCCGATCAGGACCTCGGTGCGGGTCGACTCGTAGGGTTCGAGGCTCTCCGACACCACCAGCACACCTCGCCCCGGGCTGGGCCCCCCACGGATCGTGACCGGCGCCGCCAGGTAGACCCGCTCGTGCTGGGTCGTCGTCGACTTCCTCGACACCCCACCGAGCCGGTCGGCGACGGCACGCACGTGTCGTCCGGCCTTGGGACCTTCGATCAGGTTTCCCTCGTCGTCGTAGAGAAAGGTGCTGTCCTCGATCGCGTCCACCGAGGTCTCCAACGCCGTCGCCGGCGAGTTCTTGGCGATCTCGAGGGCGGATCGCGTGGTCTGGAACCGACCCTTGAGCGTCGCGTCGACGTTGCTGTCGGTGGCGCGGTTCAGGGCGAGCACCACGACGCCGATCATCGCGCCCATCGCGAGGGCCGAGACGACGGCCGTCGTCCAGATGATGCGGGAGCGAAGTCCCCCACCGATCCGGGCGGTCCGCGGGAACCTCATCGCAGGACGAACCCGACTCCGCGGACGGTCTCCAGGGCCACCGGCGAGCCGACGGTCTCGAGCTTGACCCGCAGCCGCCGGATGAACGAGTCGATCGTGTTCTCGCTGACCATCGCCCCGTCCGGCCACGCAGCGGCCACAGCGGCCCGACGCCGTACGACGGTCCCGGGCTCCGCCGCGATGGAAGCCAGCAACCGGAACTCCGTCGGGGTCAGCTTCACCTCGGCCTCGGCGTAGCGCACGGCGTGGCGGTCAGGGTCCAGGTGCAGCCCGGAGACTCCTTGCGGTGCGGGACGGGTCCGCTTGTGCAGCGCCTGGACGCGCACCATCACCTCGGAGAGGGAGAACGGCTTGGCGACGTAGTCGTCGCCCCCGGCGTGGAAGCCCGCGATCTTGTCGTGCACGGCATCCAGCGCCGTGAGGAACAGGACGGGGGCGTGCTGGCCCTCGGCGCGCAGGGCCTGGCAGACGTCGCGACCGTCGGAGTCGGGGAGCCCGATGTCGATCACCAGCACGTCGAGCCGGCGCTCAGCGAGAAGTTGCGGAGGGCCTCCTGGCCGTTGCGCGCGATCACCACGTCGTGGCCGTTCATCCGGAACGCGTCGGTGAGCACGCGTCGTACGGACTCGTCGTCCTCGCAGATCCCGATCCTGGTCACGGATTCATCCTGCCTCACCCGAGGTCCCAGGACTCGTGATCGGCGGCGTCGTGCTCCCACGTGGTCAGGTACTGATCAGGTCGATCGCCGCACTGTCGGACCATGACCAGCACGCTCTCGGGTCCACCGGAGATCTCAGCTCCCCCGACCCCGTCGTCGTCCGGTCTGCGCACGCTCCCGGAGACGCTGCTCGGCCTCGAGCGACACCTTGTCCTCGTCGTCGCGACCGTCGCCGTGCTGGTCCGGCTGCCGTTCCTGGCGTCGGACCCGAGCCGCGACGAGGCGGGCTTCCTCCTGGTCGGCCAGCAGTGGCACGCGGGCGGCTCGTCCCTGTACGGCGACTACTGGGTGGATCGCCCGCCCCTGCTGATCACCATCTTCCGGATCGCCGCCCAGCTCGGGGGTCTGGTCCCCCTGCGGCTGATCGGGTGCCTGGCCACGGCGCTGGTGGTCCTCGGCGTGGCGTACGTCGCCCGTCGCCTCGGCGGTGCACGCGCAGCGGTGTGGGCCGCGGTCACGGCGGCGGCCCTGTGCGTCAGCCCCGCTGCTCGGTGGGCAGGCGGTGAACGGCGAGCTGCTCGCCGCCCCGTTCGTGGTGGGCGGCCTCGCCGCCGTGCTGGCCACGATCGACCAGCCCAGCGATCGTCGTGCCGCGGTCGCGGCCGCGCTGGCCGGTGCCGCGACCGTCGCCGCAGTGCTCGTGAAGCAGAACATGGCCGACGTCGCGGTCTTCGCCTGCGTCACCCTCGCTGGTGGCGTGGCGCCGGGGCGAGCTGACGACTCCTCGCCTCCGCAGCTCGATCGCAGCCGCAGCCGCTGGGGCGCTGGCGTGCCTGGCGCTGCTGGCGCGTGTGGACGGTCGCTCACGGCACCTCCCTGGTCGGGGTCTTCGACGCGATGTACCCCTTCCGCATCGAGGCGGGACGGGTGATGGCCAGCTCCAACCGCGCCACGGCCGACGCGCGGCTGTGGCAGCTCCTCGTGTCCTGGCTGGTGAGCGGCGGCGCCGTGATCATGGGAGTCACCACGCAGGCCGTCGTCTCGCGACGCCTGCGGAGCACGGCCGTGTGGGGGCTGGTCGTCACCCTCGTCTTCGACGTCGCGTCGATCGCCCTGGGCGGCAGCTTCTGGAACCACTACCTGATCCAGCTCGTCGTGCCCGTCGCGGTGCTCTCAGGGCTGCTGGTCGCCGCCCGGCAACCTGCTGCCCGCCCCGTGCTGGCCGCCACCGCAGCAGCGGCCGTCATCGCCCTCGGGGTCACGCTGAGCGGGTCACACGCCACCGCCGGTACGTCGGTCGGCCACGCGATCAGCGAGGTGTCCAGCCCCCAGGACACCATCGTCACCACCTGGGGCCACGCCGACGTCACGCGCGCCTCCGGTCTGCCCTCCCCCTACCCCTACCTGTGGAGCCTCCCCGCGCACACCCTCGACCCGAGGCTGGCCGGTCTCCGCGCCCTGCTCTCAGGACCCAGAGCGCCCACCTGGTTCGTGACCTGGCGCGGAGTGCGGACCTGGGGCTTCCACGGCAACGGTGCCCTCGCCGCGCGCGTGCTCGCCGAGCACTACCGACCGGTGGCGCGGGTCAACGGTCACACCATCTACCTCCGCCGCGGGCTGGAACGGGCCGTGCCCGACCTCTCCCCGCCCGGACCCGAGCTCTCCGCATCCACCGCGCACAACTCCACCGTCGTCGTGAAGGACCTGCCATGAAGACCATCGTGATCGTGCCCACCTACAACGAGGCCGAGGGCATCACGATCATGCTCGACACGTTGCTGCATCGGGCTCCGGACGTCGACGTCCTCGTGGTGGACGACAACAGCCCCGACGGCACCGCGAAGCTCGTCATCGCTCACCCCGAGTACCGCCGCCGGCTGCATCTGCTGAGCCGGATCCAGAAGGACGGCCTCGGCGCTGCCTACCGCGCGGGGTTCGGCTGGGCGCTCGCCGGACCCTACGACGCCATCGTCCAGATGGACGCGGACCTCTCGCACCCACCGGAGCGGGTCCCAGCCCTTCTGGCGGCACTCGAGCACGCGGACGTGGCCATCGGTTCCCGCTACGTGCGTGGCGGCGGGGTGCACAACTGGCCGTGGTCGCGCCGGGCCATCTCGCGCGGCGGCAACATCTACGTCCGGCTGGTCCTGGGCCTGTCTGTCCACGACGCGACCGCCGGCTTCAAGGCGTTCAGGCGCGAGGCCCTGGAGTCCATCGGGGCCGTGCACTCGGAGTCGAACGGCTACTGCTTCCAGATCGAGAACACCTGGCGGGCCAGTCGTCTCGGGCTGCGCATCGAGGAGGTGCCGATCACCTTCACGGATCGTGCCGTCGGGACCTCGAAGATGACCAGCGCCATCGTCCGCGAGGCGATGCTGCGGGTGCTGACCTGGCGCTGGCGCGAGCTCTCCCACCAGCCCACGACTCCTCCGGTCGGGCACGTCGAGGACCGGCACGATGTCGCGGTCTGACCGGCTGTTGGCAAAGCTCAGCTCACCGGAGGTCACCACCTTCCTCGCGGTCGGCGGCGCCGGGTACGTCGTCGACGTCACCTCGTTCAACCTGCTGCGTTCCGATTCCTTCCTGGGCACGGTCGATCCGTCGTACGCGCGGATCGTGGCGGTGGCACTGGCGATGGTCGTGACCTACCTCGGCAACCGCCTGTTCACCTGGCGGGGCCAGGCCGGCGATGACCGTCGACGCGAGATCGGCCTGTTCGTCGTCTTCAACCTGATCGGGCTCGGCCTCTCGGTGGCGACGCTGGTGATCTCCCACGACCTGCTCGGCCTGACCAGCCCGCTGGCCGACAACATCTCGGCCAACGTCGTCGGTCTCGCCCTGGGGACGTTGTTCCGCTACTGGTCCTACAAGAGGTTCGTGTTCACGGCGAGCCCGGCTCCCGCCGTGGCCAGCAGTCCGCTACCAGTGCTCGCGCAGAGGTCCGACGAGCACGTCTGCACGGGCCCAGCGCTCCAGTAGGACCGCGGTCGCCTCCAGGGTCCTCCGCCAGGATCCCGGGGCGGCCGTGCGGTCGGTGTCGTGCAGCAGCACGGTCCCGCCCGGCCGCACCGAGCGGGAGACGGTGTCCACGATCGATGAGGGCGTGGAGTCCCGCGACCAGTCCACTCCCCAGGAGGACCACAGCACGGTCCGGAGGCCGGCCCGGCGAGCGGCGTAGAGCCCCTCCCCGGTCATCACGCCGTACGGCGGCCTGTACCAACGGACCTCCGAGCCGCTCACGTCCTCGACGACCTCACGGGCCCGCAGCAGCTCCTCAGCCAGTCCGCCGGGTGCCCGCAGCGCCAGGCAGTCGTGCTCCCACCCGTGCACGGCGAGCTCGTGCCCCGCGGCCACCATCTTCCGCACCAGCCCGGGTTCGCGCTCGGCGTGCGCCGCCAGCAGGAAGAACGTCGCCGTGACACCGCGAGCCTCGAGGAGCTCCAGGAACAGCGGAGTCGTACGACGGTCAGGCCCGTCGTCGAAGGTCAGGGCGATGTGGTGCCGATGACTGACGCCTGCCAGGCGCGGCAGGAGGCGCCGCCGCAACGGGGTGAGGCAGCCGATCGACGGCAGGACGTTGGTGACCGCCAGCGCCGATCCCACGACCGCTCCTGTCTCCAGCACGGCCAGCGCACGGGAGCGGGTCATGCGATGAGCGAGGGCGCCGGGAAGAGCGTGTCCACCACGTCGGTGGTGGACCACGGCCGCTGGGCCGGTAGCGGACGCGTGCGCAGGGCGCGCAGCAACGACTGCCGCAGCTGCGCGGGGTCGCGGGCCCACGCCGCCAGCCCGGCCTCGTCGAGGGCAGCCGCGTTCGTCTCCCCGTGTCCGGCGATGCACCGGTAGGTGACCATCGGGACCGCAGCGGCGCGCGTCTCGAGGGAGGTCATGCCTCCGGAGTTCTGGACGACGACGTCGACCGCCTCCAGCACGCGCGGCATGTCGTCGACCCAACCGAGACCGATCATCGCGGGGTGCCGGTCGACCCGGGCGAGCAGGCGGGCGTTCGTCCCGCAGAGCACCACGGGCGTGACCAGGCCGGTCGCGGCCAGGTCGCAGGCCGACTCGAAGAGCTGCCCGATACCGAAGGAGCCGCCCGTGACCAGGGCCAGGTCGCCGCGGCCCTGTGGCAGGCCGAGGGTTCGCCGGGCGGACCGCTGCCCGAGCTCGGAGCGGTTCGTGGCTCCGAACGAGCTGCGGACCGCGGCGTTGACGACACGGGTCGCTCCCGCTCCCAGGCTGCGGGCCTGGCGTGCCGGGATGTCGTGGACCGCCAGATGCGTGTCGACACCGGGGTGCACCCAGAGTCGGTGCACCGACATGTCCGTCAGGTAGGTCGTGACCGGCACCGTCGTACGGCCACTCGCGCGCAGGTGCCCCAGAGCCTGGCTCGGGAACGGATGGGTGGAGACGAAGTGGGCGGGGTGTTCCGCGGCGATGTCGAGGAGTGCGCCCTCCGTGCTCCGGAGGGCCCGCACGATGCTGCGCATGATGGTGTCGTGTCCCTCGATGGCGCTCAGGGTCCATCGCCAGGTCGCCGGCATTGACTGGATCTGCTTGAGGTAGCCGGACCGCAGCATCCGGCCCAGATGACCGGGCATCAGGTCGACCACGTCCCACGTCCGGGTCGAGAAGCCACGGGAGTGCAGCTGCTCCGCGATCGCTCCAGCAGCCACGTCGTGACCGGCACCGAAGCTCCCGGACACGATGTCGACGTGACCTTCCGCGCCTGGTGGCAGTGGACGTGTGGAGTGGGAGCTCATGTGGTCGTCCTTCGGGGGTCGGCCAGGTGTTCCTGGTGGTCGCCCCCTCACGGTGGACCGGGGAACCTGTCCGGCACCTGACCAGGCTCCGACCAACCTGACCAGGACCTGACTGTCCCGCCCCCACGCCTGTCCCGGACCACGTCGGATGCCTACCGTGGGCGCATGTCACGACGGGAGGAGGCCTCGGCGGTGCTGCCCCGCCGCGGACCGTCTGCGCTGCGTGACCCACGCACGTCCTTCGCACTGGTCGCCTGCGCGGCGACGGCGGGCGTCGCCGGGTTGGCCGATGCCGCTCGCGAGCACGACGGGGTGAGCCGGCTGGACCCTGTGACCGCTGCTGACGTCCTCACGTGGCGCACGCCGGCGCTCACCCACCTGGCACGGATCCTCACCTTCATGGGCAGCGAGATCGTCGTGGGCGGCCTGGCGATCGCTGTCCTCCTGACGCTCCTGACGCGGCATCAGCTCACCCGCGCGACCGTGTTCGCGACCGCCATGGGTGGGTCGGCCTTCCTCACGGTGGCCGTCAAGCTGCTGGTGGGACGACCCAGACCCGGTGCGGTCGACCGGCTGGGTGTCGTGGACACGACGTACTCGTTCCCGTCGGGGCACACGCTGAACTCCGCGGTCTTCCTCGCTCTGGTGGTGTGGCTGCTCTGGCCCTCGGTGAGGTACGCCGGGCACGTCGCCCTGGTGACGGTCGGCCGCCGCGCTCGCCGTCGGTGTGGCCGCGAGCCGCCTCTATCTCGGCTACCACTGGCTCACCGACGTCCTGGCCTCCGGGCTGGTCGCCACCGCGTGGCTCTGCGGCGTGTGGCTCCTCGCTCCGACGATCACGAGGACCGTCTCGGCCCTCGGGGCACGCACCCCCGCCAGCTGACTCGCACGAAGTCCGACGCCTGGTGACCCCCGTCGCTGAGCGGTCAGGATCTTGGCAGGTTGGTGCCTCGAGACTCTCCGCATGACCAGTACAGACGCAGTGAAGACCCACAGCCGCCGGATGTTGAACAAGGTCCCCGAGGTGACCGTGTACTTCTGGATCATCAAGATCCTGTGCACGACCGTCGGGGAGAGCTTCGCGGACTACATCAACGAGACCCTGGGGTTCGGCCTGACGAACACCACCCTGGTGTTCTCCGCGGCCCTGATCGCAGTGCTGGTGGCACAGTTCCGGGCCAACCGCTACGTGCCCGGCATCTACTGGCTCGCGGTGGTTCTGATCAGCGTGGTCGGAACGCTGCTCACCGACAACCTCACCGACGCCCGCGGCGTACCGCTCTGGATCAGCACGACCGTCTTCGCCCTGCTGCTCGCCGGCGTGTTCGGCATCTGGTACGCCCGGGAGCGCACGCTGTCGATCCACACGATCGTCACCACCCCACGCGAGTCCTGGTACTGGCTGACCGTCCTGGTGACCTTCGCGCTGGGCACCGCCGCCGGTGACTGGACCCTCGAGCTGACCGGCTGGTCCCCCGGCGCGGCGGTCCTGCTGCCCCTCGGCCTGATCCTCGCGGTCCTCGTGGCCTGGAAGGCCGGCGCCGGTCCCGTGCTCTGCTTCTGGCTCGCCTACATCCTGACCCGACCCCTTGGTGCCAACATCGGCGACTTCCTCGGCTCCCCCCACGCCGACGGCGGTCTCGGGCTCGGCACCCTCGGCACCAGCGTGCTGTTCCTCGGCACGATCCTGGCCACGGTGATCTACCTGACCGTCACGCAGAAGGACCGGACCGAGCTCGCCGCGACCAGCCGCAGCACTGAGCTCGGTCACCTGGCCGAGCGGACACCCGCACGACGAAAGGACCCACCATGGAGCAAGACCGTGCCACCCGCATCCTCGTCGTGACCGACCACGCCGACCCCGCGCCGGCGCTGATCGCCGCGATGATTCATCGTGCCGAGAACCACGACGTGCAGTTCCGGGTCGTCGTTCCGAACCCGGCCCGGGCCGAGCTGCACCTGCTCCACCCCGAGCGCCACGACAAGGCGGCGGAGGCCGAGAAGGTCCTGCACGAGGCGATGTTCGCCCTCGAGCTGGCCGCGGGTGGCCGGGTGCTCGGCTCGGTCTCGGTGCGCAACGACCCGATGGACGCGATCGAGGAGATCCTGTTCAGCGAGCCGATCGACGAGATCATGCTCGCGGTGGCCCCGCACGGGTTCTCGGCACGACTGCACCAGGACCTCGCGCACCGGTTGGGGCACTTCGGGATCCCTGTCACCGTGGTGCCTCCTGAGGGTGCCGCACACTGACGGACACCTGCAGTCGTCCATGGGGAGGCACGAGATCGACGTCGCGAGCGCGAACATCCAGGACTCCCTCGACGCGGTGTCGGCACGACAGGCCCTGCACGCCGTGCTGGCCCTGGAGCCCGACCTGGTCGGGCTCCAGGAGTGGTATCCCGTGCGCTTCCGCCTCCTCGCCGCCAGCGGCACCGTCCGCCTCGTCCCCCACCTGGGCCTGCGGTGGCGGGGCACCAGGACCGCTGCGTCGACCGGCTACCTCTGGAACGCGCCGGCGCTGGGAGGCTGTGTCGTCGGCGCCCGAGCAGACCGCTTCGAGCTGGTCAGCTGCCGCACGGGCTTCCTGAGCGGTCCCGGCCTCGCCGACCGGAGGAGGCCCCGGCGGAACCTGGAGCCGGGACGCGTCGCGACGGTGGCGGTCTACCGCGACCTCGTGCTCGATCGCACCGTGTGCCTGGTCAACTACCACCTCGTGTCCGGCGTGCAGTCCGGGGGCCGGTACCGCGAGGAGCGCCCGATGCTGGTGGCCCGGCACCGCCGCGAGGCGCACGTCCTCGAGGCCCTGGTGCGCGAGCAGGTGGGCCTGGGACACGTGGTCTACGCGACCGGCGACTCCAACTTCGACGGCCTGCGGATCGGCGGTCTGACCTCCGCGTGGGAGGGGCGCCCCGACCACGAGGGCACGCTCGGCCCACGACGCAAGGTCGACGACGTCCACGGCCCCGGACCGGCCCAGGCCGTCACCCTGGTCACCACGGGTTCCGACCACCGCGCGATCGTCGTACGCCGAGAAGACAGTCAGGTAGTGATCAGGCAGAAGCACCTAGGTTCCTGACCCATGCGACAACGAGTCTTCCCTGCCCCCAAGGTCCCCGAGGTCTTCCTCCTCTTCTGGATCATCAAGCTGCTCACCACCGGCATCGGCGAGGCGGGCGCCGACTTCCTCGGCACCGTCAGCATCCCGCTGGCCGCGGTGGTCGGGATCGGCGGTTTCTTCGTGGCCCTGTGGTGGCAGCTGTGGGCGGAGGTGTACCAGCCGGTCCGCTACTGGGTCACCGTGCTGATGGTGGCGCTCTTCGGCACGATGATCGCCGACGGTCCGCACGTGGCCCTCGGGACGCCGTACGCCGTCGACTCGGTGATCTACGTCGTGCTGCTGTGCGGGTTGCTCACCTGGTGGCAGCGGAGCGAGGGCACCCTGTCGGTGCACTCGATCACGACCGCCCGGCGCGAACGCTTCTACTGGGGGACGGTGCTGCTGACCTTCGGACTCGGCACCGCGCTCGGCGACACCACGGCCATCGAGATGGGCCTCGGGTTCTCGTGGTCGATCGTGCTCTTCGGGGTCCTCATCCTGGTGCCGTTCGGCCTGTGGAGGACGGGCCTGAACGCCACGATCGCGTTCTGGGCGTCGTACGTGCTGACGCGTCCGCTGGGCGCGTCCGTGGCCGACTGGCTCGGCAAGAGCCACGCCGCCGGCGGCCTCGGCTGGGGCGACGGCACCGTCACCGGGCTGGGACTCCTGCTGTTCGCCGCCCTGGTCGCCTACGTGACGCTCACGCACTCCGACGTCGAGGGCGCCCACGCGCAGCACGCCCCCCAACCGGTGCCGGTCAAGGAGCCCGACCCCGTCCTCGACTGAGTTGTCGATCTGTGGGCACCTCATGGGTGCACCACCGACGAGACGTCCCCTGCCGCACCACCCTGTGAAAGGTCCACCTGTGATCGAGGCTCGCGAGCTGACCAAGACCTACGGCGAGAAGCTGGCCGTCGACTCACTCTCCTTCACCGTCCGCCCCGGGGTCGTCACCGGGTTCCTGGGGCCCAACGGGGCCGGGAAGTCGACCACCATGCGGATGATGCTGGGGCTGGACCGTCCCACGTCTGGTGCCGTGCTGGTCAACGGCAAGCCGTACGCCGAGCACGCCGCCCCGCTGCACGAGGTGGGGGCCCTGCTCGAGGCCCGGGCCGTCCACACCGGTCGCAGCGCCCGCAACCACCTGAGGGTCCTGGCCTCCACCTGCGGCATCGGCCGCGCCCGCGTGGAGCAGGTCATCGGCATGGTCGGGCTCGGCGACGTGGCCGACCAACGGGTCGGAGGGTTCTCCCTGGGCATGGGCCAACGGCTGGGCGTCGCCGCCGCCCTGCTCGGTGACCCGCACACCCTGATCCTCGACGAACCGGTCAACGGCCTCGACCTCGACGGCATCCGCTGGATCCGCTCGTTGCTCACCGACCTGGCCGAGGAGGGCCGCACCGTGTTCCTGTCCTCGCACCTGATGAGCGAGATGGCCGTCACCGCCGACCACGTGATCGTGGTCGGCAAGGGCAAGCTGCTGCGCGACCAGCCGATGGCCGACTTCATCCGCGAGGCATCCGTCGAGGCGGTGCAGGTGCGCAGCCCGGACGCGGACCGTC
Organism: uncultured Actinomycetota bacterium; assembly: GCA_963731075.1. Taxonomy (GTDB): domain Bacteria; phylum Actinomycetota; class Actinomycetes; order Propionibacteriales; family Nocardioidaceae; genus Marmoricola. The sequence goes on from CAVSUC010000004.1 coordinate 556,167, forward strand.
TGACCGAGCACCTGCGTCGCGCACAGGCCACGGTCACCCCCACCGGACCGGAGACGATCACCGTCCAGGGCGCCACCAGCCAGGAGGTCGGCACCCTGGCCGCCAGCGCCGGCATCACCTTGTGGGAGCTCTCGCCGCAGGCCGGTTCGCTCGAGGACGCCTACCTGGCCCTGACCCGCGAGAACCTCGACTTCCAGGAGGTGGCATGACCAGCAGGACCGCTGCGCCCGTGACCGGCCGCGTCGACCGCCCCGTCACCCTGGGCCGCGTCATCGCCTCGGAGTGGCTGAAGTTCCGCACCCTGCGCTCGACCCTGATCGTGCTCGCGGCCGCGATGATCGGCATGGTGCTCTTCGGCGCGATCATCGCCCACAACACGCGCAACCCCGCCGGCCTGGACCCTGAGGACGTCGTGGCCTCCGGCCCGTTGCAGGGCTACTACCTGGGGCAGCTGCTGATGGCCACCCTCGGCGTCCTCGTGGTCAGCGGTGAGTACAGCTCGGGAATGATCAGGGCCACACTCGCCGCCGTGCCCCGACGCCGGCCCGTGCTGGTGGCCAAGGCCATCGTCTTCACCGTCGTGGTCGGCCTCGCCATGCTTGCTGCCTCGGTCGCGGCCTTCCTGGTGGCGCAGGCGTTCCTCTCCGGCTACCGGCCGACGTACTCCCTCACCGATGGCAGCACCCTGCGAGTGGTCCTCGGCACGGGGATCTACCTCACCCTGGTCGGCCTTCTCGGCAGTGCTTTGGCCTGGATCGTGCGCAGCACCCCTGGCGCGCTGGTGGCCGTGGTCGGGCTCATCCTGATCCTGCCGGTTCTCTGCGAGCTCGTCCTGCCCACCTGGGGCACGCACATCGCGGCCTACCTCCCCACCGGCGCAGGAGCCAGCTTCTCGACGAACCTGCGTGCACCGAACGCTCTCTCCCCCTGGGTCGGGCTGGGCGTGATGGTCGCCTGGGTCGTCGTCGGCCTGGTCGTCGCCTCGGTGACGCTTCGACGCCGCGACGCCTGAGCGGTCCAGTCAGGTATTCGACAGGCAGGCTGCGTGATGCTCGAGGTCGACACGAGGAGAGACACCATGAGCGCGACCGCCACCGCCGTCCCGATTCCCGGCTCCGCGTCAGCCTCCGACCACGCAGACCGTCCCTGGGGCTCGTGGGAGGTGCTGGACACCGGCCACGGTTTCAAGGTCAAGCGGATCACCGTGCAGCCCCACTCCCGGCTCTCGCTCCAGACGCACGCCCACCGAGCCGAGCACTGGCTGGTGGTCGCGGGCGTCGCCACGTGCACGGTCGGCGGACGGGTGCTGCGCGCGGAGGCCGGGGCGCACGTGTTCGTTCCACGGGGCTCGAGCCATCGGATGGCGAACGACCAGTCCGAGCCCCTGATCATCGTCGAGGTGCAGCTGGGCTCCTACACCGGCGAGGACGACATCGTCCGTCTCCATGACGACTACGGCCGCGACTGACCCCACCGCGCACGGCCCCACGACCGGGGAGCGCCACCGGCGAGCCCTCACGACCTCGGAAAGGCATCATGTTCGACCTGATCAACGGAATCCCTGTCCATCCCCTCGTGGTCCACGCCGTCGTGGTGCTCCTGCCACTGGCCATCGTGGGCACGATCGCGATCTCTGTGGTCCCCCGCTGGCGGACCCGCTACGGACCACTCGTCGTGGTGGTCGCGCTCGTCGCCACGGTCCTGGTGCCGGTGGCCACCTCGAGTGGCGAGGCGCTCGAGAAGCGGGTCGGCGATCCCGGGAGGCACGCCCAGCTCGGCGACCAGCTCATCTGGTTCGCAGTCCCCCTGCTGGTTCTCGTCACCGCGCTGGTGCTCCTCCAGCGTGCCCGCGACCGCTCCGGCCGGGACACCGACAGCCCGACCCGTTCCTCACGACGTACGCCGGGCCACGGCCTGATCCTCGGCGTCGCGGTGCTGTCCGTGGTCGCCGCCGCTGCGAGCGGGGTCCAGGTCTACCGAGTGGGCGACTCGGGCGCCAAGGCGGTCTGGAGTGATCAGGTCAGGGGCTAGGGCGGCGTCGGCGTGGTCGCGCGCAGGCGAGTCAGGTCAGGTTGGATATCCCGGCAGCGACCGCGAATCCCAGGACGGTGACCAGCCCGGCCCCGTTGCCGACCTTCTCCTTGGCCTCCGGGATCATCGAGTCTGTCAACATCACCAGCAGGGCACCCGCCGCGAAGCCGTCGACCGCGGCTTTCACCTGACCCCCCACCAGCTGGGCGATCAGGTAGCCGACGACAGTGGCTATCGCGCACACCACGCTGACCCCCACCCACAGCGTGATCACGTCTCGACGGGACTTTCCGGAGTGGGTCATGTCGCTCGCCGACCCGATGGCCTCCGGAAGGTTGGAGATGAAGATCGCGACCAGCAGGGCGATGCTGACCCCCTTGCCCGTGGCCAGGCCGATGCCGAGAACCGCCTGCTCCGGTATCCCGTCGAGGAGGGAGCCCAACGCCAGCGGGATGCCGGCGGAGCCACCGCCGGAGCGACCGCCCATCCGGTTCACGGCCCGATCAGCACCGAAGAAGGCAACGGCTCCGAGAGCCAGACCCAGGGCCACTGACGCCGGTCCCCCCACGCGCAGCCCCTCCTCCGCGAGCTCGAAGGCAACGCTGGAGACGAGCGCTCCGGCACCGAAGGCCAGCACTGCCCCGATCGCCCCCGCGCGCCAGTCACGGGCCAGGGCGAGCAGCGCCCCGACGGTCAGCGAGACAGCCGCCACGGAACCCCAGACCAGTGCACCCAGCATGCGCTTCGAGTTCCCCATTCCAGGGCCTGCTAATCGTGATGCCACGAGCTCGGACGGCTAGGCTGCCGCGATGGGAGTGGCCGCGCCGGTGAACCTGGCGGAGATGATCGCGTCCCTCTCGCTGGCGACCGACCTCGGGCTGGGACTGCCGGAGGAGCACGTGCTGCGACAGACCGTGATCGGAAGTCGGCTGGCTGAGCTGGCCGGCCTCGACGAGGACGAGCAGGCGACGACCTTCTACGTCTCGCTGCTGGCATGGGTCGGGTGCATCGCCGACTCGCACGAGCTGGCGCACTGGTTCGGGGACGACCGGCAGATCCGTGGTGACAGCTACCAGGTCGACAAGGTAGGGCTGCCGATGATGCGGATGATGATCAGCCACGTGGGCGCTGGGTCCGGGCCGGTACGCCGGATGACGGTCCTCGGTCGATTCCTCGGCGGTGGGTTCCGTGACGCCGTCAACGGGTTCGTCACCCACTGTCAGACCACCGGGAACATCGCCGAGCGCCTCGGCCTCGACGAACGGGTCCGCCGGGGCCTTCCCCAGGCCTTCGAGCGCTGGGACGGCAAAGGCGTGCCGGGCACCCTTCGCGGGGACCAGATCGAACGAGCGATGCGGATCGCGCAGATTGCCGATGACACCGAGGTCTTCCACCGGCTCGGCGGTCAGGCGTCCGCCGTGGAGATGCTGCTGTCGCGGCGTGGGACCGAGTTCGACCCGGAGCTGGTGGATCTTCTCGTCGCGCACAGCGAGGAGGTTCTCGGCGATCTCGACACCGTGGATGCGTGGACGCTGGTGATCGACGGCTGCGGTCCTCTGGACCGGACGCTGGACGACGCCGAGCTGGAGTCGGCGCTCGAGATCCTGGCTGACTACGCGGACCTGAAGTCGCCCTGGTACCTGGGCCACTCACGTGCAGTCTCCGACGTGGCGGCTCGGGCGGCCGCAGCAGCCGGTCTGCCACCGGAGGACGTGATCCTCGTACGACGCGCCGCGCTCGTCCACCGCCTCGGTGCTGCCGGCGTCTCCACCGGCATCTGGAACAAGCCGCCGCCGTACTCGTCCTCCGAGGCCGAACGGCTCCGCACGGTCCCTTACCTGACCGAGCGAACCCTGTCCCGACAACCTGAGCTCGCCCGTCTCGGCGTCGTTGCCGGCATGTGCCACGAGCGGATGGACGGCAGCGGATACCCGCGCGGTCTCTCCGGTGCCGCGGTCCCGGTGCCCGCGCGGGTCCTGGCTGCGGCCGACTACTACCAGACCCTCGCCGAGGACCGTCCCGGCCGGGACGCGCTCGACGAGGGAGCGCGCGCCGATGCCTGCGCGGCCGAGGTCGACGGCGGCAGACTCGACGGCGTCGCCGTGCACGCCGTGCTGGAAGCGGCCGGGCACAAGGTTCGTCGCCGCGTCCGGCAGGTGGCCGGTCTCACGGCGCGCGAGCTGGAGGTCCTGGAGCTCCTCGTCCGTGGCCTTCCGAACAAGGAGATCGCCGCCCGGCTCACCGTGTCGTCGCGGACCGTTGCGACCCATATCGAGCACATCTTCACGAAGACCGGAGTGACAGGCCGCGGGGCGGCAGCGATGTTCGCGCTCCAGCACGGTCTCGTGGATGCCACGGGGACTCGCGCGAAGATCGGTCATCCTGCCGATGTGAGGTGAGTGCCCGCGCCCGTTTCATCAGGGCATGGACACCGCCACTCCCTCACCACCTCAGGCTTGGAGCGTCGCGGGAGCTCTTCTCGACGGCCTCAGCAACCGTGATTTCGAGCTGATGGCGTCGTGCCTGGCCCCTGACGTGCTGTTCCGCTGCCTGCTGCCGCGCGGACCGATGGAGGTCATCGGCGCCGAACAGGCCGTCGAGCAATTCAGACGCTGGTTCGGAGGCGACGACGTGTTCGAGATCCTCGACGCCTCGGTCGGCCAGGTCGGCCCCCGGATCTACCTGCGCTGGCGGATCAAGATGCACCCGGTGGACGCGCGGGACGAAGAGCGCGTCCTCGAGCAGCACCTCTTCACGACCGGGAACACGGTCATCCGCACCCTGGACCTGCTCTGCTCCGGCTTCCACTCGTCTTCCGCCGTCCCGACCTGCTCCCATCCGCGAGCGGGCACGACAACCACCAGGAGAACGTCATGACCAACCGAGCAGCCATCAGCCTGACCACGGGCCTCGAGGATCCCGAGAAGGTCACCGTCGCCATGCTCGTGGCTGTCGGTGCCGCCGAGGGTGGGCGCGCGACCGTGATGTTCCTGACCAAGGAGGCCGTCCGGTTGGTGCTGCCCGGCTACGCGATCGGGGTCGCCTGCGACGGCTGCCCCACCCTGCAGGACCTGGTGCAGCGCTACCTCGACGCAGGCGGCCGCTTCCTGGTCTGTCCGCTCTGCTTCAACTCGCGCCAGCTCGACGCGGCCGAGGTGGCCACCAACGCCGAGCTCGGCGGGACGGTGCAGCTCTGGGAGTGGATCGGGGACGAGCAGGTCGTCACCTTCAGCTACTGAGAAGACGAGGAGGAACGATGACTGAGGTCCCGGTGGAGCAGTGGCGGGGCGTCGACGAAGGCTGGGGGCGGCACGCCGCAGAGTTCGCGGCGCTGGCGGAGCCAGGAAACTGCCGGGAGTACGTCGCGCTCCATCAGCGCCTCGGCGTCGGACCCGGCGTACGGGTGCTGGATGTCGCCTGCGGTTCCGGGTTGGCCGTCGAGCTGGCGATCGCTCGCGGCGCCAGCTGCGCCGGCATCGATGCCTCGCACCGGCTGGTGGCCGTGGCGCGGGACCGCTCTCCTGGGGCGGATGTTCGGGTGGGGGACATGCATGCCTTGCCCTGGGAGGACGGATCCTTCGATGTCGTCACGAGCTTCCGGGGTATCTGGGGAACCACGCCGGATGCCGTGGCAGAGGCCTGCAGGGTCCTCCGCCCCGGTGGCCGGCTGGGACTGACGGTCTGGGGACACATCAAGGCTTCGACCGGTGCCTGGGCGTTGAAGCCGTTCACGCTCGCCACCGACGACAAGGTCGCCAACCAGGCGGCGATGGTGTCCTTGGGTCGCCCGGGCGCCGGTGAAGAGCTGCTGTCGCGCTGGGGCTTCGACGACGTACAGCGCGTGGGGATTCCCTTCGCCTGGGAGTTCGCCGATCCCGAGACGTACGCGCGTGCCCTGGCGGCGAGCGGACCGGCCTACGAAGCGATCCAGTCCGTGGGCGAGGAGACCTTCGAGCGGTACGCCGTCGACGTGGCCCGGGAACGGGTGCGAGAGGGACTTCCGTTGCGCGCCGAGATCGAGGTGGTCGGATACCTGGCTCGTAAGCCGGTCCCACGGCCGGTGTCCCACGGAGCCAACTTCTTGCCGGATCCGGAGCCGAGCCCTTCGGTGCAGGCGTTCTATGCCGACGATCTCGAGGAGCTCGGCTACGTCATGAACGGCTCGCGCCTGTGGGGGCGGCACCCCGAGTCGTGGGAGTCGCTCTTCGGGCTCATCGGGACAGCGACCGAGCTCGGCAGTCTGAGCTTTCGCCAGCGCGCGATCCTGGTCACCGCCACTGCTGCGACGATCCGCGACAGCTACTGCGCGATGGCTTGGGGCAGCAAGTTCGCCGCACAGGCGGGGCCGGAGATCGCGGCCGGAGTCTTGCGCGGCGACGACAGCTGCCTCGACTCTCGTGAGCGAGCACTCGCGACGTGGGCACGGCGGGTGGCCGGTGACGCCAACGCCACGACGGCCGCCGACGTTCAGGATCTGCGGGACGCAGGCTTCGACGACATGCAGGTCTTCGCCATCACCGTCTACGTCGCGGCGCGCCTCGCGTTCTCGACCGTGAACGACGCGCTGGGATCCACGCCGGACGGCGAGCTCGCAGCATCGCTGCCGCCTGCGGTCCGCGATGCCGTCGATTTCGGACGGCAACCGCCGGAGTGAGGACGGACCGCGTCTGGTCCGCCCTCACCCCGATGTGCTGCCGTGCGTCAGGCCGACGGCCAGGTCAGCTGCGTGACCTCGCTGCCCGTGACCTCAGCCGTCAGCCGGACTGGCCCGCCGCCCTTCTCGTAGAGCTCGTAGGACCCCTCACGCAGGTCGCCGAACACGAGCGAGGGCATTCTCGTCCCATCCGCTGCGGGCCGGTCGACCACGGCCACGTGCGGGTGGTGGGTGTGGTGCCCGTCCCGAGCGAGGTCGGAGCCCACCGGACGGATCTCGATCTCGACCCCGAGCAGCTCGCGCGGCATCTCGACGACCAGCGCCCCGATGTCCCCACCGATGTCGAGCAGGACCGTACCCTGCCCGGCGTACGGGTTCTCGAGCGTTGCCTCCGCGCTGGTCATGAGCCGTCGAAACCGGAGGCGCTCGAGGTCCCGGGCTTGGTCTCGTAGCCGCCGTTGGGAAGGGCGAGATACGGGAAGCTGCTCAGGAAGGCTCCGTTGTTGGAGTTCTCGAAGTGCTTCGAGTCGTCCTTGATCCCGCCTGCCGCATCGTCCGGGGTGTAGGTGTCGTCGACCAGCGGGATGGTCAGGCCGGCGATGGCCCGCAGCTCGATCGTGGTCACGTCGTCGATCGGACGGCGCCCGTTGGGGAAGCCGGCCGGGTCGGGCGGGTCCGCGAGCAGGCCCAGCTCCCTCGGGTTCTGCGTCGGGGGGATGGCCACGTTGAGCCGCAGCATGTCCGCCTTGACCGGCCCGGTGTAGTTCTGGAAGCCGTCGATGACTCCCTCCGGGATGCCGGTGAGCAGGATCGCGTTCAGGTCGGCCCGCGGCTTGTCGTACGCCGCCAGCTTCGGGAACGTGTTCGGGTAGAGCACGGGCAGCAGCTTCGCGAGCTCCGGGCTGTTCACGTACTTCTCGTAGGTGGAGTCGTAGCGCGGCGAGTGGAGGTTCCACATGTCCTTCTCCGCCATCGGGGTGATCACCTCGTTGAACAGCGGGTTCCCGAGGCGAGAGACCTGCTGCCAGGGCCCGAAGCCGTCCCGCTTGCCGGTCTTCGGGTTGAGGACCTGGGTCTTCTGACGGCGCGCACTGGCCCACACGCCGATCACGCTGCTCAGGGACATCACGTCGGTGGGCACGTCCTTGTTGCGGGTCACCTCGGCGATCGGCACCTGGAGCGCGATCGTGCTCACGTTCAGGGTCTTGGTGCCGTTAACCCCGACCGAGTTCGCGCTCGGGACCAGGTGTGCCATCTGGAACGGGCGCAGGGTCCCGAGGTCGAAGATGCTCCCGAGGTCGACGTGGAACGCCTCAGCGCGCTGCCCCGCGAAGATGTAGCGCCCGTACTTGTAGGCGACCGCGGCGTCGGCGAGATCACCGTAGTTCGGCGTGCTGCGCGGACCGACGTTCACCGGCGGGCAGGGGATGTCGTCCTTGAGGAGCGTGGACTTGCCCCCGGCCACCTTGGTGATCGAGTAGAACTGCGGCCGGTTCCAGTTCGCGCTGTCGATGCTCGTGATCCGGTTGGTGTTGTAGAGGAACGTCTTCTTGTTGCGGATCGTCGTACGGAACCGGAACTCGTAGGTGATGTCAGCCTGGGCGGTGCCCCGGTTGGAGATGTGAATGCTGTAGATCACGTCGTCGCCGAACTCGTAGAAGTTCGGGCCGCCGTCCGGCTTCTGGAACGGGATGAAGTTCGCGATGAGTGTGACGGACCGGGGACGGTCCGGGCTCACGAAGGCGTAGACGTCGGTGTTGTCGGCCACCGGGTCCTTGGAGATTTCGGGGGCTTCGCGGTGTGAGGACATCGTCACTCACCTGCCGCGTTGAGCAGGCGGGTCACGAGGTCGCGGTCGTGGACGACGACCTCGCGGTCGCCGACCATCAGCGAGACCTCGTCAGAGGTGATGTCACCGACGTGGGCGACCAGGGGCTCTTTCGCGCTCCGGCCGTGCAGGCGGGTCTGGGCGGCCGAGGCCGCTCCGGCCCCCAGTGCTGTGACGCCGACGGCGGCTACGCCGGCTCCTGCGGCGCCGATGAATCGGCGCCGGGAAGTGTCACTCATATGGCTTGTCCCTTCGGACGGTCGATGGATTGGCAGATCTTGTGATCCACGTCACGGGCGGACCCGCGCGGAAGAGTGTGCATCGTGAAAACGAGCTATTCAAGCGGTCTAGACCACTTGAATGAAATGGGATAGAGTCAATGCTTTCGGCGTGTGCGACAACTGCTGTCCGTGAGCCCGGGGCTGAGGAAAGCTCGCCCACCGTCAGCGAAGTGGCCCGATGCGCACGCCCCCCGTGGACCGAGGGTGCGCGATGTTCGAGTCCGGAGACGCTCTCGATCCGACGGTCAGCGCTGCCTACCTGCAACGGTTGGGGGTGGACGCCGACCCACCATCGGCAGACGCCTTGGCGATGATCGTGCGGCGCCATGCCGAGCGCGTGCCCTACGAGACCCTGTGGATACCGGCGGGCGAACACTGGTCGACGGATCCGGTCCTGGCCGCGGAGCGGATCGCCCTGCACGGCCGAGGCGGCTACTGCTATCACCTCAACGGTGCCCTCGGGATGTTGCTGTGCTCTCTCGGCTACGAGGTGCAGGGTCATGTGGGGGGCGTGCAGGCCGGGGATCCGGTTCCGGATGCGGCGGGCAACCACCTCGTGCTAACCGTCGCTGCCCTGCCCTCAGGTGGCAATCCCGGCGGGCGGTGGTACGTCGACACGGGTCTCGGTGACGCCCTGTACGAGCCCCTGCCGCTGGTTGCCGGGGTCTACGTCCAGGATCCGTTCCGCCTGATCCTCCGTCGTGACGACGATCAGACGTGGACCCTGCTCCATGATCCCTCCGGTGGTTTTCGCAGCATGACGTGGACGACCAGCCCGGCCCACGGCTCCGACTTCCTGGTCCAGCACGAGTGGCTCTCCACCTCCCCCGACTCCGGATTCGTGTGCGTGCCGATGGCCGAGCGACGCGACGCGACCGGGGTGGACGTCATCCGAGGAGTCGTTCTGGCCCGGGTGGGCTCGAACGCCTTCACCGGCCCGCCGATCACCCGGTCCTCGGAGTGGTTCCAGGTGCTGGCCGACACCTTCGACCTCCGCTTCGACCAGCACCCCGCCGCGTGGCGCGAGCGGCTGTGGGACGCGGTGAACCGAGCACACCACGCATGGGAGGCAACGACGCGCGAGTGACGGTGTGCCGAGTCCGCACGACGTCAACGGCACGACCGCAGATCTCTGGAGGCGCCCTACGGCAAGGCCCTGCAGTACGGAGGGGCCGCGGCCAGCTGGTGAGGTGTACGGCGTTCTGGGCCCCGCAGCGAGCCTGCTGCGGACACTTCGGCTGCTGGTCTGGACGAGCCTTCCAACGGCCTGGACCCCTAGGTGACCTCTTTCGCGCGCGGGCACTGCTACACCGTGCACACCGATGGCTGCGCAGCAGGTTTCGTACCCTTGCGCCAGCACGGCCCACCACACCCTGAGGCTGACGACCACTGATGAGCGCACGCGCGACGAACCAGAACCCTCGGGCGCCGAGGGCCTGGACGCCTTGGCGCACCGTGGTCGCGTTCGGGATGGTGAGCCTGGCCGGCGACATGGTCTACGAGGGCATGCGGTCGGTGGCGGGGCCGTTCCTGGGGTCGTTGGGCGCCTCCGCCCTGGTGGTCGGGCTGATCACGGGGGCCGGCGAGGCGGTGGCACTGGTGCTGCGTCTCTTCTCCGGGCGGCTCGCGGACCGCAGCGGCCGCTACTGGTCGCTGACCGTCCTCGGGTACGCGATGACGGCCGTGTGCGTCCCTCTCCTGGCGCTGGCCCCGTTCGTCGGCAGCGCCGGGCTCGCCCTGGCCGCGACCCTCATCCTGCTCGAGCGGACCGGCAAGGCCATCCGGAGCCCCTCGAAGTCCGCGCTGCTGGCACGGGTCGCGGTCTCGATGGGGCGCGGGCGCGGCTTCGCTGTCCACAAGGCGCTGGACCAGGTCGGGGCGTTCGCCGGCCCCCTGCTGGTAGCCGGCGTCATCGCCCTGGTCGGCGTGCAGTGGCCCGCCTTCGCGGTGCTCGCGGTCCCCGGTGCCGCATGCATGCTGCTGCTCCTCACTCTGAGACGACACGTCGATGCCGCGCAGAGCGACCCCCACGCGACACCCGCACCGATCCCGGCACCAGAGCGCACCGCGCCGGCGCCCCTGCCGGCGTCGTTCTACCTGTTCGCGACCTCCTGTGCCCTCGGCACGCTGGGACTGATGACGTTCGGCGTCATCTCCTACCACCTCGTCGACGCCGGACTGGTCACCACCGCAGTGGTCCCTCTGTTGTACGCCGCCGCCATGGCCGCCGAAGCGGTTGCAGCCCTGGTCACCGGATTCGCCTACGACCGGTGGGGAGCAGCCGTCCTCTCCATCCTGCCGGTCACGATCGTGGCCGTCCCGGCCCTCGCCCTGGACGACACGCTCGTCCTGGTCGTGGCCGGGGTGCTGCTGTGGGGGGCGGTGACCGGCGTCCAGGACTCGACGGTCAAGGCCCTCGTGGCCGATCTGGTTCCCCAACACCGCCTCGCAACCGCCTACGGGATGTTCGCCGCGTTCCAGGGCGCCGGTGCCCTGGTCGGCGGCACCCTGGCCGGGGGCCTCTACACCAAGCACCACACCCTGCTCATCGCCCTGGTCGCCGTGACGCAGGCTGTCTCAGCGGTGCTCCTCCTCCTCACGCTGAGGCGGCGCCACCATGCCGGTTGATGACGGTCATTGCTGCGGTCGGGTCCCCCCACCTGGCCGCCAGTGCGTGAGCCGACGACCTCGCCGAGCTAACCACCGCCCTCGCTGGACGCTACGAACCGAAAGGCCGTGGCCCAACGTCTCCACATCGAGACCACCTCGCCGGCGAGGGACACCGACCCCGCCGTCCCTGGTGCAGGCGGTCGCCACGGCTGCCACCCCGCATGACCTCCCGATGTCCCTCGGCGCGTCTCCGACGATGCTCGCCTGCGACCGGGGCGCACCCTCGTCGGCGGTCTTTCCTGGGCCATCCTTTCAGTGATGTTGGAGTGGAGAGCCGCGTCGCGGCGAGCTGGTCCGGGGCGCACCCCCGAACGGCGTTGTCCCGCTAGCTGGTGCGGACCCGTCGTCGGAGCTCGCGAAACGACGGCGTCTCGCGGGAACCGCTGGCCGATGTCGTCAGTGGGCGCTTGGCAGCGCAACCACTCCAGCACCACCCCGTGCCACGGGTCAGGTCAGGTGCGGTCGAGGCGTCGCGCGAGGTACGGCGCGGTCGCGCTTCCCTCGACCGTGGCGACCTCGGCCGGCGTGCCGACCGCGACCACCCGGCCGCCCGCGTCTCCCCCGCCCGGGCCGAGATCGATCACCCAGTCAGCGGTGGCGATCGCATCGAGGTCGTGCTCGACGAAGACCACGGTGTTGCCCGCGTCGACGAGGCGATGCAGCTGGCGAAGCAGCAGCGCGGTGTCCGCGGGGTGCAGCCCCGAGGTCGGCTCGTCAAGCAGGTACAGAGCATGGCCACGGCGCGCTCGCTGGAGCTCGGTGGCGAGCTTGATGCGTTGAGCCTCGCCGCCACTGAGCTCGGTCGCCGGCTGCCCCAGTCGTAGGTAGCCCAAGCCGACCTCGCGCAGCGTCTCGAGGCTCCGGGAGGCGGCCGGTACGTCCGCGAGGAACACGGCCGCTTCGTCGACGGAGAGACTGAGGACCTCCGCAATGTTCTTGTCGCGGTAGGTGATCTGCAGCGTCTCGGCGTTGTACCGCTCGCCGTGACACGTCGGGCACGGCGCGTAGGTGCCGGGCAGGAAGAGCAGCTCGACGGCGACGAACCCCTCTCCTTGACAGTTCTCGCACCGCCCCTCGGCGACGTTGAAGGAGAAGCGGCCGGCCCCGTAACCGCGAGCCTGCGCTGCGTCGGTAGCGGCGTACAGCTTGCGTACGGCGTCGAACATCCCCGTGTACGTGGCGAGGTTCGACCGCGGCGTCCGGCCGATCGGACGCTGGTCGACGAGCACCAGTCGGTCGAACGACACGAGGGCCATCGGCTCCTCGGCGAGCACCTGGCTGACGAGGGTCGACTTGCCCGAGCCGGACACGCCCGTGACGGCGGTCAGCACGCACAGCGGGATGTCGACCGAGACGTCACGCAGGTTGTGGCGGGACACCCCCGACAGGCTCACCCAGCCCTGAGGGGTGCGCACCTCGTGCTCGAGCCGCGCGGCACGACCGAACAAGTAGTCACCGGTGGCCGAGTCAGCGACGTGTTCGAGACCTGCGACCGGGCCGCTGTAGAGCACGCGGCCCCCGGCCTCGCCCGCTCCCGGACCGATGTCGACGACCCAGTCGGCACGTCGTACGACGTCGAGGTCGTGCTCCACGACGAACAGCGAGTTGCCGGAGGCCTTCAGGCTGTCCAGCACGTTGAGGAGAGGCTCGGCGTCGGCCGGGTGCAGTCCGGCAGAGGGCTCATCCAGGACATAGACCACACCGAACAGTCCGGAGCGCAGCTGGGTGGCGATCCGAAGGCGCTGCGCCTCACCCGGCGACAGCGTCGTCGAGCTCCTTCCCAGGCTGAGGTAGCCCAGTCCGAGATCGAGGAGCACCTTCACTCGGGCGACGAGATCGGCGCAGATCCGCACGGCGACCTCGTTGGTCTGCTCCGGGAGCTCGGCCATGGGTTGCAGCACCGCGACGACTTCGGCGAAGGGGAGCTCGTTGACCTCGGCGATCGAGCGACCGGCGAACGTGACCGCGAGTGCCTCCGGCCGCAACCCGCTGCCGTGGCAGTCGGGGCAGGGTGCGTCCTCCACGAAACGCAGTGCCCGTTCGCGCATGCGCTCGCTCTTGGAGTCAGCCAGGACGTGCATGACGTGCTTCCGGGCGCTCCAGAACTTGCCGTAGTAGCCGTAGTCGATGCGATCACGCTCGGGCTTGATGAGCACGGACGGCTGCTCATCGGTGAAGAGCAGCCAGTCGCGGTCCCGTTTGCTCAGGCGGCGCCACGGCCGGTCGATGTCGATCCCCAGACCCGTCACGATGCTGCGCAGGTTGGCACCCTGCCAGGCGCCCGGCCAGGCGGCGATCGCACCCTGTCGGATGCTCAGCGTCGGGTCGGGGACGAGCAGCTCCTCGGTGACGTCGTGCACGACACCCAAGCCATGGCAGTGAGGACAGGCGCCAGCCACGGTGTTGGGCGAAAATGCCTCGGCCGCGAGGTGATCAGCCCCGGTGGGGTACTCGCCCGCACGCGAGTAGAGAATCCGCAACAGGTTGGACAGCGTGGTGATCGTTCCGACCGACGATCGGGTGCTGGCCGCTCCGCGACGCTGCTGCAGCGCCACCGCCGGCGGCAGCCCGGTGATCTCCTGGACGTGCGGAGCACCGACCTGCTGGAGCAGGCGCCGCGCGTAGGGCGCCACGGACTCGAAGTAGCGACGCTGGGCCTCGGCGTACAGGGTCCCGAAGGCCAGGGACGACTTCCCCGAGCCGGAGACCCCGGTGAACGCGACCATGGCATCCCGGGGGATGTCGACGTCGACGTTGCGCAGGTTGTTCTCGCTCGCGCCGCGAACGCGCACGAAGTGGTCGGTGGCATCAGGGATCACACGTCCCTCGTACCCAGTGCCGCGGGCACTAGTGACGAAGGCTGTGATCAGACGCGCGTGAGGTCCGGCGAGTGGAGCCACGGCTTCTACGCGGTGCCCGCATCGAGCCCCACCTCCACCAGCCTGTCCTCGTCGTGCCTCGCGTGATCCGCGAGCTGTGGACGTGCCGGCCACTGGACCACCAGCACTGCTGTCAGGACCAGCGCTCCGCCCAGCAGCTGCGCGCGACCGAGACCCTCGTGGAACACGATCGCGGCGCTGACCACCGTGACGACCGGCTCGAGGGTGGACAGGAGGGCGGCCATGGTCGGGCCGACACGGGCCATGCCGGCAAAGAACAGCAGGACGGCGCCGACGGTGCTGACCAACGCGAGCGCGGTCAGCCACCCCCACCCCGCGGCCCCGATGTCGAGGTCTGGCCCGCCCCGAGCCAGGCTCACGGCGCTGCAGCTGACGAACGCCGAGACGCAGATCAACGCCGTCAACGGTATCGGCGGCGCGTCGCCGAGGAGACGATCACCGACCAGGATGTAGCAGGTGTAGACGACGGCGGACCCCAACGACAGCGCCGCGCCTACCGCGTCGAAGGCAGCGACGCTCGCTCCGCCGAGCACGAAGACGATCCCTCCGAGCGCCATGATCATGGCCACGAGGCGCCTGTTCGAGCCGCGCTCACGCCCGATCACGATCGCAGCCACCATGACGAGCACGGGGTAGACGCCGAACAGCAGCGCAACCTGCGAGGCCTCCAGGCGAGACACGGCCGCGAGGTACAGCCCAGCCTGGGCCGCATAGCCGAATCCCCCCATGCCCAGCCCGGCCAGAACGGTGCGTCGATCCAACCGGCGAAAGGCACCGGTGGCGACGGAGACAGTGAGCAGCACAAGAGCCGCAAGACCGAATCGGACGATCAGGAGCGCATCGACATCGACGCCGTCCGCGTACGCGAGCTTGGCGAAGACGGCCATCAAGCCGAAGCCGGCAGCCGAGCACAGGCAGAAGAGTGGACCCATGCACCCCATGCTGAGCGTGAGGGATCGGCCGCGTCCATCACGAATACACGGTCGGCATTGTCCGTATCATCTTCACAATGATGGACCTCCGCAGACTTCGCCTGCTCCGCGAGGTGCGAGCGCGCGGAACCATATCCGCGGCTGCGGCCGCTCTCGGCTACTCCACGAGCGCCGTGTCGCAACAGCTGGCCGTCCTGGAACGCGAAGTCGGCGCTCCCCTGTTCCAGAAGGCGGGCCGCAACATCAGGCTCACGGCCGCCGGGCACGCCCTGGCAGACCGCGCCGACGCTCTCCTGCGCGACGTGGAGGCTGCAGAAGCCGAACTGGCTGAGATCGTGGCTGGCAGGCTGGCTGGGGTGGTGCGCGTGGCTGCGTTCCAGTCGGCGGTGCTTCGCATCGTGGCGCCAGCCGTCAAGATGCTCGCGGCCGACCACCCGGACATCGTTGTCGAGGTCACGGAAGCCGAGGTCGAACAGGCAGCGCCTGCGTTGCGTCTCCAGCAGCTCGACGTGGTGGTCGGCGACGAGTACGACGATCAACCGCGACCGATCTACGTCGACCTGCACCGCGAGACGTTGCTGCACGAGCACATCACGTTGATCTTGCCCGCCGACCATCCTTCCGCATCCTCGACGCGGGTGGAGCTGGCTGACCTGTCCGAGATGCCGTGGGGCGCCTGTCAACCGGGCACCGGCCATCACCACATGCACCTGCGCGTGTGCCGCCAGCTCGGAGGTTTCGAGCCTCGCACCAGGCACACGTCCGACGACTTCCTGATCCTTCTCGAGCTGGTCCGAACCACCGGTTCCGCTGCTCTTCTACCTGAGCTCATCCACGCGCACGAAGCTCCAGGAGTGGTCGTGCGGGAGATCGCTGAGGGCAACATCCAACGGCACGTCTACGTCCTGACGCGCAAGAGCTCGAGCCCGACCGTGCGCGCAGTCTCGCAAGCGATCCGCGTGGCCGCTGCGCGTGAGGGCAGCTCCGCCTCACATGGCAACCGCCTCTGAGCTGCGTCTCCGCAGGCCAGAGGCGGTTCTCGGTCGGGCTGACAGTGTGCTGGCTCAGGACATCGGCGACACCTGTCTCACGACATAGGCGACACGATCTCTCAAGACATCGGAAACACCGCCCGGCCCCCGATGCTCGGCCATGTCCAAGACCCGGCTGATCCTCACCGCCCTGTTCACCGAGCACCAAACACCCGCCCAGGTCGCCGACCGCTACGGCGTCCACCGCTCCTGGGTCTACAAGCTCAAAGCCCGCCACGAAGCCGACGACGACACCGCGCTCGAGCCCCGCTCCCGGCGCCCGAACACCTCACCCAACGCGACCCCACCAGCGACCGTCGACCTGGTCCTGCGACTACGCAAGGAGCTCACCGAGGCCGGTCACGACGCCGGGCCTGACACCCTGGTCTGGCACCTTGGCCACCGCCACCAGGTCACCTTGTCCCGAGCCACCGTGCACCGCATCCTGACCCGCCACGGCGCGATCACCCCCGAGCCGAAGAAGCGACCCAAGTCCTCCTACATCCGCTTCCAGGCACAGATGCCCAACGAGACCTGGCAATCGGACTTCACCCACTACCCCCTGGCCGACACCACAGGATTTCCCAAGGGAATCGAGATCATCACCTGGCTCGACGACTGCACCCGCTACGCCCTGCACGTCTCCGCCCACCGAGCGATCACCACCGCGATCGTCAAGGCCACCTTCAAGGAAACCGCAGGTCAGCACGGCATCCCCGCCTCCACCCTGACCGACAACGGGCCAAGGAGGGGATGGTCTACACCGTCCGCCTCGCCGGCATCGGACGCCAAGGAGGCCGCAACGGCTTCGAACAACAGCTCCACGACTGGCACGTCGTCCAGAAGAACTCCAAGCCCAACCACCCCACCACCTGCGGGAAGGTCGAACGCTTCCAACAAACCCTGAAGAACTGGCTCCACAAACAGCCCGACCAACCCAGCACCCTGCCAGAGCTGCAAGCCCTGCTCGACCGCTTCCGAACCGAGTACAACACCACCCGGCCGCACCGATCCCTGCCCCACCGCGCCACTCCCGCGGCCCTCTACAACGAGATGCCCAAGGCATTGCCCGGACCCAGCCGAGACGCCGAGACCCATGACAGGGTCCGCCACGACAGGGTCGACAAATCAGGAACCGTGACCCTGCGCGTCCACGGGAAACTCCGCCACATCGGCATCGGACGAACCCACAAGGGAACCCACGTCATCCTGCTCATCCAGGACCTTGAGGTTCGCATCGTCAACGCCGTCACCGGCGAGCTACTACGCGAGCTGACCATCAACCCCGACAAGGACTACCAGCCCAGAACCCCCAAACAAAAAAACACCCGAACCCACGTCTCCGTGGGTTCGGGTGTCTCCGATGTCCTGAGACATCACATCGGTCGGGCTGAC